>NZ_BBJJ01000089.1 GCF_000739815.1 Paraburkholderia mimosarum LMG 23256 = NBRC 106338
TTGAGCGTGAGCACGTAAATCGATGGGGCAATGGGCAAGCTAAATGATGTTCAAGGGACGAAGTAAAACGGGGGCGATGAAGCCCCCGTTGTTGTTTCAGAACGGCTCGTCGACGACCTGATGCGGCGGTTGCGTCGGTCCGCGGTACCAAGGCTCGCGGTAGCGCCGGATCTGGGTAGCGTAGGCGCGGCTGAACCAGAGATAGAAGTCTTCGATGAAGAACTGCATCATGTAGGCGGCCTCGTCGGAGAGCTCGGGCAACGGCAGGCGTCGGGCCGCATCGGGTTTGTGAGGTGATGTTTTACGGGACATGTCATCGGGCTCCATTGGGTGGTTGACGTGCGGGCGTTCGGCGCGAGGATGGCGTTGACGGGGCAAAGACCTCGAAGTACAGCTTCTCGTCGAGTTCGGTCAATTCCCGCTGCGCGGCGGTGGCGAGCAGATCGTTGGCAAGCGTGGTGAGCACGCGGTAATTGCCCAGCGCGTGTTCGCACAGCGTGTGGCGCAGCGGCGGCGTCATCAGCTGCGGGGCGCCGGCGCTCGCGAGCAGATGATCGAGGCAGGCCAGCAGGTCATCTACCGTGGCCTTCTCGGTCGCCAGGCGAGATCGGATGCGGCTGCCCAGCGGCAGCAGTTCGTCGCGCCGCAGCTTGTCGGTCAAGCGCGTATCGCCGGCGAGCACCACGCACAGCAGCGGCTGCGAATCGAAGCGGGCGCTTGCCATGAGCCGCAGTTCGTTGAGTACGCCGGCGCTCATCTCCTGGGCCTCGTCAATCAACAGGATCGGACGTCGGCGCGTGCTCTGCAGATGTGATAGCCACCGCTCGCGCAGCGACCGGAAGCCGCCCCAGCGGTTGTGTGCCTTGAGCTCCAGATTGAAGATGTCGCCCATCTCGCGATAGAAGTCGGCGAGACTGCTTTGCGGGTGATTGATCGAGACGACCATCAGATCGGTGAGCCGCTCGAGCTTCTCGGCCAGCACGCGCATGACCACGCTCTTGCCGGTGCCGGGCTCGCCGTGGATCATCGCGAAGCCGCCTTCGCGCACGAGCGCGTTCTCGATGCGCCAGCAGAAGTTCTCGACGCGGGGCGGCACGTACAGCGCTTCGAGCGGCAGCTCCGGCGAGAACGGGTTCCACTTCAGGCCGTAGAGGGCTTGCAGGCGTTGGCTCATGCGCCCTCCTGCCAGTCAGCGGGAATCCAGGCCGGCGGCAGCCCGGTTGCCGCATGTTCGGCCAGCATCTGGCGCAGCAGCGGTGCGATGCCGGGCGCACTGGCCGGTGGCGGCTCGACATTGGCGGCATCAAGGCGACGGCGCTGACCGTCGGCATTGGCAGCCTTGTCCAGTGGTCGCAGCGGGCACAGCACGGCGTCGCTGTCGGCGTCGATGAGATCGACGCGGCTCAGGTCCCAGCGGGCGTAGCGCAGGCGTACGCGCTGCAGGTGCCGGTAAGCCGAGGGAATCTCGAAGCGCGTGCCGGCCAGGCTTACGGTGCCATCCGAGCGCCGCTGGGCACGTGTGACGTCAATGCGGAATGCGCCGCGTAGTGCATCACTGGAGGGACACTCGCGCCGCACGTCGGGACCGGCCAGATAGCGCTTGAGCGGCGTGCCGCCGATCTCGGAATGATGCGCGTGATGGTACTCGCGCTCGATCCAGGCGTGGGTGGCCTGGTTGAGCAGTTCGAGCGTGAGATTGGGCTCGCCTTCGAGCATGGCCATCACGCGCCCCTCGATGCGTGCCCAGAACGTTTCCTGCTTCGCGTTCTGGTACGGAGAATATGGCAGCGTCGTCTGGTGCAGCACGCCGAGCGCGAGCAGCCCGGCAGTCGTCTCCTCGGCGAGCATTGCCGCACCGTTGTCGGTCATCAGCGCGCGCGGCAGCCCACGGCGCTGGAACGCCTGGGCGAGTCCGTGGATCAGGCTGCGCGCAGTCTCATCGAGAAACCATTGCGCGTGACAGACGACGCGCGAGCGGTCATCGATCACGCACAGCAGCATCGGCGTGATCCACTGGCCGTCATGGGTGAGCAGCTTGCGCGAGCCGTGATGGAAGTCGAGATGCCAGAGCGCGTTGACGTGCTCGACCTCGAAGCTGCGGACCTCGAGCTTCTCGAGGCGATCGCGCGCGAGCATCGCGCCGGCGCTCGTGTGCCGGGGCTGGCGTTCCCGGAACAGGCCCTGCGCACGCATGTAACGGCGCACGGTCGTGTACGACGGCAGGTTCGCCGCACCGAGCGTGACCTTGAGGTTGTCGACGTGCAACTGGCAGGTCCAGCCGGGATGGTCGCGGTACTGCGCGCGGATCGCCTGTACCGTCTGCGGCGCCAGGCTCGCACCGACGCCACTGGGTCGCTTGCGGTTGCGCAGTCTCGCCACCGGGTCGTGTGGCGCCTTACGGGCCTGATAGAACCATCGTTCGATGGTCGAGCGGCCGAACTGGATATCGTCGCCCGTGAGGGGATGACGCCAGCGTCTGGCAGCCAGCGCGGTGATGAGTTCGCGCAGTTGCCCCGACTCGGGCGGTGCTGCGAGCAAGGGGCCGACGATCGCAAAGCGCAAGCGCGCCCAACGATCCCGCACGGGTAGATCGTGAAGTTCAGTCATGCGTTCTCCAAAGATGCGGCGCACCGCGCCGCGATTCAGGGAGAGGCGAGACTACAAGCGCTGTTCGGAGGGGGCGAGCGAGAAGTTCTGCGGGCGGCTACCGTCCCTCACGTACGGTGCTCATGGCGCTTGCGCTGGTGAGCGGTGAGAGCCAGCGCAGCAGGCACAGGAGTGGTTCAGGCTGTAACGCCGCAGCGAAGCGCTCGAGCAGGCTCGCCGGCGCCTGCACGGTCTCGACGGGCGGCACGAACGCCGCTCGCCCAAGCGTCCAGAATGGCGTGCTGACGAAGTCGGTCTGCCACCACTGCTGCCATCGCGCGATCGTTGCGCGCGGCACGCCCAGCTCGCCGAGCTGATGCATTGCGGCAGTCGTGCCGGCACTGGCGCGCGTGGCACTGACGACGACCATGATTGCGGCAACGTAGACGCGGCGGCCGAGAAAGCGCACGGAGAACGGCGTGGTGCGACGGCGGCACTCGGCGCAGCAGAAGCTGTAGCGGAAATCGCCGCACTCGGCGCGGGCTTCCCGGGTAAGGCCGCGCGGTTTGCGGGGATAGCGGGCTCTGTGCAGAACGCCGCTGCAGCGGCGGCAGCGCTGCGAGCGGGTTTGCTCGGCGAAGTCTTGATCGATCCGCAGCAGCAGGCGATAGAAGTCAGGATTACGGGCACTCGTGTGGCACACTGCAAAGGTCTCGGGTCTTGGAAAACGCGAGACTCTCCCTTGGGCGTCGTTTGTGCAAGATGCCTGAGGGAGATCCCCTCAGCTACATCACGCAAGTCGCTCAAAACGCCCCGAATCCCCATCGACTTGCGTGCTCATGCTCAAGCCTGTCACTTACGCAGCCTCATCGGAAAGCCGGGTGGCCGGTTTGCGAAGTCAATCAGCTGTTCAGATTAGAACCGAAACCCATACAGGCACCCCCGGAGCAGAGCGGGTCATAACGGCACCAGATGACCGTTAGTGCAACGCCTACTCCGGGCTATGCTGTCGATGCCGGGTGCGCCTAATGCGCAGGGAATTCGACGCAGCCTGACCCTCACCTCATCCCTGAAGCCTGAACACGCCAACCTGTGCCACCAAGTGTGATGCCTGCTCTTGCAACGATTGCGCAGCAGCCGCAGCCTGCTCAACCAGTGCGGCATTCTGTTGCGTGACTTGATCCATCTGCACCACGGCCTGATTCACCGGCTCGATGCCTTGATGCTGCTCTTCCGACGCCGCTGTAATCTCACCCATCAAATCCGCGACCCGGCGCACAGCAGATACCACTTCATCAATCGTAGTTCCGGCCTCGCTAACCTGGGTTTCGCCAATCTGCACGCGATTAACCGACTCATCGATCAGATCCTTGAT
Source organism: Paraburkholderia mimosarum LMG 23256 = NBRC 106338 (assembly GCF_000739815.1). GTDB lineage: Bacteria > Pseudomonadota > Gammaproteobacteria > Burkholderiales > Burkholderiaceae > Paraburkholderia > Paraburkholderia mimosarum. The sequence goes on from NZ_BBJJ01000089.1 coordinate 3,962, forward strand.
TTCCTTTGCGGCACTAGCCGAACGTTGAGCCAGGGTGCGCACTTCACTGGCGACGACGGCGAAACCCTTGCCGTGATCCCCCCGCCCGTGCGGCCTCGACCGCTGCATTCAACGCGAGAATGTTTGTCTGGAAGGCGATGCCTTCAATCGTACCGATGATTTCAGCCACTTTCGCGGAGCTATCTGAAATCTCGCGCATGGTGTGAACCACGCGGCCGACCACTTCACCGCTGCGCGTGGCCACCTCCGACGCATTCGCTGCCAGCATGTTGCCCTGCCTGGCGCTTTCGGCATTCTGGCGGACAGTCGCCGTCAGCTCCTCCATACTCGCGGCAGTTTCCTCAAGCGAAGCTGCCTGTTCCTCCGTACGGGCACTCAGATCCACGTTGCCCGCAGCAATCTCACCCGTTGCAGTGGCAATCATGTCGGAGCCCCGACGAACATCGCCGACGACAGTGCGCAAACTGTCGCTCATTTCGCGGAGCGCACCGAGCAACTGTCCCGTCTCATCCCGGCTTTTGACCTCAATCTGTTGAGTCAGGTCCCCCGTGGCGACCGTTACGGCAACCTGTACCGCTTCATTGATTGGACGGGTGATTGAACGGGTGATACACAACGCCAGCACCGCGCCTACCAGGACCGCAACGCCGCCGACAATAAACATTTGCGTGCGTGCGGAAGCAATCGTCTGTATCGTTTCCTGCCCCTCCCGCGTCATCTGCGCACCTTGAAAGGCTGTCAGATCCTTGATGGCCTTAGTTGCCACATCCAGACGCGGCAGTGTCTCGCTGCTGGCAATTCGCTTTGCGTCGTCCAGCTTTCCCTCTTTCACTAAATTCCCTACTTGTGTAAAGGATTCGACGTATAGGCTGCGCGCGTCCTTAAATCTGGCCAGCATGGACTTCCCTTCTGGCCGTTTGATCATCACATCCAGTTTCTGGACAAGATCATCAATATTTTTTTGTTTTCGGAGATTGTTGCAAATGCCTGCTCTCTTGCAGCGGAATCGTCGAACACCAGCAGCTCCAACGTCCTTCGGCCATTGGAGCGCATCAACGTGTCGATTTCCGAAGCGGCGGCCGCTTTAGGCCAATCCTGACTGACCACCGTCTCACTTAAATCGCCGACGCGCGACAAACCCGAAGTCGCGACTGCGATCAAGATAAGCGCCAGTAACAGAACAGCGCCAAAACTCGATCCCAGGCGAGTGCCGATTTTCAAATCCGCAATGCTCATTTCACGTCCTTTTTAATGTTTTTTTCATCTTTTTCGAGGCATTCCCGGTCGCCGCACAGGAGACACAAGCATAAGCATAAGCCCTTAAGGGTAAAACCCTAACTATCTATCGGCGGAAAAAGCAAATCTTGAGACCCAGTTCGGACAATGAATATTTGCAAATATCGCAATAATCGCGGAAGCCTGATCGAGATATCTACGGCCCTGGCGAATTAATGAGTGTCGGTTGATAGCGGACGACGCGACGTTCAAGCGAACTACTCATCGTCGCGACCGATGGCGAGAGTTGGCCGGCTAGCGCCCGACGACCGGGCGCTGCAATCGTTTCGGGCGAGCGCGCTATGCACGAGGCATGACACGACCCTGAGCCGTCGCGCGCACTGGTGAAGGGTAACGACTGCTTGCAAATAGGGAACTGCCGTTCGCGGGTTCAACGAGCGGGCGGCCGTCCCGTGTTGCGCGTCGCTTCCCCGCTATCTGCGTCAGGCGTCGCTCGGACGAAGTATCTTCGCAGTCTCACTGACAAATAGCCGCGTCGCGACGCGCCGTCTCGAGAGCCAATTCTGGCGAACCAGAGCCGCCTCACGTCGCACCGTTGTCGGCGCCGCTCGCTTGCCCGCGCCCCGTCAAGGACGACAGCAGCGTGAGCAAACCCTCCACATTGACGGGCTTGACGAAGTGGTAGTCGAAGCCGGCCGACTGCGCCCTCAGGCGGTCGTCGGCCTGTCCGTAGCCCGTGATCGCAATCAGGACGGGAGTCGTGGCGTCCTTCGGGCGAAGCCGCCGCGCCAGTTCGTAGCCGTCCACGTCGGGCAAGCCGATGTCGAGCAGCGCGACGTCGGGCCGCAACTGCGCGGCGGCTTCGATGGCCTCGGCGGCCCTCGCGCAGCGCGCAATGTCTGATTTTCATCGATATGTGTCGAGCATATACCAGTCAACAATGGGGCCGACGACGGGAGGTAGCAGCGCATGGGCACCTGCCAGGCGCAACTGCCACTGACAGCGCAGCCACTCCAACCGCGACCGCTCGTAACAGTGCTCCGCGCGCGCAAGCGCAGCGAGGGACGTCGCTGGATCGTGCTCCAGGCGTTGCAGATCTATGACGCAGCGCCATGCGCGCGGCGCCTTCGATTGGCGTGTTAGCCGTTCCACGACTCGACGTTCAGGACGATCCGTGCAGCCCGCTGCACATCCCATGTGGATGGCGACGGGCTTTCCAATCGTGTGCGCTGGCGCTTTGGTGCACGCCCAGGGGGGAGAAATGCAGACGTTCTTTCCGTGCAGCAATCCGGCGTGCGACGAGGGATTGGAAACGCTCAAACATGAGTTTGGCACTGCCTGCCAGCAGTGCGCGTGGTGCTGCGGGACGGGTGGCGACTGGCGCGAGAGCGCCGAGGACGCCGCCTGTCTTTGACGGCGGGGATCAGCCGTTCAGTTGCGACTCGACGTTGAGGACGATCTGTGCGAGCGGGTTGTTGTCTGCGGACTGGGGCGCGAACTTGATCTGGGCGAACGTGACAACAGCGAAAGCGACGACGACGAGGGCGGCAGATGCGGCGATGCGGGGAATGTATTTCACAGGGACTTCCTTTCGAGGTGTAGGCAGAAACTGGCGAAGCTGACAGGGGGCCGAATCACTTCGGCGCCATGGCTGTCGACAACCGGCAAGGCCGCACACGGGGTCGATCGCGCTTGGCGATCTGGACCGCACTGCAAAAAGAGGGGCGACCCAAACGCTGCCACTATAAAGGTTTTACCCGTGTGTGCAGCGCGACACCCGGTCGCCAGTGGGTGCTTAATTCTTGAGCGGCGCTTCGTGATTGAAAGGGCTATGTCGGCCGTAAGTAGCAGTGCGGCACTGGACATATCGCGACTGCGGCGCCGTTCACGACGGGCGCGCGCTCCATGGATCGGCCGGCAAACTCCGCCTGCGCAATGCCTTGCCGGACGCCGCCACAAACGCTCCCGCTGCCTCATTGATGCAGAATCGGCGCAATGGCCACAACGACACGACCTGAATACGATGGACGACCCAGAATCGCTTTCCCTGGCGCTGCCCGACGGCACCAAGGTCTCTGCGCTCCTCCGGGTGCCGGAGGTCGCGCGAGCCCTGTATGTCTTCGCGCACGGTGCCGGGGCGGGCATGCAGCATGCCGGCATGTCGTCATTGGCCGACGCGCTTGCGGCGGCCGATGTCGCCACATTGCGCTACCAGTTTCCGTACATGGAGCGGGGCTCCAGGCGGGTGGACTCGCCGGCCGTGGCACATGCTGCCGTGCAGGCAGCAGTCGCAGAGGGCCGCCGGCGGCTGCCAGCCCTGCCGCTCTTCGCGGGCGGCAGGTCGTTCGGCGGCCGCATGACGTCCCAGGCGCAAGCCATCTCCCCGCTCGACGGCGTGCGTGGCCTCGCTTTCGTCGCGTTCCCGCTGCACCCGGCGGCGCGCCCGGCGTGGAGAGGGCACGGCACCTGGCGGACGTCACGGTGCCGATGCTCTTCCTGCAGGGCACGCGCGACAAGCTGGCCGAGCTTCACCTGCTGAGGTCGGTCGTCGAGACGCTGGGGCCACGCGCCACGCTGCATGTGGTGGACGACGCAGATCATTCGTTCCACGTGCGCGCGTCCTCCGGCCGGACCGACGCGGAGGTCGTGCTCGAACTGGCACGGACGATGTCGGCGTGGTTCTTCGCCGAAGGAGAGTCCGTGCCAGTTACCTGAGCAAGCGCAGGAATGCTAGTAGCAGAGCCGGGACGGCGAGCCGGTGAACTCGCCGTGCTGCACTCGCCCGCACAATCCCTTCGCTATCCGCAGATGGTCTGTCGCATCGCCACGATAAGCGACGCCTGTCCCGGCTCGGCACGGCTTGACGCTGGCATCAGGGGTACTGTCAAGATTCGGTGGGCGACCATGCGGTCTGCCGGCGAACGCTCGCGCTCTACGGTGGTGAGTGAAGGAGGCATATCGACCCTGAACACCCTCAACTGCCGTTCGGGCTCGCAACACAGCAACGTCCACCCCTGATACGGATGGTCTGGGGCTACGCCGCGCGACGAGCATGGTGTCGCGCGGAGGCGGCGAGAACTGGTTTTGCAGTCCCCAGTTCGGAGACTGAGGCTGTGCTAACCTTGGTTGACGCTAACATCAGCGAAGCCGCGCTCGAGGATGAACGATACATTCGAGTTTTCTCAGGAGTTCGAGCCTTTCCCCGAAGACCTGCCGAGAAAGGAGTGGCAGACAAAGTCGCTCGATTGCGCCATGGCCGATTATTGGGTGGCAAGTGATGGACGTGTGGCGCGCCGACAGTTTCTGAGCGCCGATTACTTCGGCAGCGACACAGTCTCCTTCACGGCTTATTTGTTCCACTTCCGAAAGGGCGTGAGATTCGACCTGAAAGTCGTTGTCGCTCACGGGCGCGTCCTGGAACTTCGGCGAGAGCGTGAACCCGAAGCGGGCGAAGCGGGGGATGAGTGGACTATCCCGGTACCGGGTCCCGACGCTGAACGTCACGTTTGATGCGGGCATTGGCGCGCCTCGGTTGGACGCAGGTGACGTTCGCTGAATATCCGGGCTACGGCAGTCGGACCATCGGTCGATGGACCCGCGGCGAATCGGCAATCCCGCTGCTCGTTGAAAGACACCTCGGTCTGCTGCTCGCCATTCGTGACCGCTTGCCCTGAAGATCCACGTTCAGTCAGGCGTACGGCAGGATGCGTTAAGCAAGGCTCTTCTCGCCATCTGAACTTCGGCGCCACGCTGAGGCGACGCACATGCTGGCTTGACGTACTAGCGTGCCGCTAACCTGACGGAGACAGTTGATCTGTAAAGTCAAATGGTGTGGGACTACGACCAAGCTCCGCTATCTGACTACACTGGTAGCCTTGGCCGCGAACCGAAACAGTGGACAGAATGCGGACCCGCTGTAGCCGGTCGGGACTGGTATCCAAGGGCCACTCGCGGAGTTGTCCGGTCAGCCGCATCGGCGCCTTGGGGGCAGCAGTTCGTCCTTAGCTGATGGTCGATGATCCGGGGCCGTGGGGCGACTGTACGTTCCATTGCGGACCTTCGCATAGCGGCGTCGACGAATGACAGCCCTCACCACCGTTGAATGCACCATCACGACCGGAAGGCGTCGTTCGACCGTGGGAAACGAGTGGTCGGTCAGCGAGGGCCTCACCGGCCACCCGCCCCACGGTCGCCGTTCGAATTTCGTTGACCGACGACTGCCTTGCAACGCAAAGTGGCCCCTGCTTCTGAAGCGTGTAGTTTCTCGCGCAGGATAGCGTCCTATTGCGCTCGAAGATGTTCGACGAAATCCGCATACCCCACCGCCCATGTCGCGCGGCTCATTCAGTGGTAGCGCTCTTTTTTAGTGCTCGACCTGTAATTCTGCAACCAACTCCTCTCTGCTCGCGTCGGAATAGTCATCGCGCTTGAGTTTAAGGTTCTCGAGCATAAAGCCGTGCGTCAGTTCGAAGCCATCAAGCAGTGTGTACCAGTTCATGACATATAGCTTCATGCGCGGGTCATCAGTCACGAGGCCTGGGTCGTTGCGCAAGACGTGAGCGTTCAAACGACTGGTGATAATGGAGTCCGCAGAGGAAATCTGGCGCCCAAGGAGGATGAGCTCAAAGTGCATCTTGTCTGACTTGAACTGTGGTTCACTAGCGATGATTTCCGCGTAGTCCTTGAGCTGCCGAAGGTGCTTCTTGTTAAGCGATATCGCTGGCCGTTTTATCTCCACCACGATGCATTTGTAGACCCTGTTCCCCATCGAATCAAAGGCGGGGAACTTTCGCGCCATGAAGAGGTCGACTTGCCGCTGTGCACCGGAAAAATCTGCCTCTTCATCTACGTCTTCCATGCTCAGCGGAGACCGTGTCATGACTTCATCTCGCATGCGACGAACAATCTTGGCGAAGGTGTCCTCCTCCGCACCTATGGTCTCGTAGCGCGGCCCGAACAGCCATGTGTTGCTCTCGATAATCTTTTGCAGGTCAGGCGTCTCGAGAACCTCGCGATAGTGTTCATTCATCACATACCGCAACTGCTGTACTGCGGTAGCCCGTCGTTGCAGCACCTCGATGCTAGCGACGATATTTTCGAGCGTTGTGCGATGCAGTTGCTTCGCTAGATCTTGCATCGCCTTCGCATCAAGGTCGAGCGCGCTTTCTAGCAGCTCGAACAGGGCGTCGTTCTCATTCGATATGGCGAGCCTATCTAGAAGTCGAATGATGAGCTTCGCCTGCTTCTTGGTGGTGTTATGGAAGACGCGGGGTTCAGCGATGTAGATGTTTCGCACCAGATCGCGGGTATGCTGGTGCCGCCATGCCTTCTCCGTGTCATCCATTCCTGCGTAGCTCGGGAAGTAGCCTTCATCTTCGTAGCCCTGCACGACCTCCTCGGCTCGGACGCGCAGGAAATCATCATAGATAGATTGGCTCAAGCGGTCCAACTGTGACTTGAATTTCTTCCAGGTTGACGACGCCGGTGTGTGCGCTTCCAGAGTCAGCAGATCCTGCTCTCTCGAGAAGGTGTCAGCCCACGCCGATGTCACGCATATGCTGGTGAAAAAATTGGGCTTCTGGTTGAGCGAGCTCAGCACTTTGTAGACCGGTGCACCACTGGAATTGAGCAGGTATAGGAATGACTTCTCCGAGGTGGGTCGTTTCTCCCAGCGAATCACCTGAGCTTGGAAGATAGCCTCCTCGGCTGCAATTTCCTCCTGAACCGTTTCATGTTTGGGAACCAGAACGGGAATTCCGTTCAGCATCACCTGCTTCTCCGGATGCACGACAAGGTACCAGCCGAACTCGGCCGAGAACTTCTCGCGAAGTTCGTCCAACTCCGGCAGAGCGCCCGTGAAATGCGAGAGCTCTACCAGTGTGCCCTTTCCTTGCGTCAGTAGCACCTGCTTTTGCTCTGACCTCTCCAGAAGCCGCCCTTCAAAATCTTTAATGGTCGGTTCGGCGACGTCGATTACTGCATCGACGTTGTTGAACCTGGTGAACCATGATGCGTTACGGCAAAGCAGATGGAACGCGAGGCGCCCGCGACCATGCTCACCTTTCATCGAGAGGTTGGTCTTCTTCGCCGAGTCGTTGAAGCTACCAAATGTGTCGTTCAAGGTATCGAACTCTATGCCGTCACCATTGTCCAGTACGGCGACACGTTCCACGCCGTGCATATCGTTCTCGACCACTGTGACAGATACGGAGCTCGCGGCAGCATCGAAGCCATTCCAGACAAGCTCGAACAGCGGTTGCCAGGGCTCCGCATTCTTGAAGTGCTTCTTGATACCGGAATTGCCGATGGCGGCGCTACCCTTGAAGACAGTATTCTTTTTCATCCGGTTCCCCGTCATATTTCGGACGATTTTTGCATATTTCCTCGGGCGGAGGGGGACCGTACCCACGCTGAAGCCGACATTTGGTTCTAGAGTGCTGACTTCTGCAACTGGCCTGCCGGTCGGATGCAGTTGGCCGCTTTCGAATGTGCCAATGACGTTCGAATGTCGAAGCCACCCGCCGGCCGCCTCGAGGTATCTCAAATGATGGTCTTCTGCTCTCCCACAGCCTGCTCGCGCATGCGACGGGGTTCGTTGCGCAGGAACTATTGGTAATCGTCCAGTTCACCGTCGAAGGGCTCGGCGCCGCCCTTGGTGACGAGTTACATACGGCGCGCCGCAGGGCCCGGTCGTGACTAACGAGCATCACCGAGCCCTCGAATTCGTTGAGCGCCACGGCCAGAGCTTCAGGTGCGGCTAGGTCAAGGTGGTTGGTAGCAATAGCAGCCGGTTTCGAGACCAGCCGTGACATTCTCCGGGTTTGCAGGCGACGGCGCGACCAGCACAATCGCCGCGGTCCGATGGGCGATGTCCTTATGCGAATCGCATAATTCTCTAGTCGGCCGGGAACCGTCATTAAAAGATAAAATCTGAGCGGCCAATATAGGCTGGGGCGGCCGTAGCTCGGCAGTCAATCCGAAGGCTTCTCGCACTCGAGTCTCCGGCCTACCAGTGATAAGGCACGGAGCCCGCGGGCAAGTAGTTACGCTTTGGGCGGATTCGCGGCGCACCTCTGACCGCGCTGTTCGCGCCCTTGACCTGCATCGGCTGTCATTCAGCCAAAATAAGTGACCACGACACCATAAAATGTCAGAGAGGACAACATGATGAGCCGGGGATCGGAGTGGCATCGTTGGGAGCCGCATATTCACGGCCCTGGCACCGTTCTGAACAATCAGTTTGGCGGGGGAGACCCATGGGACACTTACCTGAAGGCCCTGGAAAGCTGCTCGCCAGTGATAGAGGCCCTTGCGGTCACGGACTACTATACGACGGACACCTATGAAGAGGTAGTTCGTCGAAAGGCCGCCGGCAGTCTGCCCAACGTCAAGTTCCTGCTTCCCAACGTCGAGCTACGCCTCGATATCGCCGCTAAGAAGGGCTTCGTAAACGTGCATCTGCTGGTCAATCCGACCGACTTGGCTCACGTTGAGGAAATCAAGCGTTTCCTTTCCCGGCTGCAGTTCAACGCCTTCGATGATCGCTTTGACTGCACTAAGGCAGACCTGATTCGCCTCGGCAAGGCTTCTGACAGTGCCATCAGGGACGATCGGGCCGCTTTGGTTGAAGGGGCCACGCAGTTCAAGGTCAACTTTGATTCGCTGCGCAAGGCGTTCAAGGAGAGTGCTTGGGCCAACAACAACATCCTCATCGCCATAGCGGGCGGCGAAGGTGACGGTACATCTGGCGTGCGCCAAGCAGCAGACAAGACGATCCGACAGGAACTTGAAAAGTTCGCACATGTCATCTTTGCGAGCAGTCCAGCGCAGCGCGAATTCTGGTTGGGGAAGCGCACCGTAAGCCTCGACCAAATGCACGACAGGTATGGTGGATGCAAGCCATGCTTGCATGGGAGCGATGCTCACGATTTAGCTTCCATCGGGAAACCGGAGGATGACAGGTTCTCTTGGGTAAAGGGAGCGTTGACATTCGACAGCCTGAAACAAGCTTGCATCGACCCAGACGGGCGCGCCTATGTGGGGCGCGAGCCGCCAACCGGTGCAATGCCGTCGCAGGTGATATCGGATGTGCAAATATTTGATGCGCCCTGGGCCGCGACCAAAGTTGTGCCGCTGAATCCCGGTTTGGTCGCCATCATCGGCGCAAGGGGGTCAGGAAAGACAGCCCTGGCAGACATGATCGCGGCGGGATGCGAGGCCATCTCGGAGGCCGCATGGGCAGCCGACGGTGACGTCAGCCCGTCCTTCCTGGTTCGCGCGCGTCCGCTCATCGGAGAGGCAACGGTCAAGCTCGGCTGGGGCAGTGGAGATGAATCCGACTGTTATCTCGATGGTCGAGATGCCAACGACGTCATGGCCTTTCCTCGCGCCCGTTATCTATCGCAACAGTTCGTCGAAGAACTCTGTTCCTCAAAGGGCGCGTCTGAAGGGCTCGTGCGGGAAATAGAGCGCGTGATCTTTGAGGCCCACGCGGCACAGGGCCACGACGGCGCATATAGCTTCGAGGAACTGCGCGACCAGCGCACAACTCGCTTCCGCCACGCACGTCGCTTGGAGGACGAAGCGATAGTGGCGATGTCGGACCGCATTGCCGAGGAACTAGAGAAAGAAGCCATCGTCAGCAGCCTCGCAACCCAGGTTGCGGCGAAGGAAAAGCTGCTGGCCGGCTATGCGGTCGACCTGTCGAAGCTCGTGGTTAAGGGCGCCGAAGTGCAGGTTCAGCGGCACACCGATCTCACCGAAGCCGCGCAGGCCGTGAGTACGCGGGTCCATGCCCTGGCGAATCAGCGCAGGACGTTCGTCGCAATGCAGGACGAGGTTAAGAACACGCGAACATCGAAGGCGCCGGAATTGCTGCGACAGGCCATGGCGCGTCATCCAAACAGTGGCCTTAACCAGAAACAATGGGATGACTTCCTACTGGTCTACCAAGGTGACGTCGACACGGCACTCGCCGACTACGTCGCCTGGGCAGACGCGGAGATCGTAAAGCTAAATGGTGTTGCTCCGTCCGAGGGCGACCCCGCCGTCCCGCTGATACGGGCGGACGCGGACTTGAAGACGATTCAGTTGGCCGTTCTCAAGGCAGAGATGGCACGTCTCGAAAAGCGCATAAGTGCCGACACTGTGGTGCGGAACCAGTACACCACGCTGTCCAAGAAGATTGCTACCGAGAAGGTCGCCCTGCAAGCCCTGAAGACACGATCGGACGACGCAAAGGGGGCAACGGAACGGCGCAAGACATTTCAGCACGAGCGGGAAGCTGCGTATGGCCGGTTGTTCGATGCTGTAGTGAAGGAGCAAAACGCCCTGACCGAACTGTACGCGCCGCTCATGAAACGTCTCGGCGCCATGCAGGGGACGTTGAAGAAGCTGAGCTTTAAGGTATCTCGGATCGCCGACGTGGCTCGATGGGCAAGCGTCGGTGAGGATGACTTGATTGACTGCCGCAAGGCTGGCGATTTTTATGGTCGAGGTTCGTTGGAGAACACGGTGCGCGCCGAGCTACTATCGGCTTGGGAAACAGGTACTGCCGCAGAGGTGCAAACTGCGATGAGTGGGTTCATCACCGCTCACTACAAGGCACTGCGCGCTCAAGCACCGCTCGCTCCAGCCGAGCAAGAAGCCTTCCGGCAGTGGTCTAAAAGATTCGCACATTGGCTCTTCAGTACGGACCACATCGCGGTCAGGTACGAGATCCTGTATGACGGCATCGACATCCGGAAGCTCTCGCCAGGCACCCGCGGTATCGTTCTCCTGCTCCTCTACTTGGCTCTGGACGATGCCGATGACCGGCCGCTGATCATTGATCAACCGGAAGAGAACCTTGATCCCAAGTCCGTCTTTGACGAACTGGTATCGCTCTTCATCTCGGCCAAATCCAAGCGGCAGGTGATCATGGTGACTCACAACGCCAATTTAGTGATTAACACCGATGCCGATCAGGTCATCGTAGCCAACGCCAGCTCGCCAGGAGTCGGCGGCCTGCCGTCGTTCACGTACACTGCCGGAGGATTGGAAGACGCCGAGATCCGGAAGGTCGTCTGCGACATCCTGGAAGGGGGAGAGAAAGCATTTCGGGAGCGAGCACGCCGTCTGCGGGTTCGGCTCGAGAGATAGCACGTCCGAATCGGGAAGACGCTTCTAGTAATGACGCTCTACGGGCACCCTACTGGGAAAAGCCTCGGCTACCGATAGCAGGTATCGGAGGCGACTCGATTGGGTTTGCGAAGGTGGTCCGAAGCTCGAAGTCGCTAGTGCAGCGTTCCCTACCGCACTGCCGCGACCAAGTGCCACCGGCACCGCCGGCAGTCTTAGAACAGAACGGAAAGTCGATGGGCGTTGAGAACGGGAAGGGCACGTACGAAGAGTCGCGGCAGCGTTTCTTCGCTGGGGTGGCGTGTGGCTCGATTGCGTTAGATGGCGTCATGTCGCCGCTGACAAGAACGCTGATGGAGCGATTCGGCACGAAGAGCGTGGACATGACTTTCGGATGGGCATGTACTCCCATGGACTGGGCATGTCCGGCGTGCGGGCGAACCAAGCCGGAAATCGCACGAGTGAACAGCAGGGGGCATCTGATGTGCCGGCTGGTCGAGCACCACGATCATATGAAGGACCTGGTCAAGGCGGAGTTCGAGCGCCAATGCAAACAGCAGGAAAGGGTTGTCGCCGACGAATTCGCCAAGCGATTTGCGTCGCGCGCCGCGCCCATGGTGTCGGCCTACGATAACGCGATGATCTGCGATGATTGCAATTCCGCTGATCCCACGGCGAAGAGCGCCGTCGGCACGCATAAGGATTTTTCCTATTCACCGCAGGAGATCCGGCGATTTGTTCGCCCGCGTCTCAACATGCCTCACGTCATCGACATCGAGGAGGCGGCGGCCATCTGGCAGGGTCACGAGCATACGTTCGCTTTGCGCCTGAAGATCATCGAGCGCATTGCGAACATCGCGGCCACGAACAGGCACTGGTATCAGGAACTGCCTTACCCGCAGCGCGCGGATTCTGTGAAAGCGCACGCTGAATATCTTCAGCAGCAGCACGGAGCACCAGGCGTCATCTACGAGTTGGCGGGCGGAAAGCAACCGCCGCCACCTGCACATGTCAGCGCGTGGCGGCATGTCGTTCATGCGCCGCCGCGGATTCGGCCTCGTCCGAAGGACATCGACTATGTTGCAAAAGTCACCTTCGCCAAGGAGTGGAACGCGGTGGATGAGGGTTGGCGCTGTCCCGGGTGTGGCCGGACGAAGCACGACACGGTACGCAAATCCAACAAAGGGGACTGGACGCTTGTCCTGGCGGATCGTGCCTTCTACGCACCGGGCGAACGTTATAACAGCAGGCGAGCGGTGGTGTGTGGGGACTGCGGCCTGCTGGCGACGAATATTGGCAAGGAAGCGTGCCTCACCGCCGGTGCGAAAACGGCAAGCAACTATGCGCAGTTTCTGACTGTAGCTGAGATCGCACGCGTCGTACTCCCTCAGTCCCATGGTCGACACAACGTGAAGAACGAGGAGGCCGATGCATTGGTGACGCGCGTGGTTGGACGGATCACTTCACTGGAGCGGCCGTCGACGTGAGCTGGCGGAGTGGATTAGGAAATCAATCGGGCGCGAGTGCTCCGCAGACGGCTGGTAGCTCGAAATGCGCCCGCAGGTTAGCAAATATCCGTCGCTAGTTATTTTCTCCGAGCCTCGTAGTCGTCCAATACCTTCATCACTCTGTCAAAAATGGCGCGGAACTCCGTGAAATCAATAGTTGCTGCATTCTTCGCGACAACGTCTCGCGCAAATGCTGCCTTTCCGTATTCCTTCGAATCATCGAGTTTGTTGTTTCGATTAAATTTTTTTCCGTTGAGTTCTGTTTCTAAGGTTGGCGCATCAAAAAAATCCTCGATGGCTGTGTAGGCTTTCTTTGGGCCGAACGGTGTTGGCACAACATAGAGATTGCTTGTCACGTGGATAAAGTCGGCGAGTCCAAGCGGCTTCGGCTTCTTCGTGATGCCGGCAATTACTTCGTAGACGCCGTGCGCACCTTTGTCATTGTCGATGAGCACGATGACCGGAAATGTAGGGACCGGCGCCCTGAATATTCCTTCGATATCCTCGCTGTAGCTTTTTAAGAGCTTGCAAATACCCCCGACACCGCCGGTCAAGTCCATCACTTGACCTGTACGGGTCTCCGCATATTTAAAAAAACGGACGTTCAACTTCGGTTGAACTCCAGGAGTAACCAGCTTTGGGTATTTCGCCGCAAGGCTCTTGATAGCACACCGGAGGTAGACGTTATCCGTCTTCCCTTCGCAGACGATGATAGGTTGGCGGGTAGCGTAGAAGGTGTCAAAGTAGAGAAAGCGGCGGAACAGTTCCACACGACCGGCTGTGCTTTCCGGCTCACGCCCGCTCGTTTCACATATTTTCTGGTTGAAGCGGTCAACTTGGTCGATGTATGAAAGCATCCCGAGCAACTGCCCATTTTGGCCAGCGACACGTCTCTCGAGTATGACGTTTCCCAATACGTCTTTCTTCTTGTAGATGAACTCGAATGCTCCGGTCTTGAACAGCCTATCGACCATCGCGCGCACGGTGTATCGGTAGCTCGCAGGTACATTAACCTTCCGATTTACCGTTAAGCCGGTTACTTCCTGCCTCGAGTCCCGATACTGCAACCGCGTTTTGGTGGGATTGAAGCTGAAACCACTCCTGGTCACAATACGCTCGAGCTCCGCGCCGGGCGAGCAGTCGTGAGCGTCGTCAAGCACCCCAATTTCAGCCGGGAAAGTTGGTTTGTTGGTGCTGAATGTCAGGTCATCTGCATAACGGGTGTAACTTGCCCCGTGCCTTGCCGCCAGTCGAGCAAGCTGGATGTCTAGTGAGTGGGCGAGCAAATTCGAGATCACGGGCGAACAGGGGCTTCCTTGCGGTAGCTTGTTCTCGAAGCAGGCAATTTGGGCGATGGCAGTAGCTACCTCAGGGTGCAGCGCGAAGTTCCTGTCTTTCAGAAAGAATCCACGGACCCGCCCGAAATTAATCGTGCCAAAGAAGTCATGTAGGTCCACGTTGAAAACGAACCTGCGTGTGACGTGCACACGCCCGTTCGTCATGATTGTGTGGTATCTCTTGAATCCGTGTGCGATGCCGAAATGTGTGCCGTCCTCAGCAAACCCACGAGCGGAGGTAATTTCGGCCACGCAGTCTTGCAACAAAACCGACAATCGCTGCTGTAACAGTTTCAGCTCCGAGGCAGGCGCGAGGATTTCCCGCGTGCCTCCGTGGCGCTTTGGAATCTCAAATCGCTTATATCGAACGGCTTCGGGATTTTTATAAATCGCGAAGGAAAGCATGCCAGGCTTCACGTCCAATAACTTTGAGAGATCTCGTCGTGAGCTGGCGGATTTGAGATTTGTTAAATTAATCATTCTCATCGAAGGGCAGGAGACTCGCGGATACTCCTACGCATTTCTGCGATTATCTCGCAATATATAGAGGGATACCGAGGAGCATATCCACGAACATTTGCTTCACATGCCATGAAACGATGGCAAAAAATCTATCCGCGAGTCGAGCGGGATTTTATCATGGTCCATAGTTATCCGGCTATCGGAGGCCGATAGGCTGCTACCCGACCATGTGATGGCGCCTGCGCATGTGATCAGCGGATTGACCAGCCTAGATCCCCTATAGGCGAGCACGCCGGGGATGAGCGACAGACGCCAGCGAGTTGCAAAGGGCTCTCCGATACCGGGAATGTCTAGGTGTCGCGGTGCATCCATGCGTGCGTCTATTTTCTCCTTCACCGGCGTTCGACCAAATCGAGCCGTAACGGCTATCGAGATCATCCGCTCTCCCGATCGGCGCGCCGTGTTGAAATTCTTCAAATCGCGCCGCCTCGCCCTTCTGTTGTCGAGAAAGTCGAGGACGAGACAAGGGGGGCGTGGAATAGGAACGCCTGTTATGCCGGGTACAATAGCGCAACCCGGGGCGCGCCTGGGGTTCAGTGTCCCGTCTCCGTGACGAAATCAATGGCGTTCTGGAACTCGCAGCTCCGATCGCCGCTGACGTGCTGCACGACATGACCGTAGAGTCCCTGGGCCATGACACCCAACCATCGCCGGATGAGCGGGAGGGAATCACGAGGCAGTGTCTAGGTTTGCTACGGGCAGCGGTTCGGAAACCCGCCGGTCGGCGGGCTCTGCGCACTTTGCAAGTCGGGGCCTTGCTGCATGCAGTGCTACGCTGGAATAGCACGCAGAAGCTGGATACGAACGACCTATTAGACTTCCATCATGCTGGCGCCGCGTTAGGCTACTGTGACGCCCTCTTGACTGACGGGCCGATGCATACGCTTCTGAAGCAGCGGCACTTGGCCATCGAACGCGATTTCCCGTGCCGAGTCTTGTCTTCCGTTGAAGAGGCTGCCGTCTGGATCCGACATCGCATCGCGTGATCGCCCGGAAGCAGCGCTCGTGGCTGCTGAAACACGGCCCCTTGTTCAGTATCATCTGTGTTGATTGACGATGGTGTTGCTGGAGTCGTTGCCCCCCCAAATCAGGGCCATCCTCCGCGCTTACGCCAAGATCCTCTTGCCCATCCAGCCGGATGGTTTCCCGACCTGTTTGTGTGTAGTGGCTGCGGCGGAGATGTACCGGCGCGGGCGTGAATGCCACAGCGCGTTTGACAATGTCCAGCTAGTGTTTGGGTCATTGAGAAGATCTCCGCTGCACGAGAGCACGAGTGCCGCCTTTACCTCACGGCGGTGCGAGGATTGGCGAGGACGTGGCGCTACTCGATGAGTCGCGGAACAGGGCGCCGAGGACGCTGAGCGCATACGCGACCGAGCGCGGAGAAGCTCTCATTGGACTGCCGCTAGTCCGGCGAGGGGTAGCGCAGGAAGGTTCGATAAGCAATCGCGTCCTAGCA
>NZ_BBJJ01000088.1 GCF_000739815.1 Paraburkholderia mimosarum LMG 23256 = NBRC 106338
CGGATCGGCGCAACCATCGGTCGGACCATGCCCGCCGTCTTGATATTCACAATCGCAATAAAGCCACGTGGTGGTAACAACGTGACGTTGCCAGACGATTCCCACACCGGTTCAAGGTCCACGGCGATCTCGAAGCCCTTGTACTTGTATTCTCTTTTCATGGCTGTCATGGAATTTCGCGTTTGGCCGCCCAGCACGGGTGATTCCAGATCGGATCGACAAGACCGAAGTGAGTACCCGATCTCCGCTGGGCCACTCCCTGCTGCGCGAATTGCCGCCGGTACATAACTCCACGGCGTTGCATTGAGCGAAGAGATCGATGGAGCGCCAGGTGGTTGCAATTGCCTCACGCGGTCGAGATGGCTGTCATCGTCCGCTTCAAGGTCACGCATATCGAGCGCGAGCACACGCCGTCATGCAGGCTTCTTCGGCAGCCGGCTCAGGAACCTTTGGCGGGTGGATATGGGTGGCGCCGGCGAGCATTCAGGGCGAAATGAGAAACCGCTCGCGGTTCTTCGCATCCCTTATCCAGCCTGGCGCCCGGCCCCTGCCTGACCAGGTCGCCCCCGTCTTCGGGTCACGGTATCTGGCTGGCACGACGCCAGTGCTGGACGTTGTGCGTGCGCCTCGCCTGCGTCCGAAGATGTCCCGTTCCGTAAACCCGTAGTCGACTACCTTCGCCCGGATATCCGCGAGTACCTCCTCAAACTCTGCCGCCCGCGCCGCCGCGGCCCGCGCCTCGAGCGCGGCCATCTGCGCCTTCAATTCCCTGAACGTCGCCACGATTCGCTCCCCCACCGCACACAGTAATGACGATCTTAGCTCGCTTCAATGCTGGGCGACTGCTGGCTGGCTGCGCAATAGCGTGGCGGGCCGCTGGCAACACTTCGTCCGCGTAAGCAGCAAGGAACAGTAATGAAAAGACTTTCCAACCCACGACGCCAGGTCTTCGCGTGTCATCGCGGTCGGGAGCCTGCTCATGAAAGTCCACAGGGCAACGCCATGCCTGTCATTGCTTGCGAGGCACCCTTTGGTGATGGATCCCGGCAAGGCGATTTCTTCACGACGCGCGCCCGAGCGTGTGAGCACGTGACTTACTTCCGGTCGGGCGATCTCGGTCACCCGCATGCCACACGTGACGCCGAGGAGCAGGATCAACGTATCACGTTCGGGGAAACGGCTCGTCGCGTCAGTGACGCGCAAAAGGTGACGAAATTTCACGGGGGTGAGCACTTTCGCGCGGTTGGGATCCATGCTTTCCTTCCTCGTAATACGCTCGTGTTCGAGCTGTGTTACGAGAGAGAAAGCGTCGGTCGCCCCTTATCAGTCTAACCCGCGTAAAACCTACTGCCTCGGAAAAACCCGGCGCGATACCGCGCAAGATCAGCCACCGTTGGCAGGACCTATGCTGTTTTTAAAGTGATGTCTGCCAGATCGTCTGGTCGCCCGCCTTGTCACGGCGAGCTTGGTGTAGGCATTTCGACGCGTTCCTCAGTTACCCGACGAGAAGCCCTTATCACTGGAAAAGCGGCTTCCGTTCGTTGAACCGTTTCCGGACGTAAATTCGCCAGTCGTCGAAAAGCCACCGCCATTCGAAAAGCCACCGTTGTTCGAGGGCTCACTGGCATTCGAAAATCCCTCCCCCGACGAAAACCCACCGCTCGCCGAAACCCCGGCATCCCCCGGACCTCCACCGCCCGGCTGCACGCCATCGCGATTTCCACCGACCGGAATCGGAACGCCCGGTACGGGAACCGGCATCCCACCCGCCACCGAATTCGGCGGCCGCTGCCCCGGCGCCAGTTGCGGTGGTCGCGCGATAAACACCCACTGCGTATAGCTGCGCTTGTCCTCGAAACCGCGAAATCGCTCCGGAAACTGCCGAAGCTGGATCGGATGCTCGCGCGACGCGCTATGAATACCGACGATCGTCTGTCCGTTCGGCGACAGAACCAGCACCCAATCGGCCTTCCCCGTCAGCGGATCGGCGTAGACGCGGCGCAGATGACGCACGGGACTCGGATAGCGCGGATCACGCACGAGTTCGTCGAGCGTACGCGGCTGGGTCGGCAAGCCAAGCGGTGTTTTGTCGGCGTAGCTGAGTAGCGCGCGCTGGAACTGATCGCCGATGTAGAGCAGTTCCTTCTCCGCCATGCGCCGCTGATACAGCGCGCCGAGCTGGATCGTGCCTGCCGCCGCGACCCCGATGATCGCAACGCCGATCAGCAGCGCGAGATACGCAAGCCCAAGTTGTCCACGTCGCCTACGCTGTGGCACCCACGCCCTGCAGCGACCGATCCTTCGCTGCTGAGTCATAGCGAATCGAACGACCGTCCATCGAGCGTCGCGCCTTCGGCGCCGCTCTTCAGGTCGTAGACCTTGCCGGGAAACTGCTCGTCAGGCGGCACGATATGCCAGGTTGTCGCGCTATCCGTAACGGGATCGAACGGCGCGGCGCGCAGATAATGGCGGTCGACGAGCTCGTCGAGCGAATCGGGATAACGGCCCAGATCGCCGTAGAACTTGTCGATCGCATCGCGCGTCACGTGCAGATTCTCCGCGAGGATCTTCTCCTTCGACGCGTCGATCGAATGGAAATACTGCGGCAGAGCGAGCGTCAGCATCAGTGCGATGATCGAAAGCACAATCAGCAACTCGATCAGCGTGAAGCCGTTCCGTTTGCGCATAGGGTTTCTCATCGACGTCACCAGTTCCGGTAGGAGATGCCGTTCAGGCCGACGCCGTTCGACGTCGAGTAGACGTCGTACACGTCGTCGCCTTCCTGTGGATCGGTGGGCTCGCTCGCATAGGCTCGCTTGCCCCAGGTATCGACGGCGTCGAGTTGCGGATCGTTGTTCATTGGATCGCGCGGCAACCGGCGTAGAAAATAGATCTTCGCGCCCTTCGGATCGCTCTGGTCCTTCACGCCATCGGCGAGTACGTTCAGCTTCGGCGGATAACCCGAAGCGCCGCTCTCGACCGGCGCGCGACCATCCTTCGCCGCCGTTTTGTATGCGTCGATCGCATCGCGAATCCTGTGCAGCGCGTCGCGCAATTCCTGTTCACGTTCGTGCTGCCGGATCACCTGCACGACCGGCACCGTCATGCTCGCGAGTACGCCGAGAATTGCGAGCGTGACGAGCAACTCGATCAGCGTGAAACCTGCTACTGCACGCCAGCGGACACCAAGCAGACGGAACGCACGACCAGCGTCGGCTGCAAGAGATTGCGGAGCGCGCGTCATGGCGTGGCGACAATGCTGAACGTGTACGCGGATGGTGGTGCCAACGTGATCGGCGCGCCGGTCAGGCCGACGACGGAACCGGGCGTGACCTTGACCGAGGTCGGCGAGGCCGGTACCAGCGCGCGGAAGGTCAGCACCGCGTAAGTCCCCGTCGACGCAGCCCCCAACCCGCCCTGCACCGAATCCGCCAACTGCACCTGGCCGGGGCTCACGCGGCTCGAGAACGAGGTCGGCGCGCCGCCCTGCTTCAGGAAGTCGCCTTCCGTCACGCCCATGAACTGGAGTTTCGTCGCATCGAAGCTGACGATCGAAGAGGCGCTCGCGACCGGCTGATCGGCCGACATCGACAGCGACACGGTGACCGAATCGCCGGTCTTGGCCTGAGGCGGCCCTTCGATCGTCATCTGCGCGGTGCCGGCAACCGGACCGGCGCCGGGCGCCGATAAGCCGTCGCCGCCGTTGTACGCGCCGCCATAACCGCCCACTCCCGCCCCGACTCCGGCACCATTCGCGCCGTTCGTGCTGTTCGACTGACCGCCCGCACCGAAGCGCGCCGCCTCGCCGCCGCTAGCCGGGACCGTCGACCCCGGCGGGGTCGACGACGCAGCCGGCGACGCGAGTCCATTCGACTGGATCATGCTGCGCATGTTGGTCTCGGTGCCCGACGTGAAGTACGCGAGATTGGCGTCGGGACGGCGGATGTTGCGTACCAGGTGCGGCGTGATTGCGAGCACGATCTCGGTGTTCTTCGCCTCGTCGTCGTTCGCGCCGAACAGGCGGTCGAGAATCGGCAACTGGCCGATGCCGGGCAGCTTGTTGCCCGACTTGCGTTCCTCGTTGTCAATCAGACCGGCGAGCACATCGGTCTCGCCGTTCTTTAACTGCAGCACGGTGCTGGCCGTGCGTGTGCCGATCTGGTACGCGGCCGTGCCGGTGGTGGTCGTAACCGCATTGCCCAGGCTGCTGACCTCAAGCGCCAGCTTGATGCCGACCGTGTCGTCGAGATAAATCGTCGGCTCGACGTTCAGAGTCAGACCGATGTCGAGATAGTTGACCGACTGCGACAGGAAGCCGGTCGAAGTCGCCGTCGACGTGATGTTCGGCACGCGCTCGCCGATCAGGATCTTCGCCTTCTCATGATTGCGCACGCGGATTCGCGGATTGGTCAGCAACTTGACGTCTGAGTCCTGTACGTTCGCATGGACGGTCGCCTGCATCGTCGACAAGCCGATCGTACGCGCCGTCTGATGCAGCAGATCGTGCAGCGTCAGTGCCGGCGTCGATCCGTTGGTTCCACCGGACGAGCCTATCCCGCCATACCCGTATGGATACGACGATATGCCAGCGTTCGTATTGGGCTGGCCGGTCACCGGCGCGATCACGCTGCCGAGCGGCAACGGCGTGACGTTGACCGAACTCGGCCACGCGACGCCAAGGTTGACCTCCTGGTTGCGCTGCACCTCCAGCACTTCCACTTCGAGCATCACCTCCGGCTCCGGCACGTCCTCGAGCGACACCAGCCGCTCTGCCATGCGGATCGCATCCGGGGTGTCGCGCACGATCACCATGTTGAGCTTTTCGTCGGCGACCACGTTCTGGATCTTCAGGATCGTCTTCAGCGTGTTCGCGATCGTCTTCGCGTCGGTATTCGACAGGAAGAACGTACGCACCGCGAGCTCCTGATAATCCTTCACCTTCGGCGCCGTGTTCGGATAAATCAGCACGGTGTTCTCGTCGAGTACCTGTTGCGCGAGCTGATTGGTCGCGAGCACGTAGCGCACGGGCGCGTCGATTGTGCTGTTCTTCAGGAAGATTGTGGTGTGCTGGTCGGTCTTCACATCACGGTCGAACAGAAAGTTCATGCCCGACGACCGCGAGATCACGTCGAAGATCTGCTTGAGCGGTGCATCGCGAAAGTCAATACGGATCGGCTTGCGGTACGCTGCGGCGAGCGCGGCCTCGACGCGCGCTGCGCCCGTCTCGGCGCCGAACTTGCGCTGCAGTTCGAGCGCACGGCGGTTGGCCGGCGCTTCGGTCAACACTGCGTCAAGCAGGTGCCACGCATCGTCGGGCTGGTGCCGCACGTAGAGCGCCTCGGCGCGGCTCAGCATGATGTTCAGCCGCGCGTCCGTGTCGAGCGCGACGAGGCCAGCCATCGCGCGCTCATTGCCTGGGCTGATCGCGAGCACATGCTGATAAGCCGCGCGCGCGGCGTCGCGGGCGCCGCTCGCGGCGAGCCGCTCACCCTGCTCCATGAGATCGTCGATCTGCTTCTCGCGTTGCGCGAGCCACACCTCGCGATACTTCGCGTCCTCGGGCTCCTGCCTCGACGCGTCCTCGAGCTTCGCGACGCCCTGATCGACCTGGCCGGCGGCGATCAGTTTCTCGCCGTCGCGATAGGACTGTGGGTCCGCGCACGCGGCCAGCAGGACCGTCAGCACGACTAGCGGCACGCCGCGCCCCAAATGGCGCAATGCGACGGCGTTCGCGGCATGCGGACGGGTTCTAATCGGGAGTGGCTTGGGCAACGGTTCGTTCCTCATGACACGCGGACTAGTCGGCATCGCCGATATCCAGTGTCTGGACAAGTTTCAAAGGCAGGTAGACAAGAGTCATGTTCGGCGGGGCGATCGAATCGACGCGGTAATCGCCGTTGATCACCATCTGGTCGTGCACAATCAGCGTGTCGTCGCCACGCGCGAGGTAGACCTCCCAGTGACCGGCCGACTGCTGCTTGCCGATATAGGTGAACGGCATCGGCGGCGTGTTCGGCAGCGGCGGTACGTCGGCGTGAGCGGGCGCGACGGAGGGCAGCGGCGGCACGAGCATCATCGTGTTGAAGAGCGGATGCGCGCCGGTACCGGAGCGGTCCTCTCGTGAGCGAACCGAGGCGATGGCGACGATGCCGGTCGTGCCGTGCGGGTCGCTCGCGCCGGTAACCGCGTTCAGTACGGATCTTGACGGCGCGGCCTCGACGATGCCGTCGTCCTGCGAATGATTCGTGAACTCGAGCACCAGCGCACACGAGAAGAACAGCACGGCCATCACGATGTGCTGGAGTTTCATCGCGTGGCTCCTTGCGGTGCGGCGGATTTTTGCGGTGAAATGGCCATGAGCGCCGAGGCACCTTGCTCGATGGCTGAGCCCGGCGGTGCAGAGGCGATGGAAGGCGCTGCCACCGCCGACCGTCTGGATTTCCTGGTCATGCCGGAGGGGAGCGGTGGGCGCGTCGAGATCACCGAGTCGATCGTCGGCAACGGCACGCCCGACGATCCACCTGACGGTCCGGCACCCGCTGACACGCCCGACGTACCCACCGCCCCGGCCTGCGAAGCTGCCGAAACCGCCGCAGCCGACGCGGCCGCAGCGGCCACCGCCGACGCACTTACGGGCGCAATCGTCACTGGCCGCAGGAACGCCGTAAATCGCAGATTCGCCTCGACACTGGGATCGTTCGCCGAATTTCGCTTGAAGCGCATGTCGTCGAGCGCCGCGTACGGCACCGTCACCAGCACTTTCTCGCTGAACTGACGCAAGTGCACGTAATCGCCCTTGACGGGAAGCACGATCGTGTACGTGTCGAAGCGTCCGGGCGCATCGTGGCCCGGGGTGTATTCGGCCTTGTCGAGCGTGACGCCGGCGGCGGCGGCCGCATCGAACAAACGCATCACGATCTCACCGGTACGCGTGGAATCGCCGAGTTCCGCGTAAAAATCTGCGAGCCGGCTGGCCGCGAGGACGGGTGCGGGCACGATCGGCTTCGGCACGGGCAGCGCACGCAACCGCGCAACCGCACGAGTCTGTTCGACAACACGCGCCGACATGCCCGGCAGCACGCCGAGCCACAGCAACATTGCAGCGGCGAGCAGCGCACCCGCGAGCAGCGGGCCGGTGCCGAACCGCGAGAGTGCGAGACGAAGCCGCAACAGGTTGCGAACAATGGATTGGAGCGTCACGATACCGTCCCCCGCCACTGCACTTCGACCTGAAAGCGGAACACGTTGTCCATGCCGTCCTTCACGAGTTCGTGCCGGGTCAGCGTGACCCGTCCGACCAGTGGCTGCCGGCCGAGCGAGTCGAGGTAATCGAGCATGTCCTTGCTACCCGCGCATTCGGCCTCGATGCGCAGCAGCGAGCGACCGGGTTCCGGCGTGATCGACATGAGCGCGATCTGCGTCGGCGTCGCGGCCTCGATCGCGTCGAGCAGGTTGTCCCACGGCAGGTTCAATCGCGCGACGGCGAGATTAACGGCGGTGGCCTGCTTCACGTCGACCGGCTCGATATGCACGCGCCGAGACGCATGCGCGGCGCGCTCGTTGCGCTCGACGATCCGCGCCGATTCGCCGTCGAGTGTTTGCAGATGGACGAGCAGCGTCTGCGCGCGATATGCGGCGACGCCGCACAGTACTACGCCGGCGAGCGCAAGCACACGTGCGGACGGACCAATCCGGTACCACTCGCGCCGCAGGCTGAACGGCGCGAGGTCAATAGCCAGGCTTCTCATTGCGTCGTGCCGCTCCACGCCAGCGGTGCGGACTGCGTCGCCGCGGCGGCACTTGAGCCGAGCGACGGCCGCTCAGCCGATTCGCTCCAGTGCACAGTCATTCCCGAGTCCGCGAAATCGGTCGCGCCCGGCATCCACCCGTCGCAGCGCGGGCCGTGCAGCAGCAGCGAGGACGGCGCAGGCAGATTGTCGAGCAGCGCCGCGCGCGCGACCTGCTCGCGCAGCCACGCAATCGGCGGCAAAGGATCGGGCAGCGCGAGCGTGCGCACAGCCGCCACGCGCGGACGCGGCTCGGCACTGATCAAGCCCAGGGTCAGCGCATGCTCGCCGCGCGTCGCGAGCCAGGTGTCGGCGCCAAGCTCGCGGCGCGTGCGGTTCCACGCCGCCACGAATTCGGGCAGCGCGGATACCACGCAACCGTGCCCGGCTGCGACGGCCTGTTGCAACGCGTCCGACCAAGGGCGTGACACCGCGCAGGCGAGGAACGGCTCGGCCGCCTGCCAATGGGCAACCAATTGCCAGCCGACCGGATCTTCGCCGTAGAGCGTCTGGAATCGTGCGCCCGCCGCCGCGCGCAGGTCCTGCATGCGCACACTGTTGTAGGCCGGCGTGACGATGAAATAACGCACCAGTTCGTCGGCGAATGTCACGTGCACCGGCAGGCCGTTGCCGCCCGATTCGTCGAGCGACGTCGCGATCAGCGCCGCGAGCGTTTCCGTCGACACGTCAGCGCCTGCCGGCAGCAACTGCTCGACAAACAGCGCCTGCGATCGACGCGACGCGCCGATTCGTCGCACGGTCAGCTTGCCGTGCGACAACGCGAGATGGCAGGATCCGCGCCGCGCGAACCGGTTCAACCAGCGATCAAGCATTGAGCGTCACCCGCTTCACTTCTGTCAGAGTCGTCTCGCCGCGCCTCACGAGACCGAGCGCGACCTCGCGCAATTGCCGCGTGCCGTTGCGGCGCGCGACTTCCTTGATCACGCGGATTGGCTGTTTCTCGACGACGAGATCGCGGATTTCGTCGTCGAGGATCAGGATTTCGGCAATCGCGCGCCGGCCGCGATAACCTGTGCCACGGCAGTCGCCGCAACCGGTTCCCTGGCAGAACACGAAATCGGCAACGCCCGCACGTGTCAGACCCAGACGCGCGAGTTCGGCGTCCGTCGGCACATACGGCGCGGCGCAGCGCGCACAGGTCACGCGCAAAAGCCGCTGCGCCCAGATGCCGTTAAGCGCGGAGACGAACGCGTACGGATCGATGCCCATGTGACTGAAGCGGCCGAACACGTCGAACACGTTGTTCGCGTGCACCGTGGTCAGCACGAGGTGACCCGTCAGCGCCGACTGCACCGCGATCTCCGCAGTCTCGCGGTCGCGGATTTCACCGACCATGATCTTGTCCGGATCGTGCCGCAAAATCGAGCGCAGCCCGCGCGCGAACGTTAACCCTTTTTTCTCGTTGACGGGAATCTGCAGAATGCCGGGCAGTTGATATTCGACCGGGTCCTCGATCGTGATGATCTTGTCGCGACCGTTGTGGATCTCGGTCAGCGCCGCGTAGAGCGTGGTGGTCTTGCCCGAGCCGGTTGGACCGGTCACGAGCAGCATGCCGTACGGTTCCTCGGCTAGCGCGCGCAGCGCTACCAGCGATTCGCTGTCGTAGCCGAGCGCTTCGAGCGTCAGCGAGCCGTAGGCCTCGATCATCGCGCGCTTGTCGAGAATCCGGATCACCGCGTCCTCGCCGTGAATGCTCGGCATGATCGACACGCGCAAGTCGATATCGCGGCCGCCCGCCGCAACCCGGAAGCTGCCGTCCTGCGGCACGCGCCGCTCGGCGATGTCGAGTTCCGCCAGCACCTTGAGACGCGAGATCACCTGCTCGGCCGTCTCGACACCCTGAATCGTCGCTGCCGCGTCGAGTACGCCGTCGACGCGATACTTCAGCGCGAGTCCGCTCGACGTGCTTTCCAGATGAATGTCGGATGCGCCGGCCTTCAGCGCGTCGTAGAGCGTCGAGTTCACGAGCTTGACCGCAGGGCTGGCCGCTTCGTTTACGGTCTGGAACGACACCACCTGCGCCGTGCGTCCGTCCACGTGCGTGCCGTCGCCCACGGACACCAGACTGTCGACCGCACGTATCGACTCCTCCATGCGAGTGTGATAGGCGAGCAGATCGCCGGGCAGCGCGAGGCGCATCTCCACGGACGCACCCGCCTGCGACGCGAGCCACGTCTGTAGATCGAGATCGAACGGGCTCGTGACGACGCCGACCAGCGCGCCGTGCGCGCCGCGCAGCAACGCGCAGCGGCGCTGCATCGCGCGCGACAACGGCACGCGATCGAACGCCGGCTCGAGCGCGAGCATGCTGGCCGTTTCGATCACCGGCATCGCGAGTTGCGCCGCGAGCGCGCGAAGCACCTCGAACGGCTCGGCGCCGGTCAGCGTCTGCAATTCCTCGACAAGATGACGCTGTGTGGCGGCCGCCGCCGCGCGTGCGCGAACCAGCAGATCGGCATCGAACAGAGGTGCGTGCGTATCACGCATGGTCATGACAAGCTTCCCGCGAGATCGAAAATGGGCATGTAAAGCAGGACGACGATTGTGCCGACCACGACGCCGATCGCCGCCATCAGCAGCGGTTCGAACATTCGCGTGAAACGGTCGATCCAGCGGGTGATCTCGCCGTCGTAGAACGCCGCCGACTGGGTCAGCATCGCGCCGAGTTCGCCGGAGCGTTCTCCGACGCGTAGCATCCTCAGCGAGATCGGCGTAGTCAGGTTTTGTGCGAGGAACGCGGCCGACAGCGACTCGCCCGACGTCACCGACGCGCGCGCTTTCAGTAGCCCGTCGCGCATCGCCGGCGAGACCGTGCCGCATGCCGTCTCCATCGCGCCGACGATCGGAATACCGCCTTCAAGCAGCATGCCGAGCGTCAGATAGAGCCGCGATAACTGATAAATCCGCAAATGTGCGCCGAGCAGCGGAATCCGCGCCAGTAAAGTGACAAGGCCGACCCGCCCGACCGCTGCACGCCCGCCCGTGAACAGCGCGACGCCGACGACGAGCGTGCCGAGCAGCAGCGGCAAGCCGTGCGCCGCCGCGAACTTGCCCCAGTCGAGCAGCATCTGCGACATCCATGGCAACGAGCGGCCGGTGTCTTCGTAGATGGTCGCGAAGCGCGGCACCACGTAAGTAATCAGGAACACCGACACGCCGCCGCCGACCACCAGCAAAATGCTCGGATAGATCGCCGAGCTGATGAGCTTGTTGCGCACGGTGTCGATGCGTTCCTGATAGTCGACGTAGCGTTGCAGCGCGCGCGGCAGGTCGCTTGTGCCTTCGGCCGCGCGCACGATGCCGACGTACAGCGGCGGAAACACGTCGGGCTGTTCGCCGAGCAGGCTCGAGAAGCGCTTGCCTTCGCGCAGTCCCGTGAGCAGACGACCGAGCACACCGCGCAGTCGCGCCCCGCCCTCGCGTTCGAGCAGCGCCTCGAGCCCTTCGACGATCGACAGCCCCGCTTTCAGCAGCGCGAGCAGTTCCTGACTGAACAGCACCAGAGAAATTCTGCCGCGCGAGCCGGCCGGTCGGCGCAGCGCGCGCACCGGCGCGACACCTGTTACGTGAAACCCCCGCGCTTCCGTATGGGCGCGTGCGCCGGCCTCATCCTGGGCGTCGACGACGAGGGCGATGATCCGGTTCTCCGGCGAGAGCGCTCTCACTTCAAATTGCATGGTGCCGCGTTACCTTTGGTCGGAACTGCCTGCTGCAAGGCGCTGCGTCCGTCGAAGGCGCACCGCCATGCAGGGTCCGCCGTCGGCGGACCCGTCATTACTTCATTCGCTGCTGATGTCGGCGTCCTCGCCGGAGCCGCCCGGTTGCCCATCGAGCCCGTACGAGATCACCGCGTAATCACCCTTGGCGCCGGGCACCTGATAGACGTACGGATGCCCCCACGGGTCGAGCGGCACTTCCTTCTTCAGATACGGACCGTTCCACTTGTCCGTGCTAGGAGGACGCACCACCAGCGACTGAAGCCCTTCCTCGGCCGTCGGAAAACGGCCCACGTCGAGCCGGAAGTTGTCGATTGCCTTGCTCAGCACCTCGATCTGCGCGCGCGCCACCGTCACCTGTGACTTGCCCAGTTGCGCGAAATAACGCGGCCCGACAATCGCCGCCAGCATGCCGATGATCACGAGCACCACCAGCAGTTCGAGCAGCGTGAAACCCTTCGCGCGGCGCCGAGGTGCGAGTCGCTCATATCGCCTGTCCGTGGTCCGGACATCCGTCACGTTACTCATCGATCACTCACTTGAAAAATTTGTGGGCGCCCAGACTGGCGGCGCCCTGACTTCATCGTGATTACCGCTATGGCATCAGTAACCGATGCCGAGCACGATGTACTCCGGAACCGGCACCTGCACCGTCGAGCTCTGGTTGTTCACGTCATCAAATGCGTAGCCGTACGCGAGACCGCTGATGCCGTGGTCGTGCCAGAAGCGGGCGTACTCGTTATACGGCGGGGCCGCGTAATAGGCGGACGGAACATTCCACTTGGTCGTGTCGCCCATCACGTGACGGTTGATTGCGGCACACAGCTGCGCCTCGATCTGTTGCTGCGTTGCATCGCCGTCCAGGAACACGTCGTTACAGAGCAGCACGGCCTGCGTTGTCGGCTTGTTGACGGCATAGGTGCTGCCGACGAACTGACCGTTGTGCTGGTCGATTTCGCTGAACACCAGTTGCGTGCCCTGCGTGCGGCCGACGAACGCGCGAGCGCCCGCCACGACCGGCAGATTGTTCGACGCGTAATACGTCCACATGTCGTTCACGTAGCCGTCGAAGTAATTGCCGTTCGGCTTGCCTGTCGCGAACGAATCGTGAGCCGGTGCCATGATGCGGAAGTTCGAGGGCGACGTCGGCTGGAATGCTGCCGACAGCTCACGCGTGTACGCCTGGAACAGATCGGCGCGACGCTGCGTGATGCCGGTCCGCTGATGCACCGTGCCGTTCGCCGAGTAGACGTCCTGCGTGAGCGGGAAACCAAACTCGTCGACCTGCGTCGTGTTGATCCACAGACCATTGTTGCCGTAGGAAAACTCGTACCAGTCGAACGGAATGCCGATACTCGGGTCCGTAGCATTGTTCGGATCGGGCGGAGCGAAGCCGATGTTGCCGTTGACGTCCGTATTGATCTTGATGAACAGCGGACTGCCGAGCGACACGAAAACCCGGCCGGAGAACATCGGCGGCAACTGCAACGTCTTGCTCTGTGCTAGCGTGAAGAAGTAGTTGCTGTAGTTCTGGCCGTTCGGTGCCGTCAGGTGATTCGCCGCGTCATTGTCGGCAACTTGTGGCGCCACGATCGTGCCGTCCGGCTTGAGCCACGCGAACTGACCCGTCGCCGGATCACGTGCGATGACCGCGACATACACCTTGTCGTCGGTATACGCACCCTGCGTGTTGTTTTGCAGGTCGACGCCGATCAGGCCCGGCTTGACGGTGTACGTCAATACCGACGAGTCGACCGTCAGCGTCGCGGTGTTCGACGTCGTGACCGTTCCGTCAGGACCGGTCGCCGCGACGCTGTACACCTTGCCGCTGTCGCCGGCAACCGCAGCCGGCGTGTCGTAGGTCCGGCTGGTCGCGCCGGCGATTGGCTGGCCACCGAGTTGCCATTGGTACGTGTATGGCCCCGTACCGGACATGAGTACCGCGAAGTGAGCGTTCTGGCCAACCGGCACCGTCTGCGGCGCCGGTTGAAGCACGAACGGACTGCTCGGCTGCGACGGTTGCGTGGTGCTGCCGGTACCGGTTCCGGTGCCGGACCCCGTACCCGTTCCCGCGCTGGTACCGCTGCCGGACGCGGCTCTCGCCGGGTCGTTATACACCGCGAACTCGAACAGCGAGTAGCCGTAGCCCGTCGCACGCTGCACCCCTTGCAGGCGGATATAACGCGCGGTCGTGTTGTCCAGCGACAGGTCCTCGATGCCGCCCTGGCCGTTGCTCTGGGTATAGACCGTATGCGTCCAGTCGACGTTATCATCCGACGCCTGGATCTGGTACTGCTTGCCGTACGCGTTTTCCCAATTGAGCACCACGCGGTTGAACGCGGTTTCCTTACCGAGGTCGATCGTGATCCACGCATTGTCGGCAAAATTCGACGACCAGCGCGTGTTGAGGTTGCCGTCGATAGCGTTCGAGGCCGGAGTGCCGTCGTTCTCGATACCGCTTGCCGTTGCCGTCGCGCCGAGTGCCAGGTTCACCGCGGCCGAAGCCGAGCCGAACACGACGTTGAGCGAATGCGCCGCCAGCACGTTGTCGAACGTGTATTGATTGACGATGCCGATGTCCTGGCCGTCGACCTGCACGCCCGTCACCGCAGTACCTGCAGCCGGTACAAACTGGTACGTCTGCATGCCGCCCTGGTACACCGAAGCGTTGCCGGACGGCGACAGCGTACCGCTGCCCGTCGAGGTCGCGGTAATCGGGAACGTCGGCGTGTTCGCGGTGTTGTACACCTCAAACTCGAACAGCGAGTAGCCGTACTGCGTCGCGCGCTTCGTCCCGAACATGCGGACGTAACGCGCCTGGACCGGAGCGCCGAAACGCAGGTCCTCGGTGCCGCCGGTGTCGCCAGTCTTCGTTACCGCGTCGTTCCAGATGTTGTTATCCGTCGAAGTCTGGATCTTGTAATCCACACCGTATGAATCCTGCCAACGCAACACGACACGATCGACCGTCTGAACCGAGCCCAGATCGACCTCGATCCACTGCGGATCCTGGAACGCTGACGACCAGCGGGAATTCATGCTGCCGTCCGTTGCGTTGCCCGGGCCGTAGCCGTCGTTCTCGTTGCCGCTCGATGTGGTCGGCTTGCCGAGCGCAAGATTCGCGCTCGGCGTTGACGGCGACGGTGGCGGAGGCGGAGGCGTACCGCCGCCGTTACCGCCGCTGCCGGTAGTCGCCGCGACCACGGTCAGCGTCGCTTGCGCGCTCGGGACCGTACCGCCCGCGTTGCTAACGTCGACGGTGTAGATCGCGCCGTTGTCGCCCGCGACCGTCAACGCCGGCGTCGTGTACGACGGAATCGTCGTGATCGCGACGAGCTGGCCGTTGCGCTTCCACTCGTAGTCGAGTGGACCGTTGCCCGTGACCCCCACCGTTAACGTCACGCTCTGGCCTTCACTTGCGGTCGAGCTTGCCGGCTGCACAGCGATAACCGGACCCGGCACCGTCGGGCCGGACACGCACATCACCCAGGCCGGCGTGTTGTTGATGATGCCAGGCCACGACTTCCCCGACGAATCGACGAGCCACGCGTTGTTCGCCAGGTTCGGCACCGGCGTGGTCGTCCAGGTCCGCCACGGTGACGGGAACGCACACGACGAATAATTCGCACGCGCCACCGTCAACGACTCGTACAGCGTCGGAACCCGCATGCCGATCGACTTGCAGTACTGATCCGCGATCTGCTGCGTGAACTGCGCACCATCGGCCGCAAACGTCGTGTACGTTTGCTGCCACGTGAGGCCGCTCACGTTGTCCTTCACGGTCGGGATGAACGGACCGTCCGGCAGGCCCGCGATCGTCGAGTGCCAGATACCCGGCTGCGCTGCGATCGGCGTGAAGCGCTCCGTTTCGGCGCCACACTGCGGCGCGTCGAGCACCTGGAACTCGAACAGCGAGTAACCGTACTGCGTCGCGCGCTTCAGACCCAGCATGCGGATGTAGCGTGCCGAGGTGCTCTGGAAGAAGTGTGTCTCGGTGCCGCCCGAGCCGTCGACCGGGCTTGTGGTATTGCCGGCCCCATCGGGCTGCCCGTTCGGGAACACGGTCGTCCAGGTCTTCTCGTCGTTCGACACCTGAATGTCGTACTGCGTCGCGTAGGCGTTTTCCCAAACCAGCACCACTTTGTCGAACGTCTTCACCGAGCCGAGATCGACTTCGAGCCACGACGGGTCAACTTGCGGAGCCGACGACCAGCGCGTGCTGATGGAACCGTCGATCGCATAAGCCGCGATCAGGCCGCCGTTCTGCTCAGTGCTAGCCTTCGCGATACCGCCGAGTGCGAGATTGGATGCGTCGGTGCCGCTGACGTTGAGCGTGGCCGTGCGGCTGGTGCTCGTGCCCGCGGTATTGGTGATCGCTACCGCGTAGCTGCCCGCATCGCTGGCTTGCGCCTGCGGGATCAGGAAGCTCGGGGAGTTGTCGCCGACCGGCAAGCCGTTGTGGGTCCACTGATAGCTGAGTGGATTCGAACCTGTCACGCTGACACTGAACGTCACTGACTGACCGAACGGCACGCTCTGATCAGTGAGATCAGAGACGACCACCGGCGGCGGCGCGACGCTGACGGTCAAAGTGACCGGCGTCGTCGGGATCGAGCCCGCGCTGTTCGTGACGATAACGCTGTACTGCGCGCCGCTATCAGTGACCGCCATCGGCGGCGTATCGTAAGTCGGCGAGTTGGCGCCGTCGATCGCGACGTTGTTCTTCAGCCACTGATACGACAGCACTGGCGAACCCGAAGCGACTACCGTGAACTCAGCGCTCTGGCCTGCGGTGATGTTCTTCGGAAGGGGCGCCGTGACGATCTGTGGCGCGGCCGGCTGCACCAGCGTGAGGACAGCGTTGCGCGACGGCAGGTTGCCGATCGCGTTGCTGACGACGACGCTGAAAGTCGCACCGTTATCGCTCTGCTGCAACGCGGGCGTCGTGTACGTGTAGCCGTTTGCCCCCGGGATCTGCTGGCCGTTTTTGAACCACTGGTAGCCGATTGGCGTCGCACCCGCCGACAGCACGGTGAACGTGCCGGTCTGGCCGAGCGTCACGACCTGGTCGGCCGGTTGCGTGACGATCTGCGGCGCCGTCTGATCCTGCTGGCCGACAACCGTGTCGTTGCCGTCGAACGTCTGCGCGTTGGCTGCCGGCACCACATTGAACGAAGCCGATGCGCTACCGAGATTTGGCGACGTGACTGTCACCTTCACGGTGCCCGTCGTGAACTGCGTGCGCACCGCGACCTTCGCCATCCCGCCTTCCGCGGATAAGTTCGGATCGCCCGGCGCGTGATAGCCCTGCGGCTGGTTGTCGACTACGTAGTGGTCGGAACCGCCGCGATAGGTGCCGGGACCGCCGACGCTGAAGGTCAGCGTCTGGCCGGCGTCCGGCACGAAGTTGCCGTTCGCGTCCACGACTTGCGCCGTTAGCGTGGCCGCGTCCGTGCCGTTCGCCGTCAACTGGAACTGCTGACCGTCAGGACGTGTCACTTGCGGATCGACCGTCAGCAGCAGGTGATCGGCCGGGCCGGCCGTCACGAGCGTGTCTGTGCCCGCAACTTGACCATTGGCGTCCAGACATTCGGCGACGAGCTTGCCCGGCTGGAACGCGATGTTGTCCCAGTGAACCTGGCCCGGGAGCAGCACCGTGTTCTGTGTCAGGTCCGCGGTCGGGTCCGAGTTCACCGGGTTCGGCACCTGCGCGCCGCCGATGAGCTGACCGTTCAGGCGCAACTGCACCGACGGACAATTGCTGAACGCGTTCACGCGCACGCTGCCCGAACGGTTCCAGGTGTTCGCGAGCTTGACCACCGGCTTGATGCTGTAGGGCGTCCAGACGGCTTCGTAGATGTAGTAGATCAAGCGTGGAAAGCGATTCCAGTCCATCATCGACGCGCCGTTGGAACGCACTTCGCTGTTCAGCGTGCCGTCCGTCTGCGTGTTGATTTCGCCCGGCGTATCGGCGAGATACCAGTGCGCGATGCCGAACGACTTGCCGACCATGCTGTGCACCCAGTCGCGGATATACGAAGCAGCGAACTGGATCTCGAAGTCGTACTTCCAGCGACCAACACCGTCGCCCCAGTACTCCGAGCCGTAGGCCGGCGAGCCGGGGTAGGTTTGCTTGACGTTGATGTCGCAACCCTGGCCGCTACAGCCGAGGACGTCGCCGTTCTCCGGGTCCGGCGTACGGTCGGCCTGCGCGCGCGTGTTGAAGAAGTCCCACTGCCGCGAAATCTGCTTGAGCTGCTTTGCGATGCCCTCGTCCATCTTGCCGTTGTTCGCTTCCCATGCCAGCACCGATGGATGGTTGCGATCGTGGACGATCATGTCGCGATGCAGTTCTTCCTTCAACGTCAGGTTGTCCGGTGTCGCGCAGTTTTGCTGCCCGGCGGTCGAGCAGATAGCGCCGAAGCCGTTCTCGCCGTCACCGCTAGGCTGCAGCATCATGATGCCGTACTCGTCGGCGGCGTCGAGCCACTCGCGGCCCTGGCTCGAATGGCCGGGACGGTACGAACTGCCGCCTGCCTGCGCAAGCAGGTACAGATCCTGCCATTGCAGATTCGGGGGCACCGCCGAACCGAGCGCCGGATAGTCGTAACGGCCCGACGCGCCCCACAGGTAGTGCGGATGGCCATTGATGATCGGGAAGTTGTTGTCCCACGTGATGGTGCGGATACCGAGCGGGCTTTCCTTCGTGTCGACCACCACACCGTTCATGCTGACCGAGTGAATCACGCGGTACATGTACGGATGACCGTAGATGCTGTTGTTCGGATACCAGAGCGTCGGGTTGCTGACCGTCAACACCTGATCGAACATCGTCGGCGTCAAGGGACCCGAGCTGTTCGCCGGGATCGTCTTCGAATCCTGCGCGGTGGCGACGATGTTGCCGGACGCGTCGACGATCTGCGTCGTCAGCGTGACCGGTTGGGTCGTCGAGTATTCGTTGACGACGTTGGTCTGCACGCGGACCGTCGCCAATGCGTCGTTCGCCGTCAACGTCGACACATGGTGCCCCACGTGTTCAGCACCGCGTAGATGTTTTCTGGAATATGCACGCGGTCCGTGATGTGCATCCACACCGGACGGAACAACCCCGTATCGTCCTGGCCGAAGCGGAATGCGCCCGAGAAGCTCGGCGACTCGAAGAAGGGATCGCCGCGCGAGACCTTCACCGCCAGCACGTTGTCAACCGGCTGACCGTTCGCGTCCTTGAACTTCACATAGGGCGTGATATCGACGATGAACGGAATGAAGCCGATCACGTGCGTTGCCTGCGCGTTGGCCTGCACCGCGCTATTGCCTGGGATGAAATGACCGTTGATGTAGACCTGCACACCCGTGTGTGCGCCCTCGAACTCGACCAGAACCTTGCGATTCAACTGGTCGGGCTGTACGACGGATCGAGCTTGAAGTGTTTGCGGTACCAGTTGGTGTTGCCCGTCAACTGGCCCTGGCCGCCGCCCGACTCCATATTGATGAAAGTGTCGTTGTCGGCGGGCGTCTGCGGCACACCAATCGACTGCCAGCTGGAATCGTCGAATGGCGAACAGCCGACGCTCGAATCGCCCGCCGTCGGACATTTCGAGTTCGGATCGTCGACATCCTTGATGTATCGCCACGGTGTCGCACCCAGATTGATCAGGATGTGATTGCTCGGCGGCAGCGTGACTGCCGCGCGCGCTTCCACCGTGGAAAGCAGGAAGAGGCCCCATAGGAGCAACAAACCCACACCCTGCCAGGCGGAATGCCTAACATTTTTGCGCATGTTGAGTTTTCCAGTTCTTTTCGTCTTCTTCGTTACTCATGGCCGCCCGAACCAGGCGTGCCGCCCCCGTCATACGACGCGCGAACGCCCGGCCGGAAAGCCAGGCGTTCACGCGCCAGGTAATGCATCACACGGTCAGTCGATCCTCGCCCGTTCATAACAGGGAGGCAGCAAACGTTTGCCTGATTGAATAGGGTCGCACCCCTAACGAGACGCTACAGTGGATAACGGCCCTGATCGGAAACCTTGACCAGGTACAAACCCTACGTACTCCAAAATATTTTTTCTTACACCAACACGGACACAGGTGACCGTCGATGAGATATGAAATTGACTACGAAAAGCCGACGCGCACCCGGTTCATGCCTCTTCACGTCACCATGAGCAGTTCGATGCGTCATGGGGTGAAGCGACAATGCAGGTGTCGATCGGAGAGATGGAGAAGGCGCGGACCGGACGCCTTCGGTGCACGGATTGTGGCGTAGCGGGAAATCGCGTAAAGCACTGGCGACGATAGATTGGAATATTTCATTTTCGAAGCGTCAAATGCAACATGGCCAGTCCAGTCAGCGACAAATCTTGGCCGGTCAATGGGGGGAGTTGTCGCCGACTATGAGGTCGTATTTGACGTCGCTCCTTCGTAATTGTCGTTTGGTAACTTTGTAATTGTCGTTCGGTAATCGTGTAGTTGACGTATATAGTTACTGTGTAACAATGCGCGGCCGAAATACTCCTGCAACCGCACCGAATCGGAATCGATCCTTGCAATAACGCGCTCTTCCTCCTATATGATTAATTTTTCGATCAGTACCTGTTTGGTTACAGCGTAACGACAGGCCATCCAGACAAGTGCGGGGAAAGCGCGGGCATCGATCCAGTGGGGTATTCCTGAAGAACGTGGCCGGTCATTCGATCGCTGTGTGCCTGGGTCGCGTCATCGGCCATTGCTGACATCGGGGCAGCTTGGGTCCTTCGTCAGCAATGCAACGGCGGATTCAACCGGTCGATGCAATAGTTTTCTGGAACCGTTCAGCCGGCGTTTCGTAATTCAATGTCTTCCTTGGACGCTCGTTCAGCCTTCTTGCCACGGCATTGAGTTTGGCCTGTGAGTACACCGACAGATCGATACCTTTCGGGAAGTACTGCCTCAAG
>NZ_BBJJ01000087.1 GCF_000739815.1 Paraburkholderia mimosarum LMG 23256 = NBRC 106338
CGCGCCGCCATGGGCGCGCACCGCATCGACCTTGACTTGCGGCGTGGTGACGGGCACGCAGATCACGGCCTTCACGCCGAGCCTGGCCGCCGAAAGCGCCACGCCCTGCGCGTGATTGCCCGCCGAGGCGGTGATCACGCCGCGCTCGAGCTGCGCGGGCGTGAGATGCGCCATCTTGTTGTAGGCGCCGCGCAGCTTGAAGGAGAACACCGGCTGGTTGTCCTCGCGCTTGAGGAACACCGCGTTGCGCAGGCGCGCCGAGAGGTTCGGGGCGCGTTCGAGTTCTGTCTCGCGGGCGACGTCGTAGACGCGGGCGGTGAGGATTTTCCGGAGATAGTCGCTTTCGACGTGTCGGGACTGCACGCGCGCGGCGGCTTCGCTTGCGTGGGTGGCGGAATGGTTTCGGTGCACCTGCATGACGGCTCCTGTACTCACTTTCGTTTTGGCCAGGAGGCGGAAATAAAAAACCCGCCTCGTGGGGCGGGTTGTTGTCACTGCTGCCGGACGTACGCTAACCCACCATTCGTTGAATGGTGCGAATAATCAGCGCGATCGTAACGGGGTGGCAGTTCATTTGAGCAAGAATGACCTGGCGGTCGAAAGCTGTCAATTGCCAGCGTTTAACGACTGATGATTTACTACAAGTTACGTTTCATTTGATACGTTTCTCAAGGAGGGTGGATGTCTTGTGGGAAAGACGCGCAAAGAATCCAGATTAATCTCCTCCCGGCGCTCATCTTTCGTGAAACATTCTCGAAAATCTCGACTAAGCCTTTGATTTCTCTTGAAATTCTTTTCCCAGACGGGCTGCGGGGCTTGTTTCACGCATTCGACCCCGTGCCGATCTTGCTGGCTGCGCCGCGAACAAAAAAGGGCTTCAAACGCCCTTCCCTGTTGCTCGTCCGCAAACGAGCGTGAGACTCACTCCGCGCCTGAGGTATTCATTTCTGAAGCCCACTGCTCGACCACTGCCTTCACACGCTCCGCGAGTCGTTGCTGGTCAGCGGCCGCGATACCTTTCAGGCTCAATTCCGCACGCCCGTCACCGAACAGTTTCAATTCGCCCAGCGCGACGCCGTCCGGGCGACTGAACTGAACGCGAGACTGGTAATGCGTGCGGCGCGGACCAACGCGGCGCGCGCCTGCTTCGGCCGAAGCCGCCGCCTCTAGCTTGCGCACGCTCGCCTTTCCTTCGATCACCTGCTGAAGCCAATGCTCCGCGACCGTTGCACCCGCGCGATCAAAAATCAATTTGATGTTGTAGGCGTGTCCGAGCCCGACGTCCTTACGATTCTGCGCCATTCGCTGAAGCAAATAAGGCGGCAGAGATGTGAGCGAAATGACCTTGCTGATGTGCTTCGGGTCTTCGCCCACGGCCACGCCCAGCTCGACCTGGTCGACATAGACTCGATCGTCGAGCAACTTCTTCCATGCGAGCGCGTCGTCGAATACCGTCTGCTCCTCGCGCTCCTTGTTGGCGTGATAGGCGCGCAGGTACAGGTTCTGGTTATCGAGGCCCTCGCGGACATCGGCATCGATGAACTTGTCACCGCGCGAACGTGCCGCGCGAATGCGGCGCTCGCCATCGACGATTACATATTGGCCGGGGAACGCCGAGAGTTTCGTGACCAGGATTGGGGTAATTTGCCCTTGCGTGGCAAAGCTCCCGGCCAGTTCGTCGATCGTTTCGGCGCTGTAGAACGCGCGAGGATTGTAGGGATTGGAGACGACATCGTCGACGGGGATTTTCCGGACCGCATGCAAAGAAAGCGGTGCGTCGACGCTGTCCGATGGCGGTGCGGCTGGCGTTGCCACGGTGTCCGGGGCGTTGGGGGCGCCCGCGTCCCGTTGCGCGATGTTGACGACATCTGCCTCGGCGAGACGCTCTCCGGCCGAGGCGCGCTCGGCCGCCATGCCCGCACGAACCTTACTGGTGAAATTGAGCTTAGCGGCCATCGACAACCTCCTCTTCTTCCTGCACCAGCGCAATGATTTCGTTGTAGACCGCGTTGATCTCGTCCTTCGCGACTTTCATCCCACGCACGCCCCGAACATCGAAAACCGTGCGGCCAAGCGCTGCTGTCTGTCGATAAAGCTCGCGTTGCTTGATGGTGGCGGAGAAAACCCGAACATTGCTCTCCGCAAGGATGGCGCTCATCTGCGTATGCAAAAGTGTCTTTGAATTTGATTTATTCAGCAAAATCGCGAATTTACCAGCCGGATTGGCAACTCGGGTGCGCTCGACCAGTTCCATCATCCCTTCGCTACTCCAGATGTCGATCGGCGACGCATCGGTTGGGATGATCGTGGCATCGGCTACGGCCAGAACGCGCGCAGTTGTCAGGTCATTGATGTTGGGCGGGCAGTCGACGATGACTACGTCGTAGTCATTCGCTAGTGCTGAGATTTCCGGCCCGATCATTTTCTCGAGCTTGTGAATGCTCCCAACGCGGAATGGCAGAGGCGTCTCGGGTCCGGCCGCCGCGCACCAGCTCATGCACGATTGCTGCCCGTCGGCATCGGCCACATACACCTTATAGCCCTCGGCCTGAAACGCCCCAGCCAGGTTCATGCTGGTCGTGGTTTTGCCAACCCCGCCTTTTTGATTCGCTACGGCTATCACGAGACCCATTCGCTTCTCCATGGAATTGTTCAACAGCGGGCAGATCTCCACACTCGCCACGTGGAGACTCCAGCAAGTCATTCGGGAGTCTAGCGGTAACTTAAAGTAAATTCTAGGATTTCCCGCCTCAAGCGTTGTCCCATCACAACCAGATGGCGGTTCGGATAACTGCGAGACGAACTCTGACGTCCCTCTCACTCACCGAGATCCACTAGATCGTGAAGCGGCGCGAGTGTCGTAGCAACTATCTCCACGTGGAGATCGGATAGCGACATCGAGCCTTATCGGCGGAATCGTTCGATCTCTTGGCTGCCGCTAGCTGTGCGTGTGACGGTAGTAAAAATCAACATACGCGAGGGCAATTGAAGAACCCTTGGTACCGGCCGCACTGGGAAACGCATTCGAATCTCCACGTGGAGATTCGAAGACCGCATATGGGCAATCGTGTGATGGTGCTGCAACGAATTGGTATCGATCCGATTGGGCATTCATCAATGTTCTCCACGTGGAGAGGATCGATTGGCGCGCAGGGTTCCACCTTTGTGCGAAAGCGGGACGCGCAAGCGAATCACTACCGCTCACGGGAATGTTGTCCCAATAGTGGTGACCGGGTGTGAAATTCGAGCGCTGTCATTTGATGGGATCGCCAGCAATCTCCACGTGGAGACGGCCGTCAACCCAATGCAATAGTGAAGTCATCTTAACGAACACCCCCGTAGTCCGATAAGGGTGCGTCCGCGAAACTTCACGACGCCCATATAAGCCTACAAATCTCTTGTAGCTATATTTACGCAAATATTCTAGCGTGCGCTCTCCCATCCCCTGAAAGCGTTGGGCAAAAAAAAAAGCGGCCGAAGCCGCTTTCCCTTTGTTCGATCGATTTCACTCGTTTCGGGCCTTCAGAGCGAGTTCGACGTCCGCAGTCTGCTGGCCTTCGCCGGCCGCCGGCGCCTGTTGTCCACTCAAGAGGAATTCGAGCAGGTCAGCAGCGGTCGGTTGCCCCCAGGTATCGAGCACTACCCAGCGGAAGAAATTCGTCGACGCCATCTTGCTCGGTACCTTCGCCGTCGAGACCTTGAGCTTGTCCATGCCGACAGTCTCGTTGTAGCGTTTGATCAGCGCAGTCTGGTCGTCGTACTCGAGTTCATTGAAGTAGGCGCGCGCCTCGTTGATCTTCGCTGCGATGTAACGGTCCTTCACCTGATCCTGGCTTTCGCGTGCGCGGCCGGCGTCGGCTGCGGGCGCTGCGGCATTGGCCCCGGGCAACTGGTAGCCCTGCATGAGCGCCTTGCGGAAGTACGCCGCAACGTTCGCCAGCGGCGCCGCGTTTTTCTGCGCTACGCGCGCAGCGGTATAGGCGATCGCCGTACGAATCTTTTCGTCGCCGTACTGCTTGAGCAAGCGCCGCGCTTCGGAAACCGGGATGCTGAATTTCGACATTTCGCCGATCAGCAGCGTCTCGTTTGCGCGCAATTCCTGCGACGGATCGGTCTCGGGCTTGCGAGCGACACGGAACTGCAGGGCGACGACTGAGCGTCCCACCTTGTGCTCGATGAGTTCGAACGTGTGATCCGAAATCTCGTTGACTTCCTTAATGCAGGGCAACAGCACGCGGCTCTTGAACTGCTTGTAGAGCTTGTAAGATTGCGCCGAAGTATCCTGGCCGAGGATCAGATCCCGCAGGGTCGCGAGCGGAAACCGCGCCGTCATGCCCACGGCTTCGTACCGGACGACGTTTTCCCAAAGTGCAAGCGAATGCGCCTTTCTGAACTGACGCGTGATGCGCATATCGATCATCGCGTAGATTTCAGGATTGAGCAGTTCACCGCGAATCTGCTCGGAGAAGGTGTAGCGCAAAACCGACCGCTCGAGTTCGGCTCCGGCAAGCAGACCCGATGCTTTCCAGATGCTGCGCTTATCCTGAGTCAGGTAGTCCCAGTTGACGACCGTGCTGATGAGCGAGTTGATCGTTTCCTTGACGTACTCAGTGTTGTTGCTGTTGAGATCGACGTCCTGGGAGAGGGCGGAGATCGTGATCTCGAACGACGAGCGGCCGGCTTCGAGCGAATCCTGGCGAATAGCGTTCTTGATCAGCGAACTGAACATCTTGCGTTGCTGCAGACTGATCGACCCGGACTTTGGTGCGATGTGAATCGCCGGGACGGCCTTGCGGAACAGATCAGGCGGCTGGCCTTGCTGGAATATGAGTGCACCTTGTTTGTCGGCGTCGCCGGCATCGGCCTTTTTTCTTGCCATATGACCCACGTTGAAAGGGAACCTGGTCGGTTGGTAACTGTATACCAACCGACCAGGTGACTCAAGGCCGCAAACGCGATCGTGACGCACGACGACATTGAGGCGCGATGAGCATTGACAAGCGGCGATTCCCAATTCCGTGGATCGCTTGACCGCGTTGCAGGCGCTTGCCCTCGGCCTCACACACGATCCCAAAACCAGATACCTTTGCGACAGATCGCGCCGAACGATCTCCCATAATCAGCGACCTCAATGGCGGATGTAAGTACTCACTTTTCGTCAAGGTCTCCCACAGGTAACCGTCCATGGGAGTTATCGATGTGCCGTTCCGCCGATTCGCGGCTGCCTGCGCTCGTTTGCATGGAGCGGCCGCTAGCCCCCATAAGTGGTGACCTCGAGCCGCTCCCATAACTGGAGACCCAAAGATTGAGGCCCACAGGCCTCAAAAGTCGCAGACTTACACGGAGCACCCATAACCGGTTACCCATGGAAAATCCCATAGCCTGCTACCTTAGCCTTGCAACCTTCAACCAGGAGCAAGGCTCCATGCGGGAATCCGCTTCTCCCATCCAGAAAGCATCCATGGCTTCCCGACGAGACACCACCATAACCGGTTACCTAAACGGAACCCCCATAACAGGTCACCCGAATTACGGGCTGAGGACCGATCATGAGGCGCCGGTTGCTCGACGCGTCCCATAAGCGGCGACCTTTTCCGTTTCCCATAACCCGCTACCTCGGATCAAAAACGGGGCTTTTCCCACAGCGGGAGACCTTCTCCCCATATCCACAACCTGCAAACCCCATGTTCGGCTACCGAAGTCCCATATCCACAACCCGAACTTCCCATGCCCGGTACCTCAAATCCCATAAACCGCCACCAAATCGGCCGGAAACCCTTGCCTGGTAAGGCTTTGCGGCGTCTAAAGGTTTACTAAAGTTGTTAAAGCGTAAAAGGTAAACACTGAAACACGCGCTCGCCAGGAAAGACGTCTCCCAAAACCGGCGACCTTAATGCATGTGAGTGGTCACCAACTGCCGTTGTCCCATTCCTGGTTACCTTCCCGGTCTACAAAGGCTCTACAGACACCATAGGCAGCCACCTGACCGTGCTACATCTGATATTCGACATGCACTTAACGACGTAAGTGGCTGTTTTGATGCGAATCCATACCTAATGGTCTCAACGTATGGGGCTCTTCCGGCTCAAAGGTAACGGGCTATGGGATACGGTGGGCGTCCTCGAAGCCGGGACCTATGCCCGGACCTGGCTCGACGCCGACCAGGGCTCACGCGGAGCGATTTCGCGCCTCGGCATCGGACGATGCCGTCACTGCATCTGCGTCGCGAGCCAAGGACGGCCACCACCAGCGGTTACCTCACTCAGGTCACCAACTATGGGAACTGCCAAGGTGCACGATTGACCATCATCCGGGATGATGACAATCGTGCCTAAGGTGCACTGCATCAAACGCAACGGTGACCTGGATGCGCGCCAGTCCCAGCCCTGACTCCCCGGCAAGGTTGCCGCGAACGCCGTGCCTTGCGGAAGGCTTTTGCGGCGCTACACGCCCGCGAGACGTTGCCGGGCGATCCTGGTATCAGCGGAATCGCGTCGTCTCCCCCGTGCGGCCGCTCGTCCACTACAAGATGTGCGTCCACAGACTTACGAAGATGATCCATTCTTCATTGCCGCGATGCCGATGCGTCGAGAGCGACAACCAATGATTGGGTACGACAGCATCAGGATCGCCAAGTCGTTGGTTCGTGCGCGAGCCGACCATTCATTCTCCCGCCCACCTCTTGAAACCAGATACTCGACGAGTGACAAGCGCCGGATGCGCGAAGTGCGGCCCGTGCGATGGCACTGCAAACGGCCTGCGCGCCGCTCGTGCACCTGCGCACGTTGCTCGCGCGTCGCTGCTTGACTCAAGCGCGCACTGCAACGAGTCCACTGTCGCCAGGTACCAAACCTGGATCGGCGCGCCCCAAACGCGCTGCGGCTTCGCAACCATCCGGCGGCAACAACGGGTGCCGGCACTCGAATGGCGCATCCGACCGAATCACGCGCGCAGGTGAGCGCCATTGAGCGAGCCGTGAGAGGTAACCATTTGTGGGAACCGGTTACCTGACAGCGCCCGAGCCACGGGTGTTACTTTCAGGT
This sequence comes from Paraburkholderia mimosarum LMG 23256 = NBRC 106338, assembly GCF_000739815.1. Lineage (GTDB taxonomy): Bacteria > Pseudomonadota > Gammaproteobacteria > Burkholderiales > Burkholderiaceae > Paraburkholderia > Paraburkholderia mimosarum. The sequence continues at coordinate 7,044 of NZ_BBJJ01000087.1, forward strand.
CACCGTCACCTGGGCGTTCATTTATTGGTCGGGAGTCCTGGCGCACTTCATGCGCGGGGAGTGTGGAATGCGCGCCCACCTGCCGACCATCCCGTCCGTCCCGAACCAGTTCGTGATGCACCGCGGTCCGGGCGACGCGAAGGAAGCCGATGGTCCCGTTCGTAGCGCGCAGTTCCTGGCGTTTGCCTGCGAAATGGGGGAGTCCATTCTTGCGCGCGTTGTGAGGAGCTTCCTGTCCAACGAACTCACGTGAATGACCGAGCCGAACGAGTCTCTGACTTCATGAGATAGATCCAGGCCGTTCGATTCGCAATTCCCGAAGGGAATCGACGCTGGGAATTCCCGAACGCCAAACATGCATACAGGATGAATTATATGTATGCACAAAAATATCAATTGTTGATATGTGGCGTGCGTCGGTAATCTGGCCGATATCCCGACCAGTCAGTGCCCAGCAAGCCATGACCCGCACCGCGATCTACGAATGGTTGACGAGTTTCGTGCCCAACCCGGCCGCGCCGCGGTGGAGCGAGCGGGCACGGCGTTGCGGCGGAGCGCTCATCGGTATTGCCTTCACAGGGCTCGCCACGCACATGGTCTTCGGCGCGGCTGGCGACATTCCGCTGCTCGTCGCGCCCATGGGCGCATCGGCGGTGCTGTTGTTCGGTGCCTCGGACAGCCCCCTTGCGCAGCCGTGGTCGATTCTCGGCGGCAACTTCGTCTCTGCGCTGGTCGGCGTGGCGTGCGCGCAATGGATCGCGTCGCCGGTCGCCTCGGCCTCCGTGGCGGTCGCGCTGGCGATCTGCGTGATGTTCCTGTGCCGCTGCGTGCATCCGCCTTCAGGCGCCGTCGCGCTGACCGCCGTGCTCGGGGGGCCCGCTGTCCACGCGCTCGGCTTTCACTTCGTGCTCGTGCCGATTGCATTCCAGTCCATCGCCTTGCTTAGCGCCGCGCTTGCATTCCACGCCTTGACCGGACACCGCTATCCGCGTGCGGCGTTTCGCCCGACGCCCGAGGCGGCAGTCTTGCCGGTTGCCACGCTCACACAACACCTTCTGGAGCCGGTCGATTCTCCGCGCAAATCGTTCGAACAACTAACTTGTGAGGAGATCATGTCGATGGGTTGTCCCGCCGTACCCGCGACGATGGGTGCACGGGCTGCGCACGAGATGTTCCGCCGGCATGGCGCTTCGACGCTGCCCGTGGTCGACGCCATGGACCGCGTGGTTGGCGTGGTCGCGCATCACGCGCTCGGCGATCTGGCGCCGCCCGAGGGTCTAAGGCGCTTCTGGGCCGGGCTGCGCCGCGCAGTGCTGCGCGAGTCGGCGCGCGTCGAGGAAACGGTGGAGGCCGTGATGGCGGCCGGCGTGCACGCAGTCCATCGCGCCACGCCGCTCGCGCATCTCGTGCCGATCTTCATCGAGCACGCCTACCACGACATCCCGGTGATGGACGATGCCCGGAGGCTGGTGGGCGTAGTCAGGCATTCGGACATGATCCGCTGGCTCCATCACCACGCAGGCGCCGCGCAGGGCGCAGCCGCGGGCTGAGATCGCATCACACCACGAACAGTAACGCCGCGAACACCGCATAGAGCCAGCCGACATGCGTGAGCTGACGGCTGCGCACTTTCGGTGCGCGAAACGACCACTGCAGGAACAGGATGGCGACCATGGTCGTCACGGCCGCAAGAATCGACGGCGTGCCGAGATGCCAGGGCGTGAAGAAGAGCCCGAACGCCGTGGGGATGGTGGCCTGGATCATCATCGCGCCACTAATGTTCGCCAGTGCCAGCCGCTCCTTGCCCTGGCGCACCCAGATGATCGCGTTCATGATCTCGGGCAGCTCGGTTGCGATCGGGCTGAAGAGCAGGGCCGTCAACTGGGGGCTCAGGCCGAGCCAGGGTCCCACCGCGCCGATCTGCTGCACGAACAGATGCGAGGCCGCGAAGATCACCACGAGGGCGCCCATCGTCTGTAGCAGAATCCACATCATGCCCGGATTGTCGTCGTGCGGGCGCAGCTTCAGCGGTTCGAGATCCCCTTCCACTTCGCCGCCGTCTTCGGCCGAAAGCTCCTTCCAGCAGTAGAACGCGTAGGCGGCGAGGAAGGCCACGCCCAGCATCGGTTTGAAGCTGAACACTACGAGCCCGAGCGCGATCTTCGCGACGAAGATCGCGAGGAACCACAACTGGTCGCGACGCAGGCGGCGCGTATTCACATCGACGATGGCTGCGCGCTCGCGGCCCACGCGCGCGGCGGTCGCGAGCAGCGCGACGCCCACGACGGCGTACGCGATCGTGCTGAGCGCGAGCGGGCCTCCGATTGCGGCGCCCACGCCGATTTCCTTGTGGGCAGGATCGCCGCCGAACGCCACGGCGACCAAGGTAACCACGCTCTCGGGCAGCGCGGTGCCAAATGCTGCGAGAATCGTGCCGGTGGCGGTTTGCGTGACCTTCAGCTTGTTGCCGAGCCATTCGACGCTATTGACGAAGGTCTCGCACGACAGATAGATGATGCCGGCCGAGGCAATGAGGAGCGCGAACGTCAGGATCATGACGAGCGCTCCGAGGCGGAAATGGGACGATGCGTGGCGCTATGCGGGGGGCGAATCATTGTTTTTGCCGTTATCTGCGAGCCGGGCACCGAAACCATGACGCTTCCCTTCGCCCGGCCCGGGTGAAAGGGAAAACGTCATAGGTCTCGTCAGGCCGCGCATTGCAGTGAATTGCAACACGGCTGCCGACGCCATGGTGCACTTGCACCAATTATGTTGACGGCGGCGCAACGCCCGAGCAGGCGCTGCAGACTACTCCCCTAAGACAGGGGGCGATTATAGCCGAACTTCGTGGCGGTGAACGATTTTGGGCGCGCTCGACCGCCAGGCGGGACGGGAATGTGGCTCACGTCGGCAATCCTCATCGCCTGCCTGTGAAGTCGGCCGACAGCCAGCGGCGATTATGCATAACGCTTTGCCGGGACGATGTGAAAACCAGACAGGCCGTTGCCCAGCGGCGGCGCATTTTTTCTTCGGTATAGCTTGATAGTCGTTTAGCATAGCCAGGTACTCTGGGTGCTTGCGTGAGAAATGGAGCAGCGGATGGCAATGATTTCGCATGTATACATCGGGGTGGACGATTTCGAACGGGCCTTCAGGTTCTATTCGCCGATCATGCAAACGCTGGGCTTCGCGCTGAAATTCCGCGAGCCCGACTATCCTTGGGCGGGCTGGATGGAGCCCGGCGTGGAGCGGCCGCTTTTTCTGGTCGGCAGGCCGTGGGACGGCAACGCTGCGCAGCCCGGCAATGGGCAGATGGTCGCGCTGCTTGCGCCTTCGCGTGATGCGGTGGACACGGCGTACGCCGCCGCGCTCGCGCATGGCGGCACGGACGAAGGCGCGCCAGGCCTGCGCCCCCACTATCACGCGAACTACTACGGCGCGTACTTTCGCGACCCCGAAGGCAACAAGCTCTGTGTTTGCTGTCACGATCCGGCCGACACTTGACCGGGCGACGGGCCATCGGAGGGCGCATCACACGAGTGTCCGATACGCTGTGCTACGCTTGCCCGGCCTTGGGCCGAAGGTGCTGAAGGGTTGCGCGCGGTCGCAGGAAGGCAATGCAACCGCGATCGCCGGCGGACGGCCCGGCGTATCGAAGTCGAAGTCGAAGTCGAAAAGCGAAGTCCTGAACCAAAGTCCCGAGCGAGGCGTGATCAGCGCGCCTTCGCGGGGACGACGATCAATAACAGGAAGAAGACCCAGATGAAAATGCACAAGATACGACGCGCAGCTTCGCGCGGCCGCTTTCGCACGCTCGTGACCGCCTTGCTGCTCGCGGGCGGGGCGCAGGCCGCGCATGCCGCTACCGAAATCCAGTTCTGGCATGCCATGGAGTCCGAACTTGGCGAGCGCGTGAACGCGATCGCGCAGCAGTTCAACGCGTCGCAGAGCGAATACAAGATCGTGCCCGTCTTCAAGGGCACCTACGACCAGACGCTCGCCGCCGGCATCGCGGCGTATCGCAGTGGCGACGCGCCCGCGATCCTGCAAGTGTACGAAGTCGGCACCGCTACGATGATGAACGCGAAAAAGGCCGTGCTGCCCGTGTACGACGTGATGAAGACGGCCGGCGTGCCGCTCGACGAAAAGGCGTTCGTGCCGACCATCGCGAGCTACTACAGCGACGCGAAGACAGGCCATCTCGTGTCGATGCCGTTCAACAGTTCCACACCGGTGCTCTACTACAACCGCGACGCCTTCAAGAAGGCTGGCCTGCCCGAGGCGCCCCCGAAGACCTGGCCCGAAGTCGCCGAGGCCGCCGCGAAGCTCAAGGCCTCGGGCATGAACTGCGGCTTCACCACGGGCTGGCAGGGCTGGATTCAGATCGAGAACTACAGCGCATGGCATGGTGCGCCGATCGCGACGCGCAACAACGGCTTCGACGGGCTCGACGCGCAGCTGGAAATCAACAAGCCGCTGCAGGTCGCGCACATTGCCTTCCTGCAGAGCATGGCGAAGCAGGGCACCTTCACCTACGTGGGCCGCAAGGACGAAGCCACCGCCAAGTTCTATAGCGGCGATTGCGGCATCATGATGGGCTCGTCGGGCGCGCTTGCGAACGTGCAGAAGTATGCGAAGTTCAACTTCGGCACCGGCATGATGCCGTACGACCCGAGCGTGAAGGGCGCGCCGCAGAACGCCATCATCGGCGGCGCGAGCTTGTGGGTGCTGGGCGGCAAGAATCCCGAGGTCTACAAGGGCGTCGCGAAGTTCCTCGCCTACCTGAGCTCGCCGGCCGTCGCAGCGAAGTGGCATCAGGACACGGGCTATCTCCCGGTGACGAAGGCAGCCTACGAACTCACGCAGCAGCAGGGCTTTTACGCATCACACCCGGGCGCGGATACGGCCACGAAGCAAATGCTCAACAAACCGCCGCTGCAGTGGACCAAGGGGCTGCGCCTCGGCAACATGCCGCAGATCCGCACGATCGTGGACGAAGAGCTCGAACAGGTCTGGACGGGCAGCAAGACGCCGCAGCAGGCACTCGACTCGGCCAATTCGCGCGGCAACGAGCTGCTCCGGCGTTTCGAGCAGCAGGCAGCGAACTAACCCGTAGCGGACGAGGTGACGCGACGGAGTGACGCCTGCCTCGCGACGGATAGACAGCGCCCGGGAGCGGACTCCGGTCCAGTCCTTCGGGGCGCTGTGCTTTTGTCGGCAAGGTAGCGGGCCGCCCGCAGTGCGATGGCGGCGCGCCGCCACTCGCACCCGAAGGGGAGGCAGCGTGTTCAGAACCACGCGTCCTGCATGTCGAGCGTGGTGCGATCGAGCGAGGCGAGCAGATCGAACTGCGCGCCCGTCTTCGGCAGCTCCCACGCGAAGAAGTAAGCCGCGGCGGCCAGCTTGCCGCGATAGAAGTCCGCGTCTTCGCCGCTCGTCTTCGCGAGCGCCGCGCGCGCGACCAGCGCCTGTTCGAGCCATACCCACGCCATGACCACATGGCCGAACGCTTCCAGGTAGACGGACGCATTGGCGAGCGTCACCGCCAGATCGCGCGCTGCCCAAAGCTGGCGCGTAACCTCCGCCAGGCGCTGCAGCGCCGCCTGAAGCGCGCGCGCGTGGGCGGCATCGCCGGCGGTCCCCGAAGCCTGCGCGCGATCGAGCGTGGCCTCTACGCGCTCCATGAAAATCTTGAGCGCCGCGCCGTCCTTCACGACGACCTTGCGGCCGAGCAGGTCGAGTCCCTGAATGCCGTGCGTGCCTTCATGGATCGGATTGAGACGATTGTCGCGATAAAACTGCTCGACGTTGTACTCGCGCGTATAGCCGTAGCCGCCATGCACCTGAATGGCGAGATCGTTCGCTGCGAGACACCATTGCGAGGGCCAGCTCTTCGCGATGGGCGTGAGCAGGTCGAGCAGCAGCGCGAGCGGCTCACGCTCGGCGCCGCTTGCCGCGTTTGCTTCGTCCACGAGCTTCGCGCACCACAGGTTGAGCGCGAGCGCCCCTTCCACGTAGCTTTTTTGCGCGAGCAGCATGCGGCGCACGTCGGCGTGCTCGACGAGCCTCACCTGGGGCGACGCGGGATCCTTGCCCGCCGCGCCCAGGGAACGCCCCTGCGGGCGGTTGCGTGCGTAATCGAGTGCATGCAGATAACCGGTGTAGCCGAGCATCGTCGCGCCGAGCCCCACGCCAATGCGCGCCTCGTTCATCATGTGGAACATATAGGCGAGTCCATGATGCGGCTCGCCCACGAGATACCCGATCGCGCCCGCACGGCCGCCCGGCGTATGCTTCGTGCCTTCGCCGAAGTTCAGCAGGCAGTTCGTCGTGCCCCGATACCCCATCTTGTGATTGAGGCCCGCGAGCACGACGTCGTTGTGCTCGCCGCGCGAGCCGTCCTCGTTCACGAGATACCTGGGCACGATGAAAAGCGAGATGCCTTTCACGCCGGGAATGAGCTTGCCGTCGGGTCCGGGAATCTTCGCGAGCACGAGGTGCACGATGTTTTCGGAAAGCTCGTGCTCGCCGCCCGAGATCCACATCTTGTTGCCGCGCAAACGGTATTGCGCGCCGAGCGGCGACTCACACTCGAAGTCGGCGCGCGTGGCGACGTCCGAGAGCGACGAGCCGGCCTGCGGCTCGGAAAGGCACATTGTGCCGAAGTAGCGGCCTTCCAGTTCGGGCCGCACGAACGTATCGATCTGTTTTGCGCTGCCATGGGCGAGCAGCAGGTTCGCGTTGCCGATGGTGAGAAACGGATAGGCGCTCGTGCCGACATTCGCGCCCTTGAACCACGCGAAGCCCGCCTTCTCGACGACGAGCGGCAACTGCATGCCGCCGTACTCATAGTCCTGGCCCGCGGCCATCAGGCCTGCCTCGCTGAACGCCTTGAGCGCTGCCTTCACCTCGGGAATGATCGTCACCGTTTCGCCGTCGAACTGCGGCTCGTGCTGATCGTTCTTCTTGTTGTGAGGCGCGAACAGGTCGGTGGCGATCTTCTCGCAGGTGTCGAGCGCGGCGTCGAAAGTCTCGCGCGCGTGGTCGGCATAGCGCCCGATGCGCGTGAGGCTCTCGACATCGAGCCATTCATAAAGCAGAAAGTTGAGATCGCGGCGGGAAAGGATCAGCGACATGGTGGAACGGTCTCGCATCACGGAGAGAAGACGGGCAGCCTACCGAAAATAGAACGACCGTACTATTGGTATTTTCAGCAGTCTGGAGTTTGCAAATGCCTGTCATGCAAAGGGCTTCCTGAAGTTTCGCGGTCCACCGCCGTAAACTCGTGCGCGGGTTCCGATTCTTTCGCTGCACCCGCCAACGAGTGGCGCCCACGTTGACGCGATGGCTCTTTCGCAGCGCGATTGATTCGCGTGCGTCGAGAGCCGCCGGCCACTTCCGCGCTAACGTTCACATAACGCCTGCTTCGACTTTGCATCCTGATTCAAGTGTCGCTCATGCTGGCAGACTCGCCTCGCCGCGCGCAGTCGCTTCGGCTGCCCGGCTCGCTACGCGTCGTCAAGCGTGCCGCCGCGTTTTTCTCGTTGCAAGCGACGAGCGCGAAGCTGCGAGACGTGTTCGGGCTCGTCGCTTCGTCGTGATATCGTGGCGCGACGCCCCGGGGGGTGAACAAGCCGTGAACAAGGAGACCTTGCCGTTATGAGCGTTCTGGGCTGTGTCGTCTACAAGCACAACCTGTGGCTCGTCGTCGTTGCGCTGCTGATTTGCGGCGCGGGTTCGTGGGTTACCGCACGGCTCGTCTTGCGCGCGTTTTCCACGCATGCGCTGCAGCGAATCGGCTGGTCGTTCATCGCGGCCGTGGTCGCCGCCGCCGATATCTGGTGCACGCACTTCGTCGCCATGCTCGGCTTCGAGCCCGGCGTGCCGGTCGCCTTCGATCCCGTGCTCACCATCGCGTCGCTGCTCATCGCGCTCGCGGGCAGCTTTGCGGGCTTCGTCATTGCCACGAGCCCGGTCACCCAACGGCTCACACGCGTGGCGCCCGCGCTGGGCGGCGCGATCGTCGGCCTGGCGGTCGCGCTCATGCACTACGCCGGCATGCTCGCTTATCGCGTGGAAGGCATCGTCATCTGGCATCGCGGCTGGATCGCGATATCGCTCGTGCTCGCGGTGGCGATCAGCGCGCTTGCATTGCATCTGGCCGGCGCGGCCGCCGCTCGAGCACAAGACAACGCGGCCAGCATGCGTGCGAGCACCAATGCGCCAGCCCGCCGTGTAGCGGTCGTGCTTGCGCTCGCCATCGCCGCGCTTCACTTCAGCGGCATGACGGCGTTCCAGGTCGAGCCACTCGCAATCGGCGGCCATTTCTCGAACCCGGCGGCGCTGCAGGCGCTCGCGCTTGCCGTGGCCTGCATGGCGTTCGTGATCGCGGGCGCCGGCTGCGTGAGCTTTCTGCTCGACGACAGCGTGCGCGCCGAATCGGTCGAGCATCTGCGCACGATGGCGATGAGCGACATGCTCACCGGCCTGCCCAATCGCGCGAGCTTCAACGCGCGCATCGACGCGGAACTGGCCCGCACGCAAGACACCCGCAAGCTCGCGCTGATCGGCATCGACCTCAACCGTTTCAAGGAAATCAACGACCTGCACGGCCATCACGCGGGCGACGAGGTGCTGCGCATCCTCGCACGGCGTCTGGCGAGCCTCGTGCGCGAGGGAGAATTCGTTGCGCGCGTGGGCGGCGACGAGTTCGTCGCGCTCATGCGTTTCAACACGCGCGACGAGCTCGGGGATCTGCTCTCGCGCCTCCAGGACGCGCTGTACCGCCCCGTGCGCTACGACGATGCGGAAGTGCTATCGGGCGCGAGCCTCGGCGTCGCCATCTACCCGGACGACGCGACGAACAAGACGGTGCTCATCAACAACGCCGACCTCGCCATGTACCGGGCGAAGTCGGACCTCTCGCACTCGGTGTGCTTTTACGAGCCCGCGATGGACGAGGTTGCGAGGGCGCGCCGCTCGCTCACGCACGATCTGCGCGAGGCGCTTGCGCGCGGGCAGTTGAGCGTGCACTACCAGATGCAGACTTCCGTTGCGACAGGCGAAGTGTGCGGATACGAAGCGCTGCTGCGCTGGGAGCATCCGCGCCTCGGCTTCATTTCGCCGGCGCGATTCATTCCGCTCGCGGAGGAAAACGGTCTCATTCTTGGCATAGGCGCATGGGTGCTGCGCGAGGCCTGCTCGCGCGCCGTTGCGTGGTCACCGCCGGTGAAGGTGGCCGTGAACCTTTCGCCCGTGCAATTCGCGCATGCGGACTTGCCCAAGCTCGTGGAGACCGTGCTGGTGGAAACCGGGCTCGCGCCCGAGCGGCTGGAGCTGGAACTCACCGAATCGGCCATCTTCGCGGACCGCGCCCGCTCGCTCGACGTGCTGCAGCGAATCAAGACGATCGGCGTGAAACTGGCGCTGGACGACTTCGGCACCGGCTATTCGTCGCTCGACACGTTGCGTTCGTTCCCGTTCGACAAGATCAAACTCGACCAGTCGTTCGTGAGCGAGGCCGAGTCGAGCCGTGAGGCGACGGCGATCATTCGCGCGGTGCTGGCGCTCGGCAAGAGCCTCGGCATTCCCGTGCTGGCCGAAGGCATCGAGACCAAGGAACAGCTTTCCCTGCTCGCCGACGAAGGCTGCGACGAAGTGCAGGGCTTCCTGCTAGGCCGCCCGGCGCCGCTCAGCCAGATCGTGGCGAGCGGCCAGCTTTCGCTGCAGACCGACGACGAGCAGGCGATCCAGATGGGGCAGGGCTGAAGCGCTTCCTGCGCTGCCTCGCTATTTCGGTTGCGCCGTAGCTCACGAAGCGCCGCTGAGCGACGCGACCACGTGCGACGGACTCCATCACGCGTGCGCCGGAAGGGGGCGCCGCTCCGCCATGACGGCTCCCAGCCGTGCTTCTGGCCGCGGCCTGGAAGCGATCCGCGCCAGGCGGCGCAATCCCATGAACACCCTCCCTTAACCCCGGCTTTTCGGTCGATTAACCGTGAGGCAGGTAACCGACAATCTGTTCAAACGCACCCGCACTTATCGAGGCAGATATGTCAAGCAGCATTACGATCACGGACGAACTGGTTGCTGAAATCGCGGACCGGATGGCAGACGAGGGCCAGAAGGTGTCTCCAATGGCCATCTGGTCCGAAGTCCACACCGGTTCGGTGGTCGCGGTGGCTGCGTCACTGCGCAAGTGGCGCGAAGAACGCGCGCCGCGCGTGCCGCAGGCCGTGGAGCGCCCGGCGTTGCCGGAAGCCGTGACCGACACGATGCGCGAAGCGCTCGACCGGCTGTGGACGTCGGCGCAGGACGAGGCTGAACGGGCCGTGGCGCGGCGCCTCATTTCGATGCGCGAGCGCGTAGAGGATGCCTGCAACGAGCGCGACAACGCGCTCGAAGAGCTGCAAAACACTGTCCAGGAGCTCGACGCCCTGCAAGTCCAGCTCGATCAGATGACCCACGCGTACGAGACGAAGGCCGACGCCGTGGCGGGTCTGGAAGAGGACATCGCGCTCGCCATGCAACGGGCCGACGCTGCGGAGCAACGCGCCGAGGCGCTTGCGGAGCGCGTGTCGGCGCTCGAAGCGGAGCTGGAGGGCGCCGTCGCGGAACTGGCCGCCCAGCGTGAAGCGCATGCCCGCCAGGCGACCGAAGCGGCAACCGGTGAGGGCGAGGTGAGCGAACAAGCCGAACTCGTTGCGAGCCAGAACGACGAAGCGGAGCGCGCGGCACTGGAAGCGGCGCATTCCGAAACGGTGGCCCGCCTCGAAGGCGAGCTGGAGTCGATTCGCGCGGCCCTGCAGGCCGAGCAGGACGCGCACGCGGCGCAGCGGGAAGAGGTTGCCGGCGCCCAGGCTGCACGAGATGCCGCCGCGACCGAATTGCGGAATATTGAGGCGCAGCTTGCGACCCTGACCGATGAGCGCAGCGCCGACGCCGCCGAAATCGCCCGGCTCTCGGCCAGCTTGAGCGAGGCGCAGGCGTGCGCCGACGCGGCTCAGCGGCGCGCAGACGAACTCGCTCAGAGCACGGCGGAGAGCGCAACGGACGATGGCGCAGCCGAGGCGTCGCCGACCGCTGCCGCTGCCGATCCGGAAGAAGTCGAAGCGCTGAAGGCGCAGCTCGCGCGCGAGGCCGAAGCGCACGCCAGGCAGATCGCCGAAGCGCGCGAGAACATCAAGAGGTGGTCCGAGTATGCGAACGGACTGAAGCAGCAACTGGCCCAGGCCAACGAAAAGGCGCTCGTCGTCCAGGCGCGCAGCGCGGGCGAAGCGTCGTTGAGCCGCCGTCTCGCCGCCGAGCTGGGCCAGGTCGCGCCCGAGCATGAATTGCTGCTCAAGGAGTCCCAGCAGCAGGTGGTCGTCGAAGCGATCAGCGCTCATCTCGAGCAGCAAGGCTACCGGTACGATACCAAGACCGGCATGGTGACCAGGCTGGCCGCCGAAAACGCGCCCGCCTGACGATGCGGCCGAGTCCATGATCGACGGCGCGTCGCGTCCACATCGGGCGTTTTCTCGCGCCGTCGTCATTCAACAAAAATTCAAAACGAGCTCGAAGACAGACTGGCCGCATTAATTTCCTTTGGCGATACGTGAACCATTTTTTGCGCAAGGCAGTTATGGTGCTGTTCTTCGCAAAGATTGATTTCCAATATGTAGGTGCCATCGCCTGGAAACTCGGCGAGATATCGAAAGTCCCGTGATTCGCCGGCGGGGACGTCGATTTCGGCGTCGAAATTCGATCGAGACATGAAATGAGCGGTGTGCGTTTCTTTTTCGGTAGGCTTAAAAAACGTGATCACGAAGAGATCAGGTTTTACCAGCTGACTCAGGGTCTTGCTCGCATTGTGAACCGTCAAGGTAACTTCATACTGCCTTGTCACCGGGTCCAGCGGAAGGACTGATAGATCTGCCCGAACGAAATCCGGTTCGGCGCCGACTACTTCTCTACCCTGTTCATAGTACGCGGGATTCTGGAAAATGAACGTCTGCAAGGCCCACCATGCACCAATCATTAACCCGATAACAACCGCTAACTCTGAATACCTGCAGATAGCTTTGAGAATGAATCAATCCACACGCTCGAAGATTGCGGATTGTTCGGAGCGGCCTTGCGGCCACCAGGCGAGTATTTTATTTTATCGGGCCAACGCCAACGTGTCGAACCCCCGGTCATTCGTTTGCCAAATGGTCTCATTTGATTTCCCTGGTTTGCGTGGAGAAACCGCCGCATCTGCGAGTTGGCGTCGAGCCCCTTTTTGGGGTGCCAGCTTGCTCAAGCGTACAGTGAAGCCGCTGAAGGCTGCAAATGATCGAATGATGTTCCCATTTGAGACCCCCTCTGCGCGTCGTCGAAGGGCGAGTCTCCGGGCGTAGCCGACGCCTGACTGTGGGAACAGCCATGCGTGCAACTGACGCTTGATGGCCGACCGCCTGCGGATGCAAGCGGCCGAAGCAGGACCCAACGCGGAGCTTCTGTCATCAAGCACCGAACGACACCTTCGAGGCCGATAACTGCAGTCCGGGTGTGAGGGCTACGGCACGCCGCTCTCGTCTCTTGGGGGCAACAGCGTGTCAATCTGTGTCACGAGGTGTGCGCCGCGCTGACACAGCAGCATTCCCTTTTCCGGGAATCGCAAGCGGCGAGCGCTGCGGTCGACGAGGCGGATATTATAGGTATTCGGCTCCTCTCATAGTAAGGCAGCCGCATTGGGACAAAGTCGTCAAAGGAAGGGCGGGGCGTATCAGTTAGGTGTACTTCTAATGAGGCGAGCGGTATGCCTCGCATGCATCGAGCCTTGGCTGCGGAATGTGCGCTCGCGAGGCGCTAGAGGTGAACGATTTGCGTTCGATCAATCACGTAGCCGCCTTCTCGATACGCCCGTGCGCGGTGGCTGTGCCATTCGACATTGACTTCCGCACATAGCGTGCGAATTCCTGCGCTGCAGGCGCAACCGTCGCGGGCAATTGCAGGCAGATCGCGAACTCAGGGAGCGGGGGCAAACCCGCTGTGTGAGGCGCGAGTGCTTCCAGATTGGCGGGCACGGTGGAGGCAAGCCACGCTGTGACTGCGAGGCCCGCTTGCACTGTTGCAGCAGTCGCTTCGACGTTGCCGCTCTCAAACACCGTGCGCCATGCGATGCCCTCATCCGCGAGCGCACCGAGCACCACCGGACGAAACGCGCAGCGCTCATCCACCATCGACACCGGTAATGGCCGCTTCCGAGATGCGTCACTGCCATTCGCGGTGACCCATACCAGCGGTTCGACGCGAATCACTTCACCTATGGCTTCGCTCGCAACATATTCGACCAGCGCCACGTCCAGTCGACCACCATTCACCGCCTCGCTTAACTCCGCTGACGCCACACATACTAGCGAAATTTCTACTTTCGGATGCGCTTCGGCGAAGGCCTTCATCACGGGCGCAAGCGGCGTTACGAGATCGTATGGCACTCCTACGCGCAGGCTACCGTGGAGTGATCGGCCAGTCATATCGGTCCAGATTTCGTCATTCAGCCGGAGTAGCTGGCGAGCCTTGACGAGGAATTGCTCGCCGTGGCGAGTCAGCTCCAGTCTGCGTGTCTTGCGCACGAACAAAAGGCAATCTAGCTCGTCTTCGAGGCGCTTCACTCGCTGGCTCACTGCGCCTTGCGTCATGTGCAGCAGATTCGCAGCAACCGTCATGCTACCGCTGTCGGCAACGGCGACAAAGGTACGGATCTGATCGATGTCCAGGTTTCGGCTCATGAATGCATTATGCACCGTAATGCACGGCATCAAAACTATTCGATTTTATAAAGCACTGGCAGTCCTTACAGTGCAGATCACACTCATCCGGATTGCACTAATGACCTCGATCCTGCCGCTCATTCTCTTTGTCGTCATCTCGACAGTGACGCCCGGTGGCGCGACTACGCTCGCCACTGCTTCGGGCGCCAATTTCGGGTTTTCGCGTTCCATTCCGCTAATACTCGGCATTTCAATAGGCTTGGCATCGCTCGCCGCCATCGCGGGGCTTGGGCTTGGTGGTCTTTTGCTTGAGTTTCCGTCACTGCAGATGGGGGTAAAAGCGCTCGGCTCTGCGTATTTGCTGTGGCTGGCGTGGCGCATTGCACATAGTGGGTCGCCCAACGCAGGAAAAGGACTCGCGCAGCCGATCACGCTCGTTAAGGGTTGCCTGCTGCTGTGGCTCAACCCGAAAAGCTGGGCAGTGACAGTCGGAGCAGCGGCGTCGTTCGCGCTGCTCGCGAGCACTCCGAACCGGCTCGCGATACTGCTTGGTACCATGTTCGGCGTGGCCGCGTGTATGTCGCTCGCGTTGTGGTGTTCGCTCGGAGTTCTCCTCTCCCAGCTCTTGAGGACACCTGGACACTGGCGCACCATCAATCTCGCGATGGGGGCACTGCTTACGGCATCCATAATTCAAACATGGAGGTAACTGTTC
>NZ_BBJJ01000086.1 GCF_000739815.1 Paraburkholderia mimosarum LMG 23256 = NBRC 106338
GTGCGACACGCACACTCGTGTCCGGGTAACTCCAATGTTAGGAGCATTGAAAGGAAGTGCGGTCCCGGGGCGAAAGCTCCACGCGTTATTGTCCGGCCGATGTGCCCAATTAGGGTGCGTCGATAGAGAGACCTACCATGCGACTGGTAGTAGCCTGAGGAGACTTGCGTCACTGGCAACGGTGGGGTGGGAAGCTCTCCTGACAAAGTGCCCCATAAGGGTACCCGATGGCTGTGAAGCTATGGGGTCCGCCAATTATTCGCTGACGAACACGATCGTCCCGTGGACAGCACTGTGGCTCATGTACTTCGAAGACTGGCTTCTGACCGACGACTGGAAAGTGGACGGAAAGCACTCTGGCGACCTATGACGAACTCGAAGAAATGTCCTCTCTATCGACGGTGGTGGTATCAAGGGCGTCCTTGCCGCGGAGTTCCTTGCGACTGTTGAAGAGGCCACCAATCGCCGTATCGCCGACCACTTCGACCTGGTTGCCGGCACTTCAACGGGCGGAATTATCGCGCTCGGGCTGGGCCTCGGCATGTCTGCGCGAGAAATCGTGAATTTTTACGTCGACCATGGACCATCGATCTTCGAACAGGTCCGCGAAGAGAAAGCCGGAAGCTGGCTGAGCAGGTTCGCCATGCGATCCGCTGGCGCAGCACGAAACATGCAGCAAGTGCTCTGGCCCAAGTACGAACCTGCAAAATTGCGCAGCGCCCTCGAAAGCGTGATGGGACAGCGAGTTCGGGGCGACAGCCGTCTGCGGTTGGTCATTCCCGCCTATCACGCGGACAAGGAAGATCTTTACGTATTCAAAACCCGGCACCATGAGCGGTTGCGTGTCGACTGGAAGGAAACGGTGGTGGACGTCGCCCTGGCAACGGCCGCCGCACCCACCTACTTTCGAGCGCATGCGTTACCCAATGGCTCCCCGATCATTGATGGAGGAATCTGGGCGAACAACCCGACCGGCATCGCCGCCGTCGAAGCGCGAACAGTCCTCAACTGGCACGATGACGAACTGTTTGTTCTCAGCCTCGGATGTACTGAACAGCTGATCGACATCCCCCTGAATCCGGGATACAAGGACCTCCTTTCCAAGTCAACCGCGCTTTTCATGCAGAGCCAATCGCGCGGATCCATGGGCACCGCGTATCTGCTATCCAATCATTCTGAAGTTTCGCCGCGCGTTTTCCGCTACCATCCCAAGGTTGCAAACGGGAAATTTTCCCTCGACAAGACATCGATGATAGACAGGCTCCGCGGTCTTGGCTCCGCATGTTCGCGCGACGCGCTCCCGATGCTGATGCAGAATTTCCTGGACGCACCCACTAATCCCTTCACTCCAATACCGCACGGGTAGCGAGGACGAATTCGCCACGCAGCCTCACTAATAGTTGCCGATGCCTCTATCAATCTGTACTGCAAACCACAATTATTTCATGATGCAGAAAACAAACGAAAATAAACGGATCAATCGGCTTATCCTCTGGGCAAAGAGATATGCCAAGAACAACCCCATCGTATCCATAGGCTTCCTGAGCGGGGTAGTTGGCGGCGGAACGCTCTTCTGGTATTACCTGCTGCTTGGCCAGATACCTGACTTTACCCTGCCACAGACTACAGGACTCTTTTCTGCCGTGTTTCTTGCAGGCGCTATCGTCATTGCAGTATTTTCCCTGACCTGCGTGGCACCAGCTGCCCTCGCGCGATACGCGCTTGACGAAATGCTTCCCGAAGCGCCTGCTTTTTCGCATTACTGGACGCCGGGCGAAGCCAAAGCGGAGCGAGCAACCGAGGTCACCGCAAAAATGCGTGCAGAACTACTCGGCCGAGCATTTCCGGTTGAACTCAGCGTGTTGTCGATACTCGCATGGAGCAACGTCGGACCAACGTGAACATTTCTGAACAGAATGGGATCAACTGCCACCCTGGAATTCCAGATTCGGCGCGAGGGCGCTGCCATCGACAAGGAATTGAAATCCGCCAATCTCTTGACCTCAGCAGATGTTCTAGATCCGCTCGGCGATGGCAGCCTTCGACCAACCATATTGACGAGCGCTCAATCGGC
Organism: Paraburkholderia mimosarum LMG 23256 = NBRC 106338; assembly: GCF_000739815.1. GTDB lineage: Bacteria > Pseudomonadota > Gammaproteobacteria > Burkholderiales > Burkholderiaceae > Paraburkholderia > Paraburkholderia mimosarum. The sequence continues at coordinate 2,075 of NZ_BBJJ01000086.1, forward strand.
TGATGATTTTACAAATGGAGATCCGAAGCGGCACCTCATTGCAGCGAGACGGTGCTACGCTTCGATTGCAAGTTGGCTACGGTCCCTTGGGAACAGCAATCGTCGCAGGCAGCCGACCGCGCAAAGTACGTACGCCTATCGTGCGTTATCGTTAATGTGCCGGCCAGCCGCCAGGTCGCCCTGCACGATGAAGCGCATTGCCGCCAATGCGCTCGAGGAGCGCCTCCGCCTTGGTGCGGTCGCGTCCGTAGTGAATAACGGGACGCGCGCCTTCCGAGGCTAGCCGCCCGACAATGGCCGCGCCAATGCCGCCCGACGCGCCTGTGACAAGAACATTTTGCCCATGAAGTGTTTGGTTCAACTGCCCCTCCTTGCAAAGACGGTTGACTCACCTGTCGCGCACTGCATCGGAATCTTTATGCGTACCGTTACGGGTAGCGGCGCATCCCTGCTACCCGCTGTGCAGCGTACGGTGTAAATCAATAGCCGATTGTCGAAAACAAAACAACAAATCAATAGCCGATTGTCGAAAACAAAACAACCTCAAGCGACCTGCGCTGCCGGTTACAACAGCGCCATCGATTCCGTCATGTTCTGACGCATGTAGTCGAGGAAGCGTTTCTGGAACAGCATAGTGTGCTCGTGCGCAAGCCGTTCTGCCGCCTCAGCGTCCTTGCGTGCAATCGCGTCGATCAATTCCGCGTGATCACGCCCGAGCTTCGTCGCGGTCGGTGACGTTACCGTGTAGTCGAAATGCAGATGCAGCAGCCGCTGCCCCTCGCCGAGCAGACGCTCGTAATAACCCACGAAGTACGGATTGTTCGCGGCATGCGCGATGGCCATGTGCAATGCCTTGTTTGTTTCCGACATCGCCTGGAAGTCACCGCTATCGACCGCCTGCATGTAGACGTCGTCGGCCTTCTGGATGCGTGCAAGGTCTGCGTCCGTGCGGTGCTGGGCGGCAAGCCGGGTGACCGCACGTTGGATCAGGTCCAGCGCGGAGATGTACTTCGGGAATTCTTCGATTTCGAACGGCGTGACGAGTGTCGTCCGGTTGGGCAGGATGGTCACGAGACCCTCGCTGATCAGCCTAGCGAGCGCATCGCGCACGGGTGAACGCGACAGGCCGAACTGCGCGGCCAGCGACACTTCGTCCAGCGGCGCACCGGGCTTGAGCTGCAGCGTCAGGATCTGCTTTCGCAACTCTTCGTAGATGTACCGTCCGCCATGCCGGCGACCCTGTGTCTCTGTCTCGCTCGTACCTTTGCTCATCGTTTCACCGCAGTCGTCGTGGGCCCGGAAAGACGGGCGCGCGGTCAAGTGTACCATCGCGCGCATCTCCCCTCAGACCTTCGGAAAACCCGAGCCCCACGTGTCGCTGAGCATGAAACCGGCTGCCAGCGGATCGTCTGGATCGACTCCAATTTGCTGAATGCCATATATCCACGCGCGGCCGCGTACTCGCGGGAGCACAGCCGGCCTGCCTCCCACCTCGGTTTTCCCCAGCAGTTCGATGTCGAACTCACCGCCGATCGTCGAGCGCGACTTCAGCCGGCTGCCGATGTCCACCAGGCCGCGCGCTGCGAGCGTCGCGAGGTTGGCCGAGCTGCCCGTCCCGCACGGCGACCGGTCGACGCGTCCTGGCGGCAGCGTCGTGCAGGTCTGGTACAGCGTGTCGCTGAGCCGGTTGCGGAACATCACGTACGCGACCTCGTTAATCTGCGGATACAGCGGATGCTGGATCCGGATCTGCCTGTTGATCACGTCCTTGAACGCAACACCAAGCTCGGCGAGTGCGCGTGCGTTTCCGGGCGCGATGGTGAGCCCTATTTGCGCCACGTCGATGAGCGCGTAATAGACCCCGCCAAAGGCGACGTCCGTCCTGATGGCCCCAAATTGCGGTGTCTCGAACGCGAAGTCCAGTTGCTCGACGAACGCCGGCACCATATCTAGCGACACGCTCACGCAACGTCCATCCGAGCACGTTGCACGAGCCGTCACCAGACCCGCCGGCGTATCGAGCACCACAGTCGTTTCCGGCTCCTGCATCTCGACCATGCCGAGTTCGAGCAGCGCCGTGACCACGCAGATCGCGTTGCTACCGGACATCGGATGCGCCTTGTCCGCCTGCAACACGATGAAGCCGGCGTGCGCCTCGGGACGCCTCGGCGGCAGCAGCAGATTGACGGACATCTGCAGGCAGCCGCGCGGCTCGAGCACGACGAGTCTGCGCAGGCTGTCGTCGACCTCGTTGATGTAATTCATCTTGTCGAGCATGGTCGCACCGGGAATGCCGACGACGCCTCCCGTAATGACCTTGCCGATCTCGCCCTCGCAATGCACGTCGACGAGTTGCAGCGTTTTCTTCCAGCGCATGATCGCCTCGACTTAATTGATGTACCAGCCCCACGGCTTGTCACTGTTGAAACGCGTGATCTGCTTGGTCTCGAGATAATTGTTCAAGCCCCACACGCCCAGTTCTCGTCCGATGCCGCTCTGCTTGTAGCCGCCCCAGGGCGCTTCCGTGAACGTGGGCTGCGAGCAGTTGATCCACACGATGCCCGCGCGCAGCGCTCGCGCAACGCGTTCGCAGCGCGCGTCGTCGCGTGACATCACGGCTGCGGCAAGACCGAAGCGCGAGTCGTTCGCGGAGCGCACTGCTTCGCCTTCGGTGTCGAACGGCCGCACGCACACCACGGGTCCGAAAATCTCTTCGCGCCAGATCCAGCTGTCTTCGGGCACGTCCGCGAACACGACGGGCTCCATGAAGTAGCCCGTGTCGAGATGCGCGGGCCGCGCGCCGCCCGTCACCAGCCGCGCGCCTTCCTGCTTGCCGCGCTCGACCGTTTCGCGCACCTTGTCGTACTGCCCCTTGCTGACGATCGGCCCGAGCAGCACGCCGTCATCGAGCCCGTTGCCAATGGTGATTTGGCGCGTTTCCTCTTCGAGCCGCTCGACAAGTCGTGCGTAAATGCCGCGCTGTACCAGCACGCGCGACGTCGCCGAACACACCTCGCCCTGGTTCCAGAAAATGCCGAACATGATCCATTCGACGGCCGCGTCGAGATCGCTGTCGTCGAAGACGATGAACGGCGACTTGCCGCCCAGTTCGAGGCTGACGTTCTTGATGTCCCGCGCGGCCGCCTGCATGATCCGGCTGCCCGTCGGCACGCTGCCCGTGAACGCGAGCTTGTCGATACCGGGATGTTCGCTGAGCGGCGCCCCCGCGTCGTTGCCGAAGCCCGTGACGACGTTGAGCACACCGGGCGGCAGGTGCGCCGCCGCCGCAATCCCGGCGAGTTCAAGCGCCGTCAGCGGCGTCAACTCGGAAGGCTTCAGCACCATCGTGCATCCCGCGGCCAGCGCAGGCGCGACCTTCCACGCCGCCATCAGCATCGGGAAATTCCACGGAATGATCGCGCCCGCCACGCCGATCGGCTCCTTGCGCACGACCGACGTGAAACGGTCGTCGGGTAGCGCGACGGGTTGCTCGGCATTGTCGTCGAGTGTTTCGGCGAGGTTCGCGTAGAACTCGAAGCAGCCTGCCGCGTCGCCGAGATCCCACAGCGCTTCGGGCAGCGGCTTGCCGTTGTCGCGCACTTCGATTTCGGCCAGTTCGCGCAGACGGTCGCGAATGCCCTTGCCGATCCGTCGCAACACAGCGGCCCGCTCGGCGCCACGCATGCGCGGCCACGGACCTGCGTCGAACGCCTTGCGCGCCGCCTGCACGGCGAGGTCGATATCCTCTGCCGTCGCAGCGGCCACTTTGGCGAGTACCTGCTCGCTGCTGGGGTCGATGGTGTCGAAACTGCCGTTGTGGACGGGCGCGACCCAACGGCCGTCGATGAAAAGTCGATCGTAGGATTTCATGTTCAGTTTGAAGTTGATTGACGCGATTTGATGAGCTTGTCGTCGACTGCTTCCAGCCATGTGTCGGCCACGGTGAAACCAGTCTGGAAGCGGTCCGTCGGATCGACTCCGATCTGCGAAATGGCAGTGATCCACGCCTGACCGGACACGACGGGCACCACGGCCGCGTAATTGCCGACCTTCGTTGTCGCGGCGACGCGGCTTTCGAATCGCGATCCCGTGATCGATTCATGGACGAAGGTTTCGCCGACGTCGATCAGACCGCGCGCGTGCAAGACCGCGAGGCGTGCCGACGTTCCCGTGCCGCACGGAGAACGGTCGCAACGCCCCGGCGACACGACGACGGTGTTGCGTGCAAACAGCTTGCTGTTTTCCCGCCGGAACGGGCCCATGAACTGCTTATTCGTGACGCCCTTGATCAGAGGATTGAGCGGATGCGAGAACGGCAACTGCTCGACGGCGGCCGCCTTGATTTTCTGGCCGAGCTCGCAAAGGTCTCGCGCTTCGTCGGGTGCGATATCGAAACCGAGCGCCTGCGCGTCGACCAGGGCATACGTCATGCCGCCGTATGCAACATCTATCGCGATGCTGCCGACACCGGGCACCTCGACATACGCATCCCGACGCGCGACAAAAGCGGGCTGGTTCGTGAACTCGACGCGCGTCACTTTGCCATTCGAGCACTCGCATCTCACATGAATGAGTCCAGCGGGCGCCTCCAGCACCAGTTCCGTGACGGGCTCGCGCATCGGCAGAATGCCCGTTTCGAGCAGCACAGTGGCGACGCACATCGTGTTCGAGCCGGACATCGCCACGTACTCCGTCGATTCACCGATCACATAGCCCATCTGCGCACGAGGATCCGTGGCGGGCAATATGAAGTTGACGTTGTGATTCACCGAGCCGCGAGGCTCGAAGAGACAGATCCTGCGCAGCTCGTCTGCGTGTTCTTCGAGATACAGCATCTTCTCGAACATGGTGCTGCCCGGCACATCGATCAGTCCTCCCGTTACGACGTTGCCGACTTCACCTTCGGCATGACATCCGACCATCGTGAACGTCCTGTTCCAACGCATCGTGTTCTCCGTGATGGTGACTCTAGAAGCGGTAAGCACTGAACGGCGTGAGGTCCTGTTTCGTCGGTCGTCCGGCGACCAGATCGGCAATCAGTCGTCCCGTCGTTGCGCCGAGCGTGAGGCCGAGCTGCCCGTGACCGAATGCCATGAACACGTTCGACAGTCTGCGCGAACGGTCGATGATCGGCTTCGTGTCCGACAAAAACGGGCGATAACCGACGCCGTATTCGACCTGCGAAGTACACATTTCGGGCAACACGCGTTTCGCCTTGTCGAGAATGATGTCCGCGCGCCTGAAGTCCGGTTTGGCGCCGTGGCCTGCGAACTCGATCGTGCCGCCGATCTGCAGACCGCGCGTCATCGGCGTGAAGCAGAAGCCGCCATCCGCATAGATCGTCGAGTGGCGGATCTCCACGCCCGGGTCGGAGACGACGGCCTGATATCCGGCGATACCCGTCAGCGGCACGTCGATCCCCAGTGAACGGAAGAAGCGCCGCGCGCCCGTGCCCGCGGCGACGATCACATGCCGGGCGGCAATGCGCTCGCCGTTGGCCAGCGTGACGCCCGTCGCCTGGCCATTCGATTCGTCGATGCGATCCGCTTCCGTGCGAATCCGGCAGCCGCCCTGCGCGATGAAACTCGCCGTGAGCGCCGCGATGAAGCCCATCGTGTCGCTCACTGCACGCCAGTCCGGAAACATCAGCCCGTGTGAGAACCTGCCTGCGAACGCCGGTTCCAGATCGCCGATTTCCTTCGCGTTCAGCCGCTGGGACTTGAAGCCGAGCGACTCGCGCAGATCCAGATGCGGCTGCTCGTGCGCGAGCGCGCTGGGATCGTCGAATACTTCGAGGATCGGCCGCTCGCCCATCAGGGTCTTGTCGTCACAGGCGTCGAGCAGCGGCGCGAAGTCTGCGTAGACGTCGTGCGTCAGCGTCGCCATCGACTGGGCAATCTCGACGATCTTCGCGTGCCGCGCGCACATCAGAAAGCGCACGAACCACGGGACGATGTCCGGCAACGCGCTGGGACGAAGCGATAGCGGTCCCTTCCGGTCGAACAGCCAGCCGGGCACTTTCATCAGCACGCCGGGCTTCGAAAGCGGAATGACTTCGCTCACGGCCATCTGGCCGCAACTCCACTTCGCCGTGCTGTTGCCGGGCGCTTCCGGGTCGATCAGCGTGACGACGTATCCGGCGCGCTGCAGATAGAGCGCGCAGCACACGCCCACGATGCCACCGCCGATCACGACGGCAGATTCCCGGCTCGCAGGCAGCGTGTCACGCGAAACAGTGTCGCGAGGAACGGCGTTCAATTCGCGTACTCCTGCAGGCTGAAACCATGAGCATAGGGCTGGGTATCGTCGACATAGTATTCTGCCCGCCCGGTAATCCACGCACGTCCTTCGACGCTCGGCAACACCGCGTCCAGACCGTTCCCGAGTCTCGTCGTGCTTTCCACGCGGCCCGTAAAGCAACTGCCGATCAGGCTTTGATGCCGGAAAGCTTCACGTTGCGCGAGCAGTCCGCGTGCGTAGCGCTGTGCAACGCGGGCGGAGGTGCCCGTGCCGCATGGCGAGCGGTCGATCAGACTGTCGCCTGCGATCACGACCGCGCGCGCATCGGCGTCATCCGAGACGGGCGCGCCCGTCCACATCGCGTGTCTGACGCCGCGTATGGACGGGTCGTCCGGATGGACCACGTCGAGCGCTTCGTTCACCGCCTGTTGCATCTGGCGGCCCCACGCAAGCAGCTGGTCCGGCGAGAAGTGTTCGCAGCCGGGAAAGTTGGGCTGGACTTCGACGATCGGATAGAAGTTTCCGCCGTATGCGATATCGAGCGTGAGTCGCCCGAAATGCGGGTGCACGATCTCGACATCGCGATGCAGCAGAAAGCTCGGCACATTCGTGAAGCGCACCGACGCTACCCGCTGGCCGTCCATCTCGTAGCGCGCGTGAAGCTTGCCCGCAGGCACGTCTACGACGACGGTGCTGGGCGACTTCGGCCGCACGAGTCCCGCTTCGAGCGCGAACGAGATCGAGCCGATCGACGCATGGCCGCACATCGGCAGACATCCTGAAGTTTCGATAAACAGCAGGCTCATATCCGCGTCGGCGGAAACGGGCGGATACAGCAGCGTCCCGGACATATGCGCATGTCCGCGTGGTTCGAGCATCAGCGCGCGACGAATCCAGTCGTGGCTCTCGACGAACGCCTTGCGGCGCGCTGCCATCGTCGCGCCTGCGAGGGCCGGCATGCCGTCGATCAACATGCGCACGGGCATACCTTCCGTATGCCCTTCGATGCTCACGAAACGGTGTCTGCTCATTCGATTGTCCCGAAAGAGGAAAGCCGGCGGCCTGGTCCGCCGGCACGGTCGTCAGGCCTGTACTGCTTCGAAGACACCACGGAAGTCGGCCTTTTCTTCGTGGGTCAGCGGCTTCAGGGGCATGCGCGCAGCGCCGACCTTGAAGCCGGCCAGCTCGCAGCCGTACTTCACCTTCTGCACGAACTTGCCTGCTTCCATCGTCGCCATGACGGGGAACAGCGTGCGCATCACGTTCTGCGCGCCGCGAATATCGTCGGCAGCGAACCTGTTATAGAACTCCACGACCTGCTTCACGAAGCAGTTTGCGGGACCGCAAATCCAGCTCGTTGCGCCCCACAGGAAGAAGTCGAGCGCCTGATCGTCGGAACCGCACGACAGCTGGTAGTTGCCCTTGTACTTCTCACCGATCTCGATGGCACGCAGCAGATTGCCGCTGCTTTCCTTGATACCGACTACGCGCGGATGGTCCTTGAACGCATCGAGCACGCCGAAGCCCACTTCGACGTTGGTGCGCACCGGATAGTTGTAGAGGATCACGTTGACGTCGGGCACCGCTTCGAGAATCGCCTCGTAGTGGCCGATCAGTTCTTCCTGCGACGGCAACGCGTAGTACGGCGGCGCGATGAGCACGTTCGTGTAGCCCGCATCGCGCACCAGACGTGTCTGCTCGATCACTTCGCGCGTGCTCGAACCGTTCGCGCCGCCGATCAGCGTGCCGCGCCCGCCGACCACTTCGCGCACGGTCTTCAGGATCGCGCGGCGTTCGTCGTGCGTCAGTGCATAGTATTCGCCCGTCGAACCCAACGGTACGAAGCCCGTCACGCCCGCCTTGAGCTGGAATTCGAGGATGTTGGCAAGGGTGTCGTGATCGACGGCGCCCGAGGCATTGAACGGCGTCACGAGTGCGGGCAGGATTCCCTTCATCTGCATGATTGTTTCTCCACTTAACGATGGACTGGTTGGGGTATCAGGCAAAACGCGAAAGCAGGCGTGTCTCGACCACGCCGACGAGACGCGTCAGCGGGAATGCGACAAGGAAGTAAATGATCGCGACGGTGGTGAGAAACTCGACCGGCCGCGCCGTACTGGTCGAAATGCTCTGGCCGACGAACATCAGATCGGCGACGCCGACGGACGAAATCAACGCGCTCTCCTTGAACAGGCTCACGATGTTCGACAGCAGCGGCGGAATCGCGCGCAGCAGCGCCTGCGGAAAGATCACGTAGAGAATCTTCGCGTGCGCCGACAGACTCAACGCGATGCAGGCGTCATGCTGCTCGGTCGAAATCGACTTCAGCGCGCCGCGGAATGTTTCACTGGTGATGGCCGCCATGTACAGCGTCAGCGAAATCACTACCGACAGATACGGCGGAATCTCCACGCGGAAAACCACGGGGAAGCAGAAATACACCCAGAAAAGCTGGATCAGCAAAGGCGTGCCGCGAAAGAACTCCACGTAGAGCGACGTCGCTGCTTTCATCCAGCGCGAAGGCGACATTCTCAACAGGCTCAGAACGAACCCCGCGAGGCTTCCGATCACCGCGCAACTGCTCGTGAATGCAACCGTGAGCGCGAGCCCTTTGAGCAATACCAGCCAGTACGGCAGCACGGCGGAAAATTCAAGGTGCATGGTCTTCTCCTCAACGGCGGACGGCGAGGTCCTGACGACGCTCGATCACATGCACCAGCCTGGCTATCGGCAGCGAGAGCGCGAAGTAAATGAGTGCGACCAGCGTGTAGGTTTCGAGCGGACGATACGCTTGCGTCGCGAGGCTCTTGCCGACATACATCAGGTCCGCGACGGCCACGATGGCCACCAGCGCGCTCTGCTGCAGGCTGCCGATGCCGTTGGTCATCAGCACGGGCATCGCACTGCGCAGCGCCTGCGGCAGCACCACATAAAAGGTGCGCTGCCACGGCTTCAGTCCGAGCGCGATGCAGGCATCGAGATGCTCTTTCGGGACTGCCTGCACACCGGCCCGATAAGCCTCGGCGTTGAAGGCTGTCAGGTTCAGGCCGAGCGCCAGCACGCCCATCATGATCGGGTCGATGAAAACGTCGACCATCATCGGAATGCAGTAGAAGAACCAGACGATCTGCAGCAGCGCCGGCGTGCATCGAAAGAACTCGATAAAGAGTTGAGCGGGCCAGCGAACCGCGGTCCAGCGGCTCATCGCGAGCAGACACAGGAAGAAGCCCAGCACGAGCCCCATAGCGTTCGAGGCGATGGCCAGTTCGAGCGTGACCTTGAGCCCGGCAAGCAACGCGTCCGCGCTTCCCGCCAGAAAACCGAAATCGAAGTGGTAGTTCATCGCGGGCCTCAGTCGAGATGCAGCACTTTCTCGAGGAATTCGCGGGTGCGTGCTTCCTTTGGGTACCTGAACATGTCGGCGGGTGCGCCCTGCTCCACGATTTTTCCGCTCGCGCAAAACACCACACGCGTAGCGATATCGCGGGCGAAATGCATGTCGTGCGTCACGATGATCATCGCCATCTTCTGTTCGGCGAGTTGCAGCATCACGTTCTGCACTTCGATGACCATTTCCGGGTCGAGTGCTGACGTCACTTCGTCGAATAGCATCAGCTTCGGCTCAAGCATCAGCGCACGCGCGATCGCTACACGCTGCTTCTGACCGCCCGAAAGCTGGCTCGGATACGCATGCAGCTTGCTCTCCAGACCCAGCCGCGCGAGATACATGCGGGCGCGCTCGGTGGCCTGCGCTTTGGACAGGCCACCGACCTTCATCGGCGCGAGGACGAGATTGCCCAGCACGGACAGATGCGGAAACAGCGTGTAGTGCTGGAACACCATCCCGATCTGCTTCTGCAGCCGGGCGTCGATGCGCTTCGAGCGGCCCGAGTCCGCACCGTAGATATACGGCTTGCCCTGGAAGCCGATCCGTCCGCCCTGAATGCCTTCCAGTCCCATCATCACGCGCAGCAGCGAACTCTTGCCGCTTCCGCTCGGGCCAATGATCACGAGGCGGTCGTCGGCGCGCATGTCGAGATTCATGTGGTCCATGACCACCAGGTTCTCGCCGTAGGACTTGTACACATCATCGAATTGCACGAAATCGCCCATCGTGGACGGCGTGAAGTCCACCACAGCCGGTGGCGTGTGAGATTGGGCAACCATGGTTTGCGATGACAGCATGAAGTCTCTCCAGCGGGACGCGCCTTACGCGCGCGAAGGTGAGTCGAGGCCCGCGACCGTGGATGTGCCGATGTCGTTGCGTCTGGTACCGGCCACATAGACGCAAATCGCGCTGCCAGCCGCGAGCGAGCGAACGCGCTCACTCGCGACATGGCAGCAAGCGTCACTTGTTCGACGCGAGCATGGATTGAACGGAGGTCTTGATGAGGCGATTGACCGCGCCGGAACTGACCTGCTCGCTCACGTACTTGTTAAGTACCGCGATGTCGGCAGCTGGCGTGTCTTTCCTGATGCCGAAAGCGACTTCCTGCTGCGCGAGCGGCGGATTCGGCTGAATCGCGACGGCCCAGTCGGGATGCGCCTCCGTCAGCAGCATGTTCGTAGTGTTGGCGTCGGCGAGAAGGTCGGCGCGTTTGGACATCAGTGCGAGGCGGGTTTCGTCGTTACCCGGCAAGCGCATGATTTGCGCCTGTTTGAAGACGGCCGTGATCGCCTTGTCCTGCGCGGAACCCGACATCACCGCGACCGTCACACCCGGCTTGTCGATTTCGGCGATGGAATGGGCGCCCTTCGCGATCTTCGGGTTGTTCCTGTTGTAGACGAACGAAACGTTGTAGTCCGTTGCGGGCGCGGAAAACGAGATCGCTTTCTCCCGCTCCGGCGTGTCGTTGAGCGCCATCGACAGGTCCCATTTGTTCGACTGAAGACCGGCGACGATGTTGTCCCACGTGGTATCGACGAACTCGACTTTCACTTTGAGCACGTTTTGGCCGAAGTTGCGGCACAACTCCGAGAAGAAGCCGCTGTATTCGCCCGTCTTCGGGTCGCGCATGACGTACGGCGGCGCAACCGCGGCACCGCAACGCAGGACGCCAGCCTCCTTCACACTTTCCCAGCCGGCGGTTCCGTCGGCGTGCGACGGCGCGCTTGCAACGACGCAACTTACCGCTACGAACGACAGGAACGTTTGACGGACAAAACGGGACAGCCGAACCATGGTGACCTCTCCTTTAAGGGTATTTCCGAGGACGGAACACGTGTACCACACATCATTGCGTGCTTCTATGTGTGCATCGATGTATGCATCCTAGAAAATCATAAATGGATCTGTCAACCAGGAAATTGCTGAAGCGCGAAGGCATTGTCGTGGCGCGCTTGCACGGTCGAGCGGTTGATGAAGCAGATGGGCCTGCGCGGCGTGGTGCGCGGCAAGACGATACGCACGACAGTGAGCGATGGCTCGACGCCGTGCCCGAAGGATCTGGTGAAGCGGCAATTCACGGCCGAACGACCCAATGCGCTGTGGGTGTCAGATTTTACCTATGTATCGAGCTGGCAAGGCTTCGTCTATGTCGCGTTCATCATCGACGTGTTCGCCCGGCGCATCGTCGGCTGGCGTGTGTCGAGCGCGGCGCGCACGGACTTTGTTCTGGACGCCCTGGAGCAGGCCTTGTACGAACGACAGCCGGCGCAGCAGGACGGGTTGATCCATCACAGCGACCGCGGCGTGCAATACGTATCGATACGCTATACGGATCGGCTGGTTGAGGCTCCCAAGCCTGGGCTTGAGCCTGATTCCGTGTGCAGTCGAACGATTTCGAGCAGTCTGTCCAGACGTGTCCCTGAGAATCGACACCCGACACACTGACGACCTTCTCGCAGGCCTTTTGACGCGCGATCTGGACCTTGCCGTCGCAATCGATCCACCGTCTCGCCCTGGAATAGAACGGGTGGAACTTGCGCGCTCACGTGTCGTGATGGTCGCCGCCCGCGGCCATAACGACAGAGAGTTACCCTCTTCGCTTGAGGCCTTTGTAGCAAACGAAAACTGTATCAGCATCGGGACGGAGGACCCACTCGGGGAAGTAATAGGTAGCGCACTGGCTGCGCACGGTTTGACCGAATACGCTCCGTCGATTGAAGTCTGCACTTGGTATCTCGCGCGTAGCTTTGCTGCACGAGGCCTGGGCCATGTTCTGCTTGATGAGCTGACCGCGCGTGCACCTGGGGAACCGGTCACCATCTCCCCCATTACTCAAACTGTATCGGTTGGGATATTCGCCCTGTGGAGCGAGGGTCACCCGCACTCACATGCCAGAGAAGTCTTTATTGACACATTGCGCATACCTATCGAAGGAACGTTACCCGTCACGGAAGCCGCACACCGTGCTTGAAAAATAGACAAGCGAAGGGGAGTCAAGCAGGTGTCGAACTCATGACGGTCCCATGCAAATATCACGTGCGCGGACGATGTTCACAATTCACGACGGCTCTGTCAGGTTGACGCAGTAGCGGGGGTAGAATGAAGCGATGAAGAAAAGAAAGTCGCTTTATCACGGTCACCGCTTCCCTGCCATCGTCATCAGCTGCGCGGTTCGCTGGTATTTCCGGTTCAGCCTGAGCCTGCGCGATATTGAGGAGTTGTTGCTTGAGCGTGGTGTCGTCGTCACGTACGAAACAATCCGTTGCTGGTGCGACAAGTTCGGCACTGGATTCGCCCAGTGTGCAAAGGCGGCGCGGCGCAAGCGGGGCAGCACATGGCATCTGGATGAGATGTTCGTGACGCTGCGCGGGGAGCCGTATCTGCTGTGGCGCGCGGTCGATGAGCATGGCACTGAACTCGACGTTCTGGTGCAAAAACGACGCGACACGGCCGCGGCCAAGCGCTTCTTCCGGCGGATGCTGCGATCAAACCCGGTGCCGCGCAGGATCGTCACTGACCAGCTACGCAGCTATCCGGCAGCGAAGGCCGAGATCCCGCAGCTCGCCCACGTGAAGCACGTTTTCGTCAAGGCGGCTGCACGCGTGAACAACCGCGCCGAGAACAGCCACCAGCCGACCCGCAGACGCGAACGCCAAATGCTCGGCTTTCGCGATGCGCGTCGCGCTCAGGCGTTTCTCTCACGGTTCGGCCCGATCCGGCAGCACTTTGCTTTGCCCAGACATCGAATGAAAGCGGCAAGTCATCGTGCCGCACTCCAGGAACACCTCTCCACATGGTACGGTTGGACAGGAACTGTCTCAATCTGACGTGCCGGACCCAACAGCGATCGAGGAGGAACCTCCGTTGCGGAATCGAATTAGTACGTCGGCGATTTCATTGAATGGGGTGCCGACTTGTGTCATCCGACATGCCATCGTGTACCGGAAGACGTGCGTCCCGCGCACGCGTTGCTGAAGTCCGCAACGTAGCGCACCGCGTTTCTCACGATGTCCAGATTGGCTTCAGTATTGAGCGGTGGACGATGGCGTACAAAAACCTCGCGCCGCGTCGTTTGAGGTCGCCCGTCCCGCAGGTACCTAGCGATTGCTTCGCCGGCTTGTTGAGGCAACGGCACGATGTCAATTCGACCGCCCTTACTGTGCAAATTCAACGTCCCAGCACGCCAGTCGATGTCACCAAGGCACAGGTGAGCGACTTCTGTGCGTCGCAAGCCGAGGTCCAGCAAACAACGTGTATGGCATAGTCGCGCATGCCGGTCGGATTGTTGTGGTCAAAGGCACTGAGCAGTTGCCTGATCTCCACAGCCGATAGCACATCGGGCAACCCTGCGAGCCGCCATGAAGGTACACGCGGCAATGCGGCGATGAGCGCTGTAGTTGGGATGCCGTGACTGGCCTTGAATCGGAAATAGCGGCGCAGCGAATTGCTCACGCCCCTGATGGTACCGGGTGCGAGGCCACGTGTGCGGTGCAGGACAAAGCGGGAGACATCATCCGGCTTGAGCCTGGAAATGTCGACCTTGCGGGTACCAAACCGATCAACGAGAAATTCTCCGACATGTAGCTTCCGTGCACTTCGGGTGCTATCGGCGAGCCCGCAAACTTCCATCAAGTGGTAATCGAAATCGGTAAGCTCTCGTGCGATGAACACCGACGCATTCGAAACTGGCTGTGCATGGGTGACATCCGGCATCTCCAAGGAACGCATCAATGCGGCATGCATGTCGGCTCCCGTTCTTTTGCATTTGCCCGTGCAATGGCAGTGCGGAAGATGGTCGTAGAGAAATCGATCAATCAATGGTCCACTGAGTTCACGCAGGCCAAATCCCTGACCTGATATCCAGTGCACGAAGTGCGCGACACTCCGGAAATAGCTCTCGACAGTTATCTGCCGATATCCACGTTCGGTCAGATATCGGCAGTATGAATCCGCATGCGCCCCCAAGCCTGTATCGGAAAACCACCGTTGCGCAAGGATGTGGCCGGGTCTGACGCGTTAGTGCGTTGGCATGATGACTCTCCTCAAAACGACAAGACAGAAAGAGGAAAGTACTCCAAATTATGAAAGGTTGCGGGACGCGCTCCACGGATTCTAACCGTGGAAACAGGGACTATTGTTTGCACGTCGGAGGCGAACCTTCGATAACTATCGGGTGTTGATAATTCCTCTTAGGGAAGTGTTTCCCTAAGAGGAAAAACTGGCTCTTTAGTGATACTGAGGATGGCGCGAAGGCGAGCGCCACCGTGTACAGCTTGATGCTGACGCGCCGAACCTGCGGTGTCGATCCATACGACTATCTGATGCACATACTCACCGAAATGCCGCAGCGCGCACCGGATGCAGACGTGACTGACCTGCTGCCATTCCACTACGCCCGACAGCAACGGGAAAAGGCACAATCCGGCTGACAGACTGGATGCGCGTCGGCATGCGTGACCGACGCGCATGTTCACCGCTACGATCCAGACATCGCCTGCCGACTTCGGCCGTCGCGATGCGACCGCGCTCGCCCGCTGATTGCAAACGATTCTCCATTCGGCGTGTCGAAATCACCACTTACAGCTTACGCTACTCGGACTCGGCCGCCTCCAGCCGCAGCGAAGCTGACATCGGAAGGTCGTCGCTAACCTCTATTTGCGTGGTAGTCCTCATCATTCCTGCGCTTCCACGCAGGCTGCATCAGCTCGTCCTTGTAACGCAAAAATCGCGTGTTTTGAACCACGCCCTATTTTGAAAAGGCACAGCTTCCGCAGGCAATGCTCAACCGGCTGGCCGCCCTCCGGAATCCGGAGATCTACCGGGCTTTGGGGCGCGGATTCAGCGTATGGGACAAGCCACGCATCATTGGGTGCGCCGAGACGCGCCACGTCGCATTACCGCGCAGATGCGTTGACGACGTCGTGCCTGTGCACGGACAGATCGTTGCCCAGTCGCGTCGCCCTCTGTCGTGCCGATTCTCTCGTTGAAGCTCAGCCAGTTGTGCAACTGGACGGCTGTCAGTGCGTTCAGGTGTTTCATTACACGTGACCCGCGTTATGGACAATTGCCAATGACGTAGTATCCGGCCGACGTCTGCGCTAGTGTGTTCGAATAAAAGACGTTGTCCAGTCCCATGCTCTGGTTCGACCCGTCCGCATAGGCCGTGCCGCCGGAATCATGCGCACGGGCCGCCTGTACATGCGCATAGTTAGTGGCTGTCGTCTCGGTACACGCGAAGCTCGATTGCGTCGTCGCAGATACCGACGATGATTGGGCGCTCTCACCCGCATTCCGATCGATTTCGGTCACTGTATAGGAATAGGTCGTCCCTGCGATCAACCCTGAATCGGTATAGCTGGCAGACGTGGACGACCCCACTTTGCCTCCATTGCGATAGACGTTGTAACTGGCTGCGTTAGCAACGGCATTCCACGACAGCGAAATTGTGGTCTGTGTCGTACCCGACACTGCGAGGCCGGTCGGTGCGGAGCCTGACGGTGCCGGCCCGGACGCCGCGCGAAGGTTATTCTTGACCCAATAGTCCATCAGGAAAGCTGGATAGTTGATGTGGGTAGCATCCACGTAGTTAGCGTTGTTGCCGCCAGACCCGGCTGGCCATGCGTGCGCCATGCCGGAAACCGAGACATCGTGCGTCCGGAGCTTTCCGCTGCTGTCGGAATAAGGAGTGTTCGTTCCGCCGCCCGGGATCGTCACTTTCGCGCCTTGGGTAAAGGTACCCCCGTAGAGGATTCGAAGAGCCGCAGTGTCGAGCGGGCCATACGCCTGCGAGACCGTGTAATCCGATGTTCCCCAGACCGCGCCTGCGATCTGCGTCGAGAACATGCTAACGTTGGATCCCGCCCATGCCTTGCACTGGTTCGCAGCTGTCGTCGACGTATAGCCGCTTGGCACATAACCGATCTGCGCCGTGGTCGTTCCCGGCGGCGGCCCGGCATTGATTCCGATTCCTGCGAAAATGTCTGGGGCGACGCAACCCAGCACCATCGTCATGCCACCGCCCGAGGACAGGCCCGCGACGTACACCTGATTAGGATCGATCGCGTACTGCGAATTCGATACAAAGCGGTTGACCAGATCCAGCAGCACACCGACATGCCCGGCACTACGGCTAGGGGACGTGTTCGCATAATCCCAGCAGTGATTGCTATAGACGTTACCGGTTGCATTCGGCGCCAAAACAATCGCGCCGTACTGATCTGCAATCGCTTTCCAGTTGAAACCGGCCGCACTGCTGTTGTTGATCACGTCGCCGGATGCAGTCTGCAAACATCCGTGTAGTACCAGTATCAGCGCCCGCTGGCCATTGGGAGTCGTTGGCTGGCTCGCCGGCCAGTAGTAATAGCCGGTCAGGTTGCCGCCGTTGACGGAATCAGCGGCCCAGGTCTGCTGCTCACTCCATGTTCCGGGACCGGATGTCACTGCGGCCATCGCAGACGTCGTCAGCAGGGCGACGAAGAATCCGACGATCCATCGGCATTGGGGTCGTGAAAACAGTCGCATGGCGTCTCCTTTACTTGTATGGATACTGCGGATGAGACAAGCCGAGTGGACGTAGTGGGCTATCCTACATCGAGCGGCCGACCGGTTCGGTGGAGCAAAGCGACACTTCGCCAACTGCGTTGAGAAGCAAACGGACGAGCCGCCGTGCTTGGCACCGCTGCGAACCACAAGCAGCATCCATGCCGAAACTGCATTGGTCGCAGCCATATAACCGACGCGAACGGCGCGTCCTTAAACGAAGACTGCTTCACCGCTTTTTTTCCGCCATTCAGATCCAGAATCGACATTGAGGAATCCACACTTCATTTCCGAAAAATGTGCCGGTACAAGCGATAGGACGGGATTGGTAGGTGGAAATCCCACTCCCGCGCGAATCCACAACTTGAGACACTGCTCACCTTCGTCTCTAATCCGAGACGGTTCCGAGCAAGCGGGACCGGGCGGCAGTGTCACAGAAGGAGAAGATCCGAATGGCAACCGAGGTCGGCACCATCCTCAGCGACTACAGCTATGTGTGGGGACGCGCAATGTGTTCGCTCTTCGAAACATTCAACCATTCCAGCGAGGGCACTCTGATCGTTGACCGACAGGCCAGAGTCGTCTGGATCAATGAGAAATATGCTGCTCACTTCGGTTTTTCCGATCCCAAGACCGCGATCGGCCTAGATTGCGAGGCCGTTATCCCCAACAGTCTCATGCGAGAAGTCGTCGAAACCGGAAAACCAATTCTGCTCGATATACTTGAAACCGAGCATGAACCTTTCATCGTAACGAGATTGCCACTGAAGGATGACAGCGGCACCACGATCGGCGCCATCGGCTTTGCCCTCTTTGGGAAATTGAAAGCACTCACCCCGTTCTTCAGCCAGTATTCGCGCTTGCACGCAGAGCTCGTCGGGACGCGAGATGCGCTAACGCCACGGCGCCCCCGCTACGGCCTGTCGGATTTTGTTGGGACGAGCCCTGCTAGCATGGAAGTGAAGCGCCTCGCGCGACGCGCGGCCCAAGTCGATTTTCCCGTGCTTCTACTGGGTGAAACCGGAACCGGCAAGGAATTGATCGCGCACTCGATACATGGGGCATCGGCGCGCACCTGCAAGCCGTTCGTCGCCGTCAATATCGCAGCGATTCCCGATTCCCTGCTCGAAGTCGAACTTTTCGGCGCCGCGGCAGGCGCCTATACCGGCGCAGACCGCAAGGGCCGCGTGGGTAAGTTCGAACTGGCTAGCGACGGCACGCTTTTCCTGGATGAAATCGGTGACATGCCGCTTCCGCTGCAGAGCAAACTCCTACGCGTGCTGCAGGAAAAGGAATTCGAGCCGCTTGGCTCGAATCGCGTGGTCGCGAGCAATGCGAGAATCATTGCGGCAACCTCGGTCGCGCTTGCCGAGCTGGTCGCCGCACACCGCTTCCGCGCTGATCTCTACTATCGGCTCAACGTGCTCACCATTCGAACACCGCCGTTGAGGAAGCGTGCGCACGATATTGCCGCACTTTCAGACATGATCCTCGATGAGTTAGCGGCAAACCACCATATCGGCCGTCCAGAACTCAGTGAAGATGCATTGCAACTGCTTCGTGAGCACGCGTGGCCTGGCAATGTGCGCGAATTACGCAACACGCTCGAACGGGCCGTGTTGTTTGCCGATCGCCAGTGCATCGACGCCAACATGCTGGCTGCATTCGTCAACGACATCGATGCGACGGTCGCTGAGCCAGAATTTTTCCGCAAACAGGGGGAGGCGTGTGACCTGGTTATCAACGAGACAAGTTACGAGAACGCGCTGCGGATGTTCGAAAAGCGGTTTCTCAGTGCGGCACTGCGATCCGAGGACGGATGCGTATCGAAGGCGGCCGCGCGGATCGGTATCGGACGCGCGACCTTCTATAAGAAAATGACCGCACTCGGGATTTGATATGGATCGACACTAGCCGCTCCGCGCGCCTGCCGAGCCATCCCGGTGAAGCTCGCGACGCACGAATCGACGCTCAGGATGACACGCAATGGAACGCCAATGCCCGGATCGACCCGTTCGTCGCCCCCCGTGCACGACACGACTTCGAGACGCCGATGCGTGCCAATAACTTGAGCGATTCGAGCTGTTTCTTGATCTTCATTTCCACGTGCATGGTATCGCCGCCAACGCGGTATCGGACACCGCCGAACTCTTCCGCCGCGTCGACGGCGCGCCACATTAAGGCGGCGGCTAAGACGATTTCGTGATCCGTCAGTGATTACGCTCGACGCGATATGTCAGGAAGGAGGCGAGGTTCAAAGCTGCGTTACACATTGGGGGTCATCTGGAGCGCCAGGTGATAATGGTGCCCCAATTTTTCATCTGCGGCATCCATGACTCAAAACACCCGATCTGCCGTCGGCAGACTTCTCAGCGACGACAAACGCAAAGCGATCGCACTTCAGGCCCTCGCGCGCACCGAACCAATCAGTGTGCTGGTTGAGCGTAACGGCGTGAGCCGCCCGACGGTCTACCGACAGATCGGCACGGCTCGTGCAGCGCTCGATGAAGCCTTTGATACCACGCGGGCAGCCGAAGATCAGGTGCCTTTCATGCTGCCGGTCACCCGCCATTGGCTCGATCAGGTCATCGTGGCGCTCACTTCATGCACGACCTGCTCGGCATCTCGACCAGCCTGGCAACGATCCACACCGTTCTCCAGCAGGCTGCGCAGCAGGCCATCGCCATCAACGCCGGTATCGATCTTTCACCCATCCGGGTGGGTCTGCACGACGAGCTCTTTCAGGGTTCCCAACCCGTG
>NZ_BBJJ01000085.1 GCF_000739815.1 Paraburkholderia mimosarum LMG 23256 = NBRC 106338
TGTACAGACCGGGGACATGATTGACACATGTATGAGGACATCGTTGACACCATGATACTCATGGCAGTGCCGCTTTCAGGTCAAGTGTCGCGACACGGTGATGAGCAAACCAGAGCTCGATTACACCGTCTTCATCCTCCTTTGGACGGGCGGCCACGCGCAGCCCCTTGAGGGCGATCGAGAGCTTCAGTTTCTGCCCCCGCAAGCGCACCAGGCCACTTGAATTGACGAGCAACACTTCATCGCCCGGGCCATATTCAGGCTCGGCCAGATGCTCCGGCATCGCGCGCGGGCTGGGCCGGTAGCGTGTCAACGGGGTGGCCATGCCGAGTGCCTCATGTGGGCGCTCGCTGTTGTAGACGTGACGCCACCGGTTCAGCTCCCGCTGGACATGCTCATGCGTGGTGAACGCGTGCCGCTGCAGCACCTCGGCCTTCAGCGAGCGGTGAAAGCGTTCATCCTTGCCATTGGTCTGCGGATGGTGAGGCCGGCTGTAGCTCACATGCACGCCCAGCCTGATCAGCCAGACGGCCAACTCCGTCAGCTGTCCGGGCGCGCTGGGCGAGCCCCACGGTGCGCCGTTATCCGTGTTGATGCGCGCAGGCAGCCCGTAGCAGCGAAACGCCTGCTGCAGTTCGGCCTGCACGATTTCGGTCGTGGTGCGTGAGCATGCCTTGAGGACGATATTGAAGCGCGAATGATCATCGATGACCGTCAGCGGCGAGCAGCGCCCGCTCTCCAGGGTCTGGAAATCGCCCTTGAAATCCATCTGCCACAGCGAGTTCGGGTGCTCATGTTCGAAGCGCTGCCAGTGCTGGCGCTGCGCAGATTCACGCTCGTGGATCATCCCGTGGCGGCGCAGGATTTCGGTGATGGTGGCCGGCGCCGGAACCTGCTTGTGGCCCAGGTCGATCAGGCGCTGCCTGATCTTGCGCCCGCCCCAGTCGTACTCCCGACGCAGCGCCAGTACGCGTTCGACGAGTGGATCCGGCGAGCGCGTGGGGCTGTGATGCGGCCGACGCGAGCGGTCGGCCAGACCCGCCGAGCCTTCGTCGCGGTGGCGCTCCAGCCACTTGTAGCCGGTCTGGCGGCTGATGTTGAAGCGTCGGCACAACTCACTGAACGGCAGGCTCTGCGCGGCTGCCAGGCTGACGAATTCCTGTCTGAGGCTCATGGTGTCTTTTACGTTCCAGGGCATGGATGGATTCGGGCGTTGGGATGCCCAAAAGTGTCAACCATGTCCCCGTACACCTGTCAGCTATGTCCCCGGTCTGTACAGCGATCGAAAGACCGGATCGGGGTCGCAAGTACGCATCCGCTGACAGCTAGACCCGACATTCGCGGTCGTGAACGTTCGAATGACGGGAGTGCAACCTCAAGCTGCCTCAAGAATGGCGACGCCTGAGCGCTAGCAGTGGCCGATGACTTGTCGTCGAGCAACGGTACAGAATGACCGGTCCACTCCAAAACCGGCCCTCCACGAGACGTCAAGCGGTTCGCCACGCGAATCTTGACACTACCGGAGGAATGTTTGCAGCGTGGATGGTCGCGCGGACTATTTTCCTGGGAGGTCAGCCATGCCGCAACGCTGACGTGAAAGGAAGTCGGGCGTCGTTGCGTCCGGGGCGAAGGTCCGGTCTGCCGGCAGGGATTATCCAGACGGTGTGTGGACGTTTTCAGGTGCCGCCGATTTTCCAGACAGTGTCTGTAAAATGTCTCGCTCATGCCAGGCGAGATAGAGCGAGCGCATGCAGGTCCCGCATCGCGTCATGGGCGGTCAGGCTGCGGCGACCGGTTCTTCCACCGAATCTTGAGAGTACCCCCGAACGTCAAAAGCCTGCCGTAGCAGGCCGAGACATAAAAGCGGCCTTGCGTCGTCCGTCAACCAAGGACGGAATAATCCAGGTACGCTGACCATCGGTGCACCAGCCGCCCCGGCCAACCGGAGCCAAACGACCGTGCGCACCATTCGGCCTGCGCTGAAGTACGGCGCCGGAACCGGCAGTTACGGGGCTGCCAGTGGCGGGGACTGTTAGTTGCGCAGTGACGGAAGGGGCCTTCGATTGCCGGCGCAACCACGACCGTCATCATGCGCTTTGGCTCCGCAAGGAGAATGCGAAGGCAACTGACGTTGAAAAGCCGCTCGAACCTCAGTCCTTGCTCGATACGCCCGGCTGATCGACTGGGCTTATCGCAGCCACAAAATATTGATGCAATGCGTCGGCGGAGCGGTTTCCCAGTGCAGTAGTCCGGCCGAACCATTCGGTCTCGATGGGCCATTGGCCATCGAGGACCCGCGGATAGATCTGCTTCACATACAGGTGCAGTGCTTTCGCGCCGATATTTCCGCTGATACCTGAAAGAAGGTGCAGCACCGCGCTCACTGCCCCTATGTCACCGGTCTCCACACCGCTTGCAAGCTGCGCCAGTAGCGACCGGATTTGCGCAATGCCCTTGAGGAAGGTTTGATCCAGCATATCGAGCGACGCCAGTTCGTCAAGATGTGCCTCATCAAGCAGGTCGTCCTCCGCGATCGCTGCCCGATCTGCAACCCCATTTCCAACCCAATCGGCAGCCCGCGTGACTGCCACTGCCGGCCGCTCCCGTTTCTCAAGGGCGCTCGCCAAACGCGAATGAGCAAACTGTCGTGCGAGACACGCATAGAGCACGCCGACCTGCACGGGTTTCGTCATGACCTCGTTCATGCCCGCTGCGAGACAGGCCCTGACTGCCACCATATCGGACTGGCCGGTCAAGGCCACGATAGGCATTTCGCCATACTCGTCCACACGGGCGCGAATCCACGCTGCCGTCTCCACGCCACCCATGCCGGGCATGTTCATGTCCATCACGATGGCGTCGACGCTCCCTCCGCCCTGCAGGCGCGCCAGCACGCCTTGCCCGTTTTCCGCCTCCACGACGCTGGCGCCACACCGCTCCAGATAGCTCTTCGCGACCATCCTGCTGTAGGTGTCGTCATCCGCAACGAGAATCGTCTTGCCCGCGAATCCATCAAAGCGCGGGTGGCGCAAATGGCGATCGCCGCTTTCCATGAGTTTCTGCAATGTACTCACCAGTTCCACCATGCGTATGGACTTGCTGATCGTTGCGTCCATGCCGGCACCCTTCGCGAGCACACGAGCCAGGTTGTGAGCTTCGGCCGTGTAACCAACGACAAGAAGGCTGCCGGGAGCCAGGTCGGCGTCGGAACGGATCTTCTCCGTGGTCGTGTAGCCGTCGAGACCGGGCATATTGATGTCCATCAGCACGAGATCATAGGCGGAACTTTCTCGAAGGAGCGTCAGCGCGCGTTCACCGCTCTCCGCTTCGACGACCCGGGCGCCCACACCAGAAAACGCATGGCAGACTTTCTCGCGTATTACCGCGTCGTCATCCACTAGCAGTATCGCCTTGCCGCTAAAGAACTCCCTGGCGCGCGCGAGAAGCTTCTGCCGGTAAGCCGCGATTTCACTCTCAGGGATGGCAGGAAACTCGAGCGTAAACTGGGTAAATTTGCCGGGTTCCGAACGGCACTCGATCGTGCCGCCGAACGAGCGCATCGCACGCTGGCAGTAGGCGAGCCCCAAACCCGTACCTGCAGAATTTCCCTGTGTGCGGAAAGGCTCGAACAGATGGGACATCAATTCGGCTGCGACGCCCGGTCCCGTGTCGTGAACGATAACCCTGTTGCGGTCGACGGTCAGCGTAAGTGTTGCCGTGGGATGCGCCGCCATATGATGCAGCGCATTCTTGATCAAGTTGAATAAGGTAAACAGATAGACGGTCTCGTCGACCTTGAAGGTAAAGTCTTCGAGGACCATCAGTTTCACGCGGCTGCGCTCTTGCCTGCTGCTAAAGCCGTACTCGTCGAGCGCCTTGCGTGTCACCTCCGCCGCACTCGCATAGTTGAGATTGTCTGATTGCATGGGCTTGGCGCTGACCTCATCCAGCGTCATCGCAATGATTCTCAGCCCGCGGTCGATCACCAGCTGTCCATGCGCGACATGCTGCGAGAGCGAAGCCACCACGTCGACCGGCAACGCCGACGAGGGCCTCGACTCGGCCATCGCGGGCAGCGCCTCCTCGACACGATCGAGCACGTACCTGAGCTGGCTGAGCGGATTCCTCATTTCATGGGCGATCGTGCCAGCTAGCGCCCGAAGAGCGCCGTTTTTCGCCTGAGCGGTGATCCCCCGCATGTTGCTGTAGCTGAATGTGAGGCCCGCGATGATGCCGAACGCAAAAACCGGCAGGTACGTGTAAAGCAACAAATGGCCGTCGACATGAAGGGACTCCGGATTGAGAGTCCACGCGCAGAGGATGGCGAAACCAACCCCGATGGCCAGATTCAGAGCCAGCACGACGAACGATGGAAATATTGGTATCAGGAAGAACAGCATCCCGACTTCCGCCATCGACCAGATCATCGAATAGTGGCCGGTTATCAGGTAGTAGGTGAAAAAGAACGGTAGCGTATAAGCTACCGTCAGGAAGTAATACCAGGGCAGGAAAGGCGCTACCGCTGCGGGCCAGAAGCGTCGCAGAAGCAACAGCAGACAGGCGAGCGCGCCGATAACCCGCATCGGCGTGCTTTCATTCGGTTGGGGGTCGATGTACGTCCACCACAACCAGTACAACGGATGTCCGATTGCGCCGATAACGCCAACTGCCAGCACGCTAAGGTCCGACATGCCATATGCGTCGCGAATCCGCTGCTTCAGATGGCGAACGCCTGCTGCTATGCCTTTCATATCGTTCTCAATAATTCGATGCGCGGCCTCAGAACCGGAAACTGCTCACATTGAACGACATGCCAGCGCTGCCGACCCAGCACAACGCCCTGTCTCCCCGTTTCAGTTTCCCGGTCTCCCTGGCCAGCGAGATCGCGGCCGGAATCGAAGCGGAAACGAGATTTCCGGTATCTGGATAGATGTGATACATCTTATCGTCAATGCCTGCCTTCACGCCGTAGCCATGCCACGCAGCTTTCGAGGAGGCGTGGGTGAAGACAATATCGATGTCTTTTTTGGGAACAGCCAGTCTGGAGAAAACTTCCGATAGCTCATCCGAGTTCTTGTGCAGTTCGTGGCCGAACGAGGTAAACCGCATTTCGCCGTTCTTGCCGATACGATCGGTGGGATGGCAATACCCCTCGTAGCCAGGAATCGGGATCGTACACAGGTCCGATACCTCCGGCTTGCCGCGAAACGCGAAACTGAAGTTATCCGGCTCCTTCGCAACCACCAGCGTGGCCGTCGCCGCTTCCCCTATCGTGAACGACGGCAAGGTGTATTCGACCTGTGCGTGATGCTTGAGCGCGAAATTCGAAGGATAGAGCGGACCACCCGCGAGCATGTTGAACTCAGCATTCACGATCATGGCGTTCTTATATTGGCCGGATTTGAAAAGACTGTCGACAATCGACATTGCGCGCGTCCAGCTCATACAGGCGTCGACAACATCGAAGCACTCGGCATTACCAAATCCGAGCGTACTCGCCATCATGTGGCTGTTGCCCGGCTCAAGGAACCCCCTCCCGATGCCGACGAAAATGAACAGTTCGATGTGCTCCGGCCTCAGGTACGTTTCCGCCAACACCTTGCGCGTCGCCATCGCAACATGATCGATGGGCGACTCATGGCTATCACACCAACGTCGATGGACCAGACCGCTCCGGTCAAGCAGGGTCTTGATGGTTCGCAGTGTCCTGTCGATGTCGCCATCGAAAGCCGTGGAGTGCGTCCGGATCATATCGACAACTTCTTCGTTCGTAACGACCCTCGAGGGGAGACTGACTGCAACATTCTTGATGAGCATAGGGAATCCGTGAATCGCGATAGGATGGATGGGTAAAGGTCTCGCGCGCATGGCACGCGGATACCCGGACACCGGATATCCGGCCGGATGGCACCGTACATTTGCGCCCCCACCGTTTATCACGAATTACACCTGTTCCCTGAGGTCGACCCGAGCGACCGAGTCGCGATTGCCCGGCACATGAATGCGCACGAGACCACATGGTCGCCCTCGCAATTGCTTGCCTTTGATCCCCACCAACCCCTTCAACTCATCTTCCGGGTGGCAATTTCATTCTGTAACTCACCGGGCTTGTCGGTTCATGCCCATGGTATATTTCCCCGCAGTGACCCCAATCAGTTATCGACAAAAGTAGGTCAAACTTAAGGGATAAACCCAGCAGCCTTCGCAGGTGCGTCGTTAAAGCGCGATTGGGTAAGTAAGCGCCTGTTCCGACTCGCACATCTCACTGCTTTCACCATTGTCGTGACTCGCGCAGCCCTTGGCATAGGTGTCCGCTAGCGGACGCCGAGGACGGGCTACTACTGCACACATATGGCCACACGCCTTCGTTCAGCCCAGGATACGCTCTCGTCCAATCGTTCTTTGGTCACCAACGGCGCCGGAACAGGCGCGAGAGCACGCGCACCGGCAGGAAGAAGCCGGGCCGGCAGCCGATCCAGCGTTCGCCCATCAGCGAATCATGCCGTCCCGGCAATCGTGGGCGAAGCAGCGTCAGCGACAGATAGCCGGCCGCCCTGACCATCGTGCACCGCCAGACTTCGGCGGCCCGGGCAGGCGAGCGCCGTCGCGCCGACCCGCCGGCCAGGCGGTCGGGCGGACAACACGTCTTGACGGCAGCGAGCGGTGGGGCCCACGTTGCACGCAGGTTGAAGCGGCAGTAAGGTGCGGATCGCATCTTGCGACGACGCTCAAGTTTGCCTGTACACATGCCACCCTGCCCCGCTGGATCTCGCCCAACACAACAACGCCGGCGGCAATGACGGCCAGATAGAGGACCTTCGACATGACCACCACCAATCCAGGCGTACTGAAGGCGCCACTGCGCTGGCAACCTATCAGCAACTGGTCGGCGAGACTGCCGAATCCGTCCTTGAACGCCAATCGGCCTGGCGCGCCAAAGCGTGCGTCTGATCCCCTTCCTTTCGCCCTGAACTCGGACGCGATCACTGTCATCCCATTTCCTGATCGTTGACCAAAGCGTTGCTGGGGCGCGTCTACTGCGACCGTCGATATAGCGGATGAGATCAGCACAGGCTGATCGCCTGTGGCATTGCTGTTCGCGCTATTGATCGCCCCCGGGGCTGACAGTAGCAGCCTTGCGCATCGCCACGGAACTGCTCCCTCAAGCCTTTGACCTGTTTTCACAGTCGCCATTAGCGCAAGCTCGGCCCGAATACGGACTAGGAAAAATACGTTCCGCCGACTGAGCGGCCGCTGGGGGTCAACATCGGCCGCCTGGACATCGATCAGATCCCTGACGCGCCTACCCGACCACCCGCGCCTCAAGCCCGCTGCGTACAACCAGATCGAAACGCTCGGGGCGAATATGGAACACCGTCGCCTCGCACGCGCGCCCGTCAGCGAGTCGCGAAGTCCTGCGCAGCACGAGCAGCGGCGCGCGCGGCGAAACTTCCAGATACGCGGCGATATCGCTTGCGGCCGCAACCGCAGTCACGGTCATGTCTGCGTCGACGATGTGCCAGCCCGGCAACCGTTCGAGCATCTCGTACGATGGGAGGATTTGCGCTTCCTCGCGCGAGATGACGCTTGCCTCGGGCAGCAGGCAGGTCTGCGCGAGCGCGACAGGCACGCCATCGACGCGGTGCAGGCGTTCGAGATACACGCAGTGCGTGACATCGGCCGCGAAGGTGTCGCGCAGGCCAGGCGGCACCGCGCACGCTTCCATACGCAGCAGTTCCATGCTGGCCCGCACACCCTGCGCCGCCAGCGAGTCGTAAAAGCCGCGCAACACGTCGAGCCGATGCTGCAGGCGCCTGTGCTTCACGAACGTGCCCTTGCCCTGCTTGCGCTCCACGACGTGCGCCTCCACCAGGCGACCTAGCGCCAGCCGGACAGTCACGCGGCTCACGTCAAAGCGCTCGCTCAGTTCGGCTTCCGAGGGCAGCTTGCCCGACGGCTCGTAGATGCCCTGCCCGATTTCCTGTTCAAGTGTTGTCGCGATCTGTTCATAGAGCGACGTCACGTCTTCTCGCACCAGCGTCATCGATCTCCCTCGCTGCGATCCCGTCGCGCCTTGTGCGCGATTCGCGATATCGATATGAAAAGCAATTGGATGGTCCCAACTTGTATTAATACGTATTATGCCATCGTGCACCGCGGATGGTCGCGGCATCGGCTCGAAAAACGAACGCAGGGAAGCATGACCGTGACAGACAAGATTCTCGATATGCCGCAGCTCGAGCGCCCACCATATGTCGCAGAGGCTCACCACGCGAGCGAAAGCGTAGCCGCAAGTGCTCACGGCCATGCTGGCCCGCGCAGCGGCTCCGCACTACTTCGTGCCCGCCTCGGCTTCGTGGCCGCGTGGTTCATCTTCCTTGTGATCGCGTGGCTCACGCCGACGCCCGCCGGTCTCGGCGCGCCCGGCCAGGCGACGCTCGCCGTGGTCGCGTGGGTCGCGATCGTCTGGGTGACCGAGGCGATTCCCGTCGCCGTGAGCGGCATACTGATACCGATGCTGCTTGTGCTGTCACACGCAAGTCCGGGTTTGCCAAAGGCCGCAAGCGGTTTCGCTGCACCCGTGGTGTTTCTCTGCCTCGCGGCGTTCCTGTTTTCGGCGATCATGCAGGCAAGCGGCCTCGACCGTCGTATTGCGCTGGCGCTGCTCGAGCGCCTGAAGGTGCGCACCGCCAATGGTGTGATCTGGGCGATGTTCACCGTCAACCTTGTCATGTCGATGGTCGTGCCCGCCGCGAATGCGCGCTCGGCCGCGCTGCTGCCCGTCACCAACGGCATCGTCCAGCTGTTCGGCGAATCGCCGCGCGAGCGCGCCGCGAAAAAGGCCATCGTGATCCAGTCGCTCGTCTACGGGGCGATGATCAGTGGCATGTGCATTCTCACAGCGCATCTGCCGAACATGGTGGTGTCAGGCCTGCTCGAAAAGCAGCTCGGCATCCACATTTCCTGGTTCACGTGGTTCAAGCTCCAGTGGCCGTATCTGGGCATGTTCGCCATCACGCAGTGCTGGGTCCAGTACTACTTCCGTTCGCGCGCCGTGCAGATTCCTGGCGGACGCGCTGCGATCACGACGATGCGTCGCGCCCTCCCGCCTGCCTCGCACAATGACTGGCTGGTGCTGGTCCTGTTCGCGGGCGTGGCGGTCCTGTGGGCGACGGAGCCGCTGCATCATCTGTCCTCGGAAATCGTTGCGCTGATCGCGCTTGCCATCCTGTTCGCGCCGGGCGTGCTGCGCTTCGGCTGGTCGGATGTCGAGCAGCGCACGATCTGGGGCACACTGTTTCTGCTCGCAGGCGCGCTCTCGCTGTCCGCGGCGATCAGTTCGTCGGGGCTCGCGCAATGGGCCGCCGATCACATCTACCTCGTCGCACACGGACATGGCTGGTGGCTCGCCATCGGCATCGTCATGGTCGGCACGCACATCATCCGCATCGGCATGCTGTCCAATGTTGCCGCTGTCACCATGATCGCGCCGATCGCACTCGCGCTCGCTCCGCGCCTTGGCCTGCATCCCGTTGCCTTCACGATGCTGGTCAGCGACACCGACAGCTTCGCCTACCTGCTGCCCACGCAGATCACGGCAGGCGTGATTGCGTACAGCAGCGGCGCGTTCACCACCGCCGATTACGCCCGCGTCGGCGTGGTCTCGGTGCTGATCGCGATCCTGTACGGCCTATGCGTGATCGCACCGTGGTATGCGTTCATGGGCGTGCCCGTGTGGAACGCGTCTGCGGCCTGGCCGTTTGCCCATTAATGCTCGCGCGCACTCGCCTGAGCGCGTGCGCGCGATCCTTTGCCCGCCTTATCGATACCCACCCCCAGATGAGCGAATCAAACGAAACCGGTCTGCACGCCCGCGCGCGTGCCCTGCGCGAACGCCTTGGCGATCATGTCGCCCCGGCCGGCCTCTATGAGCAACTGAAACAGCGCCCCTTCGCCGGCAGCGTGCGTTGCAATGTCTCCCGGCTCGAAGCGGGCAGCTGGGCTGAAGTCGTGCTCGACTACGAAGTCGGCTCGTCGGGCATTGCCGATGGCGGGTGGCTGAAGGCCACGTTCAGGTTTTACTCGGACTGGGCGCTCTTCCAGACAAGCGATCCCACCGCTGCGAACTACATCAGCGCCGAATATCACGCCGCGCCACTCGTGCCAGGCCAGAGTCCCGCCACGGTGCAGGCGCTCAATGTGCGGTTCGACCAGAAAGGCCATGAACGGCCGTACCAGAAGGCCGTGATCGTCGATGTCGTCGACGGGTATCTGAACGCGGGCGACCGCATCGTGATCCGCCTTGGCGATCGCCGCCGTGGCCCCGGCACGCGCATCCAGACCTTTGCCGAAGACAATTTTCGTTTCCGCCTCTACGTCGATCCGCTGGGCACGTCACGCTTCGTCGCGGTGCCAGGCGACATTGCCATCGACATCCATCCGGGCGATCCTTCGGATGTGCTGCTCAACGGGCCGCGCTTCGTGCGGCCCGGGGAAGCCGCTGCGTTTCGCCTTGTGTTGCAGGATCGCTGGGGCAACGCCTGCCGCGAGCTGGGCGCGAACGCGAATGCGCGACCCGTAACCGCGAATTTTATCGCCAACGTGGTCGCCCGCGACGCAGAAGGGGCAACCGTCTATCAGCGCGAGCACGCCTTCCCGGCGTCCGGATTCGCGACGCTCGCGCTCGACGATCTGCCGACGGACCGCGGCACTCTGTCCATCGTGGCGAATGTGCCCGCGCGGCCGCAGATCCGCGCAGCCGTTGCATGGCTCACGGTCGATGCCGCGCTGCCCGCTCCGCGCGCACTCTATGCCGATCTTCACGTGCACGCACACGACACTGTCGGCACCAACAGTCCCGCATACAACGCGCAGTACGCGCGCGATATCGGTGGCATCGATATCCTCGGCTATACGGCCAACGACTTCCAGATCACGGATGCGAACTGGCAACTGGGCGTCGACGCCGTCGAACGGTTCAACGAACCCGGCCGCTTCGTCGTCTATCCCGTGCAGGAGTGGTGCGGCAGCTCGACAGCGGGCGGCGATCACAACGTCGTATTTCTCGGCGACGAACGTCCCGGCTTTCCGTACAACGCGCGCGGTGAGCACAACCGCACGCTCGTGTGGAACGAGGACATGAAAGGCAATGGGGTAGAGCTCGGCCGCTGGCCCGTCGAGGAACTATGGGACGCCTACGCCGACGACGCCGGACATCACCTCGTCATGCCGCACGTTGGTGGGCGTCGCTACATTCCGGACTGGCACCATCCGAAGCTCGAACGGCTCGTCGAAATCGCCTCCACGTGGGGTCACTTCGGCTGGCTCTATCAGGACGTCATCTCACGGGGCTACCAGCTCGGCGTGGCTGCGAGCGGCGACGAACATCGCGGACGTCCCGGCGGCGGTGCGCCGGGCGTGCAGGTATTCGGCGTACATGGCGGACTCACGGGCGTGCTCGCCGATACGCTCGACCGGCGAACGGTCGGCGAGGCGCTACGTGCACGCCGCACCTGGGCGACGACAGGCGAACACAGCGCGCTGCTCGTGCGCAGCGGCGATCATTGGCAAGGCGAGGCGTTTACGCAGCACGGCCCGGCTACGCTCGAATACCGCCTGCTCGGACGCGCCGGCTGGGAATACGTCGCCGCCTACGATCACAGCGGCCTGATATGGGAGCGCAACCTGCATGAGGAACTTGGCTATGCAGAGCGTTTGATCCGCGTGCGCTGGGGCGGCGCGCGCATTCGCGACCGGTATCGCTGGGCGGCGTGGCGCGGTCGCATCCGAATTCTCAACGGCACAATCCACAACTTTGGTTCGCACGGCTTCGAACACGTTGAGGAATCCGCGTGGCGCACCGGCGCAACGGACATCCAATTCAGCAGCGACACATACGGCGACGCGGACAGCATCGAAATCGACGTGAGCAATCTGGCTGCGGCGACCATTGTGATCGAAGGGACGATCGACGGCTTCGTGAAGGTAGGCGATCCGCTCGCAGGCAATCCGTTCGCGCATGCGCCGGCATTTCGCTTTGAAATCAGCGGCGCGGAACTGCTTGCGCGGGGCAGAGCGATACATGCGCTCGGCGGCACGGAATTGTTCGTTGCAGTCGAGCGACTGACCGACAAGCCGTTGCCGGTCGATCTCGCGGGCAGTGTCGAGGTTGCCGCTAAAAATGCGCCGTCTGGTTTTCGACCGGTGTACTTCTTCGGGCGGCAGCGTGACGACAGCAAGGTGTGGTCGTCGGCGCAGTTCATTACATTCGAATAGGTTCACCGCAGGCACAGGTGAACTGCGCCTGCCGTGAGTAACCCGGGGTTCAGTCCGTCATCCCGTCACGAATCAGGAACCGGTCGCGGTTCCTGACGTCCCTGATCCAGTTTGGCGCGCGCCCTCTGCCAGACCAGGTGGCACCGCTTGCCGGATCGCGATACTTCGCGGGTGACACAGCGTGTGAAAGCCTCGGTCTGCCGCGACGAATCCCAAAGATGTCCCGCTCCGTATATCCAAACTCGACCACCTTTGCGCGGATATCGGCGAGAACGGCGTCGTACTCCTGCTGCCGGATGGCGGCCGCCTGGCTTTCGAGTTCGGCAAGTTGCGCTTTGAGTTCCCTGTACGTTGCCACGAACCATCTCCCCCGTCTGGAAATCATACGGTCATGATAGTGAGTTTTGCAGGACGCTGATCCGAACCGGGATGGCTCGTCGTTGAGTCCCGCATCACACCACTGTCGATGAGTTCGCCGGCGGGAGCGGCAGCTCCGACCGGATGGTAACGTGCCAGCGTTCTCGTGGTTAACGAGGAGAACGGCCACGGCGCCCGGGCAGCCTTCGACGCATAGCTTCAGGCAAAAGCCGAAAGCCCCGGCAGCCTCGTCGTCAACCCGGATAACAACGAGGCGACAGGATTGCACATTGGCAGGCGCGCCCTTCGCCCCCAGCGACAGGCGCCATAGTGCACCGACCCTCGCCAACCCAAGCCCGAGAGACACCGGCAAGACTACCGCTCCGTCACCGTTGGCATCATTGATACCCCGGAACAAAAAATCGCGACTTGACCTGACTTGCCCAACATCCGACTCCTCGTCTTCCAGGCAAACAAAACGGCGAGCCGATACAGAACACGAACGTCAACCCTCGCGCTACGTGGGCGCTTTCGGCGAATGTCCCTGGTGAAGCTGCGAAATCGACGGGATTCCACTCAGAATGTCTGCCAGTCCCCTGCACCGGTATCCATCGCGACTGCGGCCTCCCTGCTGGCAATACTGACTGGCGATGGCCTCGTCGACGTTGCACGGGAAGCCGTGCGAACTGTCGGTTCCGGCCCACGCAGCTCGTTGCGGCGGGCAATCCCCCGCGACGCGGATGGCGCTGCATCGGCGATCCTGAAGACGGCCACGGCTCGACGCAGCTCCTGGGCCTGCTGGGCCATCGACTGCGTCGCGGCCGCGGCTTCCTCGACCAGCGCCGCATTTTGCTGGGTCACGAGGTCCATCTGGCTTACCGCCGTATTGACCTGTTCGATCCCGGTGCTCTGTTCTTCCGATGCCGACGAGATTTCACCCACGATGCCAGTCACGCGCTTCACCGACTCGACGATTTCGGTGATCGTGCTGCCCGCTGTCTCCACCAGCTTCGAGCCAGCGTCCACCCGATCTACCGACTCGTTGATCAGGTCCTTGATTTCTCTCGCCGCGGTGGCGCTGCGTTGCGCAAGCGTGCGGACCTCGCCAGCCACGACGGCAAACCCCCGTCCCTGTTCACCGGCGCGGGCCGCCTCGACTGCAGCGTTGAGCGCCAGGATATTGGTCTGAAACGCGATACCCTCAATCACGCTAATGATCTCGGCCATCTTCGCCGAGCTCCCGGAGATCCGCTGCATGGTCTCGACCACCCGTCCGACCACTTCGCCGCCGCGCTGAGCGATTTCCGATGCCGTGCCGGCCATCGCGGTTGCCTGCCTTGCGCTATCCGCGTTATGACGGACCGTGCTGGTGAGCTCTTCCATGCTGGAGGCGGTTTCCTCGAGGGATGCCGCCTGCTCCTCGGTGCGCCGTGAGAGATCGGTGTTGCCTTGCGCAATCTGGTCAGCAGCGACCGAAATTGACTCACTGGAGGCCTGGATGCCCCGAACGATTGTCGTCAACTGGTCCTTCATGAGACCCAGCGAGAACATCAGGCTGCTGCGATCACCCGCCTTCAACCGTACGGCCGTGCACAGATTGCCTTGCGCGATGTCGCTCGCGAGCGCGGCCGCCTCGCGTGGCTCGCCACCAAGCTGCCTGGCCAGGCCGCGCGCAATGACCAGCGCCAACAGCAGCGCACTTGCCGACGCAGCGACGATCAGGCCAACCACGAGTGCAATCGCGTGCGAATACGCCTGGTCTGCGGCTTCACCTTCGCGCCTGGATCCCGCCACATTGACGTCGACAATCGTCGTGATGTCCTTGTCAATGGCATCGCGAAGCGTAGCCGCCTGATCCCTGACGAGGGCCATGGCGTCGGCCCCGTTGCCCGCTTTCATCAGCGCGCGGATCTGCCGATCAATCTGGAGGTATTGCGGCATCAGCGTCTGGATATCCGCAAACGCCACCTTCTCCTGCGGCTCGGAGATGAGTTTCTCGTATTCCGCGACTGCGCGACCATAACTTGCGATGCCGGCCTCGATTCGTGTGTCGGCATCCTGGATTTGAACAGGGGTCTCGGAAGTCGCAAGGCGGTATTCGCCAAGACGAATCTGGCGCAGCCCCGCCTGCATCTGCAGACTGCTGCGTACGGAGGGTAACCAGTTGTCGCGCATCTGCGAGACATGACTGTTTTCAGCACTCATCTCGAAGAGGCTGAATACACCCAGACTGATCAACAGAATGATGACCGCGGAAAAGCCCAGCATCAACTGGGTTAACACTCTCAGGTTCTTCAGGTATTGCACGAAATGGCACTCCTGGTTGTTTTTTTAAAGGCAAGACAGTGTGATTAAAGCCTGCACTGGCTCTATTTCGCCGCAATGCATCGGGCATGCTTATCGAAGCTGAAAATCCGGTGATGGATGCTCAGTACATAAACGGGTTAAGGCTGGGGTAAGAGCTGGTGGACGATGCAAACACCCACACATCCAGCGCATTTTTTTAAAAGAATACTGCATCTATTCGTCATCGCCCATCAATTTGTGCGCGAAACGTGAACGAGTTTAATTGCAACAAAGGCAAACGTTTCCGTTGATTCATGGATTGACAGCCAGAAGTCTTTTTGGTTTCTGTATCGCAAGTTGCGGTTTCGGGCCGGATTTATCATTGACTCCGCTGAGCCAGCCCTCTCATTGAAAATCGAGGTTATTCCTGCGGCCAGCGCGGAACGGACGCCGTTACGTGCCCATCAGCGGCACGCGCCCTTCCCGATCAGGTCGGTCTTTCTGCGCGATGGCGAGGTGAATAATCAGGCGCGGTAGCTCGGGGCGGCTTTTGCGTCTCAAAGACACCGGCAGTCAGACATCACCCGCATCGGGAACGCCTCGCATGCCGGCATCCGCAGAACATAGGCGCCATGCCGTGCAACCCGCTCACTCTGCCGATATCTGAAATGCATGGCATGTGCAACAATGATTGTCACCCGATCCCGAGCGTTGTTCTCGTCGCCTATGGAAACCGCCGATTCTGAACCGCAGGTGCTCTCGAACCGCCATGGCGTGGCGTTTTGTCTCATACACCGAAACGGCACGATCGGATGCGTCATCACGATGGCGGCACTGGAAGCCTATTTCTGGCTTGAACCACGCGCCAGCGACGCCATCATCCTGAAAACCTTCCGCGACGGCTACGACCGCATCCGCGCGATAGCCGAACGGAAACTGCTCGCCCGTCCCGCGACACGCCTCGAGCTGACACCGGCAGATTTTGCGCGCCACTGAGGCACCTGCCCGTTCGCAAGCTGGCGACG
The DNA here is from genome assembly GCF_000739815.1 of Paraburkholderia mimosarum LMG 23256 = NBRC 106338. Taxonomy (GTDB): domain Bacteria; phylum Pseudomonadota; class Gammaproteobacteria; order Burkholderiales; family Burkholderiaceae; genus Paraburkholderia; species Paraburkholderia mimosarum. The sequence continues at coordinate 15,945 of NZ_BBJJ01000085.1, forward strand.
ACACCTGAGTGAGCACGATGCCAGTCAATTTCCGGCTGCTGCGTCATCCGAGGGCATCGACGAGGCGCCCGAGCGGGCGTCGTTGCCTGGCTGGAACATCCGTTCGTGCCACTTTGATCGCTGGCTCGTACTACCTATTTTTCAAGATACGCGGTTGTTGCCAGCAAGATCGAGCGCCAGCCGGATCCAGAACATGCTGTCGGTCATTCGCGAAGACTGAACCAGTATGTCTGGGCAGCAAAGCAAGGGTCCCCTTGATGACATAGAGGAAGATGATCGCACCAAGCAGATCACCCGCAAACATCCTGCATAGCGCTCGGGCGCTAGCCGGCCAGGAACAGCCGGTCGACGTCGCCGCTGAGATCGCCGACAATTGGTAGCAATGGACGCGACGTGAAGTGTTAAACACGGCCCTACGACATGGCACATGAATACCTCGTCATTTTCCAGTACCACGAGCCTGAACCGCGACAGCTATTCGAGCGCGGACTGATCGAAGACTATGAATCGACAACTGGAGTCTTTATCAAAGCAGAGTCGGCCGAAGAAGCTTTGACTTGGTGCGAGGCAATCGCGCAAGAGCTCCTTTGGCGCTGCAATGATGACAAGTCGATGGATTGGAAGCGCTTGGGATATTCGTGCTGGATTGAGTCCAATCCCGAAAAATCGCCTTGGGGCCATTGCCTGAGCTTTTTCCAGCACGTCCACGTCGGTGAAATGCCGAACGTCGACGAAATGGGTACTGCAGCGTATGTCAACTGGCAGAAAGACTATGGCGGTGCGACTAGCTGAAGTGGAGCCCGGTCGTTTAGCGGCCAAGCGCAGTCTCAATGACCGGTTTCGAGAAATGCGAGGGGCCGCTCCGGGTCGGGTGCGGGCCGCAAACGTGAAGCGGCTGCTGTGATGTCATGCAAGGCGGGAAAGCAAGATAGACCCCTGTTCGCATCTCACGCCTCTATGCGCCCGGCTCGCACAGACGGCACGCGCGCTACTGGCGATTCGCCACAACTGACATAATCCGATCAACGGTGCCGAATGAATTCGCGGCTTCGGCGGAGTTGCCGCAGACGTCACCGGCAATAGCAATGCACGGAGGAAAAATGTCGAAACGCGTGTTGTTTGCGGTTTTGCTGATGACGCTTAGCGTGATCGGGCATTGTGCGCAGCCCATGATCGAGCTTACGATCGGCGGCAAAACCCAGTCGTTTAGCCAAGGGGCGTTGCTGGCGCGCCTGGATGCTACCGAAATTCGCGTTCCGCGAGATGTCGCCTACGGTACGTCGACGACGTACCGCGCAGTTCCGCTGGCCAACCTGCTGGACGGTGCGGCGTTTCCTGCGGACAGCGTACTGGAGGCACGTGCGACCGACGGCTTCGCCGCGCAACTGCCGATGGACCTCGTGCGCAACCGTGATCCCGCGACGGCCGTCGCATGGCTCGCGGTCGAGGACCCGGCGCAGCCATGGCCGAACCTGCCGGGCAAGCCTGTTAGCGCTGGACCGTTCTACCTAGTCTGGGTCGGCAGGGAGGCGGCATCCGTGCGCAGCGAGCAATGGCCTTACCAGATCGCGCAACTTACTACGCAACCATCGCCATCTGTACGTTGGCCGGTGCTCGCCATCGATCCGGCGCTCCCCGCAACCGATCCGGTCCGCGCGGGCCAAAGCCTGTTCATCACCCAGTGTCTCGCCTGTCACCGGCTCAACCACGCGGGCAGCGCGGACACCGGTCCCGACCTCAATGTGCCGATGAACCCAGTCGAGTACTTCCAGCCCGCCGCATTGCACCGCTACATTCGCAATCCGGCATCGGTTCGAGACTGGCCCGGTCGGACCATGCCCGCTTTCCCGCGGGACCAACTAAGCGATCGCGAGATCGATTTGATCGTCGCTTATCTCGCGTACATGGTGCATCGGAAGGTTGGACAGTAAGGCATGCGAGTTACGATTTGAAGGCTGCGTAATAGTCTTTCACCGGCCATGCAAGCTGGAATTCTCGCCGTCAGGCGGCTGCCGTGGCGTTCGTCGGCCCAGACAGTGTCAAAACATAAATTCGGAATGCTAAAATTAATCATCGTGAACGGGGAGAAGCGAGATGAAGCGGTTCGTTCAAGGCGAAGATCGCACGCAAAGCTTTCTCCTTCCCGAAGCGCTTGATGACTACGTGACAGACACCAATCCGGTGCGCGTGGTGGATGTTTTTGTGGACGAGCTGGATCTTCACAAACTGGGGTTTGAAGGCGTTGAGCCAGCGCTAACAGGTCGGCCTTCGTATCATCCAGGCGTGATGCTCAAAATCTACATCTACGGTTACCTGAACCGCATTCAATCCAGTCGTCGCCTTGAACGCGAAGCTCAGCGCAACGTCGAACTGATGTGGCTCACAAGTCGCCTGGCACCGGACTTCAAGACCATTGCGCGGTTCCGTAAGGACAACGGCAAAGCGATCCGCAGCGTCTGTCGCGAGTTCGTCGTGCTATGCCAGCGTCTGGACCTCTTCGCCGAAGCGTTCGTGGCAATCGACGGGAGCAAGTTCAAGGCGGTGAACCATCGCGACCGCAATTTCACGAGTGCCAAGCTCGAACGACGCATGCGCGACATCGAGTCAAGTATCGCCCGCTATCTCGAGGCGATGGACACCGCGGATCGTCAGGAGCCTGCCATCGCGAAGGCCAGAACAGAGCGATTGCAAGACAAGATTGGAGCCTTGAAGGAGCAGATGCAAAGCCTCAAGGAGATCGAGGTCAAGCTGAAGGAAGCACCGGACGGACAGATATCGCTCACGGATCCGGATGCCCGTTCGATGAAGACCCGAGGAACCGGAGTCGTGGGCTACAACGTTCAGACGGCGGTTGACACGAAGCACCATCTGATCGTCGCGCACGTCGTCACCAACAACGGCATTGATCGTGATCAGTTGACGTCGATGGCGAAGCTCGCCCGTACAGAGATGGGCATCGACAAGCTCACCGCAGTTGCGGATCGCGGCTACTACAAGAGCGAAGAGATACTCGCATGTCATGAGGCCGGGATAACCGTGTTCGTTCCAAAGACGGTGACATCGAGCGCTACGGCGCATGGCCGCTTCGGCAAGGAAGACTTCATTTACGACGCAAAGACGAACGAATATCGGTGCCCGGCAGGCGAGCGGCTCATCTGGCGATTCTCGACCGTTGAGCGTGGCCTGAAACTCAGTAAGTATTGGAGTTCTAATTGCCAGCAATGTTCGCTGAAAGGGAACTGCACTCCGGGCCCTCAACGTCGCGTGGCACGCTGGGAACACGAAGCTGCTTTGGACGAGATGCAGGCGCGACTTGACCATGCCCCTGAGATGATGCGAATCCGACGCCAGACTGTCGAGCATCCATTTGGCACGATTAAGGCGTGGATGGGTGCAACCCATTTCCTGACAAAAACTATCGAGCGGGTGAGCACGGAGATGAGCTTGCACGTGCTCGCGTACAACATGAAGCGGGTGATCAGGCTGCTCGGCGCAGAAATGGTGGTAAAGGCAATGCGGGCGTGAACCTCGGGGGGCGCGAACCGCGCAGTAGTTCGACGTATCTGTTTCAGGTGGCTTGACGTTTCATGCTCTCGCAATTCACCGTCGAAACATGCTCCGGGAGAGGGTGTCGTCAATTTCCAGCAGCCAGGGGTTTTGACACAGTCTGGGCCAACAGGAGACACTCGACTCAATCCCACGGATCGTTGACAATGCCTCGCCGAAGAACTCGACAAGGAGAGCAAGGTGATACGTTCAGGAGACGTCTTTGGAATCCGGACGTCCGGCGGCGAGGCATACTTCCAGTATGTGAAGAAAGTCGCTCCGATGGGCTCGCTGATCCGCGTATTGCCGGGTGTGTTTGCCGACGCACCTGCAGATTTGGAATCGCTCGTCGCGATAGAAACGAATTTCCGGATCTTCTTTCCTGCAGGCGCAGCGTTCTCTCGCGGCATCGTTCGAAAGGTCGGCCGATTTGCAATTCCAGATCATTCGAAGAATATCCCCGTATTCCGGGCTGGGGTCGTAGATCCGGCCGTGGGGAAAGTAGTGGACTGGTGGTTGTGGGATGGCGAGACGGAATGGCGCGTCGGGTCGATCACCGATGAGCAGCGCAAACTCCCCATTCGAGGCTCTTGGAATGACACGATGCTGAAAAAGCGGATCGAGGAGGGCTGGTTACCGGAACACGATCCGAGGTAATTCAACTTCACGAACCGTGGGACAGGAGCCGGCCTGTCCGTTCAGCAACACCGGAGGTTCGAATAGTCAACAATTCGAAATGCGAAACTCCGTCGAAGGTGTCTCCCGACTTGCGTCTCAGGGTCAAAAGCCCGGCGCTAAGCGCCAATGAATAAATGGCGGATACGGTGTACCGCTGAGGAAGGCCAGAAATACTTCGACGACCTGGTCAGCCATGAACCATTCATCGGAGCGCATTGGGACGTTGCCCGCTCGAAAGACCAGGATCGTGCCATCCGGGCGTACAGGCGAGGGCTTATCGTGGAACCCTCTCCATCGTTGTCTCCCGAATTCGAAGCGCTCGATCATACAGCTCGCACCTCCGCCAGCAACCTGCACGTAGTTTCCTGCATCGTCAGTCAATGACGCATAAGACGACTTGCCGTAGCTTCGCAGTGACTTGAGCGCACGAGCGATCTGTGTGTGGGTGGGCGCGCTGATGGCCGCTTTGCCCTCGATGTCGAGTCTCATTCGCTGTTCATTCTCGCTTCTTCTCAATCAGATCAGAATCATACCAACGCCCAAACCCAACAACGAATGGCCGCTACCGAGAAAAACGATGGACCGCTCCGGGTCGGGTCCGGTCGGATGGCCGCCCTCGCCGGCCGCTGGTTCGCCGGCCAGCCAGCGTCAGGCTCTCATCATTCTCACCGCGATGTTCACCTGGCTCGTCAACGCCGGCTACCTGCGCGGCAATCGCATGTGGCTCCTGCGGTAGCGCGCGAAGCGTTCGGCGCCTTGCGTGTGACCCGCTATCTGTCGATCTCGCTATGGGACGAGGTCAAGGCCGGGGTTGGGCAACTTCCCCTGGAGACCGAGGCCGGGCGCAAATATGTCGCGCGCTGCCGTTAGCTGACGACGTGTTCTCGCTCCAAGGCATGCGGATTTCGGAAGTCGCGGGCGGCCGGATGGGCGACTTCCTGGCGAGTTGCAAATTTAAGTTCATTCTGATGGGCACAAAGGTGCACCCCGGCTCGTGGCGATCCCATCATCGAGGGGATTTCGGACCCGTGAGGTGGCATGTTCAATTCGATGGGCAGCTGCTGCCACGAACGTCGCGGAACATGTGCGCAATAATCATGGTGCCCCTGCGCGACTCCGGAATACCCCCGGAATGTCTCGAATCGGCGTCGGCGACGTTCGAGATCGAGCGCATCGAGCTCAGGACCGCAGCCGGGGACGCGCGCGCGCAGGCGGCGGGATTTGCGCCGACGCGAGGGGCTGGGCGTTTCTTCCTATTCACACGCGGTTCCCAGGCCCGCCCGCTGCGAAAACGGGCGCACGTCCTCGGCTTCTTGCGCTGGCGATGACGAAAAGCCCTGCCAGAAGGCGTTTTCCTGTTGCGAATCGCGGACACCGTTGATACGCTAGGCGCCAGCTTAAGACGGTGCAGTAACGCAAAGCGTCGTGCACCGTCTTAAGCGGTTCTCAACCTGATACAGGATTATTCATGGCAACGAAGACCGCAACGAAAGCACCGAAGGTTGCAAAGCCGGCCGCAACGAAGGCAGCAACGAAGGCAGCAAAGCCGGCAGCAAAGAAGGCCGCGCCCAAGGCTTCTGCTCCGGCAAAGAAGGCTGCGGCCAATGGCGTACTGAAGCCGCTGAAGGAAACGTTCACGAAGGCCTCGTTGGCAACGTACGTTGCCGAGCAAGCCGGTGTCGAGCCGAAAGCGGCCAAAGCCGTTCTGGCTGCGCTCGAAGACACGATTCTGGGCTCGGTGCATAAGAAGGGTGCAGGTGAGTTCACGCTGTCGGGCCTGGTGAAAATCGGCGTCCAGGCTGTCCCGGCGAAGAAAAAGCGCTTCGGCAAGGACCCGTTCACGGGTCAAGAGCGCTGGTTCGATGCAAAGCCGGCAACGGTGAAGCTGAAGATTCGCGCGCTGAAGAAGCTGAAGGACGCCGCCGCAACCTGAAGCCGTTGCGACGTTGACAGGAAGCCCGCGTTG
>NZ_BBJJ01000084.1 GCF_000739815.1 Paraburkholderia mimosarum LMG 23256 = NBRC 106338
AGAACCGTTCAATTCGTGCAGATCGAGCATTAGCAGCAGACTGTCGATCTTCCCTAACTGGCCCTTGTTGACGTGGCCTGTACCTAGCAGGCTATGCAACCGCTGGCGCCAATACGTGGCAGGAAAGACGGGGCCGACAAGCTCGATTGAAATCGATATCGCGTGCTGGATGTGTTCAATCTCCAGGTCTATCAAGTTCGACATGGTGCATCCGACCTGAAAGCACTCCCCGTTTGTCTTCTTCATTTCGGCACCATTTCTTGCTGGGTGATTGGAAAGCATGACCTGAAGTGGCGACAGCACTTCGCCCTCCTGAAGGCGGATCGATGTTCGCAGGTATCTACCGACAGTCCCGGCCGAGGCTGGCTGGCACTGCGGCGAAGCCTGACCGGTCGCCCAAACGGCAGGTGAAGCGACGCCAATTTGGGTCACGCAGGCACATGACGGATACGTCGGTTGGTCCGTATCGCGGCGCCGCAGGAGCTCAGCGTTCCCCTAGCCGCGCCCGCTACACACCCCAGATATTCGGCACTGGTACTCACGCAACAACAACGCGATTGCGCCCCAGATGTTTCGCGCAGTAGAGCCGCATGTCGGCCGCACGCAGGATCGAGTGTCTTGCCGTCGCGGCCGAACTGCGAGGCCCCGACACTGACAGTCCCTTCAAACGACGTGACCGCGATACCAAAGATGACCATGAGCGGGGTGCGGATACGCCGCAGCATCAACATCGCGACGTTCAGCGCGGAGAGGATCATTGCGCCCCCTTCCATCGACACGCGGACAGCGAGACTTCCCGCGACCGGAGAGTATGCAACCCAGGCGACTGCCAGATTGACGCAGACGAACAGCGCGGTCCATACCAGCCAGCCGCGCGAATCGGAACGCTTCCCGACGCTGTCGGGCGGCCGGTTGTATGAGAGAAGCCCAACCAGCAGCAGGACTGCCATCACGAGGCGCGATGCCGGACCATAAAGCAGGAACAGCCAGATATTGTGATGCGCCATGCCGGTGAGGGCGCCGTGCAGGGCGTAAATGAGCACAAAACCGAGAAAGCCGAGCGTCATCCAACGCAACAGCGGCTCGCCGGACGAGCAGTAGCACCGCCATGTCACGTAAGTCACGAACAGCCCTTCGAGGGTTGCAGTTGCGATCGCGATCTCGTGAACGGGATGGTTTTCGAACTTGAGTGCCGGGTCCTGAAAGAAAAACAGATAGGCGATCAGACAGGCTGGCGTCAGCGCAAAGCCGACCAGCAGAACGCGGGCGTAGATCTTCGTGATCAACCGGATCCCAGCCGATGGCTCGCGCGCAGCAACCGTGATGTCCATCCGCGGACTCCCCTGCGTATTCCCTGTCGTATTGCGTACAACCCTGGCGCGCCGGTGAGGGCGGTATCAGAGACATCGGCCGTCCGTGCCGCTGGAGGCCATCCGCCGGCAACCGGGTATTCCTCAGGCAATTAACACAAGTATAGGCGCAGTATTTCGTCTGACAAGGCAAGCTGTGACCACAGACGCCCCTGTCTCGCCGCACCGCGCCCCGCGCGGCGAGATCAATCTCCATGACGAACGGATCACGACCGATACGCCCAACGAGATGTGGGGAACCGACGGGGTGCGCATCAAAACCGTGGATGATGGCCTGGTATGGGTCTTCTCGGCTGTCGATCATTGCGATGCCTATTGCGCAGGAACCCATACGGTGAAGGCTGGAGACCGCTTTGCGGCCCTCGAGCCTATCTCCCGGGGGCTGCAAAGCGAATTCGGCGGGGTGGGTGCGAGAATGGGTGTGGGACTGACGCTGCGCATGAATCACGGATCCCAATACACGTGTGACGACTTCCACAACCAGCTCAAGTTCTGGGGTATCACGCCCAGCTATGCCTTCGTTGCCGAGCCGCAAACCAATGGCGTCGCCGAGCGCTTCAATCGGACCATGAAAGAACAGGTGATTCACGGGCGTATCTTCAGGAATATCGAGGACGTTCGCGCCGCTGTCGTTGACTTCAAGGACCGTTACAACCGAGAATGGCGACGCGAAAAACTGGGCTTCATGTCACCCCTCGAGGCCCGTCAGGCGCGAATGTTCAAACAGGCCGCCTGAGTCCCAAAACCGTGTCCAAACAGCCCGGGCCGATACACACCCGCGTCGCTGGACAGATTGCCGAGTCCAATCTTTTAATCGAGGTCAAAACACAACACTTAAAAAATAGCTGGATCGCCGGATTTCAATCAAGCTACTACAGGGTGTCTGGAAAGACCTGACACCGTCAGGGTGTTGACATCACCTTTTGATGACCGATGGCGAGATCGCGTCATGCAGGGAGGGAAGGTATGACTGCCTTACCGTCAAGTGATTTAGTGATCGAAGGATTGGACGCGCAGGAGGCGGAGCAATTGTTGCACGAGTGTTGCACGTCCGTGCATTGGTTTGATCGCTCCGAGTTCCTGGCCGACACCGCCCGACAGCATATTCCACGCTTTCACGCACATCGTCGCTTGCGACTATGAGGGCCTTGTACGCCCCCCCGCAATCATCACCTCGAAGGCTTCGCGGTAAGCTTTGCCCCGGAAGACGCCCATGCCGAGAGACCCTGGCTTGCTTATCCGGGTCTGCGTTTGCTGGCGGCCGACCGTGACATAGTGGCGCAAGCGGCCGACAAGCTCTCGGTCCTATCGATCTTCAAAGCCGCTGGCGTCCTGTCCCCCCGTCACTGGCCCTCCTGGCCGAAGGTGGGTTTCAGGCGTTCGCACTGTGGCGAGAGTACGGCGGCGAACCGCTTGTCGTGCAACGGCGGGAAAACAACCTGACGGGGCGGGGCACGTGGATGGTCAGCAGTTTGGCGCAACTAGCGGCGCGATTGGATGCTTGTGCGGGTGAATGGTTGCGCATAGCACGGTACGTGCATGGCTTGCCGGTGACGGTCACCGCGTGCATCATGCCCGAAGAGACGATCGTGTCGGCGCTCTCGCACCAGTTGGTTGGAGTGATGGGCCTCGGGGCGAGCTGGGGCGCGCACTGCGGCAACCAGTTGGTGCACCCGGATGAACTGGCGCCGGGTGCCGCTGAACAGATTGGTGGTATAGCGCAGCGCGTTGGTGACGTCATGCGATCGCGCGGATACCGTGGTACGTTCGGACTCGACCTGATCGTGGATGCGCAAGGCGATGCCTTTGCCATCGAGATCAATCCACGTTTCCAGACCGTCGTCTCGCTGGTGCAGGCTCAAGGCTGCGGCCCGGGCCTATTTCGAAAAGGCAATCAGCCAGAATGGCAACCCCGAGACCGTGACGATCGACAAGAGCGGATCGAATCTCGCTGCCTTGCGGGCGATCAACGCCCCACGGGAGGTGCCGATCAAGGTCCGCCAGAAAAAGTATCTGAATAACATCATCGAACAGGATCATCGGGCGATAAAACGCCGGACCCGACCGACGCTTGGGTTCAAGAACTTTCGTTGTGCCCGCATCCTGTTGGGCGGCATCGAAGTTATGCACATGATCGTCAACGGACAATTGAACGATGGCGGCGTTGGTCAAACTCCCGCACAGCAATTCTATTCGCAGGCTGGATAAGGAATCCATACCATATCGGATTTGGCCGATCTATCGCTCTTACTGCGACAGAACCGTATTTGGTGCACCGGTCAGTAATTTGTGACGTAACGGTGTAGCGGCACACGGATAATTCCAGGCCGCGCTAATGTTGATATTCCTGCTGCGCGGAGACGGATGCCATTATTTGTTCATGGCGGTCACTTGACCTCCGTCAATGGGCGGTTCCGCTGCGCAGTATAGTCTGCTGCAGTGGGTGTGTCTGTCCTGCATGAACATCGTAGGGTCAGCTTTGGCAGACCCAATGGCACGCGCCCGAACAGAAAATTCCGCCCGTGGGTTCCGTGGATAAAGTCAGTATATTTTGGATGTGAAATCGGTAATCTATGAGATAGCGGGGGAATAGATGGCGTTTGAATTCATTTCGGGCCTAGCCTCCATATTTCCGCGCGAGGCATCATCGGAGCCGGGCTGGAAAAATCCCTGCGTGTCTTCCCGTCGATGTGTCATTTACGTAGCGGCGCTCGCATACATTGCGTCGTTTCCTTCTGTATCCAGCGCCAATTGTGTGACCTCATCGGGGTCGACAACCTGCGACACCAGCGCGCCGTCGCCATGGACGTCTACGATCGGAGATGGGCCTGCGAGCAGTCCAAGCGAAAGCGTAATCATTGAACCGAGCGCGCGAATAGAAGTTGGATTTAATCAGGACGATAGTGGCAGAGATCCGGCGATCTCACTCGGTGAGAAAGCCACCATCGAGGTTCGCCATGGTGCGAGCGTCCGAAACCATTCGACGAACAAAAACAGCTCCACCTCTGGAACTGGCCCCAACACGATCGATTTCGGTAGCAACAGCAGGCTGACGGTAGAGGAAGGCGCGATCATCGAGTCTTCTGGCGATCAGAATCACACCGAGGCGGTTAACCCAGAGGGTACAGGTAGTACCATCGTCAACAACGGAACCATAAGGAGTACTAGTTGTGGGAGCAGAGGTTGTGCGGCTGCAATTTTTTTCCAGGGCGACGCTAGTAATCCAGATGCATCGACTTCCAACACAGTCATTAACAACGAGACGGGCTTGATCGAGGCAGCTGGGGATGGTGACACAGCGATAGCGTCAAACCCACAAAGTGCCATCAAATTCACCAACCGTGGAAGAGTGATCGGCAACGTGGTTTTTTCCAACGGCAATGACGAGGCGCACCTGTACACCGGATCCTCGGTGAATGGAAGCATTAATGGCGGTGACGGTAACAATCTGCTGACACTGAACGGCACGGGATCGGACACGCTGCGGACCACCATCACGAACTTCCAGACGCTCCTTAAGCAGGACAGCGGCGTGTGGACGATCACTAACCCGCTCAGCGCAATAGGCGTGACGTCGACCGAGGTGCAACAGGGAACACTCGTACTGACTGCCGACAACACGTCCTACACTGGCACGATTGTGGTCGGTCATGAGGGAGTTCTTCAGGGGACGTCGCAGAGTCTGCCAGGCACAATCGCCGACAATGGCGTGACGCAGTTCGTTCAGTCGGCCGACGGCAGGTACGCCGGGTTCATCGGAGGTGTCGGCTCGGTGGTGAAAGACGGATCCGGTACGCTCACGCTTGCGCCCGCTGCAGCAGGCGGCAATACCTATACTGGAGGCACTGTGGTGAAGCAAGGCGTGCTCGCCATATCTACGGATAACGCGCTTGGCAGTGCCGCCGGCGGGCTGAAACTGGATGGCGGAACACTGCAACTCGGCAGCAGTTTCGATCTTGCCGGCGCGCGAATCATTTCGCTTGGGGCAGAGGGTGGGGCCATCGATACGCAGGGCTTCGAGTCGACGATCACACAGAATATCAGCGGCGCGGGAGCATTGACCAAGCTGGGTTCAGGCTCGCTACTGCTCAACGGCGCGAACACATGGACGGGCGGAACGACGGTGAGCGAGGGTATTCTTGCAGTGGGCGATGCACCCATGTCCGTTGCGTCAATTGCTGGCACGACGAACATCGCTGCGCACGCTACCGTTGCCGGCTACGGTAGCGTCAACGGCAACGTGATCAACAACGGCACGCTCGCTGTCGCGAACGCATCGGGACTTTTTGCTGCTGGCCCTCATGGAAACTTCACGATTAATGGCCAGTTGATAAATGCAAACCTTGTCGAGCTGGGCGGCGGTCGAAGCACCGGCAATACACTCGTCGTCGACAGTTACGAGGGCAGGAAGGGGACAATAGCGTTAAACGCCGTGCTGGAGGGCGACAACGCGGTGTCAGATAAGCTCGTGATCAACGGCGGCACCGCAACCGGTGCGACCACGCTGAAGGTCACGAATGTGGGCGGCCAGGGGGCGCCCATCACCGCGGACGGAATTCTGGTCGTCGGAGCGACGAACGGCGCAACCACGGAAGCCAACGCCTTCGCGCTCGCGGGCGACAGGATGAAAGCTGGCGCATACGAGTACTACTTGGCTAGAGGTGGTCTGACTGCCGGCACCTCGCAGAACTGGTACTTACGCAATAAGCTTTTGGCCGGCGAAAAAAAAGAGATCGTGCTTTATCGTCCAGAAGCTGCGCTCTATGCGGAGGCTGGTGCTGTTGTTCGCCAACTGGCCATGATGCAGATCGACAATTTTCACCAGCGCCAAGGTGAGCAGTCGCTGCTTGACGAAAAAGGCAGGTTTCCTGCGGCGTGGGGGCGCCTATGGGGCGCACACAGCACGCTCTCCCAAGCGGGCGACATCGCACCGGAGTTTTCCGGGTCACTGACAGGAGCGCAAGTCGGCCACGATCTGTATGCAAGCAGAACGGCGAGCGGTCACGCCGACCACTACGGCATGTTCTTCGGTTTCGGGCGGGCCACGGGGGATGTCAGTGGTTACGCGTTGGGTGTACCGAACGCTGCAGCCGGCCATCTCGCGGTGAACGCATACAGTTTGGGCGGCTATTGGACTCACCTCGGGCCTCAGGGCTGGTATACCGACGTGGTGATTTCGGGAAGCTCGCTGTCGCTTAGTTCGAGGTCACACGAGGAGGTGAGTGCGACGGTGCACGGCAATGCAGTGACGGGTTCACTGGAAGGTGGTTGGCCACTTGCCGTGGGGCGATTTCTGACGATAGAGCCACAGGCCCAGCTAGTCTGGCAACACCAGACGATCAGCGACTTGGGCGACGGCATCTCGAGCGTGAGCTTCAATAACGGCGATACAGTGAATGGACGTATCGGTATCCGGCTGGCAGGTGTCTATGAGGCGGCGCGCGCGATCTGGCAACCTTATCTGCGGATCAGCCTGTTGCGAACATTCGGTGGCGAAGATAAAGCGACATTTGATGGCGGCACCTCAGTTATCACGCCAGTCGGCCAGACGACCGGACAGATAGACGCGGGGCTGGTTGCAAAGGTGACGAAGCATGGAAGTGCGTTTGCGACCGTTAGTCTCGGCAGGAATCTCGGCGGCGAGCGCCAGAGGACGCTGATTGGGAATGTCGGCGCCCGGTGGGCCTGGTAGCTGGTCGAGTCGCAGATCTCGCGCATCAAGCGCTGTATCGGCGCGCGACTGCTGACGCGCAACATCGAATCGCAGCAGCGCGAGGGCGTGATTATCGCGAACCTCGTGAATCTGTAGAACAGCTTAGTCTTACTGAACTTTAGACACCCAAACGCCGTTGCCGACCGTTGGTGAGTAGCGGTAGCGAGGCAGCGAACGAGACCGAGATTGGGATGAAGCAACGGTATGGGGCCGCGGAAGCGACATCACGTGGTGTCTCAAGGCGCGTGACGCGCTTCGGGCCGCTGGAATTTTCGGGACTTCCCCTGCGGGGGAGTGCTGCGGGCAAGTCCGGTAAATTCCCGCCGCAGCCACTGGGCGACCAGACCAGCGGTGACGGGCTGACCGATTCTCCACGGTGCGATTTCGCGCATCGGGAAGTCCTCGGCAATCGCCAGGCTGAGCAATTGCGTGAGCGTCCACGCGCACGAACGGATCTGCATCCAGAGCTCGAGTACCGTGCGCGTCTGCTGCCAGAGATTGTTCAATCCCCACCAACGCTTGAGATTGTGAAACAAGGGCACGACATTCTGCCCGTCAACATCTCACGCATGACATTGTTGTCCACTATCCCTTCCACCCGCTTGTTGGCGAGCGTCTCGCGGTGGTCCGGCTGCATTATGTCAATGGAGAACCCTGCTACATCATTCGGCGATCCGATGGTACGCCCGTGTCCATTCCTGCATGGATGACCGAGCTAGCGGCCGCCGATGTGCAAATGACCGGGCAATCGCGTTTGCCCATTGCAGTGCTACTGGAACTGCGCCGTAACGTATCGATGTTCTTATCCTTACAGGCTGGCACAAGCCCTACAGGAGAACTCGATGCCGCAACGCCCAATGGACCAGATAGCGTTGTTCGACGACGACGCTGCGATCCGGTTACCGAAACTACCTCAGGATGTTCAGCTCCAACTCCAGCAGCAGATGGTGCAGTGGATGCGAACCATCGCCATTGCGATCAACCGGGGGAGGCAAGATGAACAAGATCACCCCTGAGCATCTGTCGAGGCTGGCCTGTGTATACGTTCGGCAATCGACGCAGGACCAGGTACAGAACAACCTCGAAAGCCAGCGGCGACAATATGCCCTGGTTGAGCGTGCCCGGCAATTGGGATGGGAGCGGGTCGAGGTCATCGACGACGATCTTGGCCGCTCCGGGTCAGGTACGCTGCGCCCGGGTTTCAGCGTTTGCTCGGCTTGCTCTGCGATGGCGAAGTTGGAGCAGTGCTGAGCATAGAAGCGTCGCGCCTGGCGCGCAACGGCAAGGATTGGCATACGCTGCTGGAGTTCTGCAGTATTGTAGGAACGTTGCTCATCGATGCGGAAGGAGTCTATGATCCGGTTCAGATGAATGACCGACTGCTGCTCGGCATGAAAGGAACGATCAGCGAGATGGAATTGGCCAGCTTCAGGCAGAGAGCGCACGAAGCTATGAAGCAGAAGGCGAGACGCGGAGAGCTTTATATGCGTATGCCTATCGGCTACGTACGTACCTTTGACGATCGAATCGAGAAGGATCCCGACACGCGTGTCCGCGCGGCTATCGACTTGGTGTTTCGCAAATTTGCAGAATTCGGTAGTGCCAGGCGTGTGTATTTCTGGTTGGGCGAGCAGAATATCGAGATGCCTGCTGTGGCAAGTGCGGGCAGCGCAGAGCGCATCGAGTGGAGAACTCCGCGCTACCACAGCGTGCTAAGTCTGCTGCACAATCCGATCTACGCGGGTGTTTACACGTATGGGCGCAGCAGGACCACCCTACGTATTGAGGATGGGCGCAAGCGAGCCGTGCGTACCCGACATCGCCAACCCGAGGATTGGGCGGTGCTGATTCGCGATCGCCACGAGGGCTACATCGACTGGGACACGTACTGTGCTAACCGGGAGTTGATGGCGAACAACACCAATGGGCATGGAAGTTCGGTACGCGGCTCGATCAGGAGTGGCAGCGCATTATTGTCGGGATTGCTGCGCTGTGGACATTGCGGGGCAAAGCTTTGCGTCAACTATCCAGGTCCGACGAGCATCCGATATCAATGCAACACCCGCATCATCAGCCGGAACCACTCCAGCTGTGTGATGTTCGGCGGCCTCGGCGCGGATCAACTGATAGCCGGGCAGGTGCTTCATTGCCTGCAGCCACTGGGACTTCAGGCGGCGGTGCAGGCTGTCGACCAGTTGCAAAGCATCGAGGACGAGCAGCTCGACCAGAAGCGCTTGTCGCTCCAACGTGCTCGCTACGAAGTCAATCGTGCGCAACGCCAATACGATGCCGTGGACCCCGACAATCGTCTTGTCGCCGAGTCGCTGGAGAAGCGTTGGAACGATGCATTGGCCGCCCAATCCCGGTTGGAGGCCGAGGTCGCCGAATTGATCCAACGACGCCCCAATACACTCAGCGAAGAGACCATACAGACGGTCATGGAGTTGGCCGAAGATGTACCGCAGTTATGGAAACACTCCGCCACCCAGCACGAAATCCGGAAGCGCATCGTGCGCACCGTGATCAAAGAGATTGTCGTGACATCCGACGGTGACTCGGTGCGCATTATGGAAGACCGTCGAACAGCGGCTCGATGCCCCAGCGGCGCGCGTAGAACTGAACGATGGTTTGTGCTTCCAGATCCACTTCGGACGCCAGGATCAGGCGTCGCTTTGTCCATTCCTGCCGTTTGTCGTTGTAGATCTGGCACCACACGGCTCGTACCGGCATGCCCCTGAGGAAGCGGGCTACGGCGACGATCGAACGCAGGCGCACACGCTGCTCCTTGCCATAGAGCCTCATCGTCAATTCGATTTCGGGCAAGGCTTCGATGGCATCTGCGTTCAGACGCAGCCCATAGATACGAGGCCGTCCGCGCCGGGGCACATCGGGTGTTTCGGGCTGCAGGAACAGCGCCGTATCGATGCGCGCCTGACCAATCACATGCATGTTCCGGCGCAGCAGCGGCAGGATCAGACGCGCGCGCATGAACCACGAATCGAACAGTACACGTATGCGCCGATCGCTCGCACCCGAGACCGCGCGCACCAGCGCCAGCGCAATCTTGAGCTTGTTGGTGTTGCCCTTTTGGGGGACCAGCCGCGAAATGATCGGCAGCACCATGCCGACACCACCATTGCCCAATACGCTTACGCCCAGCGTTACGATGCATTGAGCCCAGACGTATTTCGGCCGGTTGATCTTGCCGCTGTGTTCGTGTCGCCAGTCCACCCCCGGCGCCTTCTTCGAGCAGCGCATGTTCAGCGTATCGTCCAGAACCATGGTGAGCGTACCGCTGGGCAAGACCGCTAGCACCAGGCGCAGCAGCGCCCGTGCGAGCGGCAACGTACGCCAGCTGCCGCGCTCCAGAAGCTTGAAATACGCCGTCCAGTGCCGTGTGCCGCCAATGGCCGAGATCGCGCGACTCACCCATCCTTCGGGCGACATCATGCACCCGCACAGCAGTTCGATGAAGCTGGTCTGCGAGCGAAACGGTATGGCAGTAAGGAGAACGTTGATCCATTCGCCGCGGCACGCTGAGGTAAAACTCAGTGCGTTTCGACAGGGACATGGGCAATCGCAAGAGAATCGAAAACGATTCTCATTGGCCGCCGCGCTGCTTGCGCTAAAACCTCGCGCAAGCAGCGCGGCGGCCTCACGATTGACTGTCCATGTCAAGTTTTTTTCGAATTCCGAACCATTTTTCAGAGCCGATCATTGGGTCGCTGAAAGTCTAAAGTCCAGTGATCTTGATCTAGCTCTCGTCCATTCGCCAGCTTTTCCCAACCGGACGCTTGTGCTTGCGGAACCTCCTTTCGAAGAGCGGCAGCAGTTTGATGACCCAGCGGTACACCGTCGAATGATCCACCGCGATACCACGCTCGTCCATCATTTCCGCAAGATTGCGCAAACTCAGCGAATAGGCCACGTACCAACGCACGCACAGCAAAATCACTTCAAGCGGGTAGTGAAGGCGCTTCAGGACCTTGGCCAGGCCCGGCGCGAGTGTGGTTCGCGGTGTCTTCGCCTTCTTCATCGCACAGCTCAAAAATTCGCTACCCAATTTTAACGTGGGCCTTACTGCAACAGAACCTAAAGTCGCTTCCCCTCGCCGTTCAGGATCTCTTCGCCACCAAACCGATCGAGTTCTCGAGATATCGACTCAACTCTTCTTCGTTGAATGTCGGTTCTTCAATACCACTTCCCTTGAGAAAGCCCGTTACGTTCTTGCAATCCCAGCGGTAGGTGTCCTGGTACAGTTCCAGCGAGGAGCGTCCGTCGCACATGTTGTCACGGAACAGGCTGAGCAACGGATAGAGCGGAGCGTCGCGGTCGTCCTTCCACTTGCTGAGCCATTCCGCGAAAGGAACGATGTCGAACGTGGCACCGACAAGAGGCTCGAGCAACGAAAAGAACTGCTTCAGTGTGAGATTGCTTTTATCCGAATGAATCAGGTTGAATTTTTTCGTCAAGGCTGCGGGGTTCCTTGAAATATGAGCAATCGCGCGCGTCATATAGTCAACGGTCGTCAAGCCTTCGCGTAGCTCGTGCAGATCCGGGATGGTGCCGAGCCTGATGCACGTTTTGACCAGGCGTCCCCACCATTGATAGCTTGCGCTCAGTCCTGTGCGGCTGTTAAACGTCGCATAGCCCAGCCGGAACGTCATGAGCGGTAATCCGTGTGCAGCGGCAAGATCAGCGATTTTCTCCATCACCCACTTGCTGCGCACATAGCCAATATCCGCCACAACGGCGGAGACGTTCTGATCGATGTCGTCTTCTTCTGTCATGACGGTCTTGCCGGTATGCAAGTGTCCCCAACTGTAGACGGATATCGTCGATAGAAGAATCAACGCCTTCAGCTTGTCGCTGGCAGCGAACGAAATGATCTGATTAAGTCCGTCTATGTTGTTCTTCTTCATGTACGAATAAGGCTGAATGAAGTTGACGGTGCTCGCGGAGTGATAGATAACGTCGACATCGCCGGTCAGCTTCATGTAGTCGCCCTGTGACATGCCGAATCTGTCGACCGAAAGATCAGCAGCGTATGCAACGATCCGGTTGCAGTCCTCCATTTCTATCTGGTAAGTCGCGAACTTGTCATCGATCCGCCACCGCGCTTCGGCATCGTTGGCCGCCCGAACCGGGCAATGGACAACCGCGTCGGTCGTCGCAAGCAGATCAGCAAGCAAATGGGCGCCAACAAATCCGGTAGCGCCGGTCAGAAGAATATGGCGCGGCTGCTTGAGCCGGTCTATATCGAACGGTTTGCTCAGCACGATTGCAGGCGGCAGCCCGATATCGTTGGACAACTCCTGGAAGGGCTCTCCGTCGACCTCCGGCAGCTCCGCCTGCATCCTCGACTGGAGATGTGCGGCAAGCGCGGCCACAGTCTGATGCTGGTAAACGTCGCGAAGATAGACTTTGGTATTAAGCCGTTCCTCCAGCGCTATGACTATTTCGGCAACCAGCAGGGAATGTCCCCCTACGTCGAAAAAACTGTCTCGCAGCCCAAAGTCGCTACGCTGCAGCACCGTTCGGAATACATCGAAGACCAGCCGCTCCATGGAATTACCGTCCGCCGGCCCATCGGCTGGCGCTTTCGCACTCGCCGCGAACTGCGCGCGCAATGCTGCTTTGTCGGTCTTGCCGTTCACGGTAAGCGGCATGTCGAGCAGTTCGATGTAGCGCCCCGGCCTCATGTAATCGGGCAAATGCGTACACACATTGTCCCTGATCGATTGGACAACCTGCGCGAACGAGCCTGCCAGCCCGTTGGTAACGAGATAAGCAACAACCTCTCTCACGCGATCGGCGTCCCCACCTGTCAGGACAACGGCCACCTTATCGACACCTCTCTGCGTCGCGAGAAACGACTCGATCTCCCCGAGTTCCACACGGTTTCCGCGAATCTTGACCTGCTCGTCGCGTCGGCCGATATATTGCACGGTTCCGTCCGGCAGCCACCGAGCCAGGTCGCCCGTGCGATACATGCGCGCGCCGGGTCGGCTGGGGTGTGCAACGAATCGCTCACGCGTCAATGCCTCGTTGTTGAGGTAACCACGTGCAACACATGAGCCGGCGACAAACAGTTCGCCGACCTGTCCCGGTCGGAGCTCGTGAAACTGCTCGTCAAGAATCAGTATTTCGGTATCCGTGACCGGGCGACCAATCGACGCCGGCTTCCCTGACGCTGACCCGGGTACGTGATGAAAGGTCGCGAAGATCGTCGCCTCTGTGGGTCCGTAATAGTCGATCAATGAATACAAGACGCCCTCCGTATCGACTGGTTTTAGCTTTTCACCAGCCGTGAACAGGTACCTTAGGCAAGTGTCGCGATTGCGCGTAGCGTTGATCGCGTTGGGGACCATCACGGTCGGTACGAACGCATGCGTGATGGCGTTCTGGCAATAGAAATCCGCTAGCAAGCGGATATCCACCCGTGTTTCATCGTCCAGGACATGCAGGGTCGCACCTGCGCAGAGCGCCGACCAGATTTCCCACTGGCAGACGTCGAAACCCAGGCCAGCCATCAACGTATGACGGGTGTCCGACGTAACGTCGAACAGGTCGTTATGCCATTGAATGAGACGGGCGACCGCATGGTGCTCGACGACGACACCCTTCGGCACGCCAGTCGTACCGGACGTGAAAATGACATAAATAGGCTCAGCCGGGGACGATCTCGCCGGCAAGCAGGGGCGTGTCACTGGGGCTTTCGCAGATAGCGACCCCACGGTCACGCGTGTCCATCTATCGAAGGCGTCACTCCCATACTCGTCGTGTTCACTTGAAGTACTCAGCAGGACAGACGCTCCGCTCTGCTCGAGGATGAGCTTCTTCCTTTCTTCCGGATGCTTGTAGTCAATCGGAACGTACACGGCGTTGGCCTTCAGAACGCCGATAATCGCCACGATATAGTCGATTGAGCGCGTCGCTTCGATGGGAATTAGCGCTCCGCAGCTTGCTCCGCGGTCGACCAGAAAGCGAGCGACTGCGTCGCTACGCGCCGCAAGCTCGCCGTACGTCAGCCTCGTCTTCCCCCTCGCCAGCGCAACTCCTTCTGGCGATAAGCTAACCTGACGATCAAACAAGTCCAATACAGTTTTGGCGAACATGTTTGAGTCCTCGCATTTGAGAATTCATGGCTGTGGCCGTAATAGGGACCGATGTCTCATCAATGCTTGAAGCGCGGTCCTCGCCGCTGCTCGCAATCGGTCGCTTCGCGACTTCAACATTGAAACCTCGCAAGCCAGCGTCAATGGATTTCAATACGCATTGCAGGGCAGTCAGAGAAAATGTGCGCCGGACATATGACAGAGTCGGGGCAACCTGGTAAACCTCTACGTCGTTTCGTGCGCGCGCTACCGAATGGCTTGCATTCATCCGTCACGAAGGCGATTCAATTTTCCTCGCGGGTACTGGCGCTTCGCCGGATGAAGACCGGCCGTTTCCCGGACCGGCTCGAGCTTGCGACGCTCAAGGCGCAGCCGGCGGTCAAACGCGTGGTGCGCGCTTTCGCATGCGAAAGGTGTGCGCGGCACATCACTGCGCCCGCCCGTTCGAGCGGCAGTGCACCCCGTATGCGAAGATGCGGTACTCGTCAATGTGTGCCGGTGCCAGCACATGCCAAGACGTATCCGGATAACACCGCTGTAACGGGCAATATTTCATTCCTGATACGCAGCGCTTCGGTACAACTTCCGGGTTATTCAGATGACTGCCATTCAACGCAGAAAGCTTTTCCATAACCTTTGTCGATGGAACACCGGTGATGCCCGCAAAGGGCCGCGTGTTGTCAAAAACGAAGCTCCGATAAAACACTTCATGCGTGGTCTCGAAGCCGAGACTAGCAAACAGGTGCCAGGACAGGCCGGTCGCCTCCGTTAAAGCGCGTGCGATGCCGGACTCGGCGGCAA
The DNA here is from genome assembly GCF_000739815.1 of Paraburkholderia mimosarum LMG 23256 = NBRC 106338. GTDB lineage: Bacteria > Pseudomonadota > Gammaproteobacteria > Burkholderiales > Burkholderiaceae > Paraburkholderia > Paraburkholderia mimosarum. The sequence goes on from NZ_BBJJ01000084.1 coordinate 15,003, forward strand.
GCGCCATGATGTCCGCGACAAGCAGCTTGGTAATACCCCTATTTCTGTGCTGCGCACAAACGCCGACGCAAACGATGTGGAGGGCCTGGTTGTCACTGATATGCGCTGCATCGAACGCCTTTTTGCAACTGGAGAGCAACGCAAAAATCGGCGCCATGTGTGGATAACAATCCCCTAGCAGAGGATCTTCCCGCGGTAGCGCAGGCCAATTCTCCCCAAGCGCGAAGCCGACAATCTGACCTTCTGCGTCCTTTGCCACTGCGGATAACCCTGAGCGCGATGCAAGATCACATGCCGTCCGACTGAAGGCCTTCATGTCCTCATAACCGATGTCAAGGGCCAGACTTAACGGCTCGCGCTCGGTAAAAACTGTCGTCAGCAAGTCAGCAACCCCCTCTGCATCCCGCGGTTTCAAGAGGTACCGCCGGATCAGGGTTTGTCCTCCCAGAGCACAATTGAAGCGCTGCTCGCCGAGCTTCCGTAGGCATGAGCGAAGACCAGCGTCTCGCCTTGAAACGGCATCGTTCATGATCTGCTCCCCCGTTCGTGGATGCCCCTTCTCGCAACGGGCGGATCCAGACGCCTTGCTTGCCGGGTGATAGGATCCCCGCGAGAACCGGAGCGTTTTTCAGCTTTTTCCCGAAACGAAGCATCGCTTGCGGATCGCGCTCGACCGCAAAGGTATCGCGATAAGCATCGGCGAAGGCCTTGAGGGTGGGCGAACAGGTCGATAGCGGTATTGCAAGCGCGTGCGCCGTTTGTTTCGGCGCACACCATCTCCGCGCCTGGGCTTCTTCGGCTCGGGCGTTCAGCTTCGGTATGCCTGCAGCGTTGCGGTTGGCTTCAGCCTGCGTCAAGCTCGCTAGCTCGCTAGCTCGCGCGCCTTCCGCGCACGAGCTTTCAGCGTTTCTTCAAACTATTGCTTCGTCGCCTTCACTGCCTTTTCTGCTTTTTCGACTGAGTCGTCAGCCGCTTCGGTCATCGCCGATGCGGTCTTCGTTGCAGCGCTCAGGCTGCCTTGCGCGACATCGACTGCCTCCTTTGTGGCTGTTTGTACGGTTTCGTAGGCGGTGTTGGCAAGCGACGCACCCTGTTTCAGAAACGCGATTGCAGCTTCGGAGCCGACCGGGGCGTTTTGCGCGACATTCTCGACGAACCATTGAACCTGGCGGTTGGCTTCCCGGTACTGGGCGTTGACAACCTCTGCCAACTGCTTTCGCATGGTCGACACAATCTCGGCAACCTGACGTTCGTACGTCGTGACTTTCTCGGCCGAGGGCAGCACCAGCGCGTTTTGCAAGCCAGTAACTTCCTGTCCTTCCTTTTGCGTCAGTCCAGCTTGCAAGCGTTGGTACCAATCGGCAAACGCCCTTTTCGTCGTATCCAGATTCAGTCGGAAGAGCTTTTCCTCGCCTTCCAGCATCTTGCCGGCCACGCCGAAGAAGAAGTCAAGATTCGCCCGTTGAGCTACAGCAGCTTGTTCCCGAAAATCAGTCATGTGTGCCTCCTGAAGACGTATGTCCAGTGTTCAGCATGTTCGGCAAGGGTGACCAGATGATGAAGCGCGCCGTCTGGAAGTCACCGTATCGGCGTACATTTTCCAATCTGCCTCCCAGGTGCATTGGTCTCAGTGGTGACTGCCTGTCCCACTTCCTCAGCGTTGAGCTGCGCGATGGTGCTCGCTGGGTGTTGACAGGTGCAAAGGCTGAAAACGACGAAGATTCCATTACAGAACGGTGACGGTCGGGATACCAATTGAATCGGTCTATCATAGGGCACTTTGTGAAGAAGCATTTTTTCCTCGCAGTGTCCCACTGGATTTGCTTGCGCCCTTCATTGCAACAACACCGTCGCCCCGTGGTCGTCGTCGCTATGTGTGGCGAAGTCGCTGAACGGTACGCCCCTCTATTCTCGCAAGCATCGGTGCCGGGCGTGATTTCAGGAATGGCCGCCAGGTTGCAGCCTGGCTCGGACTCACGCCGGGTCAATACTGCAGTGGCGGCAAAGCGCGGCTTGGCGACATCTCTCTACGCCCGCCGCTTCACCACAACGGCGAGGGGCTGGCCATATGATTACCAGAACCGAGGAGAGTACTGCGGTTCAATCCGGAGCGCGAGTCGTCTTGCTGTCCTGCCTGGGGTTCCGTCGTCTCTTCCAATTTGCTCCATCAGACCTTGCTTAGAATGTGGACGGCAAGCGCCGCCTCTTCGATGCCTTGAAATCCACCGCCGTTCTCCTGAATCGCGTGACGCGCGCCAGGTACCTGACGCGCCCCTGCTTCACCGCGCAGTTGGGTAACCAGTTCGTAAAGCTGACCTATTCCCGTCGCACCCAGTGGATGCCCCTTCGATTCGAGTCCGCCCGATGTGTTGATGGGAATGCGTCCGCCCAATGTGAACTCGCCGCGTTCGGCAGCGGGACCACCCTCACCTAGCGGAACCAGTTGGAGGTTTTCGGCCTGGATGATTTCGCCCATCGCCGACGCGTCGTACACCTCGGCGACATCCATGTCATCGGGACCGAGACTCGCCTGCTCGTAGGCTTGCAGCGCCGCAAGGCGGCCGATGTTCTTCTGCGGCTCGTCGGCGCGACGATGCGTGAAGCTGCGGACCACGCTAGCCACAACCCGGATGCAGCGGCTGCGGTCGCCACCGATGCGTCGCAAGCCCTCTCCAGTGCACAGGATCGCCGCCGCCGCGCCGTCCGAAACTGGCGCGCACATGGGCAGCGTGATCGGATACGTGATCGGCGCCGCCGCGAGCACCTCGTCGATCGTGAAAGCCTGGCGAACTGCGAATACGGGTTGTGCACCGAATGAAGATGGTTCTTCGACGACACGGCGGCGATCTGGCGCTGCGTGGTGCCGTAGCTCTTCATGTGATAGCGGCACAGCGCGGCATAGACCGACATGAAGCGGCTATAGGGGCGCTCCGACTCGGAACCGGGCGGCGGCACTACGCCTTCGCCGAGCTTCAACAGGTTGGCGAAGTTTTCATCGACGCGCGCCACGTCCCAACCCGCCTCGAACAGGGCGAATAACTTCGCCTTGTCCAGCACGTTCATCTTCTCTGCACCGAGTGCCAGCGCAACATCGCAGGCACGCGACCTCAATGCCTGTACCGCGAGATGCACCGCGGTGCTGCCGGATGCGCAGGCGTTTTCGACGTTGTAAACCGGGATGCCTTCAATACCGATCTTGCTGAAGACGACCTGCCCCGGAATCGACAGCTGGCCTTGCAACGGCCCGCCGGTGATGCCCGCATAGAAAGCCGCGCCGATCGCCTCGGCGCCGCAGCCCACATCCTTCAACGCTCCGCGTAGTGCTTCGCCCGCAAGATCGTCGACGCTGCGTTCGAGATGCCGACCAAACGCGGTCATCGCAATGCCGGCAATGTAAATGTCGCTCATGGTGTTTTATCCCAGTGTGGCTGACTCAGATGCGGAGCGTTTCTCCCTGCCAGTACTGCTCGCGCAGGTCCTTCTTCAGCACCTTACCAGCTAGGCTGCGCGGCAACGCGCCGATGAAATCCACGCTCTTCGGACTTGACCGAACCGAGCTTCTCCTTGCACAACGCCACGAGCTCTTCGGCTCTGACGCTATGACCCCCTTTGAGCTTCACTATTGCCTCCACGGCTTCGCCCCACTTTTCGTCGGACACGCCGATCACCGCCGCGCAGTGCTGCACCGCCGGAGACGCGCCAAGGTCACCTGCTCGACTTCGCTCGGATAGACGTTGAAGCCGCCGCTGACGATTACGAGCGAATCGGCACGGCGGTAAGCAGAACGTTGATCCATTTGCTCAGGTAAAACTCAGTGCGCTTCGACAGGGACATGGGCAATCGCAAGAGAACCAAAAACGATTCTCATTGGCCGCCGCGCTGCTTGCCTATCTATCCGTGTCACATTTATTCGAATTCCAAAGCATTTTTCAGAGTCGCTCATTTGGGCGCTAAAAGTCTAAGGCAATGCTGATCAAGTCCACCGCTCATGACCGTCATGCGTTATAGCGTGGACATGTAACGGCAAAAGTAAAAACGCGATGAAACAACTGACACTGGCGATGGCTGTCGATCAATGCGCGGGATTCGGGGCGAAGCGCAAACCTACGCGACGCGAAGCGTTCCTCGATGAGATGAACATGATCGGGCCGTGGGCGCAGCTGTGCGCGGTGGTGGAACCGTTTTATCCGAAACGCGGCAATGGTCGCCCGCCGATTGCGCTGGAGCGCATGATGCGGATTCACTTCGTGCAGCACTGATTCCATCTTGCCGACCTCGCATGCGAAGAGACGTTGTACGACAGTCTCAGCCTGCACCGTTGTTGGTATTGACCTTGGCAGCCAAACGGTTCCGGACGCTACCACGCTGCTCAATTTCCGGCATCTGCTGGAAGAGCAAAAGCTGGGCGAGCGAATCTTCGCGGAAGTGGGCGTGGTGCTGCAGGAACGTGGAGCAAAGCTCAAGAGCGGCACGATCGTCGACGCCACGCTGATTGGTGCGCCATCGTCGAAGAACAAGGAGAAGGCGCGTGACCCCGAAATGCTTCAGACGCGCAAAGGCCAGCAATGGGATTTCGGCATGAAGTTGCACGTCGGTGCGGACAGTCAGAGCGGGTTGGCTCATAGCGCGGTGGTGACGGCCGCGAACGTGCATGACAAGCATCCGCTGCCACAGTTGCTGCACGGTGAGGAGCAACGCGTATATGGTGACAGCGCATACGCGACCCAGAAATCGCTGATTCACAGCAAGGCCCCGAAGGCACGTGACTTCACGAACAAGCGCACGCGCCGCAAGGACATCGCAGACGAAGTCGCGCGGCGCAAGAACCGCAACAAGTCGAAGATCCGCGCCCGGGTCGAACATGTGTTTGCGGTCGTGAAGCGGCTGTGGGGCTTCACGAAGGTTCGCTACCGCGGTCTGGCGAAGAATGCCAATCGCGCCTTCGTGGCGCTCGCGCTGGCCAATCTCTACATGTGGTGAGGTCGTTCGAAGGCACAGGTGCGCCCGTAATGGGCTGAAGACGGGCGAAAAGCCCGTGCAGAGCCCGTCGCGGGGCCCAACATGAGCTGGAATGCCCGTTTTTTGGGCTGTTATTCGCGAACCCGGAAGTTTACACATATCTTGGTCGCAATCGGTCGTGTTACCCGGGCTTGTTCAGCGTCGCCCTAAAGTAATCAGCATACCCTAACCTTATTCCTGACACGACACACATACAACTCGCGAGGTAGACACAATCGGTCCGCCGTTTGAGCGCGGCGGACCTCACTCGACCACGAGCGTCGATTTCAGGATGACGATATTCGCAAGATTGTAGTAGTTGGGCGACGTGGCAGTTACCGCATCGTGGATTTCTGCGAACTGCTGCCTGGTCCCATCGCCCTTGATACGAACCGTGTACCGCAAGCTTTCGTAGCCGTTTGCCACTCGGGGGTCGATCCCGAGAAAACCCCTCAGGTCGATTTCGCCCTCAGTCTCGATCTCCAGTGATTCGAGTGTGATCCCGCGGATGGCGCATTGCGCCACGAAGCCCACAGTCATGCAGGCGTTCAGCGCGGCGATCAAATGCTCCTGAGGATTAGCACATACGTTGGAACCGCCGAGTTCGAAGGGCTCGTCGATATCGATTGTAAAACCCCGCGATACATGCTGCCCGCCGATCGAATACCCTTGCACCTCGGCGCGAGTTCGCGTCTGGCCCTGCCAGGTTGTCGCCACGCGCCAACTGGTAGCGGCTCTCGAAACATCCTCCTTGACGCTCCCAATCAGGGAGAGCAGATCGTCGACGTTGAGCCCATTGACGATTTTGGGTTCGTTGATCTGTGCGTCGGTACCCATATTCCATCTCCTCCAATATGGTTGGATCATTCAGCTCCGGACGATTTCATTGCAGCCTGCCAAGCGCAGCCTGAATGCGCTTGCCTTGTTGTTGGGAGACGAGTCTATCAAGCACCTCCCCGAAACGCGGATGACGTGCGCCCGAGTGAATGTATTGCCACCGGTAGGCCTCGAGGAAATTCGATTCGATCGACTGGCCTTCCGACTCGTCGATTCCACGGGCGCAGTTCGCCACAAAATAGTGCGCGTCAGCTGCGGCCTGCGCCTGCAGAATGCAATCGATATCGACGACAAGTTCAATGAATTCGTCGACCCCCTGGTCGCGATCCCTATTCGTAATGGTGGCGTCGTGACGGACCCACTCAAGCTCGTCGAGGATGGCATGTTGACTCTCCTCCTTCCAGTGATAGAGAAACACGCTCCTGAAGAGGTCCGATAGCTGATTGTCAGGAGCGATGCTATGGCGATAGTGGAGTTGCGTGAACAGTTCAATATGGAGCGTCAGCGCTAATACGGCCCATGTGCTTTTGGTGAGGACTCTAGATGCGACAGCGTCAGGATCGACCACGAAGCGATAGCCAGTCGGGAGAGTCTCATCGATCATCTCGTCGATACGACGAAAGAGCGCCTGATGCTTCAGTTCCTCGTCGCTAAATCGGACCAGCGCCTCGAGCGCCACTTGATCACCGAGCCAGTGGTCACGACTGATGTCCAGCACCTTTGCGGTGATGAAGCGCTCCACGAGCCCGAAAACGTTGGCATAGGTGCGTCCCTGGATCTGGCTGACGAAAGTCTTCTCGCTTGCTGAAAGTGTGAAAAATTTCTGAGCGAGTGAGAGCCCGTCAGGAAGATATTTCTGAGAGGCATCAAAGGTGCGGCCTCCAATTACGTCGCGGTCAATTTCCCACCGAACCCTCTTCGAAGCACTGATGCAACGGGCATAGCGATCGCGCTCGGACACTTGCGATACTGTGTTCATGGCATTTCTCCCGATTCCACACATCGTTGACGTGGCTGTCAGGTTGTTTTCTCACCGCGGCACGACGACCAGTTCGCCGGCGTATTCGCACCGCAGTGCGAACGCCTGAAACCCACCTTCGGCCAGGAGGGCCAGTGACGGGGGCGACTGGACGCCAGCGGCTTTGAAGATCGATAGGACCGAGAGCTTGTCGGCCGCTTGGGCCACTATGTCACGGTCGGCCGCCAGCAAACGCAGACCCGGATAGGCAAGCCAAGGTCTCTCGGCATGGACGTCTTCCGGGCCAAAGCTTACCGCGAAGCCTTCGAGGTGATGATTGCGGGGGCGTACAAGGCCCTCATAGTGCAAGCGACGATGTGCGTGAAAGCGTGGAATATGCTGTCGGGCGGTGTCGGCCAGGAACTCGGAGCGATCAAACCAATGCACGGACGTGCAACACTCGTGCAACAATTGCTCCGCCTCCTGCGCGTCCAATCCTTCGATCACTAAATCGCTTGACGGTAAGGCAGTCATACCTTCCCTCCCTGCATGACGCGATCTCGGCCATCGGTCATCAAAAGGTGATGTCAACACCCTGACGGTGTCAGGTCTTTCCAGACACCCTGTAGTAGCTTGATTGAAATTCGGCGATCCGGCTATTTTTAAGTGTTGTGTTTTGACCTCGATTAAAAGATTGGACTCGGCAATCTGTCCAGCGACGCGGGCGAAAGTGCACCTACGCCAACCCGACCAGTTGACCGTGATCCAGGTTCATGGCAGATAGCGTTGGTCTCCGATATCGAAAGTCGTGCGCAGCGGCGGTGATCTCCGGGAAATCAGGTGTCGGGGCACCCACCGTCTGGACGAGGATCTCGCTCAGCCGGCCGGCTTCATACATGAGCAATTCGTGCAAAATGACCCTTTCAGCTTCGCCACAAAGCGCGCGGCGCGGAGTCTACACTCATCAATCACGAGAGGCTGCGCCAAACTTCCGGGTCAGCCCTATAAAGTCGCTTCCCCCCGCCGTTCAGGATCTCTTCGCCACGAAACCGATCGAGTCTCGAGATAGGCTGTGCAAATTGCCAGCCGGTTGCGGGTTTTCCGAAGGGATCGAATTTGTGTGCGGGCCCCATGGGGAATGGCTTGCGCAGTTGGCGAGGCCGGAGCGGTTAAGGTAAGCGTAGTCCGTATTGAAAGTGTCACCGTTGCGACAATAAATGCGTCACTACACGACCTCCTGACTCGTTGAGGGCCGCAAAGCCTTGC
>NZ_BBJJ01000083.1 GCF_000739815.1 Paraburkholderia mimosarum LMG 23256 = NBRC 106338
TAGCTTTGACCATGGCTGTTAAACGTCCGTAGACGGTGTCTGTCAAACGAAGAAAAGTTGGTGCGAAATTGCACAAATGTTGAGACTTCCCCGGTTCGACGACCGACTCCGACGAAGTGAGCCTTGCGTGGCGCCGGTTTCCCGTCGATTGATGCAAAGATGAAACTCTTCGCAAAGGAGGATGGATTGCGCGGAAGCGTTAGGAAGCAGATCATCTGCACGGAAAGCCCTTGCATGCAGCCTGCTTTTCACACAATAATGCGATGTTGCAGCGAATATGTGAGGCAAAAGGCCGAGCGCACATCAGCGCTAAAAGGGGAGGGCAAACATGCGTGAATCCATGCTGGCAAGATAGCGATACTAATTATTGGTCGGTCACGCTTTAGAATGGCGTCCTTTCTGTTTCCTTTGCCTCTGGATGGCTCTGTCATGGTGACGCAGGAGCGGGGGTAGAATGAAGCGATGATGAAAGTCGCTTTATCACGGTCACCGCTTCCCTGCCATCGTCATCAGCTGCGCGGTTCGCTGGTATTTTCGGTTCAGCCTGAGCCTGCGCGATATCGAGGAGTTGTTGCTCGAGCGTGGTGTCGTCGTCAGGTACGAAACAATCCGTTGCTGGTGCGACAAGTTTGGCGCTGAATTCGCCCAGCGTGCAAAGACGGCGCGGCGCAAGCGGGGCGACACATGGCATCTGGATGGGATGTTCGTGACGCTGCGCGGGGAGCCGTATCTGCTGTGGCGCGCGGTCGATGAGTGTTGCACTGAACTCGACGTTCTGGTGCAAAAACGACGCGACAAGGCCGCAGCCAAGCGCTTTTTCCGGCGGGTGCTGCGATCAAACCCGGTGCCGCGCAGGATCGTCACTGACCAGCTACGCAGCTATCCGGCAGCGAAGTCCGAGATTCCAGAGCTCGCTCACGTGAAGCACGTTTTCGTCAAGGCGGCTGCACGCGTGAATAACCGCGCCGAGAATAGCCACCAGCCGACCCGCAGACGCGAACGCCTGATGCTCGGCTTTCGCGATGCGCGTCGCGCTCAGGCGTTTCTCTCACGGTTCGGCCCGATCTGGCAGCACTTTGCTTTACCCAGACATCGAAGAAAGCGGCAAGTAACCGTGCCGCACTCCAGGAACGCTTCGCCACATGGTACGGTTGGATTGGAACTGCCTCAATCGGTAAGGCTATTTAATAAGGATAACTACCGTTGCTGGTACGCGTGCAGTCTACGTTCGCCAACTTGACAAAGCTGTCGAGCGTGATGGTCTGCGGCGGCTGGCCCTGACGCTTGATGGCCTTGCTGAAAAAAAGGCTTTGGCCGCAGCCACGTCGCGTCGGGTTCTGAGCATGAAGTCCACCGTCTGGCCAGCGCGATCCACTGCCCGGTACAGGTAGACCCACCTGCCGCGAATCTTCAGGTAGGTCTCGTCGACACGCCACGAGCGACCCGCAGGTGTAGCAAAGCGGTTCCAGCGTTTGACGAACTCGGGTGTATAACGCCTCACCCAGCGCAGAATCGTCGTGGGAGTCAGCGACAATCCCCGTTCGGCCATCATCTCGACCAGATCGCGAAAGCCGAGCTTGTAGCGCAGGTACCAGCGAACGCACAGAATGATGATCTCCCGATCAAAATGGCGTCCGCAGAACAACTTCTCCGGACTCTTTAGCTTGCTCATCCGCGGCTCGTCGGTTCGTTTTGTGCCGACAACTCTAACCCATTCGCCGGCCCTATTTGCACCAGAGCCGGCAGGAGTATATGAGCGAACAATAAGAAGGCTTGCCAGGCCGTCTGCGCGACAGGCGACCCCAAATACGACGAGAGTGCAAAGCGCAAGCTGATTCAGGCATACCTCAACCACGGGTGTGTCGTTAGCGCGCGCGGCGATGGATCACGGTATCAATCCGAACCTGGTGCGGCCCCGGATTTCGCAGTATCAGCGCGAGCAAGGTCGGGGCGGAGTGGCTGGGCTTGCAAGTGAGTTCGGCAGTCAGCCCTAGGCCGAAGTCTCGGAGGGTGCCGCCGTAACTCCGGGGTTCCGGGGCGTTCCACAGACGCACGATGTTTCGTGCCTCTGCGGCCACACGGCCTGACCGCTGGCTCTGCGTCATGTCCGGCCATGGGGAACGCGAAGCGCGACTCGCGGCATTTAGAAAATGTCTCGAGAATGAGAAAATATTCCAAAATCCGCCGTACTTTCGCGTGAAAATATAGCACGCGTTGAAATATTATTTTGTCTCAATGAGGTCCGCCAACCCCTGCCGGATACGCCTGCTCACGGAGACAACTGATGAACATCGCTGCGCCGTCCTTCCCATCGCTGCAACTGGATGGGGCGCTTCTTGTCGCGCAATTGCGCAAGCTCGGTGAACTCGGTGCTGATCCGGACGTGGGCGGCCGGACACGCATCGCGCTGACCGACGACGAGCGCGCCGGGCGCGACCTTCTCGTCAAATGGATGCGCGAACTGGACCTCGATGTCCGCATCGATCGCATCGGCAACATTTTTGGTACGCTGCGCGCCGAGTCGGACGACGGTAGTCAACGTCCGCTGATGATGGGTTCGCACATCGATACGGTAAAGAATGCTGGAGCGCTCGATGGCTGCTATGGCGTGCTCGCGGGCCTCGCCGTAGTACGCGCTTTCCGGCAGGCGGGCGTCAAGCCGCAGCGATCGATCACGATCGGTGCGTTTACAAATGAAGAGGGTATCCGTTACCAGCCGGACATGATGGGTTCGCTCGTTTATGCGGGCGGCCTGTCTCTGGACACGGCCCTGAATACGATCGGTATCGACGGCACACGTCTTGGCGACGAGCTCGCGCGCATCGGCTACGCAGGTGATCTGGAACCCGGCGCGATCATGCCGCACGAATATCTGGAGTTGCACATCGAGCAGGGACCAATTCTCGAGGCGGAAAACATTCGTATCGGCGTGGTCGAGAGTCTCCAGGGGATATCCTGGCAGCAGATTACCGTGCAAGGCAACGCGAATCACGCGGGGACGACACCGACGCATCTGCGTCACGATGCCGGCTGGGTCGCAGCTGCGGTGGCGACGTTTCTGCGCGAACTCGCGGTCACGACTGGCACAACGCTGGCGACAATCGGCATGTTGAGCATAGAGCCGAATGTGATCAACGTGATTCCTCGCAAGGCGGTGTTCACGGTGGATCTGCGCGATCCGGACGAGCAACGCCTGCAGGACGCAGAACGACGTCTTGCTGACTTCCTCATCGAGGTCGCGGAAAAGGAAGGCGTCAGGATCACATCAGAGCGTCTTGTGCGTTTTGAGCCGGTCGTGTTCGACGCCGAGCTCGCAGACACCATCGAGGCGTCGGCCGAGCGCATGGGATTCACGCATCGCCGGATGACGTCGGGCGCCGGGCACGACGCCCAGATGATTGCGCGCATCGCGCCGGCCGCAATGATATTCGTGCCGAGCCGCGGCGGGATCAGTCACAACCCTCGTGAACACACGGACGACGACCAGCTCGTCAATGGTGCAAACCTCCTGCTGGATGTCGTACTCAGGCGGCTTTCCGCGAACTGAGCACGGTCTTCCCCTGTACCAATAACCCTCAATTTCGCTGGAGTATCACAAACATGCTGGCAAACAATCCGCGTGCAGCGCGCATCCCTTACCCCGCTGAGCTGCAGGCAATCCTGAGTATTGACAAGGCAGAAGAAAGTCGAGCGTGGTTGTCATGCTGGGACAAGATCGCACCCAACGCCACACCGGTGTACGAGCTGCCGGGACTCGCGGCCAGGCTGGGCGTCGGAAGCATCAGCGTCAAAGACGAATCGGCGCGATCCGTGCTGGGCAGCTTCAAGGCACTTGGCGCGCCGATCGCACTGGTGCGACTGATTTTGCGGTTGTGGCCCGATCACCAGCTGGATCCCCGGGCGCTGTTCGAAGGACGTTACCGCGAGCTGTTGACGCACTTCACGGTGATCAGTGCAACTGACGGCAACCATGGCAAGGGACTGGCCGCGGCGGCCCAGACGCTCGGCTGCCATTGCGTGATCGTGTTGCATGCGAATGTCAGCGCCGAACGTGAACAGGCTATCGCAGCCTACGGTGCCGAGATCGTCCGGATCGCCGGCAATTATGACGAGTCGGTCGAGGAGGCTGCACGCCTCGCTGCTGCGAACGGATGGCACGTCGTGTCGGATACGTCGTATGACGGGTACGAAGCCATTCCGCGTGACGTCATGCAAGGCTACGGCACTATCGTATCGGAGCTTGTCGAGCAGACCCCTAGCCACCCCGATCAGCCGGCGTTTACACACGTTTTTCTCCAAGGCGGTGTGGGCGGCCTCGCGGCAGGGTTGGCGAGCTATCTGTGGGAACTTCATGGCACGCATCGTCCGCGCTTTGTCATCGTCGAGCCGACGCAGGCCGATTGCCTGTACCAGAGTTCATTGGCTGGCCATGCCGCCCGCGCAACGGGATCAGTCGATTCCGTGATGGCAGGCCTTGCGTGTGGTGAAACGTCGCCCCTTGCGTGGAAATTTCTGCGCCCGTGCATCGATGATTTTATGACGATCAGCGACGACGATGCGGTGCGCGCAATGCGTGTGCTGGCGTCTGGAATCGAAGGGGACCCGCCGATTGTCGCAGGCGAATCGGGGGTAGCCGGCCTGGCAGGTCTTACCGTATTAATGCAGAACCCGGACGTGGCCAGGAAAGTCGGCCTGGACAACACATCACGCGTTCTGCTGATTAGCACCGAAGGCGCAACTGCACCGGCGACTTACCGCGAGCTTGTCGGCGAAACAGCCGAATCCGTACTCGAACGTCAATTGGCCTGGCACTCCAGGGCGGTCGCGTAAGCGACGCTCTCGCGTCGTCATGGTGCCGCGAGCACGATGACGACGCTTAACTCCTCCCCCAAAAAAGAAGCGCCGCAGTGGCGAGATTGATCGCCCGGAGTCGCCTTCCAGGAGACAAGCATGAAGCAACCCATCAACCGAAGTATCGGTCCTGTTTCTTTGCTCTTCACGGCACTGGGCTCGATCATCGGCTCAGGCTGGCTGTTCGGAGCATGGCACGCGTCGAAAATTGCCGGTCCCGTAGCTATTGTCGCGTGGATCATCGGCGCCGTCGTCGTGATGGCAATCGCACTGGCATATGCGGAGCTCGGCACGACGTTCCCAGAATCCGGCGGCATGGTTCGCTATGCGCGCTACTCACACGGCGCACTGGTAGGTTTCATCGCCGCGTGGGCGAACTGGATTTCGATCGTTTCGGTCATCCCCATCGAGGCGATCGCGTCAGTCCAATGCATGGCGTCATGGCCGTACCCATGGGCACGTGCGTTGATGGTCGGCGAAGATCTGACGACGCATGGACTGTTCGCCAGCGCGCTGCTCGTTATTGTGTATTTCATGCTGAACTACTGGGGCGTGAAGCTGTTCGTGAAGACTAACGCGGCGATTACGGTATTCAAGTTTCTGGTACCCGGCGCCACAATTGGCGGACTAATCTGGAGCGGATTCCATCACGAGAATTTCGCGCTCGGCGCAGGGGCGCAATTCGCGCCGTATGGCTGGTCTTCGGTGCTGACGGCCGTGGCGACCAGCGGGATTGTATTCAGTTTCAATGGCTTTCAGAGCCCGGTCAGCCTCGCGGGCGAGGCGAGGAATCCGTCGCGAAGCATTCCTTTTGCACTCATCGGCTCGATTCTTCTCGCGCTCGTGATCTATGTGCTGCTACAACTGGCATTCATCGGCGTAGTGAGTCCATCGAGCATTGCAGCCGGATGGCACGGCCTGAATTTTTCATCCCCATTTGCGGAACTGGCCATCGCCGTCAATTTGAACTGGCTCGCGATGCTGCTTTACGTTGACGCGTTCGTTAGCCCATCGGGGACCGGTTCGATCTACACGGCAACGACCGCGCGCATGATCTACGCAATGGAGCGCAACGGAACGATGCCGGGCGTATTCGGCACGATTCATCCTGTATATGGTGTGCCGCGCGCGGCGATGTGGTTCAACCTCGGCGTGTCGTTCGTCTTCATGTTCTTTTTCCGTGGTTGGGGCACGCTTGCTGCGGTGATCTCAGTAGCGACGGTTATTTCTTTTCTGACAGGACCGGTCAGCGTCATGGCGCTACGCGAGCACGCTGCCGATCTTCCCAGGCCGCTTCGCATCCCGGGCATGTCGATCATTGCACCATTTGCGTTTGTCTGCGCGTCGCTGGTGCTCTACTGGGCGCGCTGGCCGCTGACAGGGCAAATCATCCTGCTGGTCGTTGCAGCGTTGCCTGTCTATCTCTATTACCAGTCGAAGGCGGGATGGGAAGGATTTCTGTCCGAGTTGCGGTCGGCATGGTGGATGGTTGGTTATCTGCCTGCGATGGCGCTGCTGTCCCTGTTTGGCGGGCGTGAGTTCGGTGGCAATGGGGCGATTCCAGATGGTTGGGACCTGGTCGCCGTCATCGTGGTCGCGCTGGTGTTCTATCGATGGGGCGTCAGGAGCGGGCTGCGTACCGTGTACCTTCAGGAACGAGCGGCTTTGGTAGACGGATATCCGGTGGATGCTCGCACCGCGCCAAACGTGGAGGTGGTTGGCTGAACGGATGATTTCGGTACATCAGCCATGGTTGTGCCTTCGGCCGCGTGAGAGATTTTTTCGTTGTGGAGGCGGAGAACGCTTGCGAATTTTGATTTCCTGCCCGCAGCCAATATTGACAATCGCGACCTCCTCTTAGCATTGACACATCCCGGCGAACATTCGGCGGGCCGGAGCGGAGAACCAATGTCCGCTCGTTACCAGTCGTGGCATCTACCAGGCGAGTGCCGACATGACCATCCTGAAATCAGTCCCCGCAATGCTGTGCGTTGCGTTTGCCTTCCAGACGACGCTGGCGCGAGCCGATGTCACCGTAAAGATCGGGCAGGCGTCTCCATTGACCGGCGAGCTCGCTCACATCGGCAAGGACGACGAGAACGGCGTACGCCTCGCGATCGAAGACCTCAATGCGAAACACGTGCATATCGGCGGCCGACTCGTCAAGTTTGTACTCGATTCGCAGGACGACGCCGCAGACCCGAAGACGGCGATGGTCGTGGCGCAAAAGCTGGTGGATGATCACGTTGCTGGCGTGGTTGGCCATGCGAATTCGGGCACCTCGATTCCTGCTTCGAAGACATATTCCGACGCGGGCATTCCAATGATCTCGGAGTCCGCGACCAATCCGAAGCTCACGCAACAGGGCTACCAGAACGTGTTTCGAATGGTCGCGAACGATGTCCGTCAGGGCACCGTAATCGGCACTTACCTGGTGAAGGATCTGAAGGCGTCAAGAGTCGCGATCGTCGACGACCGGACAGCTTACGGGCAGGGGCTCGCCGACGAAGTCGAGAAGGCGGTCAAGGCTGCCGGTGGTTCGGTCGTCGACCGTGAATACGGTACAGACAAGACGACCGACTGGAAGGCGATCCTCACGACGCTCAAGAGCCACGCTCCGTCGGGTATCATGTTTTCGGGAGGGGATACGCAGGCTGCCGCGTTTGCACAACAGGCTCGCAGGCTCGGATTGAAAGCGACACTCATCATGGGCGACGAGGCTTGCACGCCGCAATTCATCGCGCTCTCGGGGGCATCGACAGGCGCGGACACGTATTGCACGTTGGCGGGTGTTCCGCGCGCACGCATGCCCCAGGGCGAAGCGTTCTTCAAGCGCTATCAACAGCGTTTTGGGACGCCGGTGCAACTGTATGCGCCTTATTCGTACGATGCCACGATGGCACTGGCCAATGCAATGCAATTGGCCAATTCGGTCGACCCGAAGGTGTTCCTGCCAAAGCTCCGGGAGATTCAGATGGACGGGGTCACCGGGTCCATCCAGTTCGACGGAAGTGGAGATATTCGCAATGGTGCGATCACCGTTCGGCGTTACGGAGATGGGCAATGGCTCGACCTGAGCGTCGTACGATAGTCGCCGCACATTGGTAAGGTTCGCCCGGGCGCAGTCGTTCAGCTGCGAGATTCGGTGAGGCCGCATCTCGCAGCCTTTTGTCTCTCCTGCACTCTTATACGGTCAGAACGATGGGTATCTCAAGCCCGACTTTGACCCGGCTCATGCTGACGAGAGTCTTGAACCTTTTGACGTTGTTGTTCGCGAAGAAGAGACTTCTCGTCAACTCGTTATACTCCTCCATGTGGCGGACAGAGAAGATCACAACAAAATCCCATTCCCCGGCAACGTAATAGCACTGCTGTATCTGCGCGCACTCAGCGAAGGTACGTTTCATGCCATCGAGCAGGTCGATCTGCTCACTCTCAACCTCGATCATGCTGACGATCGTAAGCGGGTAGCCGATCTTCTCAGGCGTGAGGACTGCCACGTATCGATCGATCACACTTTCGTCAGCCAGGCGGCGCAATCGACGATTGACAGCCGCAGGGGACAGACTGACCCGTGACGCCAGTTCGGTTTGCGGCGTGTGGGCATTGCGCTGGATCTCCTTCAGGAGCTTGAGGTCGTAATTGTCGAGTGTCGTGACCATGGCCGGGCGTAGGAAGTTCGAGGCTGAAATTTTCTTGCAGATATGACGTCAATTATGGCGCAAAATTCGCGGCTCTTTGAAATATTATTTTTCTTGATAACCCACCGTCAACAGGTGCGCTCCCAGTATGTCTGTCTGACGAATTCATCAGCAGACGCCGCTATCAAACACCTTGACCTGGTAGTGATGGCCGGGAAAAGGCGTGCTTACGGCATCCCGGTTCCGTCGTTAAATCTAATGTGACGCATGAAGTCGTTTCTGGTCGTGACGCCCTCTGGGGTCAATTCTTACGCTTGAAGGAAATCGTTAGCATGGAAAGCACGCTGCAATCGAAACTGAAACACTGGCGGCATCACCTTCACAGGAATCCCGAGACTGGATTTGAAGAGGTGGCGACCTCGGATTACGTCGCGAACGTTCTTGAGAGCTTCGGGCTGGAGGTCCATCGTGGGATAGGCGGTCCAGGTGTTGTGGCTAATCTCAAGGTCGGCGATGGCCCGCGAGCGGTCGGTTTGCGTGCCGACATGGACGCGTTGAACATTGTCGAAAGTGCCCCGGATCGTGAATACGCGTCGTGTTCGCCAGGGAAAATGCATGCATGTGGGCACGATGGTCACATGGCGATGGTGCTCGGCGCCGCACGCCTGTTGTCGGAGCGACGCGATTTCAACGGTACCGTGCGATTCGTCTTTCAGCCGGCAGAAGAGCACGGCCGCGGCGCAAAGGCAATGATGAAGGATGGTCTGTTCGAGCGCTTCCCGGTCGATGCGATCTTCGGCGCGCATAACATGCCCGGTATGCCCGCGGGTTCCTTTTCGACCCGACCGGGTGGCATTATGGCCAGCGAAGATAATTTCGTCATTCATATCAAGGCACGAGGCACGCATGCCGCGCGCCCGCATATGGGCGTCGATCCGATTGTGATCGCGTCACAGATCGTACTGGGCCTGCAGACGATCATTTCACGTAACCTTGATCCGAGCCTGCCCGCGGTAATCTCCTGCACAGAAGTCATCACCGATGGCCTGCGCAACGTAATCCCGTCCAACGTGACCATCAAAGGGGATACACGGAGCTATTCGCCCGACGTGCAGCAGTTGCTCGAGACGCGTATGCGCGAGGTGAGCGAGGGAATTTGCAGAATGCACGGCGTAGAATGCAAGTTCGAGTACACCCACGAATTTGCTCCGACTGTAAACACGCCCGGGTATGTCGGCGTAGCGGTTGCAGCAGCAACGAATATTGTGGGGGCGAAGAGTGTAGATGCGAATGTTCAGCCCATGATGATTTCGGAAGACTTCGGCGCGTTCCTGCAGGCTGTTCCGGGCAATTTCATATTTATAGGCAATGGGGTTTCGCTCGCCAGGGGAGGTGTGCCTCTTCACAATGCCACGTACGATTTCAACGACGATATCCTGTCGGTCGGTGCACAGTATTTTGCCGAGGTTGCACGCCTGGCACTTGCTGGCAGCTAAGTGTCCGCAGGTCCCACGAAACTGGTACTCGATAGGAGGAACCTGTTTGATGCGCGCGTGAAGAAATCGACGGCTTTCTCGGGTCCCTCATCTTCGACAAAGACGTCAGCCACAGGTAATAGCATGTCGCCGGCTGGTGTCGGCGGCGCCACGACTCATACTCATCTATCTGAGACCCGTGGCCCGGCCACGGCAGCGCTGCAGGGAGCGGACGAGCGCGTCGACGCTGGTCAAGAATAAGATGAGTGATGCGGCCGGCGTATCCATCGTCGTCTGCTTGCCGCTCTATCTCTGTCGCCTCTACGATGAGGGCTTTCAGCAGCGGCGAAACCCCGAAGACGCGGGGACCGCTTCCTGACAGGGGTTCCCCCGGTGTCATCCGCAATCCACAGGCTGCGAAATTCGGCGCCGAGCAGCGAACCGACTCGATGGCGCAGGCCGGTCGGCAACCACAGCTTGTTCCGGCGAAATGACGAGCGAACCCGCTTCGGATATCACTGTTAGTGCCCCGGATATCGCATAGACGATTTGATGCCATTGGTGCGAATGCTCGGGGAAAAAATGGCGTGCAGGGATCGACTGGGCGCGCACTTTCAGCGGCGCCGGGGGCATGACACCAGCAGGGGCTTCGATTGTTTGCCAAGGTATATCGGAATCCGGCTGACAGATATTCTATACCTTTTGGCGATTCATCGAGACACGGACACAGGAAAAATTGGTCTAATTGTGTTTCCCTGTACCGGAGCACCGAACCGGTGGCCACATCATGCGGCCTACGTTCGCAAGCTCGCAATTGCCAATGGAGTCACCTTTTCTATGTCTCGCCTCGACCGCTACAGCCTGCCGCTCTCGACGACGTCCGATCTTGCGGCCGAGCGCTATCAGGCTGGCATCGACCTTCTTCTATCGTTGTGGCCCGGCGCCTCGCAGACGTTCGATGATGCGATTGCCGCCGATCCGGATTTCGCACTCGCCCATGCGGCACGGGCGCGGTTGCACGCCATTCGTGCCGAAGTGACCGAGGCACGCGCAAAGATTGCGATGGCGATGGATCTTGTTGCTCGCAACGGGACAGAACGTGAGCGCAGCCACGTCCATGTCCTCTCCTTAGCAATCAACGGACAGGCACCGAAGGCACTAGCGGGTGCGTTGGCGCATACGGACCGGTGGCCGCGCGACATTCTCATCCTTTCGTTGCCGCTGGGTGCATTCGGCCTCTTGGCGTTTGCTGGGATGGCCAATCACAACCAGGCGCGCGTTGATCTCTGCGAGCGTCACGCGCGACACTTTGATGCTGATGATTGGTGGTTTCTCAACTATCGGGGTTGGGCGCACGGCGAGAACGGCAACGTTCAGTTGGGGCGCTCCCTGACGCAGCGCTCGCTCGAGTTGCGCCGGAACAATGTGAACGCCGCGCATGCAGTCGCGCACGTGTTGTATGAGGCGGGCGCGAACGACGAAGCGGAAGTCGTGATTACTCAATGGCTGCCTGAATACGACAAGAGCGGCATTTTGCACAGCCATATTGCGTGGCATGCCGCGCTCATCGCGCTGGAACGCGGAGATACCGGCCGTGCGCTCGCGGTCTATAACGAACACGTTGCACCGTCGGTATCGTTAGGTGTTCCTGTTAATGTCGTCAGCGACACATCGTCGTTCCTTTGGCGCATGCAGGCATACGGCCACACGGTTCCGGCGGGCATGTGGGATGCCGCGGCGAGATACGCCTCGCGGTATTTCAAGCAGGCGGGATTCCCGTTTGCGGATTTCCACATGGCCCTAGTTGCCGCCGCGACAGGAGACAAGGTGGCGCTTGATCAGCGCGTCAATGCGCTGATTGAGCTCGTCGAGGCTGGAAACCTTCCCGCTGGGTCTGTCGTTCCGGAGATTTGCCGCGCAGCGCTTGCATTCGCAGAGGAAGACTACGGGCGTTGCGCGGCAATCCTCGAATCCGTTGCGGGAGACGTTGTACGTATCGGCGGAAGCGGTGCCCAGCGCGAGATCGTGGAAGACACGCTGCTTGTCTCGCTGATGCGTAGCGGCGAGGCCGCCAAAGCACGAGCGCTCCTCGACAAGCGATTGCATCGCCGGCCGTCCCCGCGAGATACGCTTTGGCTCAATCAACTCCGCGCCCCGTAGGTGGCGAGTCAACCGGTGCCGCTTGTGAGCAATCGGCATCTGAAGCAACAACCGGGCTGCGAAGACTCCTCGTCGACGGCATAGGTCCCGTTGCGGCAATCTCCATCGCACAACTCTTCGGAACCGCGCTGTGGTTCAGCGCCAACAGCGCCGCGGCTGACCTGATGCGAATCTGGCACGCCAGTGCGGCGGATATCGGTTGGCTGACGAATGCTGTGCAAGGCGGATTTATTCTCGGCTCGCTCTTCATCTCGTTGAGCGGCGCAGCAGACTGCCGGTTGAGATGAAGGAGCCGACAGGACGGCGGTCAGCTCAGCCAAGGCCCGATCGCGCATCAAGGTTAGGTGGAGAGTGCTGCGTAGGCTGTTGCCTAACGCAATTCGCCGGAGCGCATTCAGCGACCCGTAGACGCTCTTGTATTCCTCGCAGCCAATCCGGCCGTCAAGCACAACGACCATGCCCGACTAGCTCGCCATTCGATCCAGGACCATTGCCTTACCCTTCATTGTCATAAATTGGCCACAGTAATTCAATCCGTCGCCGCGACGACTCGCATTGTCGGCCGCTGCAGCGTGGGAGGAAACACGGACCACGAACCGTCGTACTGCCGGAAAAAGCAGATTGATACCGTATGCGGCGAGCCGAGACGCTCTGCACGGACACAACGCAGTGATCTGGTATCAGCGCAACGCAGGCGCGTGAGGGCTACCCGCGAGCATGCGCTGGGCCCTAGCCATTTCGTGATGACGGCGCGTAAAGAGGTTTCGTTCCTGCCCATTTCACACTCCTCTCCAAACCACATCTAAAGGATACGTGGTATTCCAGTCCGCGCATTGCGGCGAAGATCTGTTTTCGTGCGGCCTATGCGCCGGGGGAGTCTGCGCCAGTTCGCCGCATGCGAACTGCACCCCATCGGAGAACCGAAAGTCGTCGACTGACGACTGAACGCCGACGGCATGACCCTCGCGAGAATTCAGGGCTTCCTGGCCGAACAGTACCGCACCGAGGCCTCGCCCGAGTTCGGCGCTGTTTGCATCGCTGTTAATGCCTGCGTACCGCACGTCTGTTGCGCACGTGACGCAGAAAAATCAGCAGCGGAGTTATCTCGCAATCTTGAACACTGAGACAGCGTCCTGCAGCCTGGTCGCCTGCTCATCGAGTGAAAATGCCGCCGCAGCGGACTGCTCCACGAGCGCTGCATTTTGTTGGGTAACTGCGTCCATCTGCAGGACTGCCTGATTGACCTGTTCGATGCCTCGGCTTTGCTGCTCCGATGCGATAGCGATTTCACCGACGATGCCAGACGCCAACTTGATCGCCTGCCTGACATCATCCATCGTCACACCTACCGCACTTGCCTGATTCGCCGCGTGATCAATCGTTTTGACCGATGAATCGATTAGCTGCTTTATTTCCTTCGCGGCAGCAGCCGAACGTTGCGCGAGGGCGCGAACCTCACTGGCAACGACGGCGAAGCCCCGACCTTGTTCGCCTGCGCGCGCCGCTTCCACTGCAGCATTCAGTGCGAGAATGTTGGTCTGGAAGGCAATCCCTTCTATAACAGCCGTGATCTCCGAAATCTGCATCGAGCTGCTGTTCATTTTCCAAATAGCACGGACCATATCCTGCACAGCATCGTTGCTCTCTTCCGCCATGACCGCTGCCTTCATTGCGAGATGACTGGCTTGCGATGCGTTGTCAGCATTCTGCTTGACCGTCTCCGTCAGCTGCGCCATGCTTGCAGCCGTTTCTTCAAGTGACGCCGCTTGAGCCTCGGTACGTGCGGACAGGTCAGCATTGCTGCTGGCGATCTCTCGCGATGTTACAGTTACTGAATCGGTGGTCGCATGGATGCCAGTGATGAATTCCGCTAACTGGCTGTTCATCTTCCACAATGATTGCAGCAAACGTCCGACCTCATCTCGGCCGTACTTTTCAATACGCGATGTGAGGTCTCCGCAGGCGACGGTCTCAGCAACGGAGACGGATTTACGCAGGGGAAGGACAATGGTCCGCGTGATCAAGAATGCGTTGAGAGACCCCGCGACAAGCGCTAATCCAATCAACGCAATTGTGATTTCTACGGCCAGCCGGTAGTCCTCGGCTGCGGTCGCTCGAGCACTCTGGCTTTCGTTGCTTGTGAGTTGCACTTCCGCTTCAATCAATCTCGCAACCGCTGTGAACGCATCGGCAGAAGGCCCCGCCGCGAGCGAGCGTGCCGAGGCAAAGCTACTCTCACCCTGTTCGGAAAGCGTAAGCAGCTTGTTATCCAACTCCAGATAGGATTTCCACGCCTTGCGGATTTGCTCGTTAAGCTGATCTTCTTTCGCAGACGAGATGAGTTGCCCATATGCTTCGATTTTTGCGTCAAGTGTATGAAGCGCAAAGTCCCTCATTGTGTGCTGGGTTACTTTTTTCACGGGATCCGTTTCGAGCACGCTTCGTAGCGTTGACTTGCGAACGTTGTTTGCCCATGTACGGATGTCCCCAAGCACAGCGACTTTCGGGAGCCAGCTATCGGCGAACTGGACTGCCCCGTTGTACACCCGGGCTGTCTGGAACAGGGCGACGGAGCCTATCACACAAAGAAGGATTAGCACGAGCGCGAAGCCAGCGCCAAGTCGAACGCCAATTCGGACGTTTGCCAGAAGGTTTCGCATAACGGGATCTGTCTGAGCGATGAAGCGAAGACGCTGGAGTCCACGACCGATGCTGCGATCCTTGGTCGATTCCTCCCGCTTCTGCGGAAGACATCCTAGAACTTGTGCCGGATTCCCGTTACCGCCACGAACTGATTGCCCGTTGAGGAGGCTGAGAAACCCGTGATGTTTGCGACTGCCGATTTGCCAGTGGAATCCGTTCCCGTCGCATGCTGGTAAATCGCGGAAATGTAGACGTCAGTACGCTTCGACAGGAAATAGTCGACACCTGCATCGACCTGGTGATAGGTCGCGTGATTGACGCCGTAGCCCTTAGTATAGTCGTAGGAGATACCCACATTCAGCGCGGGGGTCACGAGATACTTGAAGTTGACCTCAGCATTGTGGAACGCGGCGTTGCCATGATAGTGCAGCGAATTCAGGGCGCTCAGTGCGCCAAGACCCCGGAACTGGGTATTGGTGTACATGGCGCCAAGCGTGGCCTGTCCTATCTGATACGCTGCACCTGCTGCAATGATTTGCTGTGTGCGCGCTGACGCATAGCCCGAATAGACGGTACTGGCAGTCATGTTCGACGCTGTCGTGCTGGACAACGAATTGTTGCCGAAGGACGAGAAGTTAGGGTCTCGCACATTCAGGTACGCTGCGCCGAGGGAAAGCGGACCGTTGTCGTAACCAGCGCCGAGGGACCAGATCTGGTTGGTGCCAAGGTGGCCGGCAACGCCGCCCAAACTGTAAAGTCCGCCGAATTTCAGGCCCGCGTAGTCGACGCTTCTGAACTTGATTGTGTTGTTTACACGATTGGTGTTCTGGAGGTTGTCAAGGTCCCCGGGGTGCGCACCATAGCCCGTTGCCCACTGTGCAGCCGATTCAAAGCGCGCAGTGTAATCCACTACAGCATCGTACTGGCGGCCCAGTGTGATCGAGCCGAAGCGATCCGATGCCAGTCCGACGTAGGCCTGCCGGCCGAACAGGTCCCCGCCTTGCAGCAGTTTTCCGTTGGTGACGCTAAATCCGTTCTCAATGGTGAACAAAGTCCTGAGTTCATTGCCGAGGTCTTCGACGCCACGCAGTCCCCATCGGCTTCCCTGCATATTGCCGCTCGCCAGCGTGTAGAGCTTTTGACCGCCAGAATTACTATTGAAGGCGAAGCCCGCATCGACGATGCCATACAGCGAAACGCTGTTTTGTGCATAGGCGTGACCAAACACAGCCATCATTGCCGCGCCGGCAAGCAGACTCTTTCTCACAGTGATCTCCAGGTGAATTCGAACAGACTGAATAGACGCTTCGCGTGTGTGACCCGCGATGTCAGCGTTGGCGCACTCTACCGCCTCTGTTCTCCTGGCGTATTCGAAATCAAACAAACTCGCTTTGCGCCTACCGCAAAGCTTTGCTATGCCGAGGGGGGATGCCGATCGTTCGTCCGCTGCAGGTCTGCGATCAGATGATCGAGACACAGTGCGGCGAGCCCGGTCAATGGGCGCGTCGATGACGTTTTGACCTGCAGACGACGCTGTTGGAGCAATGCATTGGCGAACGGGATTGCGACCAGCCCGTCGGAATCCATGCGGTTCGCGACCGAGACAAAGCCAGTCAGCATGATGGCGTTCGGAATAACCTGGGTGAACCGGTACAGTGATGCGACGTAGCGGCTCGTGATGGGCGTCACGACCTCGAATCCTTCAACATTGCAGGCAATGTCAAACAACTGGCGAACCGTAGTCCCAGTGTCCTGCAACAAGACGGGGTAGAAGTTAAGGTCCGGCAAGGCAAGCGACTTCTGTTGCGCCAGCGGATGGTCTTTTGACATCAGCGCCAGGACCGGCGCGTGAAGCGTAAGGCGAGCAATCACGTCTGGTTCAGGCTTCAGGCTGAACGAAAGCGCGATCGACACATCCCCATCGACCAGCATGCGGCTTGCGTTATCCGACGAAGTGACCTCGATCACGACCACGGCCTCTGGATGCAGCTTGTAGAACGCTGCGAGCGAATTCGGCAGGAAATCGAGGGCAAAGCCTTCGGTACATGCAATCCTGATCTTGCGCTGCCGCCGCTTGTGGTCGCCCTGAATTGCACTCATGACGGCCTCGGCGTCCGTTAGGCTGTTTTGCGCATAGCGCAACAGCATTCGGCCCGCATCAGACAGCACCATGCCACGCGCGTGTCGTTCGAAAAGCGGCGCGCCGACGTCGCCTTCCAGCTTCGCGATATGGCGGCTCAACGCGGATACCGTTGCCCCAAGCTTTTCGGTGGCGGCCGTCAGCGATCCACTCTGCGCTACGACGGAGAAGTAATACAGCGACGAATCCAGCAGATGGCGCATTTTCGGACCTCGCACAGAGGGTTGCAATTTCCGCAAATATACGTTGATTGATTGCGAATACAAAAGATTGTTTACCCGGGTACTCTGGACCCTTCGATTCCCTGATCTCCCGACATGACCCGTTCAGAAGCCATCTCGCACGTCTCGCGTCACTTCGAAAGTGGTGCGTTTCAAGCCGTATTGCGCCGTCGCGTCGGCCTTCGCACGGAGAGCCAGAATCCGGATGGTCAGGCGGCGTTGCGGGGGTATTTGTCCGATGAGATCGCACCCGAACTGCGCGCGATGGGATTCACGTCCGATATCATCGAAAACCCTGAAGCAGGCATGCCCCCGATGCTGGTCGGAGAGCGCCAGGAAGCGAGCGAGTTGCCGACCGTGCTGATCTACGGTCACGGCGACGTTGTCAACGGCGATGCGGCCAACTGGACCGATGCGCGTTCTCCGTGGGAACTGCGCGCGGACGGCGACCGGTGGTACGGCCGCGGCACGGCGGACAACAAGGGGCAGCATTCGATCAATCTGGCTGCGCTCGCCTCGGTGCTCGCCACACGCGGCTCGCTAGGCTTCAACGTAAAAGTGATCATGGAAATGGGCGAAGAGCTCGGATCGCCCGGACTTGACGCGGTCTGCGCCCGGTATGCCGACCGACTGTCTGCCGATGTGCTCATTGCCTCAGACGGACCTCGACAACGCGCCACTGCACCCACGATGTTCCTTGGGTCGCGCGGCGCATTGCATTTCCGGCTGCGCGTAGCGAATGCTTTTGGCGCGCGGCATTCGGGCAACTGGGGGGGCGTGCTTGGCAATCCCGCGACGGTGCTGGCGAATGCGCTTGCCAGCCTGGTCGACGGCAAGGGCCGGATACGCGTCAACGGCTTGCTGCCGCCGCCGATCCCGCCGCACGTGCGCGAGCTCATCGCTGACCTGGAAGTGGGTACGGACGAGGGCGATCCGCCGTTGTCGCAAGGGTGGGGCGAACCCGGGCTCAGCGATGCAGAACGCGTCTATGCATGGAACACCCTGGAAGTGCTCGCGATGCGGGCCGGCGACGTTGGCCGCCCGATCAGCGCGATACCAGGCAACGCGGAAGCGGTGTGCCAGTTGCGCTTCGTGGTCGGCACGGATTGGCTGAATGCGCGCGAGCTGCTGATTTCGCATCTGCGCCGCGAGGGTTTTGGCAACGTCGACGTGACGATCGAGGCGTCGGGAGGCGCGACGCGGCTCGATCCGGATCACCCGTGGTCGAAGTGGGCGGAAGGATCGATTGCGGCGACGTCAGGCAAACCGGTGACGATCCTGCCGAATCTCGGCGGCACGATTCCCAACGAGTGCTTCGCCACAACCCTCGGCCTCGCCACCATCTGGATACCGCACTCGTATCCGAACTGCCGCCAGCACGCGCCCGACGAACACTTGCTGGGCAGTGTCGCGCACGAGGCGCTGCAAATCATGACAGGCCTGTTTTGGGATATGGGCGAGTCGGGGCTCACGGTTCGCGAAATAGTCCGAGCTCCAATGAAGCGCTAATGGCTCAATCAGCATCTATCAGGAGACCCTCGATCATGCAATCTATCGCTAGTGAAGGACCGGCTGTGCGCCGGGACAACCGGCCACTGAAGCGCCTAATCGTCGCCAGCAGTATCGGCAACGCGCTGGAATGGTTCGACTTCGCCGCGTACGGCTTCTTTGCGGTCACGCTCTCGAAGCTCTTTTTTCCCGCGCATGACCAAACGGTGTCGTTGCTGCTGACTTTCGGTACGTTCGGACTTTCGTATATTTTTCGTCCGCTCGGCGCACTGATTCTCGGGCGTTACGCGGACCGCCGCGGGCGCAAGGCGGGATTGCTTGCATCGCTTGGGCTCACCACGGTCGGCACGCTGATCTGCGCGTTGATTCCAACCTACGCCAGCATCGGTCTGGCCGCCCCCATCGGACTGATGCTGGCGCGCGTGCTGATTTCGTTTTCTACAGGCGGCGAGTTTGGCAGCGGCACCGCATTGATGATCGAGCAGGAGTCAGAGCGAAAGTCC
The DNA here is from genome assembly GCF_000739815.1 of Paraburkholderia mimosarum LMG 23256 = NBRC 106338. Classification (GTDB taxonomy): domain Bacteria; phylum Pseudomonadota; class Gammaproteobacteria; order Burkholderiales; family Burkholderiaceae; genus Paraburkholderia; species Paraburkholderia mimosarum. The sequence goes on from NZ_BBJJ01000083.1 coordinate 19,144, forward strand.
TTTCTCGGCAGCTGGCAGTTTTCAAGCCAGGGCATGGCCACGGTGCTCGCATCGTTCGCGGGCCTGGCACTCAGTAGCCAGCTTTCGACGGATCAGATCGAGGCGTGGGGATGGCGCGTGCCATTTGTTTTCGGCCTGCTGGTGGCGCCCGTCGGTCTCTACATTCGCCGTCACATTGATGACACGCTGCAGCCTTCAGCAACGAACAACGCGGCGCCCATTCGAGACCTGCTCGCGAGTCACAAGGGGCGCGTCCTGCTGGCGACGGGCATCATGGCCGTGTCCACGGCGGCGAGCTATTTGATGATTCTCTATATGCCGACGTATGCGGTGAAGCAGTTGCATCTGCCAGCGTCGACGGGCTTCGCGGCGACGGTGCTGACGGGCACGGTCCTGATGGTGCTCACGCCGTACATGGGGCATCTCGCGGACAAATACGGACGCAGCCGGATGATGACGCTCGCCGCGCTCCTTACGCTGGTAACGATTTATCCCTGCTTTCGATGGTTGCTGGCGGCACCGACGTTTTCCGTGTTGATGTCGATCATGCTGCTGGCAGGCGTATTGAAGGCGATCTACTTCGGACCGCTCGCAGCGGTGCTGTCGTCGCTATTTCCCGCCTCGTTACGGAGTACGGGCCTGGGCCTGAGCTACAACGTCGGCGTCATGGTATTTGGCGGCTTTACGCCATGGCTCGTGACGGCCATGATCGGCTGGACGCACGATCCCGTGTCGCCGAGCTTTTATCTGATGGGGTGCGCCGTGCTGAGCCTGGCATGCATCGGCATCTATCACCGACTCGCCGTCAAACACATCTAGTTCGAGGTGAAGCGCGGACATGACTTCATTTTCCAAAGGGCAGGACGGCGCTTTCAGTGGCTGGATGATGTATCACTCGGTCGGTGTATTCCCGGGCCAGCAGCAGGCGGTGACGGACGCGCTCGCGCGTTTTACGGCCGACTGGTATGCATCTGACGATCGACGCTGGAGCGTTGGGCTCCAGGCGCGCGAGGCGCTGCTGGCGAACTGGGCGAAGCTGATCGGTGCGGAGACTGCACACGTGTTTGGCGCGCAAAACGTCACCGACGTCTTCGCGCGCTTTATCGACGGTCTCGACGATGCGGCCTTGCGTGGACGCACGGTGCTGATCGCCGCGGACTGCTTTCCGAGTCTGCATTTCCTCTTGAACGGTGTTGCGGCACGGCGCGGCTTCACGTTGAGAACGGTGCCGGTTCGCGCCGGGGAGGCCTACGTTCGCGACGAGGATTTCGTCGCGGCGTGGGACGTGCATGTCGGGCTCGCGCTGATCACGTGGGTATCGTCGCTGACGTCAAAGCGCGTCGATCTGGCCGCGCTGGCCGCGCACGCACGAACCACGGGCAGCCTCGTCGCTGTCGACATCACGCAGGGCGCGGGCATCCTGCCGTTCGATCTGCGTGAGATACCGTTTGACTTCGTTTGCGGCTCGACGCTCAAATGGCTGTGCGGTGCGCCGGGAACGGGCCTTGGCTATGTCGCCCCGCATCTGCTGACATCCGCCGTCACACCCTGCGTGCGCGGCTGGTTCAGCCAGGCAGATCCGTTCAACTGGAACCTCGACACGTTTTCGTATGCGCCCGACGCGCGCCGCTTCGACACGGGCACGCCGTCGCTGCTGCCATTCGTCGCGTCCAAGCCGGGCTTCGACTGGCTGCTTGCGCAGCCGCACGGCGAGCTGCGCGCGCATAACCTGTTGTTGAGCCATCTACTTATCGAAATCACCGGCAGTCGCGGCTACGCGCTGCTTTCACCACGCGACGATGCATCTCGCGGTGCCAGCGTCATGGTGCAGACGCCCGCGCATCTGGATCCTCAGGCAGTGGTGGCGAAGCTCGCTTCGCAGCAGATCCTGATCGACGCGCGCGGCCGCACGTTGAGGCTTTCGCCTGGTGCATGCGCAACGGTGGGCGGAATCGAACGCCTTGCTGCCTGGTTGCCACGATGAAATCCAAAGCGCCGCATGTACTGAGGTCAAATGCACCGCGCACACAAGGCGTGTCGTGTGTCCTGACGGGGCCGCCAGCGATGGCGTCGCTGCATCGCTGAACGTGTGAATCCCTGTTCATTAACTCAGGACAATTGTCATGACCAATACACCGTTTCTTCCCGCGTCGCTGACCGGCATCCGGGGCTTTCTCGTTCCCATGTCATGCACCGATCTGGCCGCGACAACGCAATTCTTTATCGAACGACTCAGCTTCCGCATCGATGCCATATTCCCTGCAGACAATCCGCGCACGGCGATACTGTCTGGCCGCAATATCACATTGCGACTGGGTGTAGGCCTGGCGGACGGCGTGACGAAGCTCGATGTGCTATGCGATGACGAGTTTCAACTCGGCGACGATACACGAACACTGACCGCCCCGAACGGCGTAGAGATCAGGCTCGTTCCGGCCGAGCCTCGGATGAAGGAGCCCGTCAACAGACAGGAACTCGTGCTGTCTCGGAGGAATGGCACGCCGTGGACCGTCGGTCGCGCGGGCCTGCGTTACCGCGACCTGCTGCCAAACCGGCACGGCGGCGCGTTTATCGCTTCGCATATCCGCATCCTCGATGGCGGCCCCGTTCCCGATTACGTGCACTTCCACAAGATCCGCTTTCAGACCATCTTCTGCCGCAAGGGATGGGTGCGTGTCGTCTATGAGGGGCAAGGCGATCCGTTCATTCTGGAAGCGGGCGACTGCGTGCTTCAGCCGCCCGAAATCCGGCACCGCGTGCTCGAAAGTTCAATGGGGGCAGAGGTGATCGAGATCGGTAGCCCGGCCGATCATATCACGATGGCCGACCACGATATGGCGCTTCCTTCGCCTGTCTATGACCCCACCCATGCTTTCAACGGTCAGCGCTTCGTTCGGCACATCGCGAATAACGCCACGTGGAGTCCGTGGAAATCGCCGGGTTTCGTCGTGACGGACACAGGTATCGGTGCGGCAACGAACGGGCTCGCGGGCGTGCGCGTGGTGCGCCCGCAAGGCGAGGGGAGGGACGTTTCGCGCATGCACGATACCGAGTTCTGTTTTTTCTTCGTGCTCGCGGGAACTCTCTGTGTTGTGCAAGGCGATGCCCAATGGCATCTTCGAGCGGACGACAGTATCGCGATCCCGGGCATGCTTCCTTATGCGTTCAAGCATTGCAGCGCCGATCTGGAACTGCTTGAAGTGACCTTGCCAGCCGAATTCTCACTCTCGTGAACGGTCGCTCTGGTCTATCAAAAAACCGTTGGGATGAGGTTGCTTGAACCCACAATTCGCGCAAATCGCGTTGCATCACCGATGTTGGGCGTCCGCCCTCACAGGCGGATGCTTCTCCTCTTGCCCGTGCTGTCAGCTTGAAACGATCGAGATGTCCCGTTTTCGGCCAGTTTCAAAGGTCCCTGTGCTTCGCTCATTCTGAGAAGCAATTGACGTGACGTACTAAAAGACCCTCAGAATTTGTGGCGCAGTGCGACACGAGCCACCACCTGGTTCTGGGTCGACGACACGTCAGCGGCACCCGGCACGTACGCTAAATCCAACACAGTTCCAGTCCTGTCGCCACTGACATGTTGATGAACGCCCTGAATATAGAGATCGGTGCGTGTGGACAGGTTGTAGTCGGCCATCAAACCAACCATCTGGTAAATCGGATGAAGCTTGCCGGCCGTGCCATTGAAGTCCGTTCGTGTGTATGTGTACATTGCCCCAGCAAAGAACGACGGGGTGAACTGATATTTGCCGTTAATTTCGAAGTTCTGAAAGCGCAGGCTGGACAGGGTACCAGCGGCCGGGGTAATGTCGCCGACGTATCCCGACGCAGTCGGATTAGCTACGTACGTATTCGTATACGCGACGCCAACATTTGCCGAGCCGAAGGTGTAGCTCGCACCTGCGCCAAAAATGCGCAACTCGCTTCCAACGAAATTCTCGTCGCCTCCGTTATTGATCGCCCCACCTGCGGTAGCTGACGGATTGTTAGCCTGCAGATATGCCGCAGCAAGCAGCAGTCCTCCAGTGGAGTACTGCGCACCAAAACTGTACTGACGATTGTTGGAGAAATTTGTGTCGTTACTGAAGCTGTATGTTCCGCCAAACTGGAACCCAGCGATATTCGGGCTAGCGTACTTTACGGTGTTGTTTACGCGGAAACTGTTGTCCGTGTTGTCGTTATCATACGGATGAGAAAATAGGTAGCCTGCCCAGTTACCGTTGGCAGTGGCTTGCGCCAGATAGTCGACAACCGAATCATACTGTCTACCTAATGTCACGGCACCGAACTCATTCGAAGTGATTCCGACATATGCCTGGCGACCAAACATCAAACCGCCTTGCCCAAGACGACCATTGTTAACATTGAAGCCATTCTCCAGCCTGAAAATGGCGAACAAGCCACTGCCCAGGTCTTCCTTCCCTTTGAGGCCCCAACGGCTACGTTGGGCGTAGCCGCTTTGGAGTTCATACACCTTCGAGCCCGCGACATTGCTGGTGTAATTAAAACCCTCGTCAATCAGCCCGTAAAGCGTCGCA
>NZ_BBJJ01000082.1 GCF_000739815.1 Paraburkholderia mimosarum LMG 23256 = NBRC 106338
CCATCCGGCGGGCGTGGAACTGCATCAGGAGAAAAAGTCCTTCGTCGAAGTGGTGAGCGCTGCGCTCGGCATCAAGAAGATGCGCGTGGTGGAAGCGGGCGGCAACGATTACCAGCGCGAGCGCACGCAGTGGGACAGCGGCGCGAATCTGGTTTGCACGTCGCCGGGCGTTGTGTTCGCCTACGATCGGAACACGTACACGAACACGCTGCTGCGCAAGGCCGGAATCGAGGTGGTGACGATCGTGGGCGCGGAGCTGGGGCGCGGACGCGGCGGCGGGCATTGCATGACGTGTCCGATCATTCGTGATGCGGTGGATTTCTAGATGTAGGGACTTCCACTTGAAACTGGCTCTGCTTGCAATCGACGGCACTTCGTATCATTAACAACTGACCGAGGCTGCCTGCCCGGATCATCTGCACCTGACGAGACTCGGCTTGGCAGCCCGGTGGCCGTTGTCGCACCGGTGATTTTCGACTTGACCACATGGGCGTCTTCTGGCGCTGGCGTATTGCATGCCAAGTGAAGGCTGGTACTTCGCGCGCAATGGAGTAGAGGTCACGGCCTCCAAAAAATCGGGAAGAAATACGCGCCGCTAACGTCACGCACTCCGAAACGCCTAAGTGACGGCATGGATCTCGCAGGATGAAAATATTCCGTCACGACAATCACCCTCGAAAGCCTATGATCTTGCATGAAGAGGTTTGCGTTGTGTGCGGTAGCCCACTTGTCGATTCCCGTACTATCGACCACGATTTCGTCCGCCGAAATCCCCGGCGTATCCGGTAGGCACGCATTGCTACGTCTTCGTCCATACCAGACGCGCGAGCACCCATAGACAGGCAATGATCTTCTGGAAATGGTTCAAATGAGAATCCTCGCTGGCATTTGCTCCGTCAGCGTTCTTGCGTGGCTTATCACTACCACGAGCGTGTCGCGTGCTCCTGTTGTCGAACCGTGCACACAGGAATGGTTCCGGTACCTGGATAGTCAATACTTCGATATTTCGGATGGAGACGGGCACGGGCCAGACTCGGGTAGCAGAGAATGGTTCAATGCCTTTGAGGAAAAGGCCGGGCTACAGGTGACAAGCCAACTTCCAGTGCGGCAACGCTGCCAGGTAATTCAAGGTCAGCTCGAGCATCGCACCTACATCATTAACCGGCAGCTTGGTTGGGCACTCTCACTTTGACGCGGCGCGGGGCAAGCCCCGGTCTTCAGGCTAGGGAAGGATAGCGCGGGCGTCGCAGGCGTCCTTTGCGGCGGTTAATGTGGCGTCTGCTGCTGCTCGATGTACTGGGGATGATCTAAATGAGCGCACCGCGGCAGCTTCAGGCAAAGTTGAACGGCGACTAGAATGCACCGCCAATGCTCGCAACTTAATGAGGAACGCTACAGAGCAGACTTGGCGGAGAAAGCCTTGCGGCTTGGGTTGCGGGGCTCGATGGCGTGTTCGACCGGACACGAACTGGATGACGTTTTCAGCGATTCGATCCAGCGCGGTGCGCGACACCGCGTTTTACGCCGGCATCAATCGGACCCTGCTTCATGAGTGCTCCTATGCCGTGCCCTGCAGATCCCCCAAAGTTTCATCATCAACAGGTATTCAAGTGCGGCCAGCAGTAAATTGATCACGGCAACAACAGCAAGATAAAACGTCTCAGAATCGCTCACTCCGAATCTGGAAGACAGTTCTAACAGGCGTTGCTGCTGGTCTGTTGTCATCGGTAAAGGGTAGGTGTGGACAAACCGCATCGACACCACAAACAGACTGGCAAAGAGCAGTACCTTGAATATTCTACGGGCAAGTGTTGCCATTCGCGACTACCTCAATCCAGCCATAAGCTTGCAGTCCTGAATTGCGCGCGGGAATGGTGTTCGCACTGAGCAACGCGCGCCGGAGTCCTTGAAAATCCGCGTAGCTCATAAGCGTAATGCACCCGTACGAATGACCACCACCGCCAATAGGGTGCAATCTGAAGTTACCCCGTTTGACACCATTTACCCATGTCCAATCGTCAATTTGGCTATGATCCCGATACAAGGCAAACCATTCTGTGTGGTGAGTCGGCTTGCCCAATAATGTGTTGCCTACATCCTTGCCCCACGCTTCCATCTGAGAGCGCAAACCGCCCGCAGGGCGATCAACGATCCAGTATTTTCCGGCGGGCAGCGGGCCGTTGTTTGGCACGCCAGTGCAACCACCTCGATTTCGGTAAATGCCCTCTCCAGAGAAAGCCATGAACGTACCCACGCCGAACATGTAAAGCGGTGCGAGCGATCGGCTATTGACCAGAAATTTTCCCTGCAGTGCCATGGTCAGGTCCGCTCGTTCCAGGCGTCGGTGAATTTGATATTACCGTCCAGGTAATGCCATGTGATGCGCTCGTACATCAGCGAAACGGATTCAAGATGGTTGATTTGCGACATGCTATCGAGTTTCATGTTGGGCATGCCGGGCTTGATTCCTGTGACCTTCACGCCTTCGAGCAGCATGATGAAGTACGGCTTTTCTTGACCGGCATCATTAATCCTGTACCACTTCAACTCCGCCGACTTCAGTGTCTGTCCTTTCGCGACTGCCTTGTAGAGGTAGGGACTCGTTGCATCGAATTCTTTCTCAATGCACATCGCTGAATGCGTGCGGGTACCGGTGATTTTTCCTGCGCTGCCGTCCACGGGCAGATTCAACCCGTGACTGAATCCAATCACTTCAATGCTTCCCTCACGTCCCTGAACCGTGACAGAGCCTCTGATATCAGAGCCGCCATCGTCTTTGAGCCACATGTAAGCCGGGATAGGCATTCTCTTGATCCTTGGTCAGCGAAGGTGCGGCGATAGCCCGAAGCAGTCGATTGCCAGCTCACGCATAGATCGCACCAGTTGGGAGACGAGCGGCAAGGGTATCGCGCGTTCGGAGTTGGACGGGTTGATGCACCTCAAGGCGAGCGTACTTCGCTAATCGCTATGAGCGACACAGGCGAATTTCCTGATTAAGCTCGGTTTTTGCGAGACGCATGGCACCTTTTCGGCACACTCTTCAGGCGTCCAACGTATTAAGCCAGGAATGCAGACTATTGCCATGCATTTACCTTTTTCCGAGAGCAGAAAATTTTTGTCGCCATTGCTGCGTCGCCAGGAGCAGGAGCCGTGCGACGGCGTTGTAGCGCTCCGTGCCGCCGTTGTCCGGTGTAGATCGCGGTCGTGTCGAGCGACTCGAGCTGCTCCTCGGTGATTGTCAGGGAAGGAACTCTACGAGCAAGGCGAAAAGAAGCTCGGCTACGCCGGGTTGTGCAAACTTCATACTGAAGCGACTCATCCCGTTTCGCACGCATTCCTCAACAACTTGCATGCCGTACTCTCCGGGACACGCCCATCCCCCCGTTGCCGGGCGCGAGAATCTGATATTCGCAATGCCCACCCACGTTCGCGTGATGTTGAAGAACTCGCGACCGTCTGCCGCACACCGTTATCCAGGGCCAGTTACGAATGTGAATAAACCTCGCGCCACGCGTCGATCCGTGGGCCGCGCACGCGTAGCGCGCTACAGCACATTAAGCATCGCAAGCGCGCTTTCCTGCAAATGCGGCAGCACGCGCCTGAGCGCCGCCTCGGGACTTTCTTCGCCGATCAGCATGTTGGTGCTGAGCGCGGCGACCACTTCGCCATTGCGGTTCCTGAGCGGCACGGCAATGCCGCGCACGCCCACCTGCAATTGCTGCTCGATGAGCGCGTAGCCATCCACGCGCGCCCGCGCGATCTTCTCGCGCAGGCGCGCGGCGCTCGTGATGGTATGGGGCGTGAAGGGCAAAAGCTCGACCGTATCGAGCCATGCCGAAACCGCTGCCTGGTCTGCCTCGTGCGCGAGCAGCACCACGCCGGGCGAAATGAGCGGTGCGGGCACGCGAGCGCCGAGCACGAAACCCGTGGTCATCACGCGCGACACGCCGTTGCGCGCGATCACGACGAGCTCCCAGCCATCGAGCACGCTCACATAGGCCGATTCATTGAGCGTCGCGCTCAGCTGCTGCAAATAGGGCTGCACGGTACGCGGCAGGCGCGCCGAATCGAAATAGGACCACCCCACGCGCAGCACGCGCGGCGTGAGGCCATAGAGACGGCCATCGGTGTAGACGTAGCCCAGCGATTCGAGCGTGAGCAGATAGCGGCGCGCGGCCGTGCGCGAGAGGCCCGTGCGCTCCGCAGCCTGGGTGGGGGTCATGCGCGCGTGCTCGCTGTCGAAGGCTTCGAGAATCGCGAGGCCCTTTTCGAGCCCGGCGATCCAGTCGCGTCGGTCCAGTGGCGGGTTCTTCATCGGCATGGGGGAACGGGCGCGAGGCAAATGGAAAAGCAATGGAAAAAGCCGCAGGCAAATACCTGCGGCTTGCGAGCGAATGACAGGCGCTCGCGCATGGGCATCACGCCGGCTTCATGCGCGCGGCCACGATCAGCGAAATCAGGCAGCCAATCGCCAGATACCCGGCGACGAGGTGCCACGAGCCTCCGGCGAAGCCCACCAGCGCCACGGCGATGAACGGCGTGAAGCCGCCGCCCACCACGCTCGCGAACTGATAGCCGACGCCCGCGCCGCTGTAGCGGTACTCCGCGCCGAACAGCTCGGTGAAAAGCGGCTGCTGCACGCTTACGACCATGTCGTGTGCGATGTTCGCGAGCATCACCGAAAAGATCACGATCCAGACCGTGGCGCGCGCTTCGAGTGCGAGGAAAAACGGTACGGCGCTCACGAGGCCGATGAACGCGCCCACCAGATAGATGCGGCGCAGTCCGAGGCGGTCGGCGAGCCACGCGAAGCAGGGGATCGTCACGCAGCTGAGCGCGCCCACGAAGAGGCCGATGCCGAGAAAGAGATCGCGCGACATGCCGAGATTGCTGGTCGAATAGCTGAGCGCGAAGGCTGTCACGATGTACATCGTGAAGAGTTCGGCAAGGCGCAGCGCGACGATGTAGAGGAAGGCCTTGGGATGGCGCGTGAGCGCCTCCAGCACCGGCATCTTGAGCTTGCGATGACCGTGCTCGACCTTCTCGACGAACTCGCGCGATTCGTCCATGCTCGAGCGCACCCAGAGGCCCACCAGCACGAGCACCACACTGAACAGGAACGGCAGGCGCCAGCCCCATGCGCGGAACGCCGTGTCGCCGAGCAGGTGGCTCAGGAGCGCGACGCTACCGGTGGCGAGCACGAGCCCCACGCCGTATCCCACCTGCACACCGCTGCTATAGAACGCCTTCTTGCCGCGCGGCGCGCTTTCCACGGCCATGAGGGCCGCGCCGCCCCATTCGCCGCCCACGGCGAAGCCTTGCAGCGCGCGCAATATGACGAGCAGCACGGGCGCCCACCAGCCGATGGTCGCGAACGTGGGCAAAAGACCGATCGCCACTGTGGAGACGCCCATCATCATGACGGTGAGCACGAGCATGCGCTTGCGGCCGAGCCGGTCGCCGAAGTGGCCGAACACGATGCCGCCCAGCGGGCGGAACAGGAAGCCCACGCCGAAGGTCGCGAAAGCGGCGAGCGTGCCCATGCTCCGGCTGACCTGCGGGAAGAACGCCACGTTGAACACCAGCGCCGCGACGATGCCGTAGAGCAGGAAGTCGTACCAGTCGACGACTGCGCCGACGAAACTGCCGAGCGCCGCCTTGCGGGCCTGACTGCGCGACGGAGCGAGGGGGGCGGCTTCGGGGGAGCCGGTGGTGTCGAGGCTTGGGGTCATGAGATGTCTCCATTCTTCTGCGCGTATGCCATGCTGCGGTATGCAGGACGTGCGGCAAACGTGAAGCGCAGCATAGGGCGGGGCGAGCCGCCCGGCAATGCGTGGGTGCGCGATTTTGCGCGATTATCGCCCAAATGCGTGCGATTATCGGACGATTTGCGGGTTTGCACCGAGGGGGCGCGAGAAAGGCCCGATCACGTCCGCCTTCGTCAAAAGTGAACGAACTGGTTAAAATCGGCCTGCTTCGCGCATCCCGGCAAGGATTGCGAAGTCACCGTTTCAGCGCTTGCGTCAGGAGCCCATTGCATGTCCAGCCCCTCCCAACTGCCGCCGCAGGCGGACAATCCACTCGGCATGGCCGGCCTCGAGTTCGTCGAGTTCGCCGCGCCCACGCCCGCCGACCTCGGCCGCCGCTTCGAGCAGTTCGGCTTCAAGCCGATCGCGCGCCACGTGAGCAAGGCGGTCACGCTCTATCGCCAGGGCGAGATGAATTTCCTCCTCAACGCCGAACCCGATTCGTTCGCCGCCCGCTACGCGCAGGAGTACGGCATGGGCGTGTGTGCGATCGGCGTGCGGGTCGACAACGCGCAGCGCGCGTTCGAGCACGCCATTTCGCTCGGCGCGTGGGCGTTCGAAGGCGAGCGCGTGGGTCCTGCGGAGCTGAACATTCCTGCCATCCAGGGCATCGGCGATTCGCATCTGTACTTTGTCGACCGCTGGCGCGGCCGCGGCGGCCAGCGCGGCGGCGTAGGCGACATTTCGATTTTCGACATCGACTTCCGGCCGATCGACGTCGCCACGGCGCATACCGATCTCGAGCACGGCGGCACCGGCCTCACGCGTGTGGATCACCTCACGCAAACCGTGGGCGCCGGGCGCATTGCCGAATGGCTCGACTTCTACCGCGACCTGCTGCATTTCCGCGAGATTCACGAGATCAACGCGAACTGGCACGTGTCCGAGGAATCGCGCGTGATGGTGTCGCCCGATGGCGAACTGCGCATTCCCGTGTACGAAGAGGGCACGCGGCGCACGCAGCTATTGCATGACTACCTGCCCGAGCATCCCGGCGAAGGCGTGCAGCACATCGCGCTCGCCACCGACGACATCCTCGCGAGCGTCGATGCGCTCAAGGCCAATGGCGTCGAGTTCGTCGAGCCGCCGCCTGCCTACTACGATACCGTCGACGCGCGCCTGCCCGGCCACGGCGTGGACCTCGACGCATTGCGCAGGCGTCATGTGCTGATCGATGGCGAGATCAGCCAGGACGGTGTGCCACGCCTCTTTTTCCAGACCTTTGTGAAGCGCCATCCCGGCGAGATTTTTTTCGAAGTCGTGCAGCGAAGCGGTCACCACGGCTTTGGCGAGGGCAACCTCGACGTGCTCGCGCGGGCGCGCGAGGCCGGCGCAAAACAGCGCTAAGGCGCCCGAAAACGCGCAACGAGGCGGGGGCCGGGCCGTGGCACACCCGGCGTCAGCCCGAGACCTTGCCGGCCAGATGAAAGCGCGAGGCCGGATGCCAAAGCTTGACTGCGGTGGCAACTTCGCTGCCGACCCATGTGCGCCGCCACATCAGCAGACACGGTTCGCCGATATTCATCGACAGATGGCGCCGTATATCCGCGTCAGGCTTTTGCGCATAGATGCGGAACTCCGCCCGCTGAACAGGCGCGAGCCTCATCATGTAGTGATTCGGCGTCTCCAGCGTGAAATCCTGCTCGATATACCGCGGAAACACGTGCGGGTTCACGTAGCGATCCTCGTACTGGATCGCTTCGTTGTCCTCGTAATGCACGATGCGCGAATGGAACGCGCAGCCGTCGCAGAGATTGAGCGCCGCCATCGCCTGCTCGTTCGAGGCAACTTCCAGCGCCAGCACCCGCGCGCTGTGGCGATGCCCGCGTGACGCGATTTCGTCGGCGATGTTGCGGACCTCCAGGACGGTCGATTCGACATCGCGAGAGGCGACGAAGGTTCCGGCGCCCTGGACGCGCCTGAGCACGTGCTCGGCCGACAGTTCTCGCAGTGCGCGCGACACCGTCATGCGCGCCACGCCGAATTCCTTCACGAGCTCCGTTTCCGATGGAATGGCCTCGCCGGGCTTCCAGGTCCCGTCTGCGATGCGGTCCACCACGTAGCGCTTGATCTGCTCATACGCAGGGGTGACCTTGCGAGCGGTTGCGCAGCGCATTGGGTTGTCGGTGAGCGAAGTTGGCACGTTCATGCTTGTTTTCATTTGCCAGGATCAGGATGAAAACAGGCTGGCGGGCAGATGCCAGCCAGCCAGGTTTCCAGTCAGACGCCGATCACGCCGGGATACGTGTTGACCGCCACGCCAGTTGCACCCTGCGCAGGTGCGATGTCGACGTTCGCCTCGCGCGTGCCGGCCGTGGAGTCGCCGCGCGCCGGGCCGGAAAGCGGCGGGGGGGCACCATTGGCGACGAGGCGAAATGCGAACGTCATGTCCTCCGAGAGCGGGCGGTCGTCGCGATAGGTCGGCACGCTGGCGCGCACGCTCGCGTAAAGCGCGTCCGTGTAGGGCGCACGCGCCGCGCCGAGCGGCTGGAGATCATACGCCTGCGCCGCAGCGAGCAGTTCGATGCCGAGGATCCGGTTGCTGTTCTCGATGATCGCGAGCGCCTTCAGCGCTGCCGGCGTGGCGTGACACAGATGGTCTTCCTGGAGCCCGGAGGTCACGCCGCCGTCGAGGCTCGCTGGAGCCGCTTCGCGGCGGTTCTGCGCAACCAGCGACGCGGCCGTGTACTGAGCGATCATGAAGCCCGAGCGTGTGCCGCCGGTGTGCGCGAGGAAGGCGGGCAAGCCGCTCACGAGCGGGTTCACGAGGCGGTCGAGACGGCGCTCGGCCATCGCCGCGACTTGCGCGATCGCGGTCGCGAGGCTGTCCATGGCGAGCGCGATCGAGGCTCCTACAGCATGCGCCTGCGAGTAGACCTGCGGTGACTCCGGCGTGCCCGCAACGATCGGATTGTCGGTCACGGAGGCAAGCTCGCGGTTCACGACTTCGATCGTCGCAGCGAGCGTGTCGCGCGCGGCGCCGTGCACGTGCGGGATCGTGCGCACGCTGAGCGGGTCTTGCGTGCGCCGGCCGAGCGATATTTCCAGCAGCGAGCTGCCAGCAAGGGCGGCGCGCAGCCGCTCGCCTACGCAGGCGAGACCAGGCGACACGCGAAACGCGAGCGAACGGGTGTCGAACGCCGCGATCTGCCCGCCAAGATTCTCGAAACTCATCGCGGCAACGACATCCGCCCAGTCGAGCAAGCGCTCGGCGCGCTCGAGCGCGAGCGCCGCAAGCCCGGTCACGCACGGCGTGCCGTTCACGAGGCTCAGCCCTTCCTTTGCTTCGAGCGACAGGGGCTGCAGGCCGAGCCGGTGCAGGGCCTGCGCACCGCTGAGACGCTCGCCGTTCCAGCGCACATGACCCGCACCCACGCACACGAGGGCAATGTGCGCCATGTGGCTCAGATAGCCGACGGAACCGAACGCCGGCACTTCGGGCAGGCAATTCGCATCGAGCAGCGCGGCCAGGCGCTCGACCACATCTAGCCGCACACCCGAATGCCCATGCGCGAAGTTGTTGATGGCGGCTGCCATGATCGCGCGCGTTTCTTCTGCGCCTAGCGATTCCCCCACGCCCACTGCGTGGCTCATCAGGATGTTGTGCGACAGGTCATGCTGTTCGTCTTGCGAGACGACGACGTCGCACAACGCGCCGACGCCCGTGTTCACGCCATACGCGCGTATGCTGCGCGCGACGATCTGTTCGACGAGGGCACGGGCGCTACGAATCTTCGCTTGCGCATCCGCGCTGAGTATCAGCGTCTCGCCCGCGGCGACGGCGGCGATCGCGCGCCAGTCGAGCGGTTTGTGGGTACGTACGATTGCCATGTGAGAGCGTGTGGGTTGCGCGGATTCAGTGAGCGTTGCGGTCCTGGTGGCTCGACACGAACTGGCGAAAGCGCTCCGACTTCAGTTCGCCGAATACCTCGCCGGGCGTGCCGTCCGAATCGACCTGGCCCTGGTGCAGGAACATCACGCGATTCGAAACGTGGCGCGCGAAGCCCATCTCGTGCGTGACGACGAGCATCGTACGGCCTTCGTCGGCGAGCGTGCGCATCACGCGCAGGACTTCGCCGACCAGCTCGGGGTCGAGCGCCGAGGTCGGCTCGTCAAACAGCATCACCTTGGGATGCATGGCGAGCGCGCGTGCAATCGCCACGCGCTGCTGCTGGCCGCCTGACAGATGCGCTGGATAGTGGCCGCGCTTGTCCGCGAGACCGACCTTCGCGAGCAGCGCTTCGGCCTCTTCGACCGATTCGGCGCGGCTGCGTTTGAGCACGCGCATGGGCCCTTCGATCAGGTTCTCGATCACGGTCATGTGCGACCACAAGTTGAAGTTCTGAAAAACCATGCCGAGCTGCGAGCGGACGCGGTCCACCTGGCGGCGGTCGCCCGGTTGCAGCTTGCCGTCGCTGCGGCGCTTCATGCTGAGTTCCTCGCCCGCGAGCACGACCGAACCATCGTCCGGCGTCTCGAGCAGGTTCAGGCAGCGCAGGAACGTGCTCTTGCCCGAGCCGCTCGCGCCGAGAATCGAAATGACGTCGCCCTGGTAAGCGTCGAGCGAAATGCCCTTCAGAACGTGATGGTCGCCGAACGATTTGTGGATGTTGCGCACCGAGAGCGCGATGGGTGCAGTTGAATTCATCAATCTCTCCAGTTGGGGCGGCAGGTCACGAGGCGGCCCGAGGGGTTTCGAGCGGCGCGGCGGGCTTTTGCACGGCGTGAGGCGCAGCACGCAGGTGGCGCGACAGCCGGTGCTCGACGAAGCCGATGACGCGCACGACGACGAAGTTCAGGAACAGGTAGATCAGTGCGGCGCACGTGAACACCTCGGTCGTGCGATAGGTCTGCTGAATGATTTGCTGCGCCACGCCCGTTACTTCCCAAACGGTGACGAGGCTCGCGAGCGCCGTCGACTTGACGAGCAGCACAGCTTCTGTCGAATACGCGGGCAGGCACTGACGCAGTGTGATCGGCCCGATCACGCGGCGCAGCAGGGCGAAACCCGAAAGACCGATCGAGTAGCCTGCCTCGATCTGCCCGACGGGCACCGCCATGAGGCCGCCGCGGATGATCTCGGCCGTATAGCCAGCGGTGCACAGCGCGAGCGACAGGACCGCACAGACATAGGGTTCGCGTAGCACCGGCCACAAAAAACTTTCGCGAATCACGCCGAACTGCCCGAGGCCGTAATAGACGAGGAACATCTGGATGAGCAGGGGCGATCCGCGAAATACCAGGATGTATGCGCGCGCGAAACGGTTCGGCAGCCAGTGCGGCGAAACGCGCATCGTGACGATCACGAGCGAGAGCAGACCGCCCAGCACGAGTGATGCGAAGAAAAGACCGAGCGTGACAGGCACGGCGCCGATGAGCTGGCGCAACGTGTCGAGCAGGAACGCGAAATCGATGTTCATGATTGAGCGCTCCCGTTCAGTTGCGCGCGAAGTTGCGCTTGAATGAGCGGCCGACGATCGCCTCGGCACGGCCGAAGACGCGGTTCGACACGCCCGTCATTGCGAGATACAGCACACCGCCAGCGACGAAGAACAGGAAGTACTGATGCGTCGAGCCCGCGGCGATCTGGCTCGCGCGCAGCAGTTCGGCGAGACCCGTGACCGAGATCAGCGCGGAATCCTTGAGGCTCAGCTGCCAGACGTTGCCGATGCCGGGCAGCGCGTAGCGCAGCACTTGCGGAATCAGGATGCGGCGGAACATGGTGAGCGTCGGCATGCCGATCGCGCGAGCGGCTTCGAGTTCGCCGCGTGCAACGGCGAGCACGGCTGCGCGATACACCTCGGCCTGATAGGCGCCCGAAATCATGCCAACCGCAAAGGCGCCGACGGCGAAGGGCGGCACACCGACGAAACCTTCCGCGCCGAACCACTGGCCCACGGTCGTAACCAGCGAGGAGCCGCCGAAATAGAACAGATAGATGACTAGCAGTTCGGGCACGCCGCGAAAGACGGTCGTGTAGAAGTCACCGGTGATACGCAGCACGCGCAGGCGCGAGAGTTTCGCGGCGGCGATGAGCGCACCGAACACCGCGCCGATCGCCAGTGCAGCGAGGGTCAGGACGACGGTCATCAACGCGCCCAAGAGCAGCACGCTCCCCCAGCCGTCCGGCCCGAGGCCGAGTGTGTTGAAAAGCGATAACAAAGACATGGCAGGGATCCATGCGGATGGGGAGGCGAAGGCGCGCGCCGCTTGCGGCGCGCGGCGAACGGGTAAGCGACGCTTACGGAGTCACGTCGGTCTTGAACCACTTGAGGGCGAGCTTTTTCACCGTGCCGTCGGCAAGCGCCGCCGTAATCGCGGTGTCGAATTTCGCCTTCAGATCGGCGTCCTGTTTGCGGAACGCGAGGCCTTCGCCGGGTCCCCAGATCGGACCCGAGATCATCGTGCCGGCGATCACGACGGGCGACTTGTCGGTGTTCGCAGTGTAGTAGGTCACGTCGTCGAACGTTGCGTCGATGCGGCCGTTTGTCAGGTCGAGATCGCGCTCGGGCGCGGTCTTGTACACCCGGACCGACGCGACGTCCTTGAAGTTGGCGTTGATGAAACCTGTATAGACGGTGCCGGACTGGATGCCGATCGTCTTGCCCTTCAGCGCCTTGCGCATCGATTCGATCGCGGGCGCGTTGCTGCGCGAGTCGGCGTCGAGCTTGAGCGGCGGCGTGTTCGCGCCGCCCTTCGGCAGGATCTTCGTATCGGCGACGGCGAACGTCGCCGGCGTCGCCGCATAGGGCTTCGAGAACGCGATGATCTTCTCGCGATCGGGCGTGATCGAAATCGCATCCATCAGGACATCGAACTTACCGGCCTGCAGGCCGGGGATCATGCCGTCCCAGTCCTGGGTAACGAGCTTGCACTGAAGTTGTGCGCGCGCGCACAGGTTTTCCACGAGTTCGGGCTCGAAGCCGCCGAGCTTGCCGCCGGGCAGTGTCAGGTTCCAGGGGGCATAGCTGCCGTCGAGCGCGATCGTCACGCTCTTCCATTCCTTCGCGCCGGCACTGCCGCCGCCAAGTAGTGTGATGCCGAGTGCCGCGCCAATCATTGCTTTCGCGAGACGGGTGTACTTCGCCTGCATGCCCATACTCCTTTGTCAGTAGTTACCGGGGACCGGTGGATACGTTCTTGCGTTCGTGTGACTTGCATAGACAAGAATGAAGAGAAAAGAATTTGAGCGCAAGACAATTTCAGAAATACGGTGTCATGGAAAACCCTGTAAATGGGCTATGGGAGCGGCCAGAGCGATGAATCAACACGCTATTTGCCGGGCGTGGCGTGTTCGGATCGGGCGCGCTCGAACTCGGGGTGGCGTTGTCTAGTCATGTAAATGAAGAAATGCACCAAGGATTCCACGGCGCGGCGAGACGGTGTATCCAGGTGGCTACCGTCCCGATCGCCGCCGCATTCTCGATGGGCGCGGCCTGGGCGTGGTGGCGCGCCTGCGCATGGGCACCGACGTGCCACGTGCGGCCCGGAAGACGGGCACGCCGAAGTCGCGCGCCTGATTCCCGGCCATACTCGCGCCGCGCATCCAGGATACAGTGCCGGTGCATGCATCGCGCGTCTTGGGCGGGACGCGCGCCATAGGAGGAGTTCGACATGGCCGAATACGGGCAACATCCCTCGTCCGTGCTGGCGCTCAAAAGCGCACACGACTTCGACACGACGATCGCACGACTGAAGGCCGCGCTCGCAAAGGCGGGCGCGCGGATCTTCGCCGATGTCGACCAGCGCGAGGAGGCCGAGACGGCCGGGCTCAGCCTGCGCCGCACGCGCTTCATTCTGTTCGGCAGTCCGAAGGCGGGCACGCCCGTCATGGCGGCCAATCCGCATGCGGCGGTCGAACTGCCGCTGGGCATGGTGATCTGGGAAGACAACGAGGGGCACACGCGGCTCGACTATCGCGACGTTTCGCAGACGCTCGGTCCGCTCTATGGTATCGATGCCGAGGTGCTCGCGCCGCTGCAGCGCGTGGTGGGGCTGCTGCAAGCCGCCGTGCAATAAGCGGCAAGCGAGCCTCGCTAGACGACCGCACCAGGACCGCAACACGACCGTACCAAGGCCGCAAAGCGCCGGAAGAGCCACCGGCCCAATACCGCGCGCAGGCACAGCAAAACCACGGCGGCGGATCTACGCGCCGCCTTCGTTCATCGGCTCCTGTCACCGGCCGCGGTTCAGCAACGCACTCAACGTCCGAAGCTCATTGCCCGAAAAATATGTCGCATTCGGGGCGCGGCCAGCAAACCTTGCCCGTGCGATGGCCCGAGGCGCCGCGCGTGTCCGGCGTGCCGCCGTACGACATGTCGGTGCTGGCCTGGGCCGAGGCATCGGCGTCGCTGGTCATCTTCTGATGCGCGCGGTCCTGGGAGACGGGGTCGTCCGTTGCGCGCGCCGTGCCGGGCGCGACGGCGGCTATCGCCGCCACGCATGTGGCGATCAACGCCAGGCGGAGTGTCATATCAACCTCCTTTCTCGAGTTCGTGAGTGCACCCTTCGGAGCCAATTGCGCGATGCCAGAACGCTAATGGCCAGGGAAGGTGCGCGCGAGCGGGCGGGAACGGCCCCGTTCGCACACTTGTCTGGAAAGTCGGGATGCCTGCGCGCAGCGCACGGCTGCCGAACGTGTTAGCTCACTGCTCAAGTAGGAAGCGCGCCCACGCATTCGGGGGCGGCACAGCCCGGCGCGACGCAAGTAGAAGGGGCGAGCGGGCGCGCAGAGAACATCCGTGCTGTGCTTTCTGTTATAGCTCGCGCCACACGGAGTGCAATCCGGTGAACTACGCGTGACCGGTCGAACGGGGTCAAACCGCGCGCAACAGCCCCAAATTGCGCGCGATCCTTTCATTCTGAAATGAATCGAAAGTGATTGGAAATTAAAAGGTCGCTGCGTAGTCATCGTGAAATGGTGTAATGCGACTCGCTCCGCTATTTCATGTCCGGTGGTGCGGGCAACGTGCTGTGTCAGTTCGATCGCATCGGGGCACGCGCTCGGGCACCGCGGCGTAAGGCTTTCCCTTCTTCTCGAACTATCCAAAAAGAAAGATCGCACCATGTCCGAGCTTTCCTCTTCGCCCGCCCCGTCTTCTTTGCGACCGCGCAACGCTTCTAGCCCCAGGCGGCGCGTCCTGCGCGCGGTGGCCGCCGCGATCGCGCTCGGCGCACTGGCTTTTTGCGCCTATGCCGTGGCGTTTCCCGCGAACGTGCCGGATGCCGTCGGCGAGGTCGTCGAGAACCTGACCGGCGCCAATCCTCATCCCGTGGTGCTCCAGCGCCCGCCTGTCGCGCCGCTTTCGGCGATGGCGCAGCTCGGCAAACAGCTCTTTTTCGATCCGGCGCTCTCGGGCTCCGGTCGCGAGGCGTGTGCTTCTTGCCACAGCCCGGACCATGCATACGGTCCACCCAACAGCCAGGACGTGCAGATCGGCGGCCTCGCGATGAACCAGCAGGGTTACCGGCCGCCGCCTTCGCTCATGTACCTCTACCGGCAGCCGAACTTCAGCATCGGCCCCGACCAGGGCGAAAGCGACGATGCGCCGACCGCCGCGCAGCAGGCCACCGCGGCAGCCGGCGTCGTGAAGTCGCAGAAGATCGCGGGCGGCGCCTCGACGTCGGTGGAGATGGTGCCGCAGGGCGGGCTCTTCTGGGATGGACGCGCCGACACGCTGCAACAGCAGGCCTACGGTCCGCTGCTCAATCCGGTGGAGATGGCGAACACGAGCATCGAACAGGTGGCGGCGAAGCTCGAAAAGGCGCCCTATGCGAAGCACTTCCGCGAACTGTTCGGAGACCGAATCTTTGCGGACCCGAAGATGACGGTGGCGGAGGCGATGTTCGCGATCTCGCGCTACCAGGTGGAAGACCCCTCGTTCCATCCGTATAACAGCAAGTACGACCGTTGGCTGGAAGGCCACGCGCGCCTCACGCAAGCCGAAATGCGCGGCCTGCGCCTCTTCAACGACCCCAGCAAGGCGAACTGCGCGGGCTGCCATCTCTCGAAGCCCGGCAAGGACGGCTTGCCGCCCATGTTCACGGACTACCAGTACGAGGCGCTGGGCGTGCCGCGCAACCGCAAGCTCGCGCAGAACAAGGATCCGCGCTTCTTCGATCTGGGCGTGTGCGGCCCGTTCCGCGAGGACTTCAAGGACCAGACGCAGTACTGCGGCATGTTCCTCACGCCTACACTGCGCAATTCGGCCACGCGCACGGTGTTTTTCCACAACGGCATCTACCACGCGCTCGACGATGTCATGGCGTTCTACAACGACCGCAACACGGACCCGGGCAAGTTCTATCCGCGCGGCCCCGGCGGCAGGATCGACAAGTACGACGACATCCCGGCGCAGTACCGGAAAAACGTGGACGTGGCCGATGCGCCGTTCGACCGCAAGTTCGGCGACAAGCCGGCGATGACACAGCACGACATCCAGGACATCATCGCGTTCCTGAAGACGCTCAACGACGATCCGCTGCCGTCGAAGCAGTGAGCGGGGCGGAGCAGCCTACGCTGTCACTTCTCACCGTGGGCGAGATGAATCGTGACGATCACGGAAGCATCGTCGAGCGCTTCCAGCGCGTGCGTCACGCCGCCGCCGAGCAGCAGCATGTCGCCCGCGTTCATCGTGCGCGAATCGCCCTCGACGAAAAAGCGGATCACGCCTTCCACGCACTGCACCGTGATCTCGCCCGGCACGCTGTGCTCGGGCAGGCGCTTGCCTGCCGGCAGCACGATCCGCATGACTTCCAGTTGCTGCGCGCGGATCAGCGTGGTCGACTTCACGTTCCTGAGCGCGCCGCCTAGCGGGCGCACGTCGAAGACTTCACCCGGCGCCGCGTGGGGGATGGCCATGACCGTCTCTCAAACCAGCTTCGCGTTGAGCGTGATCTTCGCATTGTTGGCGAACAGCTTCGATACCGGGCAGTTCTCCTTGGCGCCCTTCGAAAGCTCATCGAACTTCGCCTGGTCGATGCCGGGAATCTTCGCCGTCATGTCCAGCTGGCAACTCGTAATGGCGAAGCCTTCGCCCACCTTGTCGAGCGTGACGGTCGATTTCGTCTCGATGCTCTCTGCCGTGAATCCCGCCTGGGTCAGAAAGAGCGAGAACGCCATCGTGAAGCAGCCCGCGTGCGCCGCGCCGATCAGCTCCTCGGGGTTGGTGCCGGGGCCACCCTCGAAGCGCGAGGCAAAGCCGTAGGGCGCGTCGCGCAGGACGCCGGTTTGCGTCGAGATCGTGCCCTGCCCATCCTTGATGCCGCCGTGCCACTGTGCCGATGCCGTCTTTTGCATGATGTCTCTCCACGAGATTGACTGGGGTGCGTGCGCGGCGCGCAAACGGCGTGCCCCGCGCAATACGGGTTCAGGGTTGCTGCGCCGGAGTCTGGCCCGCGTACCACGCGGCGGCGGCGTCGATATCCTCGGGCGTCATGTTGCGCGCGATGTTGCGCATCTGCTCGGAAATGTCGTTGTGGCGCGTGCCGTTCGCGAACGCGAGCAACTGCGCCTTCGTGTACGCGGCCGGCAGGCCGTCCAGCCATGGGCTGCCGATCTTGGTATCCACGCCGCCATGGCAGGACGCGCACGCCGGAATATTGCGCAGCGGCGCACCGTGCGCCACGATGTCGGGCGCGCCGCCATGCAGGTGCGCGATCGGCTGGAGCGACGCATAGTAGGCCGCGAGGTCGCGCATGTCCTCGTCGGACAGATCGCGCGCCATGGGCGACATCACCGCGTTCGTGCGCGCGCCGGTCTGGAAGTCATGCAATTCCTTGAAGATCACGATGGCGAACTGGCCCGCGAGATTCGGGGAATTGGCCATGCTGATGCCGCGCGGGCCGTGGCACATCGTGCAGCGCAAGGCGAGCGTCGCGCCGCGTCCGATCGAGAGGCTGGTCGCGCCGTCGAGCATGTGCGGCGTGAGTTCGACCGTGCTGGTCTTGTAGGTGGGCGCGACGGCCGACTCCACCGGGTGCCATTGGCGCGGCACGCCGGCCGCGCTGCAGATCGCATTCCAGACGCCCTGGAAATATGGATCGCTCTTGGCGGAAGGCAGCCAGACGAAGCCGATGAGCACGGAAACGACGAACACGACGATCGTCGCGCCGACACCGATGCGTAACCATCGATTGCGAAACGAGAAGAGGCTTTCGTCACTCATCGCTGCGCTCCAATCGGGATCGCGGGCACCGCCGATTCGGGTGTCGCGAGCAGTTGCGCAATCGGGTAGCCGTAGTTCGTGACCGTGAGGGCGATCATCAGCACGACCCACAGCGCGAAGCTGTTGAGCGCCACGGGCAGCGTCGCCGATTCGTGCACGGGCTTGCTGAAGCGATATTCCTCCGGCGTGACTTCCGCACCGCGATGGCCTTGCATCAGCACGAGGAAGAACAATATCGCCGAGATCAAGAGGATCACCGCGCCGATGACCGATAGCACCACGAGCGCGCCCTGGCCCGCCAGTGCCGGATCGGTGTAGTCGTAGTACGCCATGCGTCGCGGCATGCCCATCAGGCCGACCAGATGCCACGGAAACGTCGTGACGATCATGCCGATGAACCACAGCCACAACTGCCAGCGCATGAGGCGCCAGTTGGTGAGCGCGCGGCCCGTGATCTGCGGCCAGAGATCGTAGGCGATGGCGAAGTACATGATGACGATGGCGCCGCCAAAGATCAGGTGGAAGTGGCCCGTGATCCACTGCGTGTTATGGACCGGCTGGTCGAGCTGGTAGCTCATGTTGATGAGGCCGCCCGCGCCGCCGAAGCCGAGCATGACGAACGAGAACGCCACGGCCAGCATTTGCGGATTGTCCCACGGCAGCTTCGCGATCCAGCCGAACGCGCCCTTGCCGCCGCGCAGCCGCCCGGCGATTTCCACGGAGGCGCAGATCGTGAATACGGTGAGGAGCGTCGGCACCGAGACGAGCGCCGTGAACACCGATTGCACGAACTTGAAGCCCGAGCCCACCTGCGGGTCGGTGAAGAGGTGGTGTATGCCGATCGGCATGGACACCACGAGGAACAGGATGAACGAGATGCGCGCCATCACGTCGCTGTAGAGCCGGCCGCCGATCGCACGCGGAATGATCGTGTAGTAGGCGACATAGGCGGGTATCAGCCAGAAGTAGACGATGGCGTGCAGCGTCCAGGAGAAGAACACGCGCGCGAGGCCCGCGTCGATCACATTGCGCCAGCCGAAGGCGACGGGCAGGATCTGGAACAGCACTTCGATGGCCGCGCCCACCGCGGTCCATCCCCACAGATACGCGCCCGCCGTGGTGGCGAACATGGCGAGCGGCACGGGCTTGCCGCGATTCTCGCGCTTCCAGATGGCGCAGTTCACACCCATGAGCGCGACCCACACCCACGAGCCCACCACCACGAGCACGACGCCGAGGTAATAGAACACGTTGCCGATCATCGGCGGGTAGAACGTGTAGAGCACCGAGGCGAGACCGAGCGCGACGGGCACCGAGGCCGTGACCGCGCCAAGTGCGAGCAGGATGAAGCCGAGCCAGGCCCAGCGCGCGCCCACGAGCGGGCGCTTCAACGCGAGTTCCGTGACCGCGTAGCCGAATCCCATGGCAATGAGCGTGGGAAAGGCATAGCCCATCACGGTGCCGTGCTCCGTGACCGAGCGGTAGTAGAGCTCGGGGTCCTTGAGCCAGGGGTGCAGCGGGCTGCGCACGAGCATCTGCCACGCGCCGAGCAGCAGCGCCACACCGAACAGGATGAACGCGAGCCAGAAGTGGGCGAGTACGAGTCGCTTGTTATTTAACACAGCTGAGTCTCCGGGCTGAGTTGCCTGGCTGATTCGCCATCTGCATGAAGGTGTCCTTGTCGACGACCTTCACGTGCGCCCACATGCCCTGGTGGCCCGTGCCGCAGTATTCGTGGCAGGGCATGGTGTGGTCGGCGGGCTTGTCGAAGGTCGTGCGGAACGTCGAGACGTAGCCGGGCTCGACCATCGAGTTCAGGTTGGTGCCGGTGACGAGAAAACCGTGGATGACATCGGCGCTCGTGGCGCGGAACGTAATGGGCGTATTCGCCGGCACGACGATGCATTGCGGCGTGAACGAGTATTGCTGCGCGAGGATGCGCACCGTCACGGAGCCGTCGGTCTCGACGGCGCTGCCGAGGTTCGTTTCGACGAATTCGCCGGACAGGTGCAGCGTCCCCGGATTGACGAGCTCGACGCGCGAGGGCGGCATCATGGCCCAGTGCAGGCCGGTGAAGACCACCATCGCCACGAACACGGCGACGAGCGCCACCATGAGCGTCGCCCAGCGGCGCTCGATGCGCGCGGCGACTTCGGCACTGGCGTGGTTATCGAGAGGGTTCGACATGAGGCCGGCCTTTACTTGTCTGTCTGATCTATTGGATGACGCCGCGCGGCAGGAACACGATGAAGTAGAACGCGAACCAGATCGCCGTCACGATCGCGGTGGCGATGCCCGCGAGCGCGAGCGCGCCGCCCGGGCCGTTGCGCACGATCTCGTCGACCTGTTCGTCTTGCGGGCGCTCGCCCGGTTGTTGGGGTACGGGTGTCTCGATCATCGCAGCCTCAGAAGAGCGGCGCGGAACGCAGCGCGTTCACTTCGTGTTCGGAAACCGGCGTGCCATGGTTGCCCCACGCCGTGCGGATATACGTGACGACGGCCGCCACCTCTTCATCCGAGAGCGACTGCGCGAAGGGCGGCATGCCGTACGGCATGGGGTTCTTCCTCGTGCCTGGCGCGTAGCCGCCGTTGAGCACCATGCGGATGGGATTCACGGCCGAGTTCATCTGGATCGACTGGTTGTTGGCGAGCGGCGGGAAGTGCGGCAGCTTGCCCTGGCCTTCGGCCGCGTGACAGGTCGCGCATTGCGCCTCGTAGATCTTCCTGCCGAGCGGCACGAGGCGGGCGGCTTCCTCCGTCACGAAGCTGCTCTTCGGCGACGTGTCGACCTCGGTGTTGTGACCGGGCAGCGACTTCAGGTAGACGGCCACGGCACGCACGTCGTCTTCCGTGAGGTACTGGAAGCTGTCGTAGACGACTTCGGCCATCGGCCCGTACACGGCGCCGCGTTTGGACACGCCCGCGTGCAGCAGATCGACGATGTCCTCGATGCTCCAGTCGCCGAGTCCTGCTTCCCTGTTCGAGGTGAGCGAGGGCGCATACCAGTTCTGCACGGGAATCAGACCGCCCTGAAATTCCTTCGAAGCCGTGTTGCCGCCCAGTGCGTTGATGGCCGTGTGACACATCGTGCAGTGGCCGAGACCTTGCACGAGATACGCGCCGCGATTCCACTCGGCGGATTGAGTGGGGTCGGGCTTGAACTCGCCCTGGCGGAAGAACAGCGTGCGCCAGCCGAGCAGCAGCGCGCGCTTGTTGTACGGGAAGCGCAGGTCGTGCGGCCGGTTCGGCTGATGCACGGCGGGCGTGGAGAGCAGGTAGGCGAAGATCGCGTCCGAATCCGCGCGCGTGACCTTGGTGTAAGAGGCGAACGGCATGGCCGGGTAGAGCAGCGTGCCGTCGCGCGATTTGCCTTCGTGCAGCATGCGGTAGAACTCATCGGCCGTCCATGAGCCGATGCCATAGGTCTTGTCCGACGAGATGTTCGGCGTGTAGAGCGTGCCGAACGGTGTCTCCATCGGGCGGCCGCCGCCGAACATCTGCTGGGAAGGCACCGTGT
This sequence comes from Paraburkholderia mimosarum LMG 23256 = NBRC 106338, assembly GCF_000739815.1. GTDB lineage: Bacteria > Pseudomonadota > Gammaproteobacteria > Burkholderiales > Burkholderiaceae > Paraburkholderia > Paraburkholderia mimosarum. The sequence goes on from NZ_BBJJ01000082.1 coordinate 21,492, forward strand.
GGCAAGCAATGCAGTCACCCGCGCGTGCGAGGTATTCGCCTTTCGCAATCTGTTCCGCGTTGCTGGCCACCGGCTTTGCATTGGCCGTGGCCGCTGCGGCGGCAGCTCGCGCGGCCTCGGCCGAGTTGGCGCTGGGCGCGCCCGTTTGCGCGAGCGCTGCGACTGCGCTCATCAACAGGATGGAGGCAGCGAGCGAGAAGCGCGTGGCCAGTGCCGCACCGGTCGGCCTGGGGAGCGGCTTGCGCGATGAGGGGAGAAGGGTTCGAAGTCTGCGCACGTCGAGGCCCCGGCTAGTTATGGACGCTGCCGCACGCGATCGGCAGCGACGAGGGCGCCGCTGGCGTCGTATCGGCAGGCGCGGGTTGCGACGAGAGCCAGGCCGCGATCGCGGTGATATCGCGGTCGGCGAGACGGTTGGCGATGTCGTGCATGCAGTCTGGAGCGGCGGCGCGGCGCGTGCCGTAGCGGAAGGCGCCGAGCTGTGCGCTGATGTAGTTCGGATGCAGGCCCACGAGACCGGGAATGGCCGGCTGCATGCCCGTGAGCGACGCCCCATGGCAGCTCGCGCACGCGGGCAGCTTGCGTTTGGTGTCGCCGTTGAGGACAAGCGTCTTGCCGAGTGCGAGCGTGGCGGCGTCGACGGTGGGTTTGGCCGGCGGCGGATAGGCCGGATGCTGGTGCGCGAAGAACTCCGCGATCTGCTTGAGGTAGGCGTCGGGCAGATACGCCAGCAGATAGTTCATGGGCGGATAGCTGCGGCCGCCGTCGCGAAAGGCGATGAGCTGGTTGAACAGATAGCCGGCCGGCTTGCCCGCGAGACGCGGGAAGTAGTCGTTGTCGGTGCCCTCGCCGTGCGCGCCGTGGCAGGCCGCGCAACCCATCACGCGGGCCTGCATCGTGTCAGGCGCCGGCTCGGCGGCCGGTGCCGCGAGCAGCGGGGCCCAGGGCAGCGCGAGCGCAAGGATGAGCAGAACGATGCGGTTTCTCAATGATTCCCTCGTTGCGGATTGTGGCGACACAAACGCGTTGCGATTCGATATCAGTTGAGGCGTCGTCCGTGGGGATTCTCATTGTCAATAACGGCCGGGCGCGCACCCTCTGGATCACATTATCGGAGAAAAAAGAAAATTAGCGCCATGAAGATGTGCAAAAAAATTCGAGTCGCACCGTCGCGGGGCATGGATGTTTGCTAACACAACGAAAAGTGATTTCGCCTATCGTTTGCATTCAATCGGAGTGCGAACCAAGAGCCGGTGCTGGCCGTGTCGACCCCTCACGTTCGGCTCAAAGGACGGAGGGACTGCGAGGCGCAGTCATCCGATGTCGTCGGTCCCTCTGGGATGGACGCTGCGGCCTGCAAGTGACGCTTGAGGTCGCCCATCTTGTGGTTGTCCGACAACGTATAATGGAGCGACAAATGCCTACTGAGCCAAGGAGAAATACATGGCGGAGTCGCTTGCCACGCCTTTCGGTGCGCGTAGCCGCAATCTCGCCGAGCAGGTCGTCAATTTCATCAGCGAGCAGATCGCCTCGCGCTCGCTCAAGCCCGGCGACAAGCTGCCCACCGAAAGCAAGCTCATGGCGCAACTGGGCGTGAGCCGCACGGTGGTGCGCGAGGCCATCTCGCGGCTTCAGGCCATGTCGGTCATCGAGACGCGTCATGGCATCGGCAGCTTCGTGCTTGAGCCGCACCGCGAGCCGCTCGACCTCGCGGTCGAGCCGGCGAGCACGCTCAACGATGTGCTTTCGGTGCTGGAACTGCGCATCAGCCTCGAGACGGAGTCTGCGGGACTCGCCGCCCAGCGCGCGAGCGAGCGCGACCTGGCAGGCATGCGCGCCGCGCTCGATGCGCTCGACGTTGTCATCCGCGCGGGCGGCGACAGCTCGGGCGCCGACCTCGAATTTCACATTTCGGTGGCGCGCGCCACGGGCAACCGCTACTTCGTCGATATCCTCACGCAGATGGGTGCGGCATTGATTCCGCGGCGCCGCGTCGATTCGGCGAGCATTGCGCACCGCGATCCTCAGGCTTACGCCGAGCTGGTGAACCGCGAGCACGAGAGCATCTTCGACGCCATCGCCCGCCACGATCCCGAAGGCGCGCGCGCGGCCATGCGCATGCATCTTTCTAGTAGTCGGGAGCGGCTGCGCCGGGCGGCGGTGGAGTCGGGGCGGGGGTAGGTTTGGCTCTTGTTTTGGCCTTATGTTTTCGCGTCGGTTTGCTAGCGTTCCCCCTGCGCGGGGCAGCAGCTGCTTTGCTTTGCACAGCGGCCAAGAACGCGGCGCGTGCTTGAACCTTGTTTTCGCGCCGGTCTGTTAGCGTT
>NZ_BBJJ01000081.1 GCF_000739815.1 Paraburkholderia mimosarum LMG 23256 = NBRC 106338
GTACGGCACGGAAACGATGCACGTGCTGCGCGCGGAGAAGGGCTACATCATCGTCGGGCAGGACACGGACGGTTCGGTCACGCCATTCGATCTCGGCATGGGCGGCCTCGTCTCGCAGACGAAGGACTTCCTCGGCCGCCGCTCGCTCAAGCGCTCGGACACGGCGAAGGAGGGCCGCAAGCAGTTCGTCGGACTGCTGACCGATGACGCGCAGTACGTGCTTCCCGAAGGCGGACAGATCGTCGCGCCCGATGCGCAAGCGCGGTCCGACGGCACGACCGCGATGATCGGCCACGTGACGTCGAGCTATTACAGCCCGATTCTGCAGCGCTCCATCGCGCTCGCGGTCGTGAAGGGCGGCCTGAACAAGATGGGCGAGCGCGTGGTGATTCCCATGGCCGATGGCCGGCGCGTCAGTGCGCAGATCGCAAGCCCGATTTTCTACGACACGGAAGGAGTGCGTCAGCATGTTGAATGATACGAAAGACCGCTTGCAGGTCGCTGAGCGCATCGTCGGCGTGCGGCTGGAGTCGCCGCTCGTTGGGGCCGCGAATCTGCTGAAGGCGCAGGAGGGGCGCGCCTCGAAGGCGTTCGCCATGCGTGAGCTGCCGTTTCGCGACCTCGTGAACGTGCGTGGCGAACTGGGCGATCCGGCGTTCGTCGCGGCGTTCGCAAGCGTCGTGGGCTGCCCGCCGCCTTCCACGCCGAACACCGTCGCGCGCAGCGACCAGTACGACGTGCTCTGGCTCGGCCCGGACGAGTGGCTCGTGCGCTCGCTCGCCCCGGTACAGACCGGCATGCTCGAAGCGAAGCTCGTCGCCGTGCTGGGCGAGGCTTATGCGGCGGCCGTGGATGTGGGCAGCGGCTACACGGTGGTCGAGATCGAAGGCACGCGTGCGCGTGACGTCCTCTCGCGCGGCTGTCCGCTCGATCTGCATCCGCGCATGTTCCAGCCCGGCCAGTGCGCACAGAGCGTTTATTTCAAGGCATCGATCGTGCTGATTCCGACGGGCGACGACCGCTTCGAGATCGTCGTGCGCCGCAGCTTCGGCGACTACTTCTGCCGCATCATGGTCGACGCCGCGGCGTCGGTCGCGCCATGAAGATCGTCGACGCGGCGTTCGAGCCGGCGTCGAGGGCGCTCGATGCGTTCGGCGAGCCGCGCGGGCGCGGCTGGAGCGTGTTCGTCGAGGGCTTGAGCGTGCCCGCGTGCATCGGTATCTATCCGCACGAACATGGCGCGCCGCAGCCGGTCATGATCGATGCACAGCTCGGGTATCGCTGCATGCCGCGCGAGAACGACGAAGACAGCGGCTGGATCGATTACGACGGCTATTGCACGCGCATGGCCGACTTTCTCGGACGCAAGCCGCACACGCGGCTGCTCGAAACGCTGGTGGCGGATATCGCGGCGTTCTCGTTTCGCGAATGGGCGGCGCTGGACACGCTCAGGATCGAGGTGCACAAGCCGAAGATCCGGCCGGGCACGCGGCGCGTGGGCGTGGCGCTCGAGTGGACGCGTGCCGATTATCGGCAGTGGGCGGCTCGTGAGCGTCGCACACACTGTAAAAATGCAACACACGTTCGAAATGCCAATGAAGGAGACCAACCATGAACGGGCCTTCTGCCGACATGACCGAAAGCACGTGCCGTTTCATCCTGAACGTTACCTGTGCCAGCGCGCAGGGACAGGTGGCGGCGGTTGTCGGATTTCTTGATGGGTTTGGTTGCTATATCGACGAATTCTCCGTGTTCGACGATCCGCAGACCGCCCGGTTCTTCGTGAGATGCGAGTTTCATGTGCCCGGGCCGAGGCGGCTGGGTTGCGAGACGCTACAGGAAGCGTTTGTACCGCTTGCGCGGCGGTTCGCATTCGAGTGGGCCATTTTCGATGCGAGCGTAAAGCCGAAGGTGATGATTCTTGTCTCGCGGCTCGATCACTGCCTTGTGGATCTGCTGCATCGCTGGCGCATCAATGAACTACCGATCGATATTACGGGTGTGATTTCGAATCATCGCGATCTCGAAACCATCGTCCGATCGCATGGGATCGACTTTCATCATCTTCCCGTGACGCCGGAAACCAGATCCGTCCAGGAACAGGCGCTTGTCTCGCTGATCGAGCGAACGAAAACCGAACTGGTCGTCCTTGCCCGCTACATGCAGGTGCTGAGTTCGAGCCTGTGTGCGCGTCTCGCGGGCCGGGCAATCAACATCCACCATTCGTTCCTGCCGGGATTCAAGGGAGCGAGGCCGTATCATCAGGCGTACACGCGTGGCGTCAAGCTGATTGGGGCCACGGCGCACTTCGTGACGGGGGACCTCGATGAAGGGCCGATCATCGAGCAGGTGGTGGAGCGCGTGGATCACACCTTCACGACGGAGCGACTGCTTGCGGCAGGGCGCGACATGGAGCGCGCTGCGCTCGCCCGGGCAGTGGAGGGCTTTATCGAGCGGCGCATCTTTATTCATGAAGGGCGTACGGTCATCTTGCGTTAGCGGGCGGACACGGTACATCTTCTGCCAGCAATGCCGGCGACGAGAACCGGTAGCGTCTGCACGGCGTGGGTATATCGCCGCACGCAACGTCGAGCATCGAGGGGGCGGAATGGGTCCGAATACCGGGAGGCAACTTGCGGGTGAGCAAAAATGGGCAACGCAGCCTGCCTGTCGCGAGGAAGTAGACGCGCTGCCCTCGCTCGTGCTCGCTGTGCGCCTTTCGCTGGGTAGCGCAATTGCGCTCGGCTTCGTCCGCTTCTCCTACGCCCTGCTTCTGCCGGCGATGAAGGCCGACCTTGGCTGGACTTTCACCGAGGCCGGTGCCATGAATACGGCCAACGCCGCCGGCTATCTGATCGGTGCTGCCGCGTTTCCCGCGCTTGCGCGACGTTGCCGGAATTCTGCACTCTTTGCTGCCGGTGCGTACGTGGCAATCATCTTGATGGCGCTATGCGGGCTTGTTTCCGAAATGCCCGTGCTACTCGCGCAGCGGCTCGTGGCCGGCATCGGCAGTGCGTTCATCTTCATCAGCGGCGGTGTCCTGGCCGCCCGGCTTGCAACGGCCGCACGGCGGCGTGCCGGGCTGATCCTTGGGCTTTACTACGGCGGGACCGGTTACGGCATTGTGCTGTCGTCGATTATCGTGCCGGCCACGGTGCGTCCCGTACCCCATGGCTGGCAGCCCGCATGGTTCGCGCTGGGTGCGGCCTGTGCGGTTTGTACGCTGATCGCGCGAGGCGCCGCTCGCAGCATCGACGACGCAGTGGCAGCAAGCAGCGCAAGTGGCCCCGGGCGCGCAATCGGGCATCCGACCGCGTGGTCGAGCTTCAGTCCTGCGCTTTTCGGTTACTGTCTCTTTGGCGTCGGGTATATCGGCTACATGACGTTCGTCGTCGCGCTGTTGCGCAGCGAGGGCATGAGCCAGAGCGTCGTTTTCACCTTCTATTTCACGCTGGGTGTCGCAACGATCGTATCGGCAAGTCTCTGGTCAGGTTTTCTCGACCGAGTGCGGGGAGGAGCGGCACTGGCGACTTTCAATGCGCTGCTTGCCTTGGCCACGATCGTGCCGGCGTTCATTGTTCACCCGGTTGCCGTCGTCGTTTCCGCCGCAATTTTTGGTTCGACCTTCCTTTCCGCGGTCGCTTCCACCACCGCGTTCGTCTGGCACAACCTTCCGTCCAATGAATGGAGCCGTGGTATCAGCGCGTTTACGATCGTCTTCGCACTCGGCCAGATCGCAGGGCCGGTCGCAATCGGCTGGGCGGCCGACAATAAGGGCCTCGAGCGCGGACTTGGCTATTCTTGCGCTGCCCTGCTCGCGGGAGCCTTCCTTGCGGCGCTACAGCGGCGCCTCACACGCTCCGGATAACCGTGCCTGCGCCCGCTAAAAGTTTGGCCACACACTCATGGGCGAGCGTGCATATGGCGTTTAACCGCCATAAAAGTGATTATCGTTAGCAGGTCCGATGGCGAGATCACATTGCAAAGTTCGTTCGCACTGGCGTATTCCGATCTCGCATACTTACATTGGCCTGCGGCGCGGGTGCAGCGGCGACGGACAGGCCATGTTCCGCGCTGGAACATCTGTTGGAGATGTGGGACGCAGCGAACGGCATAGCACATGTCTTATGCCGCGGCGTGCTTTCCCGTGGAGTGCGGCGCAGACTCGGCCAGCACACTGGATCGATTGGATCGATAGGCAGACACGACAGCTAGCACGTGGACGACCGTCGCAGGTCTGGCCCGACCACAGTGGATCGTTTGCGATTCCGCAACCGCGCGATGACCGTCTCATCGAGTTCAACGGCACGTTACGCTGCCCTATGACGGGGGCACCCCCATCCAGGATCGGAGCGCAGGCCCTGCGCGATCGCTGTTGCGCGACAGCATCGATGTTTACCCTCGATGGCGAATACAGAGAGTCTTTTGTCGAAAAGAGAAATTCTCCGCGCGCTGCGAGTCCTACCATTGCCTGAACCACTGTACATCGCGGTGTTCGAGGCGAGGTGGACCATATCGGGCCTTGCGACGACGTCGGTGGGAACTATGATCACTTTTGGAGACGGTGTATGGGTACCAGAAAGGCAATGCCCGCGGGGCCGGCCACGGCGGCCGTATGGGAGCACGATCGGGATGGCGCGATGCGCCAGGGCAGCGACGCGCCGGGAGTTGAGGCGGACCAGGCAGGCCTGCTCAAGCGGGCCGCACTGGCGAGCTTCATCGGCAACTTTGTCGAGTGGTTCGACTATGCCTCGTATGGCTATCTCGCGACCATCATTGCCGTCATGTTCTTCCCGAAGAGCGATGCAGTGACCGGTCTGCTCGCAGCGTACGGCGTATTTGCGATTTCGTTTGTCGTGCGGCCACTGGGTGGCGTGGTCTGGGGACACTTCGGTGACAGGCGTGGACGCCGCGCCGCGTTGTCGCTGTCGATTCTGATCATGTCGTGTTCGACGTTTCTGATCGCGTTCCTGCCGACCTATGCGCAGGTCGGCATGCTGGCGCCGGCGTTATTGCTGCTCGTGCGCGTCGTACAGGGTTTTTCGGCATCTGGCGAATACGCGGGCGCGTCCGCGTTTCTCGCGGAATACGCGCCACCGGGCAAGCGCGGTCTGTACACGAGCATCGTTCCTGCCAGCACGGCGGCTGGTCTGCTATTTGGTTCAGTATTCGTCGCCGTGATGCACGCCGTCCTCACCACCGAGCAACTGCACACCTTCGGCTGGCGTTTGCCGTTCCTGCTCGCGGCGCCCTTCGGGCTGGTCGGGCGCTACATCCGTATCAGGCTTGAAGACACGCCGAAGTTCAAGGCGCTCGAAGGGGCGCACGCCGTGGCAAAGGCACCCGTGAAGGAGTTGCTCACCCGCCATCGAGGCAGGATGCTCATCGCGTTCGGGGTCACTTGCCTGAACGCCGTGGCGTTCTATCTGATACTGAGCTACATGCCGACCTATCTGTCGACAGAAATGGGTATGGGTGAAACCGCTTCGTTCGTTGCGGCGACCATCTCGCTCGCCTCATATATCGGATTGATTTTCCTGATGGGCGCACTGTCCGACCGGGTTGGGCGCAAGACCATGCTGATTGCTGCATCGGTTATGTTCGCCATACTAACTGTGCCGCTGTTCAAGGGTCTGGTCGGGGCGAGCTTTGCGACGATCGTGCTCATACAGATTGCGTTCGGCGCTTTGCTCACCCTGAACGACGGCACTTTGCCATGTTTCCTGTCCGAGATATTCCCGACACGGGTTCGCTACAGCGGCTTTGCCTTCTGTTTTAATGCCGCGAACGCTCTATTTGGTGGCACCGCACCGCTCGTCGCCACCTGGCTAATCAGTGCGACAGGCAGCAAGCTGGCACCGGCCTGGTACCTCGTCGGCGCTGCCGGCGTTGCGCTGGTCGCCATGCTGGCAAGCCACGAGACATCACGTCGGCCACTGGCGGACGACTGACTGGGGCCTGGATACGGGTTCACATAATCGGTTGCGTGCTCAATGGTCGTACAGGGCGAGAGCCACCGTTGCATGAGCCCTTGTCCAGGCAGGATAAGCAAGGTAGCAATGGAACCAGGAACGCGGTGTTGATGGCGCCTGCGCCTGGCGACTACGGCCTCTTTGGCCTGGCGGTACATTGGGTACACGAATTTGATCGTTGCGCCGTTGCGCAGTGAGGGCATGGGGCCTGTGGATCGTTCGTTCTACGTCGAATTGGGCGTTGCGACGATCGTATCGGCACCAATCTCGTCGCGCTTTCTCGACCGCGCGCAGCGGTGCGGCGCAAGTGACGTTCAAATGGTTGCTGGCAGTTGCGACGCCTACGTCAGCCGTATTTTTCCACCCAGCTACGGCCGACATTTCCGGTGTGATTTTCGGCGGGACATCTCTGTCTGCTGTCGCATCGACCGCCGTCCTTGCGGCACATCTGCTGCTGAATGTAGTCGCGGCATTCGCGCATTTGCGATGCGTGTTCGCGTTTGACCAGATTGGCGGCCGCTTGCCCGGTTGGGTGCGCAATAAACAACCCTGATGCGCGGGCTCGTCTCTTCCTCCGCTGTTCTTCTTGCCGGCGCGCTGCTGCCAGCCGTCCCGCGTCCGCTCGACAGTGACACGGACCCAGCGCTCGCGCGAGCGGTGAGCGCGGGCTTCGCCGCTTCACGCCCTTCATGGCATAGAGCGCATGCACACGAATGGCGCGATCAGGTGCATTGCACGTTACGTGCGCGATGCCCGCTCCTGATGCAGTCGCATAGTCACCAGGGGTGTTAACCCTCAATGTCGAATGGAGAAAGTCAAATGTCTGGAAGAGATATTTTTCACGCACTGCAACTTCTACCATAGCCTTGAGCCCACTGCACATGGCGGCATGCGGCGATGCCCGTAGTGTTGGCGGTGCCCCTCCGGCTGGCCGACGATTGGTGGCCATGACACGCGGTTGCCCTATCGCAGTCGTAACTCTGGTTGCTATTCTTTGCGTCTGCAACCATTCGCAGATGCACGATTTCCCAAAGACAAGGAGAAGAGTCGATGAACGCAAAAGTGAGAATCGGAGATCTTGCATGGCCTGAATATGCGCGCCGCGTCAAGGACGATGCGCAGACCATTCTTATTCCGATAGGAGCACTGGAGCAACACGGCCCTCACATGTCGATGAATCCCGACGTGCTGCTGCCCACAGCGATTTCGGAGGAGGTGGCGCGGCGGATCGGTGCAATGGTCGCGCCCGCAATTGCATACGGCTACAAGTCGCAGCAAAAAAGCGGGGGTGGCAACCATCTTTGCGGCACCACGAGCCTGGACGGACATACGCTTTCCTTGACCGTCAAGGACGTCCTGAAAGAGTTCGCACGCCACGGCGCGCGCAAGATCTGTCTGGTCAACGGACATTTCGAAAACTCGATGTTCGCTGTCGAAGGGGTGGATCTCGCCATTCGAGAATTGAGGTGGGAGGGCATTCATGACTTTCAGGTGGTCATGCTGTCCTACTGGGATTTCGTGACTGAGGAGACCATCACACGTATTTACCCCGAGGGCTTCCCAGGTTGGGCGGTCGAGCACGGGGGCGTACTGGAGACGTCCTTGATGCTGCATCTGCATCCTCACCTGGTCGACATGACCTGCGTGCCCAGGCACGCCGCCGCTACGTTTCCCCCCTATGACGTCTACCCTCCGATTCCCGAGTGGACGCCCGCGTCGGGTTGCCTTTCGTCCGCTGCCACGGCCTCGGCGGACAAGGGATCGCTGCTGTACGAAGTTTGCGTGGCGGGGATCGCAGCGGCATTGCGCGATGCTTTCATTCAACGCAGAAATTCAGGTCAATGATCAGATCGGCAACCGGAGAAGAATATGGTGAATCACGTAAAGAATGAACCGTACAGCGGAGTCGACGCGGACAAGGCCTGGAGCGTGGAGCAGCACGGCATAGACCCGATCCCCTTGAAAGATCGCCACGGCACGCCGGCCGAACTGTTCAAAATGTGGATCGGCGCAAACACGAACTATGTCGTGGTCGTCACGGGTGCCCTGGCCCTTTCGCAAGGTCTTTCACTATGGCAGGCGCTCGGTGCAATTCTGGTCGGAAATCTGCTTGGGTGTTTCGTGCTCGGACTTACGACCATCATGGGGCCGCGCACCGGAACATCGGGCATCATGACCTCACGCAGTTCGTTCGGCCAGCTTGGCTCGTTCCTGCCGAAGGCTGTGAGCCTTGTTTCGGCACTGAGCTGGTTCTCGATCAACTCCGTGGTCGCAACACAGGCGCTAGAGACACTGCTAAAGATGGGCGGTTTTCAGAGCCACGCAGTCGTATGGGTGTCGCTTGCCATCATCCTCGCTGCGGAAATCCTGTTAGCGATCTTCGGTCACGCGACCATCATCGCAGCGGAGAAGTGGATCGCCGTGGCACTTGCGATTCTGTTTGGCGGCCTGGCAGCCTTTGTGCTGCCCCATACGAGCTTTGCCGCAGCGTCCGCCATCAATCACGGCGGCGGCTCATTCCACACGTGGTTGATCGCGATGGGGATCGTCTTTTCCTATCCGATTGGCTGGGCCAATTTCGCTTCGGACTATAGCCGTTATTTTCCGGCTGAAACGAGCTGGAAGAAAATCGCGCTCGCGGCGGGTGGTGGCCAGTTCGTTGCGCTCGTGTTCTGCGAAGTCATCGGCGTGCTGTTTGCAACCGCGCTGGGGGGCTCGCTCGGTGACGACCCGGTAAGCCAGTTGGGCCGGTTCCTGCCGACGTGGTTCACCGTTCCGCTCCTGTTCGCGATCATCCTCGGGGGGATTGCAGCAAACGTCCCCAACGGCTACACCGCTGGTCTTGGCCTGCTGGCCCTGCGTATTCCGATCAACCGTGTGACATCGCTAACCATCATTGCGCTTTTCACGCTGTGCTTCCGGATCGTCACCGTGTTTTTCGGACAGTTCTTCGACATGTACCAGGTGTTTCTGAACTACATGGTGTTCTGGACCGCGCCATGGGCCGCCATTGTCATCGTCGACTACTTCATGCGCGATGGGCGGTACAGCAGGGAAGACTGGATGAAATGGGGAAGTGGCGCCTACTGGTATAACGGTGGGATCTTCTGGCCCGGAGTCATCGCATTGATTGCGGGCACCGTGGCATGCGTCGCGTTTTCCAATTCTCCCACCTACGTCAGTCCGCTGATGCACAACGTCCTGGGATGGGGGGACCTGAGTTTTGAAGCCGGATTGCTCCTGGCCGGATTGATTTACTTCATCCTTGCGCGCCGTCACCCGCTGTTTCATAAATCCAGCTTGCACGTTCCGCTCGGCGGCGAAGTGCCTTCTCATCCGAGCTGAATTCAATCCAGCGCTCGAACGCCTGCATGATCCGGCGACCCGCGTATTCAGCGGGTCGCTCTCACGTTCGAATTTTCACGAAGCCGTTCGCCTACACGCATGGTGCCTATAACGGCTTCTCGCCGGGATGGAACACGGGCATGTGCAGTGCGATTACGCTGTGAGCAAGCGTACCGATTTCTACCTCGAGGATTTGTACCAGAACGTTCACGGTGCGCCGGCGAAATCGGTGCTTTCGCATGCGATGCTCAATACACTCTCTCCACGCATTTCAACGGCGCTCGGTAATCGGGCCTTCGGCGTTTACTCGCCCGACGGCACCAGCAGGACCGCCCACGGTGATCGGGCCATGCGCTTCCAGATCGCCGTGGACAATCAGGGAGCCGTGCACAGTAAGCGGGCCATGAAATGTGTTTTCTCCCCAGCGCATGCTTACGCCCGGTTCGTCGGGAGGAATGTGTTCAATCCAGGCCGCCGTGATCGGGCCGCGGGCGTAAATGTCACCGGCCACCGTCAGGGAGCCATCGACTGTCACCGGCCCAAGGACAACTAGCGACCCGTTGATGCTCAGTGGCCCCGTGACCACGGGCTGGGCATACGCCGACGCGAAGGAAACGAGGCACGCGAGCAGAACCGCACCTGCCACGGTGCACTGCGTCAGCCTCGATGTCATGCTCTTTCCAAGCGTTGCAATGAAGCGTTTCACTTTGTCTCCTGGCCGGCGTGATCTGCGCGCCTGGTGGCCGCCTGTTGACCCGCGACGGCCGACTGCCGCTCAACGAGCCTTATCCGGCACATTTCAGTCTAGTCAGGGAAGTGACGAACACAAGCGGCAGCAGCACCAGGCTTTGGCGAATGAACGTCCGATGCCCGGTCAGGAACGGCAATGTTGAGCGACGGGGGGCGTGTGCCGAGGGCGTCGATTAAAATGCGATGAAGTGGATTGTCAGGGAGCACATGTTGGGCAGGAAGAAGAGCGCAGAAAAGTTGAAGGTTGTCGCGGTCCGTATCGATCCGGTCATCGAGCGCAGGATCCGGTTCCTGGGCGAAACGACCGGCCGCAAGCCGTCTTTCTTCCTGCAGCAGTTGATCGAAGGCGGTATCAGCGCACTGGAGGAGGTATGGTTGCCTTCCTCTCAATTGGCGCTGGTCCGCGCGGGCACGGTGCCGGAGCCGACCGTGGCTCACACCGGTCCAGACCTATTCGGCGAGACATTTTCCGCGGACTGAACGGGCTTGCGTTGCACGCGTCGGGGAACAGGGGGCGTGGCGCCAATGGCGGTCCCCGGAATGATCGTTTAAAGACTTTCGTGCTGCGCAGGGCGCCAGTCGCCAGACTTGCTCCGTTCGCTGCGGGCCCCAGCCATTCAATGGCCGGGGCCTTTGATTCTCGTTATTTGCGCTCTTCGATCAGCGTGCGATCGAAGTGCAGGCGTTCCATGATCGGCGCATCCGAGAAATGGAACAGGTCGAACTGGCTTTCCGCCTGAAGCGACCAGGGTACCCAGCTCGGCACGACGAAGATGTCGCCCTTTTCCAGTTCGCGCCTCGCACCATCGAGAACGACTGCGCCACGTCCCTCGAACACCTGGAACACCAGTGAACCGACGTCACGACGGGAGGCGGTGCTCACACCTGCGCGCAACCGATGGAACTCGGCGCGAATCGTCGGCATGACGTCGCCGCCTGTCGTCGGATTGACGTAGCGGACGGCCGCGTGGCCTGGCTCGACCGTAGCGGGATAGCCCTCGTCTTCGAGACGCAGCTGCTCGCTCAGCGCACGATCGGTGTATTCCCAGCGATAAGCACCGATCGGCGACGAGATCGTGTTTTTCAGCCCCGACAGCGGCCGCAGCCCAGGGTGGCACCACAGGCGTTCGCCGCGCGAGAAGTCCGGCGTCGTCCTGTCGCTCAGTTCATCCGGGCCGATTTCGAAGAAGCCCACGTCGTTCATGTAGCTGAACGGTATGTCGAGCCCGTCGATCCAGGCCATCGGCGCGTTGCGCACGTTCTGGTGGCCGTGGAAGCACCAGCCCGGTGTGATCAGGAAGTCCCCGCGGCTCATGCGCACCGGGTCGCCGTTGACGACCGTCCAGACGCCTTCGCCTTCGACGACGAAGCGGAACGCGTTCTGCGAGTGACGATGCTCGGGTGCCGTTTCGCGCGGACCGAGATACTGGATCGCGCACCACAAGGTCGGTGAGACATAGGCTTCGCCGCCGAGGCCGGGGTTCGCGAGTCCGATGGCCCGGCGCTCCCCACCGCGGCCGACGGGCACCAGGTCGCCCGACTGCTGCGCGAGCGGGTACAGCGTCGACCATTTCCACACGTGCGGCACCGCGCGCGGCTTCGGATGCTTCGGCATCAGCCCGCCGATCTGCGTCCACAGTGGATTTAGGTGGTTGCTCTTGAAGTCGGCGTAGAGCTGACGAAGCGCGGGGGTATCTTCCGGCTGCCCACCGTGGGGTGTTTGATTGCTCATAATCTTGCTTTCCCTTACGGATGAAGTTCGCAACAAAAAAGCCTCTGCTTATTCCCATTGGCCAACGGCCACCGGCGCGGGTGCGACCTGCGCCCGCCGCATGCGAAAACCGAATACGGCCATTGCGAAGCCGGCCACGACCGCTGGAACGCCGACGACCGCGAACAGCGTCGGCATGTCGAACCCGGCCGCCAGCATCGAGCCGCCCGCGAGCGAGCCGAGCACGGAGCCAAAGCGGCCGACGCCGTTCGCATAGCTCACACCCGTTACGCGGCAGTCGGTCGGGTAGAACGCGGCGGACAACGCGTTCGCACCGCACTGCGTGCCCGATACGCACACACCCGCCCAGAACACCGAAATCGTGGCGAGCCACGGGTTGCCGGTCACGTGACCGATGGTGGCTATGAACACGCCCGCCAGCACGTAGGCGACGGCCAGCACGAAGCAGGGGTTGAGACGGTCCATGAGCCAGCCGAGCGCGATCGCACCGAGCGTGCCGCCAACCTGGAACATCGCCGTCACGAGCGCCGCCGTGCGCAGCGAGGCGCCGCTCGTGTGCAGCAGCGTCGGCAGCCAGCTTTGCAGCAGATAGATCACGAGCAGGCTCATGAAGAACGTGAGCCACAGCAACAGCGTGCCGCTTCGCAGTTCCGGCGCGAACAGCCGGCCGATATGCGAGCCCCCAGAGCCGTGGCTCACGTCGGCGGCCCTGAACGTGACCCCGTCGAGGTTCGCGTTCGGATCGATGCGCCGCAGCGTTGCGGCGATCCTTGCCGCCGGCCATTGCGCATTCACCATGTAGCGCACCGATTCTGGCAGCGCTCGCACATAGACGAGAGCCATCACGAGCGGCACGACGCCGCCGACGAGCAGCACCGAGCGCCAGCCAAAATTCACGATCAGCGCGGCAGCCGCGAATCCACCCAGCGCCGAGCCACATGTGAAGCCGCAGAACATCGTGGTGACGAGGAACGAGCGCAGACGTGCCGGGCAATATTCGGAAGTCAGCGTAACCGCGTTTGGCATCGCGCCGCCCAGGCCGAGGCCGGTCACGAAGCGTAGCGCGATGAGCCAGCCGAACGACGGCGACGCGGCGGCGGCGACACTCGACATGCCGAACACGAGCAGGCAGCCGAGCAACAGACGCTTGCGCCCGATGCGGTCACCGATCGGGCCGAACAGCAGCGCGCCGGCCATCAGACCAGCGAGTCCCGCGCCGAACACCGGGCCGAGGTCTTGCGGGGAAAGATGCCAGAGCGCGCGGATCGGCGGGGCGATGAAGCCGATTGCGGCGGTGTCGAAACCGTCGATCGCGACGATCAGAAAACACTGCACCGCGATCAGCAGCTGGAACGGCGTGATGCGGTTGCGATCGATGAATGAGGTGACGTCGAGCGTCGACGCAGGGGTGACCATCCGTGTCTCCTTCGGTATGGACGGGTTGCGGGGCCGCACGATGCGCTGCCGTGGTAGCTCCCGTGAGAGAGGCCGGGCGCGTCGCGCCCAGCCGGGTTTCGTGGCGTGCCCAGGCTCCGCCGGCGGCTCAGGCCACGCCCTTCAGGCAGTCTTCCACGCGCCAGCCATACAGCCAGTCGAGCGCGTCATAGAACTGATCCCGGGTGCGGCCGACCCACAACTGGTTGCGCACGAGACGCTCGACACCCTTCGCGTGATAGATGCGGCCCATCTCGCGCGCACTCCAGAGCACGCGCGCAGTGCGCGGAATCCGGACCTGTTCGTAGAGCTTGAAAGCCGCGGCGAAATCGCCATCGGTGGCCTTGATCGCCTCGCCGAGCGTGACTGCATCCTCGAGCGCCTGACAGGCACCCTGGGCAAGGTATTGCGTCATCGGATGCGCGGCGTCGCCGAGGATCGTCACGCGGCCGAAGCTCCACTGATCGACCGGATCCCGGTCGGCGGTAGCCCAGCGGCGCCACGAGCTCGGCCGGTCGAGCATCTGGTGCGGCAACGGGTGGATGCCCTCGAAGTACGACAGCACTTCTTCCTTGCTACCATCGGTCACGCCCCAGACTTCCTTCTGGCGGCTGTGGAAAGTGACGACGAGGTTGTATTCGCGGCCGCCGCGCAGCGGATAGTGCACGAGGTGGCAACGCGGGCCGGCCCAGACCACGGGCGAATTGATCTGCAGATCCTTCGGCATGTTCTCGACGTTGACCACCGCGCGGTACACCACGTGGCCGGTCGGGGTCGGCTCGTCGCC
The DNA here is from genome assembly GCF_000739815.1 of Paraburkholderia mimosarum LMG 23256 = NBRC 106338. GTDB lineage: Bacteria > Pseudomonadota > Gammaproteobacteria > Burkholderiales > Burkholderiaceae > Paraburkholderia > Paraburkholderia mimosarum. The sequence goes on from NZ_BBJJ01000081.1 coordinate 14,021, forward strand.
ATGGAGCGCCGCACGCACCGCGGACTTCACGCCATCAGCACCGATCACGGCATCGGCCGTATAACGTTCGCCGTGCTGGTCGATCACCGTGACGCCGCGCTCGCTCTGTTCGAGCTGCCTGATCTGCGTATTGGTGCGGAACTGGATCAGCGGGTTGCCCTGCACCGCTTCGAAGATCGACAGGTGGATGTCGGCACGATGGATGACGCCGTACGGATTACCGAAGCGCTTGCGGTAGGCGTCGCCCGTTTCAATGCGCACGATCTCCTTCGCATCGACCGCGTCCATCAGCGTCAACGAATCGGTGTAGACGGTGCGATTGCGTGCAGCCTCGCCCGCGCCGAGCGCGTCGAGCGCCGTGAATGCGTTCGCGCCGAGCTGGATGCCCGCGCCGATTTCGCCGATCTGTGGCGCCTGTTCGAGCAGCAGCACCTCGATGTTCTGTCTCGCGATGGCGAGCGCCGCGGCGAGGCCGCCAATGCCGCCGCCGACCACGATCACGCGGCGATGGGCCTTGTATGTTTGGGGCATGTCTGTCTCCTGGATGATTCGAAAACCAAAATGCGGTCAAGAGCCCGGTGCGTTATGCGGTGTAGTCGGGCTGGTTTTTTGGTTCGGCCTTGACGAAGGCGGGATGCTCGGCTGCACGGCGGTATGCGGCCATTACCCGCGGATACGCGGACAGCTCGCACCCCATACGCTGAGCGTTCGCGACCTGCGGCACGAGGCACACGTCGGCGAGCGTGGGCTCCGCGCCGAAGCACCACGGGCCGCCTTCGCGCGACGCGGCCTGATCGAGCAGGCGCTCGGCAGCGCCGAAACCCTCTGCAATCCAGTGCCTATACCAGGCGTCCTTCTGCTCGGGCGTGACCTTGAGCACGTCGGTCAGATACTTGAGGATGCGCAGGTTGTTGACCGGGTGAATGTCACATGCGATCAGGTTCGAAAATTCGAGCACATGAGCGCGCCGTACCGGCTCGGCCGGAATCAGACGCGGCTCGGGATGCCTGGCGTCGAGCCAGTCGATGATCGCGAGCGACTGACCCAGATGAAAGTCGCCATCAACGATCGCGGGCACGACGGCCGACGGGTTGACCTTCGCCACGTACTGCGCGTCGTGATGCTCGCCGACGCGGATATTCACGCCGTGAAAAGTCGTCTCGACGCCCTTGAGCGCGAGCGCGATGCGCACGCGGTAAGAGGTCGAGCTGTTGAAGAAGCTATAGAGATCCACGTCGGTGGTCCTGTTTTCCTGTTTGATATCGGGGTGTGCGTCAGACGATCTTGACCGTGAGTTCGCCGAGGCGCTCGACGCCGACCTTGATCGTGTCGCCGCGCTTCACCGCGCCGACGCCTTCGGGCGTGCCGGTGTAGATCAGGTCGCCCGGTTCGAGCTTGAAGAAGCGCGAAAGGTACGACACGGTTTCCGCGACCGACCAGATCAGGTGCGTGACGTCGCTCTTCTGCTTTGTTTCGCCGTTCACGGTCAGCCAGATGCCGGCCTGTTCGAAGTCGCCCACCTGGGAAGCCGGATGGATCGGGCCGATCGGCGCCGATTCGTCGAACGCCTTGCCGATTTCCCACGGACGGCCCATTTCGCGCATCTTCATCTGCAGGTCGCGGCGGGTCATGTCGAGGCCGACCGCATAGCCCCATACATGGTCGAGCGCCTGTTCGAGCGGGACGTTCGAGCCGGTTTTGCCGATCACCGCGACGAGTTCGGCTTCGTAGTGATAGTTCTTGGTCTCGGCCGGGTAGGCCAGTTCGAGCATTTCGTCATACGCGACCGGCACGACCGCGTTGTCGGGCTTGCAGAAGAAGAACGGCGGTTCGCGATCCGGATCGAAACCCATTTCGCGTGCGTGCGCGGCGTAGTTGCGGCCCACGCAATAGACGCGACGCACGGCGATCGAGTCGCTCGCGCCGACGACGGGCACGGCGATCGGCGTTTCAGGCGGGAAGATGAATGGCATGGATGTATCTCTCTGCGGAATGGATGGGCACCGGGCCGCTCAGGCGTAGCCCAGATCGGAAACTTCGAGGGGCGCAGACACCCGCGGCCGCGGAATGCGATGCCCGGCGCGGCGGTTTGCTGACAGGGATGTGGACACGCGTGTCTCCTGCGCGATCGGGCGTTCCAGAGGAGAGGAGCGCCACGGTACTTGCTGTTTGCGTGTATTTATATTCGGGCGGGGTATATTTGTATAATGGCAAATTGTCATTATCTATACGAAAACAGATATACCTCGGAGGGAGAGGCAATGCTCGACTGGACCTACCGGTTGCGCCTGCGGCATCTGCAGATGCTGCTGTCGATCGCGCAGACCGGCAATTTGAGCCAGTCGGCCGAAGCGTTGCACACGACGCAGCCGGCACTGTCGAAGTGGCTGAAGGAACTGGAGGCCGATGTCGGCCTGCCGCTGTTCGAGCGTCATGCGCGCGGCCTGCGGCCAACACCGTATGGCGAAGCGATGGTTCAGCACGCGCGGAGCATCATTGGCCACCTCGACAGCGCGCGTGACGATATGGATGCGCTGCGCGACGGCGGCAGCGGGCTCATCACGATCGGCGCATCGGGCGTATCGGCCGCCGATACGGTGCCGCTTGCGGTCGCGCGTTTGATCCGGCAGATGCCGCGCGCCCAGGTGCGGCTTGCCGAGGGCACGATGGATCGCCTGGTCCCGCAACTGCTGCAAGGCGAGGTCGACGTCGTGGTCGGCCGCGCCGCGAACCCGCAACTGACCTCACAACTGAAGTCGGAGACGCTCTACCACGATCCGGTCAACTTTGTTGCCGGGCTGGAACATCCGCTCGCGTCGCGTGATGTCATCGGCTGGGACGATCTGTTCAACTATCGGTGGATCGTCTGGCCTGAAGGTACGCCGATCGGCAACGCGCTTGAATCGGCGCTTATCTCGGCCGGGAGGAGCATGCCGCGAAACTGCATCGAATCGAACTCGTCGCTGCTCAACATCACGCTGCTCAAGCATTCGGAGTTGCTCGGCGTCGCGTCGCAGCGCGCAGCCCAGCGCTTTGAGCGATCGGGCTTGCTGCACGTGTTGCCGATGCCGTTTGGCGGGGCGGGCGCTGTCTCGATGTACTGGCGCGCGGACGCGGAAGGCCGCCATGCCGTCGCGCTCGCGCTCGACTGTCTGCGCGCGAGCGCGCAACCGTGAGCTAGGGCAGCGCCGTGTTTGGCGACCATACCGTCGATGAGAAAGCCGTCACGGTAAGCGACAGGCACAATTTCCCTCGCAAGTGCACGCGTCCATCGGATAGGCGAGGTTCATCGATAGTGGGACAGGACAGACCTGGTGAGAGGCACACACTCCATCTTACATAAGTACTCCAAATGTTTAATTGGGCAGCTTTCTGTTTCGGTAAGAAAACGTATCATAACGATATCGTTGCATGTCGAAGTCTCGGGAAAACTCGAGCGCATCGGGCAATTAACTCGGGCATTGAAGTGCGTGGTACGGTCAAGCCCAGGATGCAATTTGGCGGGCCGGATTGATCATGGCAAATCCGGTCCGGTTGGCGACAGACCTTATGCAGATGCATTGCTGGTGCGCTATCTCGAAGCGAGACTCGCCAGATAGGCCTAACTTGCGGCTGCCGATGGTCAAACCAACGCCGGCGTCGAGCCGATTGCAATCAAGCTAAACGTCAGGCTGGCAACTGCAGGAGAGCCGACACTGCCAACGGTTTCAGCAGCTGGCTCGAAAAGGCGCGGAGGCAATGTGAAAGAAGTCGTTGTAATCGTGTCAACTTGAACGACGGCTTCGGGGCGAACTCAACGACCACGGAACAGTGGGAACCTTCAATTCTATTCGCTTAACTACGTACAGCAACCCCTCCGTTGTTTCAAACCCAACACCTGCCTTCGTCGCTCGGCAGGTTTGTTCTGGTTGTGCAACGATAGCCGTGCTATTCGCACCTGTCTGAAGACTTTAGACAACCCAACGGGGAGGGTACATGAGAGAAGACGCCACGACGCTGTATGTCGCTTCAGAGGACATTGAAACAGCGCTAGACCTGCTCGAGAGCGTTGAGGTCGAGGTCGGATTCGACAACGATGATCCGGAGAGCATCGAGCAGGCGATTCTAGCCGTCGAGGAGGCGATCAATACCCGCCTGATGGGCCATCGGGGCGATGTACGGATTGAATCAGCGATCCTTCGCGTCAAGTTCGACTTCCGGTGCGCAATCCTTGATCAAGCCTCGTCCGATGACGCTGATGATGAGGCCATCAACTGCATCCACACTCTGCATTGAACATTGCTGGCCCACTTGATCCGTTCGCCAGAGGGGAGCGAGTGGGCCGCGGCTTAGCGCCATTTTCAGCACGAGAAGTACTACAAGGGCTTCCCCGTTGAGCGCAAGCTCAATCGCGGATTTATCTTGGTGCTTTGCCGTTGCCTGTGTTGCGTGAGAAGGTGAAGGACTGCAGAACTACAAACGGTCATTGTGGTCCAGTGGCCCGGACCCTGATGGAAAGACGTGCGCGAGGACCTCGCTCGATTATCGGGATTGAAGTCCCAGTACTTTTCGCAGGTAGGCCCCGCGCGGGTCAAACCCACTTCACATCACCGCTGGCAGTGCAAAGTGATCTTCTATCTGGTCATGGTCAGATGGCGGTACGGTGTGGATGCCGGTGTTTTAACCCGCAGATAGTTCATGTTTGAAGTCATCGCCGTATCTCAGCAGAGCCCATGCCATCCTCACATTTTTGGCAGAAATAGCCACAGCAGTGCGCCAATAGCCGCGACGCTCGGTTAAGGCCCTGACCCAACGGCTGAAGCGGTCCTGTTTGTCACCCAGGTTCGCCATGACTGCGCGAGCACCGTTCACGAGCAGACAGCGTATATAGGCGTCGCCAGCCTTGGTGATACTGCCAAGTCGCGCTTTACCTCCGCTGCTATATTGCCCAGGCGTCAAGCCGAGCCGGGCGGCTACCTGACGGCCGTTCCTGAAGTCGTGCCCGGCGCCGATGCTTGCAAGCAACGCACTGGCTGTAGTCGGGCCGATGCCACGCAATTGCATCAGTCGCCGGCTACGCTCGTCCTCGCGCGCTACCTCGCGGATCGCGCGATCATATTCGGCCAGCCGGTCTTCGATGTTGTCGACGTGTTCGAGCAGGTCTCGGATGCTTCTGCTAGCCCAACCCGGCAAAGAATCCAGGTGCGCTGTGATCTCCTTGCGCAAACGCTCCGGTTTCTGCGGCAAGACCACGCCGAATTCGGCGAGCAGTCCACGGAGACGGTTATATGTTGCAGTACGCTCTTCAACAAAGCCTTGCCGCGTTCGATGGAGGCAAAGCGTCGCCTGCTGGTGTTCGTCCTTGACCGGCACGAAACGCATGCTGGGGCGCGTCACTGCCTCGCAGATGGCCGCGGCATCTGCCGCGTCGTTCTTGCCGTGCTTGCCGGACATCCGGTACGGTGCCACCAGCCGGGCAGCCATCAGCTTCACCACATGGCCCATATCGCTGGAACACGCGGGCCCAGTGATGCGCGCCCGAGCAGGCTTCCATACCGATCAGTCACGGCGGCAATTGCGCAATCAACGCCACGAGTTGATCACGCGTGACCTTCGGCTTGGCCAATATCGCCTTGCCGGTTTCATTCACTCCATGGATTGCAAACACATTCTTGGCAAGATCGATTCCGACGGTGACAATGGACATGGACTTCCCCTCTTACTGGCGTTGATGAAGGCACGACACTCCATCATGGCACTTTGGTGCCGACATTCGCGGCTTCGCCGCAACCTCAGGACGGGGAAGTCCTTTCATTCGATTTCCCCGATCCGGTATTGCAACGCTCCGGCGATGACGAATTGCCATGATGAGTTCGGGCGGCGCCCGCGCCGGACAGTCGCCACTTTCCGGCGCGACAGCAGAACTCAGTGACGCGTGCCCAAGTTTTCCAGCAATGCCTTTGCGGCCTGCCCCGACGATGCGAGATTCTGCCCGGTGAACAGCAGGCCGTCTTCGAGCACATACGGCTACCAGTCCGGGCCCTTCGAATAGTTGCCGCCCTTCGCTTTGATCTCGTCTTCAATGAGGAACGGCGCCACCTTGGTCAGGCCAACCGCTTCCTCTTCGCTATTGGTAAAGCCCGTGACCGACTTGCCGTTGACTAGCGGCTTGCCATCGGGACCCTTCACGTGCCGCAGCACCCCGGGCGCGTGGCAGACAAGATCGACGGGCTTGCCGGCTGCGATCGTGCGCTCGATCAGGCCAATGGAGTCAGGGTCTTCAGCGAGATCCCACATCGGACCGTGGCCGCCCGGATAGAAGACGGCGTCGAATTCGTCATGGGCGACATCCTTGAGCTTCGCCGTGTTGCCCAGATCCGCCAACGCGGCCGGGTCGGCTTCGAAGCGACGTGTCAGGTCAGTCTGAAAACCAGCGGGCTCGTGGACCGCGCGGTTCGTTCCGATCCATCTAAGCCCAGTTTGCAGCCCGAGATGCCCAAATCGATAGCATCCCGGACTTTGGCACGAACGACGTGTCAGTGTACGGTTCCGTGCTTGACTTTGTTCACACCGAACACGGCTCCAGTCTTATCGAACACCGGCACACCGCTTGCTCAACCGTGAATATGCATATCAGTTTGGAAACAAGGCCACGTGAGGAGAGATGCATCCCAGCGCTCCGGAAAAGGCTTTGTAGCCGAATCCTTGTCAGCTTCCTGCGGGATCAAGATCGCATCTGCCGGGCGCCTTCATTCCCCTTTGCGTGCACCGAAGAGTGGCAGCATCCAGAATGGAACGCGTCGAGCGTGCAGGTGGCAGCCGGTGCGCGGAAAGTCCATTCGGAGCCGTCGACCTCGTGGGGCAGTCGTATGACCTTCTGCGCGGCGAGGGCGCAGAGTTTCGCTTTGCGCAAGGGGCGCTATGCGGAGCGTGCAAGCCAGTCATTGCTGCGCGAGAAGTACGCTCAGCATGGCCGAGATTGCAAGCGGACCAGTGCCGTCGCGCGAGTAAGGCGCTGCCCAGGCCATCGCGTTTAGTGTCCGGCAAGATGGATCACACGGATGCGCCTGGATGCCATGATGGAAATGGCGCGTGGGTCGGTCAGAAAGGTAGCCGCCGCGGTTGGCTCCTGACGGGCGCGACATTCGCCCATCAGGCAGGTGGTGTGCCGGAGGCGCGCCGTGCTGGCTGTGGCCAATCGGCGGACCGCGGTCAACCGCGGCGCCATCCGGGATGCGCGAGGCGTGCGCAGCCGAGGAGCTTGTCGGGCAAAGAACGGATACCGGGCGCTGTGTGCACAAGCCCACGGCGGCATCCGGGCGGGATGCGCGTAGAGTGCATTGACGGGTGCGCTGGGCGTGGTGCATAGCCCGGCCCGCAAGCGATTCAAACGTGTCCGTAGAAATGGAACGGCAAGGAGCGGGTATGAACTCACGCATTCGAAATGCAACGTTCAAGTCGAAGTTGATGCCGGCCGGCGCAGCTGCGGCGCGGATTCAGCCGGGCATGACGGTTGGTATGAGCGGGTTCACCGGCTCAGGGTATCCGAAGGCCGTGCCGCTCGAGCTCGCGCGGCTGATCGAGGGGGCGCACGCACGTGGCGAACGGTTCGCCATTCGCGTACTGACGGGTGCTTCCACGGCGCCGGAACTCGACGGGGCGCTCGCGAAAGTGGGTGGAATCGATTTTCGTCTTCCCTACCAGAGCGATCCAGAACTACGCGCGCGCATCAATCGGGGCGAGATCGAGTACATGGACATTCACCTCGGTCAGGTGGCGCAGTACGCCTGGTTCGGTTTTCTCGGCCATATCGACATCGCTGTGATCGAGGTCGTCGGCATCCTGCCCGACGGCCGCCTGATTCCTTCGACTTCGGTGGGCAACAACAAGACGTGGCTCGATCTCGCGACTCATGTAATCCTCGAGGTGAACTCGAATCAGCCCGCCGGACTCGATGGCATGCACGACATCTACTACGGCACGGCGCTTCCGCCTGAGCGCAAGCCGATACCGCTAGTCGCGCCCGGCGACCGCATCGGCGAGCCATATCTGTACGTCGATCCCGCGAAGGTGGTGGCGGTCGTCGAAACCAACGCGCCGGACCGCCTGGGACGCTTCGCGGCGCCCGACGAAATCAGCGCGCGCATCGCCGGACATCTCGTCGAGTTCTTCCGGCACGAAATCACGCACGGCCGGCTGCGCCCGGAATTGCTGCCGCTGCAGTCGGGCGTGGGCAACATCGCCAACGCCGTGCTCAGTGGCTTGCGCGAGGGAGGCTTCGAAGGCCTCAGCGCGTTCACCGAGGTGATCCAGGACGGCATGCTGGACCTGATCCGCACCGACACGCTGCGCGTAGCTTCGGCCACGGCGCTCTCGCTGAGCCCAGAGGGCGTCGATGAATTCCAGCGAAACATCGGCCACTACCGCAGCCGCATCGTGCTGCGTCCCCAGGAAATCTCGAACCACGCCGAACTGGTGAGGCGTCTGGGCTGCATTGCCATCAACGGTATGGTGGAGGCGGACATCTATGGCAACGTCAATTCCACTCACGTCGCGGGCACCTCAATCATCAACGGAATTGGCGGCTCAGGCGATTTTGCGCGCAATGGCTTCTTGTCGTGCTTCGTGACGCCGAGCATTGCGAAGAACGGCGCTATTTCATGCATCGTGCCCATGGCAAGCCACGTTGACCATACCGAGCACGACGTGACCGTGATCGTGACCGAGCAGGGGCTTGCCGATCTGCGCGGGCTTTCGCCCAAGCAGCGCGCCCGGGCCATCATCGCGCAATGCGCGCATCCCGATTATCGTCCGCTGCTCGAAGACTACTTCGAGCGCGCCTGCCGCGAGAGCGTGGGCAAGCACACGCCGCATCTACTCGATGAAGCGTTGTCGTGGCACAAGCGCCTGGTGGAGAACGGACGCATGCGGTGAAGCCAGGCCACCACTCGTGCGCGCGCTCACGCAAAAGGCAGCGCACCCGCCGGAGCACGGCGCACGATCATCAGCGTCGTGCTGATGTGTTCCTCCAGCGTGAGGGCAGCGCGCGCATCGGCGCGCTGCATGGCGGCCTCGAAAGTGCGTAGATGTTCCTGGTGTACGTCGCGTTGTGTGTCGACGAGGCCGATTCAAACGCGACGACAGCGCTCGCCGTGCTGCGAGACTGTCATGAAAGTTGACCCGGCCTTTCGCTCGCATCGCAAGTTCGCGCATGAACAAGGTTCCTGGCCCCGCGATGTGCAGCAGACACGCATGATGTTCGAGCGAAGTCAGGGGAGCGGTCCGCTCGCCTGCGGACAGCCCTGATGATAGATCAGGATTGACAGGACAGTCCTCCCCAATGAAAGTAGGGCTGGGTGAACGCAGAGGTGTTGCCAGGCGCAGCACGCCCAGACTTTGCGTGAGTACCACGAGCACATGGTTTACGGTCTCCCTTGACCGAGAGGGCGAGTCAGCGCTTCGACTTGCCGTTCAAAGGTGAAAAACCGAATGAAGGATCTCTTTGCAAACGGTGGCTGGTCGGGGATCCGCGCAACCAGAACGACCACCGGGATCGTTCAATCGCGCTCCCTTGCCGCGATCCTGTTCGCCGGCGCTATCAGCATAGCGGTCGCGACCTGGTTATGCTTTCGCTTGGGGGCCGGCGTCGCGGTAGTTGGGTTCGTCTACCTGATCGAGGTCTTGCTGGTGTCACTGATGGGCAGCCTCGTTTCATCGGTAGCTATCTCGGTGATCGCTGCTGGTTGCCTCAACTTTTTCTTCACACAGCCACTGTTTACCTTCCGGATAGATGCCCAGCAGGACATCGTAGCGTTGACTGCCTTTTTTGTGACTGGAGCGGCCCCACGTATCTGAGGACACGAGGACTCTC
>NZ_BBJJ01000080.1 GCF_000739815.1 Paraburkholderia mimosarum LMG 23256 = NBRC 106338
CTGACATATATATTCACTCGATGGATAATTGGCAACTGGCCACGAGGGACCATGAGTGAACATAAAGGTGATTTCGCAAGAGACGTCCGGCTGCTGCGCATCAGTGCGATTGCTGCGGTAGGCGGCGCGCTGAGCACCGTGGCCGCCGACTTCCTGTTGCATCTCATCCGGCTGTTTACAGTCGGGAGGCACGTAGATCGTCGGCATAGGGTTACGGCAGCCTTTCCGCTATCAGTGGCGATCCTGCTGAATGCCGGAACATCACCAGTGGGACTGAACCTGTTCGCTGCCATCTACGGTGGCGCAAACGGCATGATGACGAGTCTGCGTGGCACCATCGTGCAGGACGTGATGGGGATCGAAGGGTACGGCGCAATCAGCGAACTATTGTCGATGCCCTCGAACATTGCGAAAGGCATTGCTCCGATTTCGGCAGCGATGATCTGGACCATCGATCGGGATTACGGGGCCGTCGAATGGACGGTGCTGCTCGTCTCCCTCGTGTCTACCGTCGCATTCGCTGCAGTTGGCATGAGTTCGCGTAATCGCGGCGTCATGCCGGTGTCAACCCGGTAGAGCGACGAAGCGCGTGCCCGCCGTACGACTTCCCTCAACCGTCGAACAGGATACTGGCGCCAGACTCCAGCACACTTCCAGGTGGAATACTCCATGAAATGCGGTTCAGAGCAGTCGTCGCGGCATCGATGCTCGTCGTGCTCCGCACGGTGGTTGTTTCGCCGCTCGCCCTTGCCGACGTCACGGCACGCCAGAACGACGTGGCGCAACGCGGCGCGGAAGTGATGCCGTTCTCGCTCGCGGCGACCACCCACATCTTCACGAAGACGGCCGATGGCTGCATCCGGCGCGTCGTCACGAAGCACCCCGACCCGAAGCAGACCGCGCTGATCCGCGGGCATCACGCCGCAATCGCCCGTCGGTTTTCGGCAGGCAATTTCAGGGCGCCGGAACAAATCCACGGCAACTCCATGCCCGGCCTCGCCGGATTGCGTACGGCACAGCCCGGCGACCTGAAGATCGACTATCGCGACGTGCGCGACGGGGGCGAAATCGTGTATCGCAGCAAGCAGCCTCACCTGGTCGCCGCGCTGCACGACTGGTTCGATGCCCAACTATCCGATCATGGGCCCGACGCGATGGCCGGACACGAGCCGGGCGCAATGCACCACCCTCCGGCAGACACTTCCACGCCGTGAACGCAAGGGAGAATTGGCATGAGCACGCCTGTTGACGAGATTCGTCGGGCAGTCGCCACAGACTTAGTCGCCGTGCGCGACGCCGAAATCGTCGGGGTGGCCGGGCTGGAGCAAGTTGGCGATGCGGCCCTTTTGCGTTCGGTCGCCGTTCACTCGCGGCTGCGCGCGTCCGGTCTGGGTGGCCGCCTTATCGACGCTTCCATTGAGCTAGCGCAAACGCGATCGCTGCGCGCGCTCTACCTTATTCCCAACGATGAATCCGCCCACGCGTTTTTTGCGCGGCGCGGATTCACGCGCATCGACCGAAACCACATTCCCGAGGCGATCCGCGGTCTGCCCGAATTCACGCATCTATGTCCGCAGACGCATCCGTGCTTGTGGGAGTCGCTGAATCCCGATTGCTCTCAGGGGCCTGCCATGAAGAAACTCGAAGTGTTCGATCCCGCGATGTGTTGCTCGACGGGCGTTTGCGGTGTGGACGTAGACCCCGTGCTGGCGCAATTCGCCGCCGACCTGAAGTGGGTCGAGGCGCACGGGGTGACCGTAGCCCGCTACAACCTGGGCCAGGCCCCGCAAGCGTTCGCCGCCAACGCCGCGGTGGTCAAGGAAATGGAAGCCGGCATGGAGCGGCTGCCGATCCTTGCAATCGACGGCCATATTGTATCGACGGGGATGTATCCGTCCCGCCAGCAACTCGCGCAGAGACTCGGCATTGTGCTGACGACGGCGGAAAAACCGCATATCAAAATCGGTAGCCGCTGTTCGCCGGGCTCGGACTGCTGCTAGGGAGCGTTCATATCCATGTCCTCGCTGCTCTTGCTGCTCGGCTTGCAAAGCCGGTATCTCTTCTTCACCGGGAAAGGCGGTGTTGGCAAGACGTCGCTTTCTTGCGCCACCGGCCTCGCCATGGCGGATGCCGGCAAGAAGGTGCTCATCGTCAGCACGGACCCGGCTTCCAATCTCGACGAGGTACTCGGCGTCGGCTTGAGTCAGTTGCCGACGGAAGTGCCCAGCGCGCCGGGCCTGTTCGCGTTGAACATCGACCCGGAAGCGGCCGCACAGGCCTACCGGGAACGCATGGTCGGACCGTATCGCGGCGTCTTGCCTGCCGCAGCGATCCGCAACATGGAGGAGCAGTTTTCCGGCGCCTGCACGGTGGAAATCGCGGCCTTCGATGAATTCTCCAAACTGCTCGGCGACCCGGCCGCGACAGCCGATTTCGATCACGTAATTTTCGATACGGCACCGACCGGGCACACGCTGCGCCTCTTGACGTTGCCCTCGGCGTGGAACGACTTCATCTCGTCGTCGACAGGAGGCGCATCGTGCCTTGGGCCGTTGGCCGGGCTGGAGAAGCAGAAGGCGCTGTACGCGGCGACCGTCGAACGGCTGTCGAGCGCAGCCGAGACCACCGTCGTTCTGGTGAGCCGCCCCGAAGTTGCGGCGCTGCGCGAAGCGAATCGCACGCGGCACGAGCTAGCCGAACTCGGCGTTCTCAACCAGGTACTGGCGATCAACGGCCTCTTCGCCGCCGGGCGCAACGACGACGCGATTGCGACCGCCATGGCGCAGCGCGCGCAACAGGCGCTGGCCAACATGCCGCGCGAACTGGCCGGCTTGCCGCAGACGCGCATTCCGTTCCTGCCGCGCGGCACGGTCGGGCTGGACGCGCTGCGCGACATGGCGCATCCCGAGCGCGTGCGCATGCCGGCCGAACACCGCATGCCCGAAACCGCCTTGCCGCCGGGGCTGGGCGACCTCGTCGACGCGCTGTCGGCCGCGGGCCACGGCGTGATCATGACCATGGGAAAGGGCGGCGTGGGCAAGACCACAGTAGCGGCGGCAATTGCCGTCGCGCTCGCGGGGCGCGGACACGACGTGATCCTCTCGACCACAGACCCGGCCTCGCACGTGGCCGCCACCGTCGATGGCGTCGTGCCTCGCCTGAGCCTCACACGCATCGACCCGGCGCGGGAAGTGCAGCAGTACACCGAGGAAGTGCTGGGCAAGGCGGCATCGCATCTCGATGCGGGCGGCCGGGCGATGCTCGAAGAAGATCTGCGCTCGCCCTGCACCGAAGAAATCGCCGTCTTCAGGGCCTTCGCGCGCACGGTCGATCAAGGCAAGTCCGGCTTTGTGGTGCTGGACACGGCGCCGACCGGGCACACCATCCTGCTGCTGGATGCAGCCGAGGCCTATCACCGCGAAGTCATGCGGGCGCAGGGTGACATGCCGGAGTCGGTCCGTCAGTTGCTGCCGCGCCTGCGCGACCCGAACTACAGCCGCATCCTCATCGTCACGCTGCCGGAAGCGACTCCGGTTCACGAAGCGGAACGCCTGAGCGCTGACCTCGCGCGCGCCGGCATCACGCCGTACGCGTGGGTCATCAACCAGTCGCTCCTGGCGAGCGGCACGACCGATCCCATGCTGTGCCAGCGTGGCACTTACGAGGTGCCGTTCGTGCGCCGCGTGGCGGACAACCTGGCGCAGCGCACCGCACTGATTCCCTGGCTCCCCGAGGCGCCGGTCGGGCCCGTTGGCCTCGAGCACGTGATTACGTCGCGGGCGTCCACGTAGTCCAGTGCACCGACCACCGCCTTTAAGCTCAATGGGCCGCGTGACCGCCAGAATTCTAATCAGGAGATGGGACGAAAGCGCATGCCTGCAGACATTGATGTCGTAGTCATCGGCGGTGGCCAGGCCGGGCTTGCCACCGCCCTGACACCAACGGATTGCCGAGGACAGCCGGGACGCGCGCCAGAGACGCGGAACGCTTGTGGCTGGTCGGCCACGGAGAGTGGTGCGGAGCCGCCCCGGCTACGCTCATCGGTGTAACGGGTAACGCGCGGGACACTGCGCAGGGCATGGGCCAATTTCTACTTCCCGTACAACCGAGCAACGCGTCGGCACCGTAGACGATCAGGGCATCGCAAATGAGGCATCGTCCTCTTTACCTGCCATGCCAAATCTCCGTCATGTGGCAGGCGCTGGGGGATCGGGGCCGAGCAGCAGTTACCAAGGTGCCTGGGTCTGTTCCTTTGCGTTGAGCGAACGCTCGCGCGGTCAAACGCGGATCCGGTTTCTGCCCGGTGTTTCCAAACGAGCGGCCAGAATCGAAACAAGTGTAATCATCTGTTAGCCGCACGCCAGCAGAGCACTTTTCCCGCCGGCAAACCGCCCGCACTTTGAGAGGATCCGGCCGTTTTTCAAATGCTCAGGTCACCGTGAATGCCCCCTATGTGTCGCTTATTCGCGATCTGTGGCGCAGGCTGGGTAAAACGCGGTCGAGCAGGTGCCGCCAGCGTCGGCGCAATGACCGCGCTCCTTATTGCCGCGACGTGGCACGGCGTTCGCCATCCGACACGTCGCGGCGTTGTGCTGACGATTGCCGCGGTGCCTGCTCTGTCGCTCGCATATACGCTGGCCCTTATCCCATTCACACCCCGACTCGGTGACATCCGCAAGGCCCGCGTCGACCGTCCTGCGCTGATCCTCTCCGCCGACTGCACCATGCTCGCGGAATTCAAGCCGGTCAATCGCGAGTGGGTCACCCTCAACCAGATTTCACCGCATGCCTTCAAGGCTTTCGTGTACGGTGCGACGTTTGCCGATGGTGCGTAACCAGGCGACACAATCGTCGACCGCAACGTTGCCGTCGCATTGAAGGGCAATGCGGTGTGGCGGCCCACCGACCCCGAGCCCCCTACGGGCCGACCGATGACGCTGCGCAATGCGCTTGCCTTTTCGCGTAATCGCGTGACTGCCCAGCTCATGCAGCGCGAGGGACCGGCAAAGGTTGCGGCGCTCGCGCGTGAGATGGGCGTCCGCGAAAGTCCCCTTGATGCCGTCCCGTCTCTCGCCCTCGGCACAAGCCCGGTCCCGCTCAAGGAGATGGTCTCGGCGTATTGCACGATCGCCAATCGGGGAGCCTATGTTGAGCCACGCATGGTGACTCGCATCGAAGATCGCAACGGCAACGTGCTCGGCGAGTTCCCTGCTGCGCGGCCAACGCAGGCGCTACCGCTCGCCGCTGCGCTCAAGCTGGTCGACGTGATGCGTGACGTCGTCAATCGGGGCACTGGCTCCGACATCAGGACGCGTTTCGGCATTCACGCCGACGTGGCGGGCAAGACCGGAACGACGCAGGACAACACGGACAGCTGGTTCATCCTGATCCATCCGCAGCTGGTCGCCGGTGCCTGGGTGGACTTCGACGACGCACGCGTGACATTGGCGCAACGACTGGGGCGAAGGCGCGCATGGTGCATTGCCGATGGTGGGTGCCTTCTATGACATGGCACTGCGCGCGCGGGTCGTTGATGGTCACGCGCAGCTTGCGCCCGTGAGTAATCCGTCGCACATAGCTTATGCGCGCACGCACCGTCATTTCCTCTTCTGGCGATTCTGGTGCGTCAGTGCATCCGATGCTTGTCACTGACCGGCATATTCGAGCCATTCCGGGATCGGCGTAATCGAGCCACGTAGCGGGCTCAGTGTTCTGTCGGGCGGCAGCCCGAAACGCATTTCGAATTTCCACAACCCGGTACCTTCAGGCTTTTTGCACGGAGGGCCGATGAGTCGAAGGAGGTTCGAAGTGTTTGAGTATCGACAGGTTCTGGCGCGCATGCGTCAGAGCGATTCCGACCGCGACATTGCCAGCCCACGCCTGATGGGGCGTGGGAAGCTGAAGACCGTCAGGCAGGTCGCGCTCGCTCGGGGCTGGCTCGATCCCGGTCGGCCCTTGCCGGACGACGCCGAACTGGCAGCAATCGTCGGACGTAATCTGAAGCTGCCGCGTAGCTGCGTCTCCACGATTGAACCTGCTGATGGCGGCGCTGCTCGGCAGCGTGATCGGCTTCGAGCGCGAGCGGCTGAACTGGGCGGCTGGCCTGCGCACGCACATGATGGTCTGCGTCGGGGCCCCGCTGATGATGCTGGTCTCGGCGTTTGGTTTTGCCGACGTGCTGGGCGAGAAAACGTCGTGCTCGATCCGTCACGGGTCGCCGCCATTGGCTTTCTTGGCGCAGGGTCGATACTGCTGCGTGGCGAAGCGGTGCGCGGCCTGACGACGGCGGCCAGCCTCTGGTCGATTGCAGGTATCGGCCTGGCCGTGGGCGGCGGCATGTAGACCGCAGCGATCGGCGCGACGGTCATCATCATGATCATCCTGGTCGGTGTGAAGCCGCTGGAGCGGCGCTTTATTTCCGTGCGTCAGCAGCGCACCATACAACTGCTGGTCGAGCGCGGCAGTGTCCCGCTGGATACCGTTCATCAGGCACTGGGCACGGGGAGCCGAAGCTACGATTACGAGGGCTTTACGCTCGAGATCTCTGTTCAGTCCGATTTCAGCATCAGACCCGGGAAGCTCCAGCCAGGCCGGCCGGGCTATGTTGCCGTCGTCAGGATATTTCAGGCAGCCAGCACGCTCGCCGTCTTTTCCCGCTGCGCTTTGGCGAAGCCCGCGGCCGAGCCTTCGCGACGGAGGCCGACGCGCTTATGGGCGGATACAGCGCAGCGTGCAAGATCGTTGATGACCTGTTCAGCCATGACCGGCATTGACCACGGATCAGCGGGCGAGCGCTCAACTGGATGACGCGGGTACCAGGGTGGACCAGGCTTAGCAGGGCGTGGCCGAACCGCGCCCCTCGCATTGCCAGACCGGGCCTTTCAATGAGTTGTCGACCACGCGCATCGACCGGTTTATCGTCGTCCTCGCCCACGGCTTCCGGATCCCACATATCGGGGAAACTCCTGGATCGTTCCGATTAATGGCGTCGATTTAACAAAGTTAGAATAGTTACTCTAGACCGGCGGGATATTGTGCGAATGCAGTCAGCCCATCGCGGGCTTCCCGGTCACCAGCCGCAGTGGCAGCGGCCAACCCTCGCCGGCGAGAACCAGGGAGACATTTGATGAGCACTCCTGAGCGGATGCTATTTGCCACGACGCATGAAACCAGTACGTTGAACCTTGCTGTCCTGAACGGCCAGCTGTTTGCCAGCCTCCATGAGCTCGCGCGCCTGAACATGGAGACATGCAGGCTTGTGTTTTCTGGTGCCGGGTTGCATTGGGAAAACGTGCTATGGGCACAGACGTCAGAGCAGCTTGTCAGGCGCCAGGCCGACACCCTGCCCTGGCTCGCCACGCAGTTTGCCGGATACACCCATGGCTGGATGGACATTTTTGCGGCAGCGGCGGCTAGCCTCAGCCGGAATGCCAGCGACGGTCATCACGAGCATGCACACCACCTGAACACGACGTTTGACGGTATGGCGAGGTGTGCGCGGGGCGTCGATGCGATGTTGAGGATGCTGAATCCGGCGCCCGTCGAGATGCATGACGTGCCGGTAACCCAACCGCTGGTGAATTCACGGCATCTCGCAACTGCAGATCCCGATAGTGCTTCAGAGGCACCTGCCGCGGCGAGGCGACGAAGTCCGCCTCCCGGGCGTCGCAAGTCCTCCAGCTAGGCGACGCTACCCCGAAAGTCTCCCCGGGTCCGGTCTCGCCGCGCGCTGCGACCGTCCGGGTTCCTTGTCGTGCACATTGTTTTTCGGGAGGGAAACGATATGTTGAGCCCCCACGAGCTGGCCACGTTGTTGCTGGTCAAGGATGCGCCCGGGCGCATCGAGGCGGACCGTGCCGAACTGTGCGCGCTTCGCGAGCTCCAGCTGATCGCGAACGATCCACCGGAACCGGGCTTTCCGGTTCCTCGCGTGACCCCGCGCGGGGACGCCGTCCTGCGTGCAATCGCGCGGGTGCGCTGACCGACACTCACGCACAGATAGCCGATCATCCAGACGGTCTGGCGGTCTATAGTCGTTGGGCGCGCCGCCCATGCGATTGGGCAGCGATCCTGACGAACCCGAGGAGGCTGACGTGGATCCATCCTGGCTGGGAATAGCGATTGGCGCGATCGTGCTTGCGCTCGCCGCAACTGGCGTTGTCGCTCACTACCGCCGTGAACGGCGTCGTGCCGATCTTCAGCGCAATCTGGATCATCATGAGTGGTGTCGCTGGACCCGGACACGACACTGAACGCCTTTACGACGCATTTGCATTGAGCGGCAACTACACTTCGGACCGGGGTCTTCACACCTGGCACTGGAGGGCCGGGCAAGGCGTCGCACCACAGGTAAAACGAATAAATCCATCGTGAGCTACGAATTCGAAGAAAGGGATCTGGCGCACATCTGCAACGTGCTCAACCATCTCGAGCACCCGGCGGCCAACTTGCGCACGTGTGAAACGGGTGCAGTCATTGACCTGCGGTGGTGGCGGGCGAGGATACAGGCCGTTCTGGCCATGCCGCTGCTACCCGCTCACCTCGAGAGACAGGCGAGGGATCTGCTCACCCGCCTGGACCGGCTGCCAGATTAGTCTGGACAACGAACGGGTGGTGGCTGGTAATCGACGTTGCCATCTCGCCGGCCCGACGGGTTTGCTTGCGTGGCAAGCGCCCCAGGTGCGTGCGGCAGTGTGGTGCGCGCTGGTTTGCGCTTCGCACCAGACGGGGGAGATTGCCCGCGTGTGGAGCATCGTCGCGGGGCGCGGTTCAGTTGTGTGACGCCATGGAGCCGGGGTTCGTCCGACCTGACGCAGTGGCGTATTTCTTGCCTTTGGACAGGCTGGTCGACGAAGGCCGCAAATGTGGGCCCCACCTTGTGTCGGGGAGAGGTCGCAGACGGGACAACGGCGTCGTCCCGAAGTGCAGATGTATGGAACCATTCCATAGGCGCGCTTCGGGGCGCTTTTTTTCCATCCACGCAGGACGCAACGACGCGGGCACGAAGGATGGAAGATGCGGGAGACAGATGCGTACGAGATGGATGCAGTTCTTTGCAGCAGTGACGGGGGTAGTTGGCGTTCAATCGCGCAATGCAGCGGCAGAGGATATGGACCGGGCGATCGAGCCAGAAGAGGACAGGCGGCGCGACTCGGCTGACTGGCGCCCAGCGGCAATGCGGACGCGCGGTGCCCGCAGACGCACTGGCATCCGCAACGCGACGCCGCCGGGGGAGGCAACCGCCTCGCAGTCCGTGCAGGAAAGCGTCTCGTCCCTGAACCCGGGCTTCAGTGCTGTGGCTGCGTGACGATCAACGCAAGGCCAGCACGCGGCGGCCGATTTGCGCGGGGACGCCATCCGCGACAGCAGGAGGCTGGTGTGCTGCCAGCTGCAGGAGCCTTTCGAGGTATTCGCTGGCGCGGGCGACGATCTCGACACGGGTCGTGGCGAGCTGCCGATCGTACTCGTTGACCACAGTCGTGAGTTCGATGATCAACGAATCAGGGATAGTCCATTCCCCCGTCCTGTCAGCCTCGACGAGTACCTCACCGAGATGTTGTTCGACGCGGTCAATGTCACGGATATCGAGCCTGCCGAATCCGGCGCGGGTGATGTAGCCCGTGATGAGCACGATCTGGGACATGTGATTGATCAGTAACCGGCCAGCTTCGCCGCTGCGCAGCCGCTCGAGCGCGATCCGCGTACGCAGCGCAAGACCGGATGCTTCGCTTCGCCGCCGTCACGCTGACGCAACTGAAGCAGGCGCTCGTCGAGGGCCGCCAGGAGCAAATCCAGAATCTGCTGTTGAAGGCGGAACACCTGGCGCTCTATTACCAGTCGCTGGAATCGCAGGGAAAGATGACGCGCCTCGACGCCCAGGCCGCCGCTAAAACTGCCATCGGGCAACTGAATGCCAACAGCAAGAGCTATTTCTGGGTAACGACGTCGGACAGCATCAATCTCGTCCATCCCGTTGCGGAGCTGATTGGCAAGAAGTCCGGCGGCAATCGCACCACTTCCGGGGATCTCACCGATACGCAGGCCTACGCCCAGAGCCTCGCTACCAACCATATCGCGCTCGTCGACGTGCTGATCCACCGCACCCCACAAGCCCGCTCGAGCCCAAATTGCAGGGCGTCGTGGCCATTCCTGCGTGGCAATGGTGGATCGGCACGGGATTCTTCTATGACGACATCGACGCCGCTTTCTGGCGCGTCGCACGGACCATGCTTGGGGTGCCGCGCTCATCTTCGCAATGGTCGGCATCATGGCGTGGTCGATGATGCGCGGTATTCGTCGTTCGCTCGGCGGCGAACCCGTCGACGCAGCCGAATTCGCCGCGCAGATCGCAGCGGGCTATCTCGCGGCACACATCGAACTTCGCGTGGGCGACCAGTCGAGTCTGCTACATGCGCTCAGTGAAATGCGCGGCAAACTGCGTGAACTGGTGCAAGGCATTCAACAATCGAGCGACTCGATTGCAACCGGCGCATCGGAGATCGCCCACGGCAACATCGACCTCTCACAACGTACGCAAGAACAGGCAGCCTCGCTGGAGGAAACGGCCGCCAGCATGGAGCAATTGACCGCCACGGTGAAGCAGAATGCCGAAAACGCCCGGCAGGCTCGTCAACTCGCGACACTCGCGTCGGCCGCGACCGGCCGCGGCGGCGCCGCAGTCAACGAAGTCATCCAGACCATGCGGGGCATCGCAGAAGAATCGAAAAAAATCGAAGAGATCATCGGCACGATCGAAGGCATTGCGTTCCAGACCAACATTCTCGCGTTGAATGCGGCAGTTGAGGCCGCGCGCGCTGGTGAGGAAGGTCGCGGATTTGCAGTCGTCGCCGGAGAAGTACGCGCGCTTGCGCAACGCAGTGCGTCGGCTGCGAAAGACATCAAGGCGCTCATTGGCGCATCGGTGGGACGCGTGGACGAAGGCACCGGACAGGTCTCGCTCGCGGGCGAAAGAATGAAGGAGATCGTGCATTCGATCACGCGCGTGAGCGACATCATGGGCGAGATCGAATCGGCCTCCGTCGAGCAAAGCACGGGCATCGAGGAAGTCAATCGCGCTGTTTCGCAAATGGACGAGGTCACCCAGCAAAATGCGGCGCTCGTTGAAGAAGCAGCCGCGGCGGCTGCCGCGCTCGATGAGCAGGCGGCACGGCTGCGCTCGACGGTCGGCGCATTCAGACTGGCACCGTAAGCGAGCCACCACGCACGCGGCCCGTTTTCTGCAGATATTTAAAGGCGCGGCGCTACACTCGAGCGGTTGTCGAAAGGCCGTGCCCACGGGCATTCGGTGTGCGTACCGCGCGGATCATGGGCCTTCGCTGACGGTTGTGACCGCGCGTGCTGTCGCCGACGCATGGACGAGGCCTCGGCCGCCGCGAGGGGCTCGTTTACGCCAGGATTGACGCCGATCGCATCGCCGTATAACGTGTAGATGTAGATACATTTATTGACTTTGTTGTGCGGACTCGCTGGGAGAGGTGGCCGCGCAAGGGACTGACCAGACCAGCTATGTTTACCGATTGCTATTGCACTCAGTTCCGCCGCTCCGCCAACGCGTTGACGAGCGTGTACGACGATGCGCTGCGGCCGGTAGGGATGAAGATTACGCAGTTTTCCCTGCTCAGAGCGCTGGAGCGCTTGGGTGCCGCGACGTATTCCGAAGTTGCCGCCGAAGCCGCTCTGGACCGGACGACGATTTCCCGGAATCTGAAGCTGCTGATCAACGCTGGATGGGTCGAGACCACCCCCGACACGGACGCGCGCTTCAAGGTTGCCAGCTTGAGCAAGGAGGGCGTCAAGGTCCTCCGTGCGGCTGAACCGTACTGGCAGCTGGCTCAGGCGAGGGTGGAGAGTGAAGTCGACCGGTTCATGAAAGGGCCCGCTAACAAGCGCTTGCTTGAGGCTCTCGAATCGCTGCAACGCGCTGGGGCGGCGGCTTAGGCCGCAGCGATGGCTTGCTGCATGCGTTTAGTGCGACGACGTGACTTCGCTTTGAAACATTGAGATATTCGACCGTTCCGGTACAGGAGAAGCATGCGGGTTAACGGGTTACCCAAATAGATGTAGGTACATGTATTAGTCGTACGTATCGACGTCTCGAGTTTGGTCTGGGTGTAGCTAAAAGGTAGTTCTATCGGGACTGCCATCGTTATAGATGTATATGCATCTAATTGCATGGAAAAAGGAGACTGTAATGCCGACCTACATTGTTTCAGTTGCTAGTGGCCGCTTGAATTCAGAGGCGAAACAGCGCATCGCTGCCGGAATCACTTCATCGCACAGCAATGCGACGGGTGCGCAAGGTTTTTTCGCTCAGGTGATCTTCAACGAGATTCCTGCCGGAGACCATTTCATCGGCGGCGCGCCGCTGGTGTCGGACCAGATTTTTGTCCACGGTCATATCCGTGCCGGGAGAACGGCAGCACAAAAGCGGCAACTGCTTGAGGCTATCGTCGACGTGGTTGTCGACGCCGCTAAAACGGAGGCGCGCTTCGTTTGGGCGTATGTCTCCGAGCTGCCACCCTCGCAGATGGTCGAATACGGAAAGGTGCTGCCGGAGCCTGGCTCCGAACACGAGTGGTTGACGTCAATGGCCGAAGGGGACAGGGATTACCTGCTCAGTATCGGCTAGGCGCACGCGCAATACACACAAAGCAAAATCGGAGGAGCAATGAGTACCTCAACCTATTCTGTGCCCAAGGCAAAGGGCATGACCCGCGAAGAACGAAAGATCGTCTTCGCGTCCTCGCTCGGCGCAGTCTTTGAGTGGTACGACTTCTACCTGTATGGTTCGCTGGCGGCCATCGTCGGGAAGCAGTTCTTCTCAGGCGTCAACGAGACAGCTGCATTCATCTTCGCGCTTCTGGCTTTCGCTGCGGGCTTCGCGGTTCGTCCGTTCGGTGCACTGGTCTTCGGTCGACTGGGTGACCTCGTAGGGCGCAAGTACACGTTCCTCATCACCATCCTTCTAATGGGGGCGTCCACGTTCCTCGTCGGCGTCCTTCCCTCGTACGCGACAATTGGCATCACCGCGCCGATTCTGCTTGTTGTTTTGCGGCTTTTTCAGGGGCTGGCGCTTGGTGGTGAATACGGCGGCGCGGCTACCTACGTTGCCGAGCACGCACCGAGCGGACGTCGCGGGGCATTCACTGCCTGGATTCAGACGACGGCGACGCTGGGCTTCTTCCTGTCGTTGTTGGTCGTTCTGGGTGTGCGCCTGTCGGTAGGCGAAAGCAGCTTCGCAGCCTGGGCCTGGCGTATCCCGTTCATTTTCTCGGTTGTACTGGTATCCATGTCGGTATGGATTCGACTTAGCCTTCACGAGTCGCCAGTGTTCCTGAAAATGAAAGCGGACAATGCGGCTTCCAAGGCGCCGATCAAGGAGGCGTTTGGTCAGTGGAAGAACGTGCGTCTAGTACTCATTGCACTCTTCGGTCTTGTTGCTGGGCAATCGGTCATCTGGTACGCGGGACAGTTCTATGCCCTGTTTTTCCTCACCCAGACACTGAAGGTCGAGACTGTCACGGCGAACCTTCTGATTGCAGTGGCCCTCGTGATTGGTGCGCCGCTTATCGTGTTCTTTGGCAGTCTCTCTGACCGCATCGGGCGCAAGCCGATCATGCTGACGGGGTTCCTCCTCGCGGTATTCCTGTACTTTCCGATCTTCCACGGTCTGACGCGGTATGCCAATCCGGCACTCGCCGAAGCCCAGACGCGTGCTCCCGTCACAGTGGTCGCTGACCCGAGGACATGCTCGTTCCAGTTCAACCCGGTCGGTACGTCCCAGTTCGTGAGCTCGTGCGATATCGCCAAGTCCTTCCTCGCCAGGGCGTCTGTCAACTACGAGAACGTAGCTGCTCCTGCGGGAACGGTAGCTTCGGTTCACGTTGGTGACCTTGTGATTCCGAGCTTCGAGGGAGTCAAACTGAGTGCGGCGGAGCGCAAACAGAAGACGGCTGAGTTCGAGGCAGCACTCGCAAAGCAAATCAAGGCCGTTGGCTACCCGCGTAACGCTGATCCCCAGCAAATCAACTATCCCATGGTGATGTTGATGCTGGTTGCACTCGTCTTCCTCGTAGCCATGGTCTACGGACCAATTGCTGCCACACTGGTCGAGCTCTTTCCGGCACGCATCCGCTATACGGCCATGTCACTTCCGTATCACATCGGCAATGGCTGGTTTGGCGGGTTTTTGCCTACGACGGCGTTTGCACTCGTGGCTGCCACAGGAAACATCTATGCGGGCGTCTGGTATCCGGTCGTCATAGCAGGCATCTCGTTTGTCGTCGGTCTCATCTTCCTGCCCGAGACAAAATCGCGAGACATCACGGCGTAAGCGATCGACGAGTTGTTGGCTTCGCTACGGGGTTGGCGGTGAGTCCACCCATCGAGGCGCCCGTATGGGTGGCTCGACGTTCATCTGCAGCGTCTCGGCATCGTGCATACATCGCAAACCGGGAGCGGCTACAGAAACTACTAGCGTTGACCAGGTTTAAGCGTTCGATAGTGAATTGTGGAAGAGACTGTGCTCGCACGGCGCCGACGGAGCAAAGCGGCTTGAACTGCGGGATCATGCAGCGGATGAAGGCAACGTGCGGATCGATACGGCGGTGCATCGCCCGCCCAGGAAATTAACTTTAATACTAAGCGCTACGACGCAGACCCGAATCGGAGGGGTCTGATTCTGTTCGCCTGTCACGGGGAATCCGCCGCATAGCCGGCGACTTTCCAAACCAACGTCAATAACCTGTTGGCTTCAGGCCAGCACCGCATGAACGCGGTGCCGGTCATTCAAGGAACGCGTATGACGCAAGCGCATTCGCCCCGTTCCGTCATGATGCGTGAGCGACACGGTACTGCGACGACAGATAGCGTCGGATGTCGTCAGGCGCATTGATGAAGCGCGTTCCGTTGTGGTCCTGAACGTCAACGGACGCGTCCTTCACCCTCTGGCCATCACCGAGCACGATCACCGGCGCGGACTGGTTGGTTTCGCCGATCAGTTCGACGATTGCGTTGCGTGGACGCGGCGCATCGATGTATTCGACGTCGACGTTGTTGCGCAGTTGCGGGAAAAAGCTCAGCAGTCCCTCGACGGCAACCGAGTCGCCGCAGTAGAGTGGACCTTCTTCACCGCTAAAAAACCCCGGGCGCAGGATGAACAGTTTGTCTTTCATGCTTGTCTCGCTTTGGTTAGAAATTCAGAGTTGAGGTGCTGCGTACTTCGATTCACGATTCCATCGGCACGAGGGTCGCGGCTCGCAGCCGCGAGAAACCGGCTTCGAGGTCGGCGATCATGTCGTCGGGATGTTCAAGGCCCGCATGGATCCGCAGCAGTGGGCCGTCCCAGGGCCATTGTTTCGCCGTGCGGTAGCCCCCTGGGCTGGAGCGCAGAAGGAGACTTTCGAAGCCGCCCCAGCTATAGCCCATGCCGAAGCAAGACATCCCGTCGAGCAATGCGCGCATCGCCTCCTCGGATTGCGGGTGCAACACAACCCCAAACAGACCACTCGCGCCTGTGAAGTCGCGTTGCCACAGTGCGTGGCCCGGTGAACCCGGCCGGGCTGGATAGAGAATTTCGGCCACTTCCGGCTGCTGCGCGAACCAGTCTGTCAAGGCGTGCGCATTGCGCTGATGCCGCTCGAGCCGAACCGAGAGTGTTCGCAGGCCGCGCAGCGCGAGATAGGCGTCGTCACCGCTCACGGTCATGCCGAATTGCCGATAAAACCGGTTGATCTTTGGATACAGCGACTCCGTTGTGAGGATCACGCCCATCAGCAGATCGGAGTGCCCCGAGATGTACTTCGTTGCTGCGTGGATCGATACGTCGACGCCATGCTCGAACGAACGGAAATAGAGCGGCGTTGCCCAGGTGTTATCCATCAGCACGATTGCACCGTGACGATGCGCGATCCGGCTGATCGCCGGGATGTCCTGCACTTCGAACGTGAGCGAACCGGGCGACTCGACGAACACCGCGCGCGTGTTCGGCCGTATCAGCGACGCGATGCCGGCGCCAATCGCCGGATCGTAGTAGGTCGTTTCGATGCCGAGACGCATGAGCGTTTCATTGCAGAACGAGCGCGTCGGGTCGTAGACGGAATCGGTCATCAGCAGATGATCGCCGGGATTCAGGACGGCCAGCAGCGACGTCGTGATCGCACTGAGCCCGCTCGGTGTGAGCATCGCGCGATGCCCGCCTTCGAGTCGCGCGAGCGCGGTTTCGAGCGCGCGCGTGGTCGGGCTGCCGCCGCGCCCGTACGCGTTCGGCGTGCCGCTCGCGGTCTTGAGTGCGTCAAGGTTTTCGAATAGCAGCGTCGATTGGCGGTAAACCGGCGGATTCACCGGCGCGCCGAGCTGATCGTGCTTGCGGCCCTCATGGGCCAAGACAGTGTCGGTCGAATGCGTTGCGTTCAAGGTGTGGTCCTCTCTGTCGTCGGTTCAATCGGGGTGTATCGAGCACCGCCGCGATATCGCTATCTGTGCTGTGCGTGAAGACATATTAATTTCGCGGGTGCGAAAAAAGTTTTTAAAGAATCGCGCCGATCCCGCTAAGATTGGGAAAAGTTTCTAACCCGGAGGAGATATGGATAAACGCGATGCTCAAATGCTGACGCTGCTTCAGGCGGATGCGACCATCGGACTGAATGAACTGGCCAAGGCGGTCAACCTGTCGCCAACGCCATGCTGGCGAAGGCTGCAAAAGCTGCGGGACGAAGGGGTGATCTGCCGGCAGGTCGTGCTCTGCGATCCTAACAAGCTGAATCTCGGTCTCACGGCGTTCGTGACAGTGCGCTCGAATCAGCACGGCGATGCGTGGACCACGCGGTTCATTGACGCCGTACGCGCGATTCCGGAGATCATCGAAATCCATCGGATGAGCGGCGATGTCGATTACCTGCTCAAGGTCGTCGTGCCGGATATCGCCGGATACGACAGGGTCTACAAGCGGCTGATCAAAAGTGTCGAGTTGATGGACGTAAGCTCGGCGTTCGCGATGGAGGTGATCAAGCGAACGACGGCGCTTCCGCTGGATTACGTGGTGGGTGAATAACGAATACGCGCCACCGCCTACAATTAAATTGTCGACAGGTGGCGCGTTTAATGGCTTTGCATGGCCGCTCGATGAGGCTCTGACGTGGCTCACCCGGCTATCACCTTTCCCGTGTAGACGGGATCGAACAGCAATCGTTCGGCCCGTGCGAGCAGGCGAATTGCGTTGAGTCCGGCCGTATTGGGCTCACCCGTAGCGGGGCGCGCAGTAAGCATCCCATAGATCGACGCGCATTGCCGAACGCGGTTCGAGGTCGAGCAGCTCGCTCGTCTGGTCAACGAGGCCCTGTACCTTCGGGCGCTGCGCTGCCGAAGTGCGTGACACCGTCACGCCGATCACGGGCCTCATGAGAAAACGCGAACGCGAGACCTGCATGCGTGCCGCAGTGCCGGGCGCGAGCATGACGGCCGAACGTCAAGCCCCGCTGCGCGAATCTACTGGTCGAGCTCGAGCTTGGCAGCCGCTGCAGCGGAATTGGTGCGTCGATGAGATCCAGTCGCGCAACGTTATTCAGTCTTGTGGTGAGCGTTGTCGTTGTCATGCGGATGGCACCGCTGTCGGGTAGAAGGCGCCCACCGCCGGCTAGACGGCGGTAGGCAGCGGTTCAGTGCAGGATTTTGTCGAGGAAATCGCGTGCACGCTCGGAACGCGGCGTATGAAAAAATGCGTCGCTCGTAGCGTCTTCCACGATCACGCCACGATCCATGAACAGCACGCGATGTGCGACCTTGCGTGCGAAACCCATCTCGTGCGTGACGCAGACCATGGTCATCCCGTCGCGCGCGAGCTCGACCATGACATCGAGCACTTCATTGATCATTTCCGGATCAAGTGCTGATGTCGGTTCGTCGAACAGCATCGCGATCGGGTTCATCGAAAGCGCACGGGCAATCGCAACGCGCTGTTGCTGCCCGCCTGACAACTGCGCGGGAAACTTCTGGGCGTGCGCCTTGAGCCCGACGCGATCGAGAAGACGCAGCCCGATGTCGCGCGCCTCGTCCATGGGCCGGTGCAGCACTTTCGTCTGGGCTAGTGTCAGGTTGGCCAGCACAGTCAGGTGAGGAAACAGTTCGAAGTGCTGGAAGACCATTCCGACGCGCGAACGCAACTGCGCGAGCTTGACGGACGGATCGTCAAGCCGGGCGCCGTCCACCGTGATGCAGCCTTTCTGGAACGGTTCCAGACCGTTGATCGTCTTGATCAACGTGGATTTGCCGGATCCGGACGGGCCGCAGACGACAACCACTTCGCCTTTGGTGACCGCTGCGCTACAGTTGTCGAGCACCTGATGCTTGCCGTACCACTTCGAGACGCTGTCGAGAGTAATCATGTTGGGATTCTTCGTGAATGGTGGAACGTTCAGCTATCCGCGACGCGGACGGCCGGCGGCCGTTCAATGCGTCGATGGCAATGCGCAGCGTGTCTCAATGCGGCCCTGGAGCCATGCGAGTAACGTGCTGAGCACCCAGTAGATCGCGGCGGCCGCAAGATACAGCGGCAGCGGCTGGAAGGTAGAGGCGATGACTTCCTGCGCCGAGCGCAGCAGTTCGGTGACGGTGATGACGGACACGAGTGACGTATCCTTGACGAGACTGATCAGCGTGTTCGAAAGGCTTGGCACCGCAAGGCGCAGCGCCTGAGGACAGATGACGTAACGCAGCGTCTGCACATGCGTGAGACCCAGGCTGTGCGATGCGGCCCACTGGCCGCGGCCGATGCCAAGGATCGCGCCGCGCATGCTTTCGGACAGGTACGCGCCAGCGTTCAGCGTCAGCGTAAGAATGCCGGCTGAGGTCGGGTCGAGTGAGATACCGACGTCCGGCAGCCCGTAATACACGACGAACATCTGCACGAGGAGCGGAGTGCCGCGCATCAGGCTGACATAGCCGCGTGCGATCGAGGACAGTAACCCGTTGTTGCCAATTCGTACGATCGCGACCAAAAGGCCGACGATCAGCCCCAGCACCATTGATGCGATCGCGAATTTCATGGTGAGCACTGCGCCCGTTGCGAGGACGGGAAGGGTGTGCACGACCAGATCAAATGCGTCCATGAACTTGACTCCAGATCGTTGTCGGCCGCACCGGCGATGCGATGCATGCCGGTGCGCGCGTATGGTTGCGGGAGGGTTAGTGGGCGTTCGGGGCCGAGACGTCGGCACCAAACCATTGCATTGAGATCTTCCTGAGCGTGCCGTCCTCGCGCATCGATGCGAGGGCGTCGTCGATGGCTTTTTCGAATTTAGGATTGCCCTTGCGGAACGGAATGCCCATCTTCGTGTCGGCGCCCGGGATCACACCGCTCGCACGCAGCGGCAGATGTGTGGTCTTGATCAGGTAAGGAACCATCAGGCGATCGTTCACTGCGGCATCAAGCCGGCCCGTCGCGAGATCGCGCAGAATCTCGGACTCACCGGGATACGTCTGCGCGTTGATCGCTGGCACGGTTTTCACAAGCTCCGCATAGTTGCTGCCGAGCACGACCCCCATCCTGAGATTCTTCAGGTCGTTCAACGACTTGAATGCGCGTGAATCGTTCTCGCGCTGTAGCAGTTGCGCGGCTGAGTACACGTAGGGCTGGCTAAAGTCGAGCACCTGCTGGCGCGCCGGCGTGATCGCGACCTGGTTGACAATCACGTCGAATTTGCCTGCCTGAAGGCCGGCGAGGATGCCGCTCCATTCGGTCGTGACGAACTGAGGCTTGACGCCGAGTCGGGCGGCGACGGCCTTCGCGACGTCGACGTCGAATCCTTCGAGCTGCCCATCGCTGTTGCGGTAATCGAACGGAGGGTATGTGCCTTCAAGCGCGACCGTCAGCACGCCGGTCTGTTTCACCGTGTCGAGCAGGTCGGCAGCATGCACGGATGCCGTGGTGAGCCCGAGCAGTGAGGCGATCAGTGCAGACATAAACAGCGGTTTGAACGACTTCATCTTTGTCTCCGTTGGTAAGAATAAGAATCGATGTGGCAATTTCAGGTTGCTTCGACGACGGTTGCCGCGTGGAAAGCGCACGTTTCGCGCATGGATAGGTGCACACCGTCCACGGTTACGAATGCGGCTCGATTGATGGCAAGCTTAGTTTTGTCAGAATGGAAAGTGTTTCCAAAAGCGTGCGTACAGCGATCGTTTCGTGGAAGATTTTTCTAGTCCTGAGTCGGGTTGCGCAACCGGCCTGCTATCGGTGGAACCGTGGGGCGACGCGGTCGCACCTTCTGCGCCACGTTTGCTCCAACGCCGGTTGCGAGTCCGTATGCTGCACGCGGAGCGCGCTTTTTGCTTATCAGGCCGTGCGCGAAAGCGATCAGTGTGAGACCTGTAGCCCGTTCGCATGAAAGCAGCGCGAATATCAACGAACGTTTTGGCCGGGCGTAGGGGTTGTGTAATTCACGCCGCGTCAGCGCTAGCGGCTAGCACGCACGTCCTGGGGCTTTGCCGAAGGATGTCTCGCTTTCCTGTGCGGATCTCGTGCGGGAATGGCATCATTGAATGCGTCGATCATCGATGGCGTTCGCCTTCCTGATCACGCGACGGAAGACGGTCGCGGGCTCTGTCAAAATTGCGGCATCCGTTCGCCGGTTCCTGGGCACGCCATCACCGCTTCGTCGAGCCGCTTGGTGCCGCCACCGTGCGACGAACCGCGCCGACGAAGAAGGCCACCGGAATCCAACCTCCCGGCGATCGCAGGGCAGGCATGACATGGCAAACCAGCGATGCGAACAATGCGGCAACCAGACGCCGCCCTGGGACACTATCAACTGCGGTTCTGGCGATGGCTACCATGAGTTACTCTGCACTTCGTGCTTCAATGCCAGGATTGCCGAGTCCACCGGATTCACCGATTTCGAGAACGCCCGGCTTGCGCCGATCCGGATGATCGACAGCCAGGGGGAGTCCCACCAGTTCCAGTTCCATTTCCAGCTCCGGCTTCTGGGCGACCGGATTGCTCTGGATGGCTTTGAGCTTCAAGGAGAGCTTCCCTCCGGCTACCGGTCCCAGCTGATCGGTGAGGCCGACGACGAAGTGCTCGTGCTGCTCGGGCGACTCGTCGAGAAGATTCGTCGCGCACTGTCGGTCCGGCACATCGATTTTCGGGAGCGCCGGATCATTGAGAGCACGGTGCGCGGGCGCATCGAATGGGACGATTCGCAGGCAGGACACGTGCCACTCGTGGTGGTCGACGGCAAGGAGGTCTCGTGGGACGATCTTGGGCGAGTGCTCATGAGCATGGAAGGATGGCAGTTCCGGCTCGATATCGCTGACCCGAGCGAAGAGCTTTGAGTCGCTGTCCCGACGCGGCGAAACGGGTGGCCAACCTGGTCGATCGAACGTTACAACCCTATCGGAGTAGAGCCATGGTCGCAGTCAGGCACGATGATCTTTCCATGACGTTCGACTTCGTCAGCTACGCGTCGCCAATGGAACATAGCGCGTATGTCTCGCTCGAGACGGGCAAGATCTGGTGGATTTCCGATTCGAATGATGCGTTCGACGAGGAGATTCCTGGCGACCTTGAAACGTCCGATCGCTACCTTGCGATACCGCACAAGAACGAGCTCGATCTCGGAAGACGTCTCGCCTTGCGATTTGTCTCACAGGAGTTGCCTGGACGTTACGGCGAGGTCGAAGGTTTTTTCCGGCGGCAAGGGGCTTATGCGCGTTTCAAGGATTTGCTGGAACGTGAAGGCGTTCTGGAGCGCTGGCATGCGTTTGAAACCGATGCTGTCGAAAGTGCGCTGAGGCAATGGTGTGCCGAAAACGGGCTTGAGCTTGTTCAGACTTGACCGGTGCCGTCAGCGTTTCGCTCTGCCAGGTGTGCTGTCGCCGACGGTTAAACGTGGAAATGTTTCGGTGACGCGTCCGCAGCCGGGGCGTTCGACCAGCTGTGGGCCATGCGAAAATCAGCGACCCCACATCGCCAGGAGCGAACGCACATGAGGTCGGGTATCGCGTGAAGAGGATCTTTACTCCAACGGCAGAGCAGCGGGCCGTGATCGAGGCGGCGCGTGGCGCCGGAGACCTCAAGATCAAGGCATTTGCCGGCGCGGGCAAGACCTCCACGCTCCAGCTCGTGGCCGAGCACTTCGGCCAGCGGCGCGGCATGTACCTCGCGTTCAACCGGGAAATCGCGTCGAGCGCAGCCCGACGCTTTCCACCTCACGTCGGCGCACGGACAATGCATTCGCTCGCGTGGGCCTCGGTCAGCCCGTCGCTGCGAAACCGGATGACCCTTCAGGGCGAGCCGCCACACGAACTTGCGGTACGCTACGGGCTGGGCCCGCTGGAGGTGCGGACGGTGACGGGCAAGGCCGTCGAGATTGCCCCGTTCGAGATCGGACGGATGATTGCCGACGGGCGGGACAGGTTCTGCCGGTCCGCTGATATCCAGCCGGCAACTCAGCATATCGTCGTCGATGAAAAGATCGACGAAGCGGTGGCTGCGCAACTGCGCACCTACCTGCTCCCTTACGTCGGGCGGCTGTGGGAAGAGGGCGCGGCAGCGCGCGCCGCGAGCGCCATTTCGCCTGACGTGCTCCTGAAGCTCTGGGCGCTCTCGCAGCCACGCATCGAAGCCGACTACCTCCTGTTCGATGAGGCACAGGACAGCGACGGTGTCGTGCTGTCGGTCCTCGGCCGACAGCGCCACGCGCAGATTATCTACGTGGGCGACCCTTACCAGCAAATCTACGAGTGGCGGGGCGCGATCAATGCGATGGCGCAGATCGACGCGCCCGAATGCGCGCTCACGGAGTCGTTCCGCTTTGGCGTCACGTTCGCGGCGCTCGCCAGCCGCCTGCTCGCACTCCTGGGTGAGCGCACGCCCATCCGGGGTCAGGAAGCCATCGGCTCGATCATGGTGGAAGACTCCGCGCTGGCGCCGCCGGTCGATGCAATCCTGTGCCGGAAGAACGTTACGGCGATCTGGCAGTTCGCTGCAGGACTCGAGGCGGGACATCGACCGGCGATCCGGATGAGTCCCGCCGAGATCCTCGCCTACGCTGACGGCGCAGACCGGCTGCTGGCCGGCCGGCGCGCGTTCCGTCCGGCGGCGTTTTCGCTGTTCGAGACATGGAGCGACGTACAGTCCTTTGCGCGCAGTGCATTTGGTCAGGACCTGCTGCCGGTCGTGCGGATCGTCGACGAGCTGGGTACCGGCTATCTGCGGGCCCTGGCGCAGCGTTCGGCGGCGGAGGACGCCGCCGACTATGTGATCTCGACCGTCCACCGTGCCAAGGGGCTCGAATGGAAGCGGGTCAGGGTTGCCAACGATTTCCGCCTGCGCGGGGCCGAAGGCAGCCCGATGCCGGACGACGATGAGCTCCGCCTCCTCTATGTGGCCGTGACACGGGCGCAGCATGTCCTGGATATCTCGGAATTGCGGGACGAACTGCTGCAGCTTTTCAGTCGCCGACACCAGGACCGGGCAGCATAATAAGTGATCAAATGGGAGAGTCTTGATTCCCGTTTGAGATTGATCTAGAATGGGAGTCATGGAATTCCCATCTGGGAGGAGCGTATCATGTCCCTGAATCAACCGTCCGGCCGTCATTCGGCCGCGCGTCCGGGTGCCGCACATGCCGGCAAGGCCTTGGTCGGCTCTGGCAGACCCGGCGCCCACGCTGACGATATCGAAACGTTCCTCGTCAGGTTCGACCCGCTCGAGCAACGCCGGCAGATCCGGGAAGGCATGGAAGCGGCGATCATCGAGCGCGTGGCGAAGGACCTGCTGCACGTGCCGGTGCAGACGCTGCTCGCGAGTCTCAATCTGCCGAGTTCGACGATCCTGCGCAAGATGGCGCGCGCAGAGCGCCTGTCGCCAGCCGAGTCGGATCGTGTTGCGCGCGTGCTCTATGTGCGCCAGCTTGCTGTCGAGGTGTTTGACG
>NZ_BBJJ01000079.1 GCF_000739815.1 Paraburkholderia mimosarum LMG 23256 = NBRC 106338
CCACCATTCTGCGTAATGATGAGCGGCTCCCCCCGAGTCGGTGAGGTCCTTGACGATCCGGGCGGCCTCGCTTTTGAGGTAGCTGATCGGCTTGACGTGATCGGCGAGGTGCATGGGGCGCTCCATTGGGATCAAGCAGGACTGAATATAGACCGTTATCGGTCAGGTCGCAACAACGCTGCAAGGCTGATAGTCAGCGTATTTAACATCATTAAAGTGATCGAACCTTAGAGCAATCGTGCTTTATATTGGTTGGATGTCTGGAGAGCGCCTTGACCACCGGCACGCACATCGCGAAACCTGACAATTGATCGCGGGGGCTTGGTCCATCCGCCGGCAATCGACATCGAGCTCATCGCGTCGACTGGCCAAACAGCCGCGGATCCAGCGTAAAGGGTTCCGTGCTGATCACCTTTACGCTTGGCATCTCCGGATGCATCGGGTTCAGCAGCAGATTGAAATCGGTAGGACAAACGACCGACGGGACCCGCATCGCCAGTTGCTCGCCCGCTTCAAGCCATTGCCGGCCAAGCGCCCTTGTGGCTGCTGGATCGCTCGTCAGGTCTGCCCAGCCGTCCGGCAGGCTAGGTGCGAATGCGGCATCGTAGACGGCGTCCGGTACCTCAAGCGTCACGAGGAAATAGCCACCGGCCGGTAGCAAGCCCGCCATGTGCACCAGCGCTTCAAGCAGCGCCGTTGACGCGTGGCAGCTGGTGTAAAGCACCCGCATGCCACGCGGGTTCCAGCGGCCTCCGGCGATCGCCGCACCATTGCCGCTCAGGTCATCGGCACGGTAATACCCGCGCCGCTCTTTCGCCAGGCGGTAAAGCCTCATGCAGACACGCCGTGAATGACGCGCAGCAGGATCTCACGCACGCGGTCGTAGCCCGGTTGCGAGTCGAGCACCTCGAGCGGGCTGAGTCTACCCAGTTCCGCATTCGATCGCTGCATCCACTCGGCGGCCAGCGCCGGATCCTCAAACACCTCGACAGCAAGCTGACGAACATAGAGCACGCGCGCAACGCGATCCGACTCGGCCGGCGACAGGCGCTCCGCGCGCGCCATCTTGCGCAGGATCGTCGAACTCGGCAGATTGAGACTCGCAAGCAGCGTCTGCACCGGCACGTGCAGCAGCTCCTTCGCCACGCGCTCGATGATCGTCGCTTCCATGCCTTCACGGATCTGCCGGCGTTGCTCGAGCGGGTCGAACCTGACGAGGAAGGTTTCGATATCGTCAGGGTGGGTGCCGGATCGGCCAGAGCCGGCCAACGCTTTTCCGGCATGCGCTGCGGCTGGGCGCGCGGCCGCATGACGGCCGGACGGTTGATTCAGGGACATGATGTGAGCCTCCCACATGGGAACTTCATGACTCCCATTCTAGAGCACTCTCAAACGGGAATCAAGACTCTCCCATTTGATCATTTATTATGCTGGCCGGTGCTGGTGCTGGGGGTTATAAGCCGGAACCGCAGAATTTTTCGAAGCCCTTCGAATTCAATGGGTTAGCGGGTGGGCTATTTTCGGGCGGAGAAGGCCTGATCCATATCCCTCGCACGCTGGATTTCGTCGCCGTGCAGGTACATTGATGTCGTCGCGATGGACGCATGGCGCAGGTTGTCGCGCACGCTGGTCAGTTTGGCCCCGCTGGCGAGCGCGTGGCTCGCGTGACTGTGGCGCATCCAGTGCGGACTGGCCCGGCGCAATTTCTCGGCAGCAGCCGGATGGTCGGCTTCGATCACGTCGGCTGCCTGTGCGAAGAAACGGCGCATGACGCGCCCAAGACGCGAACCCGCGATACCCGTATTGCCGTCCTCGCCAAGACTCGCGACCAGGGATGTCCTCGGGTTCCAGCGTTCAGGCGTGACGGGCAGACGGCGCTGTGCAAGGTACTGATCGAGCGCAGTACGCGCGAGCGGCGGCAGCGCCACCTTGCCGGGCTTGCTGCCCTTGCCGACCAGATGCAGCCAGTGATCGCCGTGCCCGTCGACGCGGATGGCGCTGAGCTCGGCGCCGACCAGTTCGCTCGCGCGCAGCCCCGTCGCGTAACCGAAGTCGAGCAGGAAACGCAGCCGCTGCGCCGCCGGCTCTGACCAGCCGTAAGACCATTCGAGGCCGTCGGCAATCGCGCGTATCAGCAACCACTCGCCTTCGGTAAAGCCACGCGTCGTGTCCAGCGCTGGCTGCGAGGCGTGTCCCCGGACCTTGACGCCGGAAAACGGATTGGCGAGCACGTAACGCTGCTCGATCAGCCAGCGAAACAGCGCTGAGAGTACCGTCAGCGCGTAAGCTGCCGAGCGCGCGGACAGACCACCCGTAAAGGGGCGCCATTCAACGGAATCGCGCGGCCGCGGCGGACCGACCCAGCGCTCGCGCGGCGTCGGACGTCTCACGAACGCCCGGTATGCGATCGCGTCGTCGGTTGTCAGTGACGACAGCGCCCGCCCGCGTTCGACGATCGCCCACAGGATCAGCCGCTCGGCCTCCTTGCGATAGGCGCGCTGCGTCGTCGCTGTTTCGTGAAGCGCAAGCCACGCCTGCACCGCCTCGTAGTCGTTCGTCGCGTTCAGCGTGCAGGCATCACGTGGCGCCCGGAAGCTGCCCTGCGAGCCATCGACCTCGTGCGGCAGGCGCAACTGTTCCCACGGCACGATGCCGCCCGGCTGTGCGACGACGACGACGAGCGCGCGGGCGCGTTCGGTGAGCTGCGGATGCGCAGCGAAGAAGGCTTCGACCTGTCGCGCCCCGGTCGCGCCAAGCCCGTCGATTGCTCGCCACCATCCGCGCCGTCGCGGGATGCGCACGGTCAGGTCCGAGAGCGTGTGGATGCCGTGTGCACGCAGGGCATTCGCTGTCCGGGGAACGAGCCAGCAGCCAATGTCATCGCTGATCTGGGGCTGCGGCGCCGTCAGCGAGGGCAACGTCCTGAGCGCGTGCTCAACTGCCCTGGCTCGCGCCTGCCGCTTTTCGGGCGTGTGCTGGAATACTGCCGCCAGATCCGGTCGGTGGCGGCTTTCAGCAAATGCGATGAGCTGCCTGCGGATGCGGCCGAGCATGCCACGCGCGGACTGGCCGGACGCCTTGTGGCCAGGCAGGTAGCGCAGGACGGCGGCACGCGAACTGAGGCCGGCATACCAGCCGCGCAGCGCGGCCAGCGAATCGGCGTCCGGGAACCCGGGTTCCGCAGGAGTCGCGGCCGGGCACCGGGTGTGACGCATTTTCATCGGTTGAGGTTACGTTGAACTAAGAAGATAGCCCGATAATATCAATTATTGGTTTGGTACGCTTTAGAATGGCGCCCTTTCAGTTCCCTTCGCCTCTGGATGCGCGCCCACAACGACCATCTCACCCTGCTGCCCGAGGCCGAACGGCAGGCCCTCTACGACCGGCCGGAGTTCGATGATTTCCAGAGGGCGGAGTACTTTGCCTTTACCGCCGACGAACTGGCTCTCGCGCAACGGCGCCGTGGACTGAACGAACAGATCCTCTGCCTGCTGCAGACCGGCTATTTCAAGGCCAAGCAGGCATTCTTCGCACTCACGGACCTGCCGCCGGAGGACGTTGAATATCTGCGTGAACGTTATTTCCCCCGGCAGGTTTTTTCACCAAGGTCCGTTCGGCCCGCAGAACACTACGCGCAGCGGCGCGAAATCCTCAGGCTGTCCGGCTTTCGCCTCTGGTCCGAGCAGGACGGCCCGGCGCTCATGCAGCGCGCCGCACAACTGGTGCGCCGCGACGTAACGCCAACCTTCGTGCTTACCGAACTCGTCATCTGGTTAAACCAGCAGCGTATCGTGAGGCCGGGATACACGACCTTCCAGAAGCTCACCAGTGCCGCACTGCGCGAGGAACGCCAGCGCCTCGCCGCATTGATCGAGGCCGGAACGACCGATGACGTCAAATCCGTGCTGCGACGACTGCTTGTGCGCGACGAGTCCCTGTCCGAACTGGCCGCGATCAAGCAGGATGCGAAATATTTCGGACCTCACATGATGGGACGCGAGCGCAACAAACGCACGGCACTCGAACCCGTCTACCTCGCCGCCCGCGCGATCCTGCCACAACTGGACATCTCACAGCAGAATATCGCGTATTACGCGAGCCTGGCCAACTTCCATACCGTCTACGATCTGCGTCAGCTGCAGCCGGGGCAGGCATTCCTTTATCTGCTGTGCTACGCGTGGCAGCGCTACCGGCAACTGAACGACAACCTCGTTGATGCGCTGCGCCACCACACGAAGAAGTTTGAGGATGACGGAAAGGACCATGCCGATGACGCGTTCATGGAGGCCCAGCTCCAGCGGCAGAAAGATTCCCCGCAGGTCGGCAGGCTTCTGCAGCTCTACGTCGACGACGCGCTCGACGATGCCACATCGTTCGGATCGGTACGGGATCAGGCCTTCAGAATCCTGCCCAAAGCCGCCCTGCAGCAGGTCGCCCAATTGCTGAGCGACAAACCCGTCAGCCAGATGGAACTTCGCTGGCGCGCCATCGACGCGGCCGCCGGGCAGGTTTGCAGGCGACTCAGGCCACAGGCGATGGCACTCGAGTTTTCCAGCGAGCGGGATGACGATCCATGGATCGCGGCCTTGCACTGGATGCGCGGCGTGTTCTCGCGCAGGCAGCGCCTGGCCCAGCGGCCCATCGCAGAAGTCCCACCCGATACCATCCCGCGACGGCTTCGGCCTTTCCTGTTCGAGTTCGACGACGCGGGGCAGCCCACACGCCTGCGCGGCGACCGCTATGAATTCTGGGTCTACCGGCAACTGCGCAGGCGCATCGACAGCGGTGAACTGCACCTCAATGACAGCATCCAGCATCGCCGCTTCAGCGATCATCTGGTCGCCGCCGATCGTACACGCGCCGTGCTCGGCGAACTGGATCTCGCGTGGCTGCGCCAGCCTGTCGATGTCACCGTCGATGCGCTGTGCAGCGAGCTTTGTGAACTCTGGAAGCGCTTCGATCGTGAACTGCGACAAGGAAAACTCCGGCACCTCGACTATGACGAGCAACGCGGTACCCTGACGTGGCGCAAACCCAAAGCCGATAAGGATGCCACCCGACAGGACAGCTTCTATGCGAAGCTGCCTCTGCGCGATATTGCCGACATCATCCGGTTTGTGAATGAGCGCTGCGACTTTCTGTCTGCCATGACGCCCCTGCAGCCCCGTTATGCGAAGAAGATCGCCGACCCGGAAAGCCTGATGGCGGTGATCATTGCGCAGGCGACCAATCTCGGCAATCTCGCCATGTCGCAGACCTGCGACATCCCGTATCACGTGCTGGACGAAACGC
The DNA here is from genome assembly GCF_000739815.1 of Paraburkholderia mimosarum LMG 23256 = NBRC 106338. GTDB lineage: Bacteria > Pseudomonadota > Gammaproteobacteria > Burkholderiales > Burkholderiaceae > Paraburkholderia > Paraburkholderia mimosarum. The sequence continues at coordinate 5,293 of NZ_BBJJ01000079.1, forward strand.
ACCGGCAGTACTGCCGCCTGGCGACCCTGCGCGCGGCCAATGACCGGGTCGCCAACTACATCGCACAACTGCTCATCTTCGAGCACTATTCGTTCGACCTCGAGGTGCTCTTCGAGCAGTGTTGATGGCCAGAAGTTCGAGGCCGCCACACCGACGGTCAAGGCGAGGCACTCGCGCAAGTACTTTTCGGGCGGCAGGGGTGTTGTCGCCTACACGTTTCTGGCCAATCACGTCGCGCTGCTGACGGAGCTGATCGGCGCGCACGAACACGAAAGTCACTACGTCTTCGATATCTGCTACCACAACACCACCGACATCGTGCCGACCATCATCACCGGAGACATGCACAGTGTCAACAAGGCGAATTTCGCCATCATGTACTGGTTCGAACGTGTCTTCGCGCCGCGATACACGAGCCTGCAGGCGCAACTGAAGCATCTGTACTGCGGCGATGATATTGCGCAGTACGAGAATTTTCTGATCAAGCCTGTCGGGCAGATCGACCGGGCACTGATCTGCAACGATCCATCGATCATCGAGCAGATCATTGCCTCGCTCAGTGTCAAGGAAATCAGCCAGCAGGCGCTTGTGCGCAAGCTTTGCGCGCTTTCGCCACATCATCGCACCCGCAAGGCCGTCTTCGAGGTCGACAAGCTGGTGCGCAGCATCTATACGCTGCGCTACATGCGCGATCCGCAGTTGCAGCGCGATGTCCATCGCTCGCAAAACCGGATCGAGGCGTACCATCAGTTGCGCTCGTTCATCGCGCAGGTCGGCGGGAAGAAGCACCTGGTCGGCAAAACCGACCTTGACGTCGCGATCAGCAACGAATGTGGCCGGCTGCTGGCTAACACTGTCACCGCCTTCAATTCGGTATTGCTGTCGACACTGCTCGAGCGCTACCAGCGCGAAGGTAACGAAAAGGCGCTCGCCATGCTGAAGAAGATCTCGCCCGTCGCCTGGCAGCACATCCATTTCCTTGGACATTACGCTTTCCGCAACGAAAATCCGATCGATCTTGCCGCGATGCCCAGCGGCCTCGACATCGTATAATCTGTTGCCGGATTGTGATCGGCATCAGCCTGCTCGAAGGCCACCCGCTCGAAACGCAGGAATTTCAGAAGTTGTCCTGTCTGACTCCGCAATCTTGAACAATCTGACATCCAACCAGCCGCTTACCGACGACGAGTTCGACCGGCTTGCCGGGTTCCTTGACGCCATCGGAACACCCGTAATGAACATCGAAACGCTCGACGGCTTTTTCGCGGCGCTGATCTGTGGCCCGGACCAGGTGTTGCCGGGCGAATATCTGCCCGAGATCTGGGGAAAGGACTTTTCGTTCGACAGCGACGAGCAGGCCACCGGAATTCTGGAGTTGCTTATGCGTCACTGGAACACGATCGCAGAGGAACTGCATTCTGCTCTGGATGAGCCGAACGTGTATCTGCCTGTACTTCTCGAAGGCGAGGATGGCGTCGCAACCGGCAATGACTGGGCGCATGGATTCATGCGCGGCATCGGAATCCGTACGGCAAGCTGGAGCCTCCTCATGGAGGATGATGAGCACGGCGGGCCACTCATCCCTATCATGATGCTGCATTATGAACACGACCCGGACCCGGAGATGCGGCCCCCATCCATTTCACCGGAGCAGCGCGAGGAACTGCTGCAGGGGATGATCGCCGGCCTGACTCACATCTACCGGTATTTTGAACCATACCGGCGGGCGCTTGCGGACATCCCAGCCCATATCCCGATGCGCCGGGACGGGCCGAAGATCGGACGCAACGAACCGTGTCCGTGTGGCAGCGGCCGCAAGTACAAGCATTGCTGCGGCGCCAACTCGCCAACGCTGCACTGATCAACAACGCCAACAAATCAGCGTGAGCGAATACCAATACTACGAATTTGCGGCCGTCGATCGACCGCTCACTGCCCAGCAGCAGGCGGAACTGCGAAGCCGGTCGACGCGTGCAACGATCACCGCCTCGAGTTTCCTCAACGAATATCACTGGGGGGACCTCAAGGGTAACCCGGTTGAATGGGTCCAACGTTATTTCGATGCCCACGTCTATTCCGCTAACTGGGGCAGTTGTCGCTTGCTGCTGCGCGTGCCACGCGAGCTGTTTGAAGCAGGCCTGCTTCGCGACTACACCGGTCGTGCAGGGCAGGCGGCGCGTGGCCGGTTCACGGATGCCTTCAACGCAACCGATACCGACAAGTACTGGCTGCTCGACTGGTGGTTCAATGACGACTCGGGCGAACACGAGCGCTTTTCGGAGGACGTCGCGGGAGAACAATGGATGGCGCGATTGCTACCCATCCGCGATGAACTGATCAGGGGCGATACGCGTGCGCTCTATCTGGGATGGCTCGCCCGGCTGGGGAACGATGAATTGCGCGATGACGCTCGCGAACCACCGCTGCCCGACGGTTTGAAGACGCTTACGCCCGCGCAAACGGCACTGGCCGAATTTCTGATGCTTGACCCGGACTGGCTCGCCGCGGCTGCAGAGACCAGTGCTCCGCTGGCCGTCGAATCTGAAGGGGAAGGCCGATTCGATCCTTGGCTACGCTCCCTGAAAGCCGACGAGATGCATATCTCGCTGCGCGCATTACTTCACGGACGCAGTCAGGAAGCAGAGCGAACTTTGCGGCAGGAATATCACAAATGGATGCGAAAACATGCTCCCAAACACAGTACGCCACCTGAGCGTCGACGTGTGACCGACATGGCATCGCGAGTTGACGTGCATCGCGCCATGCGCGAACAACGGGAACAGGAAGTACGTGATGCCGCGGAATCGCGACGTCGGGCAGAACGCGTCCGGTACCTCAAATCCCTTCTTCAGGATGAAGACCGGATGTGGTCCCTGATCGACTCGACGCTACAGCGTGCCTCGGGTTCTGCCTACGAACAGGCTTTCCAGAAATTGCAGGATCTCGCAGAGGCGTATGGGATTGCCAAACGCGATGGTGCGTTCCGACGTCGCCTGGTACAACTGATGGCAAGTCATGGCAAACGTGGTGCCTGGGTTTCCCGGTTGAAGAAAGCCGGCTATCTGGGGGAATCAGGGCAATGAGCATCAAGGGTAACCGGACTTCGCAGGGCGATCGGAAATGAAACCAGGCGTGCACAAATGGCAATTTGCCCAACGCTTCCGTCGCCATGCTTTTGGCTGGCGATCGGACGTGCCCCTCCAGCGCATCAAGGAGGCGGTTGCAGAAATAAGGCAGGTCGCACGCACCGACACGGCGCTCGCGGCTGATGGTGCCGTCAGGTTCCTGGAGAAGGTCTCGCCCGCGCTGGAACATGTTGACAGCTCTTCGGGCGCGATCGGTAGCGCGGTACACCGGGCGATTGAGAATCTGGCGTCGGTCATCGCCACCGCACAGGTTGACGCGACCACGCGTCAACGCTGGCTGGAGCGTTTGTGGCAAGCGATCCAGGACGACGGCATGTCCTATATCGAGACTCTGGGGGACAAATGGGACACACTTTGTGTGACTCCGGAAATTGCCAGCACATGGGCCGACATGTTCCTCGAACTCGTGGAGCATGTCTGGAGCGAGCCCGCAGGTGGATACTTCGCAGGGACGCCAATCTGCCTTGCTTCGCTGTACGCGGCCGGGCGGCATGCCCAGTTGGTCGCACTGGTCGATCGCGCGCCTCATGTCTGGTGGCACTACCGGCGCTGGGGAGTCAAGGCGCTAGTTGCGATGGGCATGAAAGCCGAAGCCATCGCGTATGCAGAAGCTACGCGTGGCCGTAACAATCCGGAGGGATTGATCGCCGAAGCCTGTGAGGAAATTCTGCTTTCATCGGGGCTTGCCGACGAGGCTTACAAGCGTTATGCGCACCAGGCCAACCAGGGTTCAACTTACCTGGCGACTTTCCGGGCGATCGTGAAAAAATACCCACGCAAGGCACCCGAAACGATCCTGCGCGACTTGATTGCGGCCTCGCCCGAAGCACCCGGCAAGTGGTTTGCTGCCGCAAAGGATGCGGGCTTGTTCGATCTGGCGATCGAGTTGGTGAACACCAGTCCGGCCGATCCACGCACGCTCACTCGCGCTGCACGGGACTTTGCCGGGAAGCAGCCCGCATTTGCCATGGCCGCGGGATTAGCGGCCCTGCGCTGGCTCTCGCAGGGCTACGGGTACGAGATCACCGGGATTGATGTTCTCGACGCAAGCAAGGCAACAACTCTGGCAGCTGCAAACGCTGGCGTCGATCTCGAATCGATCCGCGAACAGATCCGACGATTGACCTCCGCGATCACGCCTCAGTCCGACTTCGTAAGCAAGGTGTTGCGGAATACCTGAAGGCTAATGCCTTCCCTGAATCGATCACTTGGTGCTGACGAAAGGGGGCATGACTGTCTTGTGCGACCGCAGGCGCTAACCCGTTGAATTCGAAAGATTTCCAAAAAATCTCCGGTTCCGGCTTACAACCCCCTTATGGAACTTGTCCTCGTCATCGTCTTTACTCATCTCACGTTCTTGTCGTTTCCGACCATCTCTGCCAACCTCCTTCCCCGGCTCACTCCGCCGCCGCTCGCGCGGTCACATGGCTTTCACCATGCTTCAGGTACTACTCGGTTGTCCGACTACTCGCCCGGCATCGCTTCCCACTTCGCTTCGCTTATAGGGTTACTTATCCCGGTGCCACCCGGGAACCGGACGAGTTCTCCTGAGGTCACGCACTGTTCTTCCGTACCGTGCCGTCCGCAAACACCTTGGTGCGGTGGGTGAATGAGAACGCCTTCGCCCCCATAGTGCGGGCTCGACCTTGCCCCACCTTTGGCCGACCGGTTCATCATGGGGTGGCCCCCTCGATTACGGCCCGGTACTTCTCCTCATGCCCTTCGGATTCCACCTCACGGTGGACACCCTGCCCTCCGGAGTACCACGAGCTGGTGGCTTCAGGTCTGCCTTGGCCGTATCCGGCTTTCGCCTTCGTGCCCGTGTAGGCATCTCCATACCTTCCACCTCTCTCCGGCCAGCGAAGCGTTACCCCCGCTTTCGGATATGGCGCCCCTCATCCGGGCGCCAGAGGGACTTGAACCCTCCTGAACAATGCGCTGCTCAGCGCACACTACGCAGCAGTCCGACTTCCCACGCCCGTGGCTCATCGTCGTACGCCCTCAGGCTTCACGATGCACACTGCGTTCAACGCTTCCCAGCGCGACACAGTAGGGCGCGGGACCTCCCGGTTCCCATGCAAGGTGTTTCCGCACGTGCTCAGGGTCTCCGACTGCGCGGGGTCCGGGATTGCCTTGCCAATACGGCAATCCCGGTGTGGCTTTCGGCAAGCGTCCAGTGCCTCGGCACCCCGATCAGCCCGCGCCTTTCGGCACGGGGAATGGATTTCGCAGCTCGATACCTGGCCCATGCGTACCTCTGCCAACGCTTCGCCTACGCCCTTACGGACGCACACGCATGACTCGAGGCCGTCGTGGTTGGCTAGACCTTCAACGTATGACTCTTTCATTCACAACACCTTGCCGGTTTTGACCGGCGCACGGACGCGTTCATTTCATTCTTCGAGGTTACGCAAGCTCAACGAATATGCCACATACCAGCGAATACACAGCAGGATTATGTCCAACGGATGGTGCAGTCGCTTGAGAACCGTGGCGATCCCTGACGGCAGCGTCGTACGTGGTGTCTCGCTCGTTTTGCCCATTTCGTGTGTCATGCGTGGTCGAGCAACAATTTTAGCTCAGTGCCTTGGCGCGACAGAACCGCACAGCGTGCCGTCTCGAAACCGTCACGGGGGCGATCACATAATCTTTGGTCGGAAAAGCTGCCCTCCGGCTGTTCGACATTCCGAATCAAGGTCACGCAATTCGTCTTTCCTGCAACAACCAGAGCGCTGCACGCCGGCATTCGACCACGCTCACCAAAGACGCTTCGTGCATTCGAACCCTCGACGAAACAGGAGTCTTGCCGTGAAAATCACTCGTACCCTAGCTGCTGCCGTCATCAGCATCGGGTTGTGTTCTCGTGCCTCGGCTGTCGAACCGCTTCCAGCGCTTGGGGCCGATCCCGCCCATACTTCAGTATCGGGCCTTTCGTCCGGTGCATTCATGGCCGTTCAGTATCAGGTCGCCTACTCCGGCTCTGTCGTCGGAGCTGGCATCGTTGCCGGTGGCCCGTATTACTGCGCCGCTGGCAAGCTGACCAATGCCGCCATCTGCATGGGCCAAGCGCCGTCCCGGCCGCTGAAGCCAGAATTGATGGTGAGGGCGGCGCAGGGCTTCGCCGCGCGGGGCCAGATTGACCCACTGGACGGCCTGCAGCACGACCGGATGATCTACGTGTTCAGCGGCACCAAGGATACGATCGTGTATCAGCGAGCCGTCGACGCGACGGTGTCATTCTTCAAGGAAGCCGGTGTGCCCGACGGCAACCTGTCGTACGTGAATATGGTGCCGGCCGGCCATGCACTCATTACGCCGTCGTTTGGCAACGATTGCCCGGCCAATGCGTCGCCCTACATCAGTCATTGCACGATCGCGAAATACAGCTACGATCAGCCGGGCGAGTTGCTAAAATTCATCTACGGTCCGCTGAATCCACCGGCAAATCCGCTCGGCGGCAACATCATCACGTTCAATCAGCGCGAATTCGCCAGTGCCGCGACCGGAATGGCGGGCGAAGCCTATGCGTATGTCCCGCAGGCTTGCGCGAAGGGCGCCGCGTGCCGCATTCACGTAGCGTTCCATGGCTGCAAGCAATCGGGAGCGTCGTCGGGAACGATTTCTATCAGAAGACCAGCTATAACAGCTGGGCCGATGCGAACAACATCGTAGTGCTGTATCCGCAGGTCAACGCGTCCACCATCCCTAACAACCCCCAGGGCTGCTGGGACTGGTTCGGCTACACCGGCCAGAACTACGCGCAGAAGTCCGGCGCGCAGATGCTCGCCGTGAGCGCGATGATCAACCGACTCACGTCGAAGCCCTGACGGGGCGGTTGCCCCCGCATGCGCCGCTGCCGAGGCACATGCGGGGCGATGCGGCGTGCCGCAGTCGGCCGGCCGCCAGAATCAGCGCCGTTCATGCAATGCGGGAACTCAACATGGATAAGAGCCACCCAGCCGTCAGACGTCTGACAGAGATTTTGCAGGTTCGTCAGGTAGTGCACCGGTGCTCGTGACTGCCAGGGCTCCTGAGAAACAAATCACTTTTGGTTTGGGGTTAAGAAGTTGTTGTTTGGGGCGCGAGGCGGAAACCCAGTGCATTGGCACGGCGCTTGAGTGCTCCGATGCCGCGTTGGCGCTGCTGCTCCTCATAGCGTTGCTGTCCCTTGGTCGACGAAGTCTTCGCCGCGCGTGAGCATGAAGTACACCATGCGGGCGAGCTTGTGGGCCACCGCCGTGTTGGCGCGCGGTTTGTCCATGCGCGCGCACAGCCGGCGGTAGAACGCGCCAAGCGCCGAATCGCTACGCGAGAGCGTCATTGCCGCCATCTTCAATGCCTGTCGGGCGCGGTTGGCTGAGCGCTTTACACGTGCAGACAGTACCTTGCCACCACTGATCTTCGTGCCGGGGCAAAGTCCCAACCACGAACAGAAGTGCTTCACGTTGGCGAAGTGGCTCAGGTCAGGGCCGATCTCGGAGAGCAGGGTCGTCACTGTGCCCACGCCCAGACCGTCGATGCGCGTCAGATCAACGCCTGCCCAGTTCGCCAGGCGCTGGCGTACGTCGAATTCGAGCCGTTGCTTGTCCGATCGGGGCGGGCGGCCCAGGTCAACCTGATGCCGGATGCGCTTATCGAGTAACGCCTGTAGGTGTGCGTCACATTCGCCCAGATGGCGGGCGATGTCGTCGTACATGGCCAGCGCCTGCCTGAGCACGAACAGGTGCTCCTCGCGCCAGTTGCCGGTCAACGCCCGTTGGATCTCGCCTGCACTGGCCTTGAAGCGACCATGGCGGTGGCTGGCCAGCACCTTCGGATCGCGTTCGCCCGCAACAATTGCGCGGATGATCGCCTGGCCGGTCATGCCCATGATGTCGCTGAGAACCTCGGTGAGCTGGATGTTCATCTGCACCAGCGCCTTCTGCATGCGCCGTACCCAGTCGGACTGTTCGGCGAGCAACACTTCGCGTTGGCGGACAATCGCGCGCACTACACAAACCTCGTCACCCGGACGCCAGGCGGCCCGCAGCAGCCCCAGACTCATGAGCTTCTGCAGCCATTGGCAATCGAGCACATCGCTTTTGCGCCCGGGCACATACTTCATCTGCCGCGCATCGACCAGCCAGACCGTCAGCCCGCGCTGCTCTAGCACCTCGTACACCGGGATCCAGAAAACGCCCGTGGATTCCAGCGCCACCGTGTCGACCCCGCACGCGAGCAGCCAGTCCGCCATCGCGTGCAGGTCATCGGTCATCGTGCCGAACTCACGCACGGGCTCGTCGGCCGCCGCCCTGGGCACCGCGACCCAATGACTGGAGCCGCCAATATCGATCCCCGCTGCGTTCGGAAACACCTCAGGGCTGTCTTCGCGCTTGCGCATCGCCATGGCTTGTCTCACTATCGTGGATGGACGGCAGTGCCGTGGGAAGCGTCGATATTGACTCGATCTCCTGAACGGGATGCGGCTTGCGCCGCTCACCAGTGTCGCCAACGATTCCCGGACCATGCTGTTAAGCGGGCTGACTACCGCTGCACCATTGGCTTGTCGGTCATCATGGCACTACCGTCCGCCATCCTACCCCTTGCATCGCCACGTTTCTCCGCAAACGCCGACCCGGCCGCCGGGTTGGATTGCTGTTAACTTCTGCTGCGCCGTGTTAACGTCGCCCCTTCGAAACGAGGGGCAAAACGTAGATGATGTTTGGTGGCGTATTTTCGGAATTGCGGGACGTTCGTCGCGCGCAGGGCAAACGCTATGCGCTGGAGCCGTTGCTTTGTGCGATTGTGATGTCAATCCGGTCCGGGTCCGCGTCCGCGTCGTTGAGGAAAATGCAGGTGTTTATCGAGGAGCAACTGCCGAACCTGAATCGGCTGTTCGGGACGAGCTGGCGCAAGGCCCCGTGCTGGGTGGCGATTCGGGAATTTCTGCTGGGTCTGGACGAGCAGGAGTTGGAGCGCGCGTTTCGTGAGCATGCGAACCGGCAGGTGTCCCCGCCACCCGGCAGGCAATTCATTGCTATCGATGGCAAGGCATTGCGGGGAAGTGCAGATCGAGTGAAAGACACTGCAGCCCGGCAATTGGTTTCAGCTTTCGATCATGATAGCCTCATCGTGCTGGGTCACATCGAAGTGGATGACAAGTCCAACGAAATACCGGCTGCACAGGCGTTGATCGAGTCATTCGGATTGTCGGGGCGAGTTTTTACCCTGGGCGCGCTGCACTGCCCAAAAAAACGCTAGCGTTGGCGTTGGAGAAGAAGGCCGACGCGGTAGTACAGGTAAAGGGCAACCAGCCGGCATTGCTCGAAGCCTGTACAAGCCTGCCGCAATATCGCGCCGCTTCGCAATGCGACGTGCAGCATGACAAGGGCCACGGACGTATCGAAACGCGCACCGTGCATACCTTTGACGTACCGCCGCACTGGATGCCAGACGAATGGCAAGCGCTGGTATGCCAGGTCGCAAGGATTGAGCGGATATCCGAGCGCAAAACCCGCGATGGCTGGGTACGCACCGCCGAGACGGCGTGGTGGATCAGCACAACACCGTTGAGCGCGCCCGATTTCCAGCGTGCCATTCGAGGGCATTGGTCCGTCGAGAACCAGAATCACTACGTGCGCGACGTAACGTTCCACGAAGATGCTTGCCGGACCCGAAACAAGCCCGTCGTTAGCGCGCGCCTTCGCTCCATCGCATTGAACTGCCTACGCGCTGCGAACGTTCAGAACATCTCCGTTGAGCTGCACCGGCACGCGATGAACTTTCAACGATTGCGTAAGTGCGCTCGTGGGAATACGAGAACCTAACAGCCCTGTCGTGACTGCAGTGTTGCGTGCTAATTTCTCATATCGGTGAGACAGCGGACCGGCGCGCATGCCGACTGAGTGGGTTTCGGCAGCGGCATGACATGCTGGCGACGACTACGGGACTGGCAGACTGCAGGCGTATGGGAGCAGCTGCATCTCGCGATGCTTCGCCGGCTACGTGAACACGACCAGATTGATTGGGAACGGGCGAGCCTTGATGCCGCCAGCGTGTCCAGCCCCCGGGGGCCAGGAAACCGGCCCCAACCCGACAGACCGAGGAAAGCTCGGGTCGAAACGGCACATCGTTGTAGACGCTCGCGGCATTCCACTCGCCATCACGGTCACGGGCGCGAACCGACACGACTCGATGGCATTGGAGTAGACGCTCGATGCCATTCCGGCAGTCTCGGGCCTGAATGGCCAGCCGCGCAAACGCCCGGGCAAGTTGCATGCGGACAAGGGCTACGATTTTGTCCGCTGTCGGCGTTACCTGAAGCAGCGCGGCATCACGGCCCGCATTGCCCGTCGCGGTATAGAAAGCAAGGAACGCCTCGGGCGGCATCGGTGGGTAGTCGAGCGCACGCATGCCTGGTTCGCCGGTTTCGGCAAACTGCGCATTCGTTTTGAACGGCGTCTCGACATTCATAGTGCTTTGCTTTCCCTAGCTGCTGCCGTTATCTGCTCGCGCTTCGTTGACGACTTGTGTTAGCGACTCTTAATCAGGTGCGGGCTTTTTTATCGCTGACCAAACGCTCAGGGCGTGCGCGGTGAGCGTCGCTGATCGACCCACTCCGGTCAGACAACTTTCTTCAAACCGGTCAGTCAGCCAAATCCAGATTTTGCAAACTGGAGTGCCACTAAGCGGCCGTTGGCGACCTCACCCAATCGGCCAGTTCCGGACGGTAAGGTCGAGCGTGAAATTTCATCGAAAGCGGACACGCTGGATTTCTCCCACTGGTGCTCCTGGCGCGGCCACCAATGCCCGATCTTCCCAATTGGCCGGAAGGTACTCCGTAATCTATTGATGGGCTCGTGCCTGTACTTCGGCGATCTGGAATGGGTAGCTAAACACTCTGTGGCTTCCCAGTTCTTGTCGGCCGTATCGCTGCCCAGGCCTTCGCAATCGTGAACCATTCGATAGTCTGCGCATAATTTTTGCGGCACGCCGTCGCTGTGAAGAAAGGGCCGACCCACATTGACCTGAGCCGTCGCGTCCCGCTGCTTGGCAGCCATTCGATACCAAACCTCAGCCAGCGACACATTCGCCTTCGACTTCGAGCAACTCGCGGGCCGCAATCGAGCCATCATCCCCATTGACACTAGGTATCACCTTGATCACTGCCGCGTATTAAGGCTGGCTTGGGGGCGATGCCTATATCTAAAGCGGAGTCATCCCCATGGAGGATAAAAAATAATTCGTTATGCTTGACAGGTGGGCTGCTACCGTTTATTTTCCACCAAAGGATACAGAGGAAAGTGTAATGAGCCGTCCTACGCGCCCAGGCGATATGCCTCCTCAACCCAAGGCGGCAACAGCGTTTCCTTTCGGCCCTCAGCCACCAACCTCACCGCCTCGCCCAGGCGCTGTGCCCGATCAGGGCATCGCCGCGCCATCCTTTGCTATGCCCTCTTTGCCGCCCATGTCGGGGCATCCAAATGCCCAGCGGATCGGCCCATCCCGTTCCGCGATGGCCCCTTTCCCAACTGACGGCAACACGACCTCGCCTGCCACGGATAATCTGGCGCCGCTTTACTCCCTGCGAGACCTAGGTGACGAGCTCTCGTTGGCGATCGAAATTCCCGGTGCCGATCCGCATAAGATAGATTTAGAACTCAACGCCACCGAGTTGACGGTCCACGCTGGGCTCAGCGAGCGCCTCAAGCGCGATCGTCCCGGCTCCTACTGGGGATCTCTGACTTTGCCGGAATCAGTCGAGCCAGAGCAGGCGGCGGCCGATTATGTTGAAGGAATGTTGGAAGTTATTCTTCCAAAGACCCGAGGGCTAAGAAAGCACAAAGTGAAGATTTCCAACGAAGTAGATTGTGGTGCGAGCATAAGAGCAAAGGCGCATCGAAAATCTGACGACGGGTAGCGCTTGGGGCGTAGGACGAGAAACGGGGCTCCTGCCATTTGTAATGGACTGGCGACCCGGCCATGTCACAATAGCTCGCGTCGGAGTTTTTGCGCAGCTGGAACAATGCCGAACACAAATGCGTTCGCGGCTAACCTCTTGCCAAGGATGTGAATGTGACTATTTTCAACGAGCCAGTGGTGATCACCGGTCAGGCAATGATGATCACCAATCAGGTCAATACACCCAGCGTAATCATTGGGCCGGGTTCCGGTTGGCCGCTCGGCAGTCCGGCCGGGTCCATCCGGGCAGGCTCGCTCCTTCTCTTCGGGGAGGCGACCGGCGTAGATGTTGGGACGCCAAGCTTGAGTTTGACTGGAGATGGCGTCATTGTTGCTTTCGATGCGGGAGGATCTTCGATTAGGGTCGATTCGAAGGCCGTTATTGCTTCCGATGCAAGCGAGTCGTCGGTTACGATCAATTCGAATGGGGTAAATCTTGTCAATTCCGACCCGCAATTTCCAAGCAGCGTTGTAATTGACTCTCGTGGAAACATGACTTTAACCGACCCCGCCGGTAGCAGCTGCTCGATCGGCGGCGGCAATTTGACCGTTTCGGGCAATCTCCAAGGCGCCGACCTGGGCGTTACGGGCGAAATTCGTGTTGGCGGCGATATTCTCCTTCTTGGGGCTGACTGCGCCGAGCATTTTAATGTCGCTGACGCCAAGCTGGAGCCCGGAACCGTCCTCGTAATCGACGAGGGGGGCGACCTGACCGAGTGCAAGCAGGCGTACGACAAGAAGGTCGTAGGCGTCATCTCTGGGGCCGGCGACCATCGGCCGGGAATTATCCTTGATCGCCAGGCGGCGACAGAGGGGCGCGCACCAATCGCCCTTGTCGGGAAAGTTTTCTGCAAGGCGGACGCGACAGCGGCGCCGATAGGCGTCGGAGACCTGCTGACCACGTCGGAGACGCCTGGCTACGCGATGCGGGCGGACGACCCGAACCGGGCTTTCGGTGCCGTTCTCGGCAAGGCGTTGGGGAAGCTCGACGAAGGGCGTGGGCTGATCCCGATCTTGGTTGCACTGCAATGAGTTCTGCCAGAGCAAGCGTTCGCACGGCGTAGCCGTCGGGCAGGCCGGGGCGTCGTTCTGCTGCCGCGCGGCCGGCAGGCCAAGCCGCACCAACCGCCCCGCCGAAAAGCGCGCGGGATGCCGCTCTTACAAATTTTAGGTGTTCGAGCCGGGGTCAAACAACGCCGCCCGGCGCGCGTTGGGCCTAGCCGTCGCGCGACGGAACTAGACCTTTGCCGGTCGGTGGCCGAAGCTCAAAAAGCGGTCGCGACCTACACTTGAAGTCGTCCGGAAAACGTCGCGGAACGCGTGACGCGGTGCATACGACGCCTAATCCAGGTTCTTCGCACCCGACTCGTAGACCCTATCGGGCGCCGCCAATATTCACGTTCCCAATCGGGGCCACCAGCCGCACTCGCTTACCGCCATGGCTAATCCGTCTGTCGCCAGTCCTTCCAGGCACAATCTTGACCACACCGCCGTCCGCCACCACGTTTACGGCATCCGCAATAGTTCTGAAAGGATGAAAGAAATCTCCCTCGAAAAACGGGCCGTTCGAATCTGGATCCACCCAGACCTCATTATTGTGACCGGCCTCTTCGACCTCTCCCGTTTCTGAAATCCGCACCGGGTGCGCCAAATCCCTCCAGTCGAGTGTGATTGTCGTGCCTAGGAAAGGGTTGCGAATCTCTACCAGCCCATCCCCCGCACTATTGAGAATAGTGCCACTAAGAAATTGAGATTGATCATTGCCGGCCCCAGCCAGCGTGTCGACAGGATCACCCGCGCCATATTCAATATAAAGTATTTTTGAGCCGACCCAACCTGCAATCGGCTGGGCGCCTTCCGCGCCAACGCGCGCCGCTGCATCAAAGTCACCGTGGTCCCAGATTACAAAGTGAATTTGATTGCCAAAATACGTGGTATATATAGTCTGTTGGCCGCTCATGAGCTCAATGTGTGAGTTGTCGGTCCACACGTGAGATTTAAACTGCTCATAGGATACGTGTGGATAAAGCCATATATCAAATACTTCAAAAAGAACGAACGGGCCCTGCTTAATAATCGCGAGATAAAAACCAGGACCATTGCCATCTTGAAGTCCCTGTTCGACAAAGAATACGCCGTCTTTGTCCCGCCATACCTCGTCCTGGCCTACCCCGTCGGGGCGGACCCATGTTGGTATGTGAAAGTGGAGTCCGCACGCGAAATCAGGCGCCACGCCATAGTTCTCTGTTCCATAGAAAAGGTAACGCTTGCCATCCGCGTCGGAGTACTGCTCAAGTGCGTATTTATTTGAGAATTGAGACAGCTGAATCAGCTGTGCAGCTTCGTTTGGGTTTACATCAACACCAGCGCTGGCACCGGCTGTCATGAGCGAAGTTGGCACAGCTACTCCCAGATTTTGATCGTCATAACCCCCGCCAGCTTGCAATCCAGCCACGCCACCATAAAAGCCCTCAATGACGTAATCAGCCGGGCGGCCCCCCGCCGTAATCAGGTAACTTGGAGAACCGGAATAAATTTCCATATTGTCACAATTACGTTGCCCCCCCGGTTCCTTCTTCATGGGACGTCTGTGGAGTCTCTGGAAAAAACGCCGGTGCAAATCATTTACAAACAGATCATGAATGGAGGGAGGAAGGCGATAGTCGCTAACCGCCTCTAACGTAAGTTCGTCAGAAAAGTTAGCGGTAATAGCCCAATCCCAAATACGGTTCGGCTTGCCGTCCTGCCAAATGCGTGCATCGCGGTTCTGATAGGCTCTGGTGTTTCCTGCAAGAAGCGCAAAATGTGCCGACATAGGATCGGCGCCATGGGAGTCGAGAAGACTGACATCCATGAAGCCAGATTTGCCATCAATCTGAGTTACATTAAGATCTACGCTCCTCCGGCGAAACGGAACCATACGGCGAAGATCGTTGCTTGAGATCGCAATATGGGCCGAAACATAATCGAGAACCATGCGCGCACCCAGACGAATCTCTGAGTCGTAGGCATAGCTGCAAAGATTAAGAAGCGGGTGCCTGGTTTCTTCCTGATAATTCTTGGCGTTATATTCTGCAAAGTCGTCGCTCAGATAATTACGCATCAAGTAAAGAAGCTGTTGCATGCAGCCATTTCTGCGGTTGTCGTAGTTCGGATCTTGGCGCCTCTGATATAGGAGTTGGTTCGTGAGATACCGAGCGGTCCCAATCCCCAAGACGTGATTCTCTGTTTCAGGTATGTCGTGCACGTTTCCCACGAAACTCGCATAACCTGCCCTACTCCAGTCGTTTGGCGCCCCGCCGCTGGTAAAAGTATCGTTCACATTGACTCTTTGAATTCGTCCCCAGGCCAGCAACTCGGTAATCAGTTTTTCTTGGGCCTCTGGCGTAAGCTCATCGTAGTAGTTGTAAACGACGGGCAGCATGAAGTTTTGGTTAAACTCGTAATTGCCCTCAAAATGCAGTTGGCCTTGGTCGCCAGGGTCGGGGCCATACGTTCCGCACCATCCGGGGGAAGCTTCCATGATGGCTCGGGATACCTTTGGTCGCAGCGACTGTACCTGCAACTGCAGATTCTCGGGTAACTGATCGTCTGAGAAATAGTCGGCGAATGCCATGGCGGCGAGACACTTATCTGCGAGAACAGCAATTGTCGGGGCGAAATACCCCTGGTCCCAGTACTCGAATTTTTCTAGAAGAGCGTCTGGGTCCAGCGTGTGGAATCCTGCGGTGTCCTTTTGCCATTCGCGGTAGATGGCGTTGGGCTGAATTCGAACTGCCCCCGCGTAACCCACACTGCAAAGAACCGCCGCGGCGGCGCGACGATCGAAAAAGAAATTCGCTAATCGGCGGTAGTCGATCAAATCACGGAGAGAGATTGTAGGTGGCGGTGGCCAATGAAACCCTATACTCTGGGCCATTTCACTCACGCGATTTAAACCGAGAGACTCGAAAATGGCACGTAGACTTCCTGGATAAGGCGGCAAGTGTGCGTGGCTTAGGTCAATATGGCGTTGGCTGGGCTCAAATGCCAGAACTGTGGATAAAGACAACTCCTGTTTCGTGGGGTGCGTCCGACGATGGTAGGGCTTCAAGGACGACATGTGACACCTCCATTAGCATACGTGGCGATATCGTCAGGCGTCGGCTGGTCTCAATTGCTGCAACTGTCAGCGCCTATATCTTGCAATTATTATACGGATCTCTCTCGTGAACTGGCCGATCTCACCGTGCGCGACATATATGCCGGTATAGCGCATAGGAGCGCATTCGCGATCGGTATAGCGCATGACAACCCAGCCTGTCCGGTGGAGTCCACAGTCAACCGATTCCTCGACGATGCACTGAGTTCGGCAGAAGACGCGTTACTCCGACGTCTCGCGCAAATGCGTCTTTCCGACATAGCACGGTCTGTGAAGGCGCCGAAAGCCTGAGGCACGTCCGCTTTTGGCGCGGGTTGAGGCAGTGCCACCGGCAATTTACTCGCCAGAAACCGGCCATTGAGCGGGGGCGGACGTGACCTTGGCTATTCAAATTGGATGGCGACCTCGACCGGCGGCTCGTGGCCGGCTACGGTCCAATGCGCTTGGCACGCGCCGTATGCCAGAACTACGGGCGCGCCGTCAGCGAATTTGAAGTGGTCGATGAGGACCAGTATCCGAGCGGAGGCCGAAGCGGGCCGATTGGCCGACAGGTGACCGTGGCGCTGCGCAGAAAGTCGGCGGTGGCTTTATACGATGGCGGCCAGGTGTTGACGAATGACTGCGCAAAACAGTCACGACTAACGCCGGTCTTGGTACGTTACGCCTGTTTAACCGGAAAAACCAAGGAATGCATGGTGCAGAGCGATTGGGTTCGCCCGTGTGGAGCGAGCGTGCCGGCTCTCCCAACTGCTGGGGCCGCCGCCGCTGTCGCTTGCGCCGAGACGGTCCCTGTTACGCGAAACACGCTTCAAATATGCGTTAATGCCATCGGCGGATTCCGAGCCGGAGCCGGCTAAAACGTACCCCACCATGAAACCTACGGCGTGATTTTCCCCGTACTTTTCCTGAATGAATCGATCCATGCCTTCGACGACGTACTCGCGGCACAGATGCGTATCAGACCCGGCAATGCGTTTGCATTCGATGATCGCATGCGGATCATGTTCCTGCGTGCGCAGGAAGATTTCGATCAACATCAGCGGAATATCGGTCCGACCATCCGGAAGCACTACATTTGGTTTGGATCGCGACTCTGTACCGGGTAGTATGATCAACTTCAAAGGAGAGCTTTTCTGCGCTGTTCGCATCCCATCGCGTAGACGCTCCGTCATGAGCACCTCACCCGCATTGGCGTTTACGTCCCCTGCGACGCTCGCCCGCTGCCAACCGGCAGCGACCGTCAACAGAATGACTGCCACGACCTCGGGCGCAAGTTCGATGAACTCCCTACCCAAGGCAGGAGGCGTCTCATACGGAATCCTCAAGCGCGGCCCCCGGTAAAACTCTCCGCAATTACCGCATCGGCATCTTCCAGCGCCGCAGCGCCCATCCAGTAACGTCGCGCAGCTGGTTTGATGATCACAACTTCGTTGCGCCCATGTACTCTCAATTCCCGCTGTCCCGTCAGTGCTGTCGCGATCTTGACCTTCAGGCTTCTGCCGATCCTTGTCAGCACGTCGCTCAGATCGCCGCGTGGTGTCACCACGCTCACGTCGGCATCTCCGGGCCCATCCTCGAGCACAAAGCGCACAACACGTAAGGCCGAAGCGTTTGGCACGTCGATCAGTTCGGCGCGCATATGTCGCTTGTTTCGAACTGACAGCCAACCCGCCATAACCGTGAGGAAGGTCTTGGCGTACCGCGCCACCTCGAGCCGTGTGTCCGCATTCACCATAGAAGATTCCCGGCCAGCCTCCCATTGCCATCCGGCACGCTGAAGGCCGTCCCGAACGAGGACTCTATCCGTTTCGCCCAGTGCATACAGATCGAATACCGCTTCGTCGAGGGTAATCCAATCCTGGGCGGTAATGTCGCGCTTGCGCAGCGTCTTCCCCAACTGCACCAAGCTCTTTCCAGCTTGCGTCTTCGCAACGGAACCGAAATCAGGAACTGGCAGACACCCAACGTCGCGCATCAACAGCTTTCGCTTATAGATACCAAATTCTGCTGCCGTCAAACCAAAGAACCACGACGCTA
Source organism: Paraburkholderia mimosarum LMG 23256 = NBRC 106338 (assembly GCF_000739815.1). Lineage (GTDB taxonomy): Bacteria > Pseudomonadota > Gammaproteobacteria > Burkholderiales > Burkholderiaceae > Paraburkholderia > Paraburkholderia mimosarum. Next base: position 23,557 of record NZ_BBJJ01000079.1, read on the forward strand.
GCGCCGAACTCAAGACTGCCGCCAGTAAGTGCGCCGTTTGCTCGTGGGCGGCAGGCAGAGACACGGCAAAGAACGAGTCTGTAAAGACAAGATCGCGATGGGCCACCGCGACCATGGCTCGCTCCGCCAATAACATTTCTTTGACGATCAGCAGAGGTGATCGGTAGGTGTCCCGCGAGCGGGGCCATTGTGCCGTCGATTTCTTGTATGTAGGCAGTTCTTCGGGAATGCGAAAATACTGCAAGTCGCCGGACTGCAACAGCGGCAGCCCATTCAGCTCACTGGCAGCGCGAGTTTGGTTCGCCGGACTACCTTGGGTCAGTCCGTCGCGGAACTTGGTGCCGAGTGAGCCCAGCTGTTCACCCAAGCTTCGGTGCGTCGATGTAAGTTCGTCCAACAACATCAGATCGGGATCTGTCGCAATAAGGCGGTCTGCTATGCTGACGGGCTTTAATGCGTGACGTGATCGATGACCGAGAAGCTGAGTCCGGGTGTGGGAAAAGTACTCAAACGCTTGCATTACCCGCTGGACGTGATGTTGCTGTGCGTTCGGTGGTACGTGGCTTATCCGCTGAGCCTGCGCCATCTTGAACAGATGATGGCCGAGCGCGGGATTGCGGTCGATCATTCGACCGTTCATCGTTGGGCACTCAAACTGCTGCCGGTCCTGGAGAAGGTGTTTCGACGACGCAAACGGA
>NZ_BBJJ01000078.1 GCF_000739815.1 Paraburkholderia mimosarum LMG 23256 = NBRC 106338
TTACCTCGGAAAGCTGGTGGGTAGGGTCGCGCGCGACACCCGCACCAACGACAGTCATCTCCAGGTTGCACGATAACGTCGTCAACGCGCCCCGTCGCGCAAGCGCACATCAGTCTGCTCGTGTGCATGAAAGGCCGCCGGTGAATAAGGACGTGCGGACGTGAGAGAGGCTCGCACAAACGTCATACGGATATTCCGGCATCTGATGGTAACCGGCTCCAATAGGCGGGGACCAAACCGCCGGGCGTGCGTCACAAGGAAATGGAGTCGCGGGCGGTGCAGCCTGCGATGGTCGGCAAAAGCGCGCAAGCGCTCGCAACAAACAACGACAGGTGTATCGCGCGCTACACTGAGTCCACAACCCTGCATAGCCCTGCGCACATTGCATGCACTCCCGGCAACCACATCTCCGAAAGATAACAGCATGGAAATCCGCGTTGCGTACGAACATAGTCTCGCCACTGCACCGGAGGAATTCATCGTTCAGGTGCCTTCGCAGCTCGTGACCGATATCCCCGCGAACGTGCCGCGCGCCCTGTTGCCTGAATTCATCGCGAACCTGATCGTCGAACGCTCACCGGCAATCGGAAAGATTCGCAATCTCAGGATTCTCTAGCGGGCTTCTTTTCAGCGGTGATGCCTGTGTGTCGACAGGCGTTGTTACCCAGCCTCGGCAACACTCAGAAAAGGCTCTGCTGCCTGATATCGCGTGCTGGAGGCAATGACGGCTTCTTGCGTCGCGCGCCCGTGCGGCGGCGAATAACACGGCGTACATGGGCGATCAGCTCGAAGCCTCCGTTCGCAAAACTGAGCGTGAGCAGGAACCGCGTCAGCCCATCCGGTCCGATACCGGGCTGCACGCGCAGCGATGCACGCATGTCGAGCCGACGGGCACGGTCCACGAGCTGCGCGCGGCTCATGCCATTCCATGCGGCCGCGATCAGCCGACCCACCGCCGGAGGAATCGACTCGGGTGGACAATCAACGGGCAACGCGAGAGATACAAGTTCGAAACGGTAACCCATGGGTTGACGGCGCGCGGCGCTGTATCCGCACTTCCTCAAGTACAAATGGCGCCGCTCTCATCAATGCGACGCGCGAAGGCAGCTGACTGAGCAGTCGTAGCGGGCCGCGAGTGCGGCGCGGCCAGCATGTCACTCCGCCAGCTACGACTGGCGCCCGTTACGGTTACGCTGCTGCGACTTCAGGCGTGGCAGCAGCCTCAACTGCGGCCGGTGCCTTTTTAGCTGCAACCTTGCGCGGTGCCGAAGCCTTTTTCGCGGGTGCTGCAGCCTTGCGTGCGCGTCCACGCTTTGCCGGGGCCGCCGCTGCCCGCGCAGCCTTCTTCGTGGCGACTGCCGTTTTCGCCGCCTTCTTTACCACGACGTGCTTCGCGTCTACCTTCTTTGCAGAAGCGGCCTTTGCGCCCGCGTCGTTCGTCTTTGCGCCAGCTTCAATGAGGAACTTCGAACGATCCTTCACGTCGCGGATCCAGGCAGGCGCACGCCCGCGGCCGGTCCACGTCGCGCCCGTTTTCGGATCCGCGTATTTAGGAGCAACGTGACGGACGCTCGAACGCGGAGCTTTTGCTGCTGCCCTGGCACCCGTAGCCGCGGGCTTGCGACCGCGCCGCTTAGCGACAAAGCCTTCAATGTCAGCGACAGTCAGTCCGTGCTTGTGCATCAGGTCACGGATTTTTGCGAGGCCCACCGACGACTGCTTTTCGGCGATCGCCACCGCCTGCTTCTCGAGTTTTGCTATTTTCAACTTGATTGCGTCCAAGGTAATCATTTCTATTTCTCCTGTGGGGTATGCCGTCCATGCGATCCTGGAATTTCCCTGGCACATCGAAGTTCGGTCTGCCCGTCAAGGTTGACACCATCGTCGCGGTGGTGATTATGAACTTTACCGGTACGCTCTTGCAAATCGAATGTGCCGCGCCCGACAATTTCAACGCCACTGCAAATTAAGAATCGACACCGCGCGGTTGCTGCCTGGCGGCAAGGTATTCCGTTCCCTGGTGTCCAGACCCGTACCCGTACATCGCCGTTCGCATGACCAAGGTTCAGTGCGATGAATCCCGTGCGATGAATCCCGAGTGCGACAAAAGATGACGTAGGGTGTGCAAGCAAACCAGGCGTCGCCTTCGGGTTGACTTATACTTGTTAAACACACAAACCAACCAGTCGCGAGAGATTCCGTTCGCCGATCCCGGCAATACGCCGCTCAAAAATACCTGCCCTCTTCGCCGCCGCAGCATGTGCGGCAGTGTCGCGTGGCAACCTGGCGGCACGTAATCTGCAATTTGCCTGCCGAATGCCAGGCGATTGATCGGAGAAAATCGGAGTAAAGCTGATGGATGAGAGAAAGCGCGAGAGCATCGTGGCCTACCTGCGGCGACGGATGGTCGAGTTTGGAATCGAACCGGACGACATCGCCACGTCAATTGCAGCCGACCAGGCCCGTTTGCGGGAAGTGCGTTTCCGGGACGCTTCCGGCAATACGTGGGACGGCAAAGGCGCCCCGCCACAATGGGTGGTTCAGGCGACCAGCGCCGGACAGTCTCTTGAGCACTTCGCAATTGATGGCGGGTCAACTCGTGACCCGGGCCAACGCGCAGGCGTTGACTGGCGCAATGACCCGTTCGCTGGCACGAAACTGGCCACAATTAAAATCGGGGGCGCTGGGGGCGGCGTAAAAGAGCCAAACAAGAGCGGAAGCCAGGGATCGTCTTGTTCCTCGCTCCAGAGCTCCGTGCGCTCCACGAAAAGTGACGTGAAGCCAACAACGAACGAAATTTCCGTTACTTGATGAAAGGCTATGCGTTGCGCCACACGCGCGAACCAGCTTGCGTTCGCGGGACAGGGACGTAATGCCAGCACTGATGGATCTGGACGGTCATCGCTTACCACTTCGTGGCGAACAAGCATCGCGGAACTGTTGCACGCACCTTCTGCAAATAGCGTGAGATACAGCAGGCAAACCCACAAGAGCCCGACAAGGCTTCGCGTATGACGCAAGACTTGCATCCGCAGAAACGTGGGTAAAGATGGAGGCACCCAGCACGAACAAACCCTGAACGATGGAAGCCGCCAATCACATCAAGATTTCCGCAGAGCTTTCGGCCTGCGGCTACAGCATCGACATGAGTCCGCACGCACGTCAGCGGGCAGTCGAGCGAACATCCTTCGCCCCAAGCCGTGTGCTCGAACTGGTCGCGACGCGCCATGCTGTAACGCTGCCGTTTCGCGCCTCGAACCGTTCGTACCACCTCGTCCTTGACGCGAAGAAGATGGATTTCATGGTCGCGATCGTGGCTATCGACCGCGCGGGCAAGAGCCACTCAGCCAGCGTCGTGACGGTTCTGACGCGCGAACAGTTCGAGGCCGACGCAGGTCCGATCGGGAAAATGCGCCTACGTACGGCTGCGAGCCGTGTGCTCGACCCTGTCGCCTTCAGACGATGGGAGCAACGGGAATTCGGACAGGGTAGGGCACGCCGTCGATACCGTGTTCTCACTTACTACAGGAACGAGGACGGCAGTATCGACCACAAGATCTTCAGGAACGCGCCGATCTGCGACCACTTCGTCGACGAATATGCGCTCACGAATGCGGCTGGCCACCCCGGCTTCTGGGACTGGTACGCCCGCGAGGCGAGTCGTGCCGACCTGCCCGTCGCCTCTGTCACCGCGATTCGCATCGCCGACACTGACAAGGTCTGGCTGGATATATCGGCTCCAGCACGCGAGTGCCCGTGCTGCCGGGCGAAGAAGCCCCATCCTGCAGCTGCCGATCGCCGGTTGTGACCCGCACCGCGTCAGATCGCCGGGTGCGGGAGCGAAAACGACACGGCTTCCCCGCCGCGGTGCGTTCATTGTCGTGGCGTGTATGACAGCAGCATCAATCCAGGGTGGCACGAAGCGCATCTCAATCGTCTACCGAAGGAATCCGCCTTCCATTCACTTCGCGGCCCCGGTAATGGATTCAGGTTCGAGGCGAAACATGCATGCGCGCGCTGCTACCTCGAGTCCGGACCCCGTCCCTGCCGGTAGACAGCGAACCTCAAAAAGGCCCGCTCCGGCTCAGTGAAATCTGTCGCGCCCCGGTTCACGAACGGCAGATGCTGCGGGAGAAGTCTCAACCCGGCGGTGCCCAAACGTGGCACATCCTGCTCCACCGCATGCGGGAGCCCCGCCAGCGTTCCATAACTGGTTTTCAGGAAGCGTCTCTTTCCTGCGACCGATTGAGAAGCGATCTTCTGACCGGCGCGTAGATCTCCTGAAGATTGCGGTGTTCGTGCAGGTCATGTCATACGATGCGGGCATGCAGTTCGACGCGCGCTGCGGTGGCGCGAACGATTTCGCGCGCACCACGACCCACGTGGGGCATGTTTTCCACGACGACAAGCCCGGCGTCGCGCAAAACATCCACATCGCGCTTGACAGCGCTTCGGTCACGATGCAGGCGCCTCGCGATGACCGTCACCGAGGCCGGCTCAGCTTTCACGGTTCGGAAAACCCCGATGCGCGCGCGTGTCAAAAGCTGCAGAAGATCTTCCGGGTCCTCGAACGCGACGCTGAATGTCTCTGCAATGGGCTCCCCCCGATCCGCCGCGCGGGCAATGCGCCTGCCTTGCGCAAAGAAATCGTCAGGCGTGCCAGGTCCAATGCACAACTTCTTCATGCTTCTCTCCCCAAGGCGATCGACGTGTCTGCGACGCAGCACAGCAGTTCGACGCGAGCTTCACCATCAACGGGCCGCGGCATACATATGCTCCATCGCGCGATTGCTGGACGGGGCATCATGGCGCGCAGTCCGTCCGCCAGCCACGCCAGTCGTCCCCGGACGTTCACACATCCATGGTCTTCCGACGCCTCACGCGCTAACCAGCTCGGGCCGCCACTCCCGCACAATGGCCTCGAACTGCGTGCCATAGCCCAGCGTATCCGGATATTGATTAACGCGCGACGCCAGGCGGAACACCGTGATGATGTCCTCGACGATTTCTTCGTCAAGGCCCCACGCCGCCGTCAGGTCGTAGCCACCGCATGTGGAAGGATTCCACCAGGCAAGCAGAAAGTCTGCAATGCGGCGGCTCTGGCCACAAGTGCCCTGGGCGATGTTCAGAAGCCGCTCGAGCGCCTGCCTGTCGGATTCCAGGATGATTGCGGTACGCATGATTTTCCTGTCTGGCAACGCGCGCCGCGGATGCGCACCATGCCGTTAGTTGTTGTCGATCCAGCGTTTGGCCCATTCAATGCCGCGCCCGAACGCCTGATTCCTGTCAACGTGGCTGCCCAGATAGCAGCAGACGAAGCGTCCTTGTTGCGCGAGATGACGCCGCCTGCCTGGAAGAGCCACTGCCTCGCAGGGAGGAACCCGCGACGCCTCTGTCTTCCACGCCCTGTTCCGCGAACCGTTTCATTCCTCCGGAGAATGGATAGTCTCCCCGTGTCGACATGGTGTCGCCCAGACGGCGTACGTCATCCACCACGCACGTTTATACCCGGATTCGAAGGTCTGGTATCGCGTCGGTGTGAAAATGGCGCGCAGGCGCGCGCCGACACGGTGACGGCGGATCTGGCGCCCTGTCTCTCATAGCTGAACGAGCATCTGTGGCGTGACTTTCCAGGATAGACCAGCTACGATACCTGTATATTTATACAGTATTCGGGGATTCAATCATGACGCAGCCAGTCCTAAACGTCGAGGCGATCCACCCGGATCTCTGGCGGGCGTCACAGCTTGGCTCGGCGCATGGCCGGGTAGTCGCGAGCGGGCACGCCAGGCTCGATGCGGAGCTACCCGGACGGGGCTGGCCGACCGGTGCGCTGACCGAGGTGATCCTTCCGCAGCCGGGCTGCGGTGAGCTGCGCCTGCTCAAGCCGGCGCTCGAGACCGTCGCATCCCGGCCAGTCTTTATGCTGCAGCCGCCGCATCGACTGCAGCCTGGTGCGTTCACCTGGTGGGGAATAGAACCTGAAAATCTGCGCGTGCTGAAGGCGCCCACGACTGCGGACAGCCTGTGGGCAGCGGAGCAGATACTTCGTGCCGGAACCGCCGGCGCCCTGCTGTTCTGGCAGCAGCAGATCCGTCCGGAGGCGCTGCGCCGCCTGCACCTTGCCGCCCAGCGCACGGACACCCTGCTGTTCCTGTTTCGCCCCACGGCTGCGGCGGCTTCGACGTCGCCCGCACCACTACGTATATCGGTCGAAGCGGCAGCTGGCGGCCTGAACGTCTCATTCATCAAGCGCCGCGGGCCCCACCGCGATGAGCCGGTATTCGTTGCGCTCTCCCCTACGCCCGTTCTCCTGAATCGTCATGCACCACTGGATCGGCGTTCATCTGCCACGCCTGCCCATCGAGAGTTTCTGCCCAACCTGGTACACGCCGGTGTCTGACCAGGGGTTCGTCGTGCTGGAGAAGGGCCGTGTGCTCGATGCAGACGCGGCAGCGCGGGCGCAGGGCGTCGTCGATGGCATGCGCCGGGGCGGCGTGCTCACGCTCGCACCGAATGCCGATCTCAGGGAGCGCGAGCTGGCAAGTGAAGAGCAAACAGTGCGTGGCGTCGCATTCGCCCTGCTCCAGTTCACGCCGAATGTCGTGATCGCCGCCGAGAACGTTGTACTCGCCGATGTCAGCGCCAGCTTGCGGCTTTTCGGCGGCCTGCGCGCGCTTCGCTGGCGGATCCATCGCGCGGTCGCGGACTTTGGCGTCACGTGCACGCAGTCGCTTGCACCGACCGCGGAGGGATCCTGGCTCATCGCGCGCGCCGGTGGGGGCATTGCGCTCACTCAGCGTTCGCTCACGCGGGCACTGGCGCGCATTCCCTTGACCATACTTCCTGCGGCACGCCGTTTCAGCGACTGGTTCGACGGCCTGGGATGTTCGACGATCGACGACGTGGCGCGGCTGCCACGCGCCGGGCTGAAAAAGCGGTGTGGCACTGCGCTGCTCGATGCGCTTGATCGCGCGAAGGGCGAGGCGCCTGAAGTCCACGAATGGCTCACGATGCCCCCGGCATTCGATGCGCGCGTCGAGTTGCCGGACCGGATCGAGCATGTTGAAGCGACGCTGTTCGCCGCGCGCCGGCTCACGCTGCAGATGACGGGGTGGCTGGCGGCCCGCCAGCTGGCCGTTGCGCGCTTCGTTGTCTGCCTTGAGCACGAACGTGGCCGCGCAGCCATTGCGCCAACGGAAGTCGAAGTTGCTCTCGGCGAGCCGACGTGGCACGAGGAACACCTTATGCGGTTGCTCAGGGAGCGGCTCGCGCGCATCGAACTGGTGGCCCCGGTCATTGCACTGAGGCTCGAGGCGAAAGATGTCCGGGAAGCAGAGGCACCGAGCGAATCGCTGTTTCCGGAGCCTGGCGGGACGCCACAGGATCACGCACGGCTCATGGAACTGCTTGTGGCGAGGCTTGGTTCGGAAAATGTGATGAAACCAGCCCCAGTGGCCGACTTCCGTCCCGAAGTGGCTGCGCGATGGGTGCCGGTCAGCAGTGACGCCAGACCCGCCAGCACGGACCTGCCAGGTGATCTTCCGCGCCCGGCATGGCTGCTTGACGTACCCATCCAGCTCATCATGCGCGGCCACCGCCCGTTTTACGGTACACCGCTGCGAATGGTGTCACCAGGAGAGCGGATCGAATGTGGCTGGCAGGACGGCCACATCGTGACGCGCGACTACTTCGTCGCCGAGTCCGAAAACCATCTGCACTACTGGATATTTCGCGAGCGCGTCGGCAGCCGTGACGAACGCGAGCCACGCTGGTTTCTCCACGGTCTTTTCGGATGAGGTGGCCCGCCGCCGTGCGGTGACGACGGCAGCCAGTTCAATGGTCGGACCGCCCCGTCTGCTGGCCGGGTCTGCGCCAGGCGTCGTCGATTGCTGCAAAAACCGGCGGGACGAAATCGTGGCCCTCAAATGAAACGGTACGCCCGTCCGTCGGATAGTCCAGAGCGGCAGGCGCGCGCGCAGTGCATCCAGGACCCACTGCGGATGCCGGCCGGTCGAGGCGACTTCGGCGATGACCTCCCGTTCGATGCGGTGGAGCAATCGCCATGTCAGGACGCCCGCCTCGCGATAACGCGCGACAAAGGCGGGCACTCTCTCCTGTATCGCCGTATGCGCAGACCAGAGCTCTTCCATGTCGTCGAAACCTTTTTCCTTTTATTCGCAATCTGAAATCTGGTGCCTGCGCGAAGCCGTTGACAGAAGCTGGGGCGGCTCAAGCACGATGCCCCACGCGCTCAGCAAACCATCGAAAGACGGTTGACCTGTCTGTGTTCGTGGTGCGGGCAATGTGATGCCGGTTGCGCGATAGTGAACGCGCTCCTTCGCGCTTGCGCCGGTACGAACGATGCGTTCAAGCGCGCCATTGCGCAGCGCGTACTGCACGGCATCAGAAGCCCTGCGCGATTTCATCAGGCCGGACGCAACGATGTCGCTCACGGTCGCGCTCGAACGCTGCCGAAACCACGCGAGCAGCACCTCAGCGTTTTCATGTGCGCTCATGACCTGTCGTCTTCATCGAAGGGCACGTGCTCGCCAGTCGGCGACTGCTTGCCGAGCTTGCCTTCATTTTCCATTGCGTCCTGCCACGCGAGCATGGCGTTCGCGACGGCGTCCTTCCCGCCGCTGAAGGCGAGTACCGTCTCCCCGCACGATGGGCAGATACCGCCGAATGCGGCCTGAATGCCCGCCATGTTTCGCGCATCGAGTGCGTCGAAGTCACTGAATGCCGTCTTGCATGCGCCGCACACCAGCTTTTCCGGACGCCATGCCTCAACCTTCGCCCGCGCCTGCGCGATGCGTTGCGCCTGCGTGCCGCGTTGTCTTGCCTGTCCCACTTCACATTCTCCAGTTACTGTTCCGGGCACAGCCGGACTTTCCGTGATGTTAGCGCGCCACGCTCCGGTTCAATCCGGGGAAAACGCCGGAGATCTTGCAACTGGCCCACATTGAGCTAGAATACCTGTATAAATATACAGTATTCGATTGAGGGCGGAAAGACGGACTCGGGGCGTCGGGATCCAGTGGATCGGGCGCCGACGGGGCCGCGCGCGTGACCGATGCCTGCACCTGACTTTGGCGCACTGCCGGCATACGCCGAGCTCCAGTGCGCTTCCAACTTCTCATTCCTGCGGGGCGCATCGCATGCGGACGACCTGGCCGCGCGTGCGGCGCAGCTGGGTTACAGCGCCATCGCCGTGGCCGACGAGTGCTCGCTGGCGGGCGTCGTGCGCGCGCACCTAGAGGCGAAGAAGGCAGGCATCCCCTTTATCGTCGGCGCGGAATTCGTGTTGACCAATGCGGACGGAGCGCCGGCTCTGCGGTTCACTGCGCTCGCCATGACGCGGGAGGGCTATGGCAATCTCAGCGAGCTGATCACGCTGGCGCGCATGCGCGCAGAGAAGGGCAGGTATCGCCTCGCCACCCGCGACCTGGATCGTCCGGAACCTGAACACGCACACCTCAGGGGACTGCCGGATTGTCTGGTCATCCTGAGCCCTGACTATCCGGCCACCGGGTCACGTCTTGATCCGCAGCTCGAATGGTTTGCAGCGACGTTTGGCGAACGCGCCCGGGTCGCGCTTACCCTGCACGCGCGGGCGATGGACGACATTCATCGCGGCGTGATCGAACAGGTCGCTGCACGTCACAGTGTGCCCGTTGTGGCAACTGGCGCGCCGGTCATGCATGTACGCTCGCGCAAGCCCCTGCAGGATGTGCTGACGGCCATCCGTCTCGGGAAGCCAGTGGCGGAATGCGGCTATCATCTCGCGCCGAACGCGGAGCAGCACCTGCGCTCGCGTCTACGTCTGGCCAACGTGTACCCCGCGCGAGCCCTGGCAGAGACGGTCGAGATCGCGCGCCGATGTACGTTCTCGCTCGACGAGCTTCGCTACGAATACCCCGATGAGCTTGTTCCCTCGGGCCTCACGCCTGAAGCCTACCTGCGCCAGGAAACATATACCGGCGCACACCGGCGCTGGCCCACTGGCATCCCGCACAGGGTCCAGGAACAGATCGAGCATGAACTCGCACTGATCGCGGACCTGAGCTACGAACCGTACTTCCTCACCGTCTATGACATCGTGCGTTTCGCACGCAACGAAGGGATTCTTTGCCAGGGTCGCGGCTCGGCCGCCAACTCTGCCGTCTGCTATTGCCTCGGTGTCACCGAAGTCGACCCGGCGCGTTCGTCGATGCTGTTCGAGCGCTTCATCAGCAAGGAGCGTGGTGAGCCACCCGATATCGACGTGGACTTTGAGCACCAGCGACGCGAAGAAGTGGTTCAGTACATCTACCGCAAATACGGACGCGACCGCGCTGCGTTGACCGCTGCTGTCACGACCTATCGCCCCCGCAGCGCGCTGCGTGAGTCTGGCAAGGCGCTCGGCGTGGATCCCGCCATCGTTGATCGCGTTGCCAAGGCCCATCACTGGTTCGACTCGAGCCGTGATCTGCTCGCCCGGTTCGCGGAGGCTGGCCTCGATACTGAGGCGCCGCTCATCGCGCAGTGGGCCAACTTTGCGGTCCTGCTCCTTGGCTTTCCGCGGCACCTGTCGCAGCACAGCGGCGGGTTCGTCATCAGTCGCGGCAAACTTTCCCGACTCGTGCCGATCGAGAATGCCGCGATGGCCGACCGTTCGATCATCCAGTGGGACAAGGACGATATCGAGGCGCTCGGACTGCTGAAGATCGACGTGCTGGCGCTCGGCATGCTTTCCGCTGTGCGCCGCGCACTCGAGCTCATGTCGGAAAAACGTGGCGAGATCTTCGAACTGCAGGACATCCCGGCGGAGGATTCCGCGACCTATGAAATGATCTGCCGCGCGGACACTGTCGGCGTGTTCCAGATCGAGTCGCGCGCGCAGATGAGCATGCTGCCGCGCCTGCAGCCGCGCTGCTTCTACGATCTCGTAATTGAAGTCGCAATCGTGCGCCCGGGCCCGGTCCAGGGCGGTATGGTCCATCCGTACCTGCGACGCCGTCAGGGCATCGAGCCGGTGACGTTTCCGAGTCCGCAGATGGAGCAGGCGCTGGCGCGCACACTGGGCGTGCCAATCTTCCAGGAACAGGTCATGCAGGTCGCAATGCTTGCGGCGGGCTTTTCCGCCGGTGAAGCCGACCAGTTGCGGCGAGCAATGGCCGCGTGGCGTCGCAAAGGAGGGCTTGGGGTCTACTACGACCGCATCGTCAACGGCATGCTCGAGCGCGGTTACGAGCGCGAATTTGCCGAGCAGATCTTCGCCCAGATCCAGGGCTTCGGCGAATATGGCTTCCCCGAGAGCCATGCCGCCAGCTTTGCGCTGATGGTCTACGCGAGCGCGTGGCTGAAGTGCCACGAGCCGACAGTGTTTACGTGCGCGTTGCTGAATTCACAGCCGATGGGCTTCTATTCGCCCTCGCAATTGGTACAGGACGCGAAGCGCCATGGCGTGCGCGTCCTGCCCGTTGATGTAACCGTGAGCAACTGGGATTGCACAATCGAACGGGCGACGACACGCGACCCGCTGCGCCTTGGGCTGTCACAGGTGCGCGGCATGAAGGAGGAAGCGGCAGCGCGTATCGAGATGGCGCGTGCGGTCCGGCCATTCCGCGATGTGTCGGATCTCGCCCGCCGTGCGCAGCTTGACCGGCGCGATCTCGAAGTGCTGGCGGCCGCCAACGCCCTGCACTCGCTCGCCGGCGAGCGCCGGGCCGCGCTCTGGCAGGCGGTCGCCGCGGTGCCGGACCGTGACCTGCTTCGCGGCGCGACCGAGGACGACGAGACCCCGGAACTGGCGCCGCTGACCGAGGGACAGGAGATTGTGAGCGATTATCGCTCGACCGGTCTCACGCTCGGCCGTCACCCGCTCGCCCTGCTTCGCCCCAGGCTTGCGAAGATGCGGCTTGTGCCTTCGGATGTGCTCATGCGCTATCGTAACGGGCAGCTCGCGCGCGCCTGCGGCATCGTCACGGTCCGCCAGCGCCCCGGCACCGCAAACGGCGTAATGTTCATGACGCTCGAAGACGAGGCTGGCATTGTGAACATCATCGTCTGGCAGTCCGTGCTTGAGAAGTTTCGCCGCGAGGCGCTGGGCTCATCGCTGCTCGCCGTGTACGGCGTGTGGCAGCGCGAGGGCGAAGTGAGACATCTCGTGGCCAACCGGCTAGTTGACGTCAGCACACTGCTCGGTGAACTTCCCACTGTGAGCCGCAACTTCTGCTAGTAGAGATGGCGACGAACATTCGCGCCGGCGTGATTTCGCTGAGCGATCTCTCATGCGTTGCCCATCCGGTGTGGCACTAACCGCATCGTGACAAGCCACCGACCACCCGGGATCGCGCACACCTCGACATGTGCGCCTTCTATGCGTCTGTAAAACTGCTGCGCCAACCGGAACTGCGAGGCAAGCCGGTGGTGGTTGGTCGTGCGCGCAATGGGACTCCGCAAATGCTGGCGGACGGTACACGCCGATCTGCGCGGCTACGCGATTATGTGGGTCGGGGTATGGTCACGCCCTCGACTTATGAGGCGCGCGCCTTGGGTGTTTTCTCAGCGATGGGCATGATGAAGGCCGCACAGCTCGCATCTCGATCCCACTCGCCTGCCGACCGGTTCGATTCCTATCGTCGCGACTCGCGGCTCTTCAAGGACGATGTTCGTACGTTCACGGACCAGATCGACGCGGCGTCGACGACATGTACATCGCTTACACCGATGTCGAGGGCGAATCACAGACCTCGGAGGCGGCCGTGCTTCAGACCGACGGTCCGGCCGCCGTAGCCTTTTCGCCGAACGTCTCCGGCAACGCGTTGGCAAAGGCGCGTCAGTGCAGGAGTCAGGATCGCGCGGTCCCGGCTTACATACCTGTCCCTTTCGAACGTCGTTTCGCGACTCATCGACTTGGCTTCGAGGACACCACGACAGCGCGCTCGTTGAGGCCTCGAGAGATTCTCGGCGGCCACGCGGCAGAGGTGCGTCCGAGATGCTCCGGCAAGACCGCCGGGTCAGTTGCGGTGAGCTCTGCGACCGTCGTAATTCCCATGCTCGCAAGAGGTACGTTCGCGCGTCGTCCAATCCCGTTGACCTTCTTCGCCGCCAGCGGCCAGATGCGCGATTCGAGATCGGCATTGAGAGGATCGTGAGGCCGTCCGATTGTCCAGCTCTGAGCCGATCTTTGCGAGCAGCTTGTTTGGCGCGATCGCGATTGAACACGTGAGGTCCGTCGCCTCGCGCTAGAGTTCGCCGACTTCAAGGTCGTCACGCGCGACCTGTCGTTTCCCGAGCCAGTGCAGATGGAGCGGTCATACGCCGGGCTGTTGGCGTGTGTCTGAAACTCTGAAACGGCTCCCGCTGGATCGGCGCATTCGCCTCATTGGCACCCGCATTGTCTCACTCGACTGCGCCACCGGTGACAATCCCGCCGCGATAGTGGCCGGATCGGACTTGTCGTTCGACCGCTAACGGCGCCGGATTGCCGACTGATTCCGGCTACGAGATCAACGCGCGAAAGGTACTCCCCGCCGCCGCGCACCTGCGGCTTACCGATGTTGAAGGATGAAGTTTGCAGCCGGGCTTGCCTGAAAACTGCATGCGGCTAATATGGAGAATCGACCGGACGGCACCGCGTCGCAAATGATGCTGTATCTCGACGAGGTAAATCGAAGCCGGGTTCGGGCGATACTTTTTCAGAGGAGCCTGTAATGAAACGACGAAAGCGCCATGCCCCGCTTCCCGACGAGACGTCCAGTGAACTCCAGGCACGCCTGCGTCGTTTCGCCCTCGCCACACGTGAAGAAGCCCTGCGACCCGCCAATGTTCCATTTCCGGAACACGTCACCGTACTTGCTGGCCCGCTGCGCAAGGTCCGCAGGAAACCCGCTGACGCACCCGCTGAATCTGGGCGAAACAGCAATAATGGCCAGGGATCGGATGAAGACGAATAGCGGATCCGCGGACGTTTTCCCGTGACCATGCGGCCTTTCGAGCGCAGATTTCTGCCTCCGTAAATAAGCCGATGTCCTTCATGGGCGACCGACGTCGATGATGCGTCTCGCCCTGTTAATCAAACCTGCGGGGTCATGTACGGCGCACACACGTTCGACTTGCGCGCTTTCTCCTGAAGGTAGCCATATCCCATGGACGGCAACCTTGCCGCCGCCCCACCTCCGCGCATGTCTCAGGGAATGCAGCCTCGCGACGCTGAGCATTCTCTGAGTCCCCGTGTCAGACGACACGTTCTTTGCTCCCCACCATTCGACATCTACACGGATGAGCAAGCCTAACGCGCCTGCCCACAATGGTTTTTGTCGCCGTGCTCAGTTCCTCGCCTTCAGTCCCGACGCACGAGTTCGTTTGTTCTCGCCATCCATTCGGGAAGCTGACGAGCCTCACGAACGTCATGCATGAAGCTTCCGGTTGCGCCGCGGTGATGCTCTGTTAGCCGCCGGCGCTCCACATCTCCGGCCACGTGCTGTACCCGGATCATCACCCGGTGCGACTTGCGCTCTCAAAATCTCATGAGAAGCTGAAAGTGTCACGAACGTCAGCGAGCGTCGTGACAACGCGGCCCACGCGCTCCGCCCGCATGTCTTTGCATCCACCACGGTAAAGCATGCGACATCACGCGTACAAGCTCGCCATCTAAATTTGGAGTACGAATAAATGAAGTGCAAGAGAAGGCTTCTGAAGATTGCCATCGATGAGGCGCATGGGTTCATTATTGACGTCCTTGCCCCTCTCATTACCTTCGTCAGATGGCTACGCCGTAACGGCAGGAAGTGAGTTCACCGCATCCCAACTCAACGGCCACGGCCTTTGGAGTCAGCTTATGAAGATTCGCCGGTTTACCTACAAGCCCAATGGGAAATCCGTGACTCGCGTTTCGAGCAGACGGATGACGCTTTATGTACCCGACGAAGTTCCTGTCGAGGTTATTCGGCTCTGGCTCGCCCGTCTTACCGTAGACCTGCCTCGACGCCTGTCGACGCTGCGTTACGTCCGACGGCGCGAAACCAGGAGAAAACGCGTCCCGGTTTGCCGGTTCAAAAGACGTCGCACCCAGCGCAGGCGCGTGCGTGTGCCGGTCCGCTTCTGGCGTCACGAAGCGGCCAGGTAAGGCACCCCACTGGTAGCCCCGCTTCTCGCTGTCGATTTGCGTCGCGAGGAACGGGTCGCATACTGGATCCAGATCACCCGGACGACAATCTTCGCATCATCCCAAACCCGCTCTCATGAGATCATGATGAAAACCTTACATTTCGCATTGCTTACCATACTACGCGTTGCTGTAATTATCGCCTGCCTGGCTTATCTGCATCACGAACGGCACGCTCTACTTCACCATGAAACCGTGCATGCTCTTGCTGTTTCGGTTGTGACGCTTGTTGCTGCGTCACTGATCTGGGTTCCAAACCGCGACGTGCGTGGCTGGACATGGACAGCATTCGTCGTACTTGTTTTCGGCATGACGCTCGCAGCGCTCACATTCACGACATGGAGTCCCGCTGCCATTGCCGCCATCGCGGCCGCTTCTTTCAAGCTTTGGCGTCTGCACCAGCGCCGTGCGCCTGTCGGGATTATTGTGGAAGGCACGCACGTGTTCATCCCGCTTGAAATGAAGATCACGTCCCGGCAGCCTGTACCAGATGTATGTCCTGAAAATCGGGCACCCGCGGCACGCACCATGCTGGCAGCTTCAGCAAACGAGTTGCCGGCTGTTCAGGAGCTACCGGTTGCTCCGACGCCGGCACATCAGCCGGCCCCCAGTCACGAGCCGCGCGCAGTACCGGCTGCCCAGGTAACCACGCCCGGCTGGGATTTCAGCGAGAACGTTCGAAAGCCGCGACATGACTTTTCAGCTATCGTCGGCATGGACGACACGAAATCGCGCCTGTTGCGCTCGGCTCGGGAAATTATTGAAGGCGCGTCAAAAGCGCACCGGAACGGCATCCTGCTGTTCGGTGAACCGGGGAATGGTAAGACCCTCTTCGCGGAAGCGCTCGCGGGTGAACTGGACGTGCCCTTTCTCTCGATCAGCTACGGCGATGTCGCGTCGAAGTGGATCAATGAAACCCCTGCGAAGGTCAAGGCAGTCTTCTCAGAGGCACGAAGGATCGGAACCTGCCTCCTGTTCATCGACGAGATAGACTCCTTCATCAAGCCGCGCGACGGAAATGCTCACTCGATGGATCGCGACTTGACCAACGTAATGTTGACCGAGATCGTTGGACTTCGTAGTACAAAATCTAATGTGGTCCTTGTGAGCGCCACCAATTTTCCCGAAGGGCTTGATGATGCCGGCAAACGCGAAGGCAGGTTCGACTACAAGATCGAAATTCCTCCGCCTGACCTCGCTGCTCGAGTCGCGCTCCTCTGGCGTTCGATCACAGATGAGTTGGGTGACGGTTTTGCACAGCCAGAGCCGATCACCGCGCTCGCCCGCCGATGGGAAGGATTCAGCGCCGCGCGATTGACTGCACTGGGAGGACAACTGCGCGAGATGCATCGCGACGGAAAATTCACCGGCACTTTGACGTTAGAGGTCGGCATGCAGGCGATGCGCCTGCTGCAGGGACGCAAGGGGCGACTACCCGAAGGCGTCAAGGACATCACTGAAATCATCATGCCTGATGCATCCCGCGGCGCGCTGCGCAATCTCGCTTACCGTATGAAGGAAACTGAGAATCTTGAGAAGCTCGGCTCTACACTTCCGCGCGGCGTCCTGTTTGTAGGGCCTCCCGGCACGGGTAAAACACAGGGCGCAATGGCTACAGCCAAGGCAAGTAATTTCGCTTTCCTTAAGATTACTGGAGCAGACATCATCGCGGACCCACGTTCGTGGGACCGGCTGTACCGGGAAGCTTGTGACATCCGTCCATGTGTTGTGTTTATCGATGAGGCAGATGGCATTCTGCAGGATCGACGACACAGCGGACATGGCATGCTGACCGAGAAAATCCTCGACACGCTCGATGGTGCCTCAGGACGCACGCCGGACGTGCTCTTCATTGCGGCGTCCAACTACCATCACCGGATTGACGCGGCCGCGGTACGTAGCGGCCGCTTCGATGAGAAGATTGTTTTCGACATCCCGACAAACATGGCGATGTCCACGTACGTGCAAGCGATTCTCGCCAACAAACTAGATGACGCCTGGAAGGTGGAACCGGAAGCCGTTATCCAGATGATCAGGCTTCTGTGCGGCCGCACTATCGCCGACGCCGATGCGCTCGTCCGCGAGGCGATCACTATCGCTGCGGTACGGCGCATGCGCGAACGTACGGCGGATTTCCGGGCCGCCGACGTGATACTCGGGGCGCAATCAATCTTCTCCTGACGATCCGTAGACCACCTTAATTCTGCCTCTGTCGCGCGACACCAGGTGTGTCGTGTCGCGACGGGGGCCCGACTGTGAGCTGTCGTTGTCGGACCAGTACCTCGACCGACCGTCAAATGCCGGTGGTCGCGCCCGACGTTTTCGCTACAGCCGACTACCTCTGTTCTTAATATCTTGGGGTTCCAGACACTGAATACGGTCGTTGCTGGTGTAACGAGGAACGACCGTATTCAACTGTGGCTCACTCTTTTCACGCCCCCGAGCTTTCGCCGTGGCCGTCAACCCCAACTATGATGAACCGGCCGTACGATTTCCGACAGATGTACGACACTGCTGTCATCAAGGCCGGCGAGATCGAATTGGCCCTTCAGTTGCCACTCTACCCAATCGCCAAACCTGACGCCCCCCTCAGAGATCGCGTCGCCCTCGAACACAATTTGAATCGGACAACTGCCGCCAGTCCAGTACCTCTCCAGGCGCGTCGCGAACTGCTCGACCAGATCCACGGCCAGCGCGCACACTCCCTCGGCGAGCAAAACGCTCAGCCAACGTCCCCGGTGCTTCGGCTCCACAAACACTGCAAAAACGTTGAGTCCGAGCTCGACTCCAGTCGTCCCGTTGCCAGACCGCAGCGCCATCCCCACAGTACAGAACCCAATCGGCCTGTCGTTGTGGAAAAGAACCAGGCGGTGGCGCACGCTGGCGGTTTCGTCATAGCCAGGATCAGGCTCGACGGACGAATCTGGCCACTTCCCAGATTTGGCGGTCAGATCAAAGGTCGTCAAGAACTGGCCGTCAAAGTAGGCGGCCTCGTCGCCCTTATGCGACGCAAGAAGCTTCCTGCGCAGCGCGCGGGTGATGGCCGCCACACTCTTCCTCGGGTGGTGATTGGCAAAAACTGTCCAGTCATACTCATCACCATCCGAAAACACTAACGGCTGGTCAGTATTCCCAGATCCCCAAATGCGGAACGGGCTCTGCAATGCTTCGGAGATTGCCGTTGCCATCTGTTCCTGGTTCGGCACGCCCGCCACATCTTTTTTAGCTTTCGTATCGGTGCGACGATTTCTTTCCATGACTCTCTACTCCGTGGATAGCGCGACTGCAACAGCATTGGAACTGCCGGGACAAGGCACTGCGTAACAAGACGACCCAACCCACCATTGAACTTGTTGAGCCTCTCACCCAGTCCGGCGAGATCAGGAAAGGAGCTCACTAGCCTAGCAAGCTCCTGCGCAAATCACATTACTTCTTGGCCTTGCCCCCCACGGCCTTCACGCACCGCGGAATCTTGCCAAAATACCCTTGGAGCCCACTCCATTTACTGATCCCAAGACATTGACGCACACGCTCCAGGATGTCGTACAACGCTTCGCATTCCTTTACATCACTAGGCGTGACTGCGTCGAGGCGAGCGCGCAGCTTCTCCTCAAACGACATCGGCTGGTCCTGGCGGGGTGGTCCATCGGACGGCTCATCCTGTACGACGCCGTCTACCGGGCGCTTATTTTCCGACTCGTGTTGCATTGAAACACTCCTTTGACAACGGCCGCCTCGTGCACGAGGCGGGAGAGCTGGAGGCGCCGTAACTCCAGCAGGTGCGACTGCGAACGATCCTCCAGGAACCGCGTCGCGACGCGCTAGTGGCCAATCCCCATGCGATTGACGCATCCGGGTTCACGCGCGAAAAGCGGCGCGTCGAGGGACAAAGCCGGGTCCCTGATTAAGGAGTTGAAAACGCGCAGGCGTACGAACACAGCGCAGTGCGCAAACGCTTCGCGTTGAGGATTGCTGGAAGGTGCTTCGCTGCAGGTTTGCTAGAAGCTGGTCGCGCGGACTGCGTCGACCAAGGCGTCAATGACGCAAGAAGCCGAACCTTTGACGTGCGGAATGTGCGAGGTCTCGACCACTCAGGCAGGAAAAGATCGAGATTTTAAGGCGGTTACCGGCTGCCGCTGTCGAGGAGCACTTCGTTGGCAAGCGATTTCGATGGGAAATCCATCGCATTGGAATCGCGAAATGTTGACGGCCAGGAACGAATCGCATGGCCATAAGAATCTGACGGCGTGGTGTTCCAGGATCTGCGGACGACTGCGTTCAGACAGCTGGCGTCGCCCATGGCAACTTCAGGATGAATATTTTGAATCGCAACTGACGTTGAACAGGGTGGCGAAACAAATGGAGGCTTGCACACGCAACTATGCAAATAGTGTCACGTACGACACCGTAAATTGATGTCCACAATAGACCGACTCTGCAGTCGAACCATTGGGTGCTATTGCAGTAAACCAGAACCGAATCTCATGCGCGGTGCGCTGAGGGTTGCCGGATTGTGGCGATCGAGGATCGCGCGACTTCGATGTATTGCCGCAGCGGCGGCTGCAGCAATACTAGCATATCTATGTGTGCGTGCAAGTACTAAGTCACTGTTCGTCAACGCCTCAACAAACCGTCAGTACATCGACCAATTTCTACCTGAGAATCAACGCGATTTCCCATTTGTGTCAGAGTCGCATCGCGCACGCCGACTTTTCGCCCGGTAGCGCCAGGGCACCGGGAATAACACCATCCGAAGATTGCGCTTGTCAGGCGGCTTCTCTAGCGGGCTGCAGCGCGGGCAACGGACTAACAGCCCGTACGTGGCTCGCAAACGCGGTAATTGAATTATCGCCATTTACCCCAACTCCGCTCGGGCCGGCGACGGAAAACACTGCGACTCGCCGGTCAACGGGCGCCCGGAACGCGCCGGATAACGTCGGACGCACCATCCCGAATCCAAAGGGAGGCGTGTCCTGGCTCGTGCCGCCCGGAATTGCATCGAATCCGGCCGCGAAGACCGGGAAAACGACAGCCTTCCCTCAAACCCGTCCCATCGCTGAGATGTCGATCAAGCGCGTCGTCTTTTCCTCCCAAAACGACGGCTGTGTCAGGGTCCCTTAAAAAGCCAGGAATATCCGGGGAAGTCCCGCCAGGTATGGCGAAGACGGCAGCCCTGGCAGGTGCATTCTGGATCCTTAAACGCAACAGAACCTCGATTCAGATTGGCTTCCGGTTGCTGATCGACTCTTGTCCGCGCCACATCCGCCGGGCGCTTCCACGCTAGACGGGAGGAACGTGCCCAACTTGTCCCGCCGCTACGCTCACCTTGAAATTCGCAACGGCAGACCGCTCACCGTAGCGCCGGATCGATGCATCCTTGCGAAGTCGTACATACGTGGCACGTCACGCTGCCGATTTTGTCGTGTCGCCCTTCAAGTCCGACTTATGTGGGACTTTGCAACGATTTCTGCCATCCCTTTCTCTGTCGGCGAACTGAGAAGGACAGCGTGACACCGATCATCGATATTCTTGACAGCGCTCTCGGGAGCATTCAGAATAGTACGCAGTTACGTAGTAATGACACGCATGCTGCTCGTCAGTTGGTGTCAAAGTTTTCCCCCGCCGCCACTGCGGCATTACTCCAGCAAGGCAACGGGCACGATGTTTTCGTGCCCCGTACGTGACAGCCATATAGGGCATCACGCATGACCCGCGGCTCCGCCGTGGATCAGGTCAGACCGCACGGCGTGCACTGGCAACGCGATTGGCTTGGGCTTTTTAGCTTGAATTCGCGTGCGTCAGGTCCGGCAATGCACGCTCCGGCCACCCCCCTCCCCGCAATCATCCGTGCTGCTTCAGGCTGTCATTGCCTAGCAACGCGTCCCCCAATTAAATTCCATTCTGTCTGACCGCCTCCCGCCGGTCATGGCGTCGCGCGCCCGGTCGTCCTCGCGTAGCCTTCCGCAACAGCTGAATCCGACTAGTCGTGCCCGTGAGCGGGCGCGCCGGCACTGCCGTAAATCTTTCAGAAGCATTAGCTGTATCACGGTTCCCCCACATCCACGACCGGAGGATTGCGAAGATACCCAGACTAACCGCCTGTTACCCCATAGCATTCTGCTCGGAGGCATCGCGCGAGCCCATGACGGGACTACTGTGCCTTCTCCGACGTAGCACTTCTTAACAACGCACAACAAGGACTACTAATGATATTTCACGAACCGACTCTCACTATTTCGCCCGAAGGCGTCGCCATGGGCATCGACGTGGGATACAAGGCGGTCAAAGCGGCCTGCGCCGACGGCAGTCACGTCAAGACATTCAGTTTCCCCTCGGTCGTGGCGCCAGCTGCTGACGCACTGCTGAACTCGAGCATTCAAGCGATTGGCAGCCGCAAATCTGAACTCGAGATCAAGGTCGGCGGCGCAACGTTCGTCGTCGACACCTGCGAAACGGAGCCTGTTTCATCGAGCGTAATGCGGACTGAACTCGACGAGTTTCCACGAACCGAAGAATATGCGGCCCTCGTTTTCGCGGCGCTCCTCGCGAGCGGATTCAAGCGATTCAAACAGCTCACCCTTGGCTTGCCACTCCATACGTTCGGCCAGCATGCAGAATACCTTGCTCGAAAATTCCGCGGCGCGCATGAATTCGGTCATGGAGAATTCTTGGTCGAACAGCTGACCGCGATACCGCAACCCCTAGGCTCCTTCTACGCATTTGCAAGGAACAACCCCGCACGCCTCGACAACCGCACTTCAATCTGCGTCGTTGACATCGGATGGGGCACATCGGACGTCCTCACCGCCTCTGCCAGCCTGAAGCCGGACAGGCAGCGCTGCGGGGGATTCCCAGGTGGCGCTGCGGTCGTCCTGCGCGAGATTGCAGACCAGCTCAAGCAGCAACATCAGGGAAGGTTTGGCAATCTGGATCGCCTCGACCGGGCAATCATCGAGAACCGCCCGCTTGTCCACAACGGCGCGGAAATCGACCTTATGTCGTACGTCCAGCGCACCCAACGCGTCACCACCCCAATTTGCAAAGCCATTGCGAATTGCATCAAGACGACTGAAGATCTGACCGTGATTGCAACTGGCGGCGCAGCCCACTACTACCTGCCCGATCTTCGCAAGACGCTCGATTGCAATGTAGAAACTGTCCAAAACCCGCGCTTCGCTAACGCAATTGGGTTTTGCCAGGCGGCGATCGATGCATGCGCGAGGCGCGCAAAATGAAATTCCGCGGCCAGTACACGATCAACTCATCGATCCACCCCCTGCTGAGCGAGCTCCTGGCTTCCGAACCTTCGGCAAAAAAGCGGTCGGCAGCAATCGCGTGGTTTGCAGAATTCGGCTGCACTCTTCACAAGCTGGCGCGGGATGGACAGGTCGACGCCATCGGGGCCGGACTGATCACGAATCTCGCACCGTCGCGGGTGGGACCCCAACAGGTTCCAGCAGCGGAAGAACTCACCGCACAGCTGCTCGATAACGCCGTCGGTGGGTTCAGCTTCTCCTCGACAGACTTGCAGGACGCTCAATGATCGGGAAACCACGGTCCCGCGAGTCCACGGGCTTCACCGCTCCCGCCGCAGGGTGCATCGCGTACAACGCGGGAACGGTTACGCGCATACACATCATCTGTTGTCGTTTTGCAACAGTTTTTTTAATTGGTACTGCTAATATATGGACAGCCTTCGCGGCATTGATTTTAAATTCGGCCAGTCCCCGCCGGTACATGAACTGGCCTGCCGTCCGACGGACAAGGAGCACCTTCCGTTCGGACGACAGGTTTCAGGCGATCATGCTTTTAATCGCCTGTGTCCTGAGGACACGACGAGAAAAGCGAAAACGCGTCTTCGACGCGGCCACTTCGCACGTCCTTTCCTCGCGCGGCGTCACAGGCACTTCCATATCTTCGTTCGATCCGACAGCGGCAGCCCCGTCGCGCCTCACGACGCACCGGATAGGGCAGCGCGACAGTCCCCAGCAACCGGTTCCCCACCTGCCTTGCGCGCCCCTTGTCATGTCGCGCATGTCATCAACCCCGCAACGTCATCGACATGCCTTACCTCAGAGACCGCAGCATTTCGCTGCGCGCGGGTTGCGCCCACCCTTCCAGGCGAGCAGATGTATGGAGGCAGACGTCATGGTTCGTCGACGTAAGCGCTATTCCCGGCTCAACCAGCCGGCCGTTGTTGCCTGGCTCAGGCGCTGCGCTATGTCGCGCATCACCGGAGCCGGAACGCAGAGCTACACCCTGGATTTCCTGGTGGAAGAGCTCCGCAAGCGTTTCCTCATCGATGCCCACCGGACGACGGTTTTCCGCTTCCTCCGGCGGATCGGACTCGACTTTGCATGGGCCAGGGGGAAGAAATGAGCCGCCGATCCAAAGCGCTCTCTGCAGAAGAACAGGCACGCCGCCTGATTTCCACAGTACTCATGCTTGGGCACAAGAAGCGCGACCTGGGTCCGCATACCCGAGACCTGATCACGTCCCTTGGCACGGCGCGGAACTACCAGCAATGCGTGAAGGACTTTCTCGAGTGGCGCCTGGCCGCCGGTGTCAGCGTCGACGCGGTAGCCTGCCGCCTCGAAATCGAAAACTATCTTTCATTCGAAGGAAAGCGCTGGCGCCAAAAGACACTGGACCAGCACAGACAGGCACTGGCGCTCGTATTCTGCGTCACGCTTCCCGTCTTTGACGCGGAAATTCCGACGTTTGTCGACGGCCGGGCGTATACACACTCCGAAGTCGTTTCAATCGCGGCTCGGCAGTGTCCACGGCACAGCCTGTCGACACACTTCGTGTTTCATTCTGGAGTGCGCGCGGTCGAAATGTACGAGCTGCGTGAAGTACACGAACTGGCACGTACTGCCGACCGCCCATGGCGAGATGATCTGTTTGCGGGCTTCGCTGAAGGAGAACTTTTCAGCACGACCGGAAAGGGCGGACTTGTACGTCTGGTATGGGTTCCATCAGCGCTCGCCTACGCAATACGGAACGTACGACTTGACGAGCCGCGCGAGGTTATCGACAGGGGAATCAACCGCCATTACGTGTTCGATGTTGGAGGGGGCCAAAATCTGTCCGAATCGTTCACACAGGCCAGCAAGCGTGCCCTTGGTTACAGCCTTGGCATTCATGGACTGCGGCATGCCTATGTTCAGCGACGCCTCGAAACGCTGCTTGGACTGAAATTTGCCGTAATTGACGCTCTCGAAATCGCCTCACAAAATAAGGGTCACATGCGATCGGAGATTACATTAGCCTATACGCCGCGGAGAAATGGCCATGGCGCGTGATCAATGCCGGCCTCCGGGTATGCGAGCGCGTCCGGGCAGGAAGGGAGCAGTCACGTACTACATGCTCTCGAAGTCCGGAAGGCGAATTGTCCTGGGCAAAGACTTCACGCTGGCATGTGCGCGCTGGGTTCACGAGCAAAAGGAGCAGGTCAAGGAGAGCCCTCCCGCTACGGCCAGTGGATTACTGGACGCGTTCGTCCAGTGCTCACTCCCGCAACCGAACGAGCGGGCAGCAGTCATTCGATATGTGGAACTCAATACCCTTCGTGACTACTTTAGCGCGCGCGGGGACCCCGGCTATGACGTGATCAACAGCGAAAAGTGTTTTCTCAGCTGGTGCAAGCGCGACAACCGCGTGCGGATACCCGATGGGCCAATCCGCTTGTTCCGCCGTGTCTGGAAGTTTGCACTGGAACTCGATCTCACCAAGCGCCCCTGCCCATGGAATCCCGTCGACCTCCGGAGTCTGCGCGTCACCCTCGAAGCCGTCGACGTCCTCAGCATGTACGCCACCGGCTCGCTCAGGCACTTGCTGCTGCAAATACTGGGGAAAGGAGACTCTAGCGGGACGACGATCGGGCAATCCAGTGCCATGGAGTATGAAACAAGTCTCGCTAAGGATCTTCTGGGGGCCATTGACCGGGCGATTTCTTCGCTCCGCGCCAGCGGGAGAGCACAGCTCGTACCGCGAATCGCCGGCATCACTTCCGCCGAACTCGTTAAGCTTCTGGAAACGCCGGAAATTGTCCTGGCGAGGCCGCCCGGCAGACTTTTGCTTGAGCACCGTCGACTCGAACTCAAAGAAGCGCTCAATTCGGAGAGGCGCACAGCTTCAAAGAAGGCGGCAACGCAACCGATGACGGCAGAACGCGGATCAGCCGATCTGTCGGTTCGGGTAGATCGGACAGAAACGCATGCGCAGTGCCCAGATTGAAGAGGCGGCCAATGGGAATATTGCTGATTGAGCTGCCGCAGCCCAACAACTGCTCCATCGCCGGACACTCTCGACCCGCGGCCGGCTTCCAGCCCACGTTGTCGCGACACGCAGAGTGCTTGGCAGCGAAGCAGCGTCACCATTCAATTGGCTCCCAGTTGCGCTGGCTGCAGTTGCTATCGTCTGCATCCTTACAGAGCTCCGCAATCTGGCCGA
>NZ_BBJJ01000077.1 GCF_000739815.1 Paraburkholderia mimosarum LMG 23256 = NBRC 106338
TGTTAGGGAGCTGTTCGGTCATGGTGGACTCCCTTAACTCATCCTGTTTGTGTGAGACGAGGAGGCATCGTACTGCGCACGCGCGGCACGTCCGTCGGTTGCCGCAGCCATAAGTGTGGAGTGAATCGCTTAATCAACCCGGGGGGTATAAACGTGAAGGTCACGATCCGAAAGGATGACAATGGCGTATTCAAGGCCTACGTTCCAAAGAAAGATCTTGAGGAGCCAATCGTCTACATCGATGGAGCGCAACTGTGGGGTGGACGTATTACGCTTGCTAACGGCTGGCAGTTTCAGTTGCCCGAACTTGCGGACGACACCACGCTTCCGGTAACTGTCGAGGCGCGGCGCGTGTCAGGCGGGTGCGAATGACATGGGCCTTACTGTGGAGCAGATTCATGCGATTAGTGAACTGGTTCTTACCGAACCGACGCTGCTGGAAGCCGCGGTAACTTGGCGAAAGCGCTATCCCGACGTCCGTGTCATTCGGCTCACCGCCGCCGAGATAAGCGATGAGAAGCCCTTCATCGAGTTCCGTGGTCGCCGGGTCTATCTAGCGACATGGACAGGCGTTTGTATTGATGTGACCACGGACGCAGCGCGAGCCGATATGCTAATACTGGCAGAGGAGGCGTTTTGCGATGGCGACTGAAAAATCGCACTTTGCGAGGCGGCCTACCACACGACGGTGATCTAGACTAGTCCATTGCGTCATTGAAAAAGCACCTGATTTGGTATTCAATGAAACGCATGGAAAAGATGAACTTGACCGCGCTTGAGCGCAAACAGTTGCTGTCGGCGGCTCGTAGCCAAACGGTGCGCGCAGCGGACAAGCGGCGTGCCCGGTTGATCCTGATGCTTGACGACGGAGAGACACGTGAGGCGATCATGCAGCGGCTGCGCTGTGACTCCCGCTTCATTAGCCGTTGGGCGAGCCGGTTTCTGGCCGAGCGGCTGGCAGGCCTGTACGCGCGCCATCCGGGACGAGCCCCGGTGCATCGGCCTGAAAAGCTGGAGGCGCGGGTTCTGAATCTCACGCTCAAGCACCGGCCTGCGGACGGCTCAACGCATTGGAGCAGCTACAAGCTTGCTGCGGCTTTGGGCGATGTGGGCGCCTCGACGGTCCAGCGCATCTGGCGCAAGCACGGCGTGCGGCCCCATCGGCTCGATACGCACATGGTCTCTAATGATCCTGACTTCGAGACTAAGGCGGCAGACGTGATCGGTCTGTATCTGAACCCGCCCGCGCACGCGGTGGTGTTCTGCGTAGACAAGAAGACGGCAATTCAGGCCCTGGATCGTAAA
This sequence comes from Paraburkholderia mimosarum LMG 23256 = NBRC 106338, assembly GCF_000739815.1. Taxonomy (GTDB): domain Bacteria; phylum Pseudomonadota; class Gammaproteobacteria; order Burkholderiales; family Burkholderiaceae; genus Paraburkholderia; species Paraburkholderia mimosarum. The sequence continues at coordinate 1,306 of NZ_BBJJ01000077.1, forward strand.
GACCGGATGCTGCCGCTGTCACCCGGGCGCGCCGAGAGCCACGGCTTCGAATACAAGCGAAACGGCACGCTGAGCCTGTTCGCCGCGCTCAACACGACAACCGGGGAAGTCATCGGCAAGACGGCGCCACGCCATACCAGCGAGCAGTTCGTGGCCTTCCTCACGGACGTTATCGCCAGCCAGCGGCCCAAACAAGAGATCCATGTGATCTGCGACAACGTCAGCAGCCACAAGACCCCGCGCGTGCAAGATTTCCTGCGGCAACACCGAAACGTGCGGTTGCATTACACGCCGACCTATACCTCCTGGCTCAATCAGGTGGAGAACTGGTTCTCGCGCATCCAGCGCGACGTGATTGCGCGAGGCATCTTCACTACGGTAAAGGATCTGGAGCGCAAGCTGATGCGCTACATCCGCGAGCACAACAAGAATCCCAGGCCGATTAAATGGAAGTACGACGATCCATCGCGGCGAATTCGACCAGTGCCATTTCAATGACGCAGTCGACTAGGGCGAGTTCACACTAATTGTGTTCGATCGTATACTTCGGTGATGGAAATCACCGAAGCCCAATATCAGCGGATCGAGCATTACCTGCCGCGACAGCGGGGCAATGTTAGCTTGACGAACCTGCAGGTGCTGAATGCGATCCTTTACGTCGCCGAGCACGGCTGCAAATGGCGCGGACTGCCCAAGCGTTTTGGCCGATGGCACACGATCTACACGCGAATGAACCGCTGGTCCAGGAGTGGTGTTCTGGATCGCGTGTTTACGGAGTTGCAGCGTGAGCAGATCGTTCGCGTCAGGATCGAAGCGGTCTCGCTGGATAGCACGGTGGTAAAGGTTCATCCTGATGGTACCGGCGCATTAAAAAAAGCGGCCCCCAATCAATTGGAAAATCCCGTGGCGGATGGACCACCAAGATTCATATGGTTGCCGCGGATGCTCGAACAGCCATAACGTTCGCGCTGCCCCAGGCCAGGCTGGCGATGCTCCAGAAGGACGCGCGCTGCTGCAAAGCCTTGGGCGGCCCAACCGACCACTGCAGCTCATCATGGGCAAGGCGTATGAAGGTGACGAGACACGGCAAATCGCGCTCGACCTGGGTTTCATTCCCGTCGTTCCGCCCAAAAGCAATCGCCTTGAACCATGCGAATATAATCGGGAAATGTACAAGCGCAGAAACGAAGTTGAGCGCCTGTTTCGCCGCCTCAAAGGCTTCCGCCGCATCTTTTCGCGATTCGAAAAACTGGACGTGATGTTCCTCGCCTTTTTCAATTTCGCGCTCATCGTCGACGGGCTCAGATAGTGTGAACACGCCTTAGCTAGTTTTCGCGGGTTTTAGAGTCGTTAGAGCGATGGTTCGACGTTCGATTCGTTCGAGCTTACTCGCTCGGCACAGCCATGAGGCTGTCGCGGCGACTGAACGCTCGTCAGCTCGATGGCCCTGCGCGGGGTGGGCATCACCCGGGCGATGCAATCACCAGCGCACCTGCACATGCCACTCCCTGGATTGCACACAGAATTACCTTGGCCGGCTTAGATTAGGGCCTCTCCTGTACTTGCCGATATCAACCCGAGTCGACGTTAAGAGGAGAGTGCAGAGTGAGCAATTAGTCGGTGACGGCGAACGCTTGGCGTACGAACTTCATTACCTGTTTGCGCCACAAAAAAGCGAGCTGAGCGTCGGTATAGCATGGTTGTCGTGTACCATTTAAGGTCGGCGTTGGGTGAGTTCTCCGCCTCGTTCGGAATCGCCTACGGAGAAGACCTCGGGAGTTGCCCCTGTAACTTAGGACACGCGGACACCGTTAGGTTGATGACACCGCATTACGCCTGAACGCGCGTGGCGAGCGGTATTTGAGGGCGTTGTGCGGGTGGCGCTCATTGTAGTGTTGAAACGCGATAGCCAGACGCGAGAGCGCCGTGTCCATATAGGCGACGTAATTGTGCTTCATGGTCTTCACGAACGATTCGGCCATGCGATTGCTCTGCGGCGAACGGACCGGCGTAGTCAGCGGCTCAAGATCCAGTTCGCGAGCGACGCTGCGCGTGCGGTGATCGATGTAGGCAGAGCCGTTGTCCGTGAGCCATTCGATGGGCTGCGTGGCCTGCGTGGTGCCGGAGTGCTGTTCGACGGCGGCCTGCATCACGTCGCGCACCACATCACCGCTATGCCCGCCGGTTGTCGCTGCCCAGCTAATCACCTCGCGGCCGCAGCAGTCCGGCGCACACGTCACGCGCAGCGGCGTACCATCGTCGCACCGGAACTCGAAGCCATCGGAGCACCAGCGGGGTGCTGCGGTCCACGGCAACGCGACCGTCATGCTGCCGCTTGTCTCGCCGCACGCCGGGGCGGCGCAGCAGCAACTGATGCTCACGCATGACCCGCTCACGCGCTTGGCGTTGATGCGCGGCGCACCGGTCTGCTCCCGGCTGCGGCTCAGCAGCGCCCAGACACGCCGGTAGCCGTAGGTCGGCGGGTGCGCCACATGCCCCTGAATCTCCGCGAGCAATCCGGTGTCATCAGCCACGCGTGCACGGCGACCATCGCGTCAGTCACGAGCGAGCTCGCTTCACCGCCACGGCAGAGCGCGCCACGCCGAGAACTTCGCAGACCGTCTTCATCGGTCGTCCCCTGGCAGCAAGGGCGCGCGCAATCAGGTTGTTTGAACGACCCCAATCCAGGGCTCCTTTCTGGATTTCGACCTCCAGCGTCTCCTTCCCGAGTAGCCGTTGCAGTTCCTTGATTTCCTTGTTGGCGGCGGCCAGCTCAGATGCCGGCACAACGGCTGCTTGGCCTGCCTTCCTAGTAGTGCTTGTGCCAGCCGAATACCTGGTTGGCGTTGACGCCGTGCTGACGTGCCACGGCTGACACCGATGCTCCCGGCTCCAGTTTTTCCTGCACGATGGCGATTTTTCTGCGCCGTGCGCCGACGACGGCACTCCGGCTCGGTCAGCATTTCGATGCTTTCCACGCAATGAGATAAACGACCAAACGCCACATCTCGGGATCTTATGCGGTCTATGCATCATATAACCGTACGAATCACGCGCTCGATGCCGTCTTTATCTGCACTGTGTTCCGCCTGGGCCGCCAACGAAGACGTATCGGGTCCACCAACTTGGACTGTGGTTATCGGCGGGAATATAACCGCCATCTCCGTTGCTGAATGGACCGGCCGCGTGGTAGCAGGTCGATTGCTCGAACACTTGCGGATCATCCCAGGCGGCAGTATCAGCGAGGTTGTAGTAGTAGAGGTTGCGCTGATAAGCTGCGTGGCCATATAGTTGACTGTCCCAATTACCACTACCGGCGCCTGGCCAAGACGTAAGCCCAGTTGTTTCTGTACCAAACCCAATCGACGTCGCGTTATGACTATTCTGTCCGCCCTGATAGAACTCCGCGGGGTAATAACCAATCGCGACGCCGTCACGGAAGAGCCACCAGTTCCCGTATGCGTCGCGATGATATCCGGCACTGAACTCGTGCTGTTGACCGCCGGGAGAACTGATGTCAACTAACGCACCCCCGAGTACCGCTTTCTCCGAAACCAGCACGAAATCCCCGCAGCTGTTGTTCCAGCATCCGGTGTTTACGTAGTTATCGGCGGTGCTGAAGATGAAGAAGTGCGGCAGATTGTCCGCAAACTTGGAAGGAGATACTATCCAGCCAGTCTCTTCTGACTGTAAAGGGTTTGCACCGCCGGCTCTGTCTCCACCAAGAATCCAGATCTGGGACAAACTAAAGACCTGATCCGCCGCAGTATCCACTTTCGGATTCCAGACATTGAACGTGACGTTGCCCCCGAGATTCTCGACGTTTTGCACGAATGTCGCATATTTGTGTGCATAGGGATCCGCGGAGAGCAGTTGACTCGCGATAAAGGGTGCATTCGCTGATTCGCTGCTTGACGGGAGCATGGTCATCGGGGGAGGCGCCTTTCTGTGATATGCATCTACTGTCGTAAATCGACTAAGCTCTTTCAATGTGACTCTATTCAAGGGGACGCTGCCCGTACCACAGCTTGGCGTATTCACACCGTTTTGAAACTGTTCAGACGACCCTGCCGATCGGCTAGATAAATCACGCTTGAGCTTTGTCGCTGACGCTAACTGTGGAGGTGTTGCGATTTGCCTAATTCGATATGTCCGGACAGCAGGTTGCTCCATCACCGGAACGCAGTCATAGGCTTGGCCGTTCGCAATAAAACTCCTTGAGACGTGTACTCCATTGTAACGTTCAATAATCGCTTGGCGCATCCCTTCGAAAGCAGACGGATCATTGACTTTGTAGTTGCGAGATATTGGAGGTTGATGATCTGACTCAAGATGCGCCCCGGACTCGAGCCAAGAGCGACCAATAAAATCCTGAGCTGCGGCAGCCCTCGTGTCAGCCATGAATCTGTCAAATGATTCGATATGGGAATCCACGCTCCGCGAGTATGCGGGCATTATCCATGTTAATATCCAGAACAAGCACGCAGAAGAGATATACTGAATTGTGTTTGCAGGTCTGCGTAGTTGTTTCCCGTTGCCAGGATTTACAACGGGGAATCTTTGTGCGCTGAGGTAAAAAGGCAGCGGTGACATATGATTTTCCATGGAGTTAATTTTTTTGCAAGCAGATATGGAATGACAGGCGGCAGCTCTTTGGGGCGTTTCAAGGTCGATGCAATAATTGCGTGCGCTCGGCCACGGAATAATTGCTCAAATGCCCTTCACGAGCGGCCTGGCGGCGTGCTGCCGTAATGAGTGCCTTGTTGCGGGGAGGGGCGGACGGTGCGCTGACCTGTTTATCCAGTGCATTGCTGCGGCAACGCGGACATGACGTCAATGAATTGGGGCGTACAAGTATCTCGGACCGCAAATTGCAGTTTCGGCATACAAAGTCGTAAAGTGGCATGAGAACTTTTCCTCAATGCGCAAGGTTGCGCGACGTGGCATCATCGGCGAAACGCGACGATTCACGCATGGCGTTTTTGAGTCGGTCTACCGTTAGCAGAAGCTGTAGTCCAAAATCCGTGGCCATGTCGAAAGCAGTTCGCCCATCTGGCGCGACCAAACTGTCACTCGCACCAAGGGATATTAGCAACCACATGACGTCGACTCTGCCGCAGGCTGCTGCCTGCATCAGGCATGTGACGTCGTGCGCATTGGCATGATCGACATTTAGACCGGCACTGACCAACCGTAGAATCGGTCCGGGCGCTCCGCATAGACATGCGTACCATAGCGCATCGTTGTCGTTGTCGTCGAGCGCACTGACGGGTGCACCTTCGTCGAGCAACGCGGCGACGATGCGGTCTTCCCCATGCATCGCTGCAAGCATCAGCGGCGTTATCCCGTCAACGCTGCACGAATGGACATCGGGAAACTCATGCGCCGACAGCCATCTAGCGACTGACGAACGTGCAGGAGCTTGCAGACCTTCATCGGCGTGCGGGAGGCGCTGACCGTCCGCTCTTCGACGTGCGGCGGCATCGAGTAGCAATGCCATGGTGATTCTCCAGTTAGATTGCGTGAGCGTTGTGATAGCTTAGATGCATGGCGGCGTTTTCATGCAGAAGCACCGCGGCGAAATGAAACTTAGACGGGTCTGTTTTCGTTGGGATCACGGACTGGGCCCATCAATTCGAGTCCCTGCGCGTAAGTGAGGGAATCGAAACGTAAGTCGAACTTCGACCCGGCGTCGGAGACCGCGTCGAGTTTCCCTGCAGTGTCCTTTTTCTTCAGCTCTGCCTTATCGAGATACAGGAGCTCAAGTATTTCGTTGTAGACCGTCGATTCCACGATAGGAAGGACATAGAATACTGCGTCCTCGTAGTGCACCTGATAGCGACTCGAAAGATCGATGTTGTCGCAGAACAGAAAATATTTTCCTTTTGGCGAGAGTGCGTCTCCCAATACTTCGGCGACGTCTTTCAGATGTTCGAAGCTCAATAGCCATCCCGCGAAAAATACGAGATGCGGGTCGCCGACGTCGGCTACTGCCATGACCTGCTCGCAAGACAGTTCAGGGGGGCGGGCCTCGTCAGCGAGTTGCGGTCCGAAGCGTAGCGCGAGTTCGCCCCGAAAACCGATGCGCCGAGGCGTACTGGTGGGGCCCTTAAACACGGCATTAAGTAAACGGCCCTCGAACTGCAAGCGGGCGAAAATGGTCTGGTGAAGTTCCTTGTCGATAGTCATATCATTCATTAGGTTTCCCTATTCAATTTGAGTAAATACTGTGGAATGGTGGTGACAGTTCGTCGTTGGATAAGAAGCATGCAGTTCCATGTGCAAATTCCGTACCACCAATCCCGCCGCTCGCTGGCCCACTGTCATTGACCGAGGCTGGCCAAAAAAAAGGTGGTGCAAATCTGGTTTGCGACAACGACGCACGGTTTGTCAGGAAGCCGACGCTGCGAACGTCGGTAGGTGCCATGCTGGTATGTTTGCTGAAAGCGCGATTTATAAGGCATTTCAACCATTCTCGAGCCTTGGCATAGAAACTGCACTATAGCGACGCGCGGACACCATCCGGCCGATGCGTGACTCTGCAGAAGAAGATCATGGACACTGCACGCTGAGGGCATGATCGCGGCTTTGCAGCGTTGAATGGCAACCTTGGTTTAATCCTTCTATCTCAATGGAGTATCACGATGGCTCAACTTCGGCAGATCGCTTTCTACGGAAAGGGCGGGATTGGCAAATCGACCACGTCGCAAAACACGCTCGCGGCGCTCAGCGACCTTGGGCAAAAGATACTCATCGTCGGCTGCGATCCGAAGGCTGACTCGACACGGCTGATATTGCATGCGAAGGCACAGGACACAATTCTCTCTCTCGCGGCGGAAGCCGGCTCCGTGGAGGACCTCGAACTCGAGGATGTCATGAAGATTGGCTACAAAGACATACGCTGTGTGGAGTCGGGTGGTCCAGAGCCGGGTGTCGGCTGCGCGGGTCGCGGTGTCATTACATCGATTAATTTCCTGGAGGAGAATGGCGCCTACGACGGGGTCGACTACGTTTCATACGATGTGCTGGGCGACGTGGTGTGCGGAGGATTTGCAATGCCAATTCGCGAGAACAAGGCACAGGAGATTTATATCGTGATGTCAGGTGAGATGATGGCTATGTACGCTGCGAACAATATCTCAAAAGGGATTCTCAAGTATGCCAACAGCGGTGGCGTGCGTTTGGGCGGCCTGATTTGCAACGAGCGAAAGACCGACAAGGAACTCGAGCTTGCGGAATCGCTCGCAGCGATGCTCGGCACACGTCTGATCCACTTTGTACCGCGCGACAACATCGTTCAGCATGCGGAGCTACGCCGCATGACGGTGATCGAGTACGCGCCAGAGAGTGCGCAGGCCGGCCAGTATCGCGCGCTTGCCGAAAAGGTGCATAACAACGCCGGCAATGGCGTGATCCCAACGCCGATCACGATGGACCAACTCGAAGATCTCCTGATGGAAAAAGGAATCATGGTGCAGGTCGATGAATCGAAGGTCGGCAAGGCAGCGGCTGAACTGACCACCTGACGGCTGCGGGGACAACGGTTGCCGTGCGGCGTACGGCAACCGATTTCGGCGATCACATTTCTCCCACTTATGGATATGCAATGACCGCAACGGTTGAAGAACGTAAGGCCGCTCACAAGGCCCTCATTGACGAAGTGCTGCGAGCTTACCCGGAAAAGATGGCCAAGCGGCGGGCCAAGCATTTAGGCACTTTCGAGCAGGGTAGGCCGGACTGTGGGGTGAAGTCCAACATTAAGTCGCTGCCAGGTGTGATGACGATTCGCGGCTGCGCATATGCCGGTTCGAAGGGCGTGGTCTGGGGGCCGATCAAGGACATGATTCACATCAGTCACGGACCCGTCGGCTGCGGCCAGTATTCGTGGGGTTCGCGCCGAAATTATTATGTCGGAACAACTGGAGTCGATACTTATGTCACGATGCAGTTTACTTCTGACTTTCAGGAGAAGGACATCGTGTTCGGTGGCGACAAGAAGCTCGACAAAATCGTCGATGAGATTCAGGAACTGTTTCCGCTCAACAGAGGCATATCAGTTCAAACCGAATGCCCGATCGGTCTGATCGGCGATGACATCGAGGCAGTCTCGAAGAAGAAGAGCGCACAGTATGAAGGGCACACAATCGTACCCGTACGCTGCGAAGGATTTCGCGGGGTATCGCAGTCGCTTGGGCATCATCTCGCGAACGATGCGATTCGCGATTGCGTATTCGACCGTGCCGATCCCAATAAACATTCCGCGCTCGAGTCAACTCCGTACGACGTTGCGATCATCGGTGACTACAATATCGGTGGCGACGCGTGGTCAAGCCGTATTCTCCTTGAGGAGATGGGTTTGCGCGTCATTGCGCAGTGGTCGGGCGATGGCACGCTCGCTGAACTGGAGAATACGCCGCGATCGAAGCTCAACCTGCTCCACTGCTATCGGTCGATGAATTACATCAGCCGGCATATGGAAGAGAAGTATGGTATTCCTTGGATGGAATACAACTTTTTCGGTCCTACAATGATCGAAAGGAGCCTGAGAGAGATCGCGAGCCGATTTGACGAGACGATCAAGGTCAATGCCGAAAGGGTGATCGCAAAATACCGCCCTCTGATGGATGCGGTTATCGCGAGATATAAGCCACGCCTCGAGGGTAAGAAAGTGATGCTTTTTGTAGGCGGCCTTCGCCCGCGCCATGTCATCGGGGCGTACGAGGACCTCGGCATGGAAGTCGTTGGTACCGGCTACGAGTTTGCCCATAACGATGACTATCAGCGCACTACGCATCACATCCAGGATGGCACTCTAATTTACGATGACGTGACCGGCTACGAATTCGAGCGGTTCGTCGAACACATGCGGCCTGATCTCGTCGGTTCAGGAATCAAAGAAAAGTACGTCTTTCAGAAGATGGGTGTTCCGTTCCGCCAGATGCACAGTTGGGATTATTCAGGCCCATACCATGGCTATGACGGCTTCGCAATCTTTGCGCGCGACATGGACATGGCAATTTCGAGTCCTGTGTGGACTCTTTCCAAGGCGCCCTGGAAGAATGCGGCGTGAGCCAGGCGGGCCGTTGGCGATGCGGCCGTGTCGTCTGAAGGCTCTTCAGGAAATCGATTCAGGAGCGAGTCATGCCCCAATCAAGCGACAACATTCTCGATCACGAACTGCTCTTTCGCGAGCCGGAATATCAGGCGCTTTTGCGCAACAAGAAGCAAAATTTTGAGTTCAACCATCCAGATGAGGCTGTGAGGGAGGTTGCCGAATGGACAAAGACTGAAGACTACAAGCAGAAAAACTTCGCGCGCGACTCGCTAACCATCAATCCAGCGAAGGCCTGCCAGCCTCTTGGGGCGGTATTCGTGGCGAATGGTTTTCATAGAACACTGCCCTTCGTGCATGGCTCTCAGGGCTGCGTGGCCTATTACCGCTCGCACTTTTCGCGGCACTTCAAGGAGCCGACGTCGTGCGTGAGCTCGTCAATGACCGAGGACGCGGCGGTTTTCGGGGGGCTCAACAATATGATCGACGGTCTGGCGAATGCATACAACCTTTATAAGCCCGAGATGATCGCCGTTTCGACGACCTGCATGGCGGAAGTCATCGGTGACGACCTCGATGCATTCATCAAGAATAGTAAGCAGAAGGGGAGTGTTCCTCAAGACTACGATGTGCCGTTCGCTCATACACCCGCGTTTGTCGGCAGTCACGTGACGGGTTACGACAATGCTCTATTGGGCATTCTCAAACACTTCTGGGATGGCAAGGCGGGTACGGCAACGCCACTCATACGTGTGCGGGATGAGAGTGTAAACTTTATCGGTGGATTTGACGGTTTCGTGGTCGGCAACATCAAGGAGATTCGACGTATCTTCGATCTCTTTGGCGTTAGCGTCAACATCATCTGCGATCCTTCCGATACATGGAATACGCCAACGGATGGCGAATTCCGCATGTATGAGGGCGGAACGACGAAGAACGAAGTTGAACGCGCACTGAATGCGAAAGCGACGTTCATTTTCCAGGAGTATTGCTGCGAAAAGACGGCGAAGTATATCGCGGAACACGGCCAAGAGGTAGTTGTGCTTAATTCACCAGTCGGCGTTGCTGGTACCGACCATTTCCTCATGGAGATATCGCGTGTCACGGGTAAACCGATCCCGCCAGAACTGGAAAGGGAGCGGGGGCGGCTCGTTGATGCAATGGCGGACAGTCAGGCTATTCTCCATGGCAAACGCTATGCACTTTACGGCGATCCCGATCAGATGCTAGGTTACACGCAATTCCTGCTCGAGCTCGGTGCGGAGCCGGTGCATGTTGTGTCGACAAACGGTAACGACGGATGGGCCGAGAAGGTCAAGGCGTTGTTGGACGCGTCGCCATACGGCGCGGGATGCAAGGCATATCCGAAGCGCGATCTTTGGCATCTGCGCTCGCTGCTATTTACCGAACCAGTCGATTTCCTGATCGGCAACACTCACGGGAAGTACTTGGAGCGCGATACGGGGACACCGCTAGTGAGACTCGTGTTTCCTATTTTTGACCGCCACCACTATCACCGCTTCCCAACCTGGGGGTATGAGGGTGGTTTGCGCGTGCTAGTGTCACTACTGGACGAATTCTTCGAAAAGCTCGATACGAGTACGGTCGATATTGCAAAGACTGATTACAGTTATGACATTGTCCGCTGATGGCAATGGTCTTTGCCTAGGCTTGGTTTGCCCAGCCCCTCGACGTGGGCGATCGTGCGCGGCCACTCGGCAGAGGGCGGTCCGCACGACTTTTTGACTGGTTGTTCATAACACCGAAGTTTGGCCGCTCTCCGCAATCCGATTCGAATCGATCCAACAAAAGCCACTGCTGGAAGTTGCAAATCTCGATTAATTAACCCGATGCAATGAGGGAGAGCAGCGGCAGTAAGCCCGACTGGAGTAACGCAGAATTTGCACACAGATCTCCTTCGAAGGCGCACGCAAATGGACGCGTCTGACACAGCTATTCGTGGGCGGAATGCGACGCTAGGTGGCCGCCGTACATGGCCTTTGACCTAGGCGAAAAGAACTGCAAGTTCTCACTGGGTGATGGACAGCGCGCGCCGAATCGCTGTATGGTGACCGGGGGCAATAGGCGCCATCACGAATGCGAGAGCGCGTTGCCATCTCGGCAGCGATGGACCAGTCTACAGCTGCTATGAAGCTGGTCACGACGGCTTCTGGCTGCACCGCTGGATGAGAGGTATTGCTGATTCCATTGTGGCTTTGACCAGTATCGAGGTGAACCGCCGTGCGCGTCGTGGCAAGACGGACCGGCTCGACAGCGACAAGCATGCTGCAGATCTCATCCGCTATCACACCGGCGAGCGGTGCGTCGGCGCGGTGGTGCGATCCCTACTGCCGAGCAGGAAAATGACCGGCCTGTGCACCGCGAACTCGAACACCAGCGCCAGGAACGTACCGCACACACCAGCCAAATCCGCTCTCTGGTCAGATTTGGTTGGCGAAGTTTCCGGTGGATCGCGATCTGGGCGGGTTCGACTGCGACGGCTCGGCTGTTGACGTTGATCGCGAAGTTATTATGCACTGGCCGACATGAGTTTTACGGAGGCCGCACACGACCCGGCGGACCGTGTCTGAACAATACATCAACTAGTGACCGCTATTGGCGTATGCGGCATCACCGGCAGTGGGTCTCGCCACTGCGCGTGGAGCCGGAGAAGGAGCAGAGGCGCGTGGGGCGGATTGCGGCTGGGCGTACTGCGCCGTGCTGGTTATGCTCGTCGAACTTTAGCCCTTCAGGCGGGTCGGCGGAGCGCTCCTCTTCCATCCGCTCGGCCGCCCGTACGAACACAAGTGCGCGGGCGATTACCATCAATCTCGACTTCGGCGAATGGTCCCGCGTGTGCCACAACGCGAGATGGCGAAGGCATTGGCGGACCGGCTCACGCTTCACTGCCACGTCAGTTAAACCGGGGACGAGAGTTATCGCTTCCGGCATAGTTGTGCCAGTGCAAAAAGCTTGCGGAAATTTCTTTCGTTTGGACCGGCGCCTGAGAGACCATGAGCCCGCAATGTGGTTTCCCTAGCCCATCCTGTGGTGCCATCAATACGCCGATCATCGAGGCCCCCGTTGCGGTCATCGGCCCCTTTTGCAATCGATTAATGACGTCCACGCAGTGACACTCGGCGAGGTCGACCAGTGCTTGCCAGTCGGGAAGTGCACGCGTATGTCAGAGCATGACACTGAGTTGCAGGGCGTTTCGAGCAGCCGCGACGGGCAGCAGCGTTGCGGCGAGGAGGGCAAACGCGCTGGTCGAGGCGGCGCTGCGTCCAAGTATGTCCGTGGCAATGCCAATCTACCCGCAAGTGGATCGCGAAGGACCTACTCGGAGCGTGAGTGCCGCAGGTTGGTCCAACGCAGCCTTGGGTGCCACGTCCACGTTGCAGCCCTGAAGAGTAGTACACGAAACCTTCAAATAGTGGGGCAGTTAGCCAGATGAATCCTTACGCAATAATCAGAATTGGATGACAGCAGTTTTCGAGAAATTGGTCGATATCAGTGATCGTATGCTGCATCAGAAGTGACGCTGACGGTGTGCGGTCTCATACCGTGGACCTGCCGTTAGCCCTTTGTGCCAGGTACACGGCATTAGGTGTAGCTAAGCAATTTTGAATCAGTTGTTGGACAGCTACATGGATGAATAGCCCGACTAGTCCGACGCTTCATGCTGTTGCGAAGGCAGCGGCTCTGCGATATAAGGAGACTTACGCCATGACCCTCAATAGAAAACTAACCTCGACAATCATGATCCTGTGGGTTGGGATCATCATGATTATCTTCTTTGGCGCGTGGCAGAACCGGGCTAAGACGATCTCAGATCGTCAAGAGCAACTCTCATTGTTGATTGAAGAAGCCAACTCGATCGTCAGTCACTACTACCAGCTTTCGCAGCAGCATGCGATCCCCGAGGATCAGGCGAAGAGGCAGGCCTTGGAAGTGCTTTCGTCGATTCGGTATGGCACAGACGGCTACCTTACTGTTATCAATTCTCAGTCAGTCGCGCTAATGCATCCATTCAAGCCTGAACTCGTCGGCAAGAACATGTCAAGCTTCACCGACAAGGCTGGCAGGCACCTCTTCGTCGATTTGGCGAACGTGGCCGATGAGAGTAAGGGCGGATTCGTGGAGTATTTGTGGGCCAAACCCGGGAGTGAAGTATCTGTTCCTAAAACGAGTTATGCGCTCCGGTTCGCGTCGTGGGATTGGATTCTCATCACGGGCATGTATATGGATGATGTCCAAAAAGCGTTCTACAATGAACTCGTCCGCTGGATCGGAATCACTGTCGCCCTCGGGGCCGTCGCCACTATTTTAATGTTGCTCGTCTTACGCAGCATAAGACACTCGCTCGGCGGCGACTTGGAAGTGGCAGTTGCGGCCACACAGCGCATGGCGCGCGGCGATCTTACCTTTCCCATCCCTGTCATGCATCACAACCGAGAGAGCTTATTACGTGCGCTGAACGTCATGCAAAGCGGTCTCATCGATGCAATTTCGCGAGTGTCCCACGGTGCCGAGAATATCAATGTGGGAGCAGCCGAAATTGCCGCTGGCAATACGGACCTGTCGCAGCGCACGGAGGAGCAAGCGGCGGCGTTAGCGCAGACCGCATCGAGCATGGATGCCATGACTGCGAATGTGAAGCATAACGCCGCCAGCGCGGCCATCGCTGCGGATCTGGCGAGCAAAGCCGCAGAGATCGCGACCCGTGGCAGCCGTGTTGTCGACGACGTGATCAACAAGATGAAAGACATTACGAGCAGTTCAAGGCAGATTGGTGACATTATTGCAGTAATCGACGGAATCGCATTCCAGACTAACATCCTCGCGCTAAACGCGGCCGTCGAAGCGGCGCGGGCAGGTGCGCAGGGGCGGGGCTTTGCGGTAGTAGCCGCAGAAGTGCGAAGCCTCGCACAGCGCTCAGCAACAGCGGCGAAGGAAATTAAGGCGCTAATTGGGACGTCGACAGTCAGCGTTGAAGAAGGCGCATTGCTCGTCGCCAACGCCGGCTCAACGATGACAGATATCGTCGCGTCGGCGCAGCGCGTGAATGAAATCCTGGAAGAGATCAGTGATGCGTCTCGCGGACAGAGTGAAGGCATAGAGGAGGTAAACCAGGCTATTGGCCAAATGGACCAAGTGACGCAGCAGAATGCTGCACTTGTTGAGCAGGCCGCTGCGGCTGCGCATTCGCTCAGGGACCAAGTCGCCATTCTTCGCGAAGCAGTCTCGTCTTTCGCGCTGCCTAGCTGACGGATACGCGCCTACAAACACGAACTGCCTATGCCTCGTGCGCGCGATGCCCAAGCGGGCACCATATTGCTCAGGCGACGGGCATTTCAAACCCCCACGTCTGACGTTCCCGCGCTAAGCGGCTGAGCGACCACGGACGATGTTGCAAGGCATCGATTCTTGGCTCCTTCGAAGAAGGAGGCCAAGTGGTGTACGTTTTTATGCCGTATTTGCAAAGCACGATATTCACGTTGCTCGAGCGCGGCATGAGCCCGTGCCGGATTCATGAGCTTACCGGGATCAACCGCTGATGATCCACCACGATCAGGCACATTTCGAAACGCAGCGGGCAGTGTGAGTGAATTCTTCTTCTGCCGCCCCCCGTCGGCATGACAGAGCTGGCGGCCTCGCAAACTCCTCCATCTCTCTTCGCCCGCTCGCTTCCGATGTTGCCGCATTCGGTCAAACAGCTCAGGGTCGCCCTCTCGGCCGGCGAACCCTATACCGACTGGATCGATCCGCAGATACGCCTGACTTTGGCTTTGCGGCGAGCTACCACAGCGCCGAATGCTTCGCGAAGGCGTTTCGCCAGCTCGATCCCGATCAATTTGATCGCTGTGAAGGTTGCGTCTTCGAACTGTCGTTGTAGACTGAAGTGCGGCGCATTTCCAACGAGTTGAGCGGCCGTCTCAATCAAGTCGAACAGGCTAGCGGGAGTGCGGCGTAGAGCACAATTCTACTGCAACTATTCAAGATCGGACCTCGCGCGTCCTCCTTGCGCGTCGAATTGCCCCTTCGATGCAAGCTTGTGAGCTTAATGTTATCGGCAAGCGTGGGTTTGTCGAGTCACGCGCCTCAGTGCCCGAGGGAAATTGGTTGGTAATGCTGGAGGACAGCATGGCGCACCACGTATGGCGTCGATCCAGTGAAGTTGCGATTCGTGCTCCGCCGGCTGATGCCAGCGTGATTGCTCGCCCGGCGGTACTCACATATGGATGGCAACGGGTGTTAGGTGACTGAATGAACCCGTGAGTGCGTTCATTCCGGTACTTTTGATACCAGCGCGCAAACTAGTCGACGTTTGCGTGAAGCTCATCCATTCGGTGGTCCGCGCGTTGCCGATTCGCCATCTTTGTTCTGCATCGAGACCTCGTGCAAGCGATATAAATATTCGCATGCTACGATGTCAGCGCGGACATGAGGAAAATGCTTCACTGCGGCCGCAAGATGTTGATACACTCGGAATTTCAATCACGAAGCGGGGAAGCGGGGTATCTTCTTCATAGTCGATCTGGGCGCCGATAAAATATCTTAGGCTAGTCTCGTCAACGAATACAGTGAGGCCCTGTGTAAACACCTTCGTGTCGGAATCGCTTACGGAGTCAACCAGGATAATAAAGTATTCTAGCTGTCCTCCAGCACGAAATTCGGCGCGCAGCCGAATATACAGCGGCTCTTCGTGGCTCTGTGCGACAAGCTCGGCGGCTTCTTTTGCTGCTCGCGCCGTGAACGTCAGAAATTCACACGGGGTTTCTGTCGATATGCTTGATCGTTGGGAAATCATGGATCTTCCTGGGGAAATTAATAGAGAACGATATCCGTCTTGACGATGTGCATCTGCACAAGCAAGGAAAGCAAGTACCGAGCCACAGCGCTCGTGCTCAATACGCTATTGCTCAGCCGCGTAATCAGTTTCCTGGGGCGAGTGCGCAACCGACAAGCCAAATCATTCACGCTGTTGAACTCGCCTCGTTGAGGTCGCTATCAAGAGTGAAGCGATGTTCGGAACGGCGCAGTGGAGATCTGCTCGCGCCATTGGGAACAAGTGAGCGAGATCCGAGGCGCGTGCCTTGGGACTCATCGCGTGTCGATTGACGTTCTTTTTGACCAGTTGATGTTTTCGATCACGGACGTCTACATTCGACGTTGAACTGCGCTAGTCCTGCGCACAGAGAAACTAGCGCCACGCTCATTGAATACGGGCTGTATAGCGGCACTAAGTTAGCAGATATTGAATGGTTTGACGCAAGCGACTCTCGCTCGGGAAGGCGAGTTGCACGGGCAGCGCATGAGACAACGATACATTTTTCGAATGGTTTTGATTCGTCGGATGGGAGATGAGTGCAATGAAATTGACAGCGCATCCAGTCGCCGCGCAGAAGGACATGGCCGCCTTGGATTCCGTAGACTGCGCGATCCTCAGACACTTGCAGCAAGACGCCTCGCTATCGATTGTCAGCCTTGCAGCGAAAGTGAAACGCAGTGCACCGGCATGCCTGCGGCGCGTGGAACGGCTCAAGGAGGTGGGGCTGATACGAAGAGTCGTCGCACTGCTCGACGCGAAGGCCCTCGGCGCGGGCATGTTCGCCGTAATCGGGATCGTGCTGGACGGCTCGACGCCCCAAGCGTTTGCCGCATTCGAGAAAGCGGCGCAGAAAGTGTCGGGCTGCGTTGCGTGCCACGCTGTGAGCGGGGAGTTTGACTATTTCTTGCTCGTTCGTGCACGCGGCAATGAGAGCTTCAACCGGTTAGATGCTGCACAATTGTTGCTCCTGCCAGGAGTACGGGAACTGCGTAGCTTCAAGGTGTTAAGGGAAGTTTTATCGACGCAGGCGATACCGTTGTGAGTCCAAATGCTTGAAAAGGTAGGCTTATCCTACATCCATCATCAGACAGGTGCTGCTGGTACCTATCCGGCGGCGAAGTCCGTTCGTGGTAGCACGAGCAGACTGGGTTGCGCCAGCAGCGTCCCAATTCATGTTCAGTAAAGTTTCGCAGATAGTCGAAGCCGGTTGGATGCACTTCGCGCAACGTGCCGCGCTGTCCGAATCCAGACAATTCAGACAAGGCGACGTGACACCGGCCCACCTACGGTCATCAAAAATGGCGATGAATGCTAGAAACATCATTCAGGTTTAGGTGGGATGGCATGAACCTTGCGTGCCGTCGATCGCCACGTCAGAAGGCACGGGCGAACTAAGACCCTTCGTCAACGAGAAAGCGCTCAGCGATGGCATAAAACTCGTCGGGGTCGCTACGGGCGGCTTCGCGGCCAACTTTGTTAGATACGGAGCAAACCACGTGAAAGCAATGATTGAAAAACTGCACCAGCTTTCGTCGGCTGAGGACTTCTTCCGATTCTTCGCCATCTCATATGACGAAAAGGTGGTGAACGTAAGTCGATTACATATACTAAGGCGTTTCTTCCAGTACATTAGACAGGCGGAAGACCTGTCCGCGGATCACGATGCAACCTTATTCGTGGTTTATCGAAATCTTCTGCTGAATGCGTACAACGACTTTGTCATCTCCACCCCCGCTGAGCAAAAGGTGTTCAGGGTTCTTCAGGAAGCCGACGGAGAGCGGCACATCCCTCTTGATAGTCTGCGTGAATCCCTGCCGGCTCGGCCTAACAATTGAAGTCGGTGGGCGAATCATATTGGTGCTTGTATGAGTCGTCAGGATGCAACTCCTCCCTTGATGCACGTTGCGAAGTTCAGTTGTCTTGTCCTTGTTAGCATCTGCCGGGGGTGATTCGTCAGCAGCTTTCACGTCCAACTGACAAGCGGACAGGGGCGGTTTCGATGCTGCGGAGATAAGCTCTAATCTAATGTACGGGGGAGTTGAGCCAGGAGATTGAAGGTGGTGGAGATTTCAGCTGAGAATCTGATTGTCGAAGTCGGAAACCAGCAAACAACAAAACCATCCACCATGAGCAAGGATACGGAAAAAGCAGTCGTCGGTCTATCGGGAGCCAGCCTCGGACTGGACGAATTGGTCCGTCAAGGGGCGCGGCAGGTGATTCAACAAGCGATTGAAGCGGAGTTGGCGGAGCTGCTGGAGCGGTTCGAGAACGTGAAGACGCTGCACGGGCAACGCGCTGTGGCGCGCAACGGCTACTTGCCCGAACGCGAGGTGTTGACGGCGGCCGGGCCGATTGCGGACAAGGTGCCGAAGGTGCATGATCGATCAGGATCGGGCGTGAAGTTCAATTCGTCGATCGTGCCGCCGTATGTGAGGAAGTCACTCCGTGTAAGCGCGGCGCTCCTAGCTTATTCTGAAAGGCATCTCGACAGGCGACATGGGCGAAGCGTTGCGCGTGCTGCTGGCGAGGACGCGAAGGGCTTGTCGGCGAGTGTCGTGAGCCGGTTGACGGCGCAGTGGGCCGAAGAGCATGCGGCGTGGAGTCGGCGTGACCTGTCGAAGTCGTGCTACGTCTATTGGTGGGTCGACGGCATTCACATCGGGCCGCGCAGCGAGAACTCCGATGGCCAATGCCTGCTTGTGATGATCGGCGTGAAGCCCGATGGGAGCAAAGAGCGCATGGCGATCGGCGACGGGTATCGAGAAGCGAAGGCATCGTGGTTGGAGCTGCTGCTCGATCTGAAAGCGCGGGGCGTGCAAGCAGGTACGGCTGGCCGTCGGCGACGGCGCAATGGGCTTCTGGGCGGCTCTGGAAGAGGCGTTTGCGGCGACGCAGGGCCAGCCCTGCTGGTTGCAAAAAATGGGGCAATGTGCTTCATGCGCTGCCGGAGTCGCAACAGGCTCGCTCGAAGGCCGACATCAGGCGATCTGGATGGCTGCGACACGCGCCAAAGCCCACACCGCGTTCGATCCTTTCGTGTCGATCAATGAGGTGAAATATCCCTCTTGTACACAGCCTGGTCACTTACACCGAGTACCTCACAGACGACCTTTGGAATGATCAGATAGCGTTCCAATGGGCTGTGTCGAGATGGTGTAGTCAGAACGAGTAAGCGCCGCTACGATGGGGTCATCGCGCTAACAGGTAGCGCAGCCCTCCTGACGAACTTGACATCAAGATCATCTTCCATGCATACACGCATTAGTATGCGCTATGTTTCAACAAGAACAATTCATACTAAATGGCTGTATCAATTTGACGGGGCGCGAATGCGCGCTCCGCTTCGAGCATGTCTGATGGTGTTTGTTTATTGTCGATATTCACTTATCGGTCACCGCAAATCGCCTTCTTAACGACGGTGTTCACAACGACTGGGGGCGTCGGCGATATGTCGATGCGCTGAGAAAGTCGCAGTCTGGTGGGCTGCTGTCGTCGGTCATCGACGGCAGCGAGTTACGCGTCAACTCGCTATACAAGCAAGGAAACGCACAGGTTGGATAAAGAGTTCGGGTAGGCAGTCGCGGATGACGGAGTCATAGACCGGTGAAGTGCTCGGCAAAAAAGCGGCACGCCGTACCAGCGCCCAGTTTGTTGCATTCCTCATCGAGTTGGTGTCGGCCCAGCCACGAGGAAAGGAGATTCCCGTCATCCGCGACAACGTGAACAGCCACAAAACCGAGCCGTTCAGACATTTCTCGCTGCACATCTGAAGGTCTCAATACATTGCACTCCCAGCCGCTGGCCACCTTGCAGAAGTCCGCGTCAAACAGGTAGTGCGCGCACATCACCGCAAAGCGCGAGTCGACGGTGCGGCCCTTGCCTTTGTGGACCTTGTCGACGGCCGCCTTCATATTGTCGTAGAGGCACGGCGTGCCACCCCGCCGAAGGCCGTGAACGAGCGTGTATGGGCGTCGAACAGCATCTCGTGACCTTGGCTCGGGTAGGCCACGAGCCAGAACGCCCGGGACGCGCGCAGCTTCATGTGCGACACCTGCAGCCTGCGTGCGACGCATGCGCGTGGCGCATCCAGTGCGGGCTGGCGCAGCGTAGCTTCTCTGCGGTCGCTGGCCGTTCGTCCTGGATCTAGTCGGCCACCAGCACGAAGAACAGGGCTGCCTAGGTTCGATGTCCAGTGGTGTAAATTTTTCTAATGGGGTGCCATATAATAATTAATTAGACAAGTTCGTCGAAGCAATTCAAGATCGACGATCTGGACTTATGTCGAGTTTTGGTGGGTGCTAAAAAATTTAAATAATGGATATTTTCTAATGCTAATAATTAACAAGGTAGTATGATGTGCGCTAGCATTCGTCATCTTGCTCGTCGCCGCTGCGCCGGCATCTGCCGCAAGATATTGCTACTGGGACGAAGAGTTGGAAATGGATGTTTGCTCGTGATTGCCGAATCTTGGCGCATTTTTGGTTTTGTTCGCAGTCTGTAAATCTCGAATGTCTCGGGGTGTGACATCTCTGCAATGAATTTTGCGAAGAAGTGGGTTTCGGCGCTATTCGCGAGAAATTCCGGCAACACTGGCGTGAGGGTCGGCCGGGAATCGCGAAATTTTCGCCAAAACAAACCTAATCATATGATTCAAAATAGAAATCAATGCTCGGGGCGAGTGGCGTGGCCTCCATTGGACATTCAGCCGATAGGAGTCGAGCCGGTTGATGTGCTTGCGTCGATACGGCGAGGGCACCTGCAATTCCTCGGCGTCGATCGGCAGGCCCTTGTCTTGCAGCGCTTTCAACTTGCGTGACATCCACTGCACGTTGCAGAGAATCACCATGTTCGCGAGGAGCTGGTTGTATTTGATGAGCTTGCGTTGCTCGTGCCAAACATTTTTGGCGATCACTTCCCCTTCGAACATCAGAGGTGGCGCCGGAAATTTGGACAGGTCGATAAGGCACGGCTGGGGCCTGAGCTGGTCATAGTGGCCAGCGAAAAGGAACCAGAAGATGGCGAAAAGAGGTCGCCGGGCGCACAGCCCGGCATTCGAGGCAAAGGTAGCGCTGGCCGCCCTGAATGGCGACAAGACGCTGGCAGAACTGGCGCAGCAGTACGATGTGCGCTCGAACCAGATCACGGACTGGAAAGAGCAGTTGCAGGAACGCGTGGCGGACGTGTTCGAAACGGGCAAGGCGGCGGCCAGTGAGCCTGTCGTGGACGCTCGAGAACGATTTGTTAAGCCGAGCGCTCAGCAAGGCGGGGTTGCTGAGCGGAAAGCGATGATCGACCGCGCACACGCGCTGCCGATTGCGCAACAGGCGCGACTCGTGGGGATCGCCCGATCAAGCGTCTACAACCAGCCTCAACCGGTCAGCAAGACGGACCTGAAACTGATGTGCCGCATTGACGAGCTGAATCTTGAGTTCCCGTTCGGGGGAGCGCGCATGCTGGCGTGTCTGCTGCGCCGCGAAGGCAACAAGGTGGGCCGACGGCATTTGGGCACGCTGATGAAACGCATGGGCGTCGAAACGCTGTACCGCAAGCCGAACACGAGCCGCGGCGACAAGCAGCACAAGATCTGGCCGTATCTGCGGCGGTGAATGACGATCGACCCGCCAACCAGGTGTCGGCGGTCGATAACATCCCGATGGCGCGGGGCTTCGTGTATCTGACTGCTGTGGTGGACTAGGCCAGCCGAAAGGTATTGGCACATCGTGTGGCGATCACGCTGGAAGCGATCCATGCGGTCGAGGCGCTTGAAGAGGCATTCGCGAAATACGGCCAGCCTCAAATCTTCAACGCCGACCAGGGCAGCCAGTTCACCGCGACCGCTTTTACAGAGGCGGTTCTGGATCGTCGCATCAAATCCATGGACGGCAAGGAAGCCTGCTGAGTCCACTTCGTACGTGGCGATACCAACACACATCAATTTCATGAAAAGAGATAGTAAGGTGCTCCGATGGGCGGCTGCGGCCCTTTTACTTGCTGGATTGATCACTGCGCAGAGTGCGCGCGCGCAAGTGACTCTGAATTTCGTCGACGCTCAAATCGATCAGGTGGCGAAGGCAATCGGCGCCGCCACCGGCAAAACGATCATCGTTGACCCACGCGTAACGGGTCAGATCAACGTCGTTTCGGAGAATCCGGTGCCGGAGGACCAGGCGCTCAAGACGCTGCAGTCGGCGCTGCGCATGCAAGGCTTCGCGCTCGTGCAGGATCACGGCGTGCTCAAGGTCGTGCCGGAGGCCGACGCCAAGCTCCAGGGCGTGCCTACGTACGTCGGCAACGCGCCCACCGCGCGCGGCGACCAGGTGGTTACCCAGGTCTTTACGCTCAGGCACGAGTCGGCCAACAACCTGCTGCCCGTGTTGCGTCCGCTCATCTCGCCGAACAACACCATTGCCGCCTACCCGTCCAACAACACGCTCATCGTGACCGATTACGCGGACAACGTACGCCGCATCGCCTCGATCATCGCGGGTGTGGACTCGGCTGCGGGCCAGCAGGTGCAGGTGGTGCCACTGCACAACGCCAACGCGCTCGACATCGCGCCGCAAATCGCGAAGATGCTCGATCCGGGCGCGATCGGCGCCTCGGACCCGCCGCTGAAGGTTTCGGCCATCGCCGACCCGCGCACGAACTCGCTGATGCTGCGCGCGTCGAACACGCAGCGCCTCGCCTCCGCGGTGCAGCTCTCGAAGCAGCTCGATGCGCCCACCAGCATGCCGGGCAATATCCACGTCGTGCCGCTGAGCAACGCCGACGCGACGCAGCTCGCCAAGACCCTACGCGGCATGCTGGGGAAAGGCGGCAACGAGACGCCGTCGTCTTCGTCGCCGGGCAATGCGGGCGGCTTCAACCAGACCAGCAGCGGCGGCGGCCTGTCGACGGGCACATCCGGCACGCCGCCGTTGCCGAACTCCCTGGGCGGCAGTTCGTCGCTGGGCAGTTCGATGTCGGGCGGCGGCGCATACGGCGGCGGCGGCAGCAACGAAGCGCAGCACTTTGGCAGCGAAAAGGACAAGGGTGAGGAGAACCAGCCGGGCGGCATGATCCAGGCGGACGCGGCCACGAACTCGCTGATCGTCACGGCGCCGGACGCGGTGTATCGCAATCTGCGTAGCGTGATAAACCAGCTCGATGCGCGCCGCGCACAGGTCTACATCGAGGCGCTGATCGTCGAGCTGAATTCGAACACGAACGCCAACCTCGGCATTCAGTGGCAGGTCGCAAACGGTAATCTTTACGCGAATACCAATCTCGCCGCCGGCAGCGGCAACAGCATCATCAACCTGACGGCGGCCGCGGCAGCCGATGCCGCTTCCGGCGGCCTCGCGAGCGCGCTCGGGGCGCCCAACCTCCAGCAGGGCCTCAATGTCGGCTGGATCAAGAACATCTTCGGGGTGCGGGGTCTCGGCGCGCTGCTGCAAGCGCTCTCGCGATCGACAGACGCCAATGTGCTGTCCACGCCTAACCTCATCACGCTAGATAACGAAGAAGCACAAATTATGGTCGGCAGCAACGTGCCGATCCCAACTGGAAACTACGCGAGTCTCTCCAGCACGAGCGGCACTAATCCGACGACGTTCAACACTGTTGACCGCTTCGACGTCGGCCTGTCACTGGATATCAAACCGCAAATTACTGAAGGGGGCCTTCTCAAGTTGCAACTAGTAACCGTAGATTCGGCAGTCATCGGTGGCACAACAAGCGTGGCGACGAACCCGAATGGCCCAACGTTTAGCAAGCGCTCGATCCAATCGACGGTACTGGCGGACGACGGTGAAATAATCGTGCTTGGCGGCTTAATGCAGGACAATTATGAAGTTAGTAACACTAAGGTTCCGCTGCTGGGCGATATTCCTTGGCTTGGCCAGTTGTTCCGTTCTGAAAACAAAACCCGCTCGAAGACCAACCTGCTTGTGTTTTTACGTCCTGTAATTGTCAAGGACCGAGCCACGGCGACTGCGTTGATGCAGAACCGCTACGACTATATTCAAGGGGTGCAAGGAGCGTACCGACCTGATAACAATCTGATCAAGGACAATGACGATCCGGTTGTTCCTCCGATGCCGACCGGTCCAGCGGAAGGCGGCTCGGCGCTGAACCTGTTTGACCTCGACAAAATGCGTCGACAGCAGGCACCAGGCAACGTTGAGCGCGCCCCCCCGCCTGTTGACAAGACGGACCCGCCTGTCGGCAGGACTAACCCATAATGCACTGTACGCCAGAGAAAATCTGGAGAGGCGGAAAAATGACTCACATTGATCCTGAAACTGACTCGACATGCTTCGTCGTTCAGTTCGATCTCAATGCGAAAGGCGAGCATCTTGCCACATTGGCATTCCCGGAACCCGCCGTCCGGATGAATGCCAATCAGCTCAGCAAGTTGATTGAGACGTTAGGACAGGTACGTTTGAACATCGTGCCGGAGATAGACACCACGCCGCCAGATTTGACTCAGAAGTTGGACCCGATTGCCTTTCCACTGTGGCAGGTCAGTTGGGAAACAATGTCAGACGGCGCCCTGCTTCATGTGCGACATCCGGGGTATGGCTGGCTAGGTTTTGTCTTCAACGGGACAGATTTGATCGATCTGCGAGACATACTCTCAGATGTAATTGACGAGGTGCAAAAAACCCCCCGTACGGCTAATTGATAAACCGGTTGAACGTGCGCTTCGCAGGTTGCGGAAATACACCGGAAGCGGAAGCGGCGCTCTTCGATTTACGCGCTCGCCGGTCGCAAGGTTACGCATTGTGCAATGCCAACGCGAATTCAACGTTCTTTCGGCGCCTTGAGGCCGACTTCTGGCCTCCCGTTGCCACGTTTCAGGCATTTATGAGCGGTTTTTTGTCAGTGATCGCATGCGCACGAGGTTGTACGCCGCCATGTTCAATACGAACATATGGTCCAGCTTCTTCAAAACGGCGTGCGGACAAAAACTTCGACTACCTGGAGGTAGTTCATCTACTCGTATGAAGAGCGTCTTCGAGCGTTTCGGCTTTATCTAAAGTTGGGAAAGCGCCTCGGGGCGACCATCAGACATCTGGGTTACCCGACAAAGAATTCTCTCAAAGCGTGGCATGGCGAATACGAATAGTGCGATCATCTACGGGCTGGCTATGTCCGTTCAAGGCCGCGGTACTCGGCTGAGCAGAAGCAGGTTGCCGTCGATTATTATTTTGAGCGATGACCGATGTGCTGCCGCAACTTTGAGGGCTTTGGGCTATCCGAGTCGCGAGACGCTTGCAGCCTGGATCGAAGAACTGTTGTGCCCTGAAATCAGAAAACGTACTGGTGCCACAGCAGTTGGTAGCGTTCCAAAATCACATAAAGTGAAGCAGGCGGCAGTCATCGAGCTGTGCACCAGAGAGCAAGGCGCGCGCGTGGTTGCCGAGAGAACAGGCGTGAGTAGGCCGACGCTGTATAACTGCAAGAACCAGCTAGTCGGTCGAGACGCTCCAGCATCGATGAAACGCAAAGAACGCCAGCGCGGGACCATGAAAGTGCGGAACTGGAACAACAGGTCGAATCGCTTCGACGCGACAGCCGGCAGTTTCAGATTGGGCCTCTTTTAAA
>NZ_BBJJ01000076.1 GCF_000739815.1 Paraburkholderia mimosarum LMG 23256 = NBRC 106338
GCCTCTCGTCGTAAATCGTGAATGGCTCCGGAGCGTCTGTCACCACTCGCCCACAGACGGAGTGACAAGGCACTCATCCTTCCGGCGGCGCTGCGCGCCCCGAAGGGCATAACGAAAAAAACATTGGCGTCCGTGCGTTCTCGCGACACTTGCCATGCCCCTCTGTTTCCCATGCAGACCCTTCCGCAGCGCGCGTAGCGAGCGGCGGGATGAATGAGCGCCTTGTCACTGGCTTTGAAGGTGCGAGGTGACAGACGCTCCGGAGCCATTCACCCATTACGGCGAGAGGTGAATGGTGGCAGGCATGGGCGGTGTGAGCGGCTTTCTTTTGCCTACTTTTCTTTGCCACGGCAAAGAAAAGTAGGTGCCGCCCCGCACAGGGGCAACGCTTGCATACCGACGCGAATACAAGAAAATGCCAAAAGGGGCGAAGAACCAACAAAACAACAACAAAGACAGAACATCAGGACCCTTCCCATTCCCACCTTTCGGCATGCCGAAA
>NZ_BBJJ01000075.1 GCF_000739815.1 Paraburkholderia mimosarum LMG 23256 = NBRC 106338
CCCGTCTTCCCACTGCTCAGCAGCCGCTCGAGCGGTTCAGGCAGACCTTGGTTCGGCTTGACTGGCGGCTGGGCGAAACTGCCTCTCGTCGCTTTTCTCGGCGCCAGGCGGATAAGGCCCTCAAGCTGGGTAATCGCGCTCGACACGCCATCGACCACCGGAACCGGCAGTTCGTTACGTATCTCGCGTGCAAGCCCTGCGAGGGGGGCACCTGCGATGATGATGACGTCGGCCCCGTCATCGTCGACCACCTCATTGCACAGTGCCTTCAGCCGTGCCGCGTAGTCCTGTTGCACACTGCCGATATCACGCAACGGCTCCTCGAGCGCGCGGATGCTGGCAAGCCGGCTCGCCAGATGAGCGCGTTCGACCGTCTCGCGATACCACGCCTTGATGCGCGGCGAGATCGCGATGATCGAGAAGCGCTGCCCGAGCGTCGCGGCGGTCATCAGTGAGGACTCGGTCAGCCCGACGACCGGCACGTCGATCAGTTCCTTGATGCCGTGAAGGCCCGGGTCGCCGAACGCGGCGATCACGACGCCGTCATAAGTGCCATGGCGTTCGGCCGCCACGCACGCGCTCGCATAGGCGCCGACCAGCGCTTCGAAGCGTGTCTCGATGTAGGCAACGCCGAACGGCGCAGTCGCGACCTCGATCTCGGTGCCGGGCGAGGCACTGCGCTGCGCCTCCGCCTGGATCAACGTCGAGACGCTCTCGGAGGTATTGGGATTGATCACGAGGATCTTCATGCTGCTCTCCGGTTTCAAAGGTCGAGGTATTGCGGTTTGCCCGCCGCGAGAAACCGGCCCCGTCCCGCCTCCGGCTCGAGATAGCGGCCGCTCTCGACGAGCAGTTCGCCGCGCGAAAGACAATGCTTCGGCCAACCCTGAACGCTTCGGCCCTCGTATGGCGTGTAGTCGACGTTGTGGTGCAGCGCTTCGTTCGCGATGGCGACTTGCTTGAGCGGGTCCCACAGTACGATGTCGGCGTCGGCGCCGACCGCAATCGTTCCCTTGCGCGGATAAAGCCCGTATAGCTTCGCGGGGTTCAGCGACGTCAGTTCGACGAACTTGTGCAGCGACAGCTTGCCCTGGCTCACGCCATCGAACAGCAGCGCCAGCCGGGTCTCGATGCCGGGAATGCCGTTCGGGATGTGCTCGAACGAGACCTCTTCACCGCCGGGCTTCTTGCCCTGCGGATCGTCGAACGAGAACGGTGCGTGGTCGGACGAAAACACGCTGAACGTGCCGCGCTTCAGTGCGCTCCACACGGCCTTCTGGCTGGACGTGTCGCGCGGCGGCGGACTGCAGACACATTTCGCTCCGTGATAGCCGTCCTCGTGACCGAGGTCTTCGGCAGTCAGATACAGGTATTGCGGGCAGGTTTCGGCGTAAACGTTCAGGCCGCGTTGCTGCGCCCATTCGATCTGTTCGATCGCATCCTGGCCCGACACATGAACGATCAGGATCGGCACGTCGACGAGTTCGGAGAAGGCAATCGCGCGGTGCGTCGCCTCTCGCTCGACCACGGCCGGGCGCGAGAGCGCGTGATACTTCGGCGCGTGCTTTCCGGCTTCGGTGAGCTTGTCGGTCAGCCACGCGATGCAGTCCGAATTCTCGGCATGCACCATGACCAGCGCCTGGTTGCGGCGGGCAACATCCATCACTTCGAGAATCTCGCGGTCGCTCAGCTTGAGATCGTCGTAGGTCATGTAGATCTTGAACGACGTGTAACCGGCCGCGATCAGCGCTGGCAACTCGCGCTCCAGCACCTCGGGCGTCGGATCGGAGACGATGAGGTGAAACGCGTAGTCGGTGACCGCGCGGCCGTCGGCGCGGCGATGGTAGTCGTCCACCGCGGCTTTCAGCGATTGCCCCTTTGCCTGCGCGGCGAACGGGATCACGGTCGTGGTGCCGCCGCACACGGCGGCGCGTGTGCCGCTCAGGAAGTCATCCGCCATCTTCAGCCCTTCCGGCATGGGCTGATCGAGATGGCAGTGCGCGTCGATGCCGCCGGGCAACGCCAGCAGGCCGGTGGCGTCGATCTCGCGCTTGCCTGCGCCGAGATCGCGGCCGAGCGCCACGACGATGCCGTCCTTCACGCCAATATCGCAGGTGAAGCGCTCGGACGCGGTTATGACGTCGGCGTTGCGGATCACGAGGTCGTACACGGGGGTCATGGCCGGCCTCTCAAAGAACTTCGGAAAACAGACGACCCCAAGCCGCGAGACGAGTCGTATCGTAGCCAGCGAGCTTCAGTGACTTCCACACCACCGTGGAGATCGTGTCGTAGAGCGGGACGCCGTGGCGCTGCTCCACTTCTGAAGCCAGATGCGCGGCGTGCAGGTTGGTACAGAAGGTGACGATTGCCTCCGGGCGCTGCGTCGCGACTTCGTGGATCTGTGAACGCAGCGTGTCTTCGGTGACTTCGGAGAACTGGTAGTTCACTTTCAGGCCGAGATGGTTTTCGCAAGAGCAATCGATGCCGTTCTCGCGGTAGTTGGCAACGATCTTCTGCTGGACCTCCGTGAGATACGGACTGACGAGGCCGAATTTCCGCACGCCGGTCCGGTCCAGAATTTCGTTCAATGCGAGCACTGAAGTGGTCGCCCGGATGCCGGTCGCCGCTTCGATTTCGCGGCACAGGCGACGGTCGGTCTCGAAACCGAGCCAGCCCGATGACGTGCCATTCCACGCGATCACATCGACCCTGGCGTCGGCCAGCAGGCGCGCGGCTTGAATGATGTGGGTTGTGTCGAACTGTCCGAGCGCGTGCTCGGACAACGAGATTTCAGTGACCGTGAAGCGCGAGAAATGGGCGCTTACACCGGGCAATTCGGCCACCATCGCGCTCGTGATTGGCTCGAGCGCGGTGTTGGATGACGGGGTAAGCATGCCGAGCCGGACGCGTTTGCTCATGATGATGTCAGCGATGATTGGTTGAAGGTGAAAAGGTTCAGACAGGCAGCTTGCGTTCGTAGTCGATCAGCGTCGAACAGACGAGGAGACCGAGGCCTGCGGCAGCGAAGGACATCAGGGCCAGAAAGTACGAGCCAGTGGTCTGCACGATCAGGCCAACGATGATCGGGACGAGAATGCCGCCGATATTGCCGCCGAGGTTCATCAGGCCGCCGAGAAAGCCGACCTTGTTGCGTGTGCCGAGGATCGAAGGCAGGCACCAGTACAGACCGCACCAGCGCAGGAAAAACAGCGTGGAGGCGAGCAGTACCACCACCGTCGCGGCATCGCCGACATAGGCAACCGAGAAGATCGATGCGGTAGCTGCCAGGGCGGCGATGCCGAAGAGCGTGCGCATCACGCGATTGGGCGAGCCGCCTGCCGCCTTCCACTTGTCGGCGATCCACCCGCCGGCCAGTTCACCCACGAAACCACTGAAGAAGATCGCGAAGCTCGCTCCGCCCATCTGCTGGATGTTGAAGCCGTGAACCTTGTTCAGATAGTTCGGCATCCAGGTGAGCAAGCCGTAGAACAGCGAGTTGAAGCACATCCAGCCGAAGAACATGCCCCACACCGAGCGATAGCGGAAAAAATCCAGGCTGCGGCCGCTGGCATGAACCGGTTCGCTGCGGTGTTCTTCCTGCAGGGCCGCTTCGAGATAGTGGGCTTCGGCATCGTTCACGGACGGATGCTCGCGCGGGTTGTTACGAATGTAGTACCAGGCAAACAGGCCGGCCAGCATGGTGCCCACACCCGCCACCACGAAGGACGTGCGCCAGGAGCCGAACTCGCTGATCAATCCGGAGATGATCACCGCGCCGAGCGCTGCGCCAAGCGGAGCTCCACCGTCGAGCAGCGTCGCGCCGCGGCCACGTTCGTGCCGCGTCATCCACATCGCGTTGAGCTTGCCGCCGGCCGGATAGATCGGCGCTTCTGCCGCGCCGAGACCCAAACGCGTAAGGATCAGCGCACTGGCCGTCGTGCAGATGGCTGCAATGCCCTGGAAAAAGCCCCAGAACAACGTGGCGCACGCAATCACGATGCGCGGCTTGAAGCGGTCAGCCAGCATGCCGCCAGGAATCTGCATGAACGCATAGGTCCAGAAGAACGAACTGAGAATTAGCCCCTGCACGGCGGGCGCGATATGGAACTCCTTTGCGATGAGCGGCATGGCGACGGACAGCGAGGCCCGGTGCACATAGTTGATCGAAATCAGCATCAACATGATCAGAAAGATTCGCCAGCGCACGCCGGTCCTGACCTCGGCCTGCACGGCCGCATTTACGGTTCGCATCTATGTCTCCTCCGTTCGCCTGATGACGGCCTTCGGGTTTCATGTCTGTGACCGGGACCGCTGCCGGCCCGGTGCGCTGCATGCGCCAACGCAGTATATGATGCTAAATTATGAATTACAAGCTCTGTAAGTGGCTGATCTATAACGTTCTTTATTTTTGTGGCGAACGGATCGAAGCTGTAAGACAATTAAGCAAAAGCGGAAGATACAAACGGCAACAGGCGACATGGACATGAAGTCACTACCGGCGGAAACACGCAAGCGGATCAGCCTGCGCGGCACGGGTATGTATGCGGCGATCGCGGAGCGATTGCGCGAGATGATTCTCGAAGGTGAGTTGCCGCCCGGCGAGCATATTGACGAGAAAGCGCTGTGCGAGCAGTTCGACATCTCCAGAACGCCCTTGCGCGAAGCGCTCAAGACGCTGGTGACCGAAGGGCACGTGACCCACCGGCAGCACATGGGCTTTCAGGTAGCGCCGATCAACAAGGACGAGATCGCAGCGATCTTCGAAGTCCTGCATGGGCTGGAGGAAACCGCCGGACGGCTCGCCGCGCAGCGTATCGACGACAAGCAGATGAAGGTGCTACTGGAGCGCCATCGGGTGATGGAAACCTATCATCGCGACGGCAAGCGCACGGCCTACTACCGCGCCAACCAGAAAGTGCACCAGCAGATCGTCGATGTCGCCAGCAATCCTGTGCTCTCCGACCTGTATGCCTCGTTGATGAGCAAGATCCACCGTGCGAGGGGGGCGGCCAATGCCGATGTGCTGCGCTGGGCCGAATCGCTTGGCGAGCATGGCGAAATACTGGATGCGCTGTCGAGGCGCGATGGGGCGTGCCTGGCCCGGTTGCTGCGCGAGCATTCGGAGCACACGGCAGCGGAAGTCATGAAAGTGCTGCAGGCCGCGAGCGCGGATTAGCGAGGGCCTGCGAAACGGGCGATGAGCGGAGCGTCGAGTCGCCATGCTCTGCCGCGCCTGAAGCCGCCTGGTCGGAGGATAGCCGCTCGATATGGGCGATGGCTCAAGGCTTCATTGATGAACCGTTAGTCATCCGCCAGAGAAAACTCGATGTCCTGCGCGCCCTCCCACAGCACGAGTTTGCCGAACGCCTCAAGATGCTCATGACCTTCGAGCAACGTAAAGAAGTGGTTGCCGGCAAGCTGGCCCATTTTGCTCGCGAAGATCGAACTGCCATAGACGAACAGGAATTCTGTTTCGCTGAACCCGCCGGGGTACAGAAGGATATCCCCGCGTGACGCGTGGCTGGTGTGATTTTCAAACGAGAGGCCGGTATCGAAATCGCCCAACGGGATCCATACGGCTTCGCCGCTCCAGCGGGAATGAATCACCTTGTTCCTGAACGGCAGCAATTCGAGGAAGCGCTGGCAGGTGCGCGGCGCCCTTTCTTCTTCCAGCCGGCCGACGAAACGGAATGGGCCGGCGTCCACACTGATCTTTTTCATGTCGTCCTTGACAGTCGAGTGCGCATTGAAGGTCCGCGGTTCCGAGTCGACCGGGCGGAGATGAAAGCCCCTTTACCTGCAATTTGACGCTGTTCCCGGTCGCTTGTCGAGCATACTGACTATAGATCGAAGCCCACTAAGAGCAGAGCTGACGTTCGAACTAGTCGCGGACACAATGTCAGAGACGCTGACCACGGCCGCCATCGGCGAATGGTCGTGCCACCGCCGGGTACGGTCGAGAAGGAGCGTTCGTCTGTGATAACGGCCGGTTACTGAGTGAACCTGACGGCTGAACGTCCGACCGATTACGCATGTAAACGACGGGTTGTGGCCGCACAGAGCCCCACGCCGAGTGCGGGCGATCGCCGGACCCACACCGGACCTTTCATTCGCCCGGTAAAGGTAGTTTCGTGGTGGTTTACCTACTCGTATTCCTTGCCGGCGATAAGCATGTCGGCGACACGGCGCCACGGGTTCGATGGGACGTCGTAGAACCGGAGTCCATTTTCGGATGCTTCGGCCCACCTGGCAGCCGCATCGAGGAACGCACCAATCGATCCACTTTCCCAGCCCGAAAGACTAGGCGCCTCGAACCAATCGGATGCAAGCACATTCAGAAAATCAATAAAGGACCACTCATCGACAACTCGCTCCAACGCCCCGCGTAAGTCGCTGGGGTTTTGTCCTTCTGGCTTGTCACTCATCTTTCACCGTAGGCAGGAATTCAGTTGCTCTGATTGTCAGCGATCTAGGCGACGCGGTCGACTGGCGGCTTCTGGCCGACTGTACGCATCGGTCGCACTCAGCGATCGCGGATCGACGGTGAACGCACCCAGTCGACCCGTTGCTGACGGTCGTCTTCTGGGAGCCAATGTCTGCTTTCGATCTCGTTCGAAGCTGCATGGCGGGTGTCTCTTGATGGCCGAACACGGAAGTCCATCGGAGGCGCACGCGCAACGGATCGGTTTGACCGGCGAACTTCCGTAGTCGACCCGTTTCTCTCATTCACCAACTCATTGCCGAAGCGGCTGTAGTGCAGCGCACATGAGACATCGACAGTGCGCCCCCGACATCATATTCCTCTAGCCGACCATCGAAGTGCAGTTGGGGCATTGACTGTTACCTTTGCCTGTCGCACGTGAGCTTTCGAACTCGGTCCCACCGGGTGCCTGCTATTCGTCGGTTGTCGGTGCGACGACAAGGCGATTTGCTGACCGAGACGGTGAGCGCGATACCGATAATGATAGCGATAGAGCTCAAAACAAGACGCGTACTCGCATTTTCATGAAGGAATAGAACTCCGCCGAGCGCCGCCACGGGCGGCACCAGTAATTGAACGGCTGCGGCGCACATCGCCGTCAATTTTCGGATCGTTGAACACCAGACCACAAAGCCGATTGCCGACGTGAGACTGCCAGACACCACAGCAAGCATGATTCCGGTAACGCTTGCATGCACGTGATCGTGCAGACTCAATCCGAGGACGACGCCAATCGGCGCCGCCCGCACGAAGTTTCCAGTGGTTGCGGATAGTGCACTTGCGACGCGCCTGCCTCGCAAGGTATAGACAGCCCACGCGACGCCGGCCCCAACCATCGTAAGCAAACCGGCGAGTCCCGTAACGGCAACCCCTGGTATGATCAACCAGAGGAGCCCGATAATTGCTAACAGATAGCCAGCGAGCGCAAGGCGATGGAAACGCTCGCCGGTAAGAATGGATGCAATAAAGAGCGCCAACTGCACCGTTCCAGAAAATACTAGTGCGCCCGTGCTAACGGCGAGGGAAACGTACGAGAACGAGAACAGGATAACGAAAACGCCCAATGCCGCGGCGGAGACCCAATCCGAGCAGGGGGGAAGCGCACTTTGAGGTCTCAACCTGCCCACAACGAGCAATGCGGCTCCTCCGGCCAGCAGGCGGATATCGGAAAATGTAGCTGCGTCGATGCTGTCGCCCGATAGCGCAACACGGCACAGCAAAGCGTTAGATGCAAACGCAACAATTGCGATTAAACACTGTGCAGCGCAAAATGGTGTGATCGCACTGACGCTGCTGGGATCTCGAACTGCATTTTTCACGGTTCCGTTCCTCAGCGCCGTAAGTAGCCGGGCGATCTTTACCCAGTCCCGTCACGTTGGGGCGGCGGCCTGGTCCAGCAACTGATGGGTTTTGTCGTCCCATGAGACACTGAGCACCCAGTGCTGTTTCGTCCCAGTTGATGACGTTGTTGCTTTGATGATGCATCACTATCGAGCACCGAGATGCGTTTGGGTACCACCTAAAGAGGTGATACGCTTAAGGTCACCGAACCGATGGTCCGCCCATTTTTCTTGGGGATGACATGCTTCCATCTGCGGATTCCGTCAATCCTCCGGCTCGCGATCACGTCTATGCACTCTGGGACCGCCTGGCCGAGTTCTCCGCAGGCGAAGGCGATGCCGCACTGTCCTATCTGCTAACCACGCTCTGTGCCATGCTCCAGGCCGAGAATGCGCTTTGGTCCGCTGGTGTGCGATTGCATTCGCTCGCGCCAAAAGATCCTTTGTTCGGCTGGCGTCCACGACTGGCCCGGCTCCTGCATCCGGTTCCTGCAGTGGCGGCTTCCGTGCAGGAGCAGTACGACGCACTCTTGTCCGGCCGCGTCGACTCCTCACATATCGTGGCCGCGTCAGGTAACGAAGCGTTCAGCGCCAACCTGCTCTTCGAGGCGATGCCCCCAGAATGGTTTGAAGGTGAGCACTATCGGCGCCACTACCTCGAAGTCGGCCACGGCGACAGTATTCAGATGCGTTGGACGCTCAACGATGATGTTCGGATTCATCTCTTCGTGTTTCGCGATGTGCAGGCACCTCGCTTCTCTGCGCTGGATCTCGAGCTTCTGTGCTTCGTGATGCATGGGCTGAGATGGTTCAGCCGGCAGCAACTGCTCAGCCACGGGCTGCTCATCGCCGACGCGCCCCTGACGTCGGCCGAGCGAAGAGTGCTGCTGTGGCTGCTCGACGGACTCACGGAAAAGCAGATCGCGCAGAAACTCGAACAAAGTCCGAATACGACGCATGTCCATATCAAGTCGATCTATGCCAAATTCAACGTCCGGAATCGCTCAACGCTTACCGCGCTGTGGCTCGGTAAGTTGCGATAGAGAACTGAAGGCGCTGGGGCATTGCAAGGAGCGATTTCGGGGAATGCCAGATCCACATCCCCCGCGTGTTCCCGGCGGGCCGAATTGCGCGCGTGGCTGTCAGTCAGCTTCGAGGAGTGGACGAGACACTCGAACGGCTGCCATGGGGTTGAACGAACGACGGCTCCTGGCCGACCGACGCCCGACGACCGAGCAACACGACGTGTTTTGGAATGAGGCTAGCGATAGTTCACGAAATTAATAATGTCATTGAGAAACCACGGCAGGATCAGTTGTGTATCGGGATCGCTTACGCCGACCGTGAGTCTCGGGGGTTTTGACGAGTGCGAACCGGCTGGCGCGGGGCTATGCAGCATGTAGGTGTCGGTCTCGGCAGCAGGTGGCGTCGATGCACATCCGGCGACGACAACGAAGAGGGACGCTGCACAGCACAAGCGCTTCATGATGGAGAACTCCAGCCATGTTGACCTTGATTTCCAAGGGTACCATCGACACGTAGAACCCCGCGCCGCGCCGTACAAAAGCGGCACGTCTGCGGCGAGACTGAAGGCAACCCCTCGTTTTCCCTGTGAAGAGTAGCGCACCGCCCCGGCCGCAGCCGAAAGCGAATCATTGCCGCTGCGTCTGGAGATATTGAGGCACGTCGCTCGTCGGAATGCGGGCGGTATTCTTCACGAGCGCCAGGTAGCTGACGTTTGATTTTCGATATCCGAAAAGAAATACGATCAAAGCGGCGATAATTGAAATCGACATCTAACTACGCTATATGGCATCGGCAACCGCATGTTCTTCGCATCGCGAAATTCGAAGGGCATTCGAGTGAGTTGCCGAGTAGCTCTCATTTCACGCGGGGCAATACGAGCCCGACTGGAAAACCGGGTACGCTTGCCGTGATGGCGTCCCGCTTCCCGTCGTAGCGAATTTCGAGCTCGCCGTTTGCGTCCGACATCACCAGCAAACCGTGTTCGTACTGAAGGGGAATGTGTGTCGACGGATCGCCCGTGTTCGTGACCAGGAATTCGTCGCCACGGCGGCTGATTACGGTCGTGTCGATATCGCCCGCCGCCTTCCACGATCCGATGAACTCGTCCCCTGCCTTTGTGCCGCATGAAACGAAAAGCGAAGATGCGCCGACGGCTATGAGAGTCACGAACGCGATGCGCTTCAATTCTTCGGTCCAGGGTCGGGAAGGATTCAGATGGCAAGCCGGGCGCTCCAGTTGGCCGGCAACGGTGCGCTCCGGTAAAAACCCCCATAGGGACGCGCGCTCCGACCAGCGCGCGCAGCGTATCGTAGACGCCGACGAGCGTCAAGCGACGGGGAAAAGTCACCCCGGCGCGTGACGGATCGCATCGACCATCGCGGTTCGCGAGCGTTCAGCGTTCCTGGCGCTGCACGCGCCAAGTTACGTGTCCATAAGTTGTGCGCGCATCGACCGACGCTGTTACCGCGCCAATCGCCTTTCGCCCCCCTCTGCGGACAATCACTGCTGGCATCCTCAATCCGGATGTCCTAATGTCCAATGATGCCGCGCTCCGGCATGTTTGAACGGTCTTCCCACGTACTTCAATTTTGTCCGAGCAAAAAACACGGAGACACTGATGAGAGATACCCCGTTCGCAGTCCGAGGAAAAAAAGCGCGCCTCTGTGCCGCGATAGCCATGGCTGGCATGGCGATTGCGCCCGGCGCAGGCGCTGGCGAACACGACGGCGGCATGCCCGAATGGAACCGGCTGCCCGCGTTTGTGGTGGCGAGCAGTTTGCGGACGACAAACTATGACGGCACGAGCGACGACCTGCTCACCGCCGGGCTCGGGAAGACCGGGCTCGTCGGGCCGCAGCCGGCCGTCTTGAACCCCGCGGCGCCAACTGCGGCGGAGCTGCGCAGGCTCGCGATCTGGGCGAACTATCGCGCGCTCGTCGACATCACGGCGAACGGCGGTTATGGCCGCTTCTGGGGGCCCAATGTCGACGTTTATGGCAACGACACACTGGGTGAAGGAAAAATCGCCGGCACCGAATATCTCGCGTTTGCGGACAATGGCACCGGCCGGCAGAACGTCAGCCTGCTCGTGCAGGTGCCCGCGAGCTTCGATCCGGCAAACGCGTGCATCGTCACGGCCACGTCGTCGGGCTCGCGCGGCGTCTACGGCGCCATTTCGGCGGCCGGAGAGTGGGGACTCAAGCGCGGCTGCGCGGTCGCTTATACCGACAAAGGCACGGGCAACGGCGCGCACGAGCTCATGAGCGATCTCGTCACGCTGATCGACGGCCGTCTCGCTAACGCCGCCACAGCCGGGCATGCGAGCATTTTCACTGCGAATGTCCCGCCTGGCGAACT
Source organism: Paraburkholderia mimosarum LMG 23256 = NBRC 106338 (assembly GCF_000739815.1). GTDB lineage: Bacteria > Pseudomonadota > Gammaproteobacteria > Burkholderiales > Burkholderiaceae > Paraburkholderia > Paraburkholderia mimosarum. The sequence goes on from NZ_BBJJ01000075.1 coordinate 11,206, forward strand.
GGCCGCGTATAACCAGAAGTTTCCGAATCGCTATGCGTTCAAGCACGCGCATTCCCAGCAGAATCCGGAAGAGGACTGGGGCAAGGACACGCTGGAGGCGGTCCAGTTCGCATACTGGGTGCTGAACGAGCGGTTCGGGCCGCTCGTCAGCGTATCGGGCAATGCATCGCATCACGGCGTGCGCTATGCGCCCGGCGACATCATGACGATCGCGGCTTCCGTGAGCAACGGCGGCGGTGCGTCGCTTGCGGCGGCCGAGCAGGATCCGGGCAAGTGGATCACAGCCGTGGTGGTGGGCGAGCCGCAAATCAACGTCCGCATGCCCGGCAACGCGCAGGTGAAGGAAGGGGGCCAGCGTATCGCGGCGGCGGGCAAACCGCTCGCCGACTACATGACGCTCGCCAATCTGCTGCAACCCTGCGCCGCGCTCGCGGAGGCCGCCGCCGGCGCGCCCTATCTCACGGCGCTGCCCGTTGCGACGACAACGGCCATCCGCGAGGCCCGCTGCTCGTCGCTCGCGGTGGCAGGCTACATCCACGGCGCCGACACGCAGGCGCAGGCGAACGACGCGCTCGCACGTCTGCACGAAGCCGGCTACGAGGCGGAGTCCGACCTGCTGCAAGCGCCGATGTGGGACTCCCAGGCCGTGCCGGCCGTCGCCGTGACCTACGCCGACGCGTACACGCGCTCGAGCGTGATCGATAACCTGTGTGGATTCAGCTTCGGCACGACAAACGCTTCCACGGGTGCCGCGGGCGTCACGCCCACGGCCTCGCCCATGCTCACCGTCTTCGGTGTGGGCAATGGTGTGCCGCCGACCAATGGGATCAATCTCGTCTATAACGTCACGCCGCCCGGCGGCGCCGACCATCGGCTGGCGACGCCCGACGCCAGCTTCGCCGGGGCCGTATGTCTGCGCGATCTGTGGACGAAGGGCGATCCGCGCATGCGCCGCAGCGTCCAGGCGATCAGCGTGAACGCGAACCTGCACGGCAAGCCCGCGATCATCGTGCAGGGCCGCAGCGATGCGCTCGTGCCGATCAATCACGCCTCGCGCGCTTACCTGGCGGCCAACAGCGAGAGGGAAGGCTCGCGCAGTCAGTTGTCGCTGTACGAGGTGACGAACGGGCAACACTTCGACGCGTTTCTTCCCGTGGCCGGCTTCGCTAGCCGATTCGTGCCCGTTCACTACTACAACATCGAGGCGCTCAATCTGATGTGGCGTCACCTGAAGAACGGCACGCCGCTGCCGCCGTCACAGGTGATCCGCACGATACCGCGGGGCGTCGGGCCGAGTGGCACGCCGCCGCTTGGCGTGGCGAACCTCCCCGCCATTGTCGAAAATCCGGGCAGCAATGCGATTCATGCGAGCAACGGCGTCGTGAACGTGCCGCATTGACACGCCTTGGCGACGTCATCTGATTGATGTCGCAACTAAATCGACTACGGGGCTTTTCGGCGCCTCGTAGTCGACAACCAATGCGCCTCGCAACGCGCTGTCGAAATGTACAGTACCGGGACGCCTTTTATGCGTCCGTTGAGCGCCCTTGCGCGACGGCATTTGCCTGTATTTTTCGCGCCCCACTTCTCTCCGGCCAAAGAGGCCAATCATCACCCATAAAATCCTCATGTAATTTCTACTGCGGGCATCGCTGCGACGCGCCGGGATGTGGTATATAAACCCGACGCCCCCTCGTTGGATCCGCATGCCGCTTTTCGATTTGCGCACCGTCATCTTGATGTCTTCGGTCATGCCGGGACTCATGGCAATCGCCCTCTTTTCGCTCGCGCGAAGCTTTCCTCAGAACATACGCGGAGTCCGCCACTGGGCTTTCGGTGCGCTGGTGGTCAGCGTGTCGGCCATCCTCCTCGCGTTGCGCGGCAGCGTGCCGGACTGGCTGTCGATCCTCGTGGCGAATTGCGGAATTCTCTTTGGCACCGGGCTGGCACTCGTCGGCTCGCAGCTTTTCTTCGGGCGACGACCGCGTGGCCGCTTCGTCGCAATGCTGCTCACGATCGGCGCTGCCGGTACGGCCTGGTTGTGGCTGGTCCATGAATCGGTCGCGGGCCGTACCATCCTGATCACTGGCGTGCTGACGGTGCTCTACGGTATGCACGGCATCCTCCTGCTGCGCGTCGGGCGGCCGAATCGCCCGGCCCTCTCCGTCGGCGTGCTCCTTCTGGCCGAATCCCTTGTGGCAGGTGCGCGCTGCATCACCGCCGCGCTTGCGACAGAGCGCTTGCCCGATCTTTTCGATCCCGGTTCGATACAGACGTTCTATCTCACCGCAGGAGCGGCGTTCTCGCTGCTCGTAACAGTGGGTCTTCTGCTGATCGCGACGGAACGACTACGCACCGAGCTTGAACGGCAGTCATACTGTGATCCCCTGACAGGTCTGCTGAACCGCCGCGCGCTGGCGCTCGCGTTCGAAGACGAACAGGAGCGGGCAAAACGCAATGGTGGCGTTCTCTCGATGCTGCTGATCGACCTCGACCACTTCAAGCGCGTGAACGACGAGCACGGGCACGACGCAGGGGACCGCGTGCTGATCGATTTCGCGCAACGCGCCAGCGAAGTGGTGCCGCAATCGGCTTATCTTGCGCGCTGGGGTGGAGAAGAGTTCGCTGTGCTGCTGCCGTCCCTCTCCTTGCAAAGCGCTTACCAGCTGGCAGGGGCCATCTGCGCGCGGATTGCCGAGCCCGTGCGCAGACCAGGCGTTAGCTACACCTGTAGCGCGGGCGTTGCTTGTCTCGCCGCCGCCGAAGCGACAATCGAACAGCTCGCGCGCGACGCCGACAATGCGCTTTATCGCGCCAAGCATATGGGCCGCAACCGCGTCGAGATTTGCGACCGCGCATTTGCGGCCTGACGCGAGTAGGGTTTTGCGTTCGCCGCATCCGCGCCAGCGGCATTCGATTCTCCAGGTCGCGCGCAAACAGCCGGACGACGCAAAAGCGAGCAACCATCGTGATATACTGTACAAATATACAGTACTTTCTTCTATAGGCTCGAATTCAGGAGCGACGATGCCGCGCGCTTCGATTATTCAACCGTTCATTGGACTCAGCGGCGACGTAGTCCAAACCCATGGTGTGCTCAACGAGAAATCCAGAAACCATGAGCCGGTTAATTTGCCGATCCTGGTGAATAGATTGAGCCTCCTGGCAGAAAGGTAAACGTGAATCCACCGCCGTTACGTCGCATCGCGCATGTCGATATGGATGCGTTCTATGCTTCGGTAGAACTGCTCCGGTATCCAGAACTGCGCGGCAAGCCGGTTGTCATCGGAGGTGGCCGCAATGCCACGCCGGAACTGCGCCCCGATGGCACGCGCCGCTTCGCGCGGCTGCGCGACTACGCGGGACGAGGCGTCGTGACAACGTCGACTTACGAGGCGCGGGCGTTCGGGGTGTTTTCCGCAATGGGCATGATGAAGGCCGCGCAACTCGCGCCAGATGCCATTCTTTTGCCAACCGATTTCGACTCGTATCGACGCTACTCGCGTCTCTTCAAGGATGCCGTTCGAACCTTCACGGACCGAATCGAGGACCGGGGCATCGACGAGATATTCGTCGACCTCACGCTGGTGGAGGGCGAATCGCGCTCGCTTGGCCTGCGCATCAAGAATGCGGTTCGCGAAGCCACGGGCCTAACGTGCTCCATTGCGATTGCACCGAACAAACTGCTTGCAAAGATCGGCTCCGAACTGGACAAACCCGACGGCCTCACGATTCTCTCGATGTCGGACCTCGAGTCGCGCATCTGGCCGCTAGCCGCAAAAAAGGTCAATGGCATCGGGCCGCGCGCTAGCGAACGTCTGGCTGAGCTCGGTATCTCGACGGTCGGTGATCTCGCGCGCGCCGATCTCGGGCTGCTACAGGAAAGCTTTGGGCGCACCTACGCCGCGTGGCTCGCGCGAATCGCACACGGCTTGGATGACCGTGAGGTCGTGGTGTCGTCGGAGCCAAAGTCAATGAGCCGCGAAACCACTTTTGAACGCGACATGCACGTCGAACGCGATCGCGCGGTCCTGACACCCGCGCTGACTCAGCTTTGCGAAAGAGTCGCGGACGATCTGGATCGCAAGGGCTATTGCGGTCGGACGGTGGGCGTCAAAGTCAAATTCGCTGACTTCAAAATCGTTACCCGGGATATATCGCTGCCTGTGGGTGTTCGCGATACGGCCAATATCCGGCGCGCCGTCGGCGCATGTCTGAAGCGTATCGAACTGGATCGGCGCATCAGGCTCATTGGCGTGCGCGTCAGTGCGCTTGAACGTCGATCGGCCGACAACCCCGATGGCCCTGATACGGGCCCGATCCAGGGCGAGCTGCCCTTCGATTGCTAACGTGCGCTAGCAATCGAGGAGCGAGCCATGGGCGCTGACTTCCGAAGAGCAAGCTAGAGAATGCGGTCCAATGCTTTGGCGAACCTGGCAACCGTGCCTTCGACGTCATGCAGCTTGTCCAGCCCGAACAGGCCGATGCGGAAGGTCTTGAAATCCGCTGGCTCGTCGCATTGCAAGGGCACGCCGGCCGCGATCTGCACGCCCGCATCGGCGAATTTCTCGCCGGACCGTATGCCGTCGTCGTCCGTGTAGCTGACTACGACGCCCGGTGCCTGATAACCTTCGGCCGCCACGCTTCTGAAGCCCTTGCTGACCAGAAGCGAGCGAATGCGCGAACCGAGTTCGAGCTGCTCCGAGCGCACCTTTTCGAAACCGTATGCCTCGGTTTCTTTCATCACGTCGCGCAGCGTCGCGAGACTGTCCGTGGGCATCGTGGCGTGGTACGCAAATGCGCCGCTCTCGTAGGTCTCCATGATCTGCAGCCACTTGCGAAGATCGCAGGCGAAACTGGTGCTGGTCGTTGCGTCGATTCTTTCGCGCGCGAGAGGACTGAGCATGACCATCGCGCAGCACGGCGAGGCACTCCACCCCTTTTGCGGCGCACTGATGAGCACGTCGACACCGGTGGCCTCCATGTCGACCCAGACCGTGCCGGAGGCGATGCAATCCAGCACGAACATCCCGCCGGCAGCATGCACAGCGTCGGAAACCTCGCGCAACCACGCGTCGGGCAGCATCATCCCGGATGCGGTTTCGACGTGCGGCGCAAAGACCAGATCCGGCTTGTGTTGCCTGATCGCGGCGACCACGTCTTCGATTGCCGGCGGTGCATAGGCGGCCTGCCTTCCTTGCTCGACCGGACGCGCCTTCAATACCGTCGATTCGGACGGAATGCTGCCCATGTCGAAAATCTGCGACCAGCGGAAACTGAACCAGCCATTGCGGATGACCAGACACTTCTTGTTCGTCGCGAACTGCCGTGCCACGGCTTCCATGCCGAATGTACCGCTGCCCGGGACGACGACGACCGATCTCGCGTTGTAGACGTTTTTCAGGACGGCGGAAATATCGCGCATGACGCCCTGGAAAAGCCGCGACATATGGTTGATGGACCGATCTGTGTATACGACTGAATATTCGAGGAGTCCCTGGGGGTCGACATCGGGAAGTAAACCTGGCACGCTCGCCTCCGGTAGAGGATGAATACGGTTAGCGATACTGGTGATTCGATACCGCTGCAACAATGCGAATAGGCTTCATGTTTGGCTCGACGAAAGCAGATTCTAGCGAAAGCCGAACGCAGCCTGGGGAATCTTTGCAAGCATCGCTTGGGTTCGATAACCCGTGACAGTTGTGCGACGCAGCAGAATCAGTCCTCCGAGGAAGGATCAATGAGGCACAGCGACGACCCGAATATACCGGACTGGCTCGTCGTCTGCCGCACGGCACGGCTCCGAATGAACGGATGAGAAGGAATATGTGTGATAACGCAACGTGGAATCTCTGCAATCTTCTAGCGTCTTCTTGACTGCCTTGACTGCGCGGCCTGGTCGCTGACGGCATGCTCGCGCGCCGATCCTCCCTGGTTCTCGACTATTGACTACAGCCGCAAAAAAGGCGACCGTATCCCTCTTGCTTCTGATTCGCTGTTGTCTCGATCAGTCTAACCATCCGAGGTAACCATGTGGATCGAAAACGCCTTGAGAAAGAGGCCGTTCGAGTGCGCCGGCGCAAGCCAACAGGCGATTGCCGATAACCTCATCGCCAACGCGCCGGTCAGCAGCCTCATCACTCCCGTGGAGGCAGCGACATGAAACCGGTGACACCGATACCTGCGCAACCGCATCGCATGCCATTTTTGCAGGGGCTTTTGCCCGTCAATCCCGGGCAATTGCCGCACGACATCATCGCGGGAATCACGCTGGCGGCACTCGGTATTCCGGAGGTGATGGGCTACACGAAGATCGCCGGCACGCCCACCGTCACGGGCCTTTATACGATCCTGCTGCCGCTCCTCGCATTTGCCATTTTCGGCGCTTCGCGTCAACTCGTCGTCGCCGCGGATTCCGCCACGGCCGCTATTCTTGCGGGCACGCTCACGACCGTCGCTGCATTGGGCAGCAAGGAATATGTGGGCCTGACGAGTACCGTCGCCTTGACCGTTGCCGTGATGCTGATGATCGCGCGCGTCTTCCGCCTGGGTTTTCTGGCCGATTTTCTTTCGCGCAGCGCATTGATCGGATTCCTGACGGGCGTGGGCATCCAGGTCGCGGCCGGCGAGCTCGCCGGGCTGATCGGACTCGCGAAGCAGGGACATGGTCCGTTGATGCAGATTCTCTCCGTGTTCCAGCGCATCGCCCAAGCCAACTATCCGACCACGCTGCTTTCGATCGCCGTCCTCGCCGTGATCATCGGGTGCAAGCGGATCGCGCCGCGCGCGCCCGGAGCGCTCATTGCCGTGATCGGTTCCATCGTGGCAAGCGGCGTGTTCAATTTCGCCGCACACGGCATTTCGATAACGGGTGAAGTGCCAGGCGGCCTCCCCTCCTTGTCCCTTCCGCCATTGCCGATAGGCAAGCTCGACCAGGTGCTGGGGACAGCCGCTTCATGCTTCATCGTGATCCTTGCCCAGAGTGCGGCAACGGCCCGCGCGTATGCCAACCGCTACAACGAAAAGGGCGACGACAACGCGGACATTATCGGGCTCGCCGCCGCGAACGCGGCAGCGGCGTTCACGGGCACGTTCGTCGTGAACGGCAGTCCCACCAAGACCGAAATGGTCGACGACGCAGGCGGACGTACCCAGGCCGCGCATTTGACGACGGCTGTCATCGTGCTGCTGGTGCTGCTCTTTCTCACGAAGCCGCTGAGCTTTCTGCCTGCTGCCGTATTGTCGGCCATCGTCTTCATGATCGGCGTGAAGCTGATCGACGTGAAAGGCATGGTCGAACTGTTCCGCATGCAGAAAGACGAGTTCGTCGTGGCGTTGCTCGCGGCCGGCGTGGTCGTGTTCGTCGATGTGATGCACGGCATCCTCGCGGCCATCGTGCTTTCGCTCATCGCACATGCGCGGCATAGCTATCGCCTGCGCACGCGCGTGCTGACGCGTGGCCCCGACGGAAACTGGGTCGCGCGTCATGTCGAGCCGAACGTGCTCGCGGCGCCCGGCATCGTCGTCTATCGTTTCGAAGCAGACCTTTTCTATGCGAACACCGGCCGCTTCACGGAAGAGGTGCTGAGACTGGTCAACGAGGCGAGTCCGCCGCTGCGTTGGGTGGTGATCGACGCTTCGGAGATCAACAATATCGACTACACGGCAGCCAAGACACTGATCCAGTTGGGTAGCGAACTCGACAAGCGCGGCGTCGGTATTGCCGCCATCGCCATTCCCGCCGGTGTGCGGCATGAAGTCGAACGTTACGACGCGCTGCGTACTGCCAACGCGCATCGCGAGATCTTCGCGACGGTTGATCAAGCCATTGAGACACTGAGCAAGATGTCGCCCACCACGCCCGCCGCTTCTACGGGCGACAAAGCCGACTGAAAAATTGCAAACTTGAACCGGTCCGCTTAGACCTCGAATCGAAAAGGGAGTGATGGGTGTCTGATACCGCTGCATCAAAACGTGCCGAATCCGCCACGGATCGCGCTGATCCCACGACTCTCGCGGCGCCGGAAGATCCCTCCACGCTGTTTGGGGGGCGTGGGTCGGTCGCAGCGCGTATCGAGCGGGGCAAGGCCGCCCGCAATAAAATCCCGCGCGAGAAACTGGCCAAGTGCAAGATCGCGGATCGCGATCCCATCGCGCTGCTCGATGCCTCCAATGTCGGCAGGGTGCCTGAACTGATACCCATCCGCTACGGGCGGATGGTCGCGAGTCCGTTCGCGTTCTATCGGGGTGCCGCACCGCTGATGGCGCACGATCTATCGAAGCTGCCGCATTCGAACATGATCGTGCAACTGGGGGGCGACGCGCACCTGGCCAATTTCGGGCTCTTTGCGAGCCCGGAGCGGCGCATTCTCTTCGGCCCCAACGACTTCGACGAGACGCTGCCTGGCCCCTTCGATTGGGACATTCGCAGACTTGCCGCATCGTTCGTGATCGCCGCGCGTGAGCGCGCATTTGCGTTGCGTGACCAGCGCGCCGTCGTGCGTCGGCTGTGCGAGACGTTCCGGCAGCGAATCAGCGAATTCGGCCGTATGGATACGCTCGACGTCTGGTATTACCAGTTCGATGCGGCGAGCATGCTCGCCATCGCGGATTCGACGGCTGAAAAGAGGAAAGAACTGGCCGTCATCGACAAGGCGCGGCAACAGTCGTCGCGTTCCGTGCTCAATCATGCGACCGAGCTCGTCAACGGCAAGCTCCGCATCAAGGAGGCGCCTCCGCTCGTGTACCACGTCCCGCTGGCGAGTCCGCACGATCAAAAGCAGTACGACGCGATGGTGCGGCGCTTCTTCGCCGACTACCGGCTAACGCTTCCCGACGACAGGCGCGCCCTCTTCGATCGCTACGAACTGGTGGATGTCGCGATTCGCGTCGTGGGTGTCGGGTCGGTGGGAACGCGATGCTACGAGGCGCTTTTCATGGCCGACGGCGAGTGCCCGCTATTCCTTCAGCTCAAGGAGGCGCGGGCCTCCGCGCTGGAGGGTTATCTCGCGCCGAGCCGCTATCCCAATCATGGACAGCGCGTAGTGGTGGGCCAGCGTCTGCTCCAGTCGGCCAGCGATATTTTTCTCGGCTGGTCGAAAATGCGCCACACGGGCAACGACTTTTATGTCCGGCAGCTACGCGACATGAAAGGTGCATTCGACTTCACTACTTTCGACGTCGAAGACCTCGGCGAATACGCGGTTTCCTGCGCTCACGCGCTGGCGCACGCCATGGCGAAAGCCGGAGATCCCGCGTTGCTCAGCGGATATCTGGGCAAGTCCGCTGCATTCGACGATGCCATCGTGCAATTCGCGCTCGCTTATGCGGAGCAAAATGAGGCGGACTGGATGGCTTTGAAAGCAGCAATCAAGGCGGGACGCATTCAGGCGATTCGTGAATGACGCTGCCGCACTTGTCTCGCCCAAAAGGCGTTCGAGGAGGAAAACCATGAACAGGCTTGCCAGATCCCCAACGGGCGACCGGCGGCCGTTATCGTGGTGGATAACCGTTCTCGCCGCGGCGCTATGCTTCTTGTGCCAGAGCGCCGCGGCGCAAACCGACGAGAGAGCGGCAGGACTGCGCGACAAATATCAGAGTCTGAGCGGGCAGCTCGCGCAGAATCCGTTTCATCGACCGCTGTACCTCGAATCGCAGGAGTTGCCGTCGGCGCTCAAGGGCGATATCTACGGTGTGATCGAGTTTCCCTTCGCGACGGTCAACGACGCGCTCAACGACCCGGCTAAAGGCCCCGCCAACTGGTGCGATGTGCTGATCCTGCATCTGAACATCAAGTACTGCCATGCAACGACGAACGAAAACGGTACCGTGCTCGCGGTGAACATCGGCAAGAAAACCGAGGAATCGCTTTCCTCGTCCTACCGCGTGCAGTTCAACTATCACCCGGTAGTGAGCGAACCGGATTATTTTCGCGTGGAGCTCTCCGCCGCCACGGGTCCACTCAGTACCAAAGACTATCGGATCGTGCTGGAGGCGATACCCGTGGGCGATAACCGCACGTTTATCCATCTGACTTACGCATACGGTTACGGCGTGGCAGGAAAGCTTGCGATGAAAGGGTACCTGGCGACGATCGGAAGCGACAAGGTGGGATTTTCCGTCACGCGCGATCCGTCCACGGGCGAGACGCAATACATCGGCGGCGTGCGCGGTCTGGTGGAGCGCAATACGATGCGCTATTACCTCGCCATCGATGCCTATCTCGGCGCGCTTTCGAGCCCGTCCAACGCGCGCCTCGACAAGCGTCTCACCGACTGGTTCGATGCCACGGAACACTATGCGCGGCAATTGCACGAAGTGAGCCGCTCCGACTATATGCAAATGAAACACCACGAGTATCAGCGTCAGCAGATCGCGCAATAGCGCACTGCTATTTTCGATCAGTGTTGCTGACGATCACTCGCTTCGCGCATGCGTCGTGATCTGCACGAAGTCGGCGACGATATGACCGGCGCCGTAATGCGCTTCCATCTGCTTCAACTGCTGCCCGACCGCAGCGAGGTAAGCCGCGCGAGACTCGGCTGGCGGACGCAGCCCATCGAACAACGGCGCGGGCGTGATCAGCAGGACGATCATCTCGGTGCCGAACGGCTTGTCCACGAGCCAGTCACCCGTTCCGCCCACCGTCGCGGAAAACCCCGGCGGCGCCTGATTGTCGCGTTCGTGAGTGCTCGGCACGAGATGCACGACACTGCCGTCGAGCGCGAAATAGTCCACGTTGACGTATGACTCGTAGTGCGGCGTAGTGATGTCGACGATGAGCGGCATGCCTTGCACCAGTTGCGCGTCGGGTGGCCGCGTACGGATCGTCGCGCCGCCGCCCGCCTCGTGATTCGCGCGCCAATATGGCGCGAACGCACTGACGACCTCGCAATTGTGATTGTCCACGGCAACCACGTCGAGTTTCGCACCCTGCCCGCCCGGTGTTTTTGCGAGCGCATCGCGCACGTGCGCCATGTTCTCGCCCGCGTGTGCAAAGCCGCGAACCTGGATCACATGCTCGGGCAGCGAGGCCGCGAGCGCCGAGCACGGAACACGCGCGAGCGTCGAATTGAGCGCTGCGAGCGATGCTGCGTCGGCCACCGCGGCGCTGACCGCCGGCGCCAACGCCGTTGCGCTCGCGGCGGGCACATTCGCGACGACGGCGGCCGGCGCTGCTGCCAGCACCGGCGTGGGCTGGACTTCCGAGGCCATCTTCACTGCACTGGCCGGCGCGCTGGCCGTGACAGGCGGATTCGCGCGCTGCGTTTCATTCGCATAAAAGATTCGATATCCGAACCACATCCCCGCAGCAACGACAATCGCACCTACGCCAACGGCCCCTACGCGCGCACCGGTGAATGCCGACGCGTGCGAAAGCACGCCCATACCCTCCATAAACTGATTGACGCTCGGCGTACGCGATGCGCGGTCAAACGAAAGCGCAGCGCTCAGCGTGCGCCATTGGCTGCGATCGAGGCCCTGCGGCCGCTCGGCGCGCATCTTGTCGCTGCGCGCCTGGGTCGCCGACTTGCGGTTGAACGGATGCTTGCCCGTGAGCAGTTCGTAGGTCACGCAGGCGAGCGCATAGACATCGTCGCGCGGATCCGGCTCGCGGTGCTCGAACATTTCCGGGCTCGCATAGGCGGGCGTGATGCCGCCGAGCGTGGCGGGATCGAACACCGTGACATCGGGATCCTCTTCGGGCCGCTGAAAAACACGGGCAATACCGAAGTCGATCACTTTCACATCGCCGCCATCGGTGAGGAAGACGTTGGCGGGTTTGAAATCGCAATGCACGAAGCCGCGTTCGTGCGCATAGGCGAGCGCCTGCCCCATGCCGGCGATGATCGGACGCGCCTTCTCGAACGGCATGCCCGCGAAACCGGGCGCACGCAGCACCTTGCTGAGCGGCTTGCCAGACAGATACTCCATCGTGAGGTAGACGAGCGGGCCGTCGCGATCGAAGTCGTACACGGTGACGATGTTCCGGTGCGCGAGCGTCTGCGCCTTGCGCGCCTCGCGCTGAAGCGCGATCAGCGAAGTGGGCTGGCCGCGGAACTGCACGTTCAAGACCTTGATCGCAATGTAGGGTTTGCGGTCGGAAGCTTCGAGCTTGCGCAGATCGAGCGCCTTGTAGACGGTGCCCATGCCGCCCACGCCCAGACATTCCTCGAGCACGAAACGCCCGTTGAGCGTGTCGCCGATTCCCTTCACGTGCTCGGCGTCTTCGCCTGCCGTAAAGGCGCGTGCGGCGGCTAGCGTCTCGTGAATGCGGGTGGAGTCGTCAGTGGCCGCCGCGCTGTCCTCGCGGTGTTCGATACGGCGCAGAACTTCGGCATAGACAGCGTCGGGCAATGGATGGACCGTCTGCGTCTCGTCCACGGCTTCGCGCAAGCGAGCGCAATTGGCCACGTCGATCGCGAGCACGTGGTCGATCTCGGCGAAGAACGCCTCGCGTGAGAGCGTCCCGCTCTGGAACGTCTGGATCAGCTGCGAAAGGCTCATCATTCGTATGCCTTCAACCCGCTTCAGGCTGGCCGACGCGCTTTTCCGCGCACGATCGCGCCGCGTGCGAGCGCCTGGCGCAATCCCCGTCGAGTCCGCTGCAGCGTGGCCTCGTCGTCCTTCAAGGATACAGAGTCCCCGCTCGATATGCGCCCACCGTGATCTCGGCCGGCGAGTGCGATGCACTTTGCAGCAAGGTCTGAAGAAAGATTAGTCCGCGGCCACGCGCAGCGCAATCGGTGCCTGAACTACCCTGGCCGCGCACCCGCATGTGTTGCCGCGAATCCAACCGCTGCGGCGCCCCCTGTTGGGAGCGCGCCATCAGTGTATCTGCGTTCGAACGCCGTCACGTGCCCCACGCGTTCACCTCACATCGCCGCAAAGCCCCGCTGTGCAAGGCTCGAAGCGCTTTCATCGATGCCCACCGCATGACTGGCACAGCCTGTGCATTAAGAGGAGCGAGCCCGCAACATACTGCAGCTCAATCGCCAACTACCCTGTATTGCCCTTCTGGAGAACTGTCATGAGCAAGCTGATGATCGCAGACCTGAGCGTCGCACAAGAACTCGACCGTCGTGAAATGGGCGCCGTGCGCGGCGGCCTGGGCCTGTGGCCCGTCTACCTCGGTCCGAGCTACAAGTACGACTCGACCAACTTCACCGCCCAGCAGCTCATCGGTCAGACGAACAACATCGTGAACAACGTGGGCAACGACGTGGCATTCGCGTCGAACATCCACGCCACGGTCAATCCGGTGCAGAAAGCGAGCAACACGATCAACTTCTGATTGCCGGCGGCGGCGCGACTGGACCCTATCGGTCGCGCCCCCACCGATTCGCTTGCCTTGCGCTTGCGTGTACACCGCTCATCCTTATTGGAGGCTCAACATGACTTCCCTCGTTATCCGCGAGCTTGCGCCCGGCACGGAACTCGACCGCCGCGCCATGGCCGCCGTACGCGGCGGCAACAACAGCTACGGCTCGATCGCCAACATCACCGTTTCGCCGAACATCGTGCAGAACATCTCTCAGATCCAGGTGGTCGACGTCGCGGCGCTGAACAACATCGGTTACATCGGCGCGGGCTTCGGGCCGCTGAATCTCAAGGTCAATCCCTCGCAATATGCGAGCACCGGCGCGTTCCTTTGACCGCTGCCGCGCCCCCTGAATGCAGACGGTGCCGCGAGGCACCGCCTGCTTCTTTGCGTGCGCGCGTCACCGCCTATACTCAGGCCATACAGGAAACATCGCCCCTCACATGGAGGAGAGCATGAGCATTCTCGTCATCAAGGATCTTCCGGAAAGCGTCGAACTGGACAGGCAAGCCATGGCCGCGATCACGGGCGGTGCGAGGGTCGCCTCGCACCAGACGCAACTCACGCCGCGGCCATACATCGGAGTCCGGGTGGAAATTGAGGGCGCGCCAACACAGCGCGGGCCGGCCAGCGCTAACGCCGTGCGGCCCCGGCCCACGCTATTGCGCTGAACTCACGCGGCGCGCGCCGTCATGGCTGGACGTGTGAGCGCCGGCGGAAACACGCACCACGAGCCATCGTCGTGACGGAAGAAAAAGATTGCAATCGTGCGTGCGGGGTGCGCCGCCTCGACGCACACGTAACGCAGCCGATGATCCTGCGTGCGGCTAAAACGCACCACGCGGGCCGGCACGCGCGCATTGGGGGCGAGCCACTTGTCGACGAGGGTGCGCAGCGAAGATTCGTTGGAGTTCATGTTGGTCTCCGAGGCGTGGGGTCATGGGGGATGGCGGTGGTTCGATGGAAGTGCCGCTCAAGCGGCCTGCACGGCGAACGCAGCGTGGCGGGCTTGCGCCCGGTGAGCGTGAACGAGCGCACGAACGACGCGCAGGCCGGCAAGCGGATGAGTCATGCAGCTGCGGACCTGTTCGCTGCGGCCCTTTCCGTCCACGCACCACGTGCAGAAATGCTCGCAGTTGTTGCTGAGCAGTCGATAACGGTCTTCACCGAGACGCGAACGCGCGCGCGCAACAGCCTCGCGCCCCGCATACGCCGCGAAAGGATGCGCGACGACGGCGACTTCGTGACCGGCTGCGAAGCGCTCGAGCGTGACCTCTTCGATCGGGCCGCGATGCAGCGACGTGCACAGACCGGCGTAGTGAACGACGCGGCCGTTGCCCACATAAATGCCGTGGTGGCTGTAGCCCGCGCGACGCGAAACGAGATGCGCACCGAGTGGCGGCTCTGCTGCGTTCATCGTCGGTCGAAGATCGAGGCTCATGACTGCTTCCGTCTGAGTGGTTGCCGCTTCTCCCGGAAGGTTCGGCGGTTGCCAACTAACCTGCATCACTCATGCCAGACGGCTCGATCACGGTGGGATAAGGGTTGCCGGGAAATTGGATGTGGCGGCAGCACTAGTGTGTCGGCGGCGCGCCAACGAATCCGGTTCGACTGTGTCGGCCACATGCCGTCACTTCGAGCATGATCCGGACGATGAGGGGAACATGCCGATGTGTCGGAATGCTGACGACAACGTGCCGCCCGCCTGTTGGGAAGCACACGACCAATGCAAGGCGAAGCAAGCGGGCGCTGTTGCGCGCGTAACTCGCCGCCGTGCCGCGATGGCTTATTCGGCAAGGCCCGCAGCGAACCGTCGCGCAGGCGCCGCTTCTCGCCGAAAAATGGCATGCTGCTTGCAAGGTATGGGCGGAACGCCGCGCCCCCGCGGCCATCATCTTGACGGAGACCAGTCATGACCTCGCTCACCATCAACGACCTTCACGAGCAGCGCGATATCGACCACGAAGGGATGTCGTTCATTCGGGGCGCGGGCGCTCCGTGGGTTTTTGGCTGGATACAGCCCTACCAGCCCGCGCAGCCTTCCGGACTCGGACCGATCATCAATCTTTATCAGACCAACAACACGTTCTACGCGAATCAGGTCATCAATCAGTACCAGACGCTCGACGTGACGAATTCCGCCGCCAATTCGAATGTGACGGTGGGCGTGGGGCAGAACGGCAAGAACAATGGTCTCGTCGCGTAGCCTATGGAGGCCCGATCGTGACAAGCGCGTTATTGTGGAGCTCGGCATCGCGCACTGACGTGGGCCGTGTCCGGGCGCTCAACGAGGATGCATGTCTCGATCTGCCGCAGCGCGGACTGTGGGCTGTGGCTGACGGAATGGGCGGCCATACGGCGGGCGACCTGGCGAGCGGCATGATCGTGCGTGCGCTTGGCGCGCTCACCGCGCCCAACTCGCTCATCGCGTTCTCGGCGGCCACGCGCGGCACGCTACAGACGGTCAATCACCAGTTGCGCGAGGAAGCTGCGCGGCGCGGCGTTCGCATGATCGGCAGCACGGTTGCGGTGCTCATGGCAAGGGGGCGCGAATGCGCCTGGCTGTGGGCGGGCGACAGCCGCATCTACCTCTATCGTGACACGCACCTCGAGGCGCTCACGACCGACCACAGCTACGTGGCGGAGCTTCAGGCGCAGGGGCATTTGAGTGCGGAGGCCGCGCGGCACCATCCGTCGCAGCATCTGATCACACGAGCCGTCGGTGCGGCGGACTGGCTTGAACTCGATGAAGGCCGCATCGTCGTGCAAGACGGGGATCGCTTTCTGATATGCAGCGATGGCCTCAGCAATGAAGTGCAAGCGCCGGACATCGCGCGGGTGCTGGAGGCCGGCGACTGCCAGCTCGCGGCTGAAACGTTGGTCGATTTGGCCTTGCAGGCCGGCGGGCGCGATAACATCACCGCCGTGGTCGTAAGGGTGGATGATCCTGTCGCCGCGGATCATACGCTTGTTAATCCCGCCGTGGGGCGGTGAATGTTAGGGGTTTTCTGTGCTGTTGGGCCGCTTTGGCTTTTGGCCTTTCCTTGTTTTCGCGTCGGTATGCA
>NZ_BBJJ01000074.1 GCF_000739815.1 Paraburkholderia mimosarum LMG 23256 = NBRC 106338
CCTCAAACACCTCGACAGCAAGCTGGCGCACATAGAGCACGCGCGCAACACGATCCGACTCGGCTGGCGACAGGCGCTCTGCGCGCGCCATCTTGCGCAGGATCGTCGAACTCGGCAGATTGAGACTCGCGAGCAGCGTCTGCACCGGCACGTGCAGCAGCTCCTTCGCCACGCGCTCGATGATCGCCGCTTCCATGCCTTCCCGGATCTGCCGGCGTTGCTCGAGCGGGTCGAACCTGACGAGGAACGTTTCGATATCGTCAGCGTGGGCGCCGGGTCTGCCAGAGCCGACCAAGGCCTTGCCGGCATGTGCGGCACCCGGACGCGCGGCCGAATGACGGCCGGACGGTTGATTCAGGGACATGATACGCTCCATCCCAGATGGGAATTCCATGTCTCCCATTCTAGATCAATCTCAAACGGGAATCAAGACTCTCCCATTTGATCACTTATTATGCTGCCCCCCAGTACGAGCCCACCTGCGCTGCGTTCTCCACGAACTTGTCGCGCTCCGATGATCGCCGGATTCGCGAGCGCGGCGGCGGCGCACACCGGGTGGCCCGAATAGCGTTCCGCGCCCCGATCACGCACGCCGCGTGGACAACGAAGCCGAACCGGGCCCTCGTGGCGACCGCGGACCGCGCGATCAATCCGATCTGGAGCGCTTCATGACCCAGCGCGCTGGCAGCAAGACGGTCGAGATCAAGTCGAGCCACGTGGCCTACATGTCGCATCCGGCCGAAGTCGCGAAGCTGATCGAGCAAGCCGCAGCGCAGTCCAGCAGAGAATGACGAAACCCGGCTCGCCGCCTGGCCACGACATTACGCCAGGCGGTCTGCTGTCGCGGTGTGTTCAGCCATTGCCGCCGTGAAAGAGCGTGAGCTTGTTCGTGACAGAATTGACGCCCTGCACCGAGCGCGCGACTTGTTCGGCCTGCTGGATCTGGTTGCTATCGCGAGCCGCTCAGCGTTACGGCGCCATCTTTCGCCTGAACGAAAATTCCGGAGACATCCAGCCCTTGCGCTTTCGACAATGCGCGCCGGACGGCATGGGAGAGCGCGCGGTCCGCCTTCTTCCCGCTGGGAGCCGCCGCCATCGCGCCCTGAGACATCGATGCGTCCGAAGGCGCATTCGCGGACTGGGCATGAGACATGCCCGCAAAGATCAGCAGAACAGACGCACACAGGGCACATCGCAGATTCGATTTCATGGCCAGCTCCTATAGTTGCCGCGCAGATCGCCATCGCGCACAGTGCAATTCGGCCGGCAAGCCGAAATGGTTACGCCCGCCGCGATGAATATTGCATCACGATCTGAAAACGTGCTTATAGGGCGTCCGGGCGGACGCCAAATCAGTCGCCCTTGCGGTGCGCTGCGTGACGCGCCAGAAAACGGTCGAGTTGCCCGCCAAAGGTCTTGCTGTCGCGCGCGTCATAAAGAGCCGTGCCCCATCGGCCGTGCTCCTGCGAGCCGCGCGCGATCACGTCCCGGGTATTCGTACCTTTCGTGCAGTTCGCCAATGAACTGCAGCGCGCGAGGCGCGGCAAGCATGCAGCGCTTGAAGAAGCGGCCGGCGTGCGCTTGCGGCCGATTCTTATGACGACGGCCTCGATGGTGCTCGGCGTCTTGCCGCTCGTGATTGCATCGGGCGCTGGCGCGGCGGGCCGTAATGCGATGGGGCTGGTGATTTTTACCGGGATGTCGATTGGCACGTTGTTTACGCTTTTTGTCGTGCCCGCGATGTATATGTTTATCGCAGCGGAGCATCATCGGGATCGGGAGCATCCCGCGGCGGTCTGATCTTTTCCCGCCCACTTCCGCATGATAATCAGGATAACTATAGGTCTATAGGTATGCGGCGCAGCACGCATGGATGCGTTGCACGAGAGGTGGGCGAAAGTCGGGCAACCAGCCGGGCCACCTCTCGACTTCAAATCACCCGAACGCGCCCCGCGTCAGGTCCTTGTCGAACTCTGCGGTCCAGCCCGTGCCGTGTCCGGTCTGGTAGCCCTTTTCCCTGAGCGTTGCGCGGCGAATGATGGTGACGTAGCCGTGCAGGGGGTAGACCTCGTCCACCGCGTCCGGCGTGTCTGTCTCCTGTAACGCGAAATCGGACTCGGCAAGGTGATGACGGTGCAAGACGGCGACGAAATCGGCCCTTTCATCTGGAGCAATGACTGACATTTCGCGTCCCTCCTTACTTGACGATGCTTCCAAACCAGCACACCTGAGTTGAAAATCATCTAGCGGGCCTCCCACCGCCGCCCCGCAGGGCGGCGGGGTTAAAGTGAGTTTGCGAATCCGCTTTAACCAGATGGAGGCCGATATGAACTATAGCGGCATTGACTTGCATTCGAACAACAGCGTGGTCACCGTGATCGATGAAGCCGACCGGGTAATGGCGGAGAAACGCCTGCCCAACGATCTGACGAAGATTCTGGCGTTCCTTGCCCCCTGGCAAGCGGAGCTTGCTGGCGTCGTTGTGGAGTCAACGTTCAACTGGTACTGGCTTGTGGACGGACTGCAGGCCGCCGGCTTCACCGTGCACCTGGCCAACACGACGGCGATCAAGAAGTATGACGGACTCAAGCACAGCGGCGACGAGACAGATGCCCGCTATCTGGCTCATCTGCTGCGCCTCGGAATCCTGCCGACCGGCACAATCCTCCCACCGGAGACGCGCAGTGTGCGCGATCTTGCGAGGAAACGCATGCAGCTCGTTCGCAGCCGCGTGACCCACGTGCTCGCCATCGAGAACATCTCGGCTCGCCAGCATGGCGCACGTATTTCGAGCACACAAGTCCGCGACCTCACGGCCAACACGATTGATCACATGGGGTTGCCCGCCGACGTTGCACTGGCGATGCAGGCCAACCTGGCCGTCATCAGAACGCTCTCCACGCAGATCGAGCTGCTGGAAAAGCGGCTTGCAGAAAAGGTCGGACCGCGCGCCGAATATGCGCTGCTGAAGACCGTGCCAGGCATCGGGCCGATCCTCGCCACAGTCATTCTGCTTGAGACCGGCTCCATCGAGCGCTTCGCCAGCGCGGGCAATTTCGCTTCTTACGCGCGCTGCGTGGACAGTCGACACATGAGCAACGGCAAGAAGAAAGGTGAAGGCAACACCAAGAATGGTAACAAGTACCTGTCCTGGGCCTTCATTGAGGCTGCGAACTTCGCCCTGCGTTTCTGCACCGAAGCCAAGCGCTTCTACGAGCGCAAGAAAGCCAGGACGAACCCGACTCTCGCGCGCAAGGCGCTAGCGCACAAGCTCGCACGCGCATGCTTCCATATTCTGAAGGAGCGCAAACCATTTGACATGACGCGCTGCTTCGCGTGAAGCTTTCGACGGCGGCCGGCAAGCCCCGGGTAGTAACTGGAGCTGCAGCCCTAAAAGTTGAATGGGATGCCGTGCCCGCCGTCCCCGATGTGCAGTTAAAGCGGATCGCCTGCAATGTGAGCCAGCCGTGGATTGGCGCCGAGTTACCGGCAGCCCTAAAAGTTGCATCCCCCCTTGGACGCATTGCGGTACCAAAGTTCTTCTGGGGCGGTGCAGACCGCCAGGGCGACAGGCAACTGCTGTATTGCCTATCGCTTGAACCTGATGGGTGTTTGGCGCGATCCGTCGCAGCCATCAAATTGAAGAAACGGGTGCGTTCGGCCATTGCAGTCGGGCATTGAGAAAACGCCTGCTTTGGCAGTCGTGGGTATTGCTTTCTCGCTTGACACCGGGCCCGCTAATGGGTGTTACTACGTAGCAATATCGCGCCCCAGCGTGCTCCTGCGCGCCGATGCCATCCCGACGGGAACAGCCTGATCGCACGCTGGTAATCCAGCCCGGCAACGGCCTTTGGCGCTGGCGTGAGTTGTGCGCCGGCATGTTGCCGTAGCTCTTCCGTATCATCGATGGTCCTTTGCGGCATCGGGCTGGCCACGCACGATCGTGACGGAACACGGCGCATAGGCGATCACTTGCCTCGCGACGGAACCCAGCAGCCAACGATCGAAGGCAGTACGCCCTCGATGCCCTACGACGATGTGGTCGATATTTTGTCGCTCGGCATACAGCACCAGTTCCTTGGCCGGATGCCCGACAACCATCTCATACTGGACAGTGCCCCCGGATAGCCCGAGCTTACCCTTGAGCTCAGTGAGAAGGTCCTGGCAGTGGCGTTTTTCGAACTCGAGCAGTTCAGGCCGCTCGTAGGCCAGCTTACCCCAGTCCGGCGGACGAGCAACCGTAAGAATGTGCAGCCGCGCCCCTTCCTTTTCAGCGAGATTTTTTGCGAAGCGGACTGCCTCCTGTGCGGAAACCGAGCCATCGTAACCCGCGAGAATGTCGTGCATCATTGCCTCCAATTACGCATCCGGTTCTCTTGCACCATTTCGGAACACGCTGTAGTGGCCGCATGCCAGGCCGAGTGCCCGCGAACGCCAGGTGTGGCCAACATCAGTAAACACTAGGGCGCTCGGTCAGCGCGCTCGGCGCCGAACTTCAGCCAAATCAGTCCGCGCGATTCTCGGCGCCGCTCTCGAATCCATGGCACCGCAGCAAGAGGAACAAGAAACGCCGCAGTCATGGCTTGCGCATTTCTCGCCTTACCCGCTCCAGGTATTTTCCTGACGCGACCTCGATTCGCACCGTATCCCCTTCCTTGATGAACTGGGGAACGAGAACTTCCATGCCGTTCTCGAGCGTGGCCGTCTTGAACGTGGAGGTTGCATGCTCGTGCACGCCCGGCGGCGCGGACATCACGCTTAACTCGACCGAATGCGGAAACGCGATGGTGGCCGGCTCGTCTTCATAAAGCGCGACCAGGATTCGCATACTGGGCCGAAGGAATTTTTCGTATGCGCCAATGGCTTCCGAGGGCAAACTGATCTGCTCGAAGGTGTCGGGATCCATGAAGTAGAAGGCGACACCATCCGTATATAGATATTCCATCTCCTTGTGATCGAGCGCGATCTCTTCGAGCCTGTCGCCCGGGTGTAGCCGCAACTCCCTGATGTGCCCGGTCTTCAGGTTCTTGACCTTGGCAAACACTGCGCTACCCTGCTGGCCCCCGCCCGCATGGTACCCGGCGCTGGCGACGCCATGAAGTTCACCTTCAAGCATGAAGACCATGCCCGGCTTCAATCCGGAAGCTTCGACCATTTACCTGTCTCCGATTTGTGTCAGACCGTCTGTACGCGTCCATCACCCCTTCGGTCGAAACGTCATGACAAAGCTCGTCGGCGTGCTGCCGCTGACATCCGCTGGCATAGGACTCGAATTTTCGACGGCGGTCACCACGGCGCGATCCCACCGCGGATTTCCGCTCGGACGCTCGATCGTCACACTGAGCAGCGCCCCGCTGGGGGTGCACCTGACCGCGACTACCGCAGATGGGTTGCCATCGATATCGAACGGTGCGACGACGTTGGCGCGTACCCGACGTGCCACCATTTCGGCATAGCGCGATGCGGCGGCGACATCGCCTTCTGGCAAAGGTCTGCCGGCGACTGCCTGCAGCGCTGCGAGCCGTGCTTCGCGCTCAAGCTGCGCCGGCCGATTTCCTGGCAGTGCAATGGTCATTTCGTCCGCCAGGGGCGCCCGGGGCGCCACGCCGGCGCGAGCGAACCGCGAGACGGACCCAGGCAGTCGCGCGACTTTGGCGATGTGGCTGCGATGCTGCGCGTCGGACGCCCGGCGGTTCGCAGCGGAGAGCCGCACAGGCGCTGCCGTTGTCGACGCCCATGCCTGGTTGGCCATGTGCGGGACCGCAGCGGCCACCTGAAACGACGTAACCGCTCCGGCGGCGGACGCAAATTGCGGGCCCCGCGCGCCAACAATCACCAGCGCCAGCAGCACGGCATGCAGGGTCGCCGCCAGACCAAACGCAGTCCCCAGGCCGTGCTCGCGCGGCGGCCGAATCTGCAGGCTGGATTTCGTGCCCATGGCTGATCTGCACCGGCCCGCGCACCCCTTGGGGCGTAGCGCACCGGTGCCCGGTTTGCTGCCAGTTCCAGTTTAGTCCGGTTACCGTCCGCGCGCTCGCGATGCCCAGCCTTTGAGTTCTTCGGGGACCAATGGCATCGGCGACACCTGCGACAAAATAAGGGTGCGGTGATGAATCGGTGCGATGCAACGCCGATTCAGCGCCTCGTCGGTTCACGAGCCGTCCGACAGTCCCGCAATGCCTGACCATCACCGTTTTGAAACCAACACCGACGACCTCTCGCCGGCTCCGGACGTCACCACCCGCCCGGACATCCCGAAGGCAACATAACTTGACATCGACTCGTCCGGAGCTTGTCACGTATGGCGTGACCGCCGACGAGGCGCACCGCTTCGGCTTACCGTGTGGGGGAACACTTCAATTAGTCATCGAGCCAGTCAGCGCCGCATCGAAACTGACTGAACTTCTCGCCGGCGCCCTGAATGGCGAGACGAAATTGCGAAAGCTTGACGTGTCGACAGGGCATGCCGCGCTCAACGCAATCGCCGCGCCACAAAATGTCTGGGGGTGACCCACTTCCGTGGACGGTTAAGCAGTTGAATTTCGAATGTGCTGATTTCCTCCGGTTTGGGGTTGCCGCGAGTTGTCCACGGTCGGTCGGCGGGTCGCTTATTACGACCACGACGCCGACCGGCGGTGGACAACTCGCCAGCGAGGCAGATTCGGTTTTGTTCTTCCTGAACTTGCTCGTAGCGGATCGGCGAGCGGTAGCCAATGCTGCTAAGACGACGGCTGACGTTGTACCAACCTTCGATCCACGAGAACACCGCTTGCCGTGCGTGTTCGCGGGTTTCGAAGTGTGTGCGGGCGAGCAATTCACATTCGAGTGTCGGGAAGAAGCTCTCGCACAAGGCGTTGTCGAAGCAATCCGCCACGCTCCCCATCGACAGACGCACGCCAGCCTCACGGCAGCGGCGGCCGAAGGCAATTGATGTGTATTGGCACCCCTGGTCGGAATGATGGACGACGTCGTCGGGACGGCGTTGCACGAGCGCCATATCGAGCGCCCTGAGCATGAGCTACGTGTACAGGTGCTCTGACATCGCCCAACCCACGATACGGCGGCTGAACACATCGAGCACCACTGCGAGATAGAGGAACCCTTCAGCGGTCGGCACATAGGTCGCATCTGCTACCCACAGCCGGTTGGGCGCGTCCGCGCTGAAATGTCGTTGCACCAGGTCTGGCGCGGGCCGTGCGCCGGGTGGTCGAGATCCAGCGCCGGCGGCGCACGCCGCATAGGCCCGCCAGACGCATCAGGCGGGCAACCCGTTTGCGCCCAACATGCACGCGTTGCTCGGTGAGTTCGAAATGAATGCGAGGCATGCCGTAGGTGCCGCGCGAGCGGGCGTGAATCACACGGATGCGCGCGAGCAGTTCGGCATTGCTGCACGCTCGCTTCGATGGCGCGCGTTCAAGCCACGCGTAGAAGCCGCTGGCGGAGACCCCGAGCAGCCGAGCCATCGTCGCAATGGGCCATTTGGCCTGATTCGCTTTCATGAACGCGAACCCTTCCCGGGTACGGTTACGGTCTCCCGTGCAAACCAGGCCGCGGCTTTTGACAAAATCTCGCGCTCAAGCTCGAGTTGGCGCACCTTTCCGCGCAGCCGCGTGAGCTCCTAACGCTCGCTCGTGGTCAGGCCATCATGGCGCTTGCCCGCGTCGCGATCGGACTGTGCCACCCAGTTGTAGATGGTCTGTGCGGTGGGCTCGAACTCCCGTGCCAGGTCCTCTGGCGTTCGCCCGGCTTTAACCAGCTCGACTAGCTGCGCCCGGAATTCGGGCGGGTATGGGTTGCGGTGCTTTCCCATGATGGGCACCTCCTGAACAAAAGGATAGGTGTCCACGAAAGCGGGTCAACTCCAGTTCCGCATGGCATGTTTGACTATTCCGCAAAGACATCCTGCAACGTGCGCAGGGTGTCCAACAACGTTTTATCGGCAACTGAGCCTTCCATCTTGACCAGCCGCAACTTGTTCACCGCGCGAATCTGATCCAGGAGGATTCAACCCATGTTTGCGCTTGAACCTCACTGGAATCCGAAAAGGCGCTGCGTGTGCAGATGTTCGTACCTACCGGGCACTGGGTAAAACTGACTGTGACGCACTTATTGGCCTCCGAACGGACGCCATTTTTTAGTAACGAACATCGGGAAGGAAGACGGGGCAAGTTCCTCGAAGTACATCTCTCGGAATAGCCGTTGCCTTCGCCACAGCCATCCCCCTGAACCGGGGCATGACACACGGTTAATGTTGCCGGGGAAACATCGGAACAGCACGTGGCCAGTCAGCCCCCTGACACCGAAGTAGCTTTGGAACCGGCGCCCTCGTGCAGACCAGCCCTTCCATGCGCGGGTCCTGACGAGAAACATCATAAATTCATTACAGTTCGCAGTCCAAATCAAGCAACATATCGAACGCAGGTGGAGCCTTGGAGTCGGTCAGTCCAAGGGCACTCTATCGCTTTGCCGCGGGAGGGGCAACATGAAACTAGACGTCACAGCGTTCCGGCAACTGCGCCGTCTCGCTCCAGTCCTCGACGACATACTTAGCGCGGAGGAGGTGGAACACGCAGACCAGGCCGTGAATCTTGCGGCGTTGGCGCGCCTGTGCTCACAGCTTTACGACGCGTACCACTGCCAGCACCCGGACGAGATTGCGCAAGCGCACCTCGACGCACTCGATTCGCAATAACACAAGTCGTGATGCTCACCGGCGCGGTAGCATCGCTCCATTGAATCTTCCGGAGCGCGGCCACACCATGCCGGTATGACCAGTTTGTTTACGGCCAAAAACCGATAAAAATTTAGAACTCTGATGAAGTGTGCCCACGATACGCTCGCGCGTGAACGGAATTAGCACCTTGAGACTATAAAGCAGCTCTCCGTGGCCCGGAGCATATACCCCCGGAACTGCATTTGGTGTCAAACACGCTCCCTGAGCCGCACCAAAAAAGCCCGACTGTCCCTCGGCTCCGCAGCTGGGCAGTCGGCCCTCACCCCTCACCCCTACAACCTAACAGCTCCGCTGACGAGGTGAGTCGTTCGTGCCAGATGGAACAGGAGCGCAGCGTGGATGCCATTGATATCGTTTCGAAGCAAACACATCAACACAGCTGTCGCCTGTCGCCGGGAATCCGCAGCAGCCGGCTCACTTCGATACGTCCGATGGCTCTTGCTCGCGCATCCGCCCCTGGTAATCAGGCCGCGCGGCGGTCAACTGAACGATATGGACGGGAAGCGCAAGTCGGCTGCAGCGTTCTTGGGTTTTCACCGCTGTGGCTCTTCGCTCTCTTTGTGACAAGCACCGCTGGCATGCATGTTGCGTCGATACGAGTGCCGGGGCGCCGTGCGTCTGGATGCGCCTTCTCACTGGACGGAGAGGATAAGATGACCAGTACTGGAGAGCATTCCTTACGCTTCGTAGTGGAAAAATGGCTTGAGTTCAACCGTCTCAAGACAGTCAGGGTCACCATGTTCGGTCGTACGCTCTCGGGCGGAAGGCGTTATGTGTGCGTCGAGACCCTGCACGACAATGAGAAGCTCGCACTGTTCTTCTTTAGGCACGATGACGGCTGCTGGCGAGTGTTTCCTCCTGCTCCGACGTTGCCGGCGATGGCGTGGGAGCGTCTGGCTGCGTAGCGAATTGCGCGACGCGTCACCTTCGTACATGGCCGTTGTGCCCGGCAAGCTAGCCGAAGGGCACAACCGTCCCTCCAGGGTGGAAGGCTTCAGTATGGCCACACGTCCGCCCGAAAGGCGCTGAATGGCCGCGTGTCGCGGACCACTCACCGAAAACAGCGAGCGTCTTCAGTTCACTCACTTATGGCGAACGTCTGTTGCTCGCCCTCCGCTTCATCAGAAACTGTTCAAGTCTTCCTGCATCCGCAGGCTTGGGCATATGCGCAACGTAGCCCGCCTCGACGGCCGCCGCCCTGTCGTCGGCACAACCGGTAATCGCCACAAAGGTTGTCGCCTGGAGGCGCTCCAGTTTGCGCAATGCCCGGACCAGTTCATACCCATCCATGTCCGGCAGTCCGATGTCGCTCAATACGATGTCGGGCGTCCAGTTGGCCACGATAGAGAGTGCCTCGGCGGCACGATAGGCGACCCGCGTTTCATGGCCGGACAGTTCGAAATAAAGCGCAATCGCGTCTGCGGTGTCGCGGTTGTCATCGACCACGAGTATCGACATGGGCGGTACTGCCGTCACCGCATCCTCGCCCTCCCCGACGGCGGAAGCGCTCGCCGGCGCGACGCGGCGTAACGTCAGTGTGAATTCACTGCCGCAACCCAGTCCTTCGCTATGAGCCACCAATGCGCCACCGTGCAATTCAGCCAGCTTGCGCGCGAGCGTCAGCCCCAGCCCCATTCCTCCGGGTGAACACGCCAGTGAGCGCTCGGTCTGTCTGAACAGCTCGAAAATTTCCTCCAGGTCGGCGGCGGCAATCCCAATGCCGCTGTCCTGCACCCGGAGGGCGACCTCCGTCTCGCCAGCCTGGACGCTTACGTCGATACGACCGCCTGGGCGTGTAGGTCGCCGCGTTTTTCACCAAATGGGCGATTATCAGCGGGCATTGTGTCGTATCGGCATCCACGTAGAGGGCCTCGTCCACATCAACCGTCAGGGTGTGGGCACGCTTTTCAAGGGCTGCTTCGCTGAGCTCGATTGCACGGTCGACGAGGTCCCGCAACCGGACCGGCTCCAGACTCAGCGGCACGGCGCCGCGAGACACGAGAGACGTCGATAGAAGGTCGTCGACGATTTGGCTCATGTAGCGGACATGCCGACGCAGGATCTGTTGGGCCCAGGCGAGTTGGGTGTCCGTCGCCTCCGCTCTTGCGAGGACTTCGACCGCTGTATGGATAGGCGCAAGCGGTGCCCTTAGCTCATGTGCCAGCATCGCCAGGAACTCGTCCCGGTTGTGCCTCGCCGCCTCCAGACGACCTTGCGCATCCGAAAGCTATCGGGCGGTTCGACGCCGAACTGCTTGAATATCCGGTCGCGGCGCGCCGCCGCGTAGTTTGTGCACATCGGTTCCTCCGGTGAGATAAATCCAGTTTCTGTGACTCTACGCGACAAAACGTGCCGGTTTTCGCCTGAATCGGAGACGCTACGCGACAACAGGCGCCCGAAATGCTCCGCGTCACGGCTCGAGGAGCATCTGCGGAGGTGACTCGCTGATGCAGTCACAGATGTACCATGGTTATAGGGTGTGGGGGCACGCCATCCTCCAGCAGGAAGACATACTGCTGCCGGAGCGCTGCGCGGCAAGCGGAACCATCACGATGGGTGGGAAGTTGGTGGAGGCATCAGGCGTCCTGGGGCATTTCGATAGCGAAGAGGACGCTCAACGTGCAGGCCTGGTTTGGGCTCGCGCCTGGGTCGACGCACATGGGTGAGGTCACTGCCTGGCCAGCCCGCCTGCACGCACCGACCACGACGGGTGCGGCGAAATTTGCACCGCTTGAATCCAGGCATTCAGGAGACAGCCATGAACCTCGCCGGCAAGACGCTATTCATGTCAGGCGGCAGTCGCGGTATCGGACTTGCCATTGCACTCCGAGCGGCGCGTGACGGCGCGAACGTTGTGATTGCAGCCAAGACAGCCGACCCGGACCCGCGCCTTGAGGGCACGATATATACGGCGGCCGCTGCCGTGGAAGCGGTTGGCGGAAAGGCGCTTCCGCTTATCGTCGACATCCGCGATGAGGAATGCGTAAAGGACGCGGTTGCCAGGACCGTTGAGGTGTTCGGCGGTATCGACATACTCGTGAACAATGCCAGCGCCATCCGACTGACGGGAACGCTGGATACACCCGTCAAGCGGTACGACCTGATGCACGGGGTGAACGGCAGGGGCACGTTTGTCTGTGCCCAGGCCTGCCTGCCTCACCTGCTCAATTCGGCGAATCCACACATCCTGACGCTATCGCCTCCGCTAGTCACCGACCCAAAGTGGTTCAAGGACTTTCCGGCATACACCATCGCAAAATACACGATGAGCCTGTTCACGCTGGCGCTAGCTGGTGAGTTCAAGGACCAAGGCGTAGCCGTGAATTCGTTGTGGCCAAGAACCGCGATTGCGACTACTGCCGTGCGAAACGAGATTGGTGGTACGGACATGCTTGCGGCGTGTCGCAAGCCGGAGATAGTCGCTGACGCGGCTCACTATATCCTGACGCGCCCGGCTAAAGAATGCTCGGGCAACTTTTTCCTCGACGACGAAGTCCTGCTGGCTGCGGGCGTCCGGGACTTTGCTCAGTATGACGTGCAGGCTGGCGCTGTGTTACAGACGGATTTATTTGTGGAGGCCCTACCGGGCATGCTACCAGCGGACAACATGATGAAACCGAGGCAGAACTCGTGAGGATATGTTCGTTCACCGTAATACAACGTGTTGTGCGAGAAATACGGCGGCACCCGCCGGCGGTCAACGTGCGTATGGTCGTCGTGCGCTTGGTCGCTGCGCAGCGGCTCGCTTCGGCTCGCGGTATCGAGCCGCAGCCGCTCGCCTCTTTGCAAAGAAGTAGATGCCGGCGTCAGCCTGAAGGCGAGTTGAGCGCAAGGCTTAATCCGTCAGACGACGTCGCCATCATAATTCCCGCGTCCTTCATTGCTATTTTCGGGTCCTCGGTTTTGCTCTCAACGTCTGCGTTCTCGCGGCAGCATCCCTGACCTGTTCCAGGACCGCGTATGAAAGTTGGCGACCAGGATGAGATGCCTCAGACCCGACCGGTGCGAGCAGCACCTTGGTTTATTGCCCCCCATACTCCGCGTTGATGCGGTCGAATTCGCCCGATTTGCGTGCTTGTTGAAGCTCCTCCTTGACTTGGGCTCGGGTCTTTCCCATTGGAGCACCAGCGTCACTCCTCGTGGCGGTCACGCCACCCACAGAGTCTGTCGAAGACACGGTGGGACCTGTGGGCTGCGTTGCAGGCGCCATATCTTGAGCCTGGACATATCCGAATGCGAGAACCGCGGCGATAGCTGCCGCGACTTTGAGCGGTTTCATATCTATGTACTCCACGAAGTTCGATTGGTTTGGTTTCTTGAAACAGCCAACACAACCGCTATTTCAAATACGGCCTCCCGGGACTATCACGTCGCGCGCAAAGCGGTCGGACGATAAAGCCGCGGCGTGGCACGCCCCGGCAGCGTTCTGACAAAATTGCCGAAAAAAGGTCTTATTGAGGCCTCGGCGCGCAGGCCAAGCCCCGAGCCTTCACTCTCCCCTTGCCCGATGCCTCCGGCGTGCGACCTGCCACGATGAACTGCAAGTCGACACCCGCGTTTCGCAAGACGCTTAATAACTTTGCAAGGCCGCCCGGTTTGTCGTCGATGGTAGCTGCCCAAACATCGAGACGTTCCACGCTCAGTTCCATGGCAGTCCCTCCCGTCTCGGATCTCATTAGAAAATCTATTTCACGGACGGCACGCAGGCAAGGCAGGCGGCGTAATGCAAGGTCTGCGGGTTATTTCTGGAATGTGCCGAGCATTTCGGCAACGACATGGCCTTCCATCGCCTTTGCCAAGGCCGCCTTTGTGGGTCGCATTTCTTTTCCCGCGTGCCGTTCGTAAAGTAGATTCTTCTGATGAGATCCGAGGTGGGAGGGACTGCCACGGAACTGAGCGTAGAACGCGTCGATGTTTGGGCGGCTACCATCGACGATAAACCGGGTGGCCTTGCGAAGGTGTTGAGCGTCTTACGGGATGCTGGATGCTGGTGTCGACTTGCAGTTTGTCGTGGCACGTCGCGCGCCGGAGGCATCGGGCAAGGGGGCCGTGTTTGTCGCTCCACTACAGGGAGATAGTGCGATCCGTACCGCCACGCAGGTGGGGTTCACCGCCGACGGATAACGCTACCGAAGCCGGACGTGGAGAGGTTTGAACCGGCCGCCCCGGGGAGCCACACATCGCGCGGCAACGTTCTACCAGCGACTCAGAAGACCTTCTATGAACTCAGACGTCGGAATGCTCGAGACCTGGCTGGTGCGGGTGCACGGCCAGGTACAAGGCATCGGATACCGCGAAGCCTGTGTGTGCCGCGCCAGAGCCCTGGCTGTCACTGGCTGGGTGCGCAACCGCATGGACGGCTCCGTCGAGGCGATGATTCAGGGCTCCCCCAGGCAACTTGCCGAAATGTGCGCGTGGCTCAGAGAAGGAATGCCCGCAGCGCTCGTCGAAGAATTTGAGGTGACAGAAGTACCACCGCCGTTCGCCCGCTTCGATGAATTCAACCGGCTGCCGAGCTTGTAAATCCGGATCTCGCGCAAATTGAGACCGCGACGCCGAAGCAGCAGGCTGCGCACCGCTCCGAATTACGACCCGCAGGCAGGCACACATCCTCTCGCCGCGCTTCGAGCCTGGTACCTACCCGATACAGTCTTTCTGGCGGTAGTCGGGGATCCGGTCCGCGTGGCCGACGTTAGCGAGTCGGCGCCGTAGCGCGATCGCTCGATGCGACTCCGGACACCCACCACGGCAGCGCGCTGGCCGCAAGCCAGTCACGGCCTAACCCTTCACACAAACCACCTGCCGCAGCGTATGTACCACCTCAACCAGGCTCCGCTGCGCGGCCATTACCGCGTCGATGTCCTTATAGGCCATCGGAATTTCATCAATGACCCCTGCATCCTTTCGGCATTCGACATGCAGCGTCGCACTGATCTGATCCTCGACCGTGAAGCGCCGTTTGGCCTCCTTCCGGCTCATCGAGCGCCCGGCGCCGTGACTGCATGAGCAGAAGCTCTCTTCATTGCCGAGGCCGCGAACGATAAAGCTCTTCGCCCCCATGGATCCGGGAACGATACCGAACTCGCCCGCTCGCGCCGACAGCGCCCCTTTACGCGTTACGAAGATGTCGGCGCCGAAGTGCCGTTCCTTCTGCACGTAATTGTGGTGGCAGTTCACCACGTGCTCATCGATCGCGAAGGATTTGCCGATAGTCGCGCGCACCGCGTCGATCACGGCATTCATCATGACCTCACGGTTGCTTCGCGCGTAGCGCTGTGCCCAGCCGACCGCCTCCACGTAGTCATCGAAGTGCCGGCTGCCTTCCTTGAAGTACGCGAGATCCTTGTCCGGAAGATTCGCAAGGTGTTGACGCATGTCGGCCTGGGCCAGTGTGATGAACAGGCTCCCGATTGCGTTGCCTACACCACGCGATCCGCTATGCAGCATGAACCAGACGCCGTCACCTTCGTCAAGACATACTTCGATGAAGTGATTGCCGGTGCCGAGCGTGCCCACGTGCGCGTGGTTGTTCGTGCGCGCGAGGGAAGGATACTTGTCGACGATGCGCTGAAAACCGGGCGCCAGCAGCCTCCAGGCGTCGTCGACGGCCGGCGGCGGACGCGACCATGCACCCGGGTCGCGCCGCCCCGGCGCACCGCCATGCGGAACCGCTCGCTCGATCGCGCCGCGCACGCCGGAAAGCGAATCGGGCAGGTCCGCGGCCGTGAGCGTCGTGCGAACCGCCATCATCCCGCAGCCGATATCGACTCCCACCGCCGCCGGGATGATCGCCCCTTGTGTCGGAATCACGCTGCCGATCGTCGATCCTTTGCCCACGTGCGCGTCCGGCATTACGGCAACGTGCCTGAACACGAAAGGCATGCGGGCCGTGTTTCTCAGTTGCCGGCGAGCCGCCTCCTCAATCGCGACGCCCTGGGTCCACATTTCCACGGCCTTGCCGCCTGCCACTTCCATTAGCTGAATATCGACCGGGCCCATGTCTTAGCCCCTTCGTCAGTGTCGCTCGTCGGCACGGGTCAGTGCGCGGCGTATGGTGTTAGCGTGAGCCGCTTTTCCTGATTCGACAACCCGCCGGCATTCCACGAGGCAGCGGTTCGGCCTTTCCTGCCGTTCGACGGTCAACTGTGACGGTCCGCTGCGTGAAGGAATACACAGTCGGAACACACGGTCGCCGCTCCCACGTTCCCCGCAGCGCACCTGGCGGGACTAGACTGTTAGATCGATACGTGGACCGCCCCTCTGGCGCGACGTTCTCGACCGTTTCTTCAGGGAGCCGTTCATGAATGACAGGACGTATAACGTGCTCTTTCTTTGCACCGGCAACTCGGCGCGCAGCGTGATGGCGGAGGCGCTACTCGCCACGCTGGGGAAAGGTCGATTTCGCACGTACAGCGCAGGAAGTAATCCGACCGGAAAAATTAATCCTTTCGCCATCGAACAGGTGCGCAAGACTGGGTACGACCTGGCGAATCTGCGCAGCAAATCGTGGGACGAGTTCGCCATCTCCGAACCGAGTGCGCCCCAGATGGACTTCGTTATCACCGTGTGCGATCAAGCCGCTGGCGCGGTATGTCCGTTGTGGCCCGGCCATCCTGCATCAGCACACTGGAGCTTCTCCGACCCCGCGGCCGTGGAGGCCGAGGATGAAAGCAAACGTGCTGCATTCGAACAGGTTTTCCAGCAGATTCGACGCAGGGTCGAGGCGTTCGTCCAGCTACCGCTGGACGAACTTGATGACGCCACCATTCGCGCCGAGTTGCGACGGATTAGCGATATCGACGACACGGCCGTCCGCACATCCGGGATGCCGACGTGAGGCTGGAGCTTTCGAAGCGCAATTCCGATTGCCTTCTCTCTAATGACGGCTACATCCGACCTGCACCATAGTGGTCGATGAACCAGACGGTCCGATGAGCGCGGCGCAGTTGGCCGCGCAATTGCAGGGCACGTGACCCTGCCCAAATTGGTCAAGAGCGCTAGTGGGCGCGCCCCGATGGAGGCCGACATGGCAAACCGGCTCGCTGCAGAATCCTCGCCTTACCTTCGCCAGCATGCGGACAATCCGGTGGACTGGTATCCGTGGAGCGACGAGGCGTTTCGCCGTGCACGCGAGGAAAACAGGCCGATCCTTCTCTCAGTGGGCTACGCGGCGTGCCACTGGTGCCACGTCATGGCGCACGAGTCCTTCGAGAATCCGCGCATTGCCACCGAGATGAATGAGCGCTATGTCAACATCAAGGTCGATCGGCAGGAGCGTCCCGACATCGATGAAATCTACCAGCAGGTCAGCCAGATGATGGGACAAGGAGGCGGCTGGCCGCTTACCGTGTTTCTCACGCCGCGGGGAGAGCCGTTCTTCGGCGGCACCTATTTCCCGCCGGACGATCGCTACGGCCGCCCCGGGTTCGCGCACCTGTTGGTAGCCCTGAGTGAAGCCTGGCGGCATCGGCAGGATCAATTGCAGGACACCATTGTGCAGATCCAGCAGGGCTTCCGGCAGCTTGATCAGGCACACCAGGGCGTTTCAACCGCCACTGTCGAAGACCTGCCTGCACAGGCAGCACGCGCCTTGGCACGGGCGACTGACCCGGCTCATGGGGGGCTTGGCGGCGCGCCCAAGTTCCCCAATCCGAGCTGTTACGACCTCATGCTGCGCGTCTATGAACGAAGCCGCGAACCCACGCTGCTTGACGCATTGGAACGCACACTCGACCGCATGGCGGCGGGTGGCATCTATGACCAGCTCGGCGGCGGGTTCGCCCGCTATAGCGTCGACGCGCATTGGGCCGTACCGCACTTCGAGAAAATGCTTTATGACAATGGCCAGCTTGTGAAGCTGTATGCTGATGCTTATCGCCTGACTGGCAAGCGAACATGGCGCTGCATCTTCGAGGAGTCCCTCGCCTATGTTCTGCGCGACATGACGCACCCGGAAGGCGGTTTCTACGCCAGCGAAGATGCCGACAGCGAAGGCGAGGAAGGCAAATTCTATTGCTGGAAGCCCGCCGAGATTAAGGCAGTCCTTGGCGAGTCAGAAGGCGCACTGGCCTGCCGTGCCTACGGTGTGACAGAACGCGGCAATTTCGAGCACGGTGCCTCGGTACTCCACCGTGCGGCCGAGCTGGACGCGCTGGAGGAAGCGCAGCTCGCTGGCTGGCGCGAGCGGTTGCTGGCCGCGCGCGCCCGACGTGTGCGCCCGGCCCGTGACGACAACATTCTCACCGGTTGGAACGGTCTGATGATCGCGGGGCTCTGTGCCGCTTTCCAGGCGACCGGTGTCCCCGGGTATCTCAGCGCGGCAAAGCGTGCCGCCAGTTTTATCGAGAACAAACTGACACTTGCCGACGGCGGCGTATTCCGGGTCTGGAAGGACGACGTAGCCAAGGTACCGGGGTTCCTCGAGGACTACGCCTTTCTCTGTAATGCGCTGCTCGACCTCTACGAATCATGCTTCGACAGGCACTACCTCGATCGCGCGATCGAGCTTGCGACCCTCATCCTCGACAAGTTCTGGGAGGAGGGGCTGTATTTCACACCGTGCGATGGCGAGCCCCTGGTGCACAGGCCCCGTGCCCCATACGACAGTGCCTCACCGTCGGGCATCTCATCAACCGCATTTGCCTTCGTGCGTCTGCATGCACTCACCGGGCGCGATCTCTACCTTGACCGCGCCGAACACGAATTCCGGAGATACGAAACCGCAGCAGGCAAAGTACCATCCGCTTTCGCGCACCTCATGGCCGCGAGGGACTTCGTGCAGCGCGGCCCGCTCGGGATCGTCTTTGCAGGCGAGAAAGTTTCAGCCGCAAAGCTTGCAACTGGCGTTCACCGCGCCTACCTCCCCGCGCGCGTGCTGGCGTTTGCAGAAGACGTGCCGATCGGCCGGGAGTGCCACCCGGTCGACGGCCGGGCCGCGGCATACGTGTGCCGGAATCGCACGTGCGCTGCACCCATGACCGAGGGCAACGCGCTCGTTGCATATTGCTTGTCCGGTAGGGTGTGACGGTGCGGGACCGATCCATGCACGCCCTTTTCGAACCCCGGCTTGTCAACGACATGTTCGGCGATCCAGGTCTGTATGTGGACTTTCGCGACGAACGCCGCGCTCTCCTTTTCGATCTCGGCGATATCAGCAGTTTGCTGCCTGGCCAACTGATGCGTTTATCGCATGTCTTTGTTACCCACACGCACATGGACCATTTTTGCGGCTTCGATTATCTCTTGCGTGTAACGCTCGGGCGCAAGGCTGGCATTGTCCTGTTCGGCGGCCCCGATTTCCTTGAACAGGTCGAACACAAGCTGCGCGCCTATACGTGGAACGTGGTGCACCGTTACGAGGTCGAGCTGGTGATCGACGCGCGTGAAATCGGAGCGGGCGGTGGCGGACGGCGCGCGCTTTTCTCAAGTCGAAATCGGTTTGCCCGCGAAGCAGACGCGGTTTACGAGCGATCCGACGACGTGGTGCACGACGAAGCGACCTTTCGCGTACGTGGCCGCTTTGTCGATCATGACATCCCGTGCGTTGCGTACGTGATCGAGGAGAAGGCCCGCGTCAAGGTCGCGAAGGACCAACTCGCGACGCTCGGCGTGTCCGCGGGCGCGTGGCTCCGCGAACTGCAACATGCGGTGCTGACGGGCGCACCTGAGGAGGCACCCATTCGGGTGCTGTGGCGCGACCGGCATGGCGATCACGCGATGACTCGACAGGTCGCGGAACTACGGCACCTGATTCTCGCCATTGTCCCTGGGCAGCGCATTGGCTATGTAACGGACTTGCGCTACACGGAATCGAACGTGGAGACGCTTTTTCAGTTGATGCACGACGTAGACCAGCTTTTTATCGAGGGCGTCTTTCTTGACGAAGACAAGGCACACGGCCTGCGCAAGAATCACCTGACCGCCCGCCAGGCCGGTCTGATCGCGCGCCGGATCGGAGCCCGGGCGGTTGTGCCGTTCCACTTTTCACCGCGTTACCAAGGACGCTCGGCGGAACTGATTGCCGAGGTGCAGGCGGCATGGTCCCAGACGTCGTCTTGTTGACGAGAGGCCTGGGTGAACCCGATGGGCGTCTCTACCGCCTGTGTTGCACAGGCCGCCGGCCGAGGGAGTACATGGACCCGCCACGAAATGTCAGCCCGAAAGTCTGTCGTGCGCCGTTGTCTTTCATCTGCCCCTTTGCGGTCACGCGTGAACAAGTCAAAGCCCAACTCATGCGGCATCGGCATCGTCGGGGCGCTCGGCGTGTTGCGGTGAAACCCACATGCCGGGCGATCATCGGCCGGCATGTCAACAGTCGGCCACGATAAAGCGCCGCAATTGACGCACGAACTCCGCGCGGGCGGCGGCAGGCAGTTGCCGTCCGACGGGAATACGCTGCCAGCCGTCGCAAAGATAGACGGCGCCATCGTTGTCGCCGAGAGACACGGCCAGGCGGGCCGCATTCATCCAATGCATCGTGCGGCGTCCGCGCTCGTGTACTTCGACGATCACGAACGGGGGAGCGAACGTCAGCACCTCGCCGTCCGTCGCGTGCCTGCAATAGGCGATAAAGGCGATGCCGACGGCCACGGTGCAAAGCATTGAGAATGGCAGCGCGAGCCACTCGCCGAATGCGAATGCCGCTGCCACGCCGATTGCGAGGACCAGCGCCATGAGGAACACGGTCGCGGCGAGCGACTGCCGCGGCGTGAGGGAGCAGTTGCGCTTGATGCGCCACTCGCGGCTCGGCCCCTCTCCCCCGCCGTCGAACGGGTCAGGTCCGTACGACCGCCTGAAATATGCGTACATGATCGAAAGTCCCGCGTCGGGGACGCCATATCACACGCTCGAGGCGACGCTCCTCGTCGAATGACGGAATGTACCGGCATTCCCAGCTTGTCAGCGCGTGACGACCGACGCGGCGATCCGGTCGGCCAACGCCCCGGGAATGCGGCTGAGCGCGGCGGCTTGCACCGCCACGCCTCGGTTCATCAGTTGCGTTGAGCGTCGCCAGTTGCGTGACGGTAGCGCTGGCGGGCTGCCCCCCGATTGCCACGTGCACGCCCCTTGTAATATCACCGTTCCGCTCGCGACTCGATCAGCACGGCAAAGGACTACGACGGGCCGCCCGCGTCCGCCTTGATCCTGCGGAACGTGGTGCGCTCCAGTCTCATGTACAGGTTCGCCGCCACGATACCGAAGACGATGTGAACGAACAGGCTGGCCCAGTTGCGCGCTTCTGCGAACCACGGAAAAAGCTGTGTCATGCCGTAGAAATTAATCACGTAAACGGCTACAGCGAAAGCGCCACCCGCCAGTGAAGCCATCCCCATGCTCGAGTCAAGGTTGAATGACGTCATGATCAGACCGAGGACAAGCGTGAATACGATGGCAAGGGCAAAATGCACCACAAAAGCCGCGAGCACGATGCCAGGCGAGAATGCTTGCGGCGATTGCAATGCGCCTCGTCCCAGAATGATCGCGGCGACCATGCGTGGGGGTTCCAGCAGACTTGCGCCCGTCATCAGTGCCATCAGAACGACCCCTAACGCCAGGAATACAACGCCCGCAATGACGCCTGCCAGCACGGCTGCCCGCCAGTCGAGGTGGCCGTGTGTGAAATGATGGGAATCCATATGAAGTTGCACGATTGTCTCCCGATCGATTCGAATAATTCATTCTAGGCCAGCTCGCGCAACTGATAGGGTAACTAAAGAACCTGCCCGCCCGGCAAACGGCGCGTCGCTTTTCGCGCGCTTCTGTGTGACCTGCCGGTCTTCGACGGCGCGAATCCGACAGTGCGCGTTCGGCGTGAGTCGACGGCGAGCCGGTTGAGTGCGGCAATGACCGCCGAGGCGCTCGAAGATCATTTTGGCGCTCATTGCGCTCTGGAATCCGCCTTAATGGTTGCTTTCGAAAACGGCCGAAATTCTGTCCGCGCGGTTTGCGCGGAAGCGATCGACCAGAACGGCGGCAAAGGAGTACTGTTACATAGCGGACTGTTCCGGGTGGACGGCATGGAACCCGATCGCGGCACCACGACATAGTCCCGGCGCGTGCCACCGCATGCACCTCTGTCCCGGCGCGGGTGAGGTGGGACGGCATGGTCTGCAACCGCTAGTCAACGATGGAAGGAGGCCACATGTCACTCATCGTCGCAGCACGCTTCACCACATTCCCCGCCGCTGAAGACGCGGTGCAACGGCTCGTCAATGCCGGTTTTGTCGAGGAGGACGTCACACTGTTTTTCGTCAATCCGATCGGCCAGCACGCACGTTTTCGGCCCGGCGGCGATGTCAGCGCCGACGCAAACGCGAGGGAGACGCCGAAGGGTGCCGAGATGGGCATTACGATTGGCGCAGCGGTTGGCGCCGTGGTCGGCGTCGGGATCTTCGCAGCGTTTTCGGCGCCGCTTATCGTGTCGCTGATCGCGGCCGGGGTGAGCGCATATGTCGGTTCATTGGTCGGCGCGATGATGCGCACGCGTGAAGACACCAACGAAGAAACCCGTGAATCCGGGGTGCTGGTGGCCGTACACGTGTGTCCGGACAACCAGATGGACGCCGCGCGGGTGCTGCGCGAGGCGGGCGGCGCGGCGATCGAACGCGCGACCGGCCGCTGGCAACAAGGGCGGTGGGCCGACTTCGATCCGCTCAAGCAGCCTGAGCCGCTCAACGAATTCAGTGAGAAGCACGCCTGATTTGAAGGTGTTTTTTGCCGGGATTTTCAGAGAGCCAGGAAACAAAGACGGCCCGACATTTGTCGGGTCGTTTTGTATTCAGAGCGGTGCACTCCGGGCACTCGCCGGTGGAACGGTCGGCGCGGGGGTCAGTGGAAGAAGAGTTCCCGCATGCCGAAGGTGTGATGCGCTTCGGCAGCCATGAGAACCATCAGCACCAGCAGGCCCAAGGGCGGCATCAGGATCGCGTACACCAGCGCCAGCCGCTCCCACATCATGTGCATGAAAATCGACACGATCAGCCCGGCCTTGGCGATCATGAGCACGACGATCAGCGTCCAGCGCAGCAGGCCCTGCACGTGAAAGTAATCCACCATGTACGACATCGTGCTCAGTACGAACAGCAGGCCCCAGATTTTCAGGTAGATGCCGATCGGATGCTGCTGGCCGTGCGCGGCCTCGGGTCGCTGGGCGGGATCGGTGTGGTCCATGGTCTGCCTCACCACAAATAGAACAGCGCAAAGATGAACACCCACACCAGGTCGACAAAGTGCCAGTACAAGCCGGCAATCTCCACGATCTGGAAGTTACCATGCCCCGTGAACCCCGGCTGCAGGATTTTGCGTGCGATCAGCAGCAGATAGATCACACCGCAACTCACGTGAAAGCCGTGGAACCCGGTGATCATGAAGAAGCACGCGCCAAACTGCGCCGCGCCAACCGGGTTGCCCCAGGGGCGGATACCTTCATGGACGATCAGCTTGGTCCATTCGAAGGCCTGCATCGACACGAAGGTCGCGCCCAGCAGCGCGGTCGCGAGCAACAGTGCGGCGGCGCGGTTTGCGTTACGCCGGTAGCCAAAGTTGACCGCCATCGCCATGGTGCCGCTGCTGCTGATCAGGATGAATGTCATGATGGCGATCAGCAGCAAAGGCACATCCACGCCGCCCACAGTGAGCCCGAACACTTTGGAAGTATCAGGCCACGGCACCGTGGTCGACATCCGCACCGTCATGTAGCCGATCAGGAAGCTGCTGAAGATGAAGGTGTCCGACAGCAGGAAGATCCACATCATCGCCTTGCCCCACGGCACCTTGAAGGCTTCGCGGTCGGCGGACCAGTCCGTGACGATGCCACGCCAGCCGTCAGGCACGGCGTCGGTGGGCGTGGTGGCAGCGGATTCGGTGGGGAGCGTGGGCGTGGTCACGGCGCGGCTCCATACAGCGGCCCGCAGATGGCGGCGACGAGCCCAGGGGTGATCCACCACATCGCCGCCAGCAGCACGAGCCAGACAGCCAGCAGGAAATGCCAGTAGATGGCGCAAAGCGCGATGGCGCGGTGGGCCCGGAAGGGATCCGCTCGTTGAAGAAGCATGATCGTCACGGCCCAGGCCACCAGCCCGCCCAGTACATGCAACCCGTGCAGGCCGGTGAGCAGGTAGAGGAAGCTATTGGATGGATTGACGGTGACGGTCTGCCCGGCCGCCGACAGCATGCGCCAGGCGGCCAGTTGTCCGATCACGAACACGGCCGCCAGCACCCCGCCTGACAGAAGCCAAGCCGCGCGGCGCAAGGTAATCTGCCGGGCACGCTGCATGGCAATACTTGCCAGCACCAGCGCGCCGGTGTTCCACCATAGCAGCGCTGGATGCGGGATGGGCTGCCAGTCGGGCTCGCGCATACGCATTCCGTAGGCGAACAGCAGCAGTGAAAACAATGTCGTTGCCACCGCCATGAAGACGATCAGGCCGATGCGGCTCGCATTCGGCGAGACAGGTGGCGCGTCAGGAACGAAGGATCGGGGCAGTGTGGTCATTCGCGTGCCTCTCCGGGGTGAAGCGTCGAGTGGGCGGCCGGTTCAGGCGCCGTTGCAGGCGGCTGGTTTTGCGGGACGAAGTCTTCCTCCTGCCCCGGTGGGCTGTATTCGTAGGCCCAGCGATAAACGACTGGCAGCGCGGCGCCCCAGTTGCCATGCACTGGCGGTGTTTGCGGCGTCTGCCATTCCAGCGTGGTGGCCCGCCAAGGGTTGCTGTCGGCACGCTTGCCGCGCACCAGGCTCCACGCCAGGTTGTACAGGAACAGCAACTGCGCCACGGCAACAACGAGCGCAACGACGGTGATGAACGTGTTGAGCGTCTGCGCCGAGGATGGAATGAAGCTGTAGCCCTCATACGCGTAATACCTCCGCGGCATGCCCAGGATGCCGAGATAGTGCATCGGGAAGTAGATCGCATAGGTGCCGAGGAAGGTGGCCCAGAAGTGCACACGCCCGAGCGTGTCGTTGAGCATGCGGCCCGTCACCTTCGGATACCAGTGGTAGATGCCGCCAAACACCACCAGGATCGGCGACACGGCCATCACCATATGGAAGTGCGCCACCACGAAGTACGTGTTCGACAGCGGAATGTCCACGCTCACGTTGCCGAGATAGAGCCCGGTCAGCCCACCGAGGACGAAGGTGCTGATGAAGCCGATGGCGAACAGCATCGGCACGGTCAGGTGGATATCGCCGCGCCACAGCGTCAGCACCCAGTTGTAGACCTTGAGGGCGGTCGGGACGGCGATGATGAGCGTGGTGGTGGCAAAGAAGAAGCCGAAGTACGGATTCATGCCGGCAATGAACATGTGGTGCGCCCAGACCACGAAGCTCAGCGCACCGATGGCGACGATGGCCCACACCATCATCTTGTAGCCGAAGATGCTCTTGCGCGCGTGCGTGCTGATGAGGTCTGACGCGATGCCAAAGGCCGGCAGCGCGACGATGTAGACCTCCGGATGCCCGAAGAACCAGAACAGGTGCTGAAACAGCAGCGGGCTGCCGCCGGCATGCTTGAGCGTCTGCCCCATCGACACCACAGCCGGTATGAAGAAACTGGTGCCGAGTGTCCTGTCGAGCAGCATCATCACCGCCGACACGAACAGCGCCGGAAACGCCAGCAGCGCCAGGATGGTCGCGATGAAGATGCCCCACACCGTGAGCGGCATGCGCATGAGCGTCATGCCGCGCGTGCGCGCCTGCAGCGTGGTGGTGACGTAATTCAAGCCGCCCATCGTTGCCGCGACGATGAAGATCGCCAGCGACACCAGCATCAACACGATGCCCCATTCCACGCCGGGCGTGCCCGGCAGGATGGCCTGGGGTGGATACAGCGTCCAGCCCGCGCCGGTCGGCCCGCCTGGCACGAAAAAGCTCGCCACCAGCACCAGCACGGCCAGCAGGTAGACCCAGTAGCTCAGCATGTTGAGAAACGGGAAAACCATGTCGCGCGCGCCCAGCATCAGCGGGATCAGGTAGTTGCCGAAGCCGCCCAGAAACAGCGCCGTCAGCAGGTAGATCACCATGATCATCCCGTGCATGGTGACGAACTGGTAGTAGTGGTTGGCGTCGATGAAACTGAACTTACCCGGAAAGCCGAGTTGCAACCGCATCAGGTCCGACAACACCAGGCCGACCAGGCCGATGGCGATAGCCGTCAGCGAATACTGCACGGCGATGACCTTGTGGTCCTGGCTCCAGACATAGCGGGTCCAGAAGCTTTGCGGGACGTGATCGGTGTGAGCGTAGGGCATTGCGTCTGCTCCGCTAGGGTTGAGCTGCGCTGCTGGCGGCCGGGCCGCCTTGCGATTCGATGAAGGTCACCAGCGCGGTCAGCTCCTGCTCGCTCAGGTCGAACTTCGGCATGATGGGTGCGAAGCCCTTCACGACGCGGGCCGTCGGGTTGCGGATGAAGGCACGCAGATAGGCTTCGTCCACCTTCGCGGTACTGCCGTCGGCCATCGTTTCGGTCTTGCCGTACAGGCCCTTCCAGGTGGGGCCCACGCGCGGACTGCCGTCCACGGTATGGCAGGCGAAGCAGCCCTTGCCCTCTGCGAGCGTCTTGCCCTGGTCAGCAAGCGCCTGGGCGCTGCCGCCTGCCTTGGTGGATGCGGCCTGCACCCTGGCCTGCTGCCGCTGCGCGAACGTGCTCTGCTGCGCCAGCCAGCGCGAGAACGATGCTTCGTCTTCCACCACCACCACGCCGCGCATGTTGGAGTGCCCGATACCGCAAAGCTGCGCGCACAGGATGTCGTAACGCCCTGCCTTGGTCGGCGTGAACCAGAAGGTGGTCACCATGCCGGGCACCATGTTCATGCGCGCACGGAACGCCGGTACGTAGAAGTCGTGCAGCACGTCGCGCGACCGTGTCAGGACCTGGATTGGCCGGTTGAGCGGCAGGTGAACCTCGGGCGTCTCGATCAGGTAGTTGTCACGGCCGTTGGGGTCAGCGGGGTTCAGGCCGAACGGGTTGTCGTTGCTGATGTAGCGCACGTCCGTCGTGCCCAGCTTGCCACCGGGGCCGGCAAAGCGGAAGCGCCATTGCCATTGCTGGCCGAACACTTCCATCTGCAGCACGTTGGGCGGCGGCCGTACGAAGTCCGCGTAGACGAAGAGCCCCGGTGCCAGCAACGCTGCAACGCCGACAGAGGTCAGGCCGATCAGCCACCATTCCAGCCGCTTGTGGTGCGGCTCGTAGGCAGCGCGATGACCCGTGCGGTGGCGGTAGCGCACTAGTGCGATCACGATGAACAGGTTGATCGCGATGAAGAGCGCGCCAGTAATGACGAGCGTGATCGTCAGCATGTCGTCCATGCGCACCCAGTTCGAGGCGATCGGTGTGATCCACCAGGGACTGGCAAAGTGAAACCCTACCGCCAATACGATGATCAGGCTCAGGGCAATCGCAAGCGCCATAGGCCACCTCGCAGCGCGTCACTCGCTGGAGCCGCTAACAAAAGCTCCTGGCGTAGTTGTGCCGCCTGGCCGTACTTCGTACTGTTTGCGCCGGCACTTCTGCCAGGACCGCTTCGCTGAGCGTTGTAAGCGGCTCTAAAGCAAAGGTAGTCCTCTCCTCTGCATCGTGCAAGAAAGCGCAAGGGGGAAGCGCGCCCCATATACGGATCGCGCGAATGGAGAGTCTCGTGCTGCGATGCAATGCAAAAGGGCGCCATTACTTCCCTTTTCTTCCCTATCCGCCCTTGGCACTTCCAGATCCGGCCGTGTCGACAGCGCGTGTACGAGCCCGAAGATCGACAACGTGATCGTGTTGCCGCGCATCTCTTCAGGTGGAATCTTGCGTGCGCGAATATCCGCGCGCATCCGGTCGAGTCCGGCGCGCAGACCGGCCGCGTCCCGATGCGCGGCAGCACCGGGCCGAACAAGCCATCTGGCAGGACTGCTGTCGTGCAGCCTTCATGCGTTGCACCCATGCGCGGAGCTTCCGGGTCTATAGTGATCGATGAGCGTCCCGACTAGCGCGTTGTGCAACCGGCAATGAAAGTCGCCACCCCGGATATCGTCTGACTTTTCCCGACTTTCGTATGGTGTCGTCGACTCGAACAGGCGTGCTACGAACCGCTTGATCGGGATCTGATGGCGTATGTCGACACCTTGATCCGCAGCGGCTGCGGCCCCCGTACCGGCTCCGCGTGGCAATTCGCCCACCGGCAACATGAAAGGCCGGAGTTTGCCGTGCTGATCGCGCATATCGAGCGGGCTGCACGCGATGTACTCGCGTTTCTCAAGGTCGCTGATGCCCCGTTTCACATTACAGGGTGCTGGGTCAATGTACTGGATCCTGGCGGGACCCACGCGATGCAAAGCCATCCAAACAATTACCTGAGCGGGTTTTGTCGCGATAAGGGAGTCAGTGCGAGCGGATTTGATATGAAGAGGACTGCTTACATGACCAGCGAATAGAATTGCTCGGCGGCGGTTCTGGTGTCGCCAACGTGCTGCAT
Organism: Paraburkholderia mimosarum LMG 23256 = NBRC 106338; assembly: GCF_000739815.1. Taxonomy (GTDB): domain Bacteria; phylum Pseudomonadota; class Gammaproteobacteria; order Burkholderiales; family Burkholderiaceae; genus Paraburkholderia; species Paraburkholderia mimosarum. The sequence goes on from NZ_BBJJ01000074.1 coordinate 28,190, forward strand.
CTGCCCTTTGCGAATCATGTGCATCATTTCGATGCCGGACAGAATGATGCGCGCACACTGGAAACTCTTGAAGCCCATCATCGGCTTGATGACGCGTTTGATGGCGCGGTGATCCTGCTCGATGACGTTGTTCAGATACTTGTTCTGCCGGATCTGGATTGGCTTTTTCCGCTCAGCGTTGAGCGCTTCGAGCGCGGCCAGATTGGCGCCGCTCTTGTCCACCGTGATAGTCTCGGGCTCAACATTCTGGGCAATCGCCTCGTCGAAATACCGGCGTGCAGCAGCCTTGTCGCGATGCACACGCAGCAGGAAATCGATCGTGTTGCCCTGCTTGTCGACGGCCCGGTACAGATATTTCCATTGTCCCTTGACCTTGACGTAGGTCTCGTCCATGCGCCAGCTCTTGCCGGCCGGGCGCTTAATTCGCCGGAATGCCTTTTCGAACAAGGG
>NZ_BBJJ01000073.1 GCF_000739815.1 Paraburkholderia mimosarum LMG 23256 = NBRC 106338
ATGCGATGTGGAAACGCGCGCCTCGCAGTGTCACAGGGCACGCACGATCCCGCCGTCGACACGGATATTCTGCCCCGTGATATAGCCCGCGCCATCCGATAAAAGGAACGCGACTGTTTGCGCGATTTCCTGTGTCTTCCCAAAGCGGCCAACCGGAATGCGAGCGACGATCTCCGGCGTTTCGGGCCAGCTATCGATGAATCCCGGTAGCACAGAATTGATACGGATATTGTCTTTCGCGTAACGGTCGGCATAGAGGCGCGTGAACGAACTCAACGCGGCGCGCAGTGCGGAGGACACGGGCATAGCCTGCTCGGGCGCGTCGGCGGCAAAGCTGGAGATATTCACCACCGCGCCGCCTCCCTGCGCGAGGAATGCAGGTGTTACGCGGCGCAGCACCCGCGCGACGTTGAGCACGATGATATCGAGTCCGAGATGCCACTGCTCGTCTGCAATCGTCAGAAGATCACCCTTCGGCGGGTGACCCGTGTTGTTCACCACAGCGTCGATACGGCCGAATTTTTCGAGCGTTTCGCGAACGAATCTGTCGATATCGTCCGGCTCGGTGACCGAGCCCGTAAAGCCAAATCCACCAAGCTCTTTCGCCAGTTCGGCCGCGCTGCCGGAGGGCGACATCAAGGCCAGACGATAGCCGCCGGCCGCGAGTTCGCGCGCGATCGCCGCGCCCATTCCCTTTCCGGCCGCCGTGACGAGTGCGACTTTTTCTACTGCCATGGTGCTCTTCTCCTCGAAATGGATTCAGCGCGCGAAGCCGGCGCTGCATGGGGTTCGCGTAGAAACTCTATGGCGTTATGATGCGCGCGTCGAACGATGATTTTTATGGTCTGACGATAACTAATCTACTGGCTCGACCCTGTCGAATCACCCATCGAAGCATGCATTGATGCGCTCCTTGAAGCAACGCCGCCTTCCGCCGCTGAATGCGCTCCGCGCGTTCGACGCATCTGCACGCCACCTCAATTTTCGCCTCGCGTCTGAGGAACTTGGCGTGACGCAGGGTGCGGTCGCACAGCAGGTACGCCTACTGGAAGAGGCTCTCGATATTCCCCTGTTCGAAAGGCTGGCGCGGGGCCTCTCTCTCACGACCGAGGGACATACGTACTTCGCTGCGATTCAACAGGCGCTTACGATCATCTCTGACGCCACCGACGCACTGAATCGCCGTTCGACGTCCCTCACGATCAGCACGACACCCTCGTTCGCCTCGAAATGGCTCATACCCAGGCTAGCAGAGTTCGGGGAGCGGCATCCGGAAATCGACGTCCGGATTATTGCCGACGCCGCCTTGTGCAATTTCAAATCCGATGGCGTGGACATCGCGGTGCGGCTCGGCAAGCCACCGTTTGCGAGGGGCCTCGTGAGCGATCTGCTATTCCCCCTCGATGTGTTCGCTGTTGCCAGCCCGCAGTTGCCCACGCCGGATTTTCCGGTCCGCGCGATTTCCGACCTGGAAAACTATGTACTGCTCCACGATTCGCACGACCTCTGGCCGGAGTTCTTCAACGCCCTGGGATGCACGAACACGTTCGCCCCGTTGAAGGGGCCGCGATTCAGCCAGTCATCGCTCGCCATCGACGCCGCTATTGCAGGTCATGGTATCGCGCTCACGAGCGAGCATCTCGTCGAACGCGATATCGCCGCCGGCCGGCTGAAGCGATTGTTCGACTTCTCGTTGCCGCTGTCACTGGGCTATTACGTCGTCCTTCCGCAAACCCGTGTTCGACGCGAGACGAGCCAGCAACTTCGCACCTGGCTGCTCGCGCAGTTCAGATCGGGCTCGAAAGAGGCCACAGGCGGCTGTTGAATCAGACATTCACGGCCGGCAAATTCCACGCCAAGAGGTGCCCGGAACCGGCGCGGCCGCGAGAGCTCGCAGCGCGCGCCCTGCACGCATTCATCGCCCGATCACCTTGCCGGTGCATAATGGCTGAACCGCCGATGCAGTCGATGACTATCCGCCAAGGAGTCCGTCATGCTAGCGAGAAACGAAGAATTCGTTGCCCATCTGCTTTCCGACGTCGTGGAATTTGCGCGGGCGCGCTTGCCTGAGCCGACATTCCAGATCGTCGAGCCTTTCCTGCGGCACTACTACGATTTCGCCGACGCCGAAGATCTGCGCAGCCGCAGCATCGCGGACCTCTACGGCGCCGCCATGGCGCACTGGCGAACCGCACAGCGCTTCGTGCCGGGCAGCGAGCGCATGCAGGTCTACAACCCGATTCTCGAGCAGCACGGATGGCATTCGGACCACACGGTCATTGAAATCGTCAACGACGACATGCCGTTTCTCGTCGATTCGGTTTCCATGGCCGTCAACCGGCTGGGACTCGCGCTGCATTCGGCGCTGCACCCCGTGTTCCGGATTTGGCGCGCAAAGGACGGCGCAATCGAGCGCGTGAACGAGGGCGGTGCCAGCACCGATGAGGGGCAATCGCAGCTCGCCTCCTTCATCCATTTCGAAGTCGACCGCTGCGGCGACGCAGCAAGACTGGACGCATTGCGCAATGACATTGCCAAGGTGCTTGGCGACGTGCGCGCATCCGTGGAGGACTGGCCGAAGTTACTCGAGGTCGCGCGCACCACCATCAAGACGATGAAAGCACGCGAGGCGACGGCCGAGGACATCGAAGCGCGCGCTTTCGTCGAATGGATGGTGGCCGACCATTTCACCTTCCTCGGGCAGCGTGACTATGCGCTGGTTTCGCACGACGGCGGCTACGCGCTGCGCGGCGTCGAAGGCTCGGGCCTCGGCATCCTGCGCGAATCGCTGCGTGCGCACGCTGCGCCCGATCTCACGCCGCTGCCGCCCGCGGCCGAAAACATCATCAGCGGCGCATGGCCCATCTTCCTGACGAAAGCCAACTCGCGCGCCACGGTCCATCGCCCGGGCTACCTCGACTATGTGGGCGTGAAACTCGTCGGAGCGGACGGAAAAGTGTGCGGCGAGCGCCGCTTCGTGGGCCTCTACACGTCGACGGCCTATATGGTTTCCACCGCCGAGATTCCGATTGTGCGGCGCAAACGCGCGAATATCGTGCAGCGCGCGGGCTTCCTGCCGAACGGTCATCTCGGCAAATCGCTGGTGACGGTGCTGGAAACGTATCCGCGCGACGAGATGTTTCAGGCGAGCGAGGACGAACTCTTCGAAACCGCGCTCGGTGTGCTGCGCTTGCAGGAACACCAGCGCACGCGGCTATTCATGCGGCGCGACCGCTTCAACCGCTTTGTTTCGTGCCTCGTGTACGTGTCGCGCGACAAGTACAACACCGATTTGCGGCGGCGCATTGCGAACCTGCTCGTGGAGGCGTTCAACGGCATATCCGTCGAGTTCACGCCGCTGCTTTCGGAGTCGGCCATCGCACGCATTCATTTCGTCGTGCATGCCGAGCCGGGCACGATGCCCGAAGTCGACGCGCGCGAACTGGAGGCGCGGCTCGTGCAGGTCACGCGCCGCTGGCAAGACGATCTGGCCGACGCACTGCTCGACGCATTCGGCGAAGAGCAGGGCACGCGTCTCCTCCACCGCTACGCCGATTCGTTTCCGGCCGGCTATCGTGACGACTATCCGGCGCGCACGGCGGTCCGCGATATCGAGCTGATCGAAAGCGTACAGGGAACGGCGCGCATCGCCATGAATCTGTACCGGCCCATCGAGGCGGGGCCGCGCACCTTCCGCTTCAAGGTCTACTGCACGGGCGAGGCCATCCCGCTCTCCCGCAGCCTGCCGATGCTCGAACATCTCGGCGTGCGCGTGGACGAAGAGCGGCCCTACGTGATCGAGGCGCCGTCTTGTGCGCCCGCATGGGTCCACGACTTCGGCCTCGAAGTCGCGGACGACGCCGAATTCGACATCGAACGCGTGAAGGGTCTGTTCGAAGATGCATTCGAAAGCGTCTGGAATGCACGAATCGAAAGCGACGATTTCAACCGGCTCGTGCTGCGCGCCTACCTGAGCGCGCGCGAAGTCACGATCCTGCGTGCGTACGCCAAGTATCTGCGCCAGGTGGGCTCGACGTTCAGCGACGCCTATATCGAACGCGCGCTCACCGGCAATCCCGCGATCGCACGGCAGCTCGTCGAATTATTCGTACTCCGGTTCGATCCGCGCGATGCCTCGGCGCGAGAGGAGCGCACGGCGCTCATGCTCAAGGCCATCGAGAGCGCGCTCGACCAGGTGCCCAATCTCGACGAAGACCGCATTCTCCGGCAATTCCTCGGCGTGATCCGAGCAACGGTGCGCACGAACTATTTCCGCCGCGATGCGAGTGGCGCAGAGCGGCCCGCACTCTCGTTCAAGTTCGATCCGTCCAAAGTGCCGGGCCTGCCCGAGCCCAAGCCGATGTTCGAAATCTGGGTCTACTCGCCGCGGGTCGAGGGCGTGCACTTGCGCGGCGGCCGTGTCGCGCGCGGCGGCCTGCGCTGGTCGGACCGGCGCGAGGACTTCCGCACCGAAGTGCTCGGCCTCATGAAGGCGCAGATGGTGAAGAACGTCGTGATCGTGCCCGTGGGATCGAAGGGCGGCTTCGTCGTGAAGAATCCGCCGCCGGCGAGCGATCGCGAGGCGTGGATGCGCGAGGGCGTGGCGTGTTATCAAACCTTCCTGCGCGGCTTGCTCGATCTCACCGACAACCTCGTGAACAATGCGGTCGTGCCGCCGCCCGACGTCGTGCGCCATGACCCCGACGATCCGTATCTCGTCGTGGCCGCCGACAAAGGGACGGCCACGTTCTCCGATTACGCGAACGCGATTTCCGCCGAGTACGGCTTCTGGCTCGACGACGCCTTTGCCTCGGGCGGCTCCGTGGGCTACGACCACAAGAAGATGGCGATCACGGCGCGCGGCGCGTGGGAGTCGGTCAAGCGGCATTTCCGCGAAATGGGCGTGGATACGCAGGCCACCGATTTCACCGTGGCCGGCATCGGCGACATGTCCGGGGACGTGTTCGGCAACGGCATGCTGCTCTCGCCGCATATCAAGCTCGTCGCGGCCTTCGATCACCGGCATATTTTTCTCGATCCCAATCCCGATCCCGCCGTGAGCCTCGCGGAACGCAAGCGGCTCTTCGCGCTCGAACGCTCGAGCTGGGCCGACTACGATCCAGCCACCATTTCCGCGGGCGGCGGCGTGTTCGCGCGCACGATGAAGACGATTCCGCTTTCTGCCGCGGCGCAAAAGGCGCTCGGCATCGAAGCCGCGACGCTCACGCCGACCGAGCTGATCCGCGCGATCCTGCTCGCGAACGTCGATCTGCTCTACAACGGCGGGATCGGCACTTACGTGAAAGCCACTCGCGAGACCAACGCGCAGGTCGGCGACCGCGCCAACGACGCCGTGCGCGTGAACGGCTCGGAACTGCGTTGCAAGGTGGTGGGCGAGGGCGGCAATCTTGGCGTTACGCAGCTCGGACGCATCGAATTCGCGCAGCACGGCGGTCACATCAACACGGACGCGATCGACAACTCGGCCGGCGTGGATTGTTCGGATCACGAAGTCAACATCAAGATCCTGCTCGGACTCGTGGTGGCCGACGGCGAGATGACGACGAAACAGCGCAACGCCCTGCTTGCCGAGATGACCGAAGAAGTCGGATTGCTCGTGCTGAGCGACAACTATTACCAGACGCAGGCACTCTCGATCGCGGGGCGCTACGCGGTGGAGTTGCTCGACGCCGAAGCGCGCATGATGCGCTGGCTCGAACGCGCGGGACGGCTCAACCGGCGCATCGAATTCCTGCCGACCGATGAGGAAATCGCGGAGCGACAAGCCGCGAAACTCGGCCTCACGTCGCCGGAACGCGCCGTGCTGCTCGCCTACAGCAAGATGTGGCTCTATGACGCGTTACTCGACTCGACTGTGCCGGAAGACCCGCTCGTCGCGGATCTGCTGATCAACTATTTTCCGCAGCCGCTGCAGCGGCGCTTCAACGAGCCGATGCACCGGCATCCGTTGCGGCGCGAGATCCTGGCGACGCATCTGACGAACGCGCTCGTGAACCGCGTGGGCAGCGCGTTCGTGCACCGTCTGATGGAAGAGACCGACGCGCAGCCGGGCGAAATCGTGCGCGCCTGCATCATGGCGCGAGACGTGTTCGATCTGAACGCCATCTGGCGCGCCATCGACGCGCTCGACAACCGCGTGCCCGACGACGTGCAGGCTCGCATGTTCGTCGACATTGCCAGGCTGCTCGAACGCGCGGCGTTGTGGTTCCTGCGGCATCTGCAGGCGGGCGAGGTGGGCGGCGACGGTGTGGGCACCCTGTTGGCCCGTTGCCGGGACGCGGTGCAACGCCTCGCGCCGCAATTGCCGGCGCTGTTGCCCGAAGCGGATCTCGAAGCGCTTTCTGCGCGCCAGGGCGAGCTTGTCAATGCGGGCGTGGAAAACGCGCTCGCGCTGCGTGTGGCGAGCGGAGACATTTCCGTAGCACTGCTGGATATCGCCGACGTTGCGGCGGCGTGCGATCGCCCGCTGGAGCGCGTTGCGGCCGCCTGGTTCGCATTGGGCACGCGGCTCAACTACGGCTGGATCGGCGAGCGAGCGGCAGCCCTGCCGACGCCCACGCACTGGGACACCATGGCGCGTGCGGCCGCGCTCGCCGAGGTGGCGCACCTCAAACGCGCGCTCACCACGAACGTGCTCGCGCAGGCCGGGGATACGGCGGACGGACTAACGCTCGTGGATGCCTGGTGCGCGCACCACGAGGCTGCGCTGGAGCGCTATGGACAGTTGCTTGCGGAACTACGCGCATCGAGCGGTGTGAGTCTTTCCGTGCTGCTCGTGATCGTGAGGGCGATGGCCGCGCTCGAGCGGTCTTGAAGCAGGGCTAACGCCACGCCTGTGTGAACTCGTCGATCACGCGCGCGAGATGCGCCTCCATCGCCGTGCGCGCCGCGCCGGCATCGCGCGCCATGATGGCCGAGAAGATGCGCTGATGGTCCTCATGGGAAGCCGAACGCAACGCGGACGTATGAAAGTGCTCCTCGATCTTTTTCCACAAAGGATCGGCGCGCGAGTTGTCCCACATCGCGGTCACCACGAGCCGGAGCATTTCGTTTCCCGTCGCACCCGCAATCGCCAGATGGAATTCGCGGTCGGCGGCCTCATTCGCGGGCTTGTCGTCCATGTTTTCGCGCATCGCGCGCAAGGCGGCAAAGAGCCGGTCCAAATCGGCGTCCTTGCGTTCGGTCGCGGCGAGCGCCGCGACTCCGCTTTCGATGACTGACCGCGCGCGCAGCGTCTCGATCGGCCCAGGCCCGCGCGGCAGTTCGAACGTGACCGGCTGCGCCTCCGGCGTTGCGGCCACATAGATGCCCGAACCTACGCGCACTTCGACCACGCCTTGCACTTCCAGCGCGATGATCGCCTCCCTCACCTGCGTGCGGCTGACGCCGAAACGCTCGGCTAGCGTGCGCTCGGAGGGCAGGCGGGCGCGAGGCCCGACGTCGCCGGCAGCGATCAGGTCGTAGATCTGTTTTGCCAGCGCGACATAGGAACGATCGCCCGCGTCCGCATGGTTGACGCGGCCGGTTGGCGTGTGCGCGAGATCGGCCATCCAGGACTCTCTGAATCGTCGAAGCCGCCAGGCGGCGGCTCAGGTTCGCGCAAATGGTACACCAGTTCCCTGCAACGCTCCTTCCGTGCCGCAGGTGCGTTTTCACCCAGAAAGCATCGAAAGCGCGCGGATTTCTGGCCTGTCGGGCCTTGATCCGCGGCCCCGTGGTAAACCACTATCGCGCGCAGATTGGTATGCCAGTACTGTCAGGCGGGGAGGCGTCCGAGCATGCCCTCCGTTTCGCTTCGAGGGGACGCCTTTGAAGAAGTCATTTCGCTGGTTTGGCGAGTCCGTTCCAGTCCCGCTGTAGCCCATCCCGCAAGTTTTCCTGCGCCACGCACACCGTACCGGCAGTCCACGACAAGCCAGGTGTGCCGGCATTCGGTAAGTTCGAGCCAACGAAAAGGAGACAACATGCTTTCAGGAATTCAGGTGCTTCGAGCGGCGGCGACCGCGGCAATGGCCCTGTGCGCAGGTGCGGTTTTCGCGCAGGCTTCGATTGTCTCCGGACCGTCCAGCGATCCCAAGTGCATGATGCCGTGGAAGAGCGATACGAAATTCATCAGGTATCCAAAGAAAACCGGACCCTACCGGATCGCGCTCGTGAACGGCTATATCGCGAATACCTGGCGTATCCAGATGATCAAGACGGCCAAGGCCTATACGGCGCAACCGGCCGTTGCGGCGAAGATCAAGGAGTTCAAGGTCGTCTCCACCGGCGAGGACGTGCCGGCGCAAATCTCGGCGGTCAACAACTTCATCGATGCCGGCTATGACGCGGTCATCGTGGACGCGCAGAATCCCTCCTCGTTCGGACCGGCCATCCGCCGCGCGAAGAAAGCCGGCGTCGTGCTGGTCGCGTTCGACAATACGCTCGACAGCGAAGACGCTATCAACGTCAATGTCGACCAGTACGGGCTCGGCGTGCTGTGGGCCAAGTGGCTCGCGAGCCACCTGCCGAACGGCGGCAAGGTGCTCGAGGTTCGCGGGGTGGCGGGCACGTCGGTCGACACGGACCGGCATGATGGTTTCCAGAAGACGCTCGATGAAACAGGCAAGAAGTGGAACGTCGTCCAGGTCTACGGCAAGTGGGACGACGGGGTCGCGCAGAAGGCCGCCGCCGACGCGATTGCCGTACAGGGCCATTTCGATGGCATATCGGCGCAAGGCGGCGACACCGGTGTCGTGCGTGCGATGATCGACGCGAAACATCCGTTCGTGCCGTTCGGCGGCGAAACGGAGAACGGCTTTCGCAAATTCTGCGCACAGTATGGAAGCCAGGGCCTGAAGTGCACGTCGGCGGGCACCGGTCCCGCGCAGGTGGCCGTGGCGATCAAGACCGCGCTCGCCGCGCTGGACGGCCAGACCATTCCTGTCGCAATCAAGTTGCCGCTCGACGTCACCGACGATTCGATGCTGAAGGCAGGCGCCAACTATTTCCCGAACGACTCCGACAATTTCTTCGTCGGCAATTCGTTTCCGACTTGCGGCATCAACTTCTCCGCGCAGGAAATCATGAAGCAGAGCCAGGGCAACCAGTGATCGCGTGAGCGCCGGCGGCGTGATGGGAGACGAAGCATGCGGCAGGACGTAGAGCAGCCCTTCTTTCAGATGTCTGGCGTGTCGAAAAGCTATGGCGGCGTCGTCGCGCTCGATCACGCGGACCTCACCGTGCGCCGGGGACGCATCCACGCGATCCTCGGCGAGAACGGCGCGGGGAAGTCCACGTTGCTGAAGGTGATGTCCGGCGTCGTGCAGCCGGACGAGGGGACGATGCACTTCGACGGCCGCGAAGTCTCGTTCGCGTCGCCTGCCGCGGCGAACGCGGCCGGCATCGTCTGCGTGTATCAGGAACTCTCGCTGATTCCTGACTTGAGCGTGGCGGACAACATCTTCGCTTCGAATCCGCCGCGCCGCTTCGGCATGATCGACCGCCGGGCACAGCGGCGCCAGGCCGAGGAAGCGCTCGCTCGCGCGGGCGCCGCCGACATCAATCCGCTCGCGAAAGTCCGGGACCTGCCGCTGTCGCGCCAGCAGATGGTCGAACTCGCGAAGGGGCTCGCGCACGAACCGCGCATCCTGATTCTCGACGAGGCCACGTCGGCGCTGACCGCGGCCGACGTGGCGCGCGTCATCGAGGTGCTCAGGCGCCTGCGCGAAGAGGGGCTCGCGCTGCTTTTCATCTCGCACCGGATGCACGAGGTGAAGGCGCTCGCAGACGAATGCACCGTCTACCGCAACGGTCGTCATGTAATGAGCTTCGAGGCGGGTACGCGCTCCGATAATGAGGTCATCGAAATGATGATCGGCCGGAAATACCAGCACGCATTTCCGGCCAAGCCCGCGGAGCGGGCCGCCGCGGAACCGGTGCTTGCCTGCCGCGATCTCGCATGGGGCGACACGCTGCAGGGCATCAGTTTTTCGTTGAAGCGCGGTGAAATCCTCGGGCTGGGCGGCCTCGACGGGCAAGGCCAGCGCGAACTGCTGCTCGCGCTCTTCGGCGTGTTGCGCGGTTGCGCGGGAACGATCGAGGTCGATGGCAAGGCCGTGTCGATTCCGAGCCCGGTGGCCGCGCGTGCCGACGGAATCGGCATGGCGTTGATTCCCGAAGACCGCAAGACGGAAGGCCTGATGCTGCCGATGTCGGTACGCGAGAATCTTTCGTTTGCCGCGCTCGATCGCATGTCCACCGCGGGCGTGATCGATCGCGATCGCCAGCAGTCGTTCGTCGACCGGATGACGGACCTGCTCGCCATCAAGTCGCACAGCCTGGACGCAGCCGTGGGCTCGCTCTCGGGCGGCAACCAGCAAAAGGTGGTGATCGCGAAGTGGTTGGTGCGGCAGCCCAGGATTCTGCTGCTCAGCGACCCGACGCGCGGTATCGACGTCGGCACCAAGCAGGAGATCTATCAGCTGCTGAGGCGCCTCGCCGACGAAGGCGCCGCGATCGTTTTTTATTCGACCGACTATGACGAGCTGATCGGCTGCTGCGACCGTGTGCTCGTATTGTACGAAGGCAGGATCAAGAAGGAACTCGTCGGGCCGGCGATCAACGAGCAGAACCTGATTGCGAGCGCCCTGGATCTGCCCGTCGGGCAAATGTCGCCTTCCACCGGAGTCGCACCATGAGCGGCCTGCGTTACTGGTATGCGGAAAATCGGGGGACGACGTTCGCGCTCGGCCTGTTCGTGCTGATGTTCGCGATCTACCTCATCAACTATCCGTCGACGTTATCGGCGAACGTGTTCCAGACGGCGGCGAATAAGGCGGTACTGCTCGCGCTGGTGTCGATGGGGCAGTCGCTCGTCGTGCTCACGGCCGGTATCGACCTGTCGATCGGCATGACGCTCGTGCTGACGAATTGCATTGGATCGTGGATCGTCACGGGCGACGCGCTGCACAGCGCGCTCGGTATTGCCGGCGTCATGGCGGCAGGCGCGCTGTGCGGCGCGCTCAACGGCATCATCATCATTTTCGGCCGCCTGCAGCCGATCGTGACGACGATCGCGACGGGTGCCGTTTACTATGGGCTGGCGTTGCTGCTGCGCCCCGTTCCGGGCGGATCGATCAACGAGGACCTTGCCGACGCTCTGACCGGCAAGGTCGCCGGCGTCGTGCCCGCGAGCCTGCTGATCCTGCTCGCGGCCGTGGCGATCGTCTGGATTCCTTTTAAATGCTCGGCGATAGGCCGCGCGGCCTATGCGACCGGCTCGTCCGAACCCGCGGCTTTCCTCTCCGGCATGCCGATTCGTCGCGCGAAGTTCGCGAGCTATACGCTGGCCGGTCTGCTCGCCGCGATTGGCGGCCTCTTTCTGACGTTTTTCACGGATACGGGCGATGCGAATCTGGGTAGCGCCAACTCGTATACGCTGTTCTCTATCGCGGCCGTGGTCATCGGCGGGGTGTCGCTGCTCGGCGGCAAGGGCAGCGCGATCGGCGCGGTCTTCGGCGCGTTCGCGTTCCGCTCGATCGGCGACCTGCTGTTCGTGTTCAACGTCGATGCGCTTTGGCAACCGCTGTTCCAGGGCGTGATTCTTCTGCTCGCTGTCGCGATTGGCGCATGCGGGCTGTTCAGGGTGCGCAACCGTCTGGAGTGGTTCCAATGAGCGACGTTTCTGCGAACAGCTGGACCACGTTCGTGTCGAGGCTCACGCGCAGGATCGACAAGCCGATCGCGATTGCGTTCGCGTGCATCGTCGCGCTGCTGCTGGTCGGCGGCATGTATTCGCGCAACTTCACGTCGCCGGAGTACATCCTGTTGCAGCTGAAAGTCGGCGCATTTCTCGGCATCATCGCGACCGGCCTGATGATGGTGATCCTGCTCGGTCACATCGACCTGTCGCTGCCGTGGACGATCACCGTGGGCGCGATGATGGCTTGTGCCGTCGCGGGACATGGCGAACTCGGGGAAATGCTGGCGATTCCGGTCGGGATCGCTTGCGGCGTGGCGATCGGCGTCGTCAACGGGATTCTCGTCGCACTCCTGCGCATCCCGTCGATGATCGCGACGCTCGCGACCAACGCGGTGGCGCAAGGCATCATGATCGTCTATACGGGCGGATCGTCGCCGCAGGATTCCGCGCCACACGTGATGCGCTGGCTCGCGGCGGGCTGGCTCGTGCCGGGCTTGCCGAATGCCGTCGCGCTGTGGGTGCTGATCGGCGGCGCCACGATGTTCCTGCTGTCGCGCACGACGTTCGGGCGCACGCTGTACGCCATCGGGAATACCGAGCGCGCGGCGTATCTCTCGGGCATCGATACGCGACGCGTGACAGTGGCCGCGTTTGCGGTGTGCAGCGCGTTCGCGGCGTTCGGCGGCGTACTGCTGGCCGGTTATGCGTCGAAGGCGGCGCAGTCGATGGGCGATGCGTACCTGCTGCCGGCCATCGCTGCGGTGGTGCTCGGCGGCACGTCGATTCTGGGCGGCCGGGGATCGTACCTCGGCACGGTGGCGGGCGCGATACTCATCACGCTGCTGCAGTCGATCCTCTCGGTAGCGCAGATGCCGGAGGCGGGGCGGCAGATCATCTATGGCATCGTGATTGCAGCGATGCTGCTGCTGTATGGGCGCAGCAAACGGGAAGCGTAGGGGCCCGGAATCAGTGACGCAATGGCGGCCCTTTGCTGCGCGGTTGCGAAAATCGCTTGCATGCCCTCGTGCATGCGATGAGTTGATTGGTCCAGCCGCATAAATAAAATGAAAACGACGCCACCGGCGGCCAAACATGGCCTTCGACGTTCGGATCCGAACAGATTGACGATGCGCTTTGGCTCGAAATCCAATAACAGGAACGGTACATCGCGCTATGGCGCAGGTCAGAACCCGCAATTTCCCCCTTCGGGAGCGGCGCCTGTTCACCCCCTCCCCGTGACGAAGGTGATAGATTGCTAGCTGATTTGCTCGTCCGGATTGAGTAGATGTCAATCGTTCGCGGCTCGAGTTGCCGGGGCACCGGGTCAATTCGATACGAAGACCTCACGAAAGGAGGCGCCATGGGCCCTCGATACATTGCTGCTGCTGCCTTTCTGATCCCGACGCTATCGCTCGCATTCCAGCCCCTGCCTGTTCCGGAATGTCCGGCCTCGAGTCCCGAAGCGTCCGCCAAGGAAACGATAGCTGCCGCCAAATGCCGTGCGCGATGGCTCATCGCAGGCGCCTATAACCGGACCGAAGGCGATGCGATGAGCGCGGTTTCCGAATGCGCCGGAACATTCGACGAGGTACTCAATCATCGGTTGACCGAGGGGATCTCTCACGACAGGCTGGTCGTAATGTGCGCCGACATGGCCATGCACATGGGCATCATGACACTCGACTAGCGGGTAAAGCGGGCGTGCCAGCCGTTGTTACCGGGCCGCCGCTTGCGAGTCGACAATACAAAGCGCTTTCAGGCACATGCGGTGCAAGGAGAAAATCAGCGACAGCGAACGGGTTTGATGCCGATAGGGTCTTTACCCATCCCGGATGGAGTGGATGCCTATTTCCTTTGATATCCGTCAGGGCAAGAATGATAGGGCAGCCGCCGATCGAGGCGCACGGTTCGCGACAAGACCCGCTCTCCATCTTCGAGCTGCTGTCGTTTCGATTTTCGGTTTCACCGCCGGTTCGCTGAGGGATCACATCATGAACACGCTCACTGCCACCATTCTCGCCACCTGTATGTGCTTCGCAGCCGGGGGCGCTTTCGCTGCTGAAAGCGTGTCAACCGACACCGCCTCCGAGGATGCGACGAGTCAGGAGGCTAGCGCAAACAGTGCAACGGAATCCGAAGCGATGAGCGACGATAGTATGGTCAAAGGCGGCATGAAGGAAGATGCGATGAACCACGAAGCGACGACTGAAGAAGACGGAACAAAGGATGTCGAGGTGAAACAGTAGCGTCGATGCGAAGTGCACCGCTGACGCTCGAGAAGCAGGCGTTGATTAGATAAGCAGTGCCAGCCTGCCGGGTTCCAATGGGGAACGACAGCGACCGCCGCTGGCGCCCGTTCTTGCCGGGTCGCCGGGCGGCGAACTGCGCATCAGTGCGCGGTAACGTTGAGGGGCAAGATTTCGTATCCGGGGTCGGCGTTCTCGTTGGCCGCCTTTTCCGCTTCCTCGTATGAGAGAAAGGACTTGGCCCCTTCAACCTCCGGTGCCATGCCAATGTCGCCGTCCTCTGCGCAGCAGAGGAACTGCTCACCGGTCTTCACCACGTAGACGGTCGTCATGTTTCCCTCCATGGTGTGCGGGGGAACTTCCAGTCTAGCAGGCTGGATGCCGCCAGGTATATTCATCGGTAACCGGGTGCGCGAACTCCTGGGTTGCTTTTTGGAGGACGGAGGAATTGCTTTCCGACCCCGGAAAATTGCTAAGCTGCGGGACGCAAGTCTCACGAGCGGCCTTGGCGAGCCGTACCGTGAACGTTCTATCGGAGTCACCCATGAAGCACCCTTCGGCTGTTCTGGCTGCGGGCTCGACTGCCTTGCTCCTCGGCGCAATCATTCTCTTCCCGTCCGCGTTCGCCGAAACCGGGGCGCGCGAGAACGAGGTTGCGCAGCGTGGCGCGGCGGTCATGCCATTCTCCCTTCGCGCAACCACTCATATCTTTACGAAGACCGCAGACGGCGGGATTCAGCAAGTGGTCGTGAAGCATCCGGATCCGAAGCAGGTCGCGCTCATCCGCGGGCACCTTGCCATGATCGCCCAGCAGTTCTCGGCAGGCAATTTCGAGGGGCCGGAGGCGATCCATGGCGACGATATGCCGGGTCTGGCCGTGCTGCGTGAAGCCAGGCCTGGGGCGCTGAAGATCGAATATCGCGACTTGCCCGAGGGAGGGGAAATCGTCTATCACTCGAACGACGCTCGCCTCGCGGCCGCGCTGCATGAATGGTTCGATGCGCAACTGTCCGATCATGGCCACGACGCAATGGCGGGGCACGATCCTGGCATGATGCACCATCATTCGGCGGAGGCGTCGACAGCGGAATAAATCGCGCGATCAGATCCGCAGTCTCTCGAGAACTTCAAGGAAAAGCAGCGCAGCAATCAGGATACCGATCCAACTTGCCGTCAGTCTCGTCAGCGTAATCCTTCCGCTCCACCAGAGCATAAGAACGGCAAACATCGTATTCCTCAGCTTATCTGACGTGCGTGATCGAGTGCCTCATTGCGCACGCCAGAATAGGTGTGAAGAATTCACGACGCCCCTACGTTCGTCGAAACGCAGTAGAGCCGTGTCACCAATCGAATGAAAACGAAATAAAGCCATGTTGCCGTGCCAGCGCCCGCTTGCATGGCGGCATCGCTGCATGACCCATCGCTCTTGTTCGCCAGAACATGCTCCATTGCTCGCCCAGACCACGACGGCACGACGCGCTGGGTTTGCCCTACTGCAAGTGTAGGGAGGTGACCCATCGCAGGCTCCGCTGCTCAAATCCAGAATCTACATACGGGTCAGTGTGAGGAACGCATGAGCCCGCCTGTGCAGCAAAAGGGCGACGTACAGCGCGCAGCGCGCTGCTTGACCCCAGGAACGGAGGTCATATGTTCAGCATCCGCATGTGTCGCAATAGCGTGGCAGCACTGCTGCTCACGATGTTCGCGATCCCCTCATTCTCCCAGTCGTTCATGGTTCAGTGCCCAAGTTCCACGCCCTCGCATCCGGCGCCGCCGGCCAGCCCTGGCGACCCACCGTACAAGGGACCGTCATCCGAACCGCCGTACAAGGGGCCGTCTTTCACCGGCCAAACCTCCACACCGACGGGTGTCGTCAACGGTGCGATCAAGTGCCAGCAGATTTCGGGCGGCGACGGTTACGCGACCATGGCTAATGGCGTCCAGACCTATCTGTTCGCATTCGGTCCGTTGTCCGGCCTCGCAGATATCAAAGCGGGGCTGCCCGGCACCGAATTCCCTACGGTGTTCAACACCCTTCCCGTGGGGGGGATCCAAAAGCGGACCCGAACTACAACGGCGCAGTGGGTCTCGCGCCCGATCCGGAAGCTGGTGGCCAGCTCACCGGCCATGTCGACCCACGGCCCATCATGGACATCGGCGTCATGAACGGCAACGAGCCCGCGCCGATGATGGCGATCGACGAGGACGACGAGTTCTTTCTCACGCTGACCAACGTCGGCATGATCATGCGCCCGGACCTGTTCGAGAAGCATACGGTGCACTTCCACGGCTATCCGAATGCGTCGTCGTTCTATGACGGCGTGCCCGATGCGTCGGTGGCGATCAACATCGGCGCGAGTTTCACGTACTACTACCTGGCGCCCGATGCGGGCACCTACTTCTGGCATTGCCACATCACGCCGCCGGAGCACCTGCAGATGGGCATGGTGGGCCAGATCTTCGTGCGGCCGCGCCAGAACCGGGTGCCCGCGGGCCAGTCGCTGTACCAGTCGCTGGTATTGCAGCAAAAGGATCTGCGCACGGCGTGCAACGACATTCTGTGCTCGACGCCGTTGCCGCCGCAGAACAATGTCCACCACGGCCCCAACCTGAGCGGGACGCCCACGCTCTACGCGTACAACGACGGCGACGGTTCCACCGCCTACGACGTCGAGTATCCGGTGCAGATCCACGGCTTCGATCCGAACTTCCACTTCGTGGGCATGACGTTCAATCCGGAGCCGTTCACCGACATGAAAGACAAGTTTTTCATGCTCAATGGCCGCAGCTATCCCGACACCGTGAATCCCAGTCCGCTTTCGACGCCAGCCTCGGACGGCGTGCCGCGTTTCTCGCAGCCGCTGCCGTCGCTCATCAATATCCCCGTCGGCGGCAAGGTGCTGCTGCGAATCTCCGATCTCGACGTCACCGAATATCAGACGCTCGCCTCGCTCGGCATGCCGATGCATGTGGTCGCCATCAATGCGCGTTTGCTGCGCGACATGGCCGGCAACGACATGACCTATTACACGAACTCGATCACGCTCGGCGGCGGCGAGTCGCTCGATCTGATCCTCGACGCCAGCGATACGACGAAATATCGCTCAGGGCAGGTCTTCTACCTGTACACGCCGAATCTGGATCATCTGGCGAACGATCAGGAAAACTTCGGAGGCCTGATGACCGACGTGCACATCTGCAGATCGGTGGATCCGAAGACGAAGGTCTGCACGCTGTGAGACGCCGCTTGCGCTTGCTAGAAACGGTTCACGGATTGCCCTGCCATGGACTCGGCCAGGAAGTCCTGCACTTAGGAGAAGAGCCGTGGGACACATCATTTACCGCATAGGGATCGCGATCCTCGCGCGTCCCGGACGGCTTGCACGGTTTGGCGTGGCGGCGCTCGCGGCGCTCTGCTACCTGCCGGCGCAGGCGGCCGCGCCTGGCATTACGGGCACGCATTTCGACCTGCGCGCAGAGGCGAACCGCATCAGCCAGCCGGATGGCAACAGCGTCTATTCGTGGGGCTACGGCTGCAACTCCGCGCCGGCCGGATATTCGCCGCCCAACATTGACCACCCGCCGTGTCCGACCATGCAGATTCCCGGCCCGACGCTGATCGTCAAGCAGGGCGACATCGTGACGGTGACACTCACCAACAATCTGCCGGCGGCGGCGGGCAATACGTCGATTCTCTTTCCCGGGTTCGACGTGTGCATGGGCACCATCGATCCCACGACGAAGGTCTGCTCCGGCGCACCAACGGGCGTGCAGGGGCTGCTCACGCGCGAAGCGTCCCATACCGTCACGGTCACCTACAGCTTCGTTGCCGCCACGCCTGGCACGCACGCCTACTACAGCGGTACACAGGGCGATCTGCAGATCGAGATGGGTATGTATGGCGCGATCATCATGTTACCGACTTCGTCGCCCGGAACGGTCGCCGTGCCGACCGGTTGTCACCCTATCCTGGGAACGCGCAAGCTGCTGGACGGTCAAGCCGACTTCCGCAACGCCGCCGCGGCCTACAACCACAGCGCGGCATGCTACGACCGCGAATATCTGTTTCAGTTCTCCGAAGTGGATCCGCGCATTCATGAGCAGGCGGAGCAGCAGGCCGGCAACGCGTGCACGAAGCCGACCGGCTGCATGACGGTCGAGACGGAACCCTATCACCCGGCGTACTTCATGGTGAACGGACGCTCGATGCCGGACGACATGGACCCGAACTATGCGGCGCAGTACCCGAATCAGCCGTACAACGGCAACCCGCACATGCACCCCGGCGAGCTCGTGCTGCTGCGGATCATCGGGACGGGCCGCTGGCAGCATCCGTTCCACGAGCACGGCAATCACGTTCGCGTGCTCGCGCGCGACGGCAACATGCTGCTCGCAAAGACGGACGCTTGAGCTTGAGCACGCTGCGCCCGCGAGCAGTCCTAAGGGGCGCCACCGCGCACGGAGGGGGCCGCCAAATGAACCGCGCGGCTCGTTCCTCGCGCGCAGCCGGGCTCGCGAAAGCGCGTGCGAGGCGGCGCGGCCAGCGCGAGCGCGGGCTCGTGTTGCTGGCGCTGTTGATTGCGCTGATGCTGATGTCGATCGCGTTGGCCGGCGCGCTCGACGTGTGGTCGCTGCAACGCCGCCGCGAACAGGAGAAGCAATTGCTGTTCGCCGGCAATCAATACCGGTTGGCGATTCTGCGGTACTACCGGATCGGCCGGGCTTATCCCGCATCGGTCGATGAGCTGGTCAACGACACGCGCTTTCCCAAGCCTTTTCATCATCTGCGTTTTGCTTATCCCGATCCGATCACGGGCAAGAACGACTGGGAGCCCATGCTGCAGGGTGATCGTCTCTACGGTGTCTTCAGCCGCTCGCAGGAGGCCACGATCAAGCGCGCGGGCTTTCCGCGGCAATACGAGGACTTCGAGGGGGCGGAGACCTACGATGGGTGGAAGTTTGTCTTTTTGGCGCCGGGTTTGCGAACCACGCAGAGCAACGCCGGCGGCCTTGCCGCGCCCGGGAAAGCAACCAGCTTTCCTGCGCTCTCCGGCTTCGATGGCGGGTTTCTCCCGGGGCAGCGCGTGCCCGGCTCGCGCTGACGCGCCGGCAGGGATTCGACCTTGCACCATTTGACGTCACGACCCTATTAGACGGACGAATTCGCGCGCGCAATCTTCATCGGGGCGTAATCGCACGAAATCCCTCTGTAAGTGACCCGACCTATCCTTAGTGGGGCAGGTGTGTGTGCGTGGTTCGGGTTTACACGCGTCACGCGTTTTATCGACCCCCATGGAGACGACAAATGAAAGTTCGGCGTTTTTTCGCAGCCCTGTTGGCTGTATCGCTTGTTCTGGCGCTTCCGGCTACCGCGAGTTATGCATGCGACGGCACCGGATATAACCAGCCAGGACAGGGAAAGTAGACCGGCCAGCGTAACCGGAAATTGAGCCAAACGCCGCTTGGCAGCGAACGCTCGCCGAGTCGTGTGGTCGCACCGTAAATCATAAGGATTGCCAGGGAATCGCCTCGCCGCAGCGTCGTCGCCCCGTTCGGATAATATTCCGGCCTCTACATCAGGTATGCTGAGTCCCATCAACATCACCGGACTACCGCGAAACAGGGGAGCGAAGACATGCGGCGTGTCGTTTTTAATCAGAAGGGCGGAGTAGGCAAGTCAACAATCGTTTGTAATCTCGCAGCAATCAGCGCGAACGAGGGCCGGCGTACGCTGGTCATCGACCTCGACGCCCAGGCGAATTCGAGCCAGTACCTGTTGGGCAGTGCGTCGGTGGATGCGAAGCCCAACGTCGCGGACTTCTTCGAGACGGCGTTGACGTTCAGCTTCAGGCCGATCGAGGTCGCGTCGTTCATTCATTCGACACCTTTCGAGAATCTGGATGTGATGCCCGCGCATCCCGACCTCGACACGCTGCACGGTAAGCTCGAGTCGCGCTACAAGATCTACAAGCTGCGGGACGCGCTCAAAGAGCTCGACATGTACGATGCGATTTACATCGACACGCCGCCAGCGCTGAACTTCTACACGCGCTCTGCGCTGATCGCGGTGGAGCGCTGCCTGATTCCATTCGACTGCGATGACTTCTCGCGCCGTGCGCTCTATACGCTGCTCGAGAACGTGAAGGAGATTCAGCAGGATCACAATGCCGATCTCACGGTTGAAGGAATCGTCATCAACCAGTTCCAGCCGCGCGCGAGCCTGCCTCAAAAGCTCGTCGACGAACTCGTCGATGAGGGATTGCCGGTCCTGTCGTCGCGGCTGTCGTCTTCGGTAAAGATTCGCGAATCCCATCAGCAGGCGAAGCCCGTCGTTCACCTCGATCCGGGGCACAAGCTCACGCGCGAGTTCATCGCGCTCCATCAGGAACTGAGCGGGGCTTGAGGCAACTGCCCCGAGGGCAGCGAAGGACAACACCGGTTTACGCCCTCGGCGGAGTGTGCAAGTATTCCTCGCACCGTGTGGCACGACGACTCTTGCTCTCTTGCGAGGTACAGAATGGACTGGAGGTTCTGGAAGACGGAGAAGCGTCAGGAGGAGACGGCGCACAACTGGCCCACCGACACGCATGAATCGTTGCGGCAACTCCTGAGCATGTACCAGGGTGCGGCCGCAACGCCGTTCGCGAGTTGGGCCGCGCCGGGCATTGCGTTTGCACCCGACGTCGAAGCGACGGCACAAAACGGGGTCAAGGGCTACCAGCTTGCGCTCTGGTTCTGGCTGTTTGCCGAGAAGCACGGCACCATCGCGGCGAGGATGGCACGCGAAAGTTTCTGCCTGCTCGCCGATGCGGCGCAGCCGTCGTCGGGAGACGCTATCGATGCGCTGCTCGATCTGGAAAACCGCGTGGCGCATTCCGTCGAGGCCATTGCCGCTGAACAACGCGTCTTCATGCAGGAAGGCCTTGCGGTGGAGTTGCCGACGGAATTCTTTCTGGCGACCGGCACGCTCAGGCTCAGCCCCGACTCGCCTTTCGCGGGGAATGCGCAGACGTCCCTGCAAGGCAACGACTTCAAGCTGGCAGACTGCTTTCGCCACGCCACGGACGAAGCCTTGTCGGTTTTCCGGCCGATGATAGCGGCGGTCGAATTCGACGCGAAATCGCTGCCCAACTGGAAATGGAGCAGCCGGCCGGGCGCGGCCGAGCGACATTTGCAGCGGCGCCACAGCAATCCACTGTTCCCGCTGCATCGACAGATGGTGACGGCCCACGATGTTCACGAAGCCCGTGTTGCAGACAATCAGGCGCTTCAGGATATTCGCGCCGAACTCAATGAGGTGAGGCACGCGTTCTTCCAGCAGCAGGAACTGCCGTTGAACTGGCTGGCGTACCTCGAAAGCTATCGGGACCATGTCGATAGACTCGATGAACGCCGGCTGGTAGCAGGCGGACAGAACGCGGCGCTCGGCGACGCGATAGCCGCGCTGCGTGCCGACATCCTCGCGACGTGGCGCTCCGAGATCCAGAAGAGCCGGCACAGTCTCGACGCACTCGACCGCGACGAAGCGCAACGGGCCGAACGACGTGCGCTCCTGTACGGATGCGACTGGACCGCTCAACTATTGAGTCATGGCTCCCTGATACCACCGGCGGAAGTCGTTCCCGCACTGCTGAGCGAATCTCCACCTGAACTCGAGAAGGCGGTGACCGGGCTGCAAGCCGAGCCCCGCTTGCATGAAACGCTTGCGCATTGCAGGGCAGGCGCGCATCGGCTCGTGAATGAGCTTCGCGCGGCAGGTCACGATTTTCCGGATATGACCGAGAAGCTTCGGATTCTGGAGGGCTCGCCCGGGCAACTGCCGGCTTGAGCCGTGCGCCGGAGTCAGTGCGGCTCGCAGTTTGGCGACTGTGCGACCAAAGTGCTGCGACGGACCTTGCACGCCTCTTTGTTGCGCGGCAGACGTCGAAAAACGATTCGATGCCGTGTTGGGGACCGGGTTGGCGGGAAGCGCCGCAAGCGGTCAGTCAGCGTCGCGGGGTAGATCATCGTCAATCGCGCGTGACCGCCGTACCCGTTGACGCTCGAGAGCAGCCAAAATCCCGCCGGATTAGTCCAGCTCCACTTCCACAACGTCAGGCAGCGTAGTCCGGCGCGAAGCGGGGAGTTCCACGGCGAGTTTTCCGTCCTTGAACTCGCTCTTCAGCGGCTTCCCATCGCCCAGAAGGAAAACAGCCTTCGGCATAGCGGCGAGTCCCTCCAGCGTTAGGCTTTTGTCGGTGGGCGCGATCAGGTCGGCGTCCAACGCACGCTCCGTTTTTTTGAATTCGGGAATGGCGAAGAGGAATCGCACGCCGTTCGTTGCAGTGGCGGGAACGGACGCCTTTTCATGCCTGGGTAGCGCGCCGGCGCGCACCGCCGCGCCGTTCACCTTCATCCAGTCCGCGACCACCGCCATGTCTTTGTAGGCGTTCGGATGGAGTTCGCCGTGCGCGTCCGGGCCAACATCGAGCAGGTAATTGATGTTGAGCGACCGAGCGAGCGCAAGGTTGCCCAGCACAAAGCCGTTGGCATAGAACGGGGCATCGTTGTAGGCCCACCCCTGGGTCCACGTCGTACACCACTCGGCCCAGTAGTCGCGCGCGACCTCACGCGTCTCGAGCGCGGGGCCTTCAAAGGTGACGTAGTCGCCATCGTGGAAATAGCGCGGTGACAGCACGATGTCGGGCTGAAGCTCGCGGACACGCGCCTGAGTCAGGCGCGGTGCCCCCTCCGCCGGCGCCGGAATGGCGCCGTCGAACCAGAGCAGATCGATCTTGCCGTAGCGGGTCAGGAGCTCCTCCACCTGCCCCTTGATCATGGCGTTATACGCCGCCAGATGCTTCGCCTTCTGCTCCTGCGTCTTTTGCTCTGTGCGCGGTTTGAGGTCAGGATCGAGCTCGGGAAGCCAGGGATTCATTTTTGCCGTGCCGTAGTCCATGAAGTTCATATAGTCGCGGTCGAAATACCAGTTAGGCGGCGAGTAGTAGAGACCGACTTTGAGTCCATACTTGCGGCAGGCCTCGACGAACGGTTTCACGAGATCGCGCCCGTGCATGAAATTCTTCGTGCTGAAGTCGCCGTAGGCGCTCGGCCAGAGGGCAAAGCCCTCATGGTGGCGGGTGGTCAGCACGGCATAGGTGAAACCCGCGGCCCTGGCTGCGGCGATCCACTTGTCGGGGTCGTAGTTCTGCGGATCGAAGTCTTTGGCCGCGGCCCAATACTGGTTGGGTGTGATTGCCGGTGGCTTGCCATCGAAATTCCAGTCCGCTTCACGGACGATTCGTTCCTGCTCCTTGGGATCGGTGATCGTCTTGTTCTTCCAGACCCCGGCCATCATGGCCCAGGAAAGATCCCCCACCCTCTTGCCCCGTGTGTCGAAGACGCTACTCAAACCCCAATGAATGAACAGGCCGAAACCCGCCTGTGGGAACCATTGCGCGCCAGCGGCCGCCGTGTGTGGAACGGACTTGACCTCGGGCTCGTCGACGATACCGATGGCGCCTTGCTGGGCGTTGGCATCAGTGATTTCGGCATGCGTCTTGCCATTCTTTGGCTCGGCACCGAACGGCTGTGGGCCAGCAGATGACTGGAGGACGTCGGCCCAGGTGAGTGACGTGGCACTTGCAAGGAGAGGCAGACTGAGGAAAATGCGACGAGAGAAAGGCATGGGACACCCCATTAAAATCATTGAGTACCGTAGCGAAATTCTGTTCGTTCGACATCGCCTGGCAGCACGGGAAAGTGGCGCGTCTATGCCGTCAGTGCGCCCAGTTATTCCAGCACCGGTGCCAACTGTGCTACCTCTCGCGTCGCCTGATTGAGCAAGTAGGTGAGATTCTCGTGGGGGTACGGATTGCCGTTGTCTGCAGCGCGGTCCAGATCACCCCATCGGGCCTCGAAGGCATCTGCCGACATAAAGGCCGTCGCTGCAGAACTGAGTACCCATGGCCTACCGACCTCATCTCGATGAATAAGCGATCACCCAGTGAATATGAGAATCTTCATCCGTCGCAACAGCAGCCAGGCCGATCGTGGCGAGTTGCCATGTCTGCTGTTTCCGAACGTTAAATGATCGTAGTCGTTACCGCGAATGTCCGGTAGCGGTGCAATGTCTCCTTCACTTAGCAACTGTCGGCGTGCGACACGTCCATCGCTTGCAACCCAATAATCCGGCATTCAAATGAAAATTTGAAGCTGTGCCGGACGCTCTAAGGCGTGTTGCCGGTCCAGTCTCCAGTTGGACGTACCCCTTTTTTCAATTTGACTAAAAAAGGGAGCGGCTGCCGACTGGTCGGGTTCATTCGGCTGGTAGTCGGTCGTTTGCCAGTGTTGTTGTCAATCGGAAGTTCCTTCCGGCAATTGCGTCGGAGCACTATGCTTTTTAATGGCTAAGGGATACGTGCGAGATGCCGACTTGATTCCGCGCGCCTTTGGAGGGGCATCCGCGCCGCGCCGAATCTGATCAGCGCAACGCGCGAATCAATTCACGGGCTGACCGAACTCCGCCAGGTTAATGCTCCCCATTCAAACCTGAGTCCGTTGATCTACGCGAGCAGGAAGTCGGTCGCGGACTGCACCCGTCCGAATAGACCGAGAATGACCGAGCAACTCGCGGCCGGCTGGAGGGGGCGACTCCTCAGCGATCAATTAAGCTGAGGATCCATACTCGGCAGGTCACCAGTCGGCGCAATGTTCACTGCACCTACTTAACAAGGTCCGGTGTCTAAAAACCGAACCGACGCTTGAGTGGCTGCGCCGAAGCGTGATGATGTTGGAAGGGTACTCCAGAGATCCAGCAATGACCGACGATCTGACGACATGGTTAGCGCAGATTGGCCTCGGCGCGCACGCTGCGAACTTCACTTCGCAAGGGATCGACTGGGATGTGCTCGGCGAACTTTCTGCGGGCGACCTGAAGGAACTCGGCCTTACGCTTGGCGACCGCAAGCGGCTCGCAAAAGGACTTGCAGCGCTGAACGAAGTCCACGCACATTCGCTTGAACGGGTGGCGGAACGCGGAGACTCACCATCGTCGCCTGGACCCGGAGCCATCGAGGCCGAGAGGCGGCAAATTACAGTGATGTTCGTCGACCTCATCGATTCGACAGGGCTAGCGGAGCGATTCGATCCAGAGGAGATGCGACGTCTGTTAGGGGTCTACCATCAAGCCTGTGCGTGCGCGATCGAAGCTCATGAAGGTCATATCGCGCTTTATATCGGCGACGGCCTGCAGGTCTATTTCGGCTATCCGAATGCGCACGAAGACGATGCCATACGTGCGGTACTCGCCGCGCTCGCCGCCATAGCGGCACTTCGCGAGGCCAACGATCTCATCGTAAGCGAGTACGGCGTGCGTCTGCATGTGCGTATCGGGATCGAAACGGGACTCGTCGTCGTCGGCACGATTGGCGCCGGATCTTCGCTGGATCACCAGGCAGTCGTCGGAGAGGTGCCAATCATCGCCGCAAGGCTGCAGTCGCTCGCTCCGCCCGACGCCATCATCGTGGGTCCGGCCGCCCAACACCTTATCGAAGGGTCATTCAAGCTCGAAGACCTTGGCTGGCGAGAACTGAAAGGGGTCGCCGGTGCAGTCCGGGTCCAACGAGTGCTGGCGCAAGCGGATACGATCGACCGCTTCGAAATCAGGGCACTCCACGGGATGACGCCACTCGTCGGCCGGGCTGCGGAACTCGACATGATCAAGCGGCGCTGGGAGCAGAGCATCGAAGGCGAGATGCGCTGCGTACTGTTGACCGGCGAGCCGGGAATTGGCAAATCACGCGTGCTGCGGGCGCTCTGCGACAGCATCGCTGAAGACACCCATGCGATCGTTTCGCTTCACTGTTCCGCGTACTATCGCAATAGCCCTTTTTGGCCGGTACAACGCTGGCTACAGCGCACTTTTGGCGTCGGCCCGGACGCGTCAGATGCGTCTCATAGGGAGCGGATAGAGACCGGAATCGCCAGACTCGGACTCGATGCCGACGAGACGCTTCTGGTCCTTACGACCTTGCTCGGAGTTCCGACAGGCGCGCGCTATTCGGCAGTCGACACATCCTCTCCATCCTTCAAGCGCCGGGTGCTGGACGTGCTGGTGGCCGTGCTCGAAACGTCGACGCGCGTTCAGCCAGTACTTGTCGTTGTCGAAGACGCGCACTGGATCGATCCGTCATCCCTCGAGTTCGTAAGGCTCGTGGTTGAACGGCTTGTGTCCGCACGGCTGATGGTACTTATCACGGCGCGGCCCGAGTTCGCCCCGGGCTGGACGTACCCCCACCTCGCAAAGCTCGATCTCGATCGGCTATCACGCAGCGATTGCATTGCGATGATCGAGCGGCTGACGGGTGGCAAGCGGCTGCCGGATCTCATACTCGATCAGATCGTCTCCAAGACGGACGGCGTACCGCTTTTTGTCGAGGAACTGACCAAGGCCGTTCTCCAGGGCGACCTGTTGCAGGATGCCGGCGCCAGCTACGAGTTGAAAAGCACGCCGCAGGCAATGGCGATACCGGACACGCTGCAGGGCTCGCTGCTGTCGAGGCTCGACCGGCTGGAGCCAGCCGTCAAGGAAACCGCTCAGGTCGCGGCTACAGTGGGACGTGAGTTCGGCAGAAAGCTGCTTGGCCTGATTGTGTCCAGGTCAGAGAACGAACTGCGTGAATCGCTCGACCGCCTGATTGCAGCGGAAATCATTGTTCCTGCTTCAGGCAAAGTCGCTGAGGGTGACGCCTTTTTATTCCGGCACGCATTGATCCAGGAGATTGCCTACCAATCCCTGCTGCTTGCGCGCCGCCGCTCCTTCCACGCGCTGATCGCCGCTGCTCTTGAAGAGCATTATCCGGACATTGTCGAGCGGCAACCCGAATTGATCGCTCAGAACTTCGCCGCAGCCGACCTGCCGGATCGATCAATCAGCTATTGGCAGCGTGCCGGGGAACGGGCGCTTGCGGGTGCCGCGTACGATGAGGCTATCGCTCATGCGCGGCGCGGACTTGAGATGCTCAACCGATGCTCCTACAGCGAGCCGGATCGTGCCGCCTACCTGCTGCCTCTGTTGCTGACAAGAGGCAGGGCCGAGCTCAGACTGGCCCAACGCGAGGCTATCGCTACCTTCCGCGAAGCGGCGCGAATTGCCCGCGAAAGGAAGCTCACCTCGTATCTCGTGCAGGCAGCGTTGGAGTTCGACACCGCGGAGACATTCCTCGAAGGCTCCGGCGATGCATCGCTTTCGTTGCTGGAAGAGGCGCTCGTCCTGATCGGCACCGAGGAGTCGGTCGAGCGTTGCCGCCTGTTGAGTCGCCTCGTCCGCACCGTTCATATGACCGGTGCAAGCGAACAAAGAAGTGAATTTGCCCTGGAGGCTGTCGCCCTCGCCAGACGCCTGAACGATCTGCCGAGCCTGTTCGATGCGTTAGCGTGCGAGTTGATGCATGTCGGGGCTCTCCCCTTGCCTGCGAACAGGTTTCCGGAACGTGAAAGCGTGTTGCTGGAGTTGAGGCAGATAGCGGAGGTTCTCGGCGATGCGCACACCATCGGGCATGCATGCGCCCGATGTCTTGCCGGCTACCTGGAGATCGGCGAGGTGGACCGTTTCGAGAGCGCGCTGGAACGGTATCGGCAGATTGCCGAGAGTGGACAGCACTTCGTCGATAGGTGGTGTGTGACGGGGGCGCAGGCTATGCGGGCCATACTTGTCGGTGACTTCGTCGAGGCAGAGTACAAGGCGCGCGACCTGTTGCGGATGGCGCAGAACGCCGACGCGAATCTGGCAACGGGTGTTTACGGCATGCAGATGTTCACGATACGCCGCGAACAGGGCCGGCTCGCCGGCGTAGCGCCGATCTTCAAGCGGTTTGTCGATGAGCATTCCGAGGACGCTACGTGGCGGCCAGGATTCATGTTGATCTGCAGTGATCTCGGCTTCGAGGCGCAGGCCCGCGACAATCTCGATCGGCTTGCGGAATCGGAATTCGCCCTCCCCGTGGACAGCAAGCGGCTTGTCACGTTGACATATCTGGCGGAGGTTGCTGCCCGCCTGCGGGACGTCGAACATGCCGAACGGATTTATGCACTGCTCCTGCCGTTCCGGGATCAGGTCGTCACGGTTCCAGTCTTTACGCTCTGCTGCGGTTCTGTGGCACGGTTTCTTGGCATGCTGGCCCATACTCTCGGCGACTGGTCAGCCGCCGAACTGCACTTCGAGTACGCGCTGCGGATGGATGAGCGCTTGCGGGCCTGGCCCTGGCTTGCGCACGACCGGCACGAATACGCGCTCATGCTGGCAGCGCGCAATGGCATCGAAGATAGAGCACGAGCGCGAGATCTGCTCTCGATGGCGGCCACCGCAGCCAATAAACTCCAGATGTTCGCGCTCGTCGAACGCATTGGTGGCGCGCAGACAAGAGCGGAGCCCAGAAATTAGCACCGGCTATCCCAGAGTTCGACGTGAGACCTGCGGTCACTACTCAAGGAGAATCTCATGCCACGTTTTATGATTGAACGTAACTTTGCAGAACAACTTGAGGTCACGGGTGAAAGTGCTGCGACTGTGAAGAGAATCAACGACGAGGAGGGCGTCGAGTGGCTTTTTTCGTTTCTCAGTGCGGACAAGAAGAAGACTTATTGTCTGTATGAGGCGCCCAACGCCGACGCCATCCGCGCCGCTGCACGCCGCGCGAATCTTCCAGCCGACGTAATCATCGAGGTAAGCGACTTGCGGCCGGAAATGTTTAGCTAGAAGGACGGGGCACATTGTATCGACTTATGGTCGACGCGATGCAACGAAAGGATTGACGCATTGGGGACATGACGCCGAAAGGTGGAAGAAGAAGCCTGGACCATATCGCCGGTTCCAGAGGCGCGTATGACGATGCCCAGTGTGCCCCGTAAGCGGCCCTTAGCCTGTCGCGGGGGGAAGGTCCGCACCGATGAACCTTTCTTCGGAAAGGTCATCGGGACGCGAACGTGCCGTCGCAAGGACGTTCGCGCCGGCCTCGCAAAGGTGCGCGACAACGGCTTTACCGACTCCTTTGGTCCCGCCTGTGACAAGCGCCCGAAGGCCCTGAAGTTCGAGTGCGGCGCTCATCAGTGAATCTCCAGAGACGCGATCTTGCCGCCGGCCAGGACAAACGTGTAGGTCAGCTCGACCGGGCTACCGGGGAAGGCGCCGGTGAGCCTGGCGCGCATCGTCACGGCGGCGCCATCCTGGGACAGGTCCAACGGCTCGACGTTGTATTGATACCTGGCTTTGGCGTCTTTCTTCCAGGCCTGGATGGCTTCGAGCCCCTCGATAGTGCGGCCCTCGTCGCGCACGACGGCATCGGCAGCGAAGCAGTTCGCGAGAGGAGCGGTGTCGCTGGTGGCTTCCGCGTTCAGATAGACATCCAGTGGCGGGGGCAGGGCCATGTTCATCGGGCTTCTCCGGAACGTCACGTTTGCATGTCCCAATGATTGG
>NZ_BBJJ01000072.1 GCF_000739815.1 Paraburkholderia mimosarum LMG 23256 = NBRC 106338
GCGGGCGGCGCGGGTCACCGGGCGGCGCACCGTGTTGCAGCGGTGCGCGCGGCGCTTCCATGGCCGGTCGCGCCATGCTCGCGGGCTGCGATCCGCGCGTGCCGCGCAGCCAGTCCGCGGCGGCGGTCGGCTCGGTGCGCGCCCCTGCGGCCGAGGGATCGGCGGGGCCGCGCAAGCCCGGTTCGACACCCCACGGCGACGCTCCCGCAGTCAGGTCCTGCGCCGCCGCGGTGGCCGTTGCGCCGAACTCCGCGCCTATCGCTGCGGCTGTGCGCGCGCCATCGCGCTTGTCACGCGCCTCACGGCCTTCGCGCGCGGGCGGCCGCCAGATCGTCGGGCGCCTGCGGCGTGCGCCGTCGCCGGGCATCGGCAAGTTGATGGCGGGTGTGCCGTGCGCGAGAACTCCGTCGTCGGCCGCGTCGCGTCGACTGCGGCGTTCGCGGCGCGATCTGTCTGACGTGTCGTTCGCGGTGTCGCGCCTCGCGCGGATGTTCAGGCCGAGCCCGAGCGAGATGTCGGCCCACACGAGGAAGTCGCGCCAGTGGAAGTCGAGCAGCCACGGCAAGCTCACGAGAAGCAGCGCCAGCATCGCGAGCGGCGCGGCCACGTGGCCGACGAGCCTGCCGAGCCCGCCCGAAAGCGCATGGCCGAGCGCGTCGAAACCGGCGATGTCGATGAGCGTCGCTTCGAGCGCGCAGCTCGCGATGAGCACGCCGGCGAAGCCGAGCCAGAGCCGGATCGTGCCCGGGCCACGCAGGCCCGCGCCGCCCGGCAGCACGGACTTGGCGAGGCGCCAGATCAGAGGGATGAACCAGACGGCCGAGATGCCGAACCAGCCAGGAACTACCGTGTGCATGCCAGGGATGTACGTAGAGAAGGTGTGCGACGTGTGGAGTGTAACCGCTCGGCCCGCGCGTGCCGCCATCGGCTCGAATGCGGTGTTGAGCGAGATCCGGGGAGCGTTGCGCGATCGACAGGCAAAAGACCGGCGGTGCGCTGCTTTGGTTCGCGCCGGGCAAAAAAAGCGCCGCGCCGGGCGAGGGCGCGGCGGTTTTCGCGTGCGGCGTTCACTTCGCCGGATTGGCGTCGGAGGCGGCGGACGGCGTCGCGCCCGTTGCTGCACCTGAGGCGGCGCCGGCTTCGGCGAACGTCAGACGGTCGCCGTTTTCCAGCACGAGAAAGAGCGATTGCGGATGGCGCATCTGCACGCCGGAGCGGGCGATATGCGAGAGCGCTTCCAGGAAGGGCCCCTCGATCTCGCCGCCCGCGCCGATGCACGCCATGCGCGTGCCGCCGAGCTGGCTGAACGAGATCAGGCCGTTCTTGAGCGCATAGGCGCCGAAATAGCGGTTGCAGCCCGAGAAGCCGCTCGCGCGGCGCTGGCCGGTTTCGGTGGAAAGATCGAGCGTGAGCGGGCGCGCGTCGGGGTTTTCGGCGCTGCCGGTGCCGGTTCCGGTTTCGGGGTTCGCGCCAGGCACCGCGCGCAGCGTGCCGTCGGCGCGCTTCCATTCCACGAGCTGCCAGTGCGTGTTGTCGAGCAGTTGCGTCGTGGCGGGATTGAACGGATCGGGCAATGGCGCCGAGGCGTCCGTATGCACGGGCAGCTTGCATGCGCAAACCAGAAGGGCCGCGGCGAGCATCGCCGCGCGCGAGGCGAGCGGCCGCGCGAAAACGCCATGGGCAGGGCGCTGGCGCTGGCACGGACTCTGGCTGTCAAGCATCGCATCGTTCCTCGTAATCGGCGAAGGCGTAAGCGTAACGCACCGCGCTGCAGCACGCGAGCGCAAACGTGCGGGCGCCGCTCGCACGAAGGCCGTGCGCCAGTGCCGCAAAGCGCCTCGCGGCGGCGAGCCTGCGTGTTAACATCGGCGCTCTCACGCATTTGCGCACCACCGTCATTCTGGAGACACCATGCAAACCCGCCCCCGCATCGGCACGCCGCTTTCCGCTACCGCTACCCGTGTCATGCTGCTCGGCGCGGGCGAGCTGGGCAAGGAAGTGATCATCGCGCTGCAGCGTCTCGGTGTCGAAGTAATCGCCGTCGATCGCTACGCAAACGCGCCCGGCCATCAGGTCGCGCATCGCGCGCACGTGATCGACATGGCCGATCCCAAGGCGCTGCGCGCACTCATCGACGCGGAGCGTCCCCACCTCGTCGTGCCCGAGATCGAGGCCATCGCCACCGACGCGCTCGCCGACGTCGAAGCCGAAGGCATCGCCGAGGTGATTCCCACCGCGCGCGCCGCGCAGCTCACGATGAACCGCGAGGGCATTCGCCGCCTCGCCGCCGAGGAACTCGGCCTCGCCACTTCGCCCTACGCGTTCGCCGATTCGCTCGACGAGCTGAAGGCCGGCATCGCCAAAGTCGGCTATCCGTGCGTGGTGAAGCCGGTGATGTCGTCGTCGGGCAAGGGGCAGTCGGTCGTGCGCAGCGATGCCGACGTCGAGCGCGCCTGGGAGTACGCGCTGGCGGGCGGCCGCGTGAATCGCGGGCGCGTGATCGTCGAGGGGTTCATCGAGTTCGACTACGAGATCACGCAGCTCACGGTGCGCGCGATCGATCCGGCAAGCGGCCAGGTGCAAACCTGGTTCTGCGATCCGATCGGCCACCTCCAGGTCGACGGCGACTATGTCGAGTCGTGGCAGCCGCAGCCGATGAGCGCCAAGGCGCTCGAGCGCTCGCGCGAAATCTCGCACAAGGTGACCGAGGCGCTGGGCGGGCGCGGCCTGTTCGGCGTCGAGCTGTTCGTGCGCGGCGACGAAGTATGGTTCTCGGAAGTGAGCCCGCGTCCGCACGACACGGGGCTCGTCACGCTCGCCTCCCAGCGCTTCTCCGAGTTCGAGCTCCATGCGCGCGCGATCCTCGGCCTGCCCGTCGATACGACGGCGCGCGGCCCGGGCGCCTCCGCCGTGATCTACGGCGGCATGGACGCGCGCGGCATCGCGTTCGAAGGGGTGGCACAGGCGCTGGCCGTGCCGGGCGCGGATTTGCGTCTCTTCGGCAAGCCCGAGAGCTTCGTGAAGCGCCGCATGGGTGTGGCGCTCGCCACGGGCGCCGATACCGGCGAGGCCCGCTCGCGCGCACGCGCGGCGGCTGCGGCGGTGCATCCCGTGCTTCCCGTCGCAGGCGGCGAAGCGCAGTAAGCGTCTGCGTCCCGCACGCAGCGCTGGCCGCGCGCAAGGCGGCCAGCGCGTGTCCCGGGTTATCGTGTGGGCGATCCCTGCGCGCACGGCAGCGGTGCGTAGCACCGGTGGCCGCAGGGGCAATCGCTACACACGGAGAACGGAATGATCGAAGGTCGTCGAAGCGGCGCGGACGGGGGCTTTTCCCCAGGTGCAATCCGCGCAGTCCGGTCGGGCCGCGCGCTCGCGCTGGCGTGCGGGTTCGCCGCCGCGCTGTCCATGAACGTGGCCCGGGCGGCCGGCACCGCTCCGCTCGAAGTCCGCGACATCCAGGTGCAGGCGCGCCACACGTTCAACTACACCTGCGCGAACGGCAAGACCTTCAAGGTCACCTATCTCAA
Source organism: Paraburkholderia mimosarum LMG 23256 = NBRC 106338 (assembly GCF_000739815.1). GTDB lineage: Bacteria > Pseudomonadota > Gammaproteobacteria > Burkholderiales > Burkholderiaceae > Paraburkholderia > Paraburkholderia mimosarum. The sequence continues at coordinate 3,525 of NZ_BBJJ01000072.1, forward strand.
TGCGGCCAACGGCCAAAGCTTTGCGCTCGTGCCCGTGAACGGCCGCAAGCTGCTCTTCGTCGGCGTGATCGCCGCCTCCGGCGTGAAGTACGTCGCCGACCGCTACGCCTGGTGGACCAAGGGCCCCGGCGCGGACCTCTACGACACGATGTCCGACGCGAGCCCGAAGCCGGTCGTCTCCGGCTGCGCGACGATCATGCGCTAACGCGCCGCGCACGCTTCACGACGCATTCCGCCCTGGCGGAGTAACCTGTCGGCCTGCATGAACATGCATGAAGGGTAAAGGCCGGCTGCCACCCGCGCCGTCGGCCACGCTCCAGCCAACGAGGTGGTCGATGAAAGCATCGGATCTGTTCGTGAAGGCGCTCGAAGCCGAAGGCGTCGATTATGTGTTCGGTATTCCCGGGGAAGAAAATCTCGATCTACTCGAATCGCTGCGGCGCTCGAAGATTCGTCTGATCGTCACGCGCCACGAGCAGGCCGCGGGCTTCATGGCCGCCACCTACGGGCGGCTCACCGGCCGCACCGGCGTGTGTCTGTCCACGCTCGGGCCCGGCGCCACCAATTTCGTGACCGCCGCCGCCTACGCGCAGCTGGGCGGCATGCCCATGCTGATGGTCACGGGGCAAAAGCCCATCAAATCTAGCAAGCAGGGCCACTTCCAGATCGTCGACGTGGTGCGCATGATGGAGCCGCTCACCAAGTACGCGCGCCAGATCGTCTCCATCGGCAATATCCCCGCGCTCGTGCGCGAGGCGTTTCGCCAGGCCGAGCAGGAGCGGCCCGGCGCCGTCCATCTGGAGCTGCCCGAAGACGTCGCCGACGAGGAGGGCGACGGCAAGCCGATTCCGAAGAGCTACAGCCGCCGGCCCGTCGCGGAAGAGAAGGCGGTCGCGCACGCGGTCGCGGCCATCTGCTCGGCGCGCCATCCGCTCCTCATGATCGGCGCGGGCGGCAACCGCAAGACCACGCGCAACGTGCTGCGCGAATTCGTCGACGAAACCGGCATCCCGTTCTTCACCACGCAGATGGGCAAGGGCGTGATCGACGAATCGCATCCGCTCTGGCTCGGCAACGCCACGCTCTCCGACGGCGACTTCGTGCACCGCGCGATCGAGCACGCCGACTGCATCATCAATGTCGGCCACGACGTGATCGAAAAGCCGCCGTTCTTCATGCGCAGCGCGGAGGACAAAACGGTCATCCACGTCAACTTTCTCGGCGCGGAAGTCGACCCCGTGTATTTCCCGCAGATCGAGGTGGTGGGCGACATCGCCAACGCAGTGTGGCAACTGAAGGAGCGGCTCAAGCCGCGCGAGCATGCGTGGGACTTCGCCCGCTTCGAAGAGATCAAGCGCCATTTCGAGGCGCATCTCGCCCGTGGCCAGCACGACGAGCGCTTTCCGATGTACCCGGTGCGGCTCGTGCACGACGTCTACGCCGCGATGCCCGAGGACGGCATCCTGTGCCTCGACAACGGCATGTACAAGATCTGGTTCGCGCGCTACTACCGCGCGCGCGAGCCCAATTCGCTGCTGCTCGACAACGCGCTCGCCTCGATGGGCGCGGGGCTGCCTTCGGCCATCGCCACGAAGATCGTGCATCCGGCGCGCAAGGTCGTGGCCGTGTGCGGCGACGGCGGCTTCATGATGAATTCGCAGGAGCTGGAGACGGCCGTGCGCCTGAAGCTCGATCTCGTCGTGCTGCTCTTGCGCGACGACGCCTTCGGGATGATCCGCTGGAAGCAGGAGAACATGAACTTCCCCGACTACGGGATGACGCTGCAAAACCCCGACTTCGTCGACTATGCACGCAGCTATGGCGCGCATGGCCACCGGGTGGGCGCGGCCGATGCGCTCAGGCCGCTTGTCGAGCAGTGTCTCGCGCAGCCCGGCGTGCACGTGATCGACGTGCCCATCGATTACTCGGACAACGAGCGCGTGCTCAACCGCGAGATCAAGCGCCTGAGCGCGCAGCTCTGAGGCACCCTTCAACGGAGAATTCGCATGCTCAAACCGACCTATCCGTATTACCTGGCCAACGAGGCGGTCGCCGCCAACACCGATCTCGAGGTCACCGACAAGTACAGCGGCGAAGTCGCCACGCGTGTCGCGCTCGCCGACGCGAAGGCCATCGACAAAGCGATTGCCGCCGCCGAAGCCGCCATGCCCGCCATGCGCGCGTTCCCCCCGTTCAAGCGCCAGGCGGTGATCGATCACTGCGTGGCGCGCTTTCGCGAGCGCTTCGACGAACTGGCGATGGCGCTGTGCATCGAGGCGGGCAAGCCGATCAACGATTCGCGCGGCGAGGTCACGCGCCTCATCGACACGTTCCGCGTGGCCGCCGAGGAAAGTGTGCGCATCGATGGCGACATCGTGAACCTCGAGATTTCGGCGCGCGCGAAGGGTTACCACGGCTACGTGAAGCGCGTGCCGATCGGGCCGTGCTCGTTCATCTCGCCGTTCAATTTTCCGCTCAACCTCGCCGCCCACAAGGTCGCGCCGGCGCTCGCGGCGGGCGTGCCGTTCGTGCTCAAGCCCGCGAGCCGCACGCCGGTGGGCGCGCTCATCATCGGCGAGATTCTCGCGGAAACTGATCTGCCGAAAGGCGCGTTCTCGATCCTGCCCGCGCACCGCGATGGCGCCGATCTCTTCACCACCGACGAGCGCTTCAAGCTGCTCTCGTTCACGGGCTCGCCCGCGGTGGGCTGGGATCTCAAGAAAAAGGCCGGCAAGAAGAAAGTGGTGCTCGAACTGGGCGGCAACGCGGCGGCCGTGGTCGATGGCGACCAGGGCGGCAAGCTCGACTACGTGGTCGACCGGCTCGCGTTCGGCGCGTATTACCAGTCGGGGCAGAGCTGCATCGGCGTGCAGCGCATTCTCGTCCATGCGTCGATTTACGACGCGCTGCGCGAGAAGCTCATCGCCAAGGTCAAGACGCTCAGGATGGGCGACCCGAAGGACGAAAAGACCTTCGTCGGGCCGATGATCTCGGAGTCCGAGTCGAAGCGCCTCGCGGGCTGGATGGAGAGCGCGGTGCTCGCGGGCGCGAAGATCGTCGCGGGCGGCAAGGTCGATGGCGCGATGTTCGAGGCCACGCTGCTCGAAAACGTGGGCCGCGACACCGATCTCTACCGCAAGGAGGCGTTCGGGCCGGTGGCGATACTGGAGCGCTTCGACGACTTCGGCGAGGCGCTGGACATCGTCAACGACAGCGATTTCGGCCTGCAGGCGGGCGTGTTCACCGATTCGCTCGCCAACGCTCACCGCGCCTGGGACGGGCTCGACGTGGGCGGCGTGGTGATCAACGATATTCCGTCATTTCGCGTCGATAACATGCCGTACGGCGGCGTGAAGGACTCGGGGCTCGGACGCGAGGGCGTGCGCTACGCGATCGAGGACATGACCGAGCTGCGCCTGATGGTGATGCGCGAAACGTGGTGAGCGGGCCGTCCGAAAAAAGTGCGATGTTTCGCCGCATGGCGCGCGGGGCGTTCCCGTGCGCCCGATTTGCAGAATGCCTGCCCCGCTGCCATAGGGATTTATGCCAAGGTGTTACAATACCGGCCTTTCGGCCCTTTGTGCCTGCCGCCGCTGGCGGCCAGAACCCGGCAGCAGCCAACGTGAGGCCTGCCGGGGCGGATTGAAATGCGGCCCGAGAGCGGCCGGACAGCGGCCTGGAAAGCCGCCGACCCGGCGAGCCAGCGTGATCTGCCGCCGGTAAGCCGATCGAGCGGTAAGGGCGAAGTTGGCGATGGCGCCGACGAAAACGCCGGAACCCGATCCGAATCGAGCGGGAATTGAGCGGGAATTGAGCGGGAATTGAGCGAGTCTGCCCGGATTGCACCCGAGCGAGCGCGGCAACGGAGCCGGCGCCCCCGGCAGACCTTCTCGACGTTCGGTGGCCAGCCGTCTGGCGGCCGGCCCGAGCGAGCATCCCGCCCGTCGCCGCAGGGCGCGCCCTCTTTGTGGCGCGGGCCTGCATCGACCTGCTGCATTGACCTGCAATACCAGCAGTGACCTTTTGAGGCGCTCCCGCGCCTCGCGCGCGAAGCGCCTTTATAGCGAAGCCACCATGTCCGACACAGCCGTCAAGCCCAGCACTGCGACCTTCGACCAGTTTGGCCTTGCACCCGAAATCCTCAGGGCCATCAAGGAGCAGGGCTACACGACGCCCACGCCGATCCAGGCGGAGGCGATTCCCGTGGTGCTCACGGGTCGCGACGTGCTGGCCGCGGCGCAGACCGGCACCGGCAAGACGGCGGGCTTCTCGCTGCCGATCCTGCAACGCCTGTTGCCGATGGCGAGCACGAGCGCATCGCCCGCGCGCCACCCGGTGCGCGCGCTGATCCTCACGCCCACGCGGGAGCTGGCCGACCAGGTCGCCAACAACGTGCGCACCTACGCGATGCACACGCCGCTGCGCAGCGCGGTGGTGTTCGGCGGCGTGGACATGAATCCGCAGTCCGACGAGCTGCGCCGCGGCGTGGAAATCCTGATCGCGACGCCGGGCCGTCTGCTCGACCACGTGCAGCAGAAGAACGCGAACCTGGGCCAGGTGCAGATGCTCGTGCTCGACGAAGCCGACCGCATGCTCGACATGGGCTTCCTGCCCGACCTGCAGCGCATCCTGAACCTGCTGCCGACCGAGCGCCAGACGCTCTTGTTCTCGGCCACGTTCTCGGCCGAGATCAAGAAGCTGGCCGCGACTTACCTGCGCACGCCGCAGACCATCGAAGTCGCGCGCAGCAATTCCACCGCGACCAACGTCACGCAGGTCGTCTACGAAGTCCCCGAGGGCGACAAGACCGGGGCGGTCGTGCAGCTGATCCGCGACCGGGGCCTGAAACAGGTGATCGTGTTTTGCAACAGCAAGATCGGCGCAAGCCGCCTTGCCCGCCTGATCGAGAAGCAGGGCATCGTCGCGGCGGCGATTCACGGCGACCGCTCGCAGAGCGAGCGCATGCAGGCGCTCGACGCCTTCAAGCGCGGCGAGATCGAAGCGCTGGTGGCAACCGACGTCGCCGCGCGCGGTCTCGACATCGCCGAACTGCCGGCCGTCATCAACTTCGACCTGCCGTTCAACGCCGAAGACTACGTGCACCGCATCGGCCGCACGGGCCGCGCGGGCGCGTCGGGCGACGCGCTGTCGCTGTGCAGCCCGAACGAGAAGAAGCAGCTCGCCGATATCGAGAAGCTCATCAAGCGTCCGCTCACGGTCGAGCGACTCGTGGTCGACGTGCCGGTCGCGCATCACGAGGGTGGCGGCCGCCGCCGCGAGCGCGATGGCTACGAAAGCCGCGAGGGCCGCGAAGGCCGTTCGGAGCGCGGCGCCCACCGCCGCGTGGCATCGCATGAGCGCACCCATCATCACCGCGCGCAACCCATCGACGACTTCTTCCTGAAGCCCTACGAGCCCTCGCCGGGCGCTCGCAACAAGGTCGAGGACAAGCCCGCGAGCGCCGCGCCGCAAAAGGCGCAGACGAAGCAGCCGCTCGCCGCGCTGCTGGGCGGTCTTGGGTCGTCGTGGCGTAACAAGCCGACGTCGTCTTCGTCGAACTGAGTCGGGGCGCGCGCAGGATCCGCGCGCGAGGCAAGGGAAAACGGCATGTCGCCTCGAGCGACATGCCGTTTTTGCTTATGCGGCCGGCAATTGGGCGAGCCGCCGCTTCCAGGCGTCGATCGCTTCGGCCTGGAACGCTTCGAGCGTCGATGGCGCGGGGTGGCGAAGCGCGAGCCCCAGATGCCGCGCGGCATCCATCAGCGCTTCGAGCGGTCGCGAGGCATCGAGCGCTTGCGCGCCGGTTTGCTTCGAGAGCTTTTCACCTTCCGCGTTCATGACAACGGGCACGTGCAGATACGCGGGCGTGGTCACGCCGAGGCACTGCTGGAGCCAGATTTGCCGCGCCGTCGAATCGAGCAGATCCGCGCCGCGCACCACGTGCGTGATGTGCTGTTCGGCGTCGTCCACGACCACGGCGAGCTGGTACGCCCACTGGCCGTCCGCGCGCAGCAGCACGAAATCGCCGACCTCGGTCGCGAGGTTCTGTTGCTGGGGACCTTGCCAGCGGTCGTGAAAACGGATCAGCGCGGGATTGCCGTGCGCGCTTGCGGGAGCGTCGTCCGGTACGCGCAGCCGCCACGCGCGCGCGGGCTTGCCGTGCAGGCCGTCGCGGCAGGTGCCCGGATAGATCAGCGTGGTGTTGCGCTGGTGCGCGCGTAGCTGCGAATCGGCGATTTCCTTGCGCGTGCAGCCGCACGGGTAGACGTGCCCCGAGGCGATCAGGCGGTCGAGTGCCGCGCGATACAGACCGGTGCGGCGGCTTTGCCACTGGGGCGGCTCGTCAGCGTGAAAGCCGAAGGCGGCGAGCGTCGCGAGGATGTCCTCGGCCGCGCCCGGCACGGTGCGCGGACCGTCGATGTCCTCCATGCGCACGAGCCACGCGCCGCCGTTCGCGCGCGCATCGAGCCAGCTCGCGAGCGCCGAAACGAGCGAGCCGAAATGCAGCGGGCCGGTGGGCGAAGGCGCGAAGCGCCCGCGATAGCCTTGGGAGGGCACGCCCACGCGCGTCTTATGCCGCCTGCGCCGGAAACGCCGCAGCCGCGTCCGCGCGCTGGGGATGGCACGCCGGGCAGCTCTTGCCGGCCACATAAAGCGGCGACGCCTGCGCGGCGGGCGTGACGACGGCACGGCACGCGAAGCACTGCACCGTGTCGGTCGGGTCGAGCTGCGGATTGAGTGCGGTGCGCTGGTCGAACACGAAGCAGTCGCCGTTGTAGTGCGCGCCGCCCACTTCCTCGAAATACTTGAGGATGCCGCCTTCGAGCTGATAGACGTGCTCGATGCCGACTTCCTTCATGTGGATCGCGGCCTTCTCGCAGCGGATGCCGCCCGTGCAAAAGGACACGACCGTCTTGCCTTCGAGATCGGCGCGATTCGCCTCGATGACGCCGGGGAATTCGCTGAACTTGCTGATGCGATAGTCGAGCGCGCGATCGAACGTGCCGACGTCCACTTCGAACGCATTGCGCGTGTCGAGCATGACGACGGGGCGGCCTGCGTCGTCGAAGCCGCGGTCGAGCCATTGCTTGAGCACGACGGGCGCCACCGACGGCGCGCGGCCTTCCTCGGGGCGGATCGCGGGCTTCTTCATCGTGATGATCTCGCGCTTGAGGCGCACGAGCATGCGGTTGAAGGGCCGCGTTTCGGAGAAGCTTTCCTTGAACCGCAGCGTCGCGAACTTGCCCTCGAAGAGCGGATCGTGGTTGATGTAGTCCATGAACGCACGCACGTTCGGCTCGTCGCCGGCAACGAACAGGTTGATGCCTTCCGGGGCGAGCAGGATCGTGCCCCGCAAATCGAGCGACTTGCAGCGTTCGAGCACGAGCGGGCGCCATTCGGCGGTTTTCTCGAGCGTGGTGAACTGGTAAGCGGAGAGATTGAGGATACGCATGGTGCAACTGAAAAGGTGCGCGACTGGAAGCGGACGCGCGCATGAAAACCAGAGCCGGACGTGCGCACTGCCGGTTCCCCGCATTGGGAATCGATCGGAAATCGGGCAGGGTGCGCGCCGGGCGCAATCCGCTATTATCCCCCAATCGCACGTCGCGCCACCTGCGGCGTAATCGACGCGCCATGCGGCGCCCTTGAGTTCGTGCAAGGCCTTGGTCCACGCCACCGTCACGTGCGCATGCGATCGCGCGCCGAAATTCGCGCGACCCTGGAGGTACAATCACGGCCATGTCAGATCCCCGCTTCGTCCATCTCCGCGTCCACTCCGAATTTTCGATTGCCGACGGCATCGTGCGCCTCGACGACCTCGTCAAGGCGGCGGCGAAAGACGGCCAGGGCGCGCTCGCGCTCACCGACCTCGGCAACGCATTCGGCCTCGTCAGGTTCTACACCGAAGCCCGTGGCAAAGGGGTCAAACCCATTGCCGGCTGCGACGTCTGGATCATGAATCCCGACGACCGCGACAAACCTTCGCGGCTTCTGCTGCTCGTGAAGAACAAGCGCGGCTACCTGAACCTGTGCGAGCTGCTTTCGAAGGCGTGGCTCACGAACCAGCATCGCGGCCGCGCCGAAGTCGATGTCGCGTGGCTCGAACAAGGGCTGGCTGAAGGGCTGCTCGCCATCTCGGGCGCGCAGCAGGGCGACGTGGGTCTCGCGCTCGCGGCGGGCAACGTCGAAAGCGCAAAGCGTCACGCGCAGCGCTGGGCGAAGCTGTTTCCGAACGCGTACTACATCGAACTGCAGCGCTGCGGCCAGCCCGGCGGCGAGCAGTATGTCGAGCAGGCGGTGGCGCTCGCGGCGGCGCTCGGGCTGCCTGTGGTCGCCACGCATCCCATGCAGTTCATGACCGACGAGGAATACACCGCGCACGAAGCGCGCGTGTGTATCTCCGAAGGCGACATCCTCGCCAATCCGCGCCGCCAGAAGCGCTTCACGACCGAACAGCGGTTTCGTACGCAGCAGGAAATGGCCGCGCTCTTCGCGGACATTCCCTCGGCGATCACGAACACCGTCGAAATCGCCAGGCGCTGCAATCTCACGCTCGAACTCGGCAAACCGAAACTGCCGCTCTTTCCCACGCCCGACGGCATGTCGCTCGACGACTACCTCGTGCAGCTATCGAAGGAGGGCCTCGAAAAGCGCCTCGTGCAGCTTTACCCGAACGAGGCCGAGCGCGAGAACGAGCGCGCGCGCTACAACGAGCGTCTCGATTTCGAGTGCGGGACCATCATCAAGATGGGCTTCCCGGGCTACTTCCTGATCGTCGCGGACTTCATCAACTGGGCCAAGAACAACGGCGTGCCGGTCGGCCCGGGCCGCGGCTCGGGCGCGGGCTCGCTCGTTGCGTACGCGCTCGGCATCACCGATCTGGATCCGCTGCGCTACAACCTGCTGTTCGAGCGCTTCCTGAATCCGGAACGCGTCTCGATGCCCGACTTCGACATCGACTTCTGCCAGCACGGGCGCGACCGCGTCATTCAGTACGTGAAGGAAAAGTACGGCGCCGATGCGGTCTCGCAGATCGCCACCTTCGGCACGATGGCAGCCAAGGCGGCCGTGCGCGACATCGGCCGCGTGCTCGACCTCGGCTACAACTTCACGGACGGCGTGGCCAAGCTCATCCCGTTCAAGCCGGGCAAGCACGTCACCATCGCCGACGCGATGAAGGAAGAGCCGCTCCTCCAGGAGCGCTACGACAACGAAGACGAAGTGCATCAGCTGCTCGATCTCGCGCAGCTCGTGGAAGGTCTCACGCGCAACGTCGGCATGCACGCGGGCGGCGTGCTGATCGCGCCCGGCAAACTCACCGACTTCTGCCCGCTCTACACGCAGGGGGACGAAAGCGGCGTCGTGAGCCAGTACGACAAGGACGACGTGGAAGCCGTCGGCCTCGTGAAGTTCGACTTTCTGGGCCTCACCACGCTGACCATCCTCGACTGGGCCGAGCGTTATATCCGCATGCTCGATCCGTCGAAGAAAGACTGGTCGCTCGCGCAGGTGCCGCTCGACGACGCGCCGTCGTTCCAGATCCTCAAGAAGGCCAACACGGTTGCCGTGTTCCAGCTGGAAAGCCGCGGCATGCAGGGCATGCTGAAGGACGCCCAGCCCGACCGCTTCGAGGACATCATCGCGCTCGTGGCGCTGTACCGGCCTGGCCCGATGGATCTGATTCCGAGCTTCTGCGCGCGCAAGCACGGCCGCGAAGTGGTGGAGTATCCCGATCCTCGCGTGGAACCTGTCCTGAAAGAGACCTACGGCATCATGGTCTACCAGGAGCAGGTGATGCAGATGGCGCAGATCATCGGCGGCTACTCGCTGGGCGGCGCCGACCTGCTGCGCCGCGCGATGGGCAAGAAGAAGCCCGAGGAGATGGCCAAGCACCGCGAGATCTTCGCGGAAGGCGCCGCGAAGAACGGCCTCACGCGCGAGAAGTCCGACGAGATCTTCGACCTGATGGAGAAGTTCGCGGGCTACGGCTTCAACAAGTCGCACGCCGCGGCGTACGCGCTCCTCGCTTATCACACGGCGTGGCTCAAGGCGCACCATCCGGCCGAATTCATGGCGGCGAACATGTCGCTCGCCATGGACGACACCGACAAGGTGAAGATCCTCTTCGAGGACTGCATCGCGAACGGCATGAAGGTGCTGCCGCCCGACGTCAACGCGTCGGCGTATCGCTTCGAACCGGTCGCCGACGAGCACGTCGCCGAGGGCAAGCGCTCGCGCACGATCCGTTATGGCCTGGGCGCGATCAAGGGCAGCGGCCAGAACGCCATCGAAGAAATCTTGCGTGCGCGTACAGAGGGCGGTCCGTTCAAGGACCTGTTCGACTTTTGCGAGCGTGTCGATCGCCGTCTGGTGAACCGCCGCACGATCGAAGCGATGATCCGCGCCGGCGCGTTCGACACCATCCATGCGAACCGCGCGCAACTGCTCGCCTCCGTGCCGATGGCGATGGAAGCCGCCGACCAGGCGAGCGCCAACGCCATGCAGGCCGGTCTGTTCGACATGGGCGACGCGCCGCTCGCCGCGCACGAACTCGTGGACGAGCCCGCGTGGGGCGAGAAGCGCAAGCTCCAGGAAGAGAAGGGCGCGCTTGGCTTTTATCTCTCGGGCCACCTCTTCGATGCCTACAAGGACGAAGTGCGCCGCTTCGTGCGCCAGAAGATCGGCGAATTGAAAGAGGGGCGCGACAAGCTGATCGCGGGCGTGATCGCTTCGTTGCGCACGCAAATGACCCAGCGCGGCAAGATGCTGATCGCGCTGCTCGACGACGGCACCGGCCAGTGCGAAGTGACGGTATTCAACGAGCAGTTCGAGGCGCACAAGGCGCTCTTCAAGGAAGACGAGCTGCTCGTCGTGCAGGGCGGGGCGCGCAATGACGCGTTCACGGGCGGCATTCGCTTCACCGTCGATACCGTAATGGATCTGGAGCGTGCGCGCAGCCGCTACGCGCAAGCCGTGAAGGTGCAGGTGAATGGCAACGCCAACGCGGGCGCGCTGCGCACCGTGCTCGAAGCGTATCGCGCAAGGCCCGACGACTCGCTGCCGGCGCCGGCAGAGCAAACGCGCGGCCGCGGCGGGTTCGGGCGCGATCGCGGCGAGCGTTCGCAGGCGGTGATTCCCAACGGACTCGCGGTGCAGATCGCCTACCGCAACGATCGCGCGGAAGGCGAGGTGCGCCTCGGCGACGCCTGGCGGGTCAAGCCTACGGACGATCTGCTCGCGGCGTTGCGCGGCGAGTTTGCCGGGAGTTCGATTGAGATCGTTTACTGAGGAAGCGTAGAGCGAGGAAGCGTAGAGCGCGGCAACGCGCTTTTTCCCTCGCCCGTCTCAACGCGCTTGACTGGCGAGTTCGGCCAGACCGCGCTCGGCACGCACTGTGCCGTCCGCAATGCGCACCTTGACCCGTTCCTGATTGGGGCTCGCCTGCGTGCGCGGCTGCTCGCGATGCCACAGGTGGAAGATTTCCGTCGCGTAGGCGCCGAGCTTGCGGTGCACGCCGCAGTTGGCGAGCCGCACCACGAAGTCGGCGTCCTCATGCCCCCAGCCGGTGAAGCTGGTATCGAACCCGTTCACACGCTCGATGTCGCTGCGCCAGGCGCTCATGTTGCAGCCCTTGATGCCGCGCCACTTGAATTGCTCGACGTCGCGCCACTTTCCATCCGGCAGCTTGACGAAGAGGGGGGCGATCTTGTTGACGTGGCCCGAGAGACGCTGCTTCGCCCAGAAGCCGAAGCCCTGATCCGCCAGGGACATTTTTTTGCCGATCACCTGCTGCGTGAGTGTTTCGTCGAGCAGAATGCGGCTACCGGTGATGATGGCGCACTCGCTTGCGAGTTGCCGGTGGCGCTGGACGAAATCGTGCTGCGGCACGCAGTCGCCGTCGAGAAAGATCAGATAGTCGCCGCGGGCTCGCACGATGCCCTTGTTGCGGATCTCGGCCAGGCGAAAGCCCTCGTCCGGGTGCCATACGTGCTCGATGTGCACCGCGCCCGCTTGCGCGCAGCGCTCGACCGTTTCGCGGGTTGCATCGGCCGAGCCGTCGTCCGCGACGATGATTTCGTAGCGTGTGTCGGATTGCGCGCCCAGTCCGGCGAGCACGCGCTCGAGCGCATCGGGCCGGTTGTAGGTGCTCACGATCACGGAGATCAGCATGTCGCGGCGTGTGTTCATCGGCCCCCCGAGGCTTCGTCGCGGGCCTTTGTCGTGGCCGTCTGCTGTGTTTCCAGCAGCATCAGCTTGAGGTAGCGGTAGTAGGTGCCTTCGGCGTTGGAGATGGCCAGCACGAAGCCCATCTTGCCGTCGAGGAAGCCGCGCTGGATGATCCAGCTGCGCACGAAGGACCAGAAACCATGTAGCAGCGCCTTGCGCAGGCCACCGCGCTTGCCGCGCGCCGCGCCCTGGGTCGCACCGTAGCTCGAATAGCTGTCGATCTTGCCGAGCACTTCCGAGAAGTCGCGGAAGCTGTAATGAATCAGTGGCTCGGCGAGCGTGCCCACGCGCGCCTCGGGCGCGGCGATCACGCGCTCGTGAACGAGATCGTTCGAGAAGCGGGCGGCGTCGCGGCGAAAGAGCCGCGTGACGTAATCGGGCGACCAGCCGGAGTGGCGGATCCACTTGCCGCAATAGTTCGACTGGCGGGGCAGGCGGAACAGCTCGGCGCCGTTCCCTTTCACGCTCGCAAGAATCTCGTCGCGCAGGGCGGGGGACACGCGTTCGTCGGCGTCGAGCGAGAGAATCCAGGGGGCGCGGGCCATCTCGAGCGCGCGCTGCTTCTGCGGCCCGAAACCGGGCCAGTCGGTTTCGACGACCCTCGCGCCGAACTCGCGGCAAATGGCCTGGGTGCCGTCCGTGCTCCCCGAGTCGAGCACGACGATTTCGTCGACCCAGCCGTGCACGGAAGCAAGGCAGTCGCGAATATCGTGTGCTTCGTTTTTGACGATGACGATGACACTGATCGCATCGGGTTTGGCGCTGTCGTTCATCGGCGCTGGCTCGCGATGGCCCGAAGAAGATGGAGAAGATAGGAAGGCCGGATACGGCTGGCTCGGCATCGCAGAAGGGCTGGCCGTGGCCTCGCCGTGACCCCGCCGTGGCCTCGCAGTGACCTTTTGGTGGCCTGGCCCGGAACCGCGTGCATTCGCGCGCCGAAGCCGGACCGGTGAGTATATACAAAAACGCATCCCGCGACGAAATCGCGAAGCCGCATGCCGCGGCGCGCTCCCGGACGGTTTCGCATCTCGCGCAGAAAAGCCCAGCCGGGCGGATCGATCGACTCCGGGGCCGAACGTTTACAATGGCGTACCTGTTTGCCGGGAGGCGGGCAGATCTACCTGTATCTAGAGGAAATTTTGAGCGAGAGATCAACCTTGAGCAAGCCGATCGGCTCCGGCACGAAGTCGTCGCCGGTCGAGATCGGCCGGCGGCTGTGGCCGTATGTGAAGCCGCTTATGTGGGTGCTCCTCGCAGGGGTGGTCGCAATGGGCGTGGTGGCCGCCACCGAGGCAGGCATTCCCGCGCTGCTCAAGCCGCTGCTCGACCACGGCTTCGGGACGCGAGGCGACCACAAGGCGCGATGGCTGGTGCCCGTCGCGGTCATCGGGCTGTCGCTCGTGCGCGGCGTCGCGCAATACGCGTCAGGGTATTTGCTGCAATACGTCTCGAACCGCGTGCTGCTCGCGCTGCGGCTCAAGATGTTCGAGCGCATGATCCACGCGGGTGTCGGCTTCTTCCAGCGCGAAACCGCGAGCACGGTCATCAACGCGATCGTGTTCGAGGTCAACCAGATTCTCGGCGTGCTGCTCGGCGTGCTGGTCACGCTCGTGCGCGATTCGCTCACGGTGATCTTTCTCCTGGGTTACCTGTTCTACCTGAACTGGCGTCTCACGCTGATCGTCGCCGTGCTGCTGCCCGCCATCGGCTGGCTCGTCAGCAAGATCAACAGGCGTTTGCGGCGCTTGAATCGCGAGCACCAGATGCTCACGAACGATCTGTCCTATATCGTCGAGGAGACCGTCGGCGGCTACAAGGTCGTCAAGGTTCACAACGGCGAGGACTACGAAAAGGAGCGCTTCGGCGAAATGAGCCGCCGGCTGCGCGGCTATCAGATGCGCATGACGGTATCGGGCGGGCTCGCGCAGCCGCTCACGCAGTTCCTCGCTTCGATCGCGCTGGCGATCGTCATCACGATTGCGGTCGTGCAGGCGTCGAACGACCAGACAACGGTGGGCGGCTTCGTGGCGTTCGTCACGTCGATGCTGCTCGTGATCTCGCCGCTCAAGCATTTGATCGACGTGAACCAGCCGCTGCAACGCGGCATGACGGCTGCCGAGCTGATTTTCGGCCTCATCGACGAGCCGCCCGAGCCCGCCGGCGGTGGCTTGCCGCTCGCTCGCGCGCGCGGCGAGGTGGAGTTCCGCGACGTATCGTTCGCGTATGGCGCGAGTCGCCGGGTGACGCTCGATCATGTGTCGTTCCGGATCAATCCCGGCGAAATGGTGGCGCTCGCCGGGCCGTCGGGCAGCGGCAAGACCACGCTCGTGAATCTGCTACCGCGCTTTTTCGATCCGAGCGGCGGCCAGGTGCTCGTCGATGGCGTGCCGATCACCGATTACGACGTGCATGCGCTGCGCAACCAGATCGCCATGGTGAGCCAGGACGTGGTGCTGTTCAACGACACGGTCGCGAACAACGTCGCCTATGGCCAGACGGCCGACCGCGCGCGTGTGGAGCGCGCGCTGCGCGCGGCGAACCTGTGGGAGACCATCTCGGCGCTGCCCGAAGGCGTCGACACGCTGATCGGCGACAACGGCATGAAGTTCTCGGGCGGTCAGCGTCAGCGCCTGGCGATCGCCCGCGCGATCTACAAGGATGCGCCGATCCTGATTCTCGACGAGGCGACGTCGGCGCTCGATTCGGAGTCGGAGCGCCACGTGCAGGCGGCGCTGGAAACGCTGATGCGCGGACGCACGACGCTCGTGATCGCGCACCGCCTGTCGACGATCGAGCGCGCGAGCCGCATTCTCGTGATGGATGGCGGCCGCATCGTCGAATCCGGCACGCACCAGGAACTGCTCGCGACGAGCGGGATGTACGCGCACCTGCACAAGATCCAGTATCAACAAAGCGCTGCTTGATCCGGCTGCGCAGTGGCGCGGCGCGCGAGCTCCGCGCGTCGCCATCATGAAGGTGCAGGGGCGGCGCGACGTGCGCGCCGGGGGCAAGAAGACCGCCTCAGGCAGACGAGGGGGCGGCGGCCGGTTCGCGGGCGGCAAATTGCCGCAGCGCCGCGCCAACGACCTGCGCGGGCGGGATGGTATTGACGTTGCCGCTGCCCTGCAGGCCAATGGAATGACAGGCCTGGGTCAAGCGCAAGCGAGGCGGTTCGCGGTGCGAAAACAGCGAAACGCCAGGCGTGCCGGTGGTGTGGGCGACGTGCATCAGTCCACCGTCGGCGCCGAGGAATAGTTCGGCGTGCGCGACGATCTCGCGTGACTGGAGGAACGTGAGCTTGCCGGTCAGCGAGCGAATGCGCACGTTGCGGGGTGCGTGCGCGCACAGCTGCTGCGCGATCTGCGCGCCGTTGTCCGATCCGAGTACGACGATTTCCTTTGCCGCGCTCGCGTCGTCGTAGTGGCTCAGCAACTCGATGACTTCGGACCAGCGTTGATATGTGCGATCCGGGTCCACGCCGCCGGCCGCGACCACGATGAACGGCCGGCCCGGCAACAAGTCGCGCACCGACTCGCGCGTTGCCGCGCGGCTGGCCAGATAGGGCTTGCTGACGGTTGCGAGCGTGGCGGCGTCGTGGCCCAGCGAGAACACGTCGTTGATGCCGGCGTAGCTGAAGCAGGTCTGGTTACGGTCCGGGCCGTTGAAATAGCGGAACAGGCCGGCGTAGGGCAGATGCGCGAAGTGCCGGGTCTTTAGGCGAATCGACGGGAGGTTGTATTCGGACAGGAGAACCGCGTCGTAGCGGCTCGCGTCGACTTCACCCGGGTCGCCGTATACCTTGCCGAATACGTCGTCTTCGTTGAAAAGCGGAACCAGCGACGGCAGGGCGAGCAGATCGACGCTCACGCCCTTGCCCTTGAGAAGCGCGCGGCCGGCCATGTCCATCGTGGCGTCGCCGAAATTGCGTTTGGCGTAGATCCACAGAATCCGCTGCGCGGGATCCAGATGCGCGCGTTCGAGGCGTAACTGGCCGTGCGCCCTCAGAAGGATCTGCTTGTGCAGATATTTCTTCGCGATCTTGAGCCGGCTGGTGCTGGCGAGAAACGCCTCCGGCTCGTAGGGCACGCCCTGATACGGGATCACAGTCGACCGGGACACGGCATTGTCGATCCAGCTACGCGGCGAAAACCACGAAATGTTTGAGTTGCTCTGCTGAAACACGGGTCTAGTGTATTTCCAGATAACCGCTCATTGTAGCACGGCTGTAATCGCAGAGTGCCGCGGCGGGCCCCGGTCGTTGGTGGCCGCCGGCTTTGCCAGCGCGGAATTGGCAGCCCCGTCTCGAAAGGGGGGGATGTATGCGTACAATAGTGGGTTTCCCGTCATGCTTCGCGCCCATAAAGCCGCGTAGTGAGGACGTCACGCGGGGACGGAGTGATCCCGCCCTTACCGACCATAGCAGTGTAGCGATGCCGACAGCAGTTACGATCGATTCCCGACGCACGGAGCCCGGCGACTGGCTGACCGCGCTCTTTCTCCTCGCTTTTCCTGCCATCGCCATGCTCGTCCAGGGCGCCTCGAGCGCCGTGTCGATCGGCGCGGCGGTCATCTCGCTTGGCGCATTGTGCTGGCGGCCCGCCGGTGCGCCGTATGCCTACGCGCGCCCCGACCGTCTCGCACTGGCGTTTTGCATCGCGCTGGGTAGCCCCGTGGCGGCCGTGGCGCTCAGCACGCTTGCGCATGGCCATCTCGTGCTGCGGACCTGGGACTCGCCGTCGCGCTTCCTGCTCGCGGTGCCCGTCTTCCTCGCCTTGCGCCGCGCGCCTGCGCGGATCTTCGCCTGGGCCGATCTATCCTTCACGTTTGGTGCCCTCTCGGCACTCGCCATTGCGCTGTTCCTGCCCCGCGACTGGGGCGACGGCCGCATCGGCAGCGCGTTCCTGAATCCGATCCATTTCGGCGACCTCGCGCTTGCGCTCGGCGTGCTCTCCGCGATTGCACTGAACTGGTGGCGCAAGGATTCGGCGTTCCTGCGCGCGCTCAAGATCGCCGGCCTCTTTGCGGGCCTGGCCGCCTCGCTGCTGTCCGGCTCGCGCGGCGGCTGGGCGGCGATTCCGCTCGTTGCGCTGCTCATCGTCTGGGAACTCGGGCGCAACAAAACCTGGCACTGGAAGGTGGCGATGCCGGTTGCCGTCGTGCTGATGCTCGGGCTCGCGTACGGGCTGTCGGGGACGGTGCGCGGGCGCGTCAACGACGTTTCGTCCGACCTGACGCAGTACATGCACGGCCACCGCGACACGCCGGTCGGCGTGCGTCTGCAACTCTACGAGGCGGCCTCTACACTGATCGCCGAACATCCGGTGCTGGGCCTGGGCGGCGACGGGTTTCGCGACAAGATGAACTCGATGGCCAGTCAGGGCGCGCTCACCCCGGTGGCAGCGATGTTCGGCAAGGGCGAGGTCCACAACCAGCTGCTCGCCTATATGGCCAACTACGGCATCGTGGGCGGTCTTGCGCTACTTGCGATCTACGTCGTGCCGGCGGTCTTTTTCGCGGCGAAGCTGAAGTCCGGGTCGAGGACGACGAGGCGTACGGCGCTCATGGGCCTCGCTTTCGTCCTGATGTTTTTCGTCTTCGGGCTGACGGTCGAGACCTTCGACCTGAAGAGCACGGTGGCGTTCTACGCGACCGTGATTGCCGTCCTCGCGGCGATTGCGGAACGTGCGAATAACAAATCGGACCCTTCATAGGGCGCACCTTCATGTTCAGCATTCTGATCCCGACCTGGAATAACCTGCCGTATCTGAAGCTCTGCGTCGACAGCATCCGGCGCCATTCCGCGTTCGAGCACGAGATTCTCGTGCACGTGAACGACGGCAGCGACGGCACGCTCGAATGGGTCCGCGAGCAGGGCATACGCCATACGTGGAGCAAGGGGAACGTGGGCGTCTGCATCGCCGTCAACGATGTGGCGCGTCTCGCCTCGCGCGAGTGGATCCTGTTCATGAACGACGACATGTTCTGCACGCCGGATTGGGACACTGCTTTCGTCGACGCGCTGCGCGAGATCGGCGAGGCGCCGGCCTATCTGGCCTCCCAGATCATCGAGCCGACCGATACCGGCAACGGCCTCGTGACCGTTGCCCATTTCGGCACCGGTCCTGCCGATTTCGACGAAGCGGCGTTGCTCGACTTTGCCGCGAAGATGGATACCACCGACCGCAACGGCATCGCAATGCAGCCCACTCTGGTGAGCCGCGAACTCTGGCTGCGGGTCGGCGGCTACAGCATCGAGTTCGGGCCCGGCATGAGCAGCGACGACGACTTCCTGATGAAGCTCTGGCTGGTGGGCTGCCGCACGTTCCGATCCGTCGGCGCGAGCCGCATCTATCATTTCGGCTGTCGCACGACGGGACGTATTCGCCGCAACCGCGGCGGTCGCGAATTCCTCATGAAATGGGGCGTTTCGCAGCGCGATTTCAAGCGCAACTACATGAGCCGCACGGCCGACGCCGCGCCGGGCACGCTGCCGAACGTGCCGCGCCCCAACTTCGTGAGCCGTCTCAAGCGTGTGATGTACGCGTTCGGCCTTTACCCGACCGAAGATCTCGAGGCGTGGGAGCCCGATCTGCCGTCGCAGCTTCAGCACACCGCCTCGCTGACGGAGACCGCCACGGCGCGCCGGTAACACCTCGTTCGTCGCTATCTGCGTGAACGCCGGATCGCAGTCCGCGCGTGCTTTTTTGAGGTCCGAGGAGACGAACGGAAGGCGTCAGATGGCGCGAGGCACTTCGGCTTCGCTGCCCACCGCTTCACCTGCATACGACTCTTGCTGCAATTGCGCGAGCAGCGTGCGGGCTTGCGCGAGCGTATCGGCCGCCATTGGCCGGAACGCGAAGTGCAGCGATTTTTCGAGCTTCGCGAAATTGCGCCGCGTGCTGCGGGTGTAGGCGGGATCGTAGTGCTCGGCCACGAGCGTCTCGTAAAGCGTAGCGCGCCGATCCTCGTCGAGCAGCTTGCACCACGAGTCGATGCGCTCGCGCCCGTGTAGCGGAGTGAGCTTTTGCAGTTGCTCGCGAAAATACCCGCGCTCGCTGAATAAATGTCCGTACTCCTCGAGCAGCAACGCGATTCGTTCGTCGCGCGCGACATCGAGGACGACACAGGGCGCGCCATGAAGGCGTTCCACGAGCGCGGGCGGCAGCGTGATGACGCCGATGCGCCGGCTCTCCGCCTCGACGAACACGGGCTGCGTGGCATCGAAGCCGCGCAGCGTCTGCACGAGCGCCGTATCGAACGACTTCTGAGATGGCTGCGCGCGCGTTGGCAATGCGCCCAGCAAGGAACCCCGATGCGCGGCGAGCGCTTCAAGATCGAGCATCTGCGCGCCAGCGTTGCCGAGCGCCTTCAAGAGGCGTGTCTTGCCGCTCCCTGTCGGCCCGGCGAGCACGATATAGCGAAACGCACCCGGCAGCGTGCCGAGCGCTTCCACGACTGTGTGCCGGTAAGTCTTGTAGCCGCCATCGAGCTGACGCGCGCGCCAGCCGATCATGTTGAACCACGCCGTCATCGAGCCCGAACGCTTGCCGCCGCGCCAGCAATAGATGAGCGGACGCCAGTTGCGCGGACGGTCGGCGAAGAGCGTGTCGAGATGGGCGGCGATGTTGCGCGCCACCATCGCAGCACCCACGCGCGTCGCCTCGAAGGGCGAGTCCTTGTACATCGTGCCGACGATCACACGCTCCTCGTTGCTGAGCACGGGCGCGTTGATCGCACCGGGAATATGGTCCTCGGCAAATTCGAGCGGCGTTCGCACGTCGACGATCTCGTCGAATTCGCCGATGTGTTCGATGGTGACGCGCTGGTGATCCAACTGCGATGCTCCGGTGATGCGCTACGGGATATCGCGCTACATGAGCACGATGTCGTACTGCTCCTGACTCAAATTCGATTCCACCTGCAGCGAAACCGGCTTGCCGATGAAGTCGATCAACATGGCGAGGTGCTGCGATTCCTCTTCGAGAAACAGGTCAATGACCTGCTGCGAAGCCACCACGCGAAACTCGCGCGGGTTGAATTGCCGCGACTCGCGCAGGATCTCGCGCAGCACGTCATAGCAGACGGTGCGCGGGGTCTTCACCTGCCCCTTGCCGAGACACGTCGGGCAGGGCTCGCACAACACGTGCGCCAGCGATTCGCGCGTGCGCTTGCGCGTCATCTCCACGAGGCCCAGCTGCGAGAAGCCGTTCACGGTCACGCGCGTGCGGTCCCGCGAGAGCGCTTTCTTGAGTTCGCCGAGCACCTGATCGCGATGCTCGACGTTCTCCATGTCGATGAAGTCGATGATGATCACGCCGCCCAGATTGCGCAGACGCAGTTGTCGCGCGATCGTATGCGCCGCTTCGAGGTTCGTCTTGAAGATCGTGTCGTCGAAGTTGCGCGCGCCCACGTAGCCGCCCGTGTTCACGTCGATGGTCGTCATCGCCTCGGTCTGGTCGATCACGAGGTAGCCGCCCGACTTGAGGTCCACGCGCCGCGAGAGCGCGCGCTGGATTTCGGCCTCGATGTTGTAGAGGTCGAAGAGCGGCCGCTCGCCCGTGTAGTGGTGCAGCTTCGCCAGCACGGCGGGCGTGAACTCGGTGGCGAACTCGGTGAGTTTCTGGAACGTCTCGCGCGAATCGACCTGAATGCGCGAGGTCTCGTCGTTCACGAAGTCGCGCAGCACGCGCTGCGCGAGATTCAGGTCTTGATAAAGCAGGCTCGTGGCGGGCACGCGCTGCGCCTGCGCGAGTATCGTCGCCCACGTCTTGCGCAGATAAGCCACATCGGCGGCGAGCTCTTCGCTCGTGGCGTCTTCGGCGATCGTGCGCACGATATAGCCGCCTTTCTCATCGGCGGGCAGCACGGCCGTGAGGCGTGCGCGCACCGCTTCGCGCTCGGCCTCGCTCTCGATCTTCTGCGAGATGCCGATATGGGGCTCCTGCGGCAAATAGACCAGCGTGCGGCCCGCGATGCTCACCTGCGTGGAAAGCCGCGCGCCCTTCGTGCCGATCGGGTCCTTCACGACCTGCACCATGAGCGTCTGCCCTTCGAACACGGTCTTTTCGATGGGCTGGTGATGCACGGGCGCATGCGCTTCGCCGGCAATGCGCGGATGCCAGATGTCGGCCACATGGAGGAACGCGGCGCGCTCGAGGCCGATATCGATGAAGGCGGACTGCATGCCCGGCAGCACGCGCACGACCTTGCCGAGATAGACGTTGCCGACGCGCCCGCGCGAAAGCGTGCGCTCGACGTGAAGCTCCTGTACTGCGCCTTGCTGGACCAATGCGACGCGCGTCTCCTGGGGCGTGACGTTGATCAGGATTTCTTCATTCATGGTTTGTTCTAGAAGTCGATGCCCGCGGCGCGCAGGAGGGCGGCCGTTTCGAATAGTGGCAAACCCATGATACCCGAATAGGACCCGTCGATTCGCTCGACGAATTCCGCCGCGCGGCCCTGGATGCCGTATGCACCGGCCTTGCCGAACGGCTCGCCGCTCGCGACATAACGTGCGATCGCGGCGGGCAGCGCAGCGGCGAAGCGCACGTGCGAACGCGAGACCGCGATGGGGAGGCACACGCCTTCGGCGTTCACCACGGCGACGGCGGTGAGGACCTCGTGCACGCGGCCGGCGAGGCGTTCGAGCATCGCGTAGGCGTCGGCGGCGTCGTGCGGCTTGCCGAGGATATGGCCGTCGATCGCAACCGTCGTATCGGCCGTGAGTATCGGCGCATGCGCGTGCGCGCCGGCGACGAGCCGCGCGCGGGCGGCGTCGGCCTTCGCGGCGCACACGCGCTCCACGTAGACGGAGGCTTCCTCGCCGGGCAGCGCGGCTTCGAGCGCTTCGGCGTCTTCGTCGGGACGCGGCAGGAGCAGTTCGAAGCGCACGCCGAGCTGCTGCAGCAGCTCCTGGCGTCGCGGGCTTTGCGAGGCGAGATAGACGAACGGATAGGGCGCGTTGGTGGGCATCGGAGCGTCTTTGTCGTTACGGACTTCGGGTTGACGTGCGCGCCTGCCGTCAAGGCGCAGGCGCGCGACGAAAAGCGGCTCGGGCGCGCGTTGAACCTCGCTATAAACCTCCATCGCGGCGTGCCCTGCGAGCTTTCTTCACACGCGATGATAGGGGTGATTCTGCGTGATGGTCCACGCCCGGTAAAGCTGCTCGGCAAGCAGTACGCGCACCATCGCATGCGGCAGCGTGAGGGAGGACAGGCGCAGGAGCGTATCGGCGCGCGACTTCAGTTCGGGGTCGAGGCCGTCCGCGCCGCCGATCAGGAACGCCACGTCGCGGCCGTCCTGCTGCCAGAGCGGCAGCGCCTTGGCGAGCTGCATCGTGGTCCAGTCCTTGCCGCGTTCGTCAAGCGCGACGATGCGCGCGTTCTTCGGCAGCGCGGCTTCGATGCGCGTGCGCTCGGCGGCCATGACGCTCTCGGCGGGGCGCCCCGACGAGCGCTGCTCGGGCTTCACCTCGCGCAGTTCGATGCGCAACTCGGGCGGCATGCGCTTCGTGTATTCCTCGAAGCCCTCGGCGATCCAGTCCGGCATCTTGTGGCCGACGGCGACGATATGCAGTTTCATCGTGCGAATGCGTGAGACTTGAGAGCGGACGCAAGGGCGCTAGTAGACACGCTCACTTGGCGGTCTTGCGCGCGGCCGTCTTGCGGGCCGGCTTCTTCGCGACCGGCGCGTGTTCCACGACTTCGTCGTCTTCATCGTCCATCGGCTCGCTCGGGCGTGCGCCCACGAAGCCCGTGTTGTTGGCGAGCTTCACGCGCACCGGCTTGTCGCCCCAGATTTCCTCGAGGTTGTAGTACTGGCGCAGCGCGGGCTGCAGGATGTGGACGACCGCGTCGCCGCAATCCACGAGCACCCATTCGCCGATGTCCTCGCCTTCCGTGCTGACGATGTCGCCGCCCGCTTCCTTGACCTTTTCGCGCACGCTGTTGGCAAGCGCCTTGGTCTGGCGGTTCGAGGTGCCGCTCGCAACGACCACGCGGTCGAACAGCTCGGTCAGATGGCTCGTGTTGAAGACACGAATGTCCTGTGCCTTGACGTCTTCGAGACCGTCGACGATGGCGCGTTGAAGTTTGCGGATGTCCATGTTTACCCGTGATGCAGATAGAGATGATGTTGAAGGATATAGTCCCACACGGCCGCGGGGACCTTGTCGGCGGCCGTGCCCCGACGTTGCCCGCTCGCCACGCAGGCCGGCAGGTCGCGCCGGATTGCGGTCGCCGAAACGTCGAGCGCGAGCGTAGCGTCGACCAGCAGGTGGCCGTGCGGCGTTGCCGCCAGCACGGCGGCGCTCGCGCGGCGCGCAGCGGCTTCCTGCGCGACCGCTTGCGGCAGCGCCGCGAAGTCGAAGCCCGGGCGGCTCGCCACGGCCACGTGGGCGAGCGCGAACAGCTCGCGCCATTCGTGCCAGGAATCGAGGTGCAGCAGTTGATCCGCGCCCATTAGCAGCGTCAGCGCGGCACTCGCGTTGCTGTCGTTCCTCGCGCGCCAGCGGCCCAGGGTTTCCACGGTGTAGGTCGGGCCGTCATGCTCGATTTCGTCGGCGTCGACGGTTACCGTCACGCCCGGCAGCGCGAGCGAAGCGGCGGCGGCGCGCGTCATGGCGAGCCGATGCCGCGCCGCGGTGACGCCTGGCTTCTGCCACGGCTGGCCGGCGGGCAGCAGGATCAGCTCGTTGAGATCCAGCACGCGCGCAAAATGGCGCGCGAGCGCGAGATGGCCCTCGTGGATCGGATCGAAGGTGCCGCCGAGCAGCCCGACGCGCCGTGCAAGCGCGTCCGGTGGGGCGGTGAAAGCTTGCGTCACGGCGTCAGACCCAGTCGCGCACCGGCAGGAAGTCGGTATAAAGGCGCGCTTCGGGGGTGCCCGGTTGCGGCTGCCAGTCGTAGCGCCACGTGGCGCCCGGCGGCATCGACATGAGGATCGACTCGGTGCGGCCGCCGCTTTGCAGGCCGAAATGCGTGCCGCGGTCCCAGACCAGGTTGAACTCGACGTAGCGGCCGCGCCGGTACGCCTGGAATTCGCGCTCGGCTTCGCCGTATGGCGTCGCCCGGCGCTTTTCGATGATCGGCAGATAGGCCTTCAGGAAGCCGTCGCCCACGCTCTTGAGCATGGCGAACGCCGCGTCGAAGCCGCCTTCGGCGTAATCGTCGAAGAAGATACCGCCCACGCCGCGCGCCTCGTTGCGGTGCTTCAGGAAGAAATATTCGTCGCACCAGCGCTTGAAGCGCGGGTAGCGGTCCGCGCCATAGGGCGCGAGCGCGTCGCGGCACACGCGGTGGAAATGCTGCGCGTCTTCCTCGAAGCCGTAGTAAGGCGTGAGGTCCATCCCGCCGCCGAACCAGAACACCGGCGCCATGCCCGCCTTCGTCGCGAGCAGCATGCGCACGTTCATGTGCACGGTCGGGCAGTACGGATTGCGCGGATGCAGGACGAGCGAGACGCCCATCGCCTCGAAGCCGCGGCCGTTGAGTTCGGGGCGCGTCGCGGTCGCGGAGGGCGGCAGCGCGTCGCCGGACACGTCGGAAAAGCCGATGCCCCCGCGCTCGAAGAACTGGCCGCCTTCGATGATGCGCGTGCAGCCGCCGCCGCGCAGCTTCTCGCCGGGCGCGCGCTGCCAGTTGTCCGTCGCGAACGGCGTGCCGTCGAAAGCGCCGAGGGTGTCGGCGATCTGCGTCTGCAGGCTGGCCAGCCAGGCGCGGACGGCGGCGCTGTCCGGGGAGCCGCTGTTTGGGATGTCGGTCATCGATGCAATGGGGACGGCGGCGCACCGGCGCCGGATCTGGGTTAGGGGACAGGCCGCCCGGGGGCGGCCCGACAGCGGCAGTGTAGCGCCGATTGGCGCGTGGCCTGGCACTGTCGGCGCGAGGGCGTGCCGTCAGTGCGACGTCGCTGCTGCGCGGGTCCGTTCGCGATGGGTTGCCTTGCTTTCGGGTGCGAGCGGCCAGACGAAGCAGCTCGCGAGTGCGGCCGCGGCGCGCAGCCGGATGGCCGTCCGCGTCGTTTGGGGCCGCATCAACCGCATCGACGGATGGCGGCCCCAGGAACGCGTTACCGCGCTGATATGACTCCCGGTGTCAATCTGGATCGGTTTTCATGATCTGCTCCGTGGTTCGTGCAATTTCCTGAGGGCGGCGTAGCTGTAAATCTCGACGGTGGATCACGCTGATATTCGCGGGTTGGTTGCCGCATTACAGAGGTCCGTCTCATGAGCCTGCCGCTTCCTTACTACGCAAGTCGACTGATGCCGTTGCCAAACGCGGTCGCGGATTACTCGAATACCGGGCTGCGCCGCCTTCAGGAAACTTCAAATTTCCACTGCTCGTCGATTTCTTGGAGGCTCCGTTTATGCAGCTTGTCTGCTGGGAGGCACAGCGAGTGATATCCCCAGCCGGCCGACGTCCCAGATGAAGCCTGCCAACTCGCGTGCGATAGCAATGATGGCGACGTGTGCGGTCTTGCCTCGGTTGACGAGTTTGCGAAATCGCCTGCACAGCCTCAGCTGCGCGTCCCAGGCACGATCGATTATCGGTTTTGGCAGACCTTCATGCCGGCGCTGAATGTCGATGCTTACTCGGGCGGGATGCCGATAGCTCCAGGCGGATTCCACCAGCAGCTTACGTGCGTAGCTGTTGCCGGTCTTCGTAATGCTGCCTTGCCGTCGCTTCCCACCTGATGAATGCTCTGAAGGCGTCACACCAATCCATGCCATCAACTGCCGCGGATGTTCAAAGCGCGACAGGTCGCCCAGCTCAGAAACCAGTCCGATTGCCGACGTAAAGTTGATTCCACGCATGGCCTGCAGGGCAAGTACAACCGGATAAAACCGCCAGTTCGTGACCGCTTCGCGCAATGCCAGTTCCAGCCGCTCGCATTGGGCGAGCCGGTCTTCAATCGTGCGCCGATGTTCGTTGAACGCCAGTTGCTGCCATGCACTGTCAAACGAGAACGTACTTAACCAGCGCCGATGTGTCGGTCCCCAGTTGGGGCGGCCGAGATAATGGACGCCGTGGGCAAGCAGAAACGATTTGAGCCTGCAGCGTGCTGCCTTCAGGTCTTCTCGAGCGGCCGACCAGGCGCGGGCCAGGTCGCGGAACGCTTCGTCTTCAATTGTTGGCACATGTACCGCTGACAAGTCGCCGGCGCGCAGCGAGCGCACCAGCTTGATCGCGTCACGGCGGTCCGTCTTGACACGATCACCCGGCTTGCGTGGAATGAGCGATGGTGCGCAAACCATGCAGTCGAAGCCTTTATCGACCAGCCTTCGATACAGGCCGTACCCGCATGGTCCCGCTTCATAGACAAAGCAGATGTGCCGCGCCTTCTGCTGAAGTCGCTTGCAGAGCCGGTCGACATCAATCTGCATGGCGCCCACCTTGCCGAACAGTTCGACGTTGCCCATGCCGATCGCATAGGCAACCGTGATCGAGTCTTTGTGGACATCAAGCCCCACATACAACGTGCTATCGTCTTCCATGCTGGCCTCCGCGGCGGAATACACCGTTGAGTGGCGGTTCCGCCCCCACTCAATGCGGCTCTGGCAGCCATGCTAACCCGCGCAAACTTCCCCACGGT
>NZ_BBJJ01000071.1 GCF_000739815.1 Paraburkholderia mimosarum LMG 23256 = NBRC 106338
TGCTAGCGCCGTCAGCACGGCCGCCACCATACCTCTAACTACGGATTCCTTACCATTGATATCGGCATTCACGCGCTCACGCGCCGCGACCAGCAGGCGATACGCGTAACCCTCGCGCTGGAAATACCGGATGCACTCGCGCGTCAGTCTGTGGCCGAAACGGCGATAGACCGCCGATGTCCGCAGCTGGAGGGCCAGGTCCTGCACAGCCTTGTCGAACTGGTATCTGAGCTCGTGGTCCGGTCTCGCCGCCACTTCGTGCAGCAATGCGACTATGCCGTCAACGAATTTCCTGACGATCCACGCGTCGAACGGTGCAGGCGTGTATTTCGAGGCCTCGCTGAACTTCGCCTTGATCAGGTCCACGTTGGTCGACAGCCACGCTTCGAAGCCAGCGAGCCCCCGCTCCAGCAGCGGCTGATGATGATCGCCCTCGGTCAGCACCTTGAGAATCTCGCTAGCCGCGCGGGACACGTCGAGCGTTCGCAGCTGCGGCGCCGCCACGTGCTCGAAGAAGCGTGCGGCGTCTGCCTCGTCGATTCCATCGAACAATCGAGGCAGCGAATCGGCCACCACATCGCCGACCGCGCGGCTGTTCACCGGCTCGGCGAGCCACACGCCCAATGCCCCTGCGGCGTTATGCTCGATCAGCCTGCCGATGATGAGCTCTGGCGTGAGAAAGTTGGTCTCGACGAAGCTGCCCAGGCTTTCGGCAATGCGCGCCTGGTTCTCGGCAATGATCGCCGTGTGCGCGATGGGCAAACCGAACGGCCGCCGGAACAGCGCGACCACCGCATACCAGTCGGCCACTGCGCCCACCGTGCCGGCTTCCGCAAACGCCCGCACCCAGCCAAGCCACGGATGCTGCGCCTGCCATGCAACGCATGCGAGGAGCACCGCGACCATGACTGCGAGCAGGCAGGTCGCGATACGCTGCATCTGTTTGAGCCGTTGTATCTTGCGTGCATCCGATGCCGCTTGCGACACGCTCAGTAGGTCATTCTCGCCTTCACTCATGGTTCATGGCGTTCAGGCTATATCCTGCCGCAGGAAACGGCGCACGACGGGCGCCACCTCTTTCGCGCGCGCGACGAGGAACAGATGACCGTCGTCGATCACGTAAAGCGTCGCATTGCGAATTCGAGCCGCCAGAATCTTCGCGTTCGCCAGCGGCACAATGGGGTCGTCGTTTCCGTGCATCACGAGCGTCGGCTGACGCAAAGAGCGGAGCCACGGCAGGCTCGTCCAGCCGTACGCTGCGAGCAGTTGATAGAGATAGCCGCGACCGCGCGGCGCCTGAATATGTCGGCTATGCGCGTCGAGCAATTCCGGGTCACGGCGGTACACTCCGCCGTAGATCTCCGCACCCACTCGCTTCAGGTAGTCCCGATCGGTATAGCGGCGCGCACCGATCAGCTTCGAGAGCACCGAGAGCCGCGCCGGCACCATGATCATACCGGGCGAGGTCGCCGCGAGAATCAGCCTGCGGCAACGCTGCGGGTACAGGTGGGCGAATTGCTGCGCGAGCGCGCCGCCCCACGAAACGCCCAGCACGTCGACGCTCGCGTCGTGCCCCAGCCGCCTGAGTAGCTTCTCCGCCAGCACGCAGAGCGTCGAGAAGCGGTAAGGCATGAGCGGCGCGGGCGAGCCGCCGACGCCAGGGACATCGAAGATGACGACGCCGACGTCGCCGAGCGCCTCGACGAACGGCTCCACGAGTTCGAGGTTTGCACCGATGCCGTTGAAAATGAGCAGCGGCGGCGAAGCGTCGCTGCCGTGCCGCACGCCGACGCGCAATACCTGGCCATCCAGATCGACCGTCCGTATCTGCATGCCGCTGACCGAATCGCAGCTTGACTCCGGAGTGCCAGGCATTGCTTTCATCTTGTCGACCTCTCGACAGGACGCCTCACCACGCGATGCGTAGCTGGAAACATCGGCGTTTTTCATTGCCGCTTCCTTTCTATTTCTTCGACTGCACGAGCGCCTTCAGCTCCTCGACGTGCTCGGCCACGCGCTTCGTGACAACCGCAACGCTGTCCGATTGTGCCCGGTAAGCGGTATCGACGAGGTCCTGAATATCGGCGAGCGACTTCTTCACGGCCTGCTGGACCACTTCGCCGGTATTTGCGGCCGGCGCCGCATCTTGCGCCGCTGGCTTGGTGATGAGCGATTGCAGCCCGGAGATCGCCGATTGCAGAATCGCAACCTGCTTTTGCGCGATCGCCTGCACGCCGCTCAACGCGGCGCTGCTGGCGAGGCCGAGCGCTTCGATATCCTTGCGGCCCGACTCGAGAATGGCGGAGAGATCGATGCCAGGCAGTTTGAAGTGCGTGATTGCCTTCGTGTATTCAGCGAGAACATTTGCCGGTTGGGTCGTTTCCATGTTTAAGACTCCAGAGTGACAAACTACGTTGGTGAAGTGACGCTAAAAAAAGTAGCGGAAATTGTCACGCTTCGGAGACGTAGGTTCCGGGCGCATCGGCGAGCGGCGCGTGCCGGCGGTTGCCGAGCGATGCGGGTGCCGCTTTGCGCTCCCCGGAACGGCTCGCGATCCACTCGCGCCAGTCGTTCCACCACGAATCCTTTTCAGCCTGCGCCTTGTTGAGCCATTCGTCCGGATCGGCGGGCAGTTCCGGGTTCAGGTAGAACTTCGCCTTGGGATTGCCCGGCGGATTGATGAGGCTCTGGATGTGTCCGCTCGAACTGAGCACGAAGCGCGTATCGCCGCCGAACGTGCGCGCCGTGTTGTACACACCCTTCCACGGCGTGATGTGATCGGTGACGCCCGCCACCACGTATTTGTCGCATGTCACCTCGGACAGATCGATCGGTGTGCCGAGGACCGTGAACGCATGCCGCTTGCCGAGCAAATTGCCCGTGAAGATGTCGAGTAGCTGGCCATGGAAACGCGCGGGCAGGCGCGTGGTGTCGTTGTTCCAGTAAAGCACGTCGAACGCGGGAGGCGCCTTGCCCAGCAAATAATTATTGACCCAGTAGTTCCATACGAGGTCGTTGGGACGCAGCCAGGCGAACACGCGCCCCATCTCCTCGCCGGCAAGGACGCCACGCGCCAGGCTAGCCTGTTTCGCTGCCGCAATCGCTTCCGGTGTGGCGAACAGCCCGAGCTGCGAATCGGCGGTATTGTCAAGCAACGCCACCATCAGCGTGATGGCATTGACCGTCTTTTTACCGCGTGCCTTGAGGTGCCCGAGCAGCGCCGCGATCGTCATCGCGCCGGAGCATGCGCCGTGCAGGTTGACGTCCTCGCTACCGGTGATTTCCCGAATCGCCTTGATGGCCTCGAGGAGCGCCGCGACATAGGTGTCCATGTCCCAGTCGGCTTGTGCAGCCGTCGGATTGCGCCAGCTGACGGCAAACACCTGGAACTCGCTCTTCACGAGGTGGTTGACGATGCTCTTGCCTTCGGCAAGATCGAACACATAGTACTTATTGATCTGCGGTGGCACGATCAGTTGCGGGCGGCCGTAGACCTGCTCCGTTGCCGGCGCATACTGGATGAGTTCGAGCACTTCGTTGCAAAATACCACCGATCCCGGCGACGTGGCCAGATTCTTTCCCACCTGGAACGCGTTCTTGTCAACCTGTGCCGGCATGCCATGATTCTTCAGGATATCGAACAGTGCGTTTTTCAAACCACCCACCAGACTCAAACCGCCCGAATCGACGACATGCTTCAGCGCTGCCGGGTTGCCGAGCAGCATGTTCGTGGGCGAGAGCGCGTCTGTGAAGAGCGAGAGCACGAATTGCGCGCGATCCTTGCTTTTCGCGTCCAGCGCCGAGCGATCGACGAAGCCCGCGAGGGCGTTGCGCCATGCGAGATAGCCCTGAAGCGTCTTGCGGTACAACGAATTGTCCTGCCACGCGGGATCCGCGAAGCGCTTGTCGCCGGGCGGCGGCGCGCTTGGCGCATTGCCCGCGAGCGTGGCTATCAGTTCGCGCACGAGCGCCGCTTCCTGCTCCAGCACGAGCGCGGGCTGCCGCAGAGCCTGCGCACCGAGCCGCTGCGCCGTGGCCAGAATGTCCCATGGACGCAACCCCATCAATGGAGTCAGGCCGCACATGCCCTTCACCACAGACGGCACGAGGTCTTCCGAGTCGTCCTTTTTCACCACGCTTTCATTAGCTACCGTCATGCTGCCGCTCCTCCATCGACGTCGTTGTGTATCATTTCGCGCTTTCCCTATGCCGTCGTTTTGGCCGCGTCAGGCCACGAGCATCGCGAGCGTATCCGCTACCAGAGCCGGCTTTTCCTCGCCCTCGATCTGCAGTTCGTTCATCGTCTTGAGGATCACGCGACCGCCGCCCTTCTTCTCTACCGAAACCAGCGTCACGCGGTTGCGTACGCGCGCGCCAGCCTTCACGGGCGTCATGAAGCGCACCTTGTCCAGCCCGTAATTCAGACCGGCAGACGCGCCCTCCGGAATCAGCCCGATTTCCATTGCAAGCGGCGCGAGCAGCGAAAGCGTCAGATAGCCATGCGCGATCGTGCCGCCGAATGGGCTCTCGCGTTTTGCGCGCTCGGTGTCCACGTGAATCCACTGCAAATCGCCCGTACAGCGCGCGAACGCGTCGATGCGCGCCTGGTCCACGACGACCCAATCCGAAACGCCCAGCTCGCGGCCGATGAATTCTTCTATCGTGGCGAGGCGATAATTCTCGATGCTCATGTCATTTGCTCCACGGGTAAGGCGACTCAGGCGAACTGCTCGCGCAACCACTTTTTGTTGATCTTGCCGACGCTCGTCTTCTGGAGCGCATCGACGAACTTGACGGTTTGCGGCACGGCATATTTCGAAATACGGCCCGATTGACTGAAGGTCATCAGGTGCTGCTGAATGTCTCCCGCATTGACGGCGGCGCCGGCCTTGAGCACGACGAGCGCTACCGGACGCTCACCCCACTTTTCATCCTTGATGCCAATGACCGCCACTTCGTCGACGCCCGGATAGAGCGAAACGAGGCTCTCGATTTCCAGCGACGAAACCCACTCGCCGCCCGACTTGATCACGTCCTTCATGCGATCCGTAATCTGCAGATTGCCGGTCGGGTCGATATTCGCGATGTCCTGGGTATGCAGATAGCCGCCGGCCCAAAGCTGCGCCGAGGCATCGGGATTGTTCAGGTATCCCTGAGTCAGCCAGGGTGCGCGCGCAACGATCTCGCCGGTGGCGCAGCCGTCACGCGGCAAATCTTCCATTGCATCGTCGACAATGCGCAAATCGACGAGTGGAACCGGGAAACCGGTCTTGCAGCGCAAGCGCACCTGCTCATCGGGCTCGAGCGTTTCGGCGCCCACGGGTAGTTGGGCGAGGCTGAGCACGGGGCACGTTTCCGACATGCCGTAGCCGGCGAAAATATCGATGCCGCGCGCGAGGGCGTGGCGTGCGAGGCCGCGCGGCAGTGCTCCGCCGCCGATCACGACCTTCCACTTGCTGAAGTCCGCCGAGTCCGCTTGCGCGCAATTGAGCAGCATATGGAGAATCGTGCCCACGCAATGCGAAAACGTAACACCCTCGTCCTGTACCAACTTCACCAGTTGATCCGGGTGGTAGCGGCCCGGATAGACTTGCTTGACGCCAAGCACCGTCGCGATATAGGGCATGCCCCACGCATGGACATGGAACATCGGTGTGAGCGGCATATAGACGTCGCCACGGTGAAAGCGCTGGCCCGACACGGGGCTCGTCAGCGCTGCCATGACCGTGAGCGTGTGCAGCACGAGTTGACGATGCGAGAAGTAGACGCCCTTTGGCAGGCCCGTGGTGCCCGTCGTGTAGAACGTCGTGGCGCGGGTGTTCTCGTCGAAGTCGGGAAATGCGTAGTGCGCGGCGTGCTCCGCCAGCATCGCTTCGTACTCTGTGGAAAATGCGATCGAATGTGCAGCGGCATCGCTGCCCGGCTCGTCGATGTAGACGAACGTGCGCACGGTTTCGAGCTTCTCTTTGATGGAGTCGACGACGGGCAGAAAATCGGGGTGCACGAGCAGGACTTCCGCGCCAGCGTGATTGATCGTGTAGGCGATCTCGTCCGGCGAGAGACGCACGTTGACCGTCTGCAAGACGGCACCCATCATCGGGATAGCGAAATAACATTCCAGGTAGCGATGACTGTCCCAATCCATCACCGCGACCGTGTTGCCGTGCCGTACACCGAGTTTCTCCAGGCCGTTGGCGAGGCGTGCGATGCGTTCACGAAGCGTGGAATACGTCATTCGCAGTTGCCCGCGATAAACGATTTCCTGATCCGGCGCCTGAACGAATGGGGTATGCAACAGTTGCTTGACCAGCAGCGGGTAAGCGTAGGCCGGAGTTGCCGCTTCCTGCACGTCTTCCTGCATCGGAGTCTCCTCGTGTCCCGGTATGGATCGCGGGCTTGCACAGGTCAGACAGCGCAGTGACCGTGGCATCGCGATGAGTCCATCTTCGGTACGACCAGGGGTCCGAGCCATCCCCCGAACGGGGGAGCGCGGCGGGCGGGCCGGCAGTGGCTCCCACAAGTTACGGGGGTGGCCGCCCTGTCCCTACATTCATGCGGGATGGCGTGGTTGACGAGAAAACCTGCACGAGGAGCAAAGGCGCAGCGTGGCCGCGGCGCTTTGGCGCTCCAGGCATCGCGTACGTACACGACGCGTCATTCGGCACTCTGGTCCCGATTAACTGCCTGTCGATCGCATTCGGGCCTGGTATGCCGCAATCTGCTGATGACCTGCAGAGACGATCGAAACGCGGGCCAATACCTTGGACCTGCACGCAGCAATCGCCTCGTCGCACTGCCGTTGCATCGACCCCACGCCGAGGCCGCTGACCGATCAGAATTTCGTCTGGATGCCGACGCGCCCTACAAACTGATGATTGCTGCTCGACGGACCGAACGTGCCGCAGATGGCGGCATTCGCTCCCTCGTTCGCGATCTGCCTGGAGGTTTCCGCGTAGACCATCGTGCGTTTGGAGCGGCTGTACTGCGCCACGGCATTCATCTGGTGTGCGCCCCGTCGTCACGTCACGGAGCGAACACCGCCGCCTGGTCCTGCACGAGCGCGAGAACACGCAATGGGCTGCCAGATCCGCCCTTGATTTTCAGCGGCGCGGCCACGATGACCGCCCCCGTGGCCGGCAACTGGTCCAGATTCTTCAGACACTGCAAGCCATAGCGGTTGGAGCCGTGCATCAACGTATGGCACGGATACGGCACGGGCCAGGCGTAGGACTGGCCCGCGTCGGTATTGATCGTCTCCACGCCGAAACCGTGCACGCTGCGCTCGTGTATGAGCCACTCCACCGCTTCCTGCGTCGGACCCGGCGTGTGTGCGCCGTCCTCTTGCAGGTTGAGGAACGCAGCGGGATCGTTGCGCTTCGACCAGTCCGAACGAAGCAGCACCCATGCCCCAGCCGGGATGCGGCCGTGCTTCGTTTCCCACGCCTCGAGAAATGCGACAGTCAGAAGCCAATCAGGATTCGCAGAGACTTCCGCGCTGGCGTCGATCACGACAGCCGGCGCAACGAAGTTCTTCACGTCGATGGTGTCCACGGCGTTCTGCGCATGGTCTTTGCCGGTCACCCAGTGCACGGGCGCATCGAAGTGAGTGCCCGTATGTTCGCCGCACGAAAAATTGTTCCAGTACCAGCCCGGACCACGTTCGTCGTACTGACTGATCCTCTCCATCTTGAACGCCCAGACCTGGCCGAACTGCGGCGGCAATTGCAGGGCCGGGAATTCCGGCGACAGGGTTTGCGTCAGGTCCACAACGCGCACGCGACCGCTCGCCATATCGATCACCAGTTGTTCCAGACTGCTCGTCATGTTGTGCTCCGTTTTTCGTTCAATCGTCAATGAATGCGCCGTGTTTCGGCGTAGCCCGTGTCGCCGGCTGTCGGGTTGTCGTTTGCGTCTAATTATGTTTAGGCATAAACCAATTCATAATCATGGTTAACCCCTTTTTACCTGTGCCTTTGAAGGAGCGCATAGATGCGCGTGGTATGTTTGCGTTTCAACGGCCGCAGCCCTGATTGCAGCCCTTATCGATTGCAGGCGTTTTCCACGTATGAGTCATTCTCCCGCTAGCGGTTTTGTCGATAACTACACGCCTGCGCTGCTCGCGCAGGTCAGTCAACTGATCTCCGGCGAGTTTCACGTGATCGTCCAGGCAGCCGGCTTCGAGGTGTCCGACTGGCGTGTGCTATCCACACTTTCGGAAGGCAAGGCGATCAGCATTGGCCAACTCGCACAGATCTCCGTGACCAAGCAGCCCACCGTCACGCGCCTGCTCGACCGCATGGAAGCGCAGGGCTACGTGAAGCGCATCCCGCACGAAACGGACCGCCGCGTCACGCTCGTACGCATCACGCCACAAGGTCAGAAGCTCGTTTCCGGACTCATCAAGGAGGCGCGAGCGCACGAAGAGCGCGTGCTCGCGCCACTCGGCAAGGCGAAAGCGGAAGAACTCAAGACCACTTTGCGTCTGCTGCTCGATCTGCATCGGCCGCCGGCCTGATCCGGACACCGCGCGTTCACCTTCGGGCGGCTGCCACCGCGCCCTCGATCACCGTGCGCAGGTCCTCTGGAATCGCGATCGATTGGTGCGCATCGAGCGAAGTCGTTACGATGGTCTGGCGTGCTGCCATGCGCACCACGCCGTCCTCACCCGTGCACGCCCACGCGAGCGTGAGCGACTTCTGCCCAAGACGCTCGACGTCGAGCGAAAGCCGTACCGCTTCGCCCATTTTGCTGATTGCCTTGAAATCCACCTCCAGATGCACGGTCGGCATGCCCACCCGGCGTGCGCCGATCAGCCCGTGATAGCCTTCAGGCAAGAGCGCGTCGATCCAGGATTCGATCAGATCGTTGAAAAGCACGAAATACTGCGGATAAAACACGATTCCGGCGGGATCACACTCCGAAAAATGAATCTTGTGTTCGCGCTCGAATGTATGTTGGGTCATGTCTTTTGCTCGGTCCATGCTCGCAGCCCGCTCAAACCAGCGCGTGACGCATGAGCGCCGCGTTCAACTTGTAACCGTGTTCGTCGGCTAGCGCCGCATCGCGCAGCTCGCGCAATGTGGCGGGCGCGAGCCGAGCGCCGGCCTGGCGCACCGCCGCCATCAGCGTCTGGTAGTTCTTCAGGCCGCGCGCGTGCGTATCGCTATAGCCCTTCACGAGCCGCTGGCACCGCGCGACTTCGGTGGCGAGCGCGGGATTGTGTTTTGCGGACTCGACGATTTGGGCCAACCACGCTTCCACGCGCGCATTCTCCATCGCATAGCGCAGTGTGCGGCGGCGCATGGGGCGCAGGCTTGCGACGGCATACAGCATCAGGTAGCCGCGCAGCGAGCTGGTCTTGACGACGCGTCCCGACTGCGTGCACCGGCGCACGAGACGATGAACCCAATGCGGCCGTGCGAGCCAGCGGCCGAGACCGGCAGGCAGCGTCTCGCAGATTTCCTCGACACGCGGATGCATGAACTCGTTGATCGCCAATAACTGGTTGGTCTGCGCCTGCACTTCGCTGCGCACGCGCTCGAAGCGCGTGCCGCGCGTTTTCAGGTCAGCGACGCGTATCGTGTCTTCGTACGACATCCAGAGCGCGAGGTGGCGCGCGCATTCGCGCAACAGCGTGTCGTCTGCGGCAGGCAGTGCCGCGCGCAGCCCTGAAAGCCGGTCCAGATACTGGCTCGCGTAAGCGAGGTCCTGATAGTCGATCAGGCGGCGCACGCCGTCGAGCACGATCGCCTGAACGTCGATCGGAAATTCCTCGCGCACGCGCTCGACGAGCCGCCTCACCGCAGCATCGCGCGGCGCGGGTTGCAGGTCGTTCGCCGCGCTCGTCGCTTCGGGCAGGGCTTCGTCGCCTGCGCGATCGAATGCAAGGTCAAACGCGCGCAGGCTCGGCTTGACGCCCACGCCGCCGCGCGCGATCGTCTCCTCGAACTGGCTGCGGCTGAACGGCAGCACGCCCGTGCCGGCGAGGGCACCGAACAGCACCGCGCTGATCACGCTGCCGCTCGCGTGCGCGGCCTCGGCCATGTCGAAGCGCACGTAGCGCTTCGCGGCAGCGCTGGCGTGCGCGATGAGTGTTTCGCTGTCCACGCGGCCGTCGCCCAGTGCCGTTTTTTCGGCGATCGAATAGATGCGATGCGTGGACGAGATGAGCGTCGTGCGCTCCGGCGTCACGAGACCGCGTTGCACCGCGCGCCCCGCTTCCATCAACTCGGAGGCGAGCACCACATCCACGTCGCCCGGCAACGGCATCAGTGCAAGCACGGGGGCACGGTCTTCGCCTGAATCGCGAGGAAACAGTTCGACGTAGTAAATCGTCGCCCCGGTGCGCTGCGCCACGCCGGGAACCGAGGTGGTCTGGGCGTGGTAGCCGTTATGTTCACCAAGGTCGACGATCCAGTCGGCCAGTACGCCGCCCCCCTCGCCGCCCATGGCGAGGATCGCGATCTTGATCGGTTGAGACTTCATCGTGTATTTCCCGGTTCAGAATGCGTAGCGCGCGCGGCGCTGTGCCCCGCGGCGCTGCAGCCAGCCGATTACCATGTCGCGCACGCGCTGGCGCAGCTTGTCCGTTCGTGAAGGATTGCTGATGATCTGCGCGCGATAGAACGACGGACACAGGACCGCCGCGTGCGAGACTTCGCCGCACAAGCCACAGCCCACACAGCTGTCGAGCACGGTCGCCACGGGGTCGGTGCGCAGCGGGTCGGGGTTGGCTTTGATCGATAGCGACGGGCAACCCGAGAGCCGAATGCACGAATGATCGCCCGTGCAGGTATCCGAATCGACGCCGAAGCGCTCGCGCACCACCCGCTCGCCGGCCGCGATCGCCTTGCGCTGCTTCGGCTTCTCGCGCCGCTGCTTGTTCAACATGCATTCGCTCTGCGCGATCAGCACCTTTGGACCTTTCGTCGCTGTCGTCAGCGCCTCCTTGAGCGTGGCCTTCATGGCTTTCAGGTCGTAGGTGCGCCGCACTGTCCTGACCCACTTCACGCCAACGCCACGGACGGCCTCTTCGATCTCGTGGCCGGTGCTGCGCGTCGGATTGAGTGCCGTCGAGGAAAGGATGTCCTGACCGCCGGTCGCCGACGTGTAGCTGTTGTCGACCACCACCGTGAGATTGTCGCTCTTGTTGAACACGGCATTGGCGATGCCGCTCGTGAGACCGTTGTGCCAGAATCCGCCGTCGCCCATGACCGAGATCGCCCGCCTGGCCGCGGGTGCGTTCAGTGCCGCCGCGCTCGCGCTGCCGAGGCCGTAGCCCATCGTCGTCGCGCCGAGGTTGAACGGCGGCAGGATCGAGAACAGATGGCAGCCGATGTCGGCGCTCACGTGATGCGGCCCGATCTCTCGCTCCAGCAACTTCATCGCCGTGAAGATCGGCCGCTCGGGACAGCCGGTGCAAAACCCGGGCGGCCGCGCGTGCACGTTTTCATCGAGCGCGGGCAAGGCATCCGCGGTTGGCTGCGCTGCTTCGGGCGTGCCTGGCGATGCTGGCAATGCCAGCACGGGAATCACCTTGCGAGGCGCGGGTTGTCGTTCGAGTACACCGTATTGCTCGAAGAATGCACGCAGGCCCTTCATCACGGTCGCAGTGCTGTACTCGCCCGCGAGCGGCAGCACATCCTTGCCGTGCAGCGCGACCGCCACGCCGCGCTGGCGAAGAATGGCGCCTGCGTTCTGTTCGACGAAATTCGGCTGACCTTCTTCGATCACGAGCACCGCGCGTTTGTCCGCGCAAAAGCGCTCCCATTCGGAATCGATGAGCGGGTACGCCACGTTCATGACGTAGAGCGGAATCTTCGATTCGCCGTAGACGTCGGCAAGACCCAGGCGTTCGAGTGCACGCATCACGGTGTTGTAGCTTCCGCCCTGCACGGCAATGCCGATGTCGTGTGTCTCGCCGGCGAAGCATTCATTGAGCCCGCGCGACTCGATGAATTCGACGGCCGCCGGCCACCGCTGGTGAATCTTTTCGCGCTCGTGCAGAAAGCTCGCGGGCGGCAGTACGATGCGGTTGACGTCGCGTGCCGGATTTTCGAGTGCGTCCTTGATCGTGAACGCAGACCGTTTGTTATCCGAAGCAATGAACTGGCCGTGAACGTGACAGGCGCGAATGCGCAGTTGCAGCATGACCGGTGTGTTGCTCGCTTCGGACAGGTCGAAGCCGTCTTTCACGGCCTTCACGATGCAGGTCAGATTGGGGCGCGGGTCGAGCAACCAGATCTGCGACTTCATGGCGAAGGCGTGACTGCGCTCCTGCATGATCGACGAGCCTTCGCCATAGTCCTCGCCCACGATGATCAGCGCGCCGCCCATCACGCCGCCGGAAGCAAGATTGGCCAGCGCGTCCGATGCGACGTTGGTGCCCACCGTCGCCTTGAACGTGACCGCGCCGCGCAGCGGATAGTTGACCGACGCAGCCAGCGAAGCCGCTGCCGTCGCTTCGCTCGCGCTGTTTTCGAAGCGGATGCCGTGGTCGCCGAGGATGTCCTGGGCGTCGGCGAGCACGTCCATGAGGTGCGAGATCGGCGAGCCCTGATAGCCGGCCACATAGGCCACGCCCGACTCCAGCAGCGCCTTCGTCACGGCGAGTATGCCCTCGCCGCTGAATACCTCGCCTGCGCCGAGGCGCAGCTTCTTTACTTCCTCGACAAACGACCGTTCAGCCATGACCGTCCCCCTATATAGCCTTTCTATGGCGCACGACGCGTCGCCGTTATACGCAAGGCTATTTTAGTTGAAGAATCA
This sequence comes from Paraburkholderia mimosarum LMG 23256 = NBRC 106338, assembly GCF_000739815.1. Classification (GTDB taxonomy): domain Bacteria; phylum Pseudomonadota; class Gammaproteobacteria; order Burkholderiales; family Burkholderiaceae; genus Paraburkholderia; species Paraburkholderia mimosarum. The sequence goes on from NZ_BBJJ01000071.1 coordinate 12,769, forward strand.
ATATTTCCATAATCATAGTTAACCCTGCAGCGCAGGCCAACATGATCAGCCCACGCGCGGCAACGCGGGACGTGCAGCGCCCGCGTTGCCGTTGCTGCCCCAATCCTCAGCGTGCTGCTGCCAGCGGCCCCGCAAGCGCCGTGTATTGCCCTTGCCAGTAGACGAGCGGGCGTGGCGCCGACTCGTCGCGCGCGAGCGCACGCACGCGGCCGATGATGAGGATATGCCCGTGGCGCACGAGTAGTTCCTCGACCTCGCAGTCCATGGCGACGACGCTGTCGGCGAGTAGCGGCGCACCGTCGGGCGTCATCCGCACCCATTCGTCGTCGCCGTAACGCGCGCCACCCTGCTCGCCGCGAAAACCCGTGAATCGCTCAGCGATCGCGCGATGCTCGACGCGCAGCAGGTTGACGCCGAAACGTCGCGTGCGCGCCAGCAATCCCGCCGACGAACTCGTCGCCTTGAGCGACGCGACCACCATGGGCGGCTCGGCCGAAAACGAAGAGACCGAGGTCGCCGTGAAGCCGCTACGCTCGTCGCCGTCCGCGACCGTCACGACGCAAACCGCGCCGGCAAACCCGCGCATCGCCTGCACGAAGCGCCCGGAGAGCGGCGCGGTGGCGTCCACGCGTTCAGGCCGCACGGCGCGTCTCACGCGGGCTGCGCAGCCCGTGTGCCTCCAGAATGGGCAGCACCGTGTCGCGGAAGTACGGGAACTCCTTCACGTAGTCCACGAACGACAGCGTCGTGCCTTTGAATCCGGCTTCCGCGAGCGAGATCAGTCCCGCTGCGACCTGTTGGGGCGTCCCGACGAGCGGGAAGCCGCCGTGCCCGGCCGCCATGCGGTCGCGGATCAGCGCGAGCAGGTCATGCGGGAACGAGTGCGCATTCGCAAACTGCAGCGCGACGAGGTTGTCGACGGCGCCCCAGTCTGCGTTGTCCTGGGCGAAGTACTGGAGATACTGGCGCGCCTGCTCTTCGGTCGGGCGGCAGACCACGTGCGAGAACGTCAGCACGTTCACCGTCTTGTTCGCGGCGACGGCTTTCTGCTTGAGCTCGGCGACCTCCTTGCGCGAACGCTCGAGGTCGATCGCCGGCGTAAACAAGAAGTTCGCATTGCCGATCGCGAAGTCGCGTCCTTCGCCCGAGCCCGCCGCGTTCAGAATCGGAGGACGTTCGCCGTTCCACGGACGCGGCAGGCCATAGATGTTCTTCAGCTGGAAATTCTCGCCTTCCCAGTTGAACGGACCTTCGTGGGTCCAGATCTCCTGCACGACGTCGAACCACTCCTGTGCATAGGCATAGCGCTTGTCGTGGCCCGCCGCGAGCGGCAGCCCGAGCGCCTCGTATTCGGGGCGGTTCCAGCCCGCCACGATATTCAGGCCGGCGCGGCCCGCGCCGATCTGGTCCAGCGTGGCGATCTGCTTGGCCACGACCACCGGATGGTTGGCCGCCGTGTGGATGGTCGCGAAGACCGTGAGGTTGCGCGTCTTGGCGAGCAGGCCGGCCGCCCACGTCATCGTTTCCAGCACCGAGCCGTGGAAGTCCGTCTCGCCGCCGTAGCCGATCCAGCGCGCGATGGGCAGCATGAAATCGATGCCGGCTTCGTCGAGCATTACCGCGAGCTTTTCGTTGTTCTCCCAGGAGTTATCCCAGCGCTCACCGATCTTCGTCACCGACATCCCGCCCGAGCAATTGGTCGCGAATGTGCCGAGAATGAAATCCCTGGTGTTCAGAATTCGTCTCATATCGATCCTGTCGCAGTAAAATTATCTATACGGTGGGCTGCCTCGTGGCGGCCCTGCCTTCCCAACCCAGTCGACGGCACCGGCCGCAACCGCGCGATTCCGCAATGACCGAAAAATCACGCAGAACCCCTAAAAAAACCGCTACTGCCGAACATCGCTGGCACCTTGCGATGGACGACTTCAGTGTCGAGATCACCGACCTCGAATACGCCGTCATGCGGGTCGATCAGTCGTTTTCGCGCTGGCAGTCCGAATGCCTGGCCGCTGTCACGGGTGCCGCGCTGAGCGGGCAGGAAAACGCGCTGATGCACGTCATCTACATGCATGAACGGCCCAAGACCATTCGCGATCTGCTCCACCTGACCAACCGGCAAGACGTCGCTAATATGCAGTACGAACTACGCAAGCTGATCAAGGCGGGCCTCGTCGAAAAAACCGGCACGGCACGCACTGGTGTGTACTACTCAGCAACGCCGGAAGGTGCGCGCGTGTGCGAAGACTACGCTGCGCTACGCCGCACCGTGCTGCTCAAGATGGCCGAGGCGACAGCGGGCATCCAGTCCGCGGCCGCTGCCGCCACGGCCTGCCTCGAACAGATGGAGCGCGTATACGAGAGCGCCACCCGTGAGGTCGCAACCTTCCATCGGCGGCGCTGATCTTGCGCCTTCATTGCGATCACGGTTAAAGCGCGTCGGACCTGCTCCTCCTGACCCAGGACTTTGAATAGAGTTTTACATTGAATATCTATTTGATCGGATCGTAGTGCAGCCGAATTTCCACCGCAACCGTTTTCGGCTAGGGGAAAACACCATCCGGTGAAACGCGAGGCACGTCAGGACGCCGGCGCGAAGCCGCAGACGGCAGTCGTGCGCCAGGCGCCGCAACGATTCAGGCAGCAGCGCCGTCGCCCGGTGCCCTCGCCCTCTCGTAGTCGTCCACGATGCCCAGCAGCGTATCGAGATCAGCTGGTTTTACGAGGTAATGATCGATTCCGGAGTCGGATGCGCGGTGCCGGTGTTCCTGCTGGCTATAGCCACTGATCGCAATGATGAGGCTTCGCGGCAACGACTCGTCCGTGCGCAGCCGGTGCGCCACATCGAAGCCCGTCATGCCTGGCAAACCGATGTCGAGCAGAACGACATCCGGCAGGAAAGTCTTCGCCAGGACGAGAGCCGCAGGACCATCCGACGCGCGCTGGACCCGATGCCCGTGAATGCGCAGAATGGCTTCGAGGCTTTCCGCCGTGGCCGCCATGTCGTCGACCACGAGGATGCGCAGACCCTGGCTGCGTCGAATCGGCACCACGTTCAGCCGCTTGTCAGGCGAATCTTCGACTGCGCGCGCCGGCAGCCGCACCGTGAACCGGCTACCTTTTCCCAGCCCGTCGCTCTTGCACTGCACGCTCCCGCCGTGCATCTCCGTCAAGTGGCGCACGAGTGTGAGCCCGATACCCAAGCCACCCTGGGCCCGATCCAGCGAGGTCTTCCCCTGGGCGAAAAGCTCGAACACATGGGGCAAAAACGCCGGATCGATGCCCTCGCCCTCATCGGACACGACGATCGTGGCCGTCGTTCCGTCATGCTCGGCCGAAATGCGCACGCGGCCACCCGGCGGCGTAAATTTCGATGCGTTGTTGAGCAGGTTGGCGAACACCTGGGACAGCCGCACGATGTCACCGTCGATGACAACGTCCGTCCCTGACGTTTCACGCGTCAGCGATTGCGATCGCGCGGCATAGTTAGGTCTGCTTGTCTCTATTGCCCGATCGATCACCGCCGAAAGCAGGACGGGCTCTGTGCGCAGCGTGATGACGCCGCGTGCGATCCGCGAAACGTCGAGCAGATCGTCAACGATTCGCACCAGATGTTCCGCCTGGGTTCCGATCAGGTTGCTGGCCCAGCTCAACACCTGCGCGTCAGTCGGTCTTGCGCTTCGCATGACGGCCACTGCGTTGACGATGGGCGCGAGCGGGTTGCGCAGTTCATGGGCGAGCATCGCCAGAAATTCGTTCTTGCGCCGGTCTCCATCGCGGATTGCGGAAAAAAGCGAGGCGTTTTCCAACGCGATCGCCGCGCGGCTGACGAATTCATGCGTGACCGACGCATCGTCGAGCCGTTCGCTCGACCGGCGAATACCGAGCACGATGACCGACGGCTGGGCCGCGTCGGTCAGCAACGGATACGCCGTCATCTCGTCCAGGTCGAGCAATACCTCGCAACAGGTGTTGTCGTCCTGGATGAATGCCAGGACTGGCCGCCCTTCGACCTGGAGGTGAGCCGGCTGCCCTGTTGACAGCGTCTCGCGCACGAGTTTGTCCAGATCCGGCAAAGGCAGAACCCGGTATTGCCGCATGCCGGCACTGCCGCTGCGGGGGTCCGCATAGGCCGAATTCGCGATGCACGCGACGGTTCGCGGCGCGTGCCCCTCTCCCGCCGACAAAACGAGTACCGCCGCGTCGGCCAGCGCGGGCACGGGCAACTCGACGATGTTCGCGACGGTATCGTCGACTTCCAGCGAGCGGGTCAGCGCCTGGCTCGCGCGCGCGAGGAAATCCGCCCTGAGCCGTGCCTGTTCTGCCGCGGCGCGCTGAAACTCCGCCGTCGCCAGTGCTTCGCGTTCCGCGGCACGCGCGATCAACTGATTGCGCATGCGGTACATATCGACGAATACGCGCACCTTCGCCCGCAGGATCTCGGGCACGACAGGCGAAGAGATGTAATCGACGGCGCCGAGCGAATAGCCTCGCGACATTTCGCTCTCGTCGACGTATGCGGTGATGAAGATGATCGGCGTGCGCGCCGTTCGCCGATACGAACGCATCATCGAGGCGGTTTCCAGGCCGTCCATGTCCGGCATGTTGACGTCGAGCAGGATCACTGCGAAATCCTGCTCGAGAACCGCCGCGAGGGCAGCACGCCCGGATGAAACCGTCACGATGTTTTCGCCGAGCTCTTCGAGCACGCTGCGCAGGACGAAATGCTGCGCCGGGACGTCGTCGACGACGAGGATATTGACCTGGTCGCCGTCCTCCCGGGAATGCGTTTGCATGGTCGCTCCTATGCGTGCAGCCACGCGTGCAGAACAGCGAGCAGATCACCGCGGTCGACGGGCTTTGACAGGTAGTCCCACGCCCCGGCCTCGATACAGCGTTCGCGGTCGCCCTTCATGGCCTTCGCGGTGACTGCAACGATCGGCAGGGAGCGCCCGGCCGGCAGCTTGCGCAGTTCGCGTATCGTCATGAGGCCGTCCATCTCGGGCATCATGATGTCCATCAGCACCGCATCGATCGCGGGGTCGGTCGCGACAAGACGGATCGCATCGTGTCCGTTGTCCGCCCATACATGGCGCATGCCGTAGTCTTCGACAACGGTCGCAAGCGCGAAGATATTGCGCATGTCGTCGTCGACAATCAGCACTTTCTTGCCATGCAGCGCAAGCTCCGTTTCGCGCAGGCTTTCGAGTTCCTCCTGCGCTTCCTTGCCGAGCCTGGCCGATTCGACATGGAGTGCGGCGACTGTCGTGTCGAGCAGCCGGTCGGCACTCGACACGGGAATGACGACATATCGCTCGGCGGCTTGCAGCCACTGATGCTCCCGCAGCGCTTCGCGCTCCCCGATCGCCACGATAGGCAGGGGTGCGAACGATGCGCGCGCGGCCAATGCATCGTGAAGCGGCTGTTGCGACATCCCGATCAGTCCGGCGCCGTCCACGACCAGCGCATCGATGTCGCCCGAAACCAGGCGACCCAATACATCGCGCACCGTATCGGCGAATTCGACCACTATTAGCTCGCTCGACAGACGCTCGACAAGCGTTTCGCGCTGCGGTGTCGGCACAAGCGCGACAAGTACGCGGCGCGCCTCTACGGTCACGTATTTCATCAGACGGGTCAATGCATCGTCGAGTTGTTCGCGCGACTGGATGGGCTTTGGCAAAAAGCCAAACGCTCCGGAACCGAACGCGCGCTCGCGCGATTCGTCCGTGGAGATGACGCAAATGGGCATGTGACGTGTCGTGAAGTCGTGCTTCAGTCGCGAGAGAACGCGCCACCCTTCCATATCCGGCAGGAAGAGATCCAGCGTGACGGCATCGGGCTTGAACTGATCCGCCAGCGTCAGCGCGACGGAGCCCAAAGGCGTGACCAACCCCTTGAAGCCTTTTTCACGCGCCGCGTCGAGCAGAAAGTCGGCGAACGCCCGGTCGTTCTCGACGATCATCAGCACGCGATCGCCCACGGTAATGTTGTTCCGGTCGTCCTGTGCATCGTCGCCCGGCTTTCCGGCCTCCTGGACCGCCGCTGTCACGAGTTCGCGCACGGCCGCATCGGTGCTTGCCTGCAGGCGCGCAGCGGGATCCGAAGCGATGACCGCACGATGCGATTCGTCATGTGCGGCCGGCCTGCGCCCGGCTTTGCCCGGGTCGCTGCCTGCGGGCAGGTACAACGTGAACGTGCTTCCCTTGTTGGGCGAGCTGACCAGCCTGATCTCCCCGCCCAGCAGTTTGGAAAGTTCGCGACTGATGGCTAGCCCCAGCCCCGTTCCGCCGTATTTGCGGCTCGTGCTGCCGTCGGCCTGCTGGAACGCCTCGAAAATAATCTGCTGTTTCTCCGCGGAGATGCCGATGCCCGTGTCCGACACCGAAAACGCGATGACCTGATGCGCGCGATTCAGGCTTTCGTGGTCCGGGCTCCAGCCATCGACGGCCTCTTCGATCGACAACGTGACGTGCCCTTCGTGGGTAAATTTGAACGCGTTCGACAGCAGGTTCTTGAGGATCTGTTGCAGCCGTTTCGGATCGGTAAAGAGAGACGCGGGCAGTTGTGCGCCCGTGTGGATCATGAAGTCGACCTTGCGCGCTTCAGCAACGTGACGGAACGTGCGCTCGACATAGACGGTGAGATCTTCGATCCGATGCTCCGCGATATCCACGACCACCGTACCCGACTCGATCTTCGAAAGATCAAGGATGTCATTGATGAGCATGAGCAGGTCGTTCCCGGACGAATGAATCGTTTTGGCGAAATCGACCTGTTTCTGCGACAGGTTGCCGTCGGCATTCCTGCACAGGTTGTCGGAAAGGATCAGGAGACTATTGAGAGGCGTGCGCAATTCATGCGACATGTTGGCGAGAAACTCGGACTTGTATTTCGAGGTCAGCGCCAGCTGCCGTGCCTTCTCTTCGAGTGCCTGCCGTGCCTGCTCGACTTCGGTATTCTTGCGCTCGACTTCTTCGTTCTGGTGGGCGAGAAGGTGCGCCTTTTCCTGCAACTGCTGGTTGGTCTGCTGAAGCTCTTCCTGCCGGCTCTGCAACTCGTTCGCGAGCGTCTGGGATTGCCTGAGCAGATCTTCCGTACGGGTGTTGGCCTCGATCGTGTTGATCACGATGCCGATACTCTCCGTCAGCTGATCGAGAAAAGCCTGATGCGTCGGGTTGAGCCGCTCGACCGACGCCAGTTCGATGACCCCCTTGAGCTTGGCCTCAAAGACGACAGGCAGCACCAGGACGTTATACGGCTTCACGCTGAGGAGGCCAGACACGATGCGGAACGGATCCGTCGCGGGTGGCTCGAGCAGGATCTTGCGTCTTTCGACCGCGCACTGCCCGACCAGTCCTTCGCCAAGGTGGACCTGCTTGCCGTGCGTGACGTGGCCGCCGGACGCATAGCTCGCCGTGAGGCGAAGCGACGGGGGAACGCAAGTGCCATCGAGCACGTAGAACTCGGCCCGATGCACACCCACCACGGGCGCGAGTTCGGAAAGGATCAATTCGCCGACCGCCACGAGATCCTTTTGTCCTTGCAGCATCCGGCTGAATTTCGCGAGGTTGGTCTTGAGCCAGTCCTGCTCCGTATTGACCTGCGTGGTGTCCTTCAGGTTACGGATCATCTCGTTGATCGTGTCCTTGAGCGCCGCCACCTCGCCCCGGGCCTCCACGGTAATCGATCGTGTCAAATCGCCCTGGGTCACCGCAGTCGCGACTTCGGCAATCGCGCGCACCTGGGTCGTCAGGTTCGCGGCGAGCTGGTTGACGTTCTCGGTCAGGCCTTTCCACGTGCCCGAGGCGCCCGGCACCTTCGCCTGGCCGCCCAGCTTGCCTTCCACACCTACTTCGCGCGCGACCGTGGTCACCTGGTCCGCGAAGGTCGCGAGGGTGTCGGTCATGCTGTTGATCGTGTCCGCAAGCGCGGCAATTTCGCCCTTTGCTTCGACGGTCAGCTTGCGATCCAGATCGCCGTTGGCCACGGCCGTCACGACGCGAGCAATGCCGCGCACCTGGCTCGTCAGGTTGCCTGCCATGAAGTTCACGTTGTCGGTCAGATCCTTCCAGGTCCCCGCAACGTCCTGCACGTCCGCCTGGCCGCCAAGCTTGCCTTCGGTGCCGACCTCGCGGGCGACGCGTGTCACCTCCGACGCAAACGAGCGCAACTGGTCCACCATCGTGTTGATGGTGTTTTTCAGTTCGAGGATTTCGCCCTTGACGTCGACCGTAATTTTCTTGGAAAGGTCGCCCGCCGCCACGGCCTTGGTCACATCGGCAATATTGCGCACCTGGCTCGTGAGATTGCCTGCCATGAAATTCACGTTGTCGGTGAGATCCTTCCAGGTCCCCGCCACGCCCTGCACATCGGCCTGGCCACCGAGTTTGCCGAGCGTTCCCACTTCGCGCGCCACCCGGGTCACCTCCGAGGCGAAGGAGCCGAGCTGATCGACCATCGTGTTGATCGTATTCTTCAGTTCGAGAATTTCTCCCTTGACGTCCACGGTGATTTTCTTCGACAGGTCGCCGGCCGCCACCGCCTTGGTCACGTCCGCGATGTTGCGCACCTGGCTCGTGAGATTGCCCGCCATGAAATTCACGTTGTCGGTCAGATCCTTCCACGTACCGGCGACACCCTGCACATCGGCTTGACCGCCGAGCTTGCCTTCCGTACCGACCTCACGGGCGACGCGTGTGACCTCGGAGGCGAAAGAGCGCAGCTGGTCCACCATCGTGTTGATCGTATTTTTCAGTTCGAGAATTTCGCCCTTCACGTCAACGGTGATCTTTCTCGACAGATCACCGGCCGCCACAGCCGTCGTCACGTCCGCGATGTTGCGCACCTGCGCCGTGAGATTGCTGCCCATCGAATTTACGGAGTCAGTCAAGTCTTTCCATGTGCCGGCTACACCCTGGACATTGGCCTGGCCGCCGAGCTTGCCGTCCGTGCCGACTTCGCGCGCCACGCGCGTGACTTCGGAAGCGAATGAGCCGAGCTGATCCACCATCGTATTGATGGTGTTTTTCAGTTCGAGGATTTCGCCCTTCACGTCGACCGTGATTTTCTTCGAAAGGTCGCCGGCGGCAACCGCCGTGGTCACTTCCGCAATGTTGCGGACCTGCGCGGTCAGATTGCTGCCCATCGAGTTGACCGAGTCGGTCAAGTCTTTCCATGTCCCGGCCACGCCCTGCACGTCCGCCTGGCCGCCGAGCTTGCCTTCCGTACCGACCTCGCGCGCAACGCGCGTCACTTCCGATGCAAAGGAGCGGAGCTGATCGACCATGGTGTTAATGGTGTTCTTCAGTTCCAGGATTTCGCCTTTCACATCCACCGTGATCTTTTTGGAGAGGTCGCCGGCCGCGACGGCCGTCGTCACATCGGCAATGTTGCGCACCTGCGCGGTGAGGTTGCTGCCCATCGAGTTGACCGAGTCCGTCAAGTCTTTCCATGTCCCGGCCACGCCCTGCACGTCCGCCTGACCGCCGAGCTTGCCTTCCGTGCCGACCTCGCGCGCGACACGCGTCACTTCCGACGCAAACGAGCGGAGCTGATCGACCATGGTGTTGATGGTGTTCTTCAACTCGAGGATTTCGCCCTTCACATCGACCGTGATTTTCTTCGAGAGGTCGCCCGCCGCGACCGCCTTCGTGACTTCGGCGATGTTTCGAACCTGGCTGGTGAGGTTGCCCGCCATGAAGTTCACGTTGTCGGTCAGGTCTTTCCAGGTGCCGGCCACACCCTGGACATCGGCCTGCCCGCCGAGCCTGCCCTCGGTGCCGACTTCGCGTGCGACACGCGTCACTTCCGACGCAAAGGAGCGAAGCTGATCGACCATGGTGTTGATCGTGTTCTTCAGTTCGAGAATCTCGCCCTTCACGTCGACCGTGATTTTCTTGGAGAGATCGCCTGCGGCCACCGCCATGGTGACTTCGGCGATATTGCGCACCTGGCTCGTCAGGTTGCCCGCCATGAAGTTGACCGAGTCGGTCAGATCTTTCCACGTTCCCGCGACACCCTGGACGTCCGCCTGCCCGCCGAGCTTGCCCTCGGTGCCCACCTCCCGCGCGACGCGTGTCACTTCTGCCGCGAACGTACCCAGCTGATCCACCATCGTATTGATCGTTCGTGCCGTGCGGAGGAATTCCCCCTGCAATGCGCGGCCATCGGCTTCGAGCGCCATGCTCTTCGAGAGGTCGCCCTGGGCCACGGCGCCGATCACGCGCGCGACTTCGCTGGTGGGGTGAACGAGATCACCGATCAGCGAGTTGACCGCATCGACCGAATCGCGCCAGAAGCCGCGGGCCACGGGCAATGCGGCACGTTCATTGAGTCGCCCTTCCTTGCCGACGACGCGGCTCAGACGGCTGAGTTCTTCCGACATGCGCACGTTCTGGTCGACGAGCTCGTTGAACACCTGGGCGAGCCGGCCGTGAACGCCCTGCCAGTCGGCCGGCAGCCCGGCACGTTCACCGTCTTTCAGTGCATTCAGCGCATGGAGGATGGTTCTTGCGCACTGCGCCGCAGGTTCGCTGCGCTGGATGATGGCGTTGACATTCGCCGCATGGTCGAACCAGAAGCCGCCGAGGCCGTCGACCGCCAGGCGCTGCCCGACATGATCGGGGGAGGCGTAGGACGCCAGGTCACTGGAAGCGTCGCGAAGCTGGAGGGACATCCGGCTGCATTGCGCGGCCAGCAGGTTGAATTCAGCGGCAGCATCACGTGCCGGGCCTTCCCAGTCGTCGGGAAGCCGCATGGATGCATCGCCACGTCGGAACGCAGCCAATGCGCTGGAGATTCGCTCGAGGTTCGATGCGTCCGCCGCTTTCGTAGGAACCGTCAAAACGTCCATTTCTTCACCTCCTGGCCTACGAAGGCCTGGCAAAGCCTTGGGGCGCACGAGTGCGCGTCGGGTGTCGAACCGATTGATGCTACCGCAACGCTAACCGAATTGCGGCGGACAAGGTGTAACCCGAACGTTGCGCAATTGCCGTGCCCGAGGCTTTCGTTTTGGCAAATTCAGCGGCTGGCCTACGCGTGATTCCATCAGCGGAATGGCGCGTCTGAGCTTGGGAAGCATGGATGGGTGTTGGACTTCAGTCCCGGAATGCGGCGCGTCACGTTTGCGCACCGTCCACGAGCAGGACGGTCAGGGCCTTTGCGGACGATCGTACGACTATGCACCTGTGATGCTCGTATTTGCGTAGGGTGCCTGGCCTTGCAGGCAGACTGCGTGGCGTAGCCCGGTTTGACACCGGCACGCAGCGGTGAACCCGGCGCCTGAGGCCGGCCGTACACCGCTGCGTAGCAGCTATTCGTCAGTCTGACGAGCAGTGCGGGAAAAGCGGCTAGTTCGACGCGTCCCCCTCCCGATGCACGGGCTGCGTCTCCTTGAGGCTTTTCGCAAGCCGGGACGCCTGCAGGTAGCCAGGATTCGCGGGCCGCTCGAGGTAACGCCCGGCGCCGCGCCGCGCACGCAGGTCGCCGTCGGCCCAGACGAGTTCGCCCTGCGAGATCGTGTGCGTGGGCACGCCGCGCACCGTCATGCCTTCGAAGACGTTGAAGTCGACGTTCTGGTGGTGCGTCTTCACCGAGATCGTACGCGTGGCCTGCGGATCCCATACGACGAGGTCGGCGTCGGCGCCCGCCGCTACCGTGCCCTTGCGCGGATACAGATTGAAGATCTGCGCGGCATTGGTCGACGTGACCCGCACGAATTCGTTCGGCGTCAGCCGGCCCGTGTTCACGCCTTGATCCCACAGCACCGCCATGCGATCCTCCACACCGCCGCAACCGTTCGGAATCCTTGTGAAATCGTTGCGGCCCATCGCCTTCTGCGAAGCGCAGAACACGCAGTGGTCGGTTGCCGTCGTGTGGAGCAAGCCGCCTTGAAGCCCGCGCCAGAGCGCGTCGCGATGCTCCTTCGTGCGGAACGGCGGGCTCATGACATGGGCTGCGGCGCGCGTCCAGTCCGGATCGCGATAGACCGACTCGTCGATCACCAGATGCCCCGCGAGCACCTCGCCGAACACGCGCTGGCCTTCGCTGCGCGCGCGGGCGATGGCTTCCAGCGCCTCTTTCGCCGAGACGTGCACGATATACACCGGCACGCCCAGCACCTGCGCGATGCGAATGGCGCGATTCGCCGCCTCGCCCTCGACTTCGGGCGGCCTTGAAAGCGGATGCGCCTCGGGCCCGGTGAAACCGCGCGCAAGCAGTTGACGTTGCAGCTGGAACACGAGTTCGCCGTTTTCCGCATGCACGGTGGGCAACGCGCCCAGTTCGAGCGAGCGCGCGAAGCTGTTCACGAGAACTTCGTCGTCGGCCATGATGGCGTTCTTGTACGCCATGAAGTGCTTGAAGCTCGACACGCCGTGTTCATTCACGAGCAGGCCCATGTCGCGATGCACCGTTTCGTCCCACCACGTCACCGCTACGTGAAAACCGTAGTCGGCGGCGGCCTTTTCCGCCCAGCCGCGCCACTCGCGAAACGCGTCCATGAGCGGCTGCTTCGGATTCGGAATCACGAAGTCGATGATCGACGTCGTGCCGCCCGCCAGGCCCGCCGCCGTGCCCGTGTAGAAGTCGTCGCTCGCCGTCGTACCCATGAACGGCAGTTCCATGTGCGTGTGCGGGTCGATGCCGCCCGGCATCACGTACTGGCCGCCCGCGTCGACCACGGTCGCGCCTGCGGGCGCGTCGAGGTTCTCGCCTAGGGCCACGATCACGCCGTTTTCGCAGAGCACGTCCGCGCGCCAGCTCTTGTCCGCATTGACGACGGTGCCGCCTCGAATCAGGATCGCCATGATGCCAAGTCTCCTTCAGTTAGACGAATTCACGTGCCACGGCTCACGCGCTCGCGACGCTCGGTCGCCGGCTCTTGCCGAGCTTCATCATCACGCCGTACACGAGTGCCGCGATGGCGAGCCCGACGAACCACGCATAGGTGTAAATGCTTTTGAACGCGTCGGGCACGGACGGAAATACATTCGGGAACGCGGTGTTGAGAAAACCCGGCAGGTTGGGCAGCACGCCTGCGAGCAGCGCGATCACCGCAGCCGGATTCCAGCCGTTCGAGTAGGCGTATTCGCCGTTTTCGTCGAAGAGCTGCGCCGTATCGAGGCGCGTGCCGCGAACGAGGAAATAATCGACGATGAGAATGCCGGCCACGGGGCCGAGCAGCGCCGAATAGCCGACGAGCCAGGTGAAGATATAGCCCTGCGTGGTGGCGAGAATCTTCCACGGCATCATCACGATGGCAATGCCCGCGGTGATGAGGCCGCCCGTCTTGTATGAAATCGCCTTGGGCCAGAGGCTCGAAAAATCATAGGCCGGGCCGACGAGATTCGCGGCGAGATTGCAGCACATCGTGTCCAGCGTGAGGATGACGAGCGCGATGCCCACCCCCACGCCTTCCATGCGGCTGGTGAGATCGATGGGATCCCAGATGGCCTTGCCATAGATCACCACGGTTGCCGAAGTCACGACCACGGAAACCACCGAGAGTAGCGCCATCGGAATGGGCAGACCGATGGCCTGGCCCACGAACTGGTCCTTTTGTGTCTTCGCGAAACGCGTGAAGTCGGGAATGTTGAGCGCCAGCGTGGCCCAGAAGCCCACCATGGCCGTGAGGCTCGGCCAGAACGTCGCCCAGAAGAGGCCCGCCTTCTTGCCGCCGGCTGCGAACTGCGATGGTTGCGACAGCATCGAACCCACGCCGCCCGCCTTCGAGCAGGCCCACCAAACCAGCACTGCGCACATCACGACCTTGATCGGCGCAGACCAGCTTTCGAGCCAGCGGATCGAGTCGGTGCCGTGCAGGATGAAATAGAGCTGGAGCACCCAGAACACCAGGAAGCACGCGCCCTGACCGATCGAGATGCCGAGAAACGGCAGCGCGTCGCCTACGAGCGCGTTGTGCGTGAGGATGTTGGCGAGCGTATAGATGGCGCTGCCGCCGAGCCATGACTGAATGCCATACCAGCCGCATGCCACGATGGCGCGCAGCATGGCGGGCAGCTTCGCGCCCTGGGTGCCGAACGAGGAACGCACCAGCACCGCGTACGGAATCCCGTACTTCGTCCCTGCGTGCCCGATCAGCAACATCGGCACGAGCACGATGAGATTGCCGAGCAACACGGTCAGCACGGATTGCCACGGCGACATGCCCTGCTCGGTCAACCCCGCCGCGAGCATGTACGAGGCGATGTTCATCACCATGCCTACCCACAGCGCCGCGAAGTGATACCAGCGCCACGTGCGCTGCGCAGTGCCCGTCGGCGCCAGGTCGTCGTTGTATAACTCGCTTTCGGTGCGCCGCGTTGAAGCGTCGACTGCCAATGGCTGACTCATGGTTGGGGTTCTCCGTGACTTGTCGTTGATGTGGTTCGGTTCGGCTCTAATGTGTCAGGCGGCTTCTGGATCGGCCACGCGCGCCGGGTTATTCGGATGCGTGGTCCAGTTCGCGTATCGGCCGGAGTCGACGCGCTCCATCGTGATGCATTGATCGACCGGGCACACATGCATGCATAAATTGCACCCGACGCAATTCGCATCGACCACCTCGAAGTGGCGCTCGCCGTCGCGCGTGGCGGTAATCGCCTGATGCGAGGTGTCCTCGCAGGCGATATGGCACAGGCCGCACTGGATGCAGCGGTCCTGATCGATGCGCGCCTTGATGTCGTAGTTGAGGTTCAGATATTGCCAGTCGGTGACGTTGGGCACGGCGCGGCCGCGTATCGCGTCCAGATTGGCGTAGCCTTTGTCATCCATCCAGTTCGACAATCCATCGATCATGTCGTTGACGATCCGGAATCCATAGTGCATCGCCGCGGTGCAGACCTGCACGCTTCCCGCACCCAGCACGATGAATTCGGCGGCGTCGCGCCAATCGGAAATGCCGCCGATGCCGGAAATGGGCAAACCTTGCGTCTGCGGGTCGCGTGCGATCTCGGCAACCATGTGCAGCGCGATGGGCTTCGCGGCGGGACCGCAATAGCCGCCATGCGTGCCTTTGCCGTCCACGGTGGGCAGCGGCGCCATCACGTCGAGATCGACGCCCACGATCGAATTGATCGTATTGATGAGCGAGACACCATCCGCTCCGCCCTTCATCGCCGCGCGCGCGCCGTGGCGAATGTCGGTGACGTTAGGCGTGAGTTTCACGAGGCAAGGCAGGCGCGTGCCCTCCTTCACCCAGCGCGTGACCATTTCGATGTACTCCGGCACCTGGCCCACGGCCGCGCCCATGCCGCGCTCGCTCATGCCATGCGGGCAGCCGAAGTTGAGCTCCACCGCATCGGCGCCGGTGTCTTCGACCTGCGGCAGAATCCATTTCCAGTCCTGCTCGGTGCACGGCACCATCAGCGAGACGATGAGCGCCCGGTCGGGCCAGTCGCGCTTGACCTGAGCGATTTCCTTGAGGTTCACGTCGAGCGGCCGGTCGGTGATGAGCTCGATGTTGTTGAGACCCGCGATGCGCTGGCCGCGCCACGTCGTGGCACCGTAGCGCGAGCTCACGTTCACCACGTGCGGGTCGAGCCCCAGCGTCTTCCAGACCACGCCGCCCCAGCCGGCCTCGAAGGCGCGGTTCACGTTGTATGCCTTGTCGGTGGGCGGCGCCGAGGCGAGCCAGAACGGGTTGGGCGATTCGATGCCGGCAATCGTGCAGCGCAGGTCGGCCATGATGCGACTCCTTCGTATGGTCTGGATTCGGTGAGTGCTTCGCGCGGTTCGAACGGCGCGTTCATGCGGCTCTGGCAGATTGACTCGCGAGGTAGCGGTCGATCGCATGCGCCGCGAGCTTGCCGTCCTGCACGGCCTGCACGGTGAGGTCCGTTGCGCCGTGGCCTGCGCAGTCGCCGCCCGCGAATACGCCCTCGATGGACGTCGCGCCATTCGCATCCACCGCGATGCGCGCACCGCCCGCGGTGAGCTGCAGCGCATCGAGGCCAGTCAGGCCTTCGGGCAAGAGCTTTTGGCCAATGGCTTTCAACACCATATCGGCTTCCACACGCACGATTTCGCCGGTGCCGTGCAACGCTCCGCCCGCATCGAGCGCGGTACGCTCGAACTCAACGGCTTGCACATGGCACTCGCCCGTGATGCGCAGCGGCTTCATCCATTCGACCAGCACCACGCCCTGTGCGCGTGCGAATTCCTGCTCGACCCACGTGGCGCTCATCTGCGCCGCGCCGCGGCGATACGCGAGCGTCACCTGCTCCGCGCCCAGTTTGCGGCTTTGCACGGCAGCGTCGATCGCCGTATTGCCGCCGCCGATCACCACCACCTTGCGCCCCACGCCCAATGTCGAAAGATCGTCGGCTTCGCGCAGGCGTGCGATGAATTCGACAGCGTCGAGCACGCCATCCAGCGTTTCGCCTTCAATGGAGAGCGCATGCGTGCCGCCGAGACCCACGCCGATGAACACCGCGTCATACGCGGCTCGCAGTTCCGTAAGTGTGACATCGCGGCCGAGCCGTTGACCCTGACGCAACTCGATCCCGCCAATGGAGAGGAGCCACTGCACCTCCCGTTGCGCAAAGTCGTCGACGACCTTGTACGCCGCGATGCCATATTCGTTGAGGCCGCCCGGCTTTTCGCGCGCATCGAACACGCTCACGCGATGCCCGGCGAGCGCAAGCGTGTGGGCGCAGGCAAGACCCGCCGGGCCAGCGCCGACCGCGGCGACGCGCCGGCCCGTCTCGCTGGCGCGTTTGAAGAGCGCGGGCGCGCCGGTGGCTTCGCGCGCCATCTGGAAGTCGGTGGCATGGCGCTGAAGCGCACCGATCTGCACTGGTTCGCCATCCTGATGATTTCTCACGCACGCGCCTTCGCAAAGAATCTCCGTCGGGCACACGCGTGAGCACGTGCCGCCCAGCGGGTTCGCGCTCAGGATGTCGCGCGCCGCACCCTTGAGATTGCCGTTGCCGATCTTGCGGATAAAACCCGGAATGTCGATGCCGGTCGGGCAGGCCGCGACGCACGGCGCATCGTAGCAGTAGTGGCAGCGATCGGCGGCTATCACAGCCGCGTTGGCCGACAGCGGTGGCGCGACGTCGGCAAAATTGCAGCCTAGCTGCTCGGCGGTGAGGCGGCCTGGGGCGATGCCGTCGGCGGCATTCGAGGTGGGCTGGGACATCCGGATGCTCCTTGCGAGACGAAACACGGGTCCGCCGGCTGCGCGTGAGGCGCGCAACCGGTACGTGGGGAGAACTGGAGAGACAGCGCGGCTCCTGGACCGCTTGCTTTTGCGACTATGTTTGCGTCAAGGGCGTCAGCCGGGTTCGCTCGCGCGTTCGAGCATCGCGTGCAGCAGCACGTTCGCACCCGCCTCGATCCATTCGCTCGTCGCGTCCTCGATTTCGTTGTGACTGATCCCGTCTATGCACGGCACGAACACCATCGAGGTCGGCGCGACCGTCGCGAGATAGCAGGCATCGTGGCCCGCGCCCGAAACGATATCGCGGTTCGAGTAGCCAAAGCGCTCCGCCGCCGCGCGCACGGAATTCACGCAGGCCTTGTCGAACGGCACGGGTGCGTAATAGAAAATTTGCTCGAGCTGGGTTTCGAGCTTGCCTTGCTCGGCAATCCTCGCGATGCCTTCGCGCAATTCGGCGTCCATCTGCGCGAGCACGTCGTCCTGCGGGTGACGAAAATCGATGGTGAAGAACACGCGGCCCGGAATCACGTTGCGCGAATTCGGATGCACCTGCATCATCCCGACCGTCGCGCAGGCAAGCGGCGCGTGGCGCAAACCGATTTCGTTCACGAGCTGCACGACACGCGAGGCGCCCAGCAGCGCATCGCGGCGGCGCGGCATGGGCGTGGGCCCCGCGTGCGCTTCCTGGCCGGTGAGCACGACTTCGTACCAGCGCTGGCCCTGCGCGTCCGTCACGACGCCGATGGTCTTGTTCTCGGCTTCGAGTATCGGCCCCTGCTCGATATGCAACTCGAACGCCGCATGAATCTTGCGTCCGCCACACGGCAGTTCGCCCGCATAGCCGATGCGCTGCAATTCCTCGCCGATCGTCTTGCCTTCGATATCCTTGCGCGAAAGCCCATAGTCGAGCGTGAAGACGCCCGCAAACACGCCGGATGCGACCATGGCCGGCGCGAAGCGCGAGCCTTCCTCGTTTGTCCAGATCACGGTTTCCACGGGGCGCTCGGTCTGGATGCCGTGATCGTTGAGCGAGCAGATCACCTCGAGCCCGCCCAGCACGCCGTAGATGCCGTCGAAGCGACCGCCGGTGGGCTGCGAATCCGCGTGCGAACCGGTGATCACGGGCGGCAGGTCGTTGTTGCGCCCCGCGCGGCGCATGAACACGTTACCCATCTGATCGACGCTCACCGTGCAGCCCGCCTCCTTCGCCCATTGCACGATGAGATCGCGCCCCGCTTTGTCGAGGTCGGTGAGCGCGAGGCGGCACACGCCGCCCTTCGGTGTGGCACCGATCTTCGCCATTTCCATCAGGCTGTCCCACAAACGCTGGCCGTTCACATGGATCGCGGTCGTCAGCGCGGCTTCGCTTACTGCGTTCATGCGTGTTCTCCTGTCCGTGTTCGTCAAACGTGCATTCATGCCGCCCTATGCCACCGGATTGGGCGTGAAGCGCCACAACGGTGCGCGCTTCGATGGCGCTGTGCGGTTCGCGAAACCCCGCTCTTCGAATCCTGTCCGATTGGACAGGTTGTAGACGATAATTTTCGCGAATTCAATGCGGTGTTACGAGCGAGAAGCGTGCCATCGATGTTGCAGTGCGCGATGCGCACACCGCTTGCCCACGCGTTTTCCCCGAGGCTGGCGAATGCACGTGGCGCTTACATCGTGACTACAATGAAGCCGGCATGGGCGCAAATGCTGCGCGCAGCCGCTTTCCTTCTGAACGGACCGACCATGATGCGCGACGACGATCCCAATTCGCGATCCGCCACCCACGCGATGCGCGGCCCGGCGCACGAGCAGGGACCCTCTGACGCGGCGCACAAGCCGCGCCGCAAAGCCGCCATTCGCGAATCGAACGAGTCGCATCTGCTCGCCTGCGCGGAGGCCGTGTTCGCCGAACGCGGATTCGAAGGTGCGAGCACGGCGCTGATCGCCGATCGCGCGGGCTTGCCGAAAGCCAATCTGCATTACTACTTTCCAACCAAGCTCGCGCTCTATTGGCGTGTGCTCGACGACGTGTTCGAGGAATGGAACGCGGCCGCCAACACCTTCGACGCGAGCGACGATCCGGTCGTGGCGATCGGCGGTTACGTGCGCGCGAAAATGGCGCTCTCGCGGCGCAGGCCGCTCGGCTCGAAGGTATGGGCGAACGAGATCATCGGCGGCGCGACGCATATGCAGGACATCCTGCTCGAGCGCGTGAAGCCGTGGATGGAAACGCGCGTGAAGCTGATCGAGCACTGGATTACCGAAGGATTGCTCGCGCCCGTCGATCCGAAAACGCTGCTCTTCATGATCTGGGCGACCACGCAGCACTATGCCGATTTCGAGGCGCAAATTCGTGCGCTCTCGGGCAAGCGCGCGCTTTCGGCGGCGGGTTTCGAGGCAAGCACCGAGGAGGTGGTGAAACTGCTTTTGCGTGCGAGCGGCGCGCGCTCGCCTGGGCAATAAACCGCCGCGCGCCGTTGCGCGGAGCCAAAACCAAAAAAGCCCGCCTGAATCGCTTCAGGCGGGCTTTCAGTTTTGCGCGGCGCGCTGGACAGACGCTCAATGCACGGCCATACCTTCGAGCACTTCGTCGTGCTCCTGGCGTTCCGCGAGGTACGGCGAGCGGTAACCCGAATTCACGCCCCAGTAATAGAACACGAGCGAGAACAGCGCGACGACCAGCATGTCCCAGCCGTACGGAAGCAGCCCGCTGCCGCCGAACTGCTTGCTGCCGATCAGCGAGAGCAGCGCCATGATCGGCAGGTACGCGCACAGCCACCACGCGGCCTTCAGATCCTGGCCCCAGCCTTCATAGCCCTGCTTGCCCTGGAAGTAGAAGTACACCGGCAGCGCCACGACCATCAGCAGGA
>NZ_BBJJ01000070.1 GCF_000739815.1 Paraburkholderia mimosarum LMG 23256 = NBRC 106338
TGTCGGGCCACTGAACTAACCCACCTCGGAGTCCGGGGGCGGCAACTGATTCTGCATCCTCGCATGCCCACGTTCCAGCAGCGAATCGGCGGGCACGGCAATGGCAGGCAGTTTGGTGCGCACCAGCGCCTGAGCCTCCGACCGGCTGACCCCGATGCCCCGGAGAATGGCTGCAACCGCCTGTTCCGGCGACGCATCGGCTTGCGCTGCGGTGGAGAAACGCTGAGCCGTCGTCAACGTGGTTCCCACAATCAGATCCAGCGCGACTTCAACCGTCACGTCCCGAAAACGCCCGCTCGCCAATCCCTGTTCGATATGAACGGGCAGGTATGCGTAGATCAGGCTGCTCGGGCCCGCGGCGTGCAAGCCCGCCGCGGCAATGAAGCGTGCAAGCAGCGGATAGGTGTGCGCGGCACGCAGGAACATTCGCACACCACAGGCGATCCGCCGCGCTGGATCGTCGTATGAACCCACTTCCCGTTCGATGAGCCGAAGAAGCTCGTCGTTCAGCTCCTGCGTCACCGCAGCGAGCAATTCTTCGTTGGTACGAAAGTAGTTGTAGAAGGTGCCTTGGGAGACGTCCGCTGCTGCGATGACTTCCTGGATGACGCTGCCTCCCACCCCCTTTTCAGCAAAAACCAGCATCGCGCTCTCGATCAATCTTGCGCGCATCCGCTCGCGGCGTTCTGCCGCGACGCGGGTCCGATGGTCGATGGTCGTGTCTGTACTCATGTCGCGATTATATGGCGCGAAGCCGCCCCGGCAATCGGCTCTCCAGGTGAAAACGATAATATTGTCAGAATGACAGATATCTCACTACAATGAATCATCCTCGCGAAACCCGGAGCAGGGGGCGCGATGGATGCCCCAATAGAACACACCCGCTGCGTGGGGGAGTGGCCCGCCTTCGTCGGAGTCGCGTCCACCCGCCCGTGCTGCCGGATGACCGATCCAGGAGATAAGGATGATGAAAGTCGAAACCACCGCCGTGCTGATCGTCGGAGGCGGCGGCGCAGGCCTGACGGCCTCCATGCTGCTGTCGGGCCTGGGTATCGAGAACCTGCTGGTCAGCGCGCTGCCCAGTACCTCGATCCTGCCCAAGGCCCATGTGCTGAACCAGCGCACGATGGAGATCCTGAGCGACGCGGGTGTGGCGGATGAGATCTACGCCCGCAGCACGCCGGCCGCGAACATGAAGGCCATGGGCTGGTATGCCGGGCTCTGTGGTCCGGAGCCCGAGTTTGGGCGCAGGATCGGCAAGGTCGAGTCCTGGGGCCACGGCGGCGAGAACATCAACTGGCTTCAGGCCAGCCCCTGCCGCAGCGCGAACCTGCCGCAGATCCGCCTCGAACCCATCATGAAGGCGCACGCCGAAGCGCTCAACCCGGGACGGGTGCGGTTCCACCATGAACTGCTCACGCTGGAACAGGATGAACAAGGCGTCGAAGCCCTCATCCGCAACCTCGACACGGGCGAGGAATATCGAGTCCGTGCGCAGTACCTGCTGGGCTGCGACGGGGGCCGGACCGTCGGTCGCCAGGTGGGCATCGAGCTCCAGGGCCTGGGCGCAATCGCGCGCTCGCTCACGGCGCACATCTCCGCGGATCTGTCGCAGGTCGCCACCGACCCCGACGTCCTGATCCGCTGGATCTGGAGCCCTGCATTGGGCGAGATGACCGTGCTCGTGCCGATGGGACCGAACCATTGGGGGCCGGACAGCGAGGAGTGGGTGGTGCACGTGACCCAGCCGATCGACCAGGTGAAGGACTTGAACGATGCCCAGATCGAGCAGATGATGCGCTCGGCTTTGGGCCTGGGCGACAGGCCGATCACCTTCCACAAGATCAGCCGCTGGACGCTGGAGGGCTTGCTCGCCGACAAGTTCCGGGTCGGCCGCGTGTTCATCGTCGGCGATGCTGCGCACCGCCATCCGCCGACCGGGGGGCTGGGGCTCACCAGCGGCATCCAGGACGCGCACAACCTCTGCTGGAAGCTGGCCGCCGTGCTCAAGGGCCAGGCCGACGCGTCACTGCTCGACAGCTACGAGAGCGAGCGCCGGCCCGTCGACGCGCGCAACATCCAGCGTTCGATGGAAAACGCAGTCACGCACTTCGAGATTGGCGCAGCGTTCGGCTTGAGCCCCACGTCGAGCGCCGAACAGAACTGGCAGCAGCTCAAGCGCGTGGTCAGCGGGCTGCCCGCGGATGCTGAGCAGCGAAGCAAGGCGCTGCAGGCGATCCGGCGGGCCAGTATGGAGTCCAACGAGCTGAACGTTGAATATGGCTACCGGTACGCCTCGAACGCCATCGTTGCCGATGATTCACCAGAGCCGCAACCGGTCGACGATATCCGTCTCTATGAGCCCAGCACGCGTCCGGGTTCACCGCTGCCTCATGCCTGGATCGACCTCGATTCGGGCGAGCGCCGGGCGCTGAAGGACTTCGTTGCGCCGGGTCGATTCCTTCTGATCGCAGGCGAGAAGGGCGAGGATTGGAGCGAGGCGGCCAGGGCCATCGGCCGCGCCAACGACTTGCCGATCGACACCGTGCGCATCGGGCATCTCGAAGGCGACGCGTTCGATCCGCGGCTGGCGTGGGCACAGTTCCGCGGAATCTCGGAATTCGGCGCCGTGCTCGTGCGGCCGGATCGGGTGGTGGCCTGGCGATGCGCGGGGAGCGTCGCTGATCCGGAGGCTGCGTTGGCCGACGCACTGTCCAAAATCCTGAGCCGCGATCTGTGCGTAGAGGCGTGATCGCCGGTGAAGGCTGACGCGCCATGCCGGCTCCTGCAGATGGAACCGGGATGGCGCGATCAGGCTGCGATGCTCGAATGTCGGCAATCGTGGACCATTCGGTGCGACGGGCGGAGGGATCGACCGATCGACGCGTGCGGGTGGTCCGAGCCGGTCGGACCTTTGCGAAACTGCGGGGCGCGGGCGGTTCGGCAATCCGTGTCTCGATCACCTGGATCGCCGACATCGCGCAAGACCATGTGGCGAAGGTGGAAAGGCGGACAATTCCGCTGATCGAACTCCCAAACTCTTTACATGCGAAACGTCCAGCCGCGCTTGCGTGGCCGGCTGGCCAGGCATGGACTCCGCTCGGGCAAAACTTCTGTTCCGGTCGTGTCGTTTAAGACGGGTTTAAGCGACGCTACGTACCCTTCGACTGAAACCTTGAGAAAACCCCTTACTCGAGGCATCAACGGACGGAACGAGGTTGAAATGGTGTACGTGATTACCGACCTGAAGATGGTCGAAATCTACAGCCGCATCAAGGCAGATAGCGGCAAGGATGCGCTAGAAGAGTTTGCACTCAGCAACGGCTTCTTCGACCTGATGGAGTTCGCGTCCGAGCGGCCCGCGTTCGCCCACGAGTTGATCGCTGTTCAACTGCAATAGGTAGCTCACGTGACCATGACCTTGGGAGAGGCTCTGGAGCATGCCGAGCTGCTGGAAGCCTACGGCGTGATTTCCAGGACTGCGCAGGCGCTCATCCTGATTCGGCAGGAGTATCGCAACGTCGTCGGGCCTGAAAAATACGAGTCGATCTTCGAGGAGGCGGGCTTGACCCATCCAGATACGCTGTGATGCGGCTGCGGGCCTCAAATAGCCCACGAAGGGCTCTCGCTTTCTTTCACCGATTCCGTTGCCGCGCAACGGCGTGAAGTCCAGACTGGACGCTTTCATCCGCCAGCCGCTGCCGCCGGTGACAGCGTCGTCCGAGCCCGTGTGTACCTTGAGCCGGTACATCAAGGTCTCGGCGAGCGATCGCGTTGGTAGCCGGTTGCCTGCTTCCATTCGCGCCTGCTGCTCCCTTCGATAGCGGCAATACCGGCATTGTGCCAGGTGGCGCTGGGCGTCCTCAAATGCGCGACGCTTCCAATGCTGCCTTGAGATGGAGCGGAGGCCAGCGTGACCACAGGCCTCCAGCCGTCTGTTAGAACATGTGCATCAAGGCGACTCGATACACCATTTGGTTGCCCGTCGACGAGAGGTCCGCAGACCCGATGATATGCGCCGAGTCCAGGTCCGTCCCGGATTTGCCGTTGGTGTGCTGATATGCCCCCTGCACATAGACGCACGTGCGCTTACTGAGAGAGTAATTGAGCATTAGCGAGACTTGATGCCAGTTCTGGCTCGAGCGGCCCGCTGTTTCCTTCAGGTTGCCATATGTGAACGTGTAGGCACCCGCCAGGAAGAGCGCTGGGTTGATAAAATATTGTCCGTTGATTTCGACGTTGTCGAATTTCCAGGAACTCCACGGCTGAGTTCCGATGTTTGGTGCGTATGCGTTCGCTGTCGGATCATAAACGTCGACGTGCGAGTAAGCGAGCGCAACGTTGGACCCGTCACCGAAAGTCCACTTCACGCCTGCACCAATATTTTGCTGACGCGATGCTGTGAAGACGCCGTCGCCTGCTACCGCGCCCGAAGTGGTGAGGTTGCTGCCATTCAGGCGCATGTAGGCAACAGCGGCTGACACCGGCCCCGCAGCGTAGCTGATCCCCGCACTATAGGCCCGGTTGTCAGCGAAGTTCGTGGAATTGCTGAAGCCATAGACGCCTTCGAACTGAAACCCATGAGTTGTCGGACTAACGTACTTCACCGAGTTGTTTAAGCGGAAGTCGTAGTCTGCGTTGTCGTTGTCAAAGGGGTGGGCGGCGAGGTCACCGATCACGCCGCCTGCAGCAGTAAACGGACTCCACAGGTCGACGGACGCGTCAAGCTGTCGCCCCATCGTCAAGGTGCCGTAGCTGGTTGAACTGAGACCCACAAAGGCTTGACGCCCGAAAAGTCGACCTCCCTCGTTAAGTTGGCCATTGTTCAGATTGGTGCCATTTTCCAGGGTAAAAATCGCGCTCAAGCCACCGCCCAGGTCCTCGGTGCCTTTCAATCCGAAGCGTGTCTCCGACGTATCGCCGCTCACCATTGCGTAGGCTTTGTGACCCCCCGCATTGGATGTGAAATTCAGGCCAGTGTCTAGAACACCGTATAAGGTTACGCTGCTTTGCGCATGTGCGACATTTCCCGCGAAGAAGGTGGTTATTGCTGCAGAAAGCAAAAATTTATTCATTTGTGTGGGCGAAAAAATAAGAGAATTTCTCATTGGCGAAGAGCATTACCCGTGGGCAGCGTGACGGCACCTCGTAAGCATGGCGGCGAGTGTCAAGCAGTATTCAGCCCAATCAAGTGAGGGAGTTGAAGAGACTGGCGAGGTGATAGTCGGCGAGCGGTTCGACGGCGGACTGGTTCAAGGCCTTGCTCGATTTCGTGCAGGCCTCGTCGCGAAGCCGCCTGTCGTTGTCCCGCCGACGATCAGCCGCGTACGCGGGACCTCTGCGGATCGTGGAACACGGATGAACGCCTCGACAAGGCCAAAGCCGATCGAGACGGCCAGAACGATCCACGAAGGCTTGCAGACCGTCGCGTGATGGACCCGGCGGACAACAGCGCGAGTGTGGGCACGCCGCTCGCCAGCCGGAATGTGCCGACCCAGTTGATCCTGTGTTGCAGTTCGGTGGATTCGCCGGACGGGTCCACGAGTAGTCCAGAACTTCGTTCGTTGAAAGAACTCATCTTCGTCTCCATGGATGCGGAATGGATTCCGCGCCACGGACGATCACCAGCCAATAAGTGCATAGCAATCGAATTGAAGAGGTACTCCTAAGGAGGTGGAAAGTGTCCGCGAGCGAAAGTCCACCTGCATGAATGAGACTGCGCCATTCGATTACGTGCCCGGGATTGAACGAGCGGTGCGGTCGACCCCCTCGCGCACGTGGTCGACGACGCTCTCGAAGCGGTGAAGTGCCGGGTACCGCGCTTGCATAATTTCCGATGATCCAGCGTAAGCGCGCGTCCCGTTTTAGTGCAGGAGCGTACTAGCGGCAATAAACAGCGCGCACCGCGCCGAAATATCGGTTCTTATGGTTAAACGCGGCACGAAGGTTGCGTTGCTCGATACGGTCGCGCAAGCGTTCGAACCTCGTCCTATCAGAGGAAGCGGGCCATGATGTGGCGAGCGCAGGTGTATTCCTCGAGTGCGAACACAGACATGTCCTTGCCGTAGCCCGAGCGCTTCATGCCACCATGCGGCATCTCGCTCACGAGCGTGAAGTGCGTGTTGATCCAGGTGCAGCCGTATTGCAGCTCGGCCGCCACCTTGAATGCCTTATTCACGTCACGCGTCCAGACCGAGCTCGCGAGGCCGAAATCCGAGTCATTGGCCCAGTCGATGGCCTGCTCCGCGCCGCTGAAACGCGTGACCGACACCACCGGCCCGAATACTTCCCGACGCACGATCTCATCGTCCTGACGCGCGCCGGCCACCACCGTAGGTTCGTAGAAGAAGCCACGGCCTTCGGCGAGCTTGCCGCCAGTCGTGATCTCGATGTGCTTCTGGCTGGCCGCGCGCTCGACGAAGCTGGCCACGCGCCCGCGCTGCCGTTCGGAGATGAGCGGCCCCATCTCCACGCCCTCCATGTGCTGTTCGCCATAGCGAATCGAGCCGACAGCGCTGGAGAGATCCGCCACCAGCCGGTCATAGATCTTGTCCTCCGCGTAGACGCGGCACGCGGCCGTGCAGTCCTGTCCCGCGTTGTAGTACCCGAAGGTGCGCAGGCCGGTCACCACTTCGTCAAGGTCAGCGTCGTCGAACACGATCACGGGCGCCTTGCCGCCCAGCTCCAGGTGCGTGCGCTTCACCGAGCGCGACGCGGCTTCCAGGATTCGCTGGCCCGTCGAGACGTCGCCGGTAATCGAGATCATGCGCACCTGCGGCTGCGTGATGAGCGGCGCGCCCACGGTGTCGCCGCGCCCGGTCACCACGTTGATGACACCGGCCGGAAAGATGGCGGCGATCAGCTCGGCCAGCTTGAGCGTGGTGAGCGGCGTCTGCTCGGAAGGCTTCAGCACCACGGTATTGCCCGCGGCGACGGCGGGCGCGAGCTTCCACGCGGCCATCATGAGCGGGTAGTTCCACGGTGCGATGGAGGCGATCACGCCCAGCGGATCGCGCCGGATCATGCTCGTGTGGCCCGCCAGATATTCGCCCGCGACCGGGCCGTGCTGCGTGCGGCACGCGCCCGCGAAGAAACGGAACACGTCCGCCACTGCGGGAATTTCGTCGTTGAGTGCGCCCAGATAGGGCTTGCCGCAGTTCAGCGATTCGAGCCGCGCGAATTCGGTGGCGCGCGCCTCGATGGCATCGGCCAGCCTGAGCAGCAGCGTGGCGCGATCGCGGGGCGTGCTGCGCGCCCAGGCGGGCCATGCGCGGCTGGCCGCGGCAGTGGCCGCCTGGACCTGTTCGAGCGAAGCCTCCGCCACAAGCGCGATCACCTCGCCCGTGGACGGGTTGAAGATGTTTTCCTTGCTGCCATGGCCCGGCACGAATTCGCCGCCGATCAGCAGGTTTGTTTGCATCGATTTCTCCATTTGATCTCTCCTCATTGAGCGAACGCTCCAAAATTTCAGGCATTTACCGCTGCCGCCCGCGCGCGGTTCAGCGGCTGCTGCCTGCTGTACTTTCGGTGTCGCGCGTGAGGTACCACGCGCCCAGGATCGGAATCATCGTGATGGCCATCACCATCAGCGCGACCACATTGGTCACGGGCACGTCGCGTGGCCGTGAAAGCTGGTTGAGCAGCCAGACAGGCAGTGTGCGCTCCGCATGGGTGAGCACCATGCCGCGCGCGTGGCGCACGAAGAGTTGCGCGCCCAGTTCACTTTCGAGGCTCTTGATCGCTTCGGTGATGACCGATTGCGAAATATTGAGCGTCTGCGTGGCGCCGGTGACGGATTCTGCTTCGGCCACGGCGATGAAATAGCGCACGTTCTTGCGCCGACGGCTCCGCAATCCATGCAACGGTCGACGCGCTCGCGCGCGGGCGTCGATCGGCACGGGGCAGGCGGGAGCGACTGGGTTTGCGCGCTCAGGCGCGCACCCGAGCCTTCTGCGGATCATAGAAGGTGGGTGCGCATACGCGTGCATCGAAGCGTTTTTGCTGACCGTCCAGCTTGCCAATCTGCACTGCCGCGCCGTGCTGCGCGTACGCTACGTCGATGCGGCACAGCGCAATGTTCTTGCCGGACAACGGTGAACGCATGGCGCTGGTGACGACGCCGACCTGCGCGCGTCCCGCATGCACGCAATCGCCGTGATGCACGCTTTCGTTTCCCTCGATCTCGAGTCCTGTGAGCACGCGCTGCGGATGCGCACTTCGGCGCTCGAGCGCCGCACGTCCAATGAAATCGTCCTGCTTCGTCTTGAGCGGCACCGTGAAGCCAATGCCCGCTTCGAATGGATCGGTCTCGTCGGAGAACTCGTGGCCCGCGAACACGAGGCCGGCTTCGATACGCAGCATGTCGAGCGCATCGAGTCCCATCGGCGTCAAGCCATGCGGCTGCCCCTCGGACCATACGCGATCCCACACGGTCTGGGCGTCACGTGGATGGCACCACAGTTCATAACCGAGTTCGCCGGTGTATCCGGTGCGCGTCACCATTAGCGGTGGGCCGTTATGGTCGCCGAGGCGGCCGGTCAGCAGGCGAAACCAGCCCAGTTCGGCCAGTGCCGGCTGCGCGGCGGGCGCCCAGACGAGTTCGCGCAGGATGTCACGGCTTGCGGGCCCCTGGACCGCGATGTTGTGAATATGGTCGCTCGCGGACTTCACCCACACTTTCATGCCGAGCGCGGCCGCCTGTTCGCGTAGCCAGATGCCCGCATAGTCTTCGCCGCAGATCCAGCGGAAGGCATCGGTGCCGAGCCGCAGCAGCGTGCCGTCGTCGAGCATGCCGCCGTGCGGATAGCACATGGCCGAATACACGACCTGGCCAACCGCAAGCTTGCGGACGTCGCGCGTAAGGCAGTACTGCAGCAGCGCTTCGGCATCGGGGCCGAGCACTTCGAACTTGCGCAATGCGCTGAGATCGATGATGGCCGCGCGTTCGCGGCAGGCGCGGTATTCGTCGATAGCGCCGTAGTTATCGTAGGCGCTCGCGAGCCACCAGCCACGATAGTCGGTAAAGCGGCGAGTAAGCGCGGCAGTGCGTGCGTGAAAGCCTGATTCCCGGGTGAGGACCGGGTCGGCGTCGGGGGTGCTGCGCGTGGCCATGGACACGGAGATTCGCTCCTTGTCCGCATAGGTGCGGATCTGGATATCGGTGGGCTGCCAGCCGTTGGCGGGATCGATGTCGTCGGGGCACGACGTGCTCACGCAAACGAGATCAGTAAGCGCCCGCAGCAGTACGTAGTCGCCTGGTCGCGACCAGGGTTCGTCCAGCGTCATCTGCTGGTTTGCACCGATTGAGGTATTGAAGAAGAAATTGATGGCTGGCCAGCCGGGACGCGGCGCGATGCCATAGGGCGCCAATGCGGCGCTCATGTTGTCGCTGCAGTTCGCGTGACCGAAGTAGCCCTGCGATTCGTAGTAGCGTGCCGTGCAGGCGAGGGCGAAAGTATCGTGTCGACCGACCGTGTCGCGCACCACCTCCAGCATTGGCTGCATGTGGCGGTCGAAGAATTTCGCATAGAGGCCCGGTGCTGGATACGCGCTGCCGTTGAGCGTGCGTGTTACCGTCGGGTCGAGATCGAGCGCCTCGCCACGTTCGAGCGCGCGAAGATCGAAGGCGACGAAGTCCGAGCATTGGCGGCCCGCGACGTCGAGCACTTGCACGTATTCGCCCTTGCGCACGGTGTAGGCGCGCGCGGTGCCGGGATGGATCGTGAACTCTGCGAGCGGATCGGCAAGCGGTTCGGACCGGGGCGGAGCGAGGCGGAGCGCAGGGTTCGCGCGATCGATCGTGAGGCGCAGGCTCGTTGGCGCGTGTTGCGTGTCGACCGTAGCGCCCGCGCTGGGCGCCGCTACCACGGCCACAAGCGGCTTTTGCGCAATGAGGCGGCGCGTGTGGCCCGGCGGCGTATCGTGCGCCCACAATTGCACGGCCGCGCGCGTATCGATCTCGACGATGCCGCGCTTTGCGAGCGCCGCCCGCGTCTTTTGTGCGTGCGGCGCGGGCTCGCGCAATGCGTCGATCACGAAGCGCGCGTGCGGCGAGGCCTGCAGCCCGAGTGCGGCGGGCGCGGGCGCGCCGAGTGCGGTATCGAATGCGGCCAACTCGGCGGCCTGCAATCCTTCCGGATCGACGATCTCGAGCATGTCGCCCGCCTGTAACTCGACGACGGTGTAGCCGCCGCCCGTCACGCGATAGCGCTCGCGTCCGGGCATGCTGGCGAACAGCGCGGGCTCATGCGGCCGGGACACGACGGGTTCGCGAATTGGCATGCGGTTTGCCTCCCTGTGGCTCATGCGTTTATGCGGGCTGCCTGGCGGTGGGCGAGACAGCGGGCTCGCCGAGATAGGCAGCCATCGAATCGTCGAGCGCCTTGATCCACGGCGTGTGATGCGGCGGCGACTGCGTGCCTGTCATCAGCGATCGATACGACTTGTTGCGGTAGCCCATGATGTCTTCGTGCTTGTCGTGCTTCCACTCGAGGAAGGTACGGTTCACGCCCGCGATGTCGAAGCTGGGATAGTCGGTCGCGGCCACGAGCTGCTCGATATAGCTGCCCTGGAACTCGAACATGTCCTGATTCGTGACGAGCGCTTCTTCGCGCGTGCGCCACGCGAGACTGTCCGCCGTCATGACCTCACGCCCGGGCAGCGCGATGCGGCCCAGGATGACGTCGCGCGCGTACCATGCCTGGGCGTCAAACATGTTGAACGAGTACCAGAGATCCTGCATGCCGAGATAGACGAGGCGCGGATTGTCTTCCCAGAACACGCCTTTATAGAGACCAAGCGGCCAGAGGCGGTTATTGGTCTTCAGGCGCAGCGAATCGGGCAGGAAAGGGAAGTGATGCTTGTAGCCAGTGCAAAGAATGATTGCGTCCACGTGCTTGAAACTGCCGTCGGCGAAATGCGCGACATTGCCCGCCATGTACTGCAGCTGCGGCCTTTCTTCCCATGTCGCTGGCCAGTGATAGCCCATCGGCGCCGTGCGGTAGCAGCTCGTTATACTGCGCGCGCCGTATTTATAGCATTGCGAACCGATGTCTTCGGCGGAGTAGCTGCTACCGATCAGCAAGATGTTCTTGTTCTTGAATTCGAGCGCATCGCGGAAGTCGTGCGCGTGGAGGATACGACCGCCGAATGTTTCAAAGCCGGGGAACGTAGGGGCGTGCGGCGTCGAAAAGTGGCCGCATGCATTCACCACGTAGTCGAATGTCTCGGCACGCGTTGTGTCGTTTGCGAAGTCGTGACTCGTGACGGTGAATTGCGCAGTGGCTTCGTCGTAGCGCACGTCGCGCACGGCGGTATTGAAGCGGATGTATTTGCGTACGCCCGCCTTCTCGACGCGGCCCTTGATGTAGTCCCACAGCACTTCTCGCGGCGGGTAGGACGCAATCGCCTTGCCGAAATGCTCCTCGAACGTGTAGTCGGCGAACTCCAGACATTCCTTTGGCCCGTTCGACCACAGATAACGGTACATACTGCCGTGTACAGGCTCGCCGTTCTCGTCGGTACCGGTGCGCCAGGTGTAATTCCACATGCCGCCCCAGTCCGCCTGCTTTTCAAAACAGACGAGCTCCGGTATGTCCGCGCCCTTTTCCTGGGCGGACTGGAATGCGCGCAGTTGCGCCATGCCGGACGGACCGGCGCCGATGATGGCTACACGTTGCTTCATATTCATTTACCTCGTGGGAAGGGGCGAAAGAGCGAAAGACGGCGTCTGGCGGCGCGCCGCCAGCACGGTATTGCGCATGAGGCAGGCGATCGTCATGGGACCGACGCCGCCGGGCACTGGCGTGAGTGCGGCCGCGACCTGCGCGACACTTGCGTGGTCGACATCGCCGGTCAGCCGGGTCTGGCCGCCCTCGACGACGCGATTGATGCCGACGTCGAGCACCACCGCGCCGGGCTTGATCCACGACGCGTCGACGAAGCCCGCGCGGCCCACGGCCACCACGACGATATCCGCGGCGCGGCAGAGTTCGCGGGCGTTCGCGCTGCGCGAATGCAGCACGGTCACGGAGCAATGCGCGTTGAGCAGCAGCGCTGCCATCGGCTTGCCGACGATGTTTGAGCGCCCCACCACCACTGCGTGCTTGCCTGCAAGATCGCCGAGCGTCTGATGCAGCAACAGCAGACAG
Organism: Paraburkholderia mimosarum LMG 23256 = NBRC 106338; assembly: GCF_000739815.1. Classification (GTDB taxonomy): domain Bacteria; phylum Pseudomonadota; class Gammaproteobacteria; order Burkholderiales; family Burkholderiaceae; genus Paraburkholderia; species Paraburkholderia mimosarum. Next base: position 12,150 of record NZ_BBJJ01000070.1, read on the forward strand.
CCGGCGGGCGTGCACGGCACGAGCGTGGGCTCGCCCAGCGTGAGACGGCCCACGTTCTCGCGATGAAAGCCGTCCACGTCCTTGTCCGGGGCGATGGCTTCGATCACGGCGGCGGCGTCGATCTGGGCGGGCAGGGGCATCTGCACCAGAATGCCGTGCACTTTCGGATCGGCGTTGAGGCGGGCGACGAGCGCGAGCAGCGCGTCTTCGCTGGTTCCGGCATCGAGGCGGTGCTCGATCGAGCGGATGCCCACGTCTTGCGCGCGCCGGATCTTGTTGCGCACATAGACGTCGCTGGCCGGATCGTCGCCGACGAGCACGACCGCGAGGCACGGCTGGACGCCTGAATCGCACAGTACGGCCGTGTCGCGCGCGGCTTCGTCGAGGACCTGTTGCGCAGCGGCGCGGCCATCGATCACGCGAGCTGTGTTCATCGGAACACCACCGTGCGGGTCTGGTTGAGGAACACCCGATGTTCGGTGTGGTAGCGGACCGCGCGCGCAAGCGCGACGGTTTCCGTATCGCGTCCGATGGCGACGAGATCATCGGGCCGCAGCGCGTGGTCGACACGCTGCACTTCCTGCTCGATGATCGGACCTTCGTCGAGATCGGAGGTCACGTAATGCGCCGTCGCACCAATCAGCTTCACGCCGCGCTCAAACGCCTGGTGGTAGGGTTTCGCGCCCTTGAAGCCGGGGAGGAACGAATGATGGATGTTGATCGCGCGGCCCGCGAGTTGCTGGCACAGATCGTTCGAAAGTATCTGCATGTAGCGCGCCAGAACGACGAGCTCGGTGTTCGTTTCGTCGACGAGGCGCAGCAGCTCCGCTTCCTGCTGCGTCCTGGTATCGGCGCTCACGGGCAGATAGACGAAGCGGATGCCTTCGCGCTCTACCATCGGGCGCAAGTCGAGATGGTTCGAGACGATCGCCGTGATGCGCATGCGCAGCTCGCCCTTGTGATATCGGTAGAGCAGATCGGTCAGGCAGTGGTCAAACTTGCTGACCATCAGTAGCACTTTCATGGGCTCGCTCGCGCTCACAAGCTTCCACTGCATGTGATAGTCGTTCGCGACGCTTGTGAATTCGCGGCGCAGCTTGTCGATGTCGCCGCTTACGCCGCTGTTGAAGCGGAACACGGCGCGCATGAAGAAGGTGCCGCTGGCTTCGTCGTCGAATTGAGCCAGCTCGCTGATATAGCAGCCCGAGTCGGCGAGATATGACGTAACCGCCGAAACGATGCCTGAGGTGGCCGGGCATGTAACGGTGAGAATGAATTGCGATGTCACGCTTTGGACTCCATAGTGTTCGGTGGAATGAGCCGCTCGCGCGGCTCATCACGGATCGTTAGCCGATCGCCGTGCGCTTGCTCTTTTCAGGATCATCGAAAGGCAGAGGCGCGGCGTGCGCCGTGGTCGCCAGGCTGCCGCGCACTTCCAGCGCGAAGCCCGGCTGCGCGGCGACCACGTCGAGGCGTGCGATCGCGAGCGAACGCTTCGTGATGCGCGAATACATGGCGCAGGTCACCACGCCCACCTGGTCACCCGCATGCCAGAGCGTGTCGCCCGCCTGGGCTGCCTTCGCCGCCTCGAATTCCACGCCGTAGATGCGAAAGCGCTCTTTGCCCGCGAGGCGTGCGTGCTCGCCCGCGCCGCAGAACGCGGTTTTGCCGGGCGAGACCGTGAAATCGAGGCCCAGTTCCCAGAGCGTGTCGCCGGCCTTTTCGTTCGCGAACGGGTACATCTCCGAGTTGTCGTACGGGAAGAACAGCAGATAGCTTTCGACGCGCAGCCAGTCGAGCGCGGTGAACCCGCAAGGAACGATTCCGAACGGTGCGCCTTTCTCGAGTATGGTGTCCCAGATGAGCGGCGCATCGGCGGCCTTGCAGAAGATTTCATAGCCGCGTTCGCCCGTATAGCCGGTGCGCGAAATCGTCACGGGACGCCCGAATAGCCGCGTCTGCAAGTGATGGAAGTAGGGCAGATCGCGAATGCCGTGAACGTGCTCCGCGAGAAAATCGACGGCCGCGGGCCCCTGCAGCGAGAGATCGTGCAGGTCGTCGTCGAAGAGCACGGCCACCTGGCGGCCCTGCGCGGAGCGCACGAGCCGTTCGTAGCCGGTTCCCGCGCCGTGCACGACCATGAAGGCGTTCGGACCCGTTCGATAGACGATGCAGTCGTCGATGAACTTGCCGTCTTCGTTGAGCATCGTCGCGTAGACCGATTTGCCCGGATAGAGCTTGCCGATGTCGCGCGTCGTTGCCCAGTCGAGGAGGCTTTCGGCGTGCGGACCCACGTAATGCACCTTCTTGAGGCCCGAGACGTCCATGAGGCCAGCTTTAGTGCGGATCGCTTCGTGATGGTCGGCAAGGTCGCTCGCATAGGTCCATGCGGTGCCCATACCGTTCCAGTCTTCGAGCTTCGAACCGAGCGCGCGGTGGCGCTCAGCGAGCGCGGAAATACGCCATGAATTGGCCATGTTCAGCTCCTGTGAGGAAAGTCGTGAGTCAAGAAGATGCGCGGCATCCTCAGCGGTCGAACTGGCTGAGCCATTCGACGAGTGCAGGGCGGTAGCGCGTCATGCCCTTGTAGTCGGCGATGGGGGCGGGCAGATCCCGCAGTACGCGATGTAGTCGTTGAGCCCAGGCGGCGTTCGTGCAGATATCCGCAACGCTGCACAGATACGTGCGGATGCTGAACATCAATGCATGGCTGCGCGGCAGGCGCGCCATCGTTTGCAGTTCGACGCGCAGATGCACCAGCTCGCCCGCGTTGTGAGCCGTAACGATGCCGCGGTCGCGGCCCCATTCGTGATACGTTTCTGGCGACGTGTCGAGACGAGGATGCACCGTCAACGTCCAGTTCAGCCGCCGTACCGGTGCGCCTGCCTGAATGGCAAGCAGATACTTGAGCGCGCGTTCGAACACGCCCATCTGATGCGCGAGCGGCACGGGCGCATGCCATTGCTTGAAGCTCATGCCTGCGTCGAAAGCGAGGGACCAGTCGGCGGGGCTGGTGATCACGCCCGCGTCCATAAAGAGATCGCCATCGCGCTGGTCGAGCAGGGCGAAATCGCCTTGCGTCTGGCGCGCGATGTATTCGAGCGGCGCGTAGGGTAGCGTGCTTTCGTCGCTGAAACGAAATGTCTGCTCGATGCCGAGCGCGTGGTTTGTCCATTGCCAGCGATCTTCGTCGCGCTCGAGCGCGAACCAGTCGGGATAGTCGGCTGCCAGATGCTCCATGATCAGCTCGAGCGCATCCCATGACGCGCTCTGCATGTGCGGCATCACTATCGCGCGGCGCGGATCGTTTTCGAGCACGAGTGCGCGTTCCGCCACTTCGGAGCGGTAATGCTCGTCGATGTCGAACAGGTGCTCGAACACGGAGCCGGGTTCGCGCGGCGCGGCCGGCTCGATGTTGACCGAATACTGGTAGCGGTCCTCGGGAAACGGAAATGGAAAGCGGGCAATGGCCTTCGCGCTGTTGGTGAAGCTGAAGTCGTTGCGAAAGGATTGCGCGGGCTTGATCAGGACGCTCATGGACGCGGGCTCACAAGTCGAGGGAAAGCGAGGGGCCGCAGGCACGCGAGACGCAGGGCATCAGATGCGTCGCGCGCTCGCCGGCAGGGAGGAAGTGGTCACGATGCTCGACGCCGCCTTCTAGATGGCGCGTCGCGCATTGGCCACACACGCCGCCGCGGCACAGATTGGGGACGGCCACGCCCGCGTCTTCGAGCGCTTCGAGCAGACTGCGGTCCGCGGGCACGTCGATGCGCCGGCCGCTGCGCGCGAGCACCGCGGTGAACGGCGCGCCGGGCGCAGGTGCGGCGAAGGCTTCGGTATGGACGCGGCGTGCCTGCCAGCCGAGCGCGCGTGCAGCGTCGCGCACGGCGTCGATCAGCGATTGCGGACCGCACACATAGACATGGGCGCCGAGCGGCTGCGCCGCGAGCACGCGGTGTACGTCGAGTCGCGAACCGGTGTCGTAGGCGTGAAAGCGGTCGCCCAGGCGAGCGCGCAATTCGTCGGCATAGGCGTCGGAGCGACCCGCGCGCAACGCGTAGTGCAATTCGAAATCGGCGTGACGCCGCGCGAGTTCGTAGCTGTGGGCGACGAACGGCGTGATGCCGATGCCGCCCGCGATCAGTACGTGACGGCGCGCGAGCGCATGCAGCGCGAAGAGGTTGGCGGGCCGCGTTACGCGCAGCGTCATGCCCGGCTCGATCGCGGCATGTACGAACGCGGAGCCGCCGCGTGAAGCGTCGGCGCGGCGCACGGCAATGCGCCATGTGCGCGTGTCGGCTGGATCGCAGGCGAGCGAGTAGGCGTTGCGCACTTCACGCGATCCGGTCTGCATGCAGAGCTGGATGTGGCTGCCCGCCGAGAACGCAGGCAGGCGGCCCGCAACGTTCCTGAAGGTGAGTTCGCGCACCAGTGGTGTGAGCATGCGCGCGGTGCTGACTTCCACTTCGAGTGTGTTCATGCGCGCTCCTGGGCGTAAGGGTGATCAGCGTCGGCGCACACGGCCAGCCATGCACCGAGGCGCTCGGAGAAGTGGCCCCGCACGGCGAGGCGCACGCCGCACGACAGGCAGGTGACGCTATCGTCCATTTCTTTTTCTTCGCGCATGTCGCGGGCTGCGTAGTCGCGCGTGCTCGCGCAATGGACGCAGTAGACGGCACGCGTCGCCCCTATCGCCATCGCAGCGATCTCGTCGCGTTCGAGGCCTGCGGCCAGCGCGCGATGCTGGATGCGCCATATGAACGCTTCGTCGCCCGCGATATAGAGGCGCGTCCCCGGCGCGCAGTTGCCGAATGCGCGTAAGAGTTCGTCGGCAAGCGCTGCTTCGGTTTCGCAGCAGCGCGTTTCAATGTCGAACGCGTCCAATGTCCCGATTGGGTCTGCATGCTCCATCGTGAGGACGAGCAAGCGCGCCGCGTGTGGTGCGAAATGCGCGAGATGGGGCGCGGCGGCGTCGAGCGCGCCGTGCTGCACGACAAGTAGATGGAAATGCGCCTCGCCGCATGGCGCGAGCACGCCGTAATTCGGTGCGCTTGGCAGGCGGTCGGCGGGTAACTGCGTGTCGATGTCCTGGTTCATGGTCGGCTCGGTGCGGTTCAAAACGGTGCAACGGGGCGGCTTCGCTGTGCGGCGCATGCGTAATTGCGGGGCGCGGGCGAACGTCGGGCGTCTGTGCCTGAAGCCTTGCAGGCGATATTGCGTGCCGCACAGCGTCTTCTTCCTTTGCAACATGGTTCCCTGCCAGTAATCGGCGCTCAATCCTGAAGACGAGGTAAGCCTTTCGAGGTAACGGCGCGGCCGTGGTCGCGATGGCATGGAGCTTGCATCACCTGGTCCATTTGTTCCGGGCAGGGATCATGTCGTCGAGACGCGAGTTCGGTCAGTTGAACGTAGCAGGCGCGTGGGCGGGTGGTGCGCGTTTGCGCGACGCGCTGCTTGGATGTGTCGAGGCACTGCTGGGAGGCGCGGGCTGGCGCGAAGCGACGGCCGCATGGCTCGCTCGCGTGGAAGCCGAAGTGCCCGGCAGCCGCGCGCGTTTGCACGAAGACGGTGATGCACCCGGAGAAACTGACGCGATCTGCAGCCGTGTTGTCGACGCGGATTGCGCGCTGCGAGCGGAACAGGCTTCGACAACATCGAGTGCCGCGTGCGCCGCGTGCCGCCTGCAGGGCCGGCACTGGCTCGTTGCACGCATGGGGCGGCGCGCGCTCACGCTCGATCTGCGGGAGTCCGCAGCGCGCCTTCATGACGGCGACAATGCCATCACCGCGATGCTCGCCGCCGAACTCGGCACCGCCGCCACGCTGTTTGGCGGTCTGCGCGAGTTCGCCGCATGCGAGAGCCGCACGGAACGCGATGCCGCCCGCGCGCTCACGCGTGAACTGCACGACTCCGTCGCGCAGCAGCTCGGCGTCATCTCGTTCGTCGTCAGCCAGATCCAGCAGCAAATGGGCCGCTCAGAGGTCTCAGAGGCGCTGGTGGGTGAATTGCGCTCTCTCGTCACGCGCTTGCAGCGCCAGGTGCGCGAACTCATCACGTCGGCGCGTCTCACGCACGACGGTCGCTCTCTGCGTGAGGCGATCGCCGGATCGGTGGGGGAATTTGCGCGTCGCTCGAACGTCGTGTTCGAAATCGACAACCGCGTGCCCGACCTCGCGCTCGAGCCCGACGTTGAGCTGCACGTGCTGCAGATCGTGCGCGAGGCACTTTCGAACGTCGTGCGCCATTCGCATGCGCGCCATGCGTGGGTCGAGCTTTCCGCCGATGCCAGCGGCGCGCTGCGCGCCGCCGTAACCGATGATGGCGTGGGGCTCACGCGCGCCTCGACCGACGCGAGTCATCACGGCCTGAACATCCTGCGCGAGCGCGCGCAAGCGATCGGCGCACAGATCGACATTGACAACGCCGGGATCGATGGCGGCACGCGCGTGCGCCTCGTCGTGCCCGACCTCGGACTGAAAGGAGACAACGGGTGACCCCAACTACGCTGCTGCTGATTGACGACCATCCTCTCTTTCGCCGCGGGCTTGCCGACTTCTTCAACGCGAGCGGCGAGTTCGTCGTAGTGGGCGAGGCGTCGAATGCGCGCCTCGGCATCACGCTCGCGGGAGAGCTCAACCCCGAGATGGTGCTGATCGACCTGCACATGCCGGGGCTCGGCGGCCTCACGGTGCTCGACGAGTTGCGCCAGTTGCGTGTGGATTGTCGGAAGGTCGTGCTGACAGCGTCGACCGAACGTGCGGAACTGCTCGCTGCGCTGCGCCTCGGCGCCGACGGCTACGTGCTCAAGGAAACCGAGCCCGACGTGCTGCTGACCTACGTACGCCATTGCGCGAACGGAATGGTGACGCTTGACGAAGGCGTACGCGACTTGCTCGCCGACGAAGGAGCGCGGCATGGCGAGGCAAATGCCGCGCTGCCGCCGTGCCGCGCAGCCTTGACTGAGCGCGAAGCGCAAACGCTCGCACTCATCGCGCAGGGCTTGAGCAACAAGCTGATCGCACGGCATCTGGACATCAGCGAAGGCACCGTGAAGGTGTACGTGAAGAATCTGCTGCGCAAGCTCGACGTCCGCTCACGGCTGGAGTTGGCCGCGAGCGTGCATCGCGACGCGCTCGCGCGACATTAGGAGTGCCGCTATGGTATCGCTGGCAAGCGGTTTCGATGAAGTACACGTGGCGGGGGCCGCGCTCGATGCTTATCCGGTGCCGCTTCTGATACTCGATATGGACGGCATCGTGCGCAGCGCCAATGCGGCCTGGACGCGCGCCATGTCGGCCGCGTGCGCGGGCCTGCCATTCGGGCGCGACGTGCATCCCGAAGACCGCGGATGCTGGCAGGCGCTGCTGCGCGATGCGCGCGACGGACACGATGGGATGGCCGCTCGCTCGCGCCTGCGTCTACTCCATCCGGCGGGCGATCTGCGCTGGTTCGACTGCACGGTGGCGCGCGAGGGTGCCTCGTACTACCTCTCGCTCGTCGACGTCACGCAGGAGCAGCGGCGCGCCAACGCACTCGAAGCGCGCTTGCGCGGCGTGCTCGGCCTGCTCGACGGCATGCCGGGACTGCTCTATCGCGGCCGCAACAACCGCTCGTGGACCATGGAGATCGTGAGCGCGGGCTGCGAGGCGCTCACCGGTTATCCGCCAGAGTGGTTCGTCGACAGCCACGAGCACAGCTTTAGCCAACTGATCCTGCCGGAGTTCGCCGATTATGTCTGGTATGGCGTGCAGGAGGCGCTTGCCGAACGCGTGCCGTTCGAGCTCCGCTATCGCATCCGCTGTGCGGACGACACGATCAAACTGGTGTTGGAAAGAGGGGTAGGCATCTATTCCGAAGGCAGCGAGGTGCTCGGCATTGAAGGTGCGATCTTCGAGGTGAGGGAAGGCGCGCGGTGAGCGTGATTGAGGGCGGCCGGCGCGCCGGCGATGCGTCCGTAGAAAACACAAACGAATACGGGGCGCACAGTCATTGTCGACCGTGCGCCCCGCTTCGTTTCCGAGCGTGACTTCAAGCGTGGTCAAGGCGCCGCGCGGCGAACGTCACGGCGAGATCCAGTGCGTCACGCACACCACGGCGACGCCCAGCGCGATCGCCCCGTACGGCAGCCAGCCCGCTCGTCGCTCGGGCGCTGCGAGCGTGGGTGAGACGAGGTCCATGTCGCTGAGCATTGCGTCGGGAAAGCGCCCCTTGTCGGTGACGTAGTGCCGCCACAGGAACACTGGCACGATCAACGCGGCGAAGACGGTGCCCGAAATCAGCGTGCCTTTGCCCCATACGTCGGCGCCGAGACCCATGAGTGCGAGGTTGACGAACGATAGCAGCGTGCCGAGCGCGAGCACCCAGTTTGGTGCGCGAAACGGCCTCACCCAGTTGCGGCGATCGAGCCGGTGAATCCATGCCGCGTTGAGATTCAGAAAGTTGAAGATGATATAGCCGACATTCGACATCGCCAGCACGACCACGTAGTCGGACATCAGCAGCAGAAACAGGTTGAACGCGAGATCGGTCCACATCGCGCGCGTGGGCGCGCCGTTCTCGTTCACGTGTGAAAGATATTTCGGCAGCCAGCCGTCGACGGACGCCTGATACAGCGTGCGTGACGATCCCGCCATCGATGTCATGATAGCGAGCACGAGCGCGAACACGAGCATTGGCTTGAGAATGAGCGCGCCGGTCGTGCCGGCGTGGACGATCTGCGCCATCGCCTCGGCTACGCCCATACCGCTGTAGATTCCGGGCGAGAGAATTCCGTCGTAGACGGCGGCCTGTGTGACGTTGCCCGCAGCATCCTTCACTTCAGGCGTGACGAGCTGGCCGAGCCCAAGCGCGCCCTGGAACGCGAGCGGCACCATCGTGAAGAACACGAGGCACAGCAGGCCCGAATAGAGTATTGCCTTCACAGTATCGCGGCGTGGGTCGCGGAACTCGCGCGTGTAGCACACGGCGGTTTCGAAGCCGTAGGTCGACCACGCGGCGATGAACAAGCCACCCGCCATCAACTGGACGCCGGAGATATCCCACGCGCCGTCGATCACGTGGCCTGCCGCATCTTTCGCGAGCGGATAGAGCGGCAGCAGATGCGCGCGCGGCAGGTCGCCGGTAAGGATCGGATAGAGGCCCACGAGCAGCAGCGGCAGCAGCGCGGAAACGGCGAGGATCATCTGCAGCCGTGCCGCCTGCAGAATGCCGCGATGCTGGACGGCGAAGGTTGCGAGCAGGATGACCGCACCGATCACGAAGGTGGCGTTGATGCGCAGCGAGAGACCGCTAGCGAGCCAGCCGAGATCGACGAGTGTGATTTGCCACGTGTTGATCGCGGCGTTCGCGGGAAACAGCATGCTGAGCACGTAGCCCGCGCCGAGGCCCGAGCCGATCGCGAGGACGGGCGACCACGCGAACCAGTTGCACCAGACCGAAAGCGGCGCCAGCAGCTTGCTGTAGCGCACCCACGCGATCGCGCCGTAGACCGACGCGCCGCCCGATTTGTGCGGAAAGAGGCCGGCGATTTCCGCGTACGAAAACGACTGAATCAGGCCGAAGCAGATGGACACGCCCCAGATGATCCACGATGGCTTGCCAACCGTGGCCGCGATCGAGCCGATAGAAAACAGCACCAGTGCCGGGACGCCGCTCGCCACCCAAAACGCGCCCGCCCATCCAATCTTGCGCTGCAATCCAGCACCTTCGCTGAGCCCTCCCGCGAGTATCTGCGGACTCTCTTCCTTAAGTGTACTCATCATTTTCTCCATGGTGCGGTCGAGATGCCGCACCATGACGATCACCGGTCAATAAGTACGAATCAATCGTCATGAAGAGGTACCTCTTTCGCGAGCGCACCGTACATCACATGTTCGGATAGTTCGGACCACCGCCACCTTCGGGCGTGACCCACACGATGTTCTGCGTCGGGTCCTTGATGTCACAGGTCTTGCAGTGCACGCAGTTCTGCGCATTGATCTGCAGGCGGTCGCTGCCATCGTCGTTCTTCACGAACTCGTACACCGCGGCCGGGCAGAAGCGCGCTTCCGGGCCCGCGTAGGTGCGCAGGTTCACGTTCACGGGTACGCTCGCGTCTTTCAACGTGAGGTGCGCAGGCTGGTTCTCCTCGTGATTCGTGTTCGAGATGAACACCGACGAGAGCCGGTCGAACGTAAGCTTGCCGTCCGGTTTCGGATACTCGATCGGCTTGCACTGCGACGCCGGTTTCAGCATCTCGTGATCGCGATGCTGGTGATGCAGCGTCCACGGCACGTTGCCGCCCAGCAGCTTCTGCTCGATGCCCACCATCAGCGTGCCCAGGTACAGGCCCTTGCTCATCCACTGCTTGAAGTTGCGCGCCTTGTAAAGTTCCGTGTAGAGCCACGACTGCCTGAACGCTTCCGGGTACGCGGCGAGCTCGTCGCTCTGGCGGCCGGCCTGCACGGCTTCGAATGCGGCGTCCGCAGCCAGCATGCCGGTCTTGATTGCCGCGTGGCTGCCCTTGATGCGCGAGGCGTTCAGAAAGCCCGCATCGTCGCCCACGAGCGCGCCGCCCGGGAACACGAGCTTCGGCAGCGACATCAGGCCGCCCGCCGTGATCGCGCGCGCGCCGTACGACACGCGCTTGCCGCCTTCCAGATACTTGCGGATTTCCGGGTGCGTCTTGTAGCGCTGGAACTCCTCGAACGGCGAGAGATACGGGTTCTGGTACGCGAGACCGACGACAAAACCCACCATCACCTGGTTGTTGTCGGTGTGGTACAGGAACGAGCCGCCGTAGGTGTCGCTCTCGAGCGGCCAGCCGGCCGTGTGGATCACGAGGCCCGGCTGGTGCTTCGCGGGATCGATCTCCCACAGTTCCTTGATGCCGATGCCGTAGACCTGCGGGTCGGCGTCCTTGCCGAGCTTGAACTTCTCGTTCAGCTGCCGCCCCAGGTGGCCGCGGCAACCTTCGCAGAACAGCGTGTACTTCGCGTGCAGCTCCATGCCGAGCTGGAAGTTCTCGGTGGGCTCCCCGTCCTTGCCCACGCCCATGTTGCCGGTGGCGACGCCCTTGACCGAGCCATCGTCGTTATAGAGCACTTCGGCGGCCGGAAAGCCCGGGAAGATTTCCACGCCCAGCGCTTCGGCCTGCTGGCCCAGCCAGCGCGTGACGTTCGCGAGGCTGATGACGTAGTTGCCGTGGTTCTTGAAATTGTCGGGCAGTGCCCAGTTCGGCACGGACTTCGCGCCCGTTTCCGAGAGGAAGAGGAATTTATCTTCCGTCACGGGCACGTTCAGCGGCGCGCCCTGTTCCTTCCAGTCGGGAATCAGCTCATTGAGGGCGCGCGGATCCATGACCGCGCCCGAGAGGATATGCGCCCCGATTTCCGAGCCTTTCTCCAGCACGCAGACGCCAATTTCAGCGCCTTTTTCGGCGGCCAGCTGCTTCAGGCGGATCGCCGCGGACAGCCCGGCGGGGCCGCCGCCGACGATCACCACGTCGTATTCCATCGACTCGCGTGGGCCGTATCGCGCGATGAGCGCCTCCCCTTGATGCATCATCGAAGAAGTCCCTGTGTTTCGGCCGTAACCGGTTCGATGGCGATCGACGCCAACTGCGCGCCAGGGCCCGAAGGGCGCAGCGCAAGTTCCTCTGGCCGCCCGCTGACCCACAATGCGTTGAGCGGTGCCAGCGTCACGCCGCGCAACAACGCGCTCTCCACGTTCCACTGCCCGGCGAGGCTAACGAGCAGATGCGTCGGAGCCGGCGTCACATGCAGTGAATGCGCCGCGACGCTCACGCGCGCGCGATATGCGCCGCGCTTGCACATGACGTTGAGAACATTCATGGGCCGCGCGGGCAGATTCACGACCCACACGTGCAGATCGCCGGAAAAGTGCACCGGCTCGCCGCCGCGCGCGAGCAGTTGACCGTCCTGCGAATGCAGCTCAATTGCGTTGTCGTCGATGGGCAGGAGCGTCCGGTCGTAGCCAGCGAACTGTGAAAACTTCGCCGGACCGACGAGCGTCGCAATGCTCACGCGCCATGGCGTGGCGCCGTGCTGTTCTGGACTGCGCGCGAGGGTGCGCGTCGTGCCCCCGCCATTGGCCCAGGGTTCGGGCGGCACGCGCATGCAGTCGATCAAACGCACTGAGCAGGTTTCGGCGGCGCTGGCGTGCGCAGAAGGAGCGGGTATGCGTGCGTTCATACACATGTCTGCGCACCCTGCACGCGAGATTCGAGCGCGCCGACCACATCGAACAGATCGCCAACGAGCCCCACATCGGCCACCGAGAAAATCGGTGCGTCAGGGTCTTTGTTCACGGCGACGATGAACTTCGAGTCCTTCATGCCCGCGAGGTGCTGGATCGCCCCCGAGATCCCGAACGCCACATACACGTCGGGCGCGACACTGCGACCGGTTTGTCCGACCTGCGCGGCGTTCGGCGCATAGCCGGCATCCACGGCGGCGCGCGAGGCGCCGAGCGCCGCGCCGAGCTTGTCGGCAAGCCTGCCGAGACGCCCCATGTTTTCCTGCGAGGCGAGGCCGCGTCCGCCCGCAACGACCACGCGCGCGCTGCCGAGGTCTTGCCCGCTCTGCGCGGCGGCGTGGCGCACGACGAGGCGCGTGGCTGCAAACGGTGCGATAGGTGCGAGCGCAATGACTTGAGCGGCACCTCCGTGCGCCGCGACGGGCGCGAACGACGAGGGCCGCACGCTCGCATAAGTGCGCGCCGTGGCGCTCGTCACCGTCGCGATCACGCTGCCCGCATACAGGCCGCGCACGAACTGCGTACGCTCGCGAACGGCGACGACGTCGGCGATGAATGCAGCCCCGGAGAGCGCTGCCGCGCGCGGCAGCGCAGCCCGGCCGGAGGCGCGATGCGCGGCGAGCAGCATCGAGTGGTCTCCGGTGAGGGCGAGCAATTGCGCCGCGATTGTTTCGGGCGCGAGCGTATCGACTGCGCCAGCGGATGCGACCAGGACGCGCTCGACTCCATTCACACGCGCCGCCGCTGGCGCGCTTGACGCATCGAATACGAGCATGTCGACGGGCTGCCCAAGTTGCAGCGCCGCGCCCATCACGCGCAGCGTGACATCGGAAATCGATCCCACATCGGTGTCGGCCAGGACCAGCGTTCTCATAGTCAAGCTCCCACGGTTTCGAATACGCGTCGATCGGCGAGCGCTGCGAGCAGCGCTTCGACGCCGTCCACCTTCACGCCGGGCTCGCGCACGGCCGGTTCGTTCAGTTTCAGCACGTGGCTATGGGCGTTCGACACGCCGCCGAGCCAGGCGGCTTCGCGCGTGGCGAGCGGCTTCTGCTTTGCCTTGACGATGCTCGGCAGCGTCACGCGGCGCGGTTCGGCCAGGCGCAGATCGGCGCTTACCACGGCGGGGCCGTCGAGCTGCCACGTCGCCGTGCCCGTATCGTCGCCGCAGTTCACGCGCCAGCCGCCGTCGATGGCGTCGAGCGCGCTCGCATTGAGCGCCTGCGGCCAGCCCAGCAGGGCGGCGAGCATTGCGGCTACGCCGCCCACGTCGCCGTCGATGGCCTGCTTGCCGCACAGCACGAGACCGTAATCGGCGTCCTTCATATGCGCCGCAATGAGGCGCGCGACGGCGAGCGAATCGAGCGTGGCCGTGGCTGCGTCCGTGTCGATGAGCACGGCATCATCGGCGCCCATCGCGAGGGCGGTGCGCAGTACGTCCTGGTGCGCGGGCAGCCCGCAGGTCAGCACCGTAACATGCGAGGCCACACTGGCTTCCTTCAGTTGCAGCGCTTTTTCGAGCGCGCATTCGTCGAACGGATTGAGCGACATTTTGAGCCCCGCCGTTTCGATGGCTCCGGCGGCGTTCACGCGGACGCGCACGTTCGGATCGACCACGCGCTTGACGGGCACCAGAATGCGGACAGTCATCAGTTGTCTCCTGTTTGCATGCGACAGCACATCGCGCGTTGGCGTTACGACACTGCGCCCAGACCGTACTTGCCGGTCAGCAGCGCGCCGCTTGCAAAGCGTTCGAGCGCGTACGGTTCGAGCGAGACGTCGGTGGGCAGACCCAGCGCGTGCTGCGCAAGCAGCTTGCCGATGCCAGGCGAGAGCTTGAAGCCATGGCCCGAGAAGCCGAAGCCCACCGTAAGGCCTGCCACGTCGGCAACGCTGCCGAGCACCGGGTTCCAGTCGGGCGTGACGTCGTACACGCCGGTCCACGAAGAAGCGAGGCCGGCGGCTTCGTAAGCGGGGAAGTGCTCAGCCACCTGCGCGCCCACTTCCGCAACATAGTCGAGCGAGATCTCGCCCTGTTCGGTCTCGGGCGCGTTGAGCGTTTCGCCTACCACGCCTTCGGAGACCAGCATCTGGCTGCCGCCGTAGCTGCGGAAATAGAGCATGCCCGGCGAGCCGAGGTCCTTGAACGCGGGCATCGCGAAGGTGTAGGGCGCGGCCTCGCATTCGAGCGCGAGCACGGTATGGCGCTCGGGCTTCACCGGCAGCGGCACGCCGATCCACTCGGCGAGTTCGGGCGTCCAGATGTTCTGCGTGCTGATTAGTGTGCCGCAGCCGAAGCGGCCTGCCGTCGTTTCCACGCCCACCACGCGGCGGCCTTCGCGCAGGAGGCCGGTTACGCGCACGCCTTCCATGATCTTTACGCCTTGGCGGCGCGCGGAGCGCGCGAAGCTCGTTGCGACGAGGTAGGCGTCGGCGAAACCGGCTTCGGGCTCGAAGCCGATCAGCGCGGCGTCGTCGAAGGTCGCGATCGGCAGGCGCGCCTGCGCCGCCTGGCGGTCGAGTACTTGCACTTCGATGCCCATGTCCTGCTGCGCGCGCAGCGAGGCGGCCAGCGGATCGAGCTTGTCACCTTCGGGCGCGCTGATCATATAGCCGCATTTGACGAGACCGCAGGAGGCTTCGTCGTCGCCGAGATAGTCGGCGAAATTGTTGAAGGCCCACCAGGACGCGCGGGCGAGTTCGACGTTCTGGCGCACCGAGTAATGCGTGCGCAGCAGCCCGGAGGACTGTGAGGTGGTGCCGGCGCCGATCGTGCCCTGATCGAGAACGAGAACGCTTTTCGCGCCGAGCGCGGCGAGATGGTGGGCGACGGATGCGCCAATCACACCGGCGCCGATCACGACATAGTCAAAGTGGCTCATGGGGCCCCCGTGGGTGAACGATGGGGCAAATTCTGCGTCCCCGGTGGGCGCCAATTTTCTGTATTAGACGAACTTATGGTTCACAACCGCGATCGCTGATCCTCCGCGTGTCTGCCGCCCAGGGCGGCATCATGCGGGGACCGGGCGCACGGCGGCCGGCGTCAGTCGCGCAGTCATTCGTGGAGCCCATCATGAGATCTGGCGAGGCGCCCATCGACCTCAACTTGACAGCCCTTCCTCGCGGTGTGAGAGGCGGGATCGATGAGGGGTGCACGAGAGGAGTATGAAGATGCCCGAACTATTCTCGCTGGAGCGCGGTGACACGCCTTTGGTCGTATCGATTCCGCATGTGGGCGCGTGGATTCCCCCGTCACTGCGCCATTTGTATACGGATGAAGCGCTCGCGGTCGCCGATACCAACTGGCATCTGGATCGTTTATGTGCCTTCGTGCGCGAGCCTGGCGCGACGTTGATCGGTGCGCGCGTGTCGCGCTATGTGATCGGAACCGGCCGCCCAACGATGAAAGCCGCTATCCGGGTCAGACGACGACGGGCCTGTACCGCGAGGAAACGTTCCGCGGCGAACCCGTCTACAGGCCTTTGCGCACCCGACGCGGCCGAGCGCGCTGCACGCGTCGCGCAATGGTGGCAGCCGTATCACGACGCACTCGCGGCCGAGCTTGCGCGGCTGCGCGAGCGTCACGCGAACGTGCTGCTGTGGGAGGCGCATTCGATCGCGAGCGTGCTGCCGCGCCTGTTCGACGACAAGCTGCCCGATCTCAACCTGGGCACGCAGGACGGGCGCACCTGCGCGGGCGCGGTGCGGCGGGCCGCAGTTGATGCGATGCAGGCGAGTCCTTTTACTTCGGTAGCGAACGGCCGCTTCAAGGGCGGCTACATCACGCGCAACTACGGCGCGCCGGAACGCGGGATTCATGCGGTTCAACTGGAGATGTGCCAGTCCACCTACATGAACGAACGCGCGCCTTTCGACTACGCGGTGGAACGTGCCGAAGCCATGCAGCCCACGCTTGCCCGCATGGTCGGTGCAACGCTCGACGCGGTGCGGGCGCTCGCACCAACGTCCGCGCTTTCATAAGTATTTCTGATACTCGAGCGTAAGCCCGCGTCCCGATTCAGTGCAGTGGCGCTCAGCAGGCAGGAAAACCGCGCACCGTCAGCAGGCAAACGGCAATGCGGGCGAATCAGGAGCGCGAGGCAGAGAGGGCTGGCGTGCCCGCGGCGTGTTTCTCAACAGGAATATTTGATTCATGTTGATAAACATGGCACGAACGTTGCGTAGAGGTAGCGCAGGAGAAATGGCGGGGCTTGCGGCTCATTTCGCAGTTCCTGGCTGATAGATGAAAATCGAAAGATAGCGTTTAAGTGGTGCTTTTCTGTCGTCCCCGTTTGCATGCATGGCCTCGTTCAAAGGCAGAACCGCAGCAGGCATCGGGCACGCGTGTGCGCCAGGTGTTTCATAGCAGGAAATTAAGTTGCATGTAGAGAACTTATGCGTGTGCGCAGTACGAGCGCGCGATTCGGCCACCCTTCCCCGCAACGGCCGAACCGCCTCGGTAACCGACATGAAGTCGGGCGCACCGCTCTTTCAACCGTGGATGAGTTGCAAGGAGTGAAGATGAATCTCAATGATGCAAAGCTGCCGGTCAACGAGCTGGGAAGCGTGCCGCGCTTTGGCTCGGCCGACGACGCTCAGCGCTGGCTCGCTCAGCAGGGCGTGAAGTACGTATTGGCGCAGTTCGTCGACATCCATGGTGTCGCAAAGGCCAAGTCGGTGCCGGTCGCGCATTTGAAGACGGTGCTCGAGGCGGGAGCGGGCTTCGCGGGATTCGCGATCTGGGGTGTCGGCATCGAGCCGAACGGCCCCGATTTCATGGCGGTCGGCGATCTCGCGACGCTCACGCCCGTGCCGTGGCAGCCGGGCCTCGCGCGCATCGTCTGCGACGGGCACGTGGATGGCGAGCCGTGGGCCTTCGATTCGCGCGTCACGCTCAAGCGCCAGGTCGCACGCCTGACCGAGCGCGGCTGGACCCTTTTCACGGGGCTCGAACCGGAATTCTCGCTGCTGCGCCGCTCCGCTGCCGGAACCCTCGAACCGTGCGACCCCAGCGACACGCTGGCGAAGCCGTGCTACGACTACAAGGGGCTGTCGCGCACGCGCGTGTTCCTCGAGCGGCTCACCGAAGCGCTGCGCGCGGTGGGCATCGACGTCTACCAGATCGATCACGAGGACGCCAACGGCCAGTTCGAGATCAACTACACGTACACCGACTGCCTGACGTCGTGCGATCACTACGTGTTCTTCAAGATGGCCGCGTCGGAGATCGCCAACGAACTGGGCATGATCTGCTCGTTCATGGCGAAGCCGTTCGCGAACCGGCCCGGCAATGGCATGCACATGCACGTTTCGATTGGCGACGGCAAGCGCAACCTGTTCGCCGACGCCACCGATCCGCTCGGCATGGGACTCTCAAAGCTTGGCTACCAGTTCACCGCGGGCCTGCTCAAGCATGCCCCCGCACTCACCGCGCTGTGCAACCCGACCGTCAACTCATACAAGCGCCTCGTGGTGGGGCGCTCGCTCACCGGCGCAACGTGGGCGCCCGCCTACGTGAGCTATGGCGACAACAACCGCTCGACCATGGTGCGCATGCCGGGCGAGCGCATCGAACTGCGTCTGCCGGACGGCTCCTGCAACCCGTATCTCGCAACGGCCGCCGTGATTGCGGCGGGCCTCGATGGCATCGAGAGTGAACTCGATCCAGGCACGCCCGCCAACGAAAACCTCTACGAGTGGTCGTCGGAGCGTCTTGCCGCGCACGGCATTGCGGTGTTGCCGCAAAACCTCGAGCAGGCGCTCGACGCGCTCGAAGCGGACACGCTGATCTGCGAGGCGCTCGGCCCGGTGGCGGGCGAGTTCCTCAAGCTCAAGCGCATGGAGTGGCTCGAATACATGCGGCACGTTTCCGACTGGGAACTCAAGAGCTACCTCGAATTTTTCTAAGGAGAACACACGATGTGCGGAATCGTAGGGTTGCTGGTGAAGACACCGGCGCTACGCGAGCGGCTCGGCGAGTTGATGGTGCCGATGCTGATCGGCATGACCGAGCGCGGACCCGATTCGGCGGGGCTCGCGGTGTTCGGCAGGGAAGTGGGGGCGAGCCAGCGCAAGCTGAGCCTCTACGCGGGCTTCACGGACGAGGGCGCGCAGTTTCCCTGGGCCGCGCTCGCCGACGCATTGAATGGTGCCATGGACGTCTCGGCGCGCTTCGACGTGAAGGGCAATCACGCCGTACTCACGGTTCAGGGCGACGCCGGGCGCGTGAAGGCGTGGTTGCGCGAGCATTATCCGAAGCTCTATCTGCTTTCCACCGGGCGCTCGATCGATCTCTACAAGGACATCGGCTCGCCCGCCGAGGTGGCCGCGCGCTACGACTTCGGGAATCTCAAAGGCTCGCACCTCGTCGGCCACACGCGCATGGCCACGGAATCGGCCGTCACGCCGGACCGCGCGCATCCGTTCACGGCAGGAGAGGACTTCTGCCTCGTGCACAACGGATCGCTGTCGAATCCGTATGGCGTGCGCCGCAAGCTGGAGCCGCTCGGCATCCACTTCGATACCGACAACGACACCGAAGCCGCATGCCGCTTTCTCGAATGGCGCCTGCGCGAAGGCGACCCGCTGCCCGACGCGCTGCAAAAGGGCTTCGAGGAGCTTGACGGCTTCTACACGTTCCTGATGGGCACGACGACGGAACTCGCGCTGATCCGCGATCCGTTCGCATGCAAGCCGGCCGTGGTCGCGGAGAACGACGACTACGTCGCGATCGCCTCCGAGTTTCGCTCGCTCGCGCATCTGCCCGATATCCGCAACGCGAAGGTCTTCGAACCCGCTCCCGAGGAGATGTACGTATGGAAAGCCTGAGTTTCGACCTCGCTTTCGACCTCGATGCGCGGACGGTCCGCGACCTGAACCAGTACCTGCACGGCGACGCTGCGGTGCTGGCAGGGCAGCGCATTGCCGTCACGTCGCCGAACGGGGCACACAACATCGCCGTGGGCGTGGACGCCGACCTGCACGTGACGATCCAGGGCCACGCGGGCTACTACGCCGGTGGCATGAACCAGCAGGCGACGATCGTGATCGAGGGGAGCGCGGGCACGGGCGTCGCCGAGAACATGATGAGCGGCAAGGTGCATGTGCGCGGCTTCGCTTCCAACGGCGCGGGCGCTTCCGCGCACGGCGGACTGCTCGTGATCGACGGCGATGCGGGTCTGCGCTGCGGCATCTCGCTCAAGGGCGGTGACATCGTGGTGGGCGGCTCCGTGGGCAGCTTCTCGGCCTTCATGGCGCAGGCGGGCCGCATGGTGATATGCGGCGACGCGGGCGACGCGCTGGGTGATTCGCTCTACGAAGCGGTGCTCTACGTGCGCGGCGAGGTGAAATCGCTCGGCGCGGACGCGCAGTACGAGCCGATGAGCGACGCCGATATCGACGCCGTGCGCACGTTGCTCGCGGCCGCCGGGCTGGACCACGACCCGTCGTCCTTCAAGCGGATCGCCTCCGCACGCACGCTCTATCACTGGAACGCAGACGCGAACCAGGAATATTGAACACACGCTCTCCGACAAGGTTCCCCATGGATGCCAAACCCGTTCAGTTCGTTCGTTTGCAGCACGAAGAGTCACATGGCTACGACCGCAAGACGATCGACTATATCCACTCGGCGGCGCAGCGAGGTCTCTATGAGATTCGCGGTCTGGGCGCGAAGCGCCACGTGCCGCATTTCGACGACCTGCTGTTTCTCGGCGCTTCGCTGTCGCGCTATCCGCTCGAAGGGTACCGCGAGAAGTGTTCGACCCAGACCGTGCTCGGCACCCGTTTCGCGAAGAAACCCGTCGTGCTGGATATTCCTGTCACGATCGCGGGCATGAGCTTCGGCGCGCTCTCTGCGAACGTCAAGGAGGCGCTCGGTCAGGCCGCGACGGCGATGGGCACGTCCACGACCACCGGCGACGGCGGCATGACCCAGGAGGAGCGCCGCTCGTCGAAGACGCTGGTTTATCAGTGCCTGCCCTCGCGCTACGGCTTCAATCCGAACGACGTCCGTCGTGCCGACGCCATCGAAATCGTGATCGGCCAGGGCGCCAAGCCGGGCGGCGGCGGCATGCTGCTGGGGCAGAAAGTCAATCCGCGCGTGGCGGCGATGCGCACCTTGCCGGCCGGCATCGACCAGCGCTCGGCGAGCCGCCATCCGGACTGGACCGGTCCCGACGACCTGGCGATCAAGATCCAGGAACTGCGCGAAATCACCGACTGGAACACGCCCGTGTATGTGAAGGTCGGGGCGACCCGCACGTTCAACGACGTCAAGCTCGCCGTGCATGCCGGCGCGGACGTGGTCGTGATCGACGGGATGCAGGGGGGCACCGCGGCCACGCAGACCTGCTTCATCGAGAACGTGGGGATTCCGACGCTGGCCGCGGTGCGCCAGGCGGTGGACGCGCTCGAAGATCTGAACATGAAAGGGCAGGTGCAGCTGATCGTATCGGGCGGCATACGGACGGGAGCCGACGTCGCCAAGGCGCTGGCGCTCGGCGCGGACGCCGTCGCGATCGGGCAGGGCATGCTGATGGCGCTCGGCTGCAACAGTGACAGCTATTTCCAGAACGGCGCACTGCATTCGGCGG
>NZ_BBJJ01000069.1 GCF_000739815.1 Paraburkholderia mimosarum LMG 23256 = NBRC 106338
TGATCTCGCCCGTGAGCGGCCACTTCGCCCAGTACAGGATCATCGACGCGCAGACGAACGCGAACGGCGCGATCACGTTCATGAACGGCACGGAGAGCGGCCGCTCGATGTCCGAGGCGGCACGCTTGAGCGCCATCAGGCTGATCGGGCCCGTGAGGTACGAGATCACCGTCGCCACCGAGATCACCGCCGCGAGCGAGCTCCAGCCGCGGAAGAAGAACATGAAGATGAACGAGACGAGCAGGTTGAACCACATCGCGTTGCGCGGCACGCCGTAGAACGGGTGCACATTGCCGAACATCTTCGGCATCGTGTTGTTGCGCTCCATCGCGTAGATCATGCGCGAGGTCGTCGCCATGTAGGTCGTGCCGGTGCCGCTCGGGCTCACGAACGCGTCGACGTACAGCAGGATCGCGAGCCAGTTCAGGTTCAGCGCGATCGCGAGTTCCGCGAACGGCGACTTGAAGTCGAACGTGCTCCAGCCCTTCGCGACGTCAGCGGGGTTGACCGCGCCGATATAGGCGACCTGCAGCAGCACGTAGATCACGAGGGCGCACAGGATCGAGCCGATCACCGCGAACGGCACGCTCTTCGCCGGATTGCGCGCTTCGCCCGCGAGGTTGATCGGGCTCTGGAAGCCGTTGAACGCGAACACGATGCCGCTCGTTGCCACCGCCGTGAACACCGCCGACCAGCCGTACGGCGCGAACGTGGTCGTCTCGCCGAAGTTCTCGTGGTGGAAGCTGCCCGCCATGAGGCCGGCGATCGTCAGGCCCGGGATGATGAACTTGAAGATCGTGATGGCGCTGTTGGCCCGCGCGAACAGCTTCACACCCCAGTAGTTGAGCATGAAGTAGATGATCACGAGGATCGCCGAGAGCCCGAGGCCTGAATGCGTCAACGATCCGTCGACGAACAGCGCATGCGCCCACTCATAGGGCCAGGTGCTCATGTACTGGATCGACGCTTCGGCTTCGATGGGAATCACCGAGACGATGGCGATCCAGTTCGCCCACGCGCTGATGAAGCCCACCAGGGCGCCGTGCGAATAACGGGCGTAACGGACCATGCCGCCCGACTCCGGGAACATCGCGCCGAGTTCGGCATAGGTGAGCGCGATGGCCAGAATGACCACGGCGCCGATGATCCAGGCGCAAATGGCCGCCGGACCTGCGATTTTCGCCGCTTTCCACGCGCCGAACAGCCAGCCCGAACCGATGATCGACCCGAGGCCGGTGAACATCAGCGCGAACGGGCCGATGTTCCGTTGTATCGATTGACTCACATTGTCTCCTACGATATGGACGGCGCGCGCCAGCAGGCGGGAGCGAAGCGTGTGCGCTGCGCCGGGCCCGTCTTCGCGGGCCGCGGGGGCGCCGGACGCCCGTCCTTGTTGTGATGCCCTGTTGCTGCAGGGACGCAGGGGCAACCGCAGTTGCAGCGGAGACGCGATGATGAAGTGGCGTACTGCGATCGTCTAATGCTGTATCCGCATGAGGTTATGCATATTCTGCATAAAAGACAGTCAAGCTCGTTTGAAGGCGAGAGGCCGCCAAACACGGTCAGGGGATGCGCGCGCCGGAATCCGAGCCAGGACGGCTACCGAAAAAACAACGGGATAAGTCAACGCGAAGCGCAACGTAATCGTAAGGACCGTTAACTTTCCTCACACAAACAAGTCAGGGTGCATTCAGACGCCAATATTTCAACTGAAATTCAGCGTGTACTTCATTCATGTGCGCGCCGAACCCGGCCCGAGCCGCCCACTTTGGCACTTTCCTGCCCCAGGCAACGCGAGCGCCACCTGCTGCGAACTACAGAAAATCCGTCCGTTGCCGTTAAAAGCGGTGAGCCGATCACGGTTCTGGTTCGACCGCGATGCGATGCGATGCGGAGGCGGTGCCCAATTGACCGCTGACTGGCCTCCTGCGGAATCTTTCTGAATACCTCTTTGGGTCATGAATCAGCATTCCACTGCTTCAGTTGCCTGTGGCCTGGGCGACGCGAAAACGACTCAGCCGCCAGGCGCTCCTTGCGCCGTCGCTGGAGACGGCCCATGCGCATCCTTGCAGCGCGCAAGCCGATGCACGATCGAGGCCGAGCACAATCTGCTCACGCTCGCAGCCAACGAAACGGATACCGCCATCGTCGTCACCGATCCCGACGGCACGACGATCTACGTAAACGATGGTTTTACGCGCATGCTCGGCTACACCCAGGACGACATGCAGGGCAACGTGCCGAGCGCAATAGTCGCCGGACGGTATACGGATGAAGAGACGCTGGCCTATGTTCGAGACCGGGTGATCGCGCGCGAAAGCTTTCGGGTGGAGATCCTCGTCTACGACCGCTGGGGCAAACCGCTCTGGGTTTCCGCAGTCATCAATGCTGTCAAAAACGACCATGGCGAGTGCACGAGCATGGTCGGCGTGTGGACGGACATCACGCACACCAAGATGCAGGAAGTGCTTCAGCACAAAGTCCTGCATGCAATGGCTCGCGAAGCGCCCATCGCCAACGTGATGCTGCTCATTTGCCTCGAAGTCGAACGGATCGCACCCGAAGTGATGGTATCGATCCGATGTATCGACAAGGAACAAAAGCTGCGTACGCTCGCTGCGCCGAGCTTGCCCGTGCACTACGTGAAGGCCATCGACGAGACGAATCCCGGCCACGGCACGGAAGGTTCCGAGGTGTCCGGCCTTGAAGGCCAACTGGTGGACTTTGCGGAACAACCGGCCAATTCGCTTTGGGGCACGCAAAAGGAGCTGGCGCTATCTTCAGGTATCCAAAGCTTCTGGTGGCACACGATCAGATCGAGCGACGGACGTCCGCTCGGCACGCTGGCGTTCTACTACCGTGAGCCACGCAACCCCGACAATCTGCACCGACGCCTGGCAAACGTCGGCCTGGACCTTTGCTCGCTCGCGCTGGAGCGCGAGGCAAGCAAGGAAAATATCCGTCGCCTGGCCTGGTACGACAGCCTCACCGGCTTGCCGAATCGCAGTGCGCTGATCACGCTCGCGCAATCGTCGCTCGCCGGCGCAACGCGCGAGGGCCAGACTTTGGCCGTGCTGTTTCTCGATCTCGATCGTTTCAAGCAGGTCAACGATTCGTTCGGCCATTCCGCCGGCGACACACTCTTGTGCGAGGTTGCACGACGCATCGCAGGATGCATGCTTGAAACCGACCTTGCGGGCCGGTTGGCGGGTGACGAGTTCGTGATCGTGTTGACGCCGTGTGATGCCGAAGAAGCCACTGTGCGATGTGAATCGATCATGGCGAAACTGAACGAACCGGTCATGATCGGCTCGTTGTCCGTCACACCGACAGCAAGTGTGGGCATCGCGCTCTTCCCCCAGCATGGCAATGACGTGCACACACTGCTCCTGCGCGCGGACAGGGCCATGTACCAGGCGAAGTCGACAGGCCGACATCGATATTCGCTGTTCGACCCCGAACTGAACAGGATCGCGGAGGAAAACCTCAAGCTCGACCAGGCACTACGACAAGCATTACGAAATGATCAGCTGGATCTCCACTACCAACCTCAGGTGAGACTCGAGGACGGAAGTATTCACGGCGTGGAAGCACTGGCGCGCTGGTTTCATCCGGACTTTGGAACGATATCGCCCGAGCGGTTCATCGCTCTCGCGGAAGAAAGCGGCATGATCGCCACGCTCGATCGATGGGTACTCGGGAAAGCGTGCAGACAACTGAGCGACTGGCGTTGCCTGGGTCTCGGGATTCCGCACGTTTCTGTGAACGTCTCTCCGACCACCTTTTGCGACTGCGCGTTTCCCGACCGGATTGCCCAGCTGCTTGCCGAGCATGGTCTCTGCCCAAACGACCTGACGCTCGAAGTGACCGAAGGTGTCTTGCTCGACAAGGTACCCGGTGCCCTCGCCAACTTGAGCGCAGTCCACGCACTGGGCGTCAGATTGTCGATCGATGACTTTGGCACGGGCTATTCGAGTCTGAGCTATCTCTACCGGATGCCCGTCGACGAACTCAAGCTGGATCGGAGCTTCGTTAGCGAACTCGAAACCAATCAGAGTGCAAGGACGCTGGCGGCGGCTGTCATGGGCATAGGCTCGAACTTGCTTCTGGACATCATTGCCGAAGGCGTGGAGTCCGATGCGCAAAGGCGTACGCTGCACGCTCAAGGCTGCAAAGTGGCGCAAGGCTACCTGTTCGCGCGGCCCATGACGGCGGATATGCTGGTCAAGTGGGTACACGGTAGCGAGCCGCGTGAAAACGTGGCAATTAAGATTTCGCATAAACCTGAAATCACCCCTTTCTAGCTCGTGCCAGCCGCCACGCGAGGCTCGCGCGGCGAAATCCGGCACTTCCACCCTCGGACCGTTCGGACTACCATTGCAAAGTGGATCGGAGGTGATCGCTATGGCTACGTATGGGATAAACGGCGTACGGATCAGCCCTTCAACGGACCGCGTAACCCACGTGCGCTGGGCGCTGATCGACCCTCAAACACACGACTGGCTATCCGAACCGGCCGTCGTCGATGTCGCGGCCGTGACGAGCGACATCGCCTCGGGGACAGTGGTGTATTCCGTCTTTACGCTCGGCGGAATGCGGTTTTTGGGTCCCAAGTTCAAGCCGGTACCCCATCCCAACGGGGTCGATGGAATCGACCTCGAAGTCCCCGACGGGAATGTCGAGAAGTCCATCGACGACCTACCCCGCATCTAGCTTCGCACTGCGCGTTTCGTAGTTTCGTAAGCGGTCCGCGAACAGGGCTCGCCCATCCGCCGGCGGCGGGGGGACGCGCAGCGCGTCTCCAATTCGAACCGTACCCCGAGGGCTTTCGGCGCCAGGCTCCGCCGGACGCACCGCAAACTCGTCGAAGCGGCAGCGCCAAGATGGTAGGATCCCCGGATGTTTGGAGACCTCAAGACTGCACAAATACCCGTCACCCACGGCGCAAGCCTGGCCGGCTATTCCGAGCTTGCCCAAAGCGTCGGCCTGGACGCCAAAGCCATGTTGCGGCGCGCGGGGCTCGGGCGCCACGCCCTGGACGATCCCGAGGCCCCAGTCAGCCTCGAGGCTGCCTGCGAACTGCTCTCGGCCAGTGCCGACGCGAGCGGCGTCGAAGACTTCGGGCTGCGGCTCGCAGCGCTGCGCGATCTGTCCAATCTGGGTCCCATTGGTCTCGTGGCAAGAGAAGAAACGACGGCCATGCTGGCGCTCGACACGGTCTGCCGGTATCTGTGTTTGATTAGCGCTTCATTGATGGTGCGCATCGAACATCAGCGCGATCTGGTTGCCATTCGGGCTTACATTCTGTTGCCACGCTCGGCCCATACCCGGCAGGCGCTCGAAATGACGGTAGGAATCGTCTACCGGATCATCGCCGAACTACTCGGTTCGGTCTGGAAGCCGGTGCAGGTGTGCTTCACACACAGGCCACCGATAGACAGCAAGCCCCACCGCAAATTCTTCGGCATCCCCATTACTTTCAACGCGGAATTCGACGGCATGGTATGTCGCGCGGCCGATCTGAACCGGCCCCTGCCGCGTGGCAAGCGTGACGTGACCCGCTTCGCTGTCCGGTACCTCGATCAGGTGCTTGCGCAGCAACGCCCAAGCTCGAGCGCGACGGCGCGGCAGTTCATTGCCGCCATGCTGGCAAGCGGCCGTTGCACGGCACAGCAACTCGCCGATCATCTGGGCGTCGATCGCCGGACAGTCCATCGACACCTGGTGAGCGAAGGTGAATCGTTCCGCGGGCTGCTACAATCGACACGGATGGAATTGGCCGACCGGCTCGTGGCGGGCAGCGACCTCGCATTATCGGAGGTCGCCACACTGCTGGGATTTGCGGTGCCCAGCGCTTTTTCCAGCTGGTTTGCGAAGACATTCGATACCAGCCCCTCTCAGTGGCGAAAGCGCCGCGGGAGCACGCCAACGGGCCCCGACGCGTCGCCACGCGCCAGGGAACCCCGCGATGTTGTCAGGCGTGGAGCGTGAAGCCGCGCTGACCAGGCTTGCGATTGGGTGCGAAGCCGACCTTGGCCAGCGTCTCGTCGACGCCGTCGTAGAACTCATCGACCTTATAGATCTTGCGCGCTTCCTTGCCCGTGGCGATCTCGCGTCCGAATTCGCGCGAAATGCGCACCAGCTGCTCGATCTGCGCGACCGTGCTCATCTTGCTCGTGTGGTCCTGCGTCCAGATGTTGTCCTCGATGCCGCAACGCACATGCAGGCCCATCGCAATCGCCATCATGTTGATCGGCAACACATGGCGCATCGACGATTCCAGCGTCAGGATCGCGCCGTCCGGCACATGACGGATGAAGTTCATCAGCGTATAAGGATTGGCGCCATCGAAGCCGCCGCCGATCATCACATAGGTCAGCTTCAGCGGTCCGCGGTAGATGCCACGACGCATCATGCGCTCGACGGTCTCGAGCTGGGCGACGTCGCCAAGCTGAAACTCGGTCTGGATGCGCTTCGCCTGAAGACGCCGCAGATGCTCCTCCATCCATGCCGGCCCGGCAGGAATGGTCATTTCGCGATACGCCTCGTACATCTTCGGCTCGCCCAGCGACGTGCCGGCAACGTCAGCGGCCGTCATCTTCTCGCAGACGTTCATCTGGTTGGTATTGATCGCGATGGTCACCTGATCGGGCTTTGGAAGCAGCTCGGCCAGCATGTGACGGGTATCGTCGCTGAGCCACTTCGCCGCATCGCCTTCGTTCTCGGGCGCGAACGAGATCGAGCCGCCGACTTGCAGAATCATGTCGGGTACCGCTTCGCGCAGCCCGGCAAGCAGCTCGTTGAACTTCGACAGGCGCTTGGAGCCCTTCCCGTCCTCTTCGCGAACATGAACGTGCAGCACGGTTGCGCCGGCGTTGTAGCAGTCTACGGCCTTCTGCACCTGATCCTTGATGCTCACCGGAATGTCTTCCGGAAAGTCCGAGGGAAGCCACTCCGGCCCATAGGGCGCGGCGCAGATGCACAGCTTTTGTTGATTCTCGGGGAACCACGAATCGTCCATGAAGTTCACGGCTGTCTCCTTGCATGAGCCCGACGATGTGCGGGCCGGTGTTTGACTTGGGGATGATCGGTCAACGCGCGCCACTTACGCCGCGCGCTCTCCGGGACCGAACGGACGGTCACCGACGATGCCTGCGCGTTCCATCTTGCGATGGCATGGCGGATAGTCCATGACCGCGTAATGCTGGGTGGAGCGGTTATCCCAGATCGCCATGCTGTTGGGCTTCCAGCGCCAGCGCACCTGGTACTCCGGAATGAATGCCTGGCTCACCAGATAACGCAGCAGATCGCCCGCACCGGGGTTGGCATCTTGTCCATAGCGCACGTTCGCCGCTGTATGGAAGTTGGTGAAGTGCGTGGTGAACGCATTGACGAACAGGATGTTCTCGGCAGTCTCGGGATGCTCGCGCACCACCGGGTGCTCGGCGTCCGGATACTGCGCCTTGAGCGCGAGACGCTTCTCGATCGGCATCGCCGCACCGAAGCTGGCCTCGATGCTGTGGCGAGCACGCAGCCCGGCGATCTTGCGTTTCACCTCTTCCGGCAGCTTTTCGTAAGCAAGCACCATGTTGGCCCACATCGTGTCGGCGCCCACGTCCGGACCCTCGATACAACGCAGCACACAGCCCATCGGTGGCGCGTCGCGCCACGTCGCGTCGGTGTGCCACGCGTTCTCGTAGCGGTCGTTGGGTTGCTCGGGCGACTTGTAGATCTGCACGAGGCCTGGGGCGTCCGGGTGAAACGGCGCCACCGGATGATCCTCCAGTTCGCCGAACCGGCGTGCGAAGGCGACATGCTCAGCACGACTGATGTTCTGATCGCGCAGAAACAGCACCTTGTGTCGCAGCAAAGCCGCCTTGATCGCGGCGAAGAGGCCGTTGTCGTGAACGGCATCGGCCAGATTGACGCCGATTAGTTCGGCGCCGATGGAACAGGTCAATTGTTCGATTCGCATCGCTTCTCCTTAAATGTTCATCATCAGCTTGCGAATCGTTGGGTACCGCTGCTCAGTGAGGGCCATGCGTGGACTCCTTGTCTCCGTTCGTTCTGGGCGCGTACAGGACTCGCGTGGAGATAAGGTTAGGACTTCCCGATCCGCTTGACTTTCTCGTTTGGGACAGCCACTTTTTAATTTGTGACACCCGAGAGCAGTTGGTCCCAATCCATTGATGCAGGTCAGAAAAGGGAGGGGGTTGGGACGAACATCGCTTCCGCCGCTGCGATGAGGTGTGCCGCGGCGCGCGTGGGGAGGCGTCGAAGCAGTGTCGAGGCGGGAAGCCGCTTGCGCGGCAGCTTGCTGCGGTCCGACGCTTGAGGTCAGGACAGGCCGCTGACGCGGCGCGAAGTCACTTCTAGCTGCATCTAGTCGATGCCCGGCACGTCGCCCCCGGCACTGGATGCCGCGACGTCCGCGCCGACCAGGAAATCAGGACATGCTGGAGGCAATCTTGAACTCAGACACCACATCGTCCAGCAGCGCGGCCTGCTCCTTGAGCGACTGGGCCGCGGCGGCAGCCTGCTCGACGAGCGCGGCATTTTGCTGAGTCGTTGTATCCATCTGCACGACTGCGCCGCTCACCTGTTCAATGTCGCGGCTCTGCTCCTCGGTCGCCCGGTGCAGTTCGGCCATCAAACCGCTTACCGCCGAGACTGACGACACGACCTCGGTCATGATCGAGCCTGCCCGCTGCGCGAGCAACGAACCTTCGTCGATCTTTCCAACGGTGGCGTCGATCAAATGCTTGATCTCCTTGGCCGCCTGGGCACTTCGTTGTGCCAGGCTCCTGACTTCACTCGCGACGACCGCGAATCCGCGCCCGAGTTCTCCTGCCCGCGCGGCCTCGACGGCGGCGTTCAGCGCCAGGATGTTCGTCTGGAACGCAATGCTTTCGATCAGACCGACGATTTCGGCGACCTTGCTCGAATGCACCGATATTCCCTGCATCGTCCGAACCACCTCGTGAACCACCTCGCCGCCCGCGGAGGCTGTCTGGGACGCGGCCAACGCCTGTCGACTCACGGTATCGGCTGTCTCGGCATTCTTTTTGACGGCCCGCGTCAACTGCCCCATATTCGCGGCCGCAAGCTCCAGCGAAGCCGCCTGCTGCTCGGTTCGCCGTGAGAGATCGGCGCTGCCCGATGCAATCTCCTGCGCACCGACATTGATGGTTTCCGTTCCGCTGCGAACGCTACGGACCGTTCGCACCAACGCCTCCTGCATCGTCCTGACGTCAGCCATGAGCATACCCATTTCGTTCCGGCTTCCGGCCAGCACGTCACCCTGAAGATTGCCTGAAGCAATGCGCGCGAGATGCGCCTTGATTTCAGCCACAGGGTGCACGACGATTCCGACGAGGATCCGCCTCGCGAGTATTCCCACGGCAAGCGCGACGATCGCCGTTCCCGCGAGCATGGCAACCATCAAGTGAAAGCGCGACTGCGCCTCTTCGAAGCGCTCCCGTTGCGCATCGACGACCGCGTTCTCCCGCTCCTTCATTGCACGCTGATAAGATGCCACCGCGTCCTGGGTTGCCTTCCCTTGAAGCTCCTTGAAACGGCCGAAATCCATGCTGCCGAGCGCATCAGCGGCCGGCAGGACTGCCGTGTCGAGGACAGCCCGGCGCCGCGCCGCCAGTTGCTTCGCCTTTTCTGAATCGACGCTCTGTTGCAGTGACAGATACTTTGAAAACTCTGCTTCGGAATCCTTCAGATCCTGCCGTGCGCCCGAAAGCAGGTCCGGCTCGGGATCGCCCAGGCCATACAACGAGAGGTAGCTGTTTAGCGAGACGCGGGCACGCTGAAGCAGTGCGTCACTGGTCTTCAGCGCAATCAACGAACGGGTGTCGTCTTCATACATTGCTCGCAGCGCGTCGTTGTTCAGCTTCAGCGCCAGCATTCCCGCGGAACTCGTCACAGCGAGAATGGCGACAAACACCGCAATGACGCAGGTCAGCCCGCTTTTGATGCTGAACCCCTTGAACATATTTCCCCCGATGACAGCCTGATGTCTTTTTTTATTGATATGAAAGAATCGATCTGGAACGCCGCATCATGAGGGCGTCGAGCCGCGCGTGGTTTTCGACAGAGAAGCGAGACGTTCGACCTTGAAGCAGACGCGACGACTGAGCGTTTCTCCCGCGGCGAGAACGGTTAGCCCGGACACTTCGTCATCCCTCACGTAGCGGTGTCCCGATTGATCATTCATCACCTGGAAGGAAAAAGAATCCTCATCCGGAAATGCACGAAGACGATAGCAGTCCGTGTTTCCCAAAATCGCGAGGGAGAATTGCCGCGCAGGCCATTCGACCAGCGCTTTCCCTCCCCAGCCAGTGAATGTGTGGTCAACCGGCTTCGCGGGCAAAGGGTAGGCCACGCCGAATTGCCAAGCGAAGGGCGCCGGAACGAGCGTGGGAGCATTTCCCGAACCTCGGGCAATCCAGATCCCGCCCGCCGGTGCGCTTATGCGTGTATCCGGATCTCGCACGAGGAGCGGCCTGATTTCGATTCCGCACTGTAGCGGCGTGCTCCCGATATTCTCTAAATCGACGGCGATATGCAGTGTCGGCCCGTCGAGTTCGTACGTCTGAATCGCCCGATAATGTTTTGTCGTCTCCGTGATCAAACGGAGGGATCTTTCTGCGCTCGAGTCGATCAGCCAATCGTTCGTCGCGGCAATATCCGTCACCGAAATCGGCATGCGCCTGGCGACGGGCCGTAACGCCGACGGCGCCGCAGAACGCCGGATGCCCTGCGCGGCGTCCGAGAGCCAGATGGACGGCTGACACGAGAGTCGACGGGGAGTCGTGATAGGGCCCGGCCGATCCGCCTGTCGAAGGATGGGCGTCCATATCCCACGGTCATTCCACTCCAGTTGCCCAACCCCGCCGTGTACCCCTGCCTCCACACCGAGTCTCAGGTGCGCGTTTGAAAGCGTCGCTTGCCGAGCCACCCTTTCGGCGGCGTCGCACTCGGGCGCTCCCGCCAGCCCCGCATTGACGAACGCCGGTTTGCGTAAGGCTCGCTCCCGTGAACTGAGCACGTTCTCCTCCTCGATCCAACGGACGATAGCCGTGCCATCGATCGCATACACCCGTCCGGTAGCGCTACGCCAATCAGCGTTCCTGTTCCCAGGGCGCCGCCACCTGCCGGAGTTTTTCTGTGAGACAACCGCGCGAACCGTAGTCGCAGAGAACCCCGTTCGCGCGAGTTGCTCGGCACAGTCTAGGGAGAAGCCCGATAACCTTCTAATGAAATATTGGCTTTGTGCGATATTCCTTTTCGCATTGGTACAAACACCTACTGGCCGTGTCCCGGCGCGGCCAGCCGCGCCGGGACACGTATTGCCCTTCGTTAGCGGATCCCTCGCTTGATTAACGGAATGAGCGAGTCGATCGTCGCGGGGGTCTGGACACCGGCGCCGGTATTGATCGTCAGTCCTGCGAAGTGATACGCAGCGGAGAGCACACACTGCGTGACCGGCAGAAAGCCCTGCAGATAGAGTTGCTGGTCGAGCGTCGCGGTAAGGTATTTGTTCTGCAAACCGGCAATCGTAGCGGGCGCCAGATCGATGCCACCCACGATGATTTGCCCCGGCTTCTTGCCAGCCTGCTGGAGCGCCTGCGGAACGAACCCGGTCACGCCGCCGTGCTGGGTGCCGATCGCCTTCAGATCAGGGTGCGCCTGAATGAAGGCGACGAGGATCGGCACGGCGAGCGACGAATCGGCATCCACCTGAGGTGAGATATTGAGCCGGGTGACCTTCACGCCGGCCTTTTCCAGCGTCTCGGCAAGGCCACGGTCGGACTGGCTGCGCACGCTCTCGTTGAAGACACCGTATTCGAGCGCCTCGTCGCCTTTCTTGAGTCCGGCGTTCAGCATCGCCTGAGCGGTAATCTGGCCGCCTATGTAGAGTTCGACGCCGGCGTAACCGAAGCCCTTCGCGTCGTAGAGCTTCTGGTTTTCAGGCAGCGGCGTATTGCCAACGGTAACAATGATGCCCTGGTCTACGGCCTGCTTGATCAGCGGCGCGAAAGCGGGATCCCCCGGATGTCCCATGATGCCGATGCAGGTGGGATGCGCCGCCATCGCCTGGCGAAATTGCGCAAGCATCGTCTCCGGGCTCCAGGCCGAGAACTGCTCGATCACCTTGATGCCGAAGGCATGGCCCGCGTCCGCAGCCCCGGTCTGACGTGGGAGCGTCGCGCCGTCGCCGGGGTTTCCGCCCATCTGCATATACATCGTCATACCGTTGCCGAGCTGCCCGGTGGTGGTGGGTTCGGTGGCACCGGCCATCGATGCGAAGCCGAACGCAAGAACGCTCGCACCCAGGAGTAATCCCGTCATGATCTTGTTCATTTCTGCTCCTATTCCTGATTTAACGGCTTTATCTCCCTCCAAAGCTCAGTTTTTCGCGCAACGCGCGCAGCCTGGCGGGATTCTCGACCAACAGATGCAGAATCACGGCGACAATGAACACCACGCCCTCGATCGCCTGGACCCAGAAACCGGCGATCCCGGTGGCTACGATTCCGGCCTCCAGCATGCCGATCACGAATGTGCCGAAGAACGTACCGACGATCGTCGCCGTGCCGCCGAACACCGAGGTCCCGCCGATGAACACGCCGGCCAGCGCCGGCAGCAGGTAGCCCTGCCCCTGTGTCGAGAAGTAATTCAGATTCTCGAGTGTGAGCAGGACCGTGGCGAAACCCGCCAGCACACCCATCAGCGTGAACAGTTTCACCGTCTCGCGCGGCACATTGATGCCCAGCACCTTTGCCACGTTGCGGTTGTCTCCGATGAACAGCACATGCTCGCCAAAACGGTGACGATTGAGGATGAACCACATGAACACTGCGAGCCCGAGCGCCCAGAGCGACTGCATCGGGACCATATCGAACAACGTGCCCGCAAATACCGCATAGGCCGAGCCGCTGGCGAGCTGCTGCAGCGCATTGGATAGCCCGCCGGACAGGATCGAAGCAACACCTGCCCAAAGAAACTGCGTGCCGATCGTCACGATGATCGACGGCACACCGACCACCGCGACCAACACCCCGTTCACCACGCCGACCAGCGCGCCGCCGGCCAACGCCGCAACAATGGCTAGCCAGGCAGACCCTGTGGTGTTCACGCACCAGGCGAAGAGAAACCCCGAGAAGGCCATCACCGAGGGGAAGGACAGGTCGATCTCCCCTGCCGCGATCACCAGCGTGAGCCCGATCGCCAGCACGGCCAACGGCGGCACGGTCGTGAGAAATGAAAAGTAAATTGGCCAGCCCAGAAAAACGCGTGGCGCGGTTGCCATGAACAGGCCGACGACCAACGCAAATACGACCAGGCTCGGCAATCCTTCCACGCGAGCAACACGCGGCAGGCGGAAGAACACTAACCGCGCCAGCCGTTTTTCCTTTAGCGGATCACTCACGGCTTTGCCCCTGCAACCGCCGCCGGCCCGTGTCCGCTCTGCTGCAGCGAAATCAAGAACCGCGTCAGGTCCTCGAGGCTCATCTCGCCGGACTTGATATCCGCGACGATCCGGCCACGATCGAGCACGACCAGTCGATCGGCGAGCTCGTGCACGTGGGCAAGGTTATGCTCGATATAGATGCAGGCGCGGCCGGATTCTTTTATCGAGCGCACGAAATCGAGCACCTTTCGCACCTCGCTAATGGCAAGCGCAACGGTCGGTTCGTCGAGCACGATCAGATCGCTTTCGAAATACATCGCCCGTCCAATCGCGACGCCCTGACGCTCGCCACCGGAAAGTTTCGCGATCAACGAATCTGCGTCGATTCCCACGCCGCGGAAACCGAGCTGATGCTTCAGAATATCGTTGGCAATGCGCCGTTCTTCGGCGACATTGATGAAGCCGAACCGGTTGGTGATTTGCCGGCCGACGAAGAAATTGCGCCACAGCGGCTGCTTCTCGCCTAGCGACTTCTCCTGATATACCGTCTCGAAGCGCAATCGGTGCGCCTCGCGCACGGAAAAGCGGCTCCAGTCGACTTCTTCGTCCCGGATGAACAGCTTGCCCGTGCTCGGCCGCACGACCCCAGTCAGCACCTTGATGAGCGTCGACTTACCCGCGCCGTTATCGCCGATGAGCCCGACGATTTCGTTCCTGCCAATGGCGAGGTCGATGCCGGAGAGCGCGCGAATCTTGCCGTAGGAAAGACTGATGCCCTGCGCGCGCACGATATGCCGCCAGCCGCCCGCAGCGGGCGCGGGGTCGCTCGCCGTCACGCTACGCTCCGGCTCGAAAGACTCGCGGTGATGTTGTGTACGACGATAGCCATAAATGCCCCTTTGCTTATCGATCGCCGCATCAACTTACATGGAAAGTGTCTCTGAAACTTAGCAAGAGTTAGAGTCTAGTTCAAGAATCGTCTGCCAACATCGCTTATTTCATCGGGAAATCACTAATCGGTAGGGATCCGAATGCAGGTTTGCGAATATCCGGAAAGTAAACACGCCGCCGCCCTCCGGTTCGAGAATCGAAATTGAGCAGGCGCATTCTTGTTGTCTTTCATACAAGCCGCGCCAACGGCCTTTGCGTGACTTCCCGCTGCCTTGAACGACTGCACGCACGTCTCGATGCGTCGCCAATTGAAAAACGACCCGGGCGCGCGAGCGACCGGGTCGTCAATTCATGCTCATGCCGTTACACCGCCGTCACGATAGTGACGCCGTTTCGTTCGTTCAATGTCCGAACGACTGCGCCTTTGTTGCGTTCGGCTCCGTCACATGAGGTCGTGCCATTTGCTTGATGAGCAGCGCGACACACGACAGCAGGCCCGCCACCGCGATCGTCGCAAATATGCCGCCGAACGTGAAGTGGCGGCGTGTCAGTTCGGCCACGAGGAACGAACCCGCGATCCCGCCGAAACGGCCGACACCGAGCATCCAGGCGACGCCCGTGCCGCGGCCCTGGGTCGGATAAAACGCGGCGGCGAGCGCGGGCATCGACGATTGCGCGGTATTCATCAGCACGCCCGCGACGAACACGATGAACACGAGCGCACCCACGTTGCCGGCCGCCTGTCCGATGAAGTACACGCTCACCGCGGTCAGCGCATAGCAGGCTGCGATGATCCGGTTCGCGTTGAAGCGGTCCATCAGTACGCCGCACAGCACCGCACCGACGCCGCCGAGCGGGAACAGCGCGGAGATCAGTGTTGCGCGTTGCGGATTGAGGCCGGCATCCTTCAGCAGGATCGGCATCCAGTTGATCGACGCATAAAAGATCACGAGGCCCATGAAATAGGCGACCCACAGCATCACCGAGCCGATGATGTACGAACGCGACAGCACCACGCCCAGGCCCTTGCCGCCGGTTTGCGGCACGTTTTCCGTCATCGTGAAGGTGGCGCCCTGCACCGCGTCGCCTGAAATGCGCGCGAGCGCCGCGCGAATCCGTTCGACCGGCTTGTTGCTGGCGACCATGTAGCGGACCGACTCCGGCAATTGGGTGATCAGCAAGACGAGCAGCAGCAGCGGCGTGACACCGCCGAGTTGCAGCACGCTACGCCAGCCGAAATGCGGAATCATCCACGCGGCGAGAAAACCGCCAAACGCAGCGCCAAGCGGAAAGCCGCAGAACATCAGATTGATCACGGTTGCGCGACGCCGGTCCGGGCAGTACTCGCCCATCATCGTCACCGCGTTCGGCATCGCCGCGCCAAGGCCGACGCCCGTGATGAAGCGCAGCGCGGTCAGTTCCTCGATGCTGGTCGAGAAAGCCGAAACCAGGCACGCGACACCGAACAGCAGCACGGAGCCGATCAGCATCACGCGTCTTCCGAGGCGGTCGGACAACGGGCCGGAGCCGAGCGCGCCGCACGCGAGACCGAACAGCGCGGCGCTCAGCACCGGAGCGAGCGCCGGTTTGGCGATGCCCCATTCGGCGATCAACGAAGGCGCAATGAAACCGATCGCGGCCGTGTCAAAACCGTCCAGCAAGACGATGATGAAACACATGAAAAAGACGAGCCACTGGAACGGAGAAAAGGGATGCTCGTTGATGAAGGTTTGAACGTTCACAGCAGTGCTGCGGCTCATGAAGGTCTCCTGAGTACGAAGGGGCTCGTGAATACGAGCCCCTTGATTTTTCTATAAGCGTACGGCGTTTAGAACCTGTGGATAATACCCGCGCCTACGGCAACCTGGCTGCGCGACGACGCAGGTGCGCCGTTCTGGCCGTCACCAATGCTTGCCGTTGCGTTGATGACGGTCTTGCCGTCAGCTGCGAGCGTCTGGCCGTTGGCACGCTGATACGCTTCCAGCGCATACAGGCCGGTGCGCTTGGACAGGCTGTAGTACTGCGACAGGACGAACTGGTTGTAGCTGGCCGCGCTCGTGATGCCGTTCGATTCCGTCGCACGGGTGTAGCTATAGCCAGCGGCCAGGTCGAGCGCCGCCGTCGGCTTGAAGTGCAGCACGGCGCCGCCCGTGTTCCAGATGGCGGTGTTGTGGAAGAACGAGTTCGCGCCCGGTGCGTATTGCACGTTCGAGTACGAGAACGAAACGTCCCACTGCGAATTGAACGCGTAGCCGCCCGTCACCGCAATGCGCTGCTGCTTGGCTGCCGTCTGGAAGCCGTTGTTGATAGCGGACACTGCCGGCTGCGCGCCGTTGTTCGACGTCGTGGAGTTCCACGTCGGGCCGCCGTTGTTGGCGTTGTCGATGCGCTGGATGCCTGCAGCGATACCGAACGGGCCGTTCAGGTACTGTGCCGCCACGCTCCACGTTTGCCCGGCGCTGAAGCTGCCCGGGTTGCCGCCCAGCGAATACGAACCACCGATCTTCAGACCGTGCATGCTCGGCGACGTATAGACCAGCGAGTTGTTGGCGCGGTAGAGCGTATCGAGCGAGTCGATATCACCGGGGTGCGCGCCGTATGCACCGGTCAGCCACGTGGTGGGGCTGTACGGCGACAGCAGCGTGTAGTACGAGGTGTACTGGCGGCCAGCCGTCAGCGTGCCGTACGCATCGTTCGTCACCCCCACCCATGCCTGGCGGCTGAATCCCAACCCCGAATACTGCTGAGCGCCGTTCGAAATCGAGAAGCCCTGCTCGAGGGTGAAAATGGCCTTGGTTCCGCCCCCCAGATCTTCCGCGCCTTTCAGGCCGAAACGGTTACCGGCCCAGATGCCATTGAGCATCTTGACCTGCGAACGGCCGCCCGCGAGCGGCTTCGACGATGGCGGCGTGGACGTGGCCGATCCCAACGTCGTCGAGCTGTTTTGCCAGCCGATGCCCGCATCGACGATACCGTACAGCGTGACACTGCTTTGAGCGAAAACCGGCGCGCTTGCCAGGGCTGCGATCGCGCAGGCGATCCGGGTCATTGTGATGGTGCGATTCATGAGCGCAAAGATCTCCAAATTCAACCGAAGCCAGCGCGACCCGGTCGTCAATCTGTTCGTTGTAAATTTTGTTCGCAGAAAGAACGTTGATTCTTGATGCGAACACGCGAATGTAAGCAATGTGACGACAATGGGTCAACAGGGGTTATCCGCAACTGTTGCAAATGAACATCAGCGGCAGCGATGCGCTGGACAGCATGGGAATCGCCATGTCGCGCGACGAAGCGTGGTCGAGGCGCGCTGGATCTGAACGCTACCGTGTTCGCGTTGCCTGGCTGAGGGATGAACGGCGGTCGCGGCTACCGCAGCCTTCATGCGACTCGACGCGAGTCAAATCAGGTTACGAGGCCGCGGGTTCACCGCGGTCCGACTGCGCCCAGCCAAGCCAGCGCAGCCGGATATCACCCGCCTTCCACATCCAGCCCTTTCTGCAGCAAGCGCTTACCGAGCGGTTTCGTCTGCAGCAGGCGCCGCGCAGACATCGCCGGATCCGCAACGATCTCGCACACGCATATCATTAAGAAATGCCGATACCCAGTTTTCGCGAGCATCAACAGGCCAGGAACCTCCTTGTCGTTCTGCCTTTCGCAACGGGCGCGGACAAGGCATGGCAATGCTCTGCGATGAAGGAATCGAACATGTCTCCGATGGTCACCTTCACGTTTCTCGAACTACTCGGAAACGAAGCACGAGCGCTCGCGTTGAAGCATTTCCGGACGAAGCTCGACATCGCGGCAAAGGCCGACGACAGCCCCGTCACGGTGGCGGACCGGGAGATTGAGAGACGGCTTCGTGAACTCATTGTGTCCCAGTATCCAGCGGCCAACATTGTCGGAGAAGAGGAAGGCGGTGAGATTGGCGATGGTGTAACCTGGGTGATCGACCCCATCGACGGCACCAAGAGTTTCGTGGCGGGACTGCCGCTCTTCGGAACGCTCGTAGCGGTGCTCGACAAGCGTATTGCCGTCTACGGCATGATCGAAATCCCCGTGCTTCGCGAGCGCTGGTTAGGCTACGGCAATCGCGCCGTTCTCAACGGCGTGCCTTGCAAGGTCAGTTCGTGTGAGCAATTGCGCGACGCGCGACTTTGCGCGACCGACCCGCAGACATTCGTTGGCGATGCGTCAGCGGCTTTTTCGAATCTGTCGCGCGCTGTCTCGATCTCCCGCTTCGGAACCGATTGTTACGGCTATGCGTTGTTAGCCTCGGGGCACGTGGACCTTGTCGTGGAGGCCGGGCTGGAGATCTACGATGTCATGGCGCTAGCACCCGTCGTCCTCGGTGCTGGCGGCGTCATTACGACATGGTCGGGTCATGCAATTGACGACCGATTCGACGGCACGGTCATTGCCTCCGCGACCCGAGCGTTACATGCCGAAGCGCTTCGATTCCTCCGATAATAATCGCCCGAAGTGGGCGTGCCGCACCTATTTCGGACTGGCTGCTGTGGATGGTCGTTCGTCGTCGTCCCCCGGTTGCGCGTGATCAGTCTCGTGAACGTGGCGAGATGGCGTTACCGTCATTCGCAAGTACCGTCAGCTTCGGACCCGGGCGAGCGGTTCTGCGCGAATCCGCAGCGTTGCGTGCAGGTTCGCCGCCGGCTTTACCGGAAGATCTGGACGCCGAGATAACCGTCAACACGAAAGCCGTGACGGTCATCTCCAGAGGCGCCCTGCCGAGTGCAATGGCGATCTCTTCCGTGCACACCGGATCAGATTCGATAATGTCGACCGTCATCAGGTCCGTACCATCGTTGCGGTCAGCGCAGACGCTCCACCGGACGACTCTCGCGCCGCTTTTTGCCAGGCATCGCCAAACCGGGATGATCTTGAGCTTGCCCATGGCGGCCCGGATTGTGAGCCTTTGAACGACCATTTTCGTATCCATCATGTCTCCCTTCCCTGGCCGGCAAAAACTCCTATATAGCTTGTATGAGCATATTGCATCGACGGACGGAAAGTAGATCGTGGTGGCTGTTCGTAAATGCATCCTTATGGACAGCTGCTATGGAGAAAGCCGGGAGCGACGGTTTGCACCGATCCCGTTGAAGTCATGGCCCGGCGCTTCTGTTTCAATCAGCAGCTCATTGGCATTCCTGCGATTTCGCCAATTCCAAAGCGATGGCGGCTTGGGGCATCGAGCGTGTGCCCGCCGGTTGCCCAGCGAGGAATTGATTGGTTGCGCGCCGCGAAATCAGCGTGTTCAGTGCGAGGAAATGGATTTCGCGGCGTTTTTTGAGGCGCTCCATGCGCACCAGTAGACTGCTACGGTCTTCATCAATCCATGGATGAACGCGCTCATGAGCTCCATGCGCCACGTCTGCCAAATGGGCCATGCAGTACCTGATCTCCGCATCGAGATTCAGGATCTTCACCAGGATGTCCTCAAGTTGAGCCATAGCGCCTGCTCCGGTCATGGTGCACAGCGATCGCTGCGCCACTGCACCCCGCGTGCGAAACTCCGCTCAAAGGTTCGGTACGAAGACCCGCGCCGGCGACAGCCAGCGCTTGAGCGTGCGCGCCAGCAAATAGCCCGTACCGTGTCGCTCGACGCCAAGCCGCTGCGTGAGCGTCGCGCCGAAGCCGTTGAGAAAGCTGAATGTCGACGGGTTCGAAAAGCCGTCGAAGTCGAACGTGAGCTTGCGCTCCAGTGCACGCCCAACGCCTGTCCACAGCAGCAGGCTGATCGAGCCGCAGTGCGCGTCCTGCGCTCGCGAGGAGAGCAGGTAATACATCGCCTGATGGTCCCACACGAGACCGACCGCCGCAACGAGTTTGCGGCCCTTCCCATACGCGCCAAGCAGCGTGCCAGCCTTGCGCTCGACGAACGCATTGACGAGGTCGCGCATGACCTCGTCCCCGTATGCGTTGGTACGCGAGCGCGCCGCGAGATTCGCGCGATAAAACGCAATGAATTCGTCGGGTGCGAGGTCCGGCACGACGGTTAGCTCCCTCGAGGCGCTGCGGATCACGTTGCGCGTCTTGCTGGCGAGGTGCTCCCACGCTTCGTCAGCCGCGGTCTGGGCACCGATGCGGAACGTGTATCGCGCCGACACGGTGAAGCCATGCAGTGCGAACGCGAGGGCATCGTCGACGCGAGGGTCGAGCACCTGGAAAAAGCTGTCGCAGTCGGGCAACTGCTCGATCAGCCGCCCGGTGACGTCGAGGCGGTGATGCAGCTGGCGCGCCACGCTGCCCGTCACCGGCTTGATGACCGGCCCGAGCGTGCGCGTGAGCGGCGGCAGGCGCGAGATACGCCACAGCCCCGTGCGCTGCGTCGCGTACGGCATCTCGCCGATGATTTCGTCGTTCTGCTTGACCACCGCGAGCTTCCAGTTGCCCTGCGTGGCGATATCGAGCCACCAGCGCTCGTGGAAGATCGAAGGCGCCGCGCGAACGGGCGCTCGCACAACAGTGGCAGCCGGCGCCTCGATAGCGGGCAACCGCAGGCCGTTGATGGTCGTCATAGATAACCGGTTCGTTCCGACTGGC
Source organism: Paraburkholderia mimosarum LMG 23256 = NBRC 106338 (assembly GCF_000739815.1). Classification (GTDB taxonomy): domain Bacteria; phylum Pseudomonadota; class Gammaproteobacteria; order Burkholderiales; family Burkholderiaceae; genus Paraburkholderia; species Paraburkholderia mimosarum. Next base: position 20,876 of record NZ_BBJJ01000069.1, read on the forward strand.
AGCGCCAGGGGACATATGGGTACTCCACTTCCCCCCATCGCCTACGCTCCTCAATGACTTCTGGTCGACATGGCAACTTGTCGACGCGATGTGCTATTCACATGTTCCCCCTCGCAGAAAATTGCGATCGACGCATCGAATCAAGTCTATAAATAGCACCCCTTCATTTACGCCAAAACCAAGCCACATAGGAACAGGTTATTCCCTGAGCATTTTTGCCCGATCGTGCATGATCATTTTGGCGTGCACGAGGTATGAATTACGTATGGCGACGATGCTTATATCTGGTTAGGCAGATTCGCCATACATCATATTAGTTGATGAGTCTTCTATAGCACTTCAATCCTGAAAACTGACACGACGGAGATCATCTCGCGGCAGATCGTTCGACAACGGGTCAGCCAATATCAAAGATCCGCAAAAATTACATCCATGTCCGAGACGTCCAATCGTCCAAAGGTACGCTTTGGTCACTGATTCGAAATCCTGACTGACGATTGCCTTCAATTCCCATTTTTTGATTTCGATTTGTCCCTCGCAGTTGCATGAGAAGGTACAGCGATTGCGCAATCTCGCAGCGCACATCGTGGCGATCGCCGATATCCGGACGGATACGCCGACTCGGGCGCCTACGGCAGTCGCAGGCAACGATGCCAGTCATCTGTATCAGCGGGGGCGCTTCGATGTCCAACCAACATGCGACCTCTCCAGCCGAGACGGGAGAAGTGCTGGTATTGCTGGGTGCCGCCTTCGCTGTGCTTGGCGGTTGGCTTGTTGCAATGGGCTCGACACCCTACTTCGTTATCGCCGGCTTCGCGCTCATTGCATCGGGGACGCTCATGGTGCGAAGCTGCTCGGCCGGTCTCTGGAGTATCTTCTGCACCCTCATCGTGGCACTCGTCTGGTCCGTTACCGAAGCCGGACGCGATGAATGCAGGCCGATGCCTCGTCTGCTGCTGCTCGCATTGCTCGGCATCTGGTTCTACCTGAACATCGTCGTCCGCCACCCGGCGGTATCCCGGCCGGTTCGCATCGTGGCAACCGTCACGGCCATCGTCTATGCGCTCGCAATCATGGGTATGCTCTCGCCCAAAGTTCCCATGTCCGTGGCGAAACATCTTCGTTACTTGCCGGCAGCGCCTGCTCTCAACAGTGCATCATCGGCGAGCCACGGCGACTAGCGCCGCGAGAATGGAGTTCGCGCTACGCGGCGAGCCATTTCCTGCGGATTGCGCGGGTTCTTCCCGCCACCAATCTTGAGCAGGTCGCAGAAGCACCGATTCACCCGTCTTGACGTTCCGGCAACTGGCTTTGCCAAGGCTCGGGATGAGCGTGGTCAAGCTGACATCCCGCGTCCGTTGACAAGCACTAGCCAAACGAGAACACTTCGACGGGCAAACAAAGCTTTGAGCATCCGCGTATTGAAACAACTTTTTCCGTGGCGAATAGTCGCGAACCGAAATGTTAAAGATCGAGAAATATATCAACGAGAAGCGCGAACAGCGTCTTCATTTCCCGAACCTCGTTGTGTGGATGGCGAGGCGTTTGCTGCCAAACGCAGCGCAGACTGAACTGGCGGCCAAGGGAATCTCATTACCCGCAATCGACGAAGCCAGAAAGAATGGACAATCGTACCAAACGGAGCTCACGCTCCTTGAGCGTGGCATTGAAAAACGAGTCATCGTCACGTTGACCTGACGCCTGCCGCGCCGGGCCATTTCGCTCGAACGTTGCAGCGAGAGCGCTCGGGTAGCTCGCAGCGGCTAGATGCGAACCCTCGACCGCCCGCGAACCGGGTTCACCGTACGTCTCGTACAAAACGATCGGTTCAGAGACCCCATTGATCTGCTCCATCATCGGCATCTGCGTTGGTCCAGCACCGATCCGATCGCGTGATTTGAGCAAGTATCGCTGGGACACCTGCTACTTTCGCGAGTCCCCCGAAGCGCTTGAATAATCGGCCAGACGCGCGGCTCCCAGGTGACGGCTGCAGGCGCTGTCATGTTCGCGCTCATCCTTGGCGCACTGGCTCAGCGATTCGGCGAATCGCTGTAGCGCCGATACCGGGCCGCACACGCTCTGGTATTGCTCGCGGCCGATCCTGCCGTCGAGGATCACTGTCAATCCCGATGCGCGGGCCATGTCGATGATGTCCATTTCGACCATCCATTCCGAGTACCACACCTGCAATACGGCGCGCCCGTACCCGTTATTCCCCTAACCGGCGAGACGCGCGAGAAGGCAGGTCGATGCGCTGGGCCAATATCGTCGACGCATCGCAGCATGACAGTACGTGACGGCGTCATCGCGCGCCAGGTTGCGTGACGGACAAGCGGGAATAAAACCGCCACTGGTCAGGTATTGCACCTGAAGCCCGCCTGGGAGGCGCTCAGGCACGAACCGGCGGCCGAATTCCTGAACCCAGTCGAGAGGACACCATGTCGTCAGATCTTCCTTCCCAACCCTCGCGCCGCACTGCCCTGAAATGTCTTGCCTACGGCGGCGTGGGAACTGTGTTTGTTCTGGCCGGAGGCGTTCTGACGCCCATGGACCTTGCGTTGGCGGCCAGTACCGACGACAAGTCGGCTATACCCGGCGTGCCGCTGTTCCTGCAGATCAGCGACTCGCATATCGGCTTCAACAAGGAAGCCAACCCCGACGTCGCGGGCACGTTCAAACAGACGATTGATTACGTCAACGCCATGCCGGCCAAACCGGCGCTCGCGATTCACACGGGCGATATCACCCATCTTTCCAAACCGGAAGAGTTCGATCTCGCGGCCCAATTGTTGTCCGGGCTGAGTATCACGGAGCTGCACACCGTGCCCGGCGAGCATGACGTGACCGACGGGCCGCAAGGCGAGTACTTCAAACGTTTTGGCAAGCCGTCGGAAAACCGCGGCTACTACAGCTTCGATCACGACGGCGTGCACTTCGTCGCACTCGTCAATGTCATGCACTTCAAGCCGAACGGGCTGGGAAACCTCGGCGAGGATCAGCTCGCGTGGCTGGAAAACGATCTCAAGGGGCGAACATCCAGCACGCCGATCGTTGTCTTTACGCACATGCCAATGTGGACCATCTACGAACCATGGGGTTGGGGTACCGGTGATGCGGGCCAGGCAATGAGCTATCTGAAGCGGTTCGGCTCGGTCACGGTCCTGAATGGACATATTCATCAGATCGTTTCCAAGGTGGAAGGGAATGTCACATTCCACACGGCGCGCTCGACCGCCTATCCGCAGCCGACCGCGGGCAATGGCCCTGGACCCGGGCCGCTCAAGGTGGCAAGCGACCAGCTGCCGAAGATGCTCGGCGTAACGAGTATCAAGATCTCGCGCCATCCCCTCGCAATGTCGCTGTCCGACACGACGCTCGCCTGACGTCGCCTCTCGCTCACTCGACAAGGAACCGAGCCATGCTATCCCTCTTGTTTCGTCGTACCTTCGCCATGCTTCGCGCGATCGTGATACTCACGGCCGCATTCGCCGGTGGATTGCCTGCGCACGCGGAAGAGCCCAATCAAGTCGTCATCAAGAATTTCATGTTTTCGCCCATGGCCATGACGGTCAAGGCGGGCACGACGGTGACCTGGAAGAACATGGATGGCGAACCGCATACCGTCGTCAACGATGCGGGCATATTCCGTTCCGCCGCGCTCGACCAGAACGATACCTATCAGTTCAAATTCGACAAGCCAGGGGTATACAAAGTGTTCTGCGGAATTCATCCCTATATGAAGGCAACCATCACTGTGCAGTAGTCGATGGTTCGACCTCTATTCGGCGCATGGCCCCGGCTGTGCGCCCGAAGCGATTAGCGCACGGGCCTCGCCATGAGATCGTCGAGCAGCGCAGCATACGTTGCCACCAGTTGCCGGTTATGCGGCAGAAAACGCGCGATCTCCGTGCGCTGCCGCTCGCGATACCAGGACGCGTGCGCATCGTATCGTGATCGTGCTCATTTGGTCTTTGTGACTAAATACCGGCGTGATGTTTTCACCAAGGAAGTGATCGACGACTTGCGCGAAGTCTTCGCAGGTGTATGCCTGGACTTCGAGGCGCAGCTCGTGGACTTCGACGGGGAGGATGACCACGTCCACCTCTTGGTGAACTACCCGCCGAAGGTTTCCCTGTCGGCAATAGCCTAAAGGGCGTCTCCAGCCGCATGATCCGAAAGAAGAATTACCCGAGCGTGCGCCGGGGGGGGCGCGCTATGGCCTCCGTCCTACTTCGCCGGTAGCTGCGGTGGTGCACCCATCGAGATCGTGCGCCAGTACATTGAACAGCAGCGGACGCCGCATTAGCGCCCTGGAAGGACTTCTACGCCGTCCGCGCTATCCTTCCCCGCCCCCTGAAGGGCGCAGGATTAGCCGCAGGTCTGGGTTTGCCGCGCAACTGAAAGGCTATGGCGCTGTCGGCGTTGGCGTGACCTACCGATCCGAGAGCGGCAGATGGCTGGTAAACGGCGCCTTGTCGGTTACCGGATCGGGTGGAACGGGAGTGCGAACCCAGGTCGGCTACGAATTCTAGCGGCTGCCCTCGGTTCCGCCGCGGGTCGATCGTTTCAGGTCCAGTCAACGCCTCCGCGCCCGACCTTGACAGGCAGGCAGAAGCCGGGGTTCATGCATACCGTATGCATCCACGGAAAATATGGCTGATTCAGGTCAATCGCAGGACACCCGTCATCTTTAGACTCGGAACACGCGGTGCGCCCCAATGCGCACCGCAATGCTTCGCTGGAGACCGCAATGAGCTACAAGACCATCGTCGTTCACATGGATACGAGCGCATCGGCCAATGCGCGACTCTCGCTCGCGCTCGGGCTGGCTCGCCGGTTCGGCGCCCATCTCGAAGGGCTCTTTGCGCGGTTCGAACCCAACCCTCGCGAGTTCCATGTAATGGGCGGAACGGCTGACTACTACGACACGCATCGCACGCTGCGCCTGGAACAACGCGGCGCGATCGAACGGTTATTCCGCGCAGAAGCATCTCGCGCTCAGGTAGACGGCGCATGGGTTGTCACGCATGGCGATCCCGTTTCGGCAATCATGCAGCGCTGCCGGACAGCGGATCTCGCGATTCTCGGACAGGCCAATCCGGACGATCCGGAATCCTGGATTGCGGATGGATTCCCGGAGAGCATTCTCCTGGGAGCGGGCGGCCCGGTGCTGCTGGTGCCCTATGCGGGCAGGTTCGAGTCGTTCGGCGAACGTGTGCTCATCGCCTGGAACGGAAGCCGGGAAGCGGCCCGCGCGGTTCACGACGCGTTGCCGTTCATCGCGCGAGCGGCGCATGTGATCATCGCTACGGACGAACAGTCGCATGCATCGTGCGACGCGCTGGCCGCCATGCTCGCGCGCCACGGCGCGGCGTCGATCGAGATTGCCAGACTAGACAGCCGCGCCGCTCAAGCCGCAGGCGATGCGCTGCTGAACCACGCCGCCGATGGCGCGTGCGACCTGCTCGTAATGGGCGCGTATGGCCACGCACGGCTTCAGGAACTGGTCCTGGGCGGCGCGTCGCGAACCCTACTCTCCGCGATGACACTGCCGGTTCTGATGTCTCACTGAGCGGCGGCGCGCGTCGCGCCCGTCGAATGAGATCGCGCGAGGCGAAGCGCGCGACGATCCCCGGCGCAAGCGGAAGCCGCCGGGGCACGACGCACGCCCTTACATCGGCGAGAACACCACCGGGTATCCGAGATGGTCTTCGACGCCCTTGACGCCGGTTACACGCCCGGCCGCGACCAATATCGCCTTGCGCTCCTCTTCCGAGTTCACCGTGCCCCAGAGATGAACGATCCCTTCCTTGACGACGACGTTCTCCGTGGCCATCGCCCAGCGATGCCCGTCCAGTGCGTGAAGCACCTCGCGCTGAATGGCCTCGTCGGAAGCGACTGCCGCCGGATCGGGCTGCGCCGCGCTCGCCAGCGCGCGGATCAGATTCGCGCGGCTCACGATGCCCACGAGCTTGCCCTGGTCCAGCACCGGCACGCGCTTGATATGGTGGCGCTCCAGCAGGTCGGCGATCTCGCTCAGTTCCGCTTGCGGCGAGACGTAAATGACATTGCTCGTCATGAGATCCCTGACCTTCACGGCATTTTCTTTCAGGTACTCGCTTGCGAGCTTGCGAGTCGAGTGGAGGAATTCGCCCAGCCAGCTGCGCTGCGGCTTGCCCGTGCCCGTTTCCACGCGATGCAGCAAATCGCCCTCGCTCAGAATGCCGACAACTGCGCCGCTGTCGTCGACGACCGGGATGCCACTCACGTGATGTCGCGTGAGCAGCGTCGCGGCCTCGAAGACCGTCGCGTCGGGACGCACACTGACGACGTCCGTGGTCATGATGTCCGAAGCTTGCATGAGTTCCTCCGTTACCGGCCAACGCCGTAATGGAACTCAATTTAGAGATCGGTGGCGCCTGTGCATTGACCTAAGTCAACCACGTGCCCTCGGGGACCGACGACCTTCCGTCGCGCCGGTCGGGCCCGCGGCAGCGAATCACGGTTGACCAGGATCAACGAGTCCTGGCGCTCGGGGCGCATAGTGAACCCGTCGAGACCGAAGGAGGCGCCGCCACCGGCGTGCCCTCGGCGTCTCATCGCAACCCGGCCGCGTCTGTCACGGAGCCTGCCATGGAATTTGCCGCGAAACGTAGCGCCATCCAGGTGATCCTGAGCGAACACCGACGCCTTTCGAGCGTCGTGAGCGGCATGCTGCGCGTGGTCGACGACATGACGGCCCGCCCCGGCGCGTCCGGCACCATGCTCCTGCGTGCGATGCTCTACTACATCCACGAGTTTCCCGAGCAAGTGCATCATCCGAAGGAAGAGCAATACCTGTTTGCCCGGCTTCGCGAGCGGACAGACGAATTCGATAGCGTCATCGAGGAACTCGGACGCCAGCACGCGGAAGGCCCGCAGCGCATTCACTCAATCGAACGCGCGCTCACGCGTTACGAACTGGGTGGCAACGGCATGCTGCCGGCGCTGCGTGAAGCGGTGTATGGCTACGCCGACTTCTACAACGATCACCGGCACCTCGAAGAGTCGGTGATTTTGCCTGGCGCCCAGCGCTATCTATCGGTTGCCGACTGGGTGGAGATCGACGAGGCGTTCGGCACGAATCGCGATCCGTTCGAAACGCTAGAGTCCGAAGACAATCTCGACGATCTCTATACGCTGATCGTCCAGACAATGCCCGACGCACACCCCTGAGCGCCGTACGCCGCGCAGCGAGAACGATTCGAAACGGCCAGCGGTTAGCGCAAGCTCGGCGTGCTGCAGTGCAACGAGGATGGATTGCGCAGGCGCGCGCTGACTCGATCGACGTCCTCGCGACGTTTGCGATCCATGCGCGCTCGCCGTCGTCATGGAACGTCATGGCAGGCGCTTTGGCGGCCTGCGCCAGCGCCCTGCATCGGCTTCTGGTAATGTCACGCAATGCAAACGATCCTATCCATCGAGAATCTCTCGAAAGTCTATGCATCGGGATTCCACGCGCTCACGCGCATCAGCCTGGACATTCACCGCGGCGAAATTTTCGCGCTGCTGGGGCCAAACGGCGCTGGCAAGACGACGCTCATCAGCATCGTCTGCGGCATCGTCAATGCGAGCGAAGGCAGCGTGCGCGTCGCCGGTCACGATATCGTCACGGATTACCGCAGCGCTCGCTCGCTGATCGGACTCGTGCCCCAGGAACTGACGACGGACGCGTTCGAAACGGTCTGGGCGACCGTGTCGTTCAGCCGCGGCCTGTTCGGCAAGCCCGCCAGCCCCGCCTATGTCGAGCGCGTGCTGCGGGACCTCTCGCTGTGGGAGAAGCGGAACAACAAGATCATGACGCTGTCCGGCGGCATGAAACGGCGCGTGCTGATCGCGAAGGCGCTCGCGCACGAGCCACAGATCCTGTTTCTGGACGAGCCGACCGCGGGTGTGGACGTCGAGCTGCGCCGCGACATGTGGGCGCTCGTGCGCGGGCTCAAGGCGAACGGCGTGACGATCATCCTCACGACCCATTACATCGACGAGGCGGAAGAGATGGCCGACCGCATCGGCGTCATCAACGCCGGCGAAATCATGCTGGTCGAGCGCAAGGACGTGCTCATGCGCAAGCTCGGCCGCAAACAGCTGACCCTGCAACTCGAAGCCCCGTTGACGGCAATCCCGGCCGGGCTCGCCGCCTGGGGGCTCGAACTGGCCGATGGCGGCACCGAGCTCATCTATACCTACGATGCCGAAAACGAACGCAACGACATCATCGCGCTGCTCAAGCGCCTGGGCGAGGCCGGCATCGGCTTCACGGACCTGAAAACGAGCCAGAGTTCGCTGGAGGATATCTTCGTGAGCCTCGTCAGCAAGGATCCGGCGGCCGCTTCAAAGCCCGCTTCGCGGCCAGCCTCGCAACCCGCCACACCAGCGGGCGCGGATAACGGCAAAGGACAGGTGACCTCCCGATGAACCTCTACGCGATTCGCGCCATCTACCGTTTCGAAATGGCGCGCACCAGGCGCACGCTGATGCAGAGCATTGTCGCGCCGGTGATCTCGACCTCGCTCTACTTCATCGTCTTCGGCTCCGCGATCGGTTCGCGCATCAAGGAAGTGAACGGCGTCAGCTACGGCGCGTTCATCGTGCCAGGGCTGATCATGCTTTCACTGCTGTCGCAGAGCATCTCCAATGCGTCATTCGGCATCTACTTCCCTCGCTTCACGGGCACGATCTACGAACTGCTCTCGGCGCCCGTGTCGTATTTCGAAATCGTGATCAGCTATGTCGGCGCGGCGGCGACCAAGTCGGTCGTGCTCGGGCTCATCATCCTCGCAACCGCGGGGCTCTTCGTGCCGATCCAGATCCTGCATCCCTTGTGGATGGTGCTGTTCCTGCTGCTCACGGCGGTCACGTTCAGCCTGCTCGGTTTCATCATCGGCATCTGGGCGGACAACTTCGAGAAGCTGCAAATCGTGCCGCTGCTGATCATCACGCCGCTGACTTTTCTCGGCGGCGCGTTCTATTCCGTCGACATGCTGCCGACGGCATGGAAGGTGATCACGCTTTTCAACCCGATCGTGTATCTCATCAGCGGCTTTCGCTGGAGCTTCTACGGGCTCGCGGACGTTCATGTCGGCGTGAGTCTTGCCATGACTGCGGCCTTTCTCGCGATATTCCTCGCAATCACCGCGTGGATCTTCAAGACGGGGTATCGGCTGAAAACCTGAGGCCGGCGAATCGGCTGCTTGTTCGGCCAGATTCGCGCGACGCCTCACGTCGCACCGCTGGCGGCGCCGCTCGCTTGCCCGCGCTCCGTCAAAGACGACAGCAGCGTGAGCAAACCCTCCACATTGACGGGCTTGACGAAGTGGTAGTCGAAGCCGGCCGACTGCGCCCTCAGGCGGTCGTCGGCCTGTCCGTAGCCCGTGATCGCAATCAGGACGGGAGTCGTCGCGTCCTTCGGGCGAAGCCGCCGCGCCAGTTCGTAGCCGTCCACGTCGGGCAAGCCGATGTCGAGCAGCGCGACGTCGGGCCGCAACTGCGCGGCGGCTTCGATGGCCTCGGCGGACGAATACGCCGTGCGCGTGAAATGGCCCTCCGATTCGCACAACATCGCAAGGGAATCGGCTGCATCACGATTGTCGTCGACGATCAAAAGCTGCAGCGCGGCCGACTTCGCGCTTGTTCCAGGGCCGGACAGCACCTGTGCCGAATGCCGTTCGTGATGATGCAGCCGGGGCAGGCGTACCGTCACCGTCGTGCCGCGACCTTCGCCCTCGCTTTGTACCGTGATCGTGCCGTCGTGCAGTTCGACCAGCTTCCTCACCAGCGAAAGGCCGATGCCGAGACCGCCGCTCGAACGGTCGAGCGGGCGATCGCCCTGCGAAAACAGTTCGAATACCTTGGGCAACAGTTCCGCGGAGATACCCGTGCCCGTGTCCGTCGTCACGATTTCGACCCAAGTTTCATCGGCTCGCGCGCTGATCGAAATGTTCCCTTGCTCAGGGGTGTATTTGCTGGCGTTGTTGAGGATGTTCACGAGGATTTGCGAAATTCGCGTGGCGTCGCCCAGCACCCATGCGGTCGCGTCGGAGACATCGACGTTCATGTGCTGTCCGCGCGCCTCGACGGATGCCGCCATCGCTTCGACCGCGTGATACACGGCCGTGCCGACGAGAATGGGCTCGAGCTGAAGCGCGATCCGGCCTTGCGTGATGCGCGACACTTCGAGCAGATCGTCGACGATGCGCGTCATGTGCTCGGTCTGTCGGCGCATCAATCTGATGAGGTCGGCAGAACGCCCGTCGATGCCATCCTGCTTTTCGAACAGTGCGATGGCTGTGCGGATCGGTGCCAGCGGATTGCGCAGTTCATGCGCGAGCATGGCGAGAAACTCGTCCTTGCGGCGATCCGCTTCGCGCAGCATCAACTCCATGCGTTTGCGCTCGGTGATGTCGACGACGCTCGCGATCAGGCGCAAGGGCTTGCCGTCGGGCGCGCGCTGGAGCAGCGCGCTGCCTTCCATCCACTGTTCACCGCGCTGTCCCTGCACGCGAAACTCGAAATGTGCGCCGGGGTCGCCCCCTGCCGCCAGCTCGCGCACATATCGGTCGAGCACGGGTCGATCGTCGGGATTGACGCGCGAGAGCGCGGCCTCGTAAGTCAGCGTTTCTCCTTCGAGTGTTTCGCTGCCGACTTCGAACGACAGCGTCCATGAGTCGAGATCGAGCGCCACGATATGGATTTCAGCCGCCTGCATGGCGACGTTCAGGCGCAGACTGCGTGCTTCGATTGCGGCTTGCGCTTCGTGCTGCGCGGTAACGTCTGTAGTCGTGCCGAACCACTCCTGCAGCGTGCCGTGTTCGTCATGGAGCGGCGCGGCATGCGCCTGGACCATCCGGTAGCGGCCGTCGTAGCGACGCATGCGAAACGCGATCCAGCTGGCGGTTCCCCTCTTCAGAATGTCCAGCCATGCCTGACGTGTGAACTCGCGATCGTCGGGATGCACGAAGTCGAGCCATCCCCAGTTCTCGAGTTGCACGGGGTCCGCGCCCGTAAACTTTCCCCATGGCTCATCGGCCGGGCGGATATTGCCGTCGGGCCCTGCCGACCAGACGAGCGCACCCGTCGATTCGACGAGGGCACGATAGCGCCGTTCGCTGAGGACGAGGCGTTCCTCGGCGGCGCGCTGCTTCGATATGTCGAAAGTGACGCCGTGCACGCTGGCAAGCTCGCCGTGTCCGTCGAACTCGGCATGGCCGCGCATGCGCAGCCAGCGTGGCGGCATAACGCCGCCGTCGAGCAGGTAATCGAATTCGAAAGGGCCGCCGCAGCGGAGCGCCTGTTCGACCTTCTGCTGAAACGGCTCGCGATGCTCGGGCGCAATCCGGTTCCAGAGATCCGACAGCGCGACGGCCTCCGTGCCCGGCGGGAAGGAATAGAGTTCTGCGAGTTGCTCGGTCATGCGCACTCGCTGGTTTTTCATGTCCCATTCCCATGCGCCCATCCGCGCGCCCTGAAACGCGGCTTTGAGCCGGCGCTCGCTGGCCTCGTACATGGCCCACGCGTGCCGGCAGTGGTGAATGTCCGTCGCCACGCCGACGGTGTCGCCGATGCGGCCACTCTCGTCGCGCTGAGCTTGCAGATGCAGCGTGTGCCACCGGAACGCGCCATCGACGCGCAGAAGGCGCACTTCGGCGTTGCGTAAGAGGTTGCCGTCGCGCATCTGGCGAACGGCGTCGAGCACGGTATCGATATCGTCGGGATGAACGAATTCCCGCCACGTTCGCCCGATTATCTGCTCGGCGGGAATACCAAGGTAGCGTGAAGCCCATGGGTTCACGTAGCGTATGACGCCGTCGCGATCGGCGCGCCAGACGAACGACGGCAGAAACTGAGCAGGATCGTACACATGCGCTCCTTTTCGGACGGCGAAGCTCGCCGCCTTGCTCTTCTCAGCGATGCACGGAGCTTGGCGCCCAGGTACCCGCTCGTTCGGGTGCGCGATGGCGGGATGCCGGGAAAACGGCCGCGGGCTGCGCGCAACGTCCGATTTTCATCGACATGCGATCAGCATATACCGGTCCCACGCCATTGAAGGGCTGTAGATCTTCCCTCGCTGCGCCGCCTTGCTGTGTCTATGTCTGTGTCTGTGTCTGTGTCTGTTGCGCAAGCCGTACAGCCTTGGGGCCGGATCCTGCCTGGTGGCGAATGCTGGTCCCGCCTCTGCCGTCTGGTTGGCGAATGCGCCAAGGCGACCCCTTGCTGCCAGCCTGACAAGTGGCTGATCCATCGCATTCACCTGAGTCGACGCGTCCGGTGGGACAAGCGTGGGTACGTGCAGGCACTCATTGTCAACCAGCCCTCGTCGTCAGGCAGGGATCGGCCGAGCGCATCCGCGTTTATGCTCCGAAGTAGTCGAGTTCGGGCGTCTCGCGCAGAAGATCTGCAATCGAGAGCGTTATGCGCTCGCCAGTTGCAGAAGCTGCTCGAACTCGGGAATCAGTTCCGACTCGGTCGAGATGCGCGGACACTATTTACGACGCTGACAGGTCTTGCCTGTCGGAGCTCGTTCTAAGGGTAATCGGTTGTTGGGCACCCAACCCCCGCATCGCGGCGGACGTCGTCCCATTTTCGTCAGGAGGGCTTCGATGAAGAAGATCGCGCCGGCCCACGCGTGCTGCCGGAGATATAGAGAATGATTTCGTGGAACTGGTGTCCTCCGGGCTACCGTTCGCAATGGCAAGCGAAAAGTTCGAGCGTCTCTGGGACGAGGTCAACTTGGCCGCAGCGAGCGTAATTTCGTCCCCGGAAGTCAACAGATATATCGCGCTACTGATACGCATGCAGGGCGTGTACGAATCGCAGTACAGCCGAAGCACACGTATGGAGCTTGCATCTCACCGTTGTCCGAATACGGCGTAACGTCGTCGGCCACTGCTTTCTGGATCGCAGCCAGCGCCTGTGGCGACTGCGCCCTAGCA
>NZ_BBJJ01000068.1 GCF_000739815.1 Paraburkholderia mimosarum LMG 23256 = NBRC 106338
GATGCGCGAGTATCGCGCCGACCGCTCGATCCAGCACGTGTGGCAGGCGCGCGAGCGCCTGCTCGTCTGCGTCGGGCCGGGGCCCGAGGCGAACGCGCTGGTGCGCGCCGCCGCGCGGCTGGCGGCGAGCCTGAAGGCGGACTGGATCGCCGTGTATGTGGAGACGCCGAGGCTCCAGCGCCTGCCCGATGCGGTCCGCGAGCGCACGCTCGGCGCGCTCAAGCTCGCTTCCGAACTGGGCGCCGAAACGGCGACGCTCGCGGGTGCAGACGCGGCGACCACGCTGGTCGGTTACGCGCGGCTGCGCAATGTGTCGAAGCTCGTGGCGGGCGGATCGCTGCGCACCGGCATTTCACGCTGGCTCAAGCGCTCGTTCGGCGAGCGTCTCGCGGAGAAGGCCGGCGACGTCGATCTCACGCTGGTGCGGGCAAAAGCGGGTGAGACGGTACGCGCGAGCGGCGAGCAAGGCGCGGCAAGCGCGGCCGCGCGCGCCGCCAATGCCTGGCGCGAAGCGCTCGCGGTGGGCGGCGCGGAGCGCTCGCCGCCGCGCGCCTATGCGGCCGCGCTCGCGATCTGCGCCGGCGTGACGCTCGTCGCGAGCATGTTGATCGACCGCATCGATCTCGCGAACCTCGTGATGCTGTATCTGCTCGGCGTGATCTTCGCGGCGACGAAGCTCGGGCGCGGGCCGGGCGTGATGCTCTCGTTCGCGAGCGTCGCGGCGTACGACTTTTTCTTCGTGCCGCCGCGCATGTCGTTCTCGGTCTCCGACACGCAATATCTGCTGACCTTCGTCGGCATGCTGCTGACCTCGCTCGTCATCAGCCACCTCACGTCGAGCCTGCGCCGCGAGGCGAGCGTCGCGCAGCGGCGCGAGCAGCGCACGGGCGCGATGTATGCGATGGCGCGCGAGCTGGCCGCGGCGCTCACCACCGAGCAGATCGTGGCGATCGGCAGCCGGCACGTGAGCGAGGTGTTCGGCGCGCGCGTGGCACTGCTCTTGCCCGATAGCGTCGACAAGGTGCAGCAGAAGATCGAGGAGCCCGATCCGAAGATCATGCTCGATGCCGAAAACCTCGACCTCGACGTGGGGCAGTGGGTGTACGACCAGCAAAAGCCCGCCGGCCACGGCACCGACACGCTGCCGGCGGCCGCCGCGCGCTATTTGCCGCTCAGGGCGCCGATGCGCACGCGCGGCGTGCTCGCCGTCGTGCCCCGCGACGCTCGCGAGCTGCACGTGCCCGAGCAGCAGCGCATGCTCGACGCGTTCGCGGCGCAGATCGCGCTCGCGCTCGAGCGCGTGCACTACGTGGACATCGCGCGCGACGCGCTCGTCAACATGGAATCGGAGCGGCTGCGCAACTCGCTGCTTTCCGCCATCTCGCATGACTTGCGCACGCCGCTCACGGCGATCGTCGGCTTCTCGTCGATGCTCGCGCAAACGCATGAGCCGGCCGACATGCCGCGCGACTCGCGCTCGAGCGAACTGATCGAGGCGATCCACGACGAGGCACTGCGCATGACGGGGATCGTCACGAACCTGCTCGATATGGCGCGGCTGCAGGCGGGCAGCCTGAGGCTCAACCGCCAGTGGACGGTGCTCGAGGAAACCGTGGGGGCGGCGCTCGCCGCCTGCCGCCGGGTGCTCGCGCACCACCCGGTGCAAGTGAAGCTCGAACCAGGCTTGCCGCTGCTGCAACTCGATGCCGTGCTGATGGAGCGGCTCTTCTCGAACCTGCTCGAAAACGCGGCCAAGTACACGCCCGCCGACACGCCGCTCACCATCGCCGCGCGGCGTGTGGAGGAGGGCGGCCAGCCGTTCGTGCGCGTCTCGGTCGAGGACAACGGGCCGGGTCTTCCACCGGGCATGGGCGAGCGCGTGTTCGAAAAATTCACGCGCGGCGAGAAGGAGTCGGCGAAGCCCGGCATCGGGCTCGGGCTCGCGATCTGCCGGGCGATTGTGGAGGCCCATGGGGGTACAATCGGCGCGGCCAATCGCGTCGCCGCCGACGGCCGCGTGGAAGGCGCGACGTTCTGGTTCGCGCTGCCCGTGGAGACGCCGCCGCCGCTTCCCGCGGATGTGGCTGAGTCGCCGGCGCCGCTCGATACGCTCGAAGCGTTGAACGAGCCGGAATCCGAGCCCGCCCCGAGGACGCCCGCGGCGCAGACAACCGACGATCCCAAATCCGCCCATGAGTGACCCGAGCATCGCCGTTGTCCTGATCGAAGACGAAAAGCAGATTCGCCGTTTCGTGCGCACGTCGCTAGAAGACGAGGGGATCGTCGTGCACGACGCCGAGACCGGCAAGCAGGGCCTCGTCGAGGCGGCCACGCGCAAGCCCGATCTCGTGATCGTCGATCTGGGGCTGCCCGACACCGATGGGCTCGACGTGATCCGCGAACTGCGCGGCTGGAGCGACCTGCCCGTGATCGTGCTCTCGGCGCGCACCCAGGAAAGCGAGAAGGTGGCCGCGCTCGACGCCGGCGCCGACGACTACCTCACGAAGCCATTCGGTGTTTCGGAACTGCTCGCGCGCATTCGCGCCCAGTTGCGCCGTCGCAACCGCGGCGGCGCGAACGAAGCGCCGCAAGTGAGCTTCGGCGGCGTGAGCGTCGACCTCGGATTGCGCCAGGTCACGCGCGACGGCGCGCCGGTGCACCTCACGCCCATCGAGTACCGCCTGCTCGCCACGCTCGTGCGCGACGCCGGACGCGTGCTCACGCACCGGCAGCTTCTGCGCGAGGTCTGGGGGCCGTCGCATGTGGAGAGCAGCCATTACCTGCGGATCTACATGGCGCATCTGCGGCAGAAACTGGAGCGCGACCCCGCGCAGCCCGAGCACATCATCACCGAGACAGGCGTGGGATATCGGCTGGTCGGTGTGCAGTAGTCCTTCACCTCGCCGGTGCTATGATTACAGTTTCGTAAGGACGGCCTTGCGCGTATCGATTTCATCGGGGACGGCCCCATTTTTTGAATGGAGCGTTCCCCATGTCCTGGTTTCTTCTCCTTATTGCTGGCCTGCTCGAAGTGGCGTGGGCCGCCGGTCTCAAATCCTGCGAAGGTTTCACGCGATTCTGGCCCTCGGTGTTCACCGTCGTTACGGCGCTGGGCAGCTTCGTGCTGCTTGCCATGGCGATGCGGCAGCTGCCGCTCGGCACCGCCTATGCGGTGTGGACGGGCATCGGCGCGGTCGGTGCGTTCGTGCTCGGCATCGTCATGCTGGGCGAGACGGTGAGCGCCATGCGCGTGGCGAGCGCCGCGCTGATCGTGGTCGGTCTCGTTGGCATGAAGCTTTCTTCGGCCGTCTGAGTCGACTACAGCCGCAAATTCGCTGTGCATACCTTGACGAGGAGCTTGTGCCGCGGCTGCGCAACACCCGCTGCGGCACCGCAGCGAGGGTGGCTATAATGGAACGGTCATAACCCGATAACACTCCGCGCCGCATGAGCGGCGAGCATGCGCGTGTCGCTCATGCTCTCCCGCTTCAGACGCGGAGCGCCGGCGCCCCGGCCGCGCCGCGCGAGGAGGCAGCCATGCTGGAACCACTTTCGCTAGCGGCGGGCCTGTCCTGGGGCAGCGGCCTGCGCCTCTATCTCACCGTGCTGCTGGCCGGGGTACTGCAGCGCCTTGGGCTCATCCATCTGCCCGACACGCTTGCCGTGCTCGCATCGCCATGGGTGATCGGCATTGCCGCGGTGCTCACGGTGCTCGAATTCCTCGCCGACAAGATCCCCGCATTCGACTCGCTGTGGGACGCGGTGCATACCTTCATTCGCATTCCGGCCGGTGCCGTACTCGCGGCCGGCTCGCTCGGCCATGCCGACCCGGCGCTGTTGACCGTCGCCGCGCTCGCGGGCGGCACGCTCGCGGGCACGGCGCATCTCGCCAAGGCCGGCACGCGCGCACTCATCAATCTATCGCCCGAGCCCGTGTCGAACGTCGTCACGTCGACTGCCGAGGACGGCATGACGTTCGTGGGCGTCCTGCTCGCGTTCTTCGTGCCGCTGCTCTTCCTCGTCATGCTGGTGGCGTTTCTCGTGCTGGCGGGCTGGGCGCTGCCGCGCCTGTGGCGCGGCGTGCAGGGCGGCTTCCGCGGCATGGCAGCGCACATGGTCTCGCGGCTTTCGTTGCGAGGTCATCACGATTGAGCGGCGGCGCGCCTTCTTCCCCCAACAGCAGGCCTGCGCGTAGCGACGGTGGCCCGGGGCTCGTCCAGGACGAGCCGCCCGGGGCGAACGGCGACCGGGGCGGCACGCATCGGTCCGCCGCCGTGCGGGCCACGCCGGGCTGGTCCGATCTCGTGCATCTTTCCGCACGGATGACGGCGCGCGACTGGCGAGCGGGCGAGCTGACGATGCTGCTGTTCGCGCTGGTGCTCGCCGTGGCCGCGCTAGCCAGCGTGGGTTTTCTCGCCGACCGGCTGCAGCGCGGCCTCGAACGCGATGCCCGGCGCATGATCGCGGCGGACTTCATCGTGCGCGCCGATCATCCCGTCGATCCAATGTTTGCGCGCGAGGCGCAAGCGCTGGCGTTACGCACGGCGACCACCGCCATTTTCCCGAGCATGGTCAGCTCGGGCGCGCCATCCGCTTTCGCAGCATCCGGCGCCGCCGCAAGTGCGACGGCCTCGCGCCTTGCGGCCATCAAGGCTGTCTCGGCCGGCTATCCGCTGCGCGGCGCGCTGCGCATCGCGGCCGCGCCGGGGGCGTCCGACCACGCGGCGCAGGGCATTCCGCCGCCCCGCACCGTCTGGGTCGACGACGAGTTGCTCGAAGCGCTCAAGGTGCACATCGGCGATACCGTCAAGGTCGGCACGCGCACCTTCACGGTGAATGCGCTCATCACGAAAGAACTCGACCGCGGATTTTCGTTCGTGAACTTCTCGCCGCGCCTCATGATGCGCGCGGACGAAGTCGCGTCGACGGGTTTGATCGGCTATGGCAGCCGCGTGACTTACCGACTGCTGGTGGCGGGCGCCGATCCGGCCGTCGCGCAGTTCGCGTCCTGGGCGCATGCGCGCGTGGAGGGCGGCAAGATGCGCGGCGTCGCGCTCGAATCGCTCCAGGACGGCCAGCCGCAAGTACGTGAGACGCTCGATCGCGCACGCCACTTCCTCACGCTCGTCTCGCTCCTCACTGCTTTGCTTGCGGCGGTTGCGATCGCCATGGCCGCGCATCGGTATACGCGCCGCCATCTCGACGCCTGCGCCGCCATGCGTTGCCTCGGCGCGAGCCAGCGCACGCTGCGCACACTCTTCGTGCTGGAATTCGCGGGTCTCGGGCTCGTGGGCGGCGCGCTCGGCGTCGCGCTCGGCTATGCGGGGCATCTCGCGCTGCTCGCATGGCTCGGCAATCTCATCGACGTCGTGCTGCCGCAGCCCGGCCCGTTGCCCGTGATCGAGGGCATCGCCGCGGGACTGGTGCTGTTGCTGGGCTTCGCGCTCCCGCCGCTCTTGCCGCTCACGCGCGTGCCGCCGGTGCGGGTGCTGCGACGCGAGTGGGGCGACGAAGGGCGCGCCGCGTGGGCAGCGTATGGCGTGGGGATTGCGCTCTTCGCGGGGCTCCTCGTGCTCGCGGCGGGGGAGCTGAAGCTCGGCGGCATCGTGGCCGGTGGCTTCGCCATCGGGCTGCTCGTATTCGCGAGCGTGGCGCGCGCGGCGCTCTGGTGCGCGGCGCGCGTGGCGCGCAGTGGACGCCTGGGCGGTCAGACGCGCGCCGGCGTGGGCTGGCGCTATGCGCTGGCGTCGCTCGAGCGGCGGCCCGGCGCGAGCGCGCTGCAGATCACGGCGCTCGCCATCGGCTTGATGTGCCTCTTGTTGATCGCGATGACACGCAACGATCTCGTCGAAGGCTGGCGCAAGTCCACGCCGCCCGACGCGCCCAACGAGTTTCTCATCGACATCCAGCCCGATCAGCGCGGCGCCGTGGCCAGCTGGCTGCGCACGCACGGCATTGCGGGAATGACCGATAGCGACCTCCAGCCGATGGTTCGCGGGCGCCTCATTTCGATCAACGGCAAGCCCGTGAATCCCGACTCGTACAAGAGCGAGGACGCGCGGCGGCTCGTAGACCGCGAATTCAATCTCTCGTATACGACTACGCTGCCCGACGACAACCGCATCGAGGCGGGCACCTGGTACGGCGATTCCAGTGCGCCGCAGCTTTCGATCGAGCAGGGCCTTGCGAAGCTCATCGGCGTCAAGCCCGGCGACGTGCTGAAGTTCGACGTGACCGGCCTCGAAGTGACGGCGCCCGTGACGAGCGTGCGCAAGCTCGACTGGGGTTCTTTCAAGGTGAACTTCTTCGTCCTGATGCCGCCCGGGCTGCTGCGCGATTTTCCTGCGACATACATCACGAGCTTTCACCTGCCGCCCGCGCAGCGCGGGGTCGTGGATGGCCTCGTGGCGCGCTATCCGAACGTTACCGCCATCGACATCGCGCCGATCCTCGCGCAGATCGAACGCGTGCTGGAGCAGGTGATCGGCGCCGTGCAGTTCCTCTTTCTCTTCACGCTGGCGGCAGGCGTGCTGGTGCTCTACGCGGCGCTCGCAGGCACGCGCGACGAACGCATGCGCGAGTCGGCGCTGCTGCGTGCGTTGGGCGCGTCGCACCGGCAGGTCCGCACGGTGCAGGTGGCCGAATTCATCTCCGTGGGCGCGCTCGCGGGGCTCATGGCGGCGATCGGCGCGCAGGCCGTCGGCTCGGTGCTCGCCACGCACGTCTTCCAGTTCTATCTCCCGTTCGATCCATGGGTCTTGCCGGCCGGCATCGCGGCGGGCGTGGTCTGCGCGGGCGTGGGGGGCTGGATCAGCCTGCGGCACGTGCTCGCGCGGCCGGCATTGCAATCGCTGCGCGACGCGTGACGCGCCAGCCCGCGCCGCGCCACTATGCGAAAATCGCTGCTTGCCGGCGGCGCGATGGCGCGCTTGGCCGTCCCTCATTTCGCATTGTATTGACCGTATGACCGATCCCGCTGACGAAGCGCCGCAAAAACCCACGGCCTTCGAACTCGTCGGCGGCGAGGCGCGCGTGCGCGAGCTCGTCGACCGTTTCTATGACCTGATGGACCTCGAAGCCGAATTCGCGGGCATCCGCGCGATGCATCCGCAAACGCTCGATGGTTCGCGCGACAAGCTGTTCTGGTTCCTTTGCGGCTGGCTCGGCGGCCCGGACCACTATATCGAGCGCTTCGGGCATCCGCGCCTGCGTGCGCGTCATCTGCCGTTCGCGATCGCCTCTTCGGAGCGCGACCAGTGGCTGCGCTGCATGGCCTGGGCGATGGAAGACGTCGGCCTGCCCGAGCCGCTGCGCGAGCGCCTGCTCCATTCGTTTTTCGATACGGCCGACTGGATGCGCAATCATCCGGGCTGAGGCGGTGCCCGGTTGGAGCCGGGTCGGCTGCGCTCCATTGTGCCGGTTCGTGGGCCAGTACAGTCAGGCGCTCACGGATTGCGGCTGTCCGGCGAGGACGTCTGCTACGCGGCCATAATGGCCTTTTGGCGAGGCGGTTTGGGTTAGACGCGGATTGCGCGCCGCACGGCCACCCGTAGACGGAACAAGGAGACACCCTCGATGACGACCACCCGCGCGCTCTTTCGCGAAGACGCCTATCTCACGCATTGCGAGGCGACCGTGCTCGCCGTCGGCGACGACGGCGTGCGCCTCGACCAGACCGTGTTCTATCCGCTCGGCGGCGGCCAGGCCGGCGACACGGGCGCGCTGGTGCTCGCCGACGGCACGCGCATCGAGATCGCCGACACGCGCAAGGCAAAGTTCGACGGCGCGACGCCCGACGACGCGTTGCACGTCCCCGCGCCCGGGCAGGAAGCGCTCCTCGCGCGCCTCGCCGCCGGCGCACGCGTGCGCGCCGAGATCGACTGGGCGCGCCGCCATCGGCATATGCGTCTGCATACGGCGAGCCATCTGATGTGCGCGGTGCTGCCTTACCCCGTGGACGGTTGCAGCATCACGACCGACTACGCGCGCCTCGACTTCGCGACCGTCGAGCCTATCGAGCGCGAGACGGTGGAGGCGCGGCTCGCCGAGCTCGTCTCGGGCGCGCATCCGGTGGCGACCGAATGGATCACCGACGACGAGATGGCGCAACGCCCCGACCTCGTGCGCACGATGAGCGTCAAGCCGCCGATGGGCCTTGGCCGCGTGCGTCTGCTGCGTATCGAAAACGTCGACTTGCAGCCCTGTGGCGGCACCCACGTGCGCAACACGCAGGAGATCGGCGGGCTGCGCGTCGCGAAGCTCGAGAAGAAGAGCGCACGCACGCGGCGCCTCGTCCTCGAACTCGTGCAATGAATCCCGGTCCGCGCGCGGTGCTCGACTTCTGGTTCGGTGCGCCGGGCACGGAGGAATTCGGGCGGGAGCGCAAGATGTGGTTCCGCAAACGCGCGGTGTTCGACGCACAGTTGCGCGAACGCTTCGGCGCGCTGGTCGACGCCGCCCACGCGGGCGAACTCGACGCCTGGTGCGCGACGCCCGAGGGGGCGCTCGCGCTCGTGATCGTGCTCGACCAGTTTTCGCGCAACTGCCATCGCGGCACGCCGCGCGCGTTCGTCGCCGACGAGAAGGCGCTCGCGATCGCGCGCGCGATGGTGGCGAGCGGCGCCGATCTGCGCTTGCCCACGCTGCAGCACCGCGCGTTCGCCTACTTGCCCTTCGAGCATGCCGAGAGCATCGAGGCGCAGCGCGAGTCGCTGCGGCTCTTCGGCGAGCTGGCAAAAGATCCGGAAGGTCGGGGCTACTACGATTACGCGGTGCAGCACGCGAAGGTCATCGAACGCTTCGGGCGCTTTCCGCATCGCAATGCGCAACTCGGGCGCGCGTCCACGGACGAGGAAACGGCATTCCTGCGCGAACGCGGTTCATCGTTCTAGCGAACGTCAGCGCGTTTCTTCAGCGACCGCCGCTCACGTCGACGAGGGCGCCCGTCACATAGGACGCGGCGTCGCTCAGCAGCCACACGATCGTTTGCGCGACTTCGTCGGCGCTGCCGGGCCGGCCGAGCGGCGTTTGCGCGCCGAGCACGGCTGCGCGCTCGGGGCGGCCGCCGCTCGCGTGGATCTCGGTATCGATGAGGCCGGGGCGCACCGCGTTCACTCGCACGCCCTGGGGGCCGAGTTCCTTGGCGAGGCCGATCGTCATCGTGTCGATTGCGCCTTTCGACGACGCATAGTCCACATACTCGTTGGGCGAGCCAAGCCGCGCCGCCGCGGAAGAGACGTTCACGATCACGCCGCCGTCGCCGCCGCGGTCCTTCGACATGCGCCGCGCCGCTTCCCGCGCGCACAGGAATGCGCCATAGACGTTCACGTCGAACATGCGCTTCAGGCGCTCGGCGCTCATGTCGGCGACCTGGCTACCGGGCGCGACGATGCCCGCGTTGTTCACGAGCGCGTCGATCCTGCCATAGGCCGATTCGAGCGTGTCGAACATCGCGATGACATCGGCCTCGCTCGCCACGTCGCCGCGCAGCACGCGCGCGTGACCGCCGGCGCGGCCCACCTCGGCGGCGGTTTCGTCGGCGGCCGGCTCGTTGTGGAGATAGTTGACGCCCACGGTCCAGCCGTGTGCGCCGAGGAGGCGCGCCGTCGCGCGGCCGATGCCGCGGCTCGCGCCGGTGATCAGGGCAACCTTGCTCATTGCGATGCACTCATGGTGATGACTGCGCGTAGTGACTCGGGTTGGTCTGCGCCAATGGCGCCATGCGATCCGACGGGGATCAAACGTTCTCGCGCTGCTGCGCCCACTTGTCTTTCGCGGGCGCGTGGTAGCGCTTGAGCTTCGCGATCAGCGCGACGGGGTCGCTGTCGGTTTGCAGCATATCGCGGTAGGTCTGGCGCATGAAGCCTTCGCGCACGGTGTGATCGAGCAGCGCCATGAGCGGATCGTAGAAGCCGCCGATATTGAGCACGCCCACGGGCTTGCGGTGATAGCCGAGCTGCGCCCAGGTGTAGACCTCGAACAGCTCTTCGAGCGTGCCCGCGCCGCCCGGCAACGCGACGAAAGCGTCGGAGAAATCGGCCATCATTTTCTTGCGCTGGTGCATGTCGGGCACGACGTGCAGCTCGGTCAGGCCCGCGTGGCCCACTTCCTTGTCGACCAGCAACTCGGGAATCACGCCGATGGCGCGGCCGCCGCCCGCCATCACGGTGTCGGCGATCACGCCCATCAGGCCTACCTTGCCGCCGCCGTAGACGAGCGCGAGATTCGCGGCGACGAGCGCGCGGCCGAATGCCTGCGCCGCTTCGGTGTGGATCGGGTTGGCTCCAGGCGAGGAGCCGCAATATACGCAGACTGCTTTCATTCGGCTTTGGCCTTTATTCGCGGTTGTCTTTCGCTGTGTTCGCACCCTCGCGCGGCGGCAGGTAATCGTAGAACTCGCGCTTCGCGAGCTTGCCCGAAACGAGGTCGTCGAACAGTTCGCGCGCGCGGCCGCGCAGGTACGGCGCCATCAGCGAGACGATCTGCACGCTGACCTGATGCAGCTCGTCGCGAATCGCTGCCTGGTCGTTGTACTTGCGCGGGTTCATCACGAACTGGTACGACAGCCAGTAGGTGGCGATCACGCCGATGTTGGTCGAGATCACGTCGATCTCGGCGGGCGTGGCGACCATTTCGCCGTCTTCCACGAGCTGCTCGCAGAACTGCTTCGCGAAGTGCACCTTGTGGCTGATGATCCGCTTGAAGTGCATTTCCAGCGTGCGGTTGCGCGCGAGCAGATCGTTCAGGTCGCGATACAGAAAGCGGTAGCGCCACGTGAAATCGACCATGTACTGGAGATAGGCCCACATCTCGTCGATGGTGGCGCGATGGTCTTCGGGAAAACGCAGACGCTTGTCGATCTCCTGCTCGAACTGGCTGAAGATGCTGTTGATGATGTCGTCTTTGTTGCGGAAGTGGTAATACAGGTTGCCTGGACTGATCTCCATTTCCTCGGCGATGGTCGTCGTGGTGACGTTCGGCTCGCCGATCTCGTTGAACAGCTTCAGCGACAGCTCGAGAATCCGTTCGCGTGTGCGGCGGGGAGGTTTGGCTTCCATGTCGTCCGGCCCTGAAAATGCTATGCCGGGCTCAGGCGCCCCGCCAGTGCGTTGCGGTGCGCGCGGCCCGGGCGCGGTTGGTCGTTATGAGACTGTCGTTCGATTATAAACCGACGGCCCGCGCGCACCGCCAGCTTGCGCCAGAAGGGCAAGAGCGGAGGCAAGGCGATGCGCCCGCGGGTTGCCGCGCGTGTCGCGAGTCAGGCGCCGCTAAAGCACGCCGAGCCCGTGCAGCAGCAACGGGCCGAAACGGGGCACGAGGATCAGCCCCCAGGTCATCACGCAGAGCAGCAAGGCGACCGTCACGGCCGCGCTGCCCAGGTCTTTGGCGCGGCCCGAGAGCTCGTTGCGTTCGAGACCGATGCGGTCCACGGCGTTCTCGATGCCCGAATTGAGCAGCTCGACGATCAGCACCAGCATGACGGAGCCAAGCAGCAGCACCCGCTCGACGGGCTCGACCGGGACGAACACGCCGATCGGCACGAGGATGGCCGCGAGCGTGAGCTCCTGGCGAAACGCGCTCTCTTCGCGGATTGCGGCGCGAAAGCCCTTGATCGAATACTTGAGCGCCTTCCATGCGCGCGTGACGCCGCGGTTGCCCTTGTACGGGTTGAAGGGCAACGGGGCGAGTGGATCATCGGGGCCGAGCGGCTCGTGCAGGTGCGGGGGCTCGGGAGGCTCGGGCGCGGCGGCCGGTGCAACCGGCGTCGTGGGAATTTGCGGGGCGTTCCGGGTTGCGGGCAGCGGCGTAGCGTCAGCAGTGGGCGCAGGTGCAGAAGCCGGAGCAGAACCGGGCACGCGCGGATCGAGCGCCTCGGCCGTCCGCGCGGTGCGTGCAGCGCCGCCGGCGCCAGGGCGGCCCGACGGGCTCGCGCTGTGGGCGCCTGGGGCACTGTGCGGCGGGAAGGGGGAACGTGGCGTCATGGCGGTGCGCTGGTGTGTTGCAGTATTGCACGATGCGGTCGCGCCCGGGGCGTCCGTGTCCCCGGCGTGCCTGCTGACGGTCGAGGCGCGGGCCATGGCCGGCCTGGCGCTCAGGCCGAGGCGCTCGAAGGCTCCATCGTCGCGCGCGAACGCGGCTTGAGGTGCGAGGCAAACTGCTCGGAGGCCGCGCGCCACGAGAAGCGCTCGGCCCATGCGCGTGCCTCGGCGCGGCCGATCTTGAGCGCTTCGAGGCACGCTTCGCGCAGGTCTTCGTTCATGGCGCCTGCGCCGCCGTTGCCGAGCACGTCGATGGGGCCCGTCACCGGATAGGCGGCCACCGGCGTGCCGCATGCGAGCGATTCGAGCAGCACGAGGCCAAAGGTGTCGGTGCGGCTCGGGAACACGAACACGTCGGCGGCGGCATAGACCTTCGCGAGCTCGGGCTGGCTCAGGACCCCCAGGTAATTTGCCTGGGGATAGCGCGACTTCAGCTCGGCGAGCGCCGGGCCTTCGCCGCACACCCATTTCGAGCCGGGCAGATCGAGCTTGAGGAACGCCTCGACGTTCTTCTCCACGGCTACGCGGCCCACGTAGAGGAAGATCGGGCGCGCCGTGTTGAGCACCTTCGATTCCATCGGCCGGAAGATGTCGAGGTCCACACCGCGCGTCCACAGCACGACGTTCGTGAAACCGAACTTTTCGAGGTCGGTCTTCACGACGGGCGTGGGCGCCATCACCGCGAGCGACGGCTTGTGGAACCAGCGCAGGAAGCGGTAGGTCGCCGAAAGCGGAACGCCGAAGCGCGCCTGCACGTACTCGGGAAAGCGCGTGTGGTAAGCGGTCGTGAACGGCAAGTCGTGTTCGATCGCGTAACGCCGCGCGGCGAGTCCGAGCGGCCCCTCGGTCGCGACGTGGATGGCATCGGGCCCGAACGCGCTGATGCGCTCGCGCAGACGCCGCCTGGGAAACAGCGAGAGCCGGATTTCCGGGTAGGTGGGGCACGGCACCGTGCGGAACTCGAGCGGCGTGAGCATTTCGACCTGATGCCCGAGCGCGACCAGTTCGCGCGTCGTGTTCTTCAGCGTTCGAACCACGCCGTTGACCTGAGGCTCCCATGCATCGGTCACGATCATTACTTTCATTGGCCGTCGGCCCTCTCGTTGTGCGGTTATGGGTGCGTGACGCAGCGGCTGTGGGCTGCTGCGGCCGGTGTTGCTGTCCATACGGTTTCAAGCGCGGCGTCAAGCGCGCTGCCGAACGCGCTGTCGAATGCGCGCTTTGACGATCAAGCCGCGCTCACGCGGGCCTTGCGCGTTGAGGCCTGAGCCTCCGGCGCACGCATCACGGTCCAGTAGACGATGCGCAGTTCGCCTTCGAACGTCTCGACGAGCGCCGAGAGGCTCTCCACCCAGTCGCCGTCGTTGCAGTAGAGCATGCCGTCGATGTCGCGGATCTCGGCCTTGTGGATGTGGCCGCAGACCACGCCGTCGCAGCCGCGCCGGCGCGCTTCGTCGGTCATCACGCGCTCGAACGAGGAGATGAAGTTCACCGCGTTCTTCACCTGGTGCTTGAGGTACTGCGAGAGCGACCAGTACTGGAACCCGAGCTTCGCGCGAATGCGGTTGAACCAGCGGTTGAGCACGAGAATCAGCGTGTAAGCCGAGTCGCCGAGGTAGGCGAGCCATTTGGCGTGCTGGATCACGCCGTCGAAGAGGTCGCCGTGCACGACCCACAGGCGCTTTCCGGAGAGCGTCGTGTGGAAGGCTTCTTCGCGCACGTGAATGTCGCCGAACGCGAGATTGCAGAACTGGCGCGCGCTCTCGTCGTGGTTGCCCGGGATGTAAAACACCTGGGTGCCCTTGCGCGCCTTGCGCAGCACCTTCTGCACGACGTCGTTGTGCGCCTGCGGCCAGTACCAGCCTTTCTTCAACTGCCATCCGTCGATGATGTCGCCCACGAGATACAGGTACTCCGACTCGTTGTGGCGCAGGAAATCGAGGAGATACGACGCCTGGCAGCCGCTCGTCCCAAGATGGACATCGGAGAGCCAGATCGTGCGATAGCGGGTCGGGTCGGGGTGATCGTCGTCGCGGGAGCCGGTGGCGGGGGCGTCGTCGATCGACGACGGTGGCAAGGGCGGTGCGGGAAAAGTGGCGCCGCCGGGAGACGGGTGGAACGTGGCGGAGTCGGTGCCTCGTCCGGTGGTCTGCCGGAACAGGGTGGTCGCTGACGTCTTTTGGGCCATGGCGCGCGCGGCAGGTTGGAATACGCGCATTGCGCCATGCCGCCGTGACGGCAACATGACAGTCACGAGACGGTCTCGTTACGCAGTCCTGCGTTGTGCTCAACGGCTGCTATCTGGCGGCAACGCGGGGGCTTTCAGCGCGCTGAGCCGACGCGCCCTGTCGCGCAATTGCGACAATGCGGGTGCCCGCGATACGGTCGTGGAGGAACTGCCGGTCGTGGGCGAAGCGGGCGCTCGCGGCCCAGATCACGAACCAGCAGGCTGCGAGCACGAGCGTGTGGGGAATCGAAAGACCGAGCAGCGGGTGCAGCACGAGAGGCGGCAGGAACCACAGCCAGGCGGCGAGGTAGCGCAGCACCGCTCGCGCGAGGGTGGGCGGCTTGCCGTCCGGGCCGACCACGCGCAGGCGCCAGGTTTGCATCGGCAGCGTCTGCCCGCCCTTGTGCCAGAAGCCGACGAAATACGCGCCGGCCACGCAGATGATCCAGGCTGCCATCAGGTTGTGATGCGTGTAGCCGTTGCGCTGCTGCAAGGCGAGGCTGAACGCGAGCCCCGCTGCGAACACGACGCCGAAGAGCAGCACGCTCTCGTAGACGAGCGCGGCCAGACGGCGGCGAATCGAGACGGATGCGCGTTCAGGGGGCGGGGCGATGGGCTGCTTGCTGGCGGCTTGGGCGCTTTCGGACACGATGGCGTCGGTTCGTGGACGGGACGCCCAAGCATAACCGCGAAAGCGCACACGATGAAACGGTGGGAACGCGGCGGCGGGTTAACGATAAATGCGCGATCAATGCGCGATCACTGCGCGTGAATGCGCGTGAATGCGCGTGAATGCGCGTGAATGCGCAAGCGCTAATGGAGCGCTTCAGGACCCCTTGAACGCCGCGGGCGCTTCGGCGGGCGAGACGGGGATCGGCGTGGCAGGCACGAAGCTGCCAGCGGCTGGAACGCCTGCCGCGAAAGACGATGCCGTCGGCGCTTCGCCCGGCGCACCAGGCGTTGCGGGCCCGAGGCCCGAACCCGCGCCGCTCGCGCCGGCGGCGCCCGACGCCCCAGTCACGCCCGCGGGTGCGTGCGGCAGTCCGCGATGATCGCGCTCGTTCACGAGCCGTTCGATATCGCGAATCTCGCTCTTGTTGCCGGTGGGCGGCGCGCTCACGACGGTGGGCCGGCGCTTGCGCTCGCTGGCTGCGAGGCGCTCCTTCTGCTCTTCGGGGAGTTGCTGGTAAGCCTTCCAGGCGCGCTGGCGCGCCTGCGCGGGCAGTTCCTTCGACACCTGGTAATTCTCGCGGGCGACGCGGCGCTGCTCGGGCGTCATGCGCACCCATTCGGCCATGCGCTCATGCAGGCGCTTTTGCGCATCGGGTGACATCTTTGGGTACCGCGACGCGATCTTCAGCCATTTGCGCTTGCGCTCGTCGCTGAATTCGTTCCATTCGGAGGCGAAAGGAGCGAGCGCCGCGTGCTGCGCATCGCTCAGATGGGCCCAGGCAAGCGGGTTGTCCCGGCCGGGCAGGGGGGTGAACGCGGTCGTGAGCGAAGTCTCCGGCGCTGGCGCTTTCGCCGGTGCGGCGGCACCCGCCGCGTTTTCGTCGGCCGGCGCGGGGTGAAAGCGCGGGTAGGTCGCCACATACGACACGGCTGCCGCGACCACACATCCAATGACAACGGCCAGGCCGCGCTTGTAACTCACCCCGTTGGTCTCCTGCTCAGATTTGCTTAATGCGCGCGCGTCAGATACGCGTTGAACCCGTGATCGAGGTAGGCAGTGAGCGGAAGGTCGTCGCTCAGCATGGCCGCGTCGATGTCGGCGAGTTCAGCGGTGCGTTGCTGATCTTCGAAGTACGCGATGGCAAAGAGGCCCGCCACGAGCGCCGCGAGCGGCCAGGCGAGCGCGAAGCGCGCGAGCGCCGAACGGCGCCGCGCGGGCTGGCGCGACGGCGTGCCGGACAGGCCGCCGACGCCGGCCGCGGCGAGCGCTGGCGCGCGCACGAGGACGTACTCGGCCTTCTTGCGGGCGAGTGCGGTCTTTCGTGCGGCGGCGAGTCGGGCGGTGGTGCCGGCGGGCAGGTTGGCGGCACTCTCGTCGAGCGCACGGCGCATCTCCCGCACGAACTCTAGTTCTTTGTTTTCGAGGGCGGTGCTCATAGCGTGATTCCTTTGGCCTTGAGCGCTTGAGCCAGCGTATGAGTGGCCCGGGAGCAGTGCGTTTTCACGCTGCCTTCGGAGCAGCCCATTGCAGCGGCAGTCTCAGCGACATCCATATCCTCCCAGTAACGCATCAGAAACGCCTCCCGTTGACGTGCCGGTAATTTCTGGATTTCGTCGTCGATCATCTGGAGCACCTGCGCGCGTTCGATCTGCTGCTCGCTGCTCTCGGCCCCTGCCGTTCCTTGCCCGGCTTCGAAGGTCTCGAGGGGATCGAACTCCTCGTCGTCGGCGTTGCCGAGCGACGAAAACAAACTCACCCACGTATTGCGTACTTTCTGCCGACGAAAATAATCGTGCATCGTATTTTGCAAAATACGCTGAAAGAGCAGGGGGAGTTCGGCGGGTGGTCGGTCTCCGTATTTTTCGGCGAGCTTGATCATCGCGTCCTGCACGATGTCGAGCGAGGCGTCGTCGTCCCTTACGGCGTAGACCGTCTGCTTGAACGCGCGTCTTTCGACGCCCGCCAGAAAGTCGGCGAGTTCCTTGTCTGATGCCATCCGTTGCAGGGCGCCGCCGCCGGCGTACGCGTAATCGTTCGAAAAAATGTCGTAAAACCCGCGGATCCTAGCAAATTTTTGCAGCCACTGGGTAGCGGAAGGGCCTTGGGGCTGCGCCGCATCATGGCGCTGCATACCGCGCCGGCTTCACTTGCGGGACCTGGCATGCGCCGCGAGCCGTGCGCGAGCGCAACGATCGTGCCCGGCGCCGCAAGAATTGCTTGACCGAAGTGCGCCGAGCCGCTATCTTCGACGGTTCGCAACATAAGTGACTTGTCTCAATTCAGGTGTGGCCCATGAGGCTCATCTGTCAACTGGACGCGCCGCTTGAACCCGAGCCACAAGCCCGGCAGAGAGCACCCGATCAATTTTTTGCCGAAAATTCGAAAGGTGAATGATGAATATGCCCAGCGCGGAATTCTCCACGTCGGTCCCCTCTTCTCAAGAATCTGACCCCCAAGGCAGCACTCAATCCATCGGCGGCACCGTGCTGATGAAGGCGCTCGCCGACGAGCAGGTCGAATTCATCTGGGGCTACCCCGGCGGCTCGGTACTTTACATCTACGACGAGCTTTACAAGCAGGACAAGATCCAGCACGTTCTCGTGCGCCACGAACAGGCAGCCGTTCACGCCGCCGACGCCTACGCGCGTTCGACCGGCAACGTGGGCGTGTGTCTCGTGACCTCGGGGCCTGGTGTCACCAATGCGGTGACGGGCATCGCGACGGCCTATATGGACTCGATCCCGATGGTGATCATCAGCGGCCAGGTGCCCACCGCCGCGATTGGTCAGGACGCCTTCCAGGAGTGCGATACGGTCGGCATCACGCGTCCCTGCGTGAAGCACAACTTCCTCGTGAAGGACGTGCGCGATCTCGCCGCCACCGTCAAGAAAGCTTTCTATATTGCGCGCACCGGCCGTCCCGGCCCCGTGCTGATCGACATTCCGAAGGACGTGTCGAAGGCGCCGTGCACGTACGAACCGGTGAAGAGCGTCTCGCTGCGCTCCTACAACCCGGTCACCAAGGGCCATTCGGGGCAGATCCGCAAGGCGGTCTCGCTGCTCCTCTCGGCGAAGCGTCCGTATATCTATACCGGCGGCGGGATCATCCTCGCCGATGCGTCGCGTGAACTGAACCAGTTCGCGGACCTGCTCGGCTACCCGGTCACGAACACGCTGATGGGTCTGGGCGGCTACCGCGCGAGCGACCGCAAATTCCTCGGCATGCTCGGCATGCACGGCACCTACGAAGCCAACATGGCGATGCAGCACTGCGACGTGCTGATCGCGATCGGCGCGCGCTTCGACGACCGTGTGATCGGCGACCCGGCGCACTTCGCTTCGCGCCCGCGCAAGATCATTCACATCGACATCGACCCGTCGTCGATCAGCAAGCGCGTGAAGGTCGACATCCCCATCGTCGGCGACGTCAAGGAAGTGCTCAAGGAGCTCATCGAGCAGCTGCAGCACGCCGAGCACGGCCCCGATACCGAGGCGCTCGCCGCCTGGTGGAAGGACATCGAAAGCTGGCGCGAGAAGAACTGCCTCAAGTTCGACCGCGGCAGCGAAATCATCAAGCCGCAGTACGTGGTCGAAAAGGCGTGGGAACTCACGGGCGGCAACGCGTTCGTGTGCTCGGACGTCGGCCAGCACCAGATGTGGGCCGCGCAGTTCTACCGCTTCAACCAGCCGCGCCGCTGGATCAACTCGGGCGGCCTCGGCACCATGGGCTTCGGCCTGCCGGCGGCGATGGGCGTGAAGATGGCCCACCCCGACGACGACGTGCTGTGCATCACGGGCGAAGGCTCGATCCAGATGTGCATCCAGGAGCTGTCGACCTGCAAGCAGTACGACACGCCCGTGAAGATCATCTCGCTGAACAACCGCTACCTCGGCATGGTTCGCCAGTGGCAGCAGATCGAATACAGCAAGCGCTATTCGCATTCGTACATGGATGCGCTGCCCGACTTCGTGAAGCTCGCCGAAGCGTATGGCCACGTCGGCATGCGGATCGAAAAGACGGCTGATGTGGAGCCGGCGCTCAAGGAAGCGCTGCGCCTGAAGGACCGCACGGTGTTCCTCGATTTCCAGACCGACCCTTCCGAAAACGTCTGGCCGATGGTACAGGCCGGCAAGGGCATCACCGAGATGCTGCTCGGCTCGGAAGACCTCTAACGGTATTTGCACGGCGCCGTTCCGACTTCGCGCGGCGCGCGTCCACACAACGGGCGCGCGGGTTCGCGGGGAAGGGCGGCAACCACGCTAACTGGACAAATCGCGGATCACATCATGAGACACATCATTTCCGTTCTGCTGGAAAACGAGCCGGGCGCCCTCTCGCGCGTGGTCGGCCTCTTCTCCGCACGCGGCTACAACATCGAAACCTTGACGGTGGCACCGACCGAAGACCGTTCGCTGTCGCGCATGACCATCGTTTCCATTGGCTCGGACGACGTGATCGAACAGATCACGAAGCATCTGAACCGCCTGATCGAGGTGGTGAAGGTGGTCGACCTTACCGAGGGCGCCCACATCGAGCGCGAGCTGATGCTGATCAAGGTAAGGGCGGTCGGCAAAGAACGTGAGGAGATGAAGCGGATGGCGGATATTTTCCGCGGGCGCATCATCGACGTCACCGAAAAGACCTACACGATCGAACTGACGGGTGCGAGCGACAAGCTCGACGCGTTCATCGAGGCGCTCGACGCCACCGCGATTCTCGAAACCGTCCGTACGGGCAGCTCGGGCATCGGGCGCGGAGAGCGCATTCTGAAGGTGTGACCCGACCACAGTCGATCTTGCACCGGAACCTGACCGGATGCGGCTGTCACGAGACGCGGCATCCGGTGCAGCACAAGCTGATAGCAGTACCGAAATTCACCAGACTCTCGCCAAGGAACCAACATGAAAGTTTTCTACGACAAGGACGCCGATCTCTCCCTCATCAAGGGCAAGCAGGTCACGATCATCGGTTACGGCTCGCAAGGCCACGCCCACGCGCTGAACCTGAAGGACAGCGGCGTGAACGTCACGGTTGGCCTGCGCAAGAACGGCGCATCGTGGAGCAAGGCTGAGAACGCCGGTCTCCAGGTCAAGGAAGTGGCCGAAGCGGTGAAGAACGCCGACGTCGTCATGATGCTGCTGCCCGACGAGCAGATCGCCGACGTGTACGCGAAGGAAGTCCACGCGAACATCAAGAACGGCGCAGCGCTCGCGTTCGCGCACGGCTTCAACGTCCACTACGGCCAGGTGATTCCGCGCGCCGATCTCGACGTCATCATGATCGCTCCGAAGGCGCCGGGCCACACGGTTCGCGGCACCTACTCGCAAGGCGGCGGCGTGCCCCATCTGATCGCTGTCCACCAGGACAAGTCGGGCGCAGCGCGCGACATCGCCCTGTCGTACGCAGCGGCGAACGGCGGCGGCCGTGCCGGCATCATCGAAACGAACTTCCGCGAAGAGACCGAAACCGACCTGTTCGGCGAGCAAGCCGTGCTGTGCGGCGGTACGGTCGACCTGATCAAGGCGGGTTTCGAAACGCTGGTCGAAGCGGGCTACGCGCCGGAAATGGCGTACTTCGAGTGCCTGCACGAACTGAAGCTGATCGTCGACCTGATCTACGAAGGCGGCATCGCCAACATGAACTACTCGATCTCGAACAACGCCGAGTACGGCGAGTACGTGACGGGCCCGCGCGTCATCACGGCCGAGACGAAGAAGGTCATGAAGGAAGTCCTCAAGGACATCCAGACCGGCGAATACGCGAAGAGCTTCATCCTCGAGAACAAGGCCGGCGCGCCGACGCTGCAATCGCGCCGCCGCCTCGGCGCAGAGCACCAGATCGAAGTGGTCGGTGCGAAGCTGCGCGCGATGATGCCGTGGATCGCCGCGAACAAGCTCGTCGACCAGTCGAAGAACTAATCTGACGTTGCAGCGCTGAATCGCGCGCGGCATCCGGTCGCTTCAAAAGCCGCCGCGCGACAGCAAACGCCGAGTCAGACCCGAAAAAGCCGCCCAGGTGGGATGAACCCTGGGCGGCTTTTGCTATCCTACGGTTTTCAGTGCGACACGCACGCTCGTGTCCGTCAGCCCCACGTTACGGGGCATCGACTAGCGGTGCTGGAGGCGTCAGCAAGAGCCTAACCGGCCGCGAAAAGTGCACTGTGGGCCTCACGAAGCCCGTTTGTCTCTGCACTTTCTTTTGGTAGCGAAGCGAGCCCTGTGGAATCTCACCGGGTCCGCACATTGCATTGACCTGACTACCGTCAGGTCCCGCCCAGTCAGCGGCTTCATCTCCGCCGACAGGGCGGGGTGATGTTTGCAATTCCTGCGCCGTCAGGCAACGGAGTCGCTAGACGATACGAGCGAAAGCTCGGTGTGTCATTGTTCAACCCCGTCGGCAATCTCGGCGGGTGCAGTGAACCTGCTGTACGACCAGCAGTAGCCTAGGAAGACATGCGTCACTGGCAACGGTGGGGTGTGAAGCTCTTCTGACAATGTAGCCCCCGGAAGTTCGGGCGGATGGCTGTCGCGAGACGGTCATTCGGAGACTCCAAGCAGCGTCGGGGTCGAGGAGCTAGGCTGGCTGATATGGTTAACGTAAGTGAACTGCTGATAAACCTCGTAAGTAGGACGGTGCCAAAGCTGCTGACAGGCATCAACCAAAAGGTGTGCGGTCGGATACCCCGCTTGAAATTCGGGTTACGTCGTCGGAGACCGCCGGGGAATAGGCAGAACCTAAGTCGGTCCTGTGACATGCC
>NZ_BBJJ01000067.1 GCF_000739815.1 Paraburkholderia mimosarum LMG 23256 = NBRC 106338
CTTACTGCTTACGCCCTGCGGCGCGATACCCGATGTCGTTGCGATACTGCATGCCGTCGAACGAGATGCGGTTCACGGTCTCATAAGCCACGTGCTGCGCGCTGCGCACCGAATCGGCGAGACCGACCACGCACAGCACGCGGCCGCCCGAGGTCACGAGCTTGCCGTCCACCATCTGCGTGCCCGCATGGAACGTGACCGAATCGGCGGTCTCGGCCGGGATGTCGCTGATGCGGTCGCCCTTGCGCGGCGTGTCCGGGTAGTTGTGCGCGGCGAGCACGACGCCCAGCGCGGTGCGGCGGTCCCATTCGAGCTCGACCTGATTCAGCGTGCCGGCGATCGCCTGCTCCACGACCTTCGAGAAGTCGCCCTTCAGGCGCGCCATGATCGGCTGCGTTTCCGGGTCGCCCATGCGGCAGTTGAATTCGAGCGTCTTCGGGTTGCCTTGCGCGTCGATCATGAGGCCGGCGTAAAGGAAGCCCGTGTAGCGGATGCCTTCCTTTTCCATGCCCGCCACGGTCGGCAGGATGATTTCGCGCATCACGCGCGCGTGCAGCTGCGGCGTGACGATGGGCGCGGGCGAGTAAGCGCCCATGCCGCCCGTGTTCGGGCCCTGGTCGCCGTCCTGCAGGCGCTTGTGGTCCTGGCTCGAAGCGAGCGCCAGCACGTGCTTGCCATCCACCATGACGATGAAGCTCGCTTCCTCGCCCGCGAGGAATTCCTCGATCACCACGCGCGCGCCGGCGTCGCCCAGCTTGTTGTCGGCGAGCATCATGTCGATGGCCTGGTGCGCTTCTTCCGGCGACATCGCCACGACCACGCCCTTGCCGGCGGCGAGGCCATCGGCCTTGATGACGATGGGCGCGCCGTTCTTCTCGACGTAGGCGTGCGCGGCCGCGGCGTCGGAGAAGGTCTCGTAGGCCGCGGTCGGGATGTTGTGGCGCTTCATGAACGCCTTGGCGAAGTCCTTCGAGCTTTCGAGCTGCGCGGCTTCCTTCGTCGGGCCGAATACCTTCAGGCCGCGCTGGCGGAACACGTTGACGATGCCGGCCGCGAGCGGCGCTTCGGGGCCGACCACGGTGAAGGCGACCAGTTCGCGCTCGGCGAAATCGGCGAGCTCGTGGATGTCCGTGATGTCGACGTTGGCGAGCCGCTCGTCCTGCGCGGTGCCGCCGTTACCGGGTGCGACGTAGACGAGCTGCACGCGCGGCGCCTGCGCGAGCTTCCACGCCAGCGCATGTTCGCGGCCGCCAGAACCGACGACGAGTAACTTCATGTGAATCCCCGAAAGACCAGAACCAGAAACAGTTGCGGCCGGCGCACAGTGCGCCGGCCGTGAAAAATCGCATGCGGGAAGCGGGGCCTCCCGGGCCGATGCCTTATTCCTCGGCGATCGACGCGTTGGTGTACACCTCCTGGACGTCGTCCAGGTTCTCGAGCGCGTCGAGCAGCTTTTGCATCTTCACGGCGTCGTCGCCCGTGAACTCGACCTCGGTTTGCGGCTTCATGGTGACTTCGGCCATTTCCGCCTTGAAGCCCGCGGCTTCGAGCGCGGCTTTCACCTTCGGGAAGTCGAACGGCGGGCAGACCACTTCGATGGAGCCGTCGTCGTTCGTCACGACGTCGTCGGCGCCGGCTTCGAGCGCGGCGTTCATGAGCGCGTCTTCGGGCGTGCCCGGCGCGAACACGAACTGGCCGACGTGGTCGAACATGAACGCCACCGAGCCGTCCGTGCCCATGTTGCCGCCGAACTTCGAGAACGCGTGGCGCACTTCCGCGACGGTGCGGGTGCGGTTGTCGGTCATCGTGTCGACGATGACGGCCGCGCCGCCGATACCGTAGCCTTCGTAGCGGATTTCCTCGTAGTTCGCGCCGTCCACGCCGCCCACGCCGCGCTGGATCGCGCGGTTGACGTTGTCCTTGGGCATGTTGGCGTCGTAGGCCTTGTCGACGGCCAGACGCAGGCGCGGGTTCGTGTCGGCATCGCCGCCGCCCATGCGCGCCGCGACCTGGATTTCCTTGATGAGCCGCGTCCAGACCTTGCCGCGCTTCGCGTCAGCAGCAGCCTTCTTGTGCTTGATGTTGGCCCATTTCGAATGACCCGCCATACCTTTCTCCGTCGCACGCGCCGCGCGCGTGCAGTGTGCAATGTGCTGTTGTCGTTGCGTGTTCCCGGGCGTGGCCTCGTGCCTGCGCCGTCGTGTGAACGACGTGCCGCGCTCGAGCCGGTGCGGCCCTGAGCATCCCGTCCGACCTTGCGGTGCCGCTCGATGGCGCTTGCGCCCCCATGGCGCCTGCCCGCGGCGTCGCGGGCCAGTGCTTGCGACGATCGCGCGGCGCTCGTGCTGCCTGCGCGGTCTCGCTCGACACCGGCGCCCGCCTGGATTCGCCGGCTGCCTTCCCTGGTCGCCCTTGTCGCCGATTACGACCGGGACGGCGCCTGTTCAGGTGGATTTCAATTTTATCACGCCCGAACCGTCCGGCTTCGCCTGCCTGCGTGATGAGGCGGCGCGCCGCCTTCGCCGGGGCGGGATCGAGGCTGGGGAAGGGGACGGCCGGCGCTGACGTACCGGCGTGGGCATACCGGCGTGGGCATACCGGCGTGGGCACACCGGCGTCGGCGTACCGGCATGGGCGTACCGGCATGGGCATACCGGCATGGGCATACCGGCATGGGCATACCGGCGTGGGCATACCGGCGTGGGCACACCGGCGTGGGCACACCGGCATGGGCATGCCCGCGCGGACGCGCCGACCTAGTTCTTCGTGCCGAACAGGCGGTCGCCGGCGTCGCCGAGGCCCGGGATGATGTACGCGTGCTCGTTGAGGTGCGAGTCGAGCGAAGCCACATAGAGTTTCACATCGGGATGCGCCTTCTGGAACACCTCCACGCCTTCGGGCGCCGCCACGAGCGCGAGGAAGAGGATGCGCTCGCCGGGCACGCCGCGGCGCTTGAGCACGTCGATGGCGTGCGCCGCCGAGTAACCCGTGGCGACCATCGGATCGCACAGGATGAAGGTGCGGTCTTCGAGGTCGGGCAGGCGCACGAGATATTCGACCGGCCGATGGTCGTCGGCGCGATATACGCCGATGTGGCCCACGCGCGCCGACGGGATCAGCTCGAGCAGCCCGTCGGACATGCCCACGCCTGCGCGCAGCACGGGCACGATGGCGAGCTTCTTGCCCGCGATCACGGGTGCGTCGACCTCGACGAGCGGCGTTTGCACGCGCCGCGTCGTCATGGGCAGCGCGCGCGTGATTTCATAGCCCATCAGCAGCGTGATCTCGCGCAGCAGCTCGCGGAACGTGCGCGTGGACGTGTCCTTGTCGCGCATGTGGGTGAGCTTGTGCTGGATCAGCGGGTGATCGAGGATGAAGAGATTCGGGAAACGGCTGTCCTGTTTCATGGCGGGGCGTAAGGCTGCAAGGGAATCGGAGAATCGGTCGTGCCGCTGCCGCGCGAGTCCGGAGCGTCGTGCCCGGGTTGCGCGGTTGCGGCGGGCGCGACCCGCCGCGCGCGGCAAGCGCTCGTGGCTTGCGAGGGCGCCGGGCCGCGCTACAGGCGCAAGTATACGGGAACTGGGCGGGAGCAAAGACCGAACTGAGCGGGGGCGTTATGCGGGGTAAGCGGACCTGTAAGCGGGCAGGCGGGCAAGCGGGCAAGCGGGCAAGCGGGCAAGCGGCCAGGCGGCCAGGCGGGCAAGCGGGCAAGCGGGCAAGCGGCAAAGCGCACATGCTGCCGCACGCGCATGGCGTGCGGCAGGGCCGTTTCGCGCACAGTCCACCGGCACCCGAAGCGTCCGGCCGCCGCCGGGCTTCCACGCGCCGCGTCCGATTCTTCTAGAATCGCAAAAAGATTGGAGGGCGGCGCGGCATGGGCTGAGCGGCAGGCTCACGCGCGCCCGCTTGTCATATGACGGTCATCGAAGTAAAAAGGACACGAATACGATGGACATGGGCATCGCAGGACGCTCCGCGCTGGTGTGCGCGGCCAGCAAGGGACTCGGGCGCGGTTGCGCCGAGGCGCTCGCCGCCGAAGGCGTCAACGTGACGATCGTCGCGCGCACTGCGCAGACGCTCGAAGAGACCGCGGCGCATATCCGCAAGAGCACGGGCGTGGACGTGACGGCGGTGGCTTGCGACATCACCACCGAGGCAGGCCGCGCCGCGGCGCTCGCCGCCTGCCCGTCGCCGGACATCCTCGTGAACAATGCGGGCGGGCCGCCGCCGGGCGACTTCCGCAAGTACACACACGAAGCATGGATTGCGGCACTCGAGGCGAACATGCTCACGCCGATCGCGCTGATCCAGGCCACCATCGACGCGATGATCGCGCGAGGCTTCGGGCGCATCGTCAACATCACGAGCTCCTCGGTGAAGGCGCCCATCGACGTGCTCGGCCTCTCCAATGGCGCGCGTTCGGGCCTCACGGGCTTCGTCGCGGGCGTGGCGCGCCAGGTCGCGGCCACGGGTGTCACGATCAACAGCCTGCTGCCGGGCGCGTTCGATACCGACCGGATCCACTCCACCATCGTCGCGCAGGCGAAGGCGAGCAATATTTCGGAAGACGAAGCGCGTGCGCGTCGGATCAAGACGATTCCGGCCGGGCGCTTCGGCACGCCTGAGGAATTCGGCCGCGCCTGCGCATTTCTGTGCAGCGTTCATGCGGGCTATATCACCGGGCAGAACTGGCTGATAGACGGCGGGGCGTATCCGGGCACTTACTGAACGACATCGAACAACACCGTGCGGTGCCCTTCGCGCCGCATCCGGACCACCACGCACGCAACCCTCACATCAAGGAGCTGGACGCCATGCCAACCCAAGTCGCACTGATCGCGCACGACCACAAGAAGGAAGACATCGTCAAGCTGGCGGTCGAATACGTCGATACGCTGCGTCACTGCGAGATCATCGCCACCGGCACGACCGGCTCGCGCATCGAGGCCGCGACCGGCCTGAACGTGGAGCGCATGCTCTCGGGGCCGCACGGCGGCGACCTGCAGATCGGCGCGCGCCTGGCCGAAGGCAACGTCGATATCGTGATCTTCCTGCGCGACCCGATGACCCCGCAGCCTCACGAACCCGACATCAACGCGCTCGTGCGCGCCTGCGACGTGCACGACGTGCCGTGCGCCACGAACATCTCGACGGCGCGCATGCTTCTCGACGTGCTCACGCTGCGCCAGAAGAATGCAGTCTGAGGCGCGCGCCATGTAGCCAGCGATGTAGCCAGATATCCTGCCAGATACGCAGCGAGGACGACACCAAGGAGACGTGATGACCAAGGCAATCCGTTACGAAAAAACCGGTGGCCCCGAAGTGATGAAGTGGGTGGACGTCGACGTGGGCGAGCCGGGCGAGGGCGAGGTGCGCTTGCGCCAGAGCGCGTGCGGCCTGAATTACATCGACGTGTACTTTCGCACGGGGCTCTATCCGCAGCCGCTGCCCGCCGGGCTAGGCATGGAGGCGGCCGGCGAGGTGACGGCGGTGGGCCGGGGCGTGAGCGCACTGAAAGTGGGCGACCGCGTGGCTTATGTCGCGCGTCCGCCGGGCGCCTATGCGCAGGAGCGCGTGCTGCGCGCCGACCAGGTGATCAAGCTGCCCGATGCGATCAGCGACGAAGCGGCGGCCTCGATCATGCTGCAAGGTCTCACCGCCCAGTACCTCCTGCGCCGCACCTATCGCGTGAAGGCCGGCGACACCATCCTCATCCAGGCAGCGGCGGGCGGCGTGGGCCTCCTGGTGTGCCAGTGGGCGAACGCGCTGGGCGCGACCGTGATCGGCACCGTGGGCTCGGACGAGAAGGCCGCGATTGCAAAGGCGCACGGCTGCGATCATCCCATCGTCTACACGCGCGAGGACTTCACGGCGCGCGTGCGCGAGATCACGAACGGCGCGGGCGTGCCCGTGGTGTACGACTCGATCGGCAAGGACACCTACACGAAATCGCTGGACTGTCTTGCGCCGCTGGGCATGTTCGTGAGCTTCGGCAACGCATCGGGGCCGCTGCCGCCGATCGATTCGTCGGAGTTCGCCGGGCGCGGGTCGCTGTTCTTCACGCGCCCGACGCTCTTCACGTATATCGCAAAGCGCGCCGACTACGAGGCGATGGCGGCCGAACTGTTCGAAGTGATTGCCTCCGGCAAGGTGAAAACGTCGATCAACCAGCGCTATGCCCTCGAGGACGTCGGTGAGGCGCATGCCGCGCTCGAAGCGCGCAAGACCACGGGCTCGACGGTGCTGGTGCCCTGAGATGAATGGACGCGGTGCCGGGCCGCATAGGCAATGAGACCGGCGCCGGAGTATCGATTCGACTTTTACCTTACGCCGCCACGGCGAACCCAAAGGCGCGCAACACCACCGTTGCGCGCCTTTTCCTTTTGCGCTGCCGGTAGGCCTCGTGCAGGCCCGGCCCGCGCGTCGTTTACACGTTTTTTATACACAGCCCAGAACCTTTGATCCGGATTTAATGCGGCAACAGGTACCTTGCAGCCATCCGTCATCCGTGAATGGAGAACACGAAATGGATGTGCTGTATATCGGGGGGCTGGCGGTTTTCGCCGCGCTCACTTACGCGTTGATCGCAGGCTGCGAGAAGCTCATGCAGTACCGCCGCGATCAGGGCGCGAAGGGAGTGCGCTCATGACCTGGATCTTCTGGCTATCGGGGGCGGCAACGCTGCTGCTGTTCGTCTATCTCGTCCATGCGCTCCTGCGCGCGGAGGATATCGAATGAACACCAGCAATCTGTTGCAGACGGGGCTCTTCATCGTCGTCCTGCTTGCGCTTGCCGTGCCTCTCGCGGGCTACATCACGCGCGTGCTCGATGGTCGCTCGCGCGTCGTGCGCCTGTTCGCGCCGCTCGAAAACCTGCTTTATCGCGTGGCGGGCGTCGATCCGCAAGCCGAGATGAGCTGGAAGCGCTATGCGCTCGCCACCCTCTCGTTCAACGTGCTCGGCGTGGGCTTTCTCTACGTGCTGCTGCGCATCCAGGGCTGGCTGCCAGCCAACCTCGGCAACCCGCAGCAGTTCGGCGCGATGACCGTCGACGGCGCGTTCAACACGGCCGTGAGCTTCGTCACCAACACCAACTGGCAGGACTACACGCCCGAGCAGACCGTGAGCTATCTCACGCAGATGCTCGGCTTCACCGTGCAGAACTTCCTCTCGGCGGCAACCGGCATCGTGGTGGTGATCGCGCTGATCCGCGGCTTTGCGCGGCACTCGGCGCAGACCATCGGCAACTTCTGGGTCGACCTCACGCGCACGACGCTCTACATCCTCGTGCCGATGGCGGCGCTCATCGCCGCGCTGCTGATGAGCCAGGGGATGATCCAGAACTTCAAGGCCTATCAGGACGTGCCCGTTCTGCAGACCACGACCTACGCCGCGCCGAAGCTCGACGCCCAGGGCAACCCCGTGAAGGACGCGAAGGGCAATCCCGTGACGGTGGACACCAAGGTCACGTCGCAAACGCTCGCCATGGGCCCCGTTGCCTCGCAGGTCGCGATCAAGATGCTGGGCACGAACGGCGGCGGCTTCTTCAATGCGAACTCCGCACATCCGTACGAGAACCCCACGCCGTTCTCGAACTTCGTCGAAATGGTGTCGATCCTGCTCATTCCGGCGGCCCTGTGTCTCGTATTCGGCAACATGGTGGCGGATCGCAGGCAGGGCATCGCCGTGCTGGCGGTCATGACGATCGCGTTCGCCGTGGCCGTGGGCTTCGAGCTTTCCGCCGAGCAGGCCGGCAATCCGATGTTCACGTCGCTCAATGTCGATCAGCATGCCAGTGCGCTGCAGGCGGGCGGCAACATGGAAGGCAAGGAAACGCGCTTCGGCATGGCGCAAACGGGCATTTTCGTCGTCGCCACCACGGCGGCATCGTGCGGGGCCGTGAATGCGGCGCACGACTCGCTCACGCCGCTCGGCGGGCTCGTGCCGCTGCTCTTCATCCAGCTCGGCGAGGTCATCTTCGGCGGCGTAGGCTCTGGGCTCTACGGCATGCTCGTGTTCGCGCTGCTCGCGGTCTTCGTGGCGGGTCTCATGATCGGCCGCACGCCGGAATACGTCGGCAAGAAGATCGAGTCGTTCGAGATGAAGATGGTCTCGATCGTCGTGCTGCTCACGCCGCTGCTCGTGCTGCTCGGCACCTCGATCGCGGTGCTTGCCGACGCGGGCAAGGCCGGTATCGCCAATCCGGGCGCGCACGGCTTCTCCGAGATCCTGTATGCGTTCAGCTCGGCCGCCAACAACAACGGCAGCGCATTCGCCGGCCTCACCGTGAACACGCCGTTCTATAACTCGCTGCTCGCCATTGCCATGTGGTTCGGCCGCTTCGGCACGATCATCCCGGTGCTGGCCATCGCGGGGTCGCTTGCGGGCAAGAAGCGCATTGCGGTGACGGGCGGCACGCTGCCCACGCATGGCCCGCTCTTCGTCGTGCTGCTGCTCGGCACGGTGCTGCTGGTCGGCGCGCTCACCTACGTGCCCGCGCTCGCGCTCGGTCCTGGCGTCGAGCATCTGATCATGATGGGCGTGCATTGAACGGGGCCCTTCGCAACATGAGCGAAACGAAAATGAATCAGCATAGTGCAACCCGGTCCATGTTCGATCCGGCGCTGCTGCGCCCGGCCGTCGTGGACTCGTTCAGAAAACTCAGCCCGCGCACGCAGTTGCGCAACCCCGTGATGTTCTGCGTGTACGTGGGCAGCGTGCTCACGACGATCCTCTGGATCGCAGCGCTCGTGGGCCAGGCCGAAGCGCCCGCGGGTTTCATCCTCGCGGTCGCGCTCTGGCTGTGGTTCACGGTGCTGTTCGCGAACTTCGCGGAAGCACTCGCCGAAGGGCGCTCGAAGGCGCAGGCCGCATCGCTTCGCCAGGCCAAGAAAGACGTGATGGCCAAGAAGCTCAACGAGCCGCATCCGAAAGCGCCGATCCGCATCATGACGGCGTCCGACCTGCGCCGCGGCGACGTGGTGCTGGTCGAGACCGGCGACACGATTCCGGCCGACGGCGAAGTGATCGAAGGCGTGGCATCGGTGGACGAATCGGCGATTACGGGCGAATCGGCGCCCGTGATCCGCGAGTCGGGCGGCGACTTTTCGTCGGTGACGGGCGGCACGCGCGTGCTCTCCGACTGGATCGTCGTGCGCGTGACGGCGAACCCGGGCGAAGCGTTCCTCGACCGCATGATCGCGATGGTCGAAGGCGCGAAGCGCCAGAAAACGCCTAACGAAATCGCGCTCACGATCCTGCTGGTCGCGCTAAGCA
The DNA here is from genome assembly GCF_000739815.1 of Paraburkholderia mimosarum LMG 23256 = NBRC 106338. Lineage (GTDB taxonomy): Bacteria > Pseudomonadota > Gammaproteobacteria > Burkholderiales > Burkholderiaceae > Paraburkholderia > Paraburkholderia mimosarum. Next base: position 9,276 of record NZ_BBJJ01000067.1, read on the forward strand.
TCGTGCTGCTGCTTGCCACTGCAACGCTGCTGCCGTTCTCGATGTTCTCGGTCGAAGCCGCTCATTTGTCACATTCGGTCGGCCACGTGGTCACGATCACGGCGCTCGTGGCGCTGCTCGTCTGCCTGATTCCGACGACCATCGGCGGTCTGCTCTCGGCGATCGGCGTGGCCGGCATGAGCCGCATGATGCAGGCCAACGTGATCGCGACGTCGGGCCGCGCGGTGGAAGCCGCCGGCGACGTGGACGTGTTGCTGCTCGACAAGACCGGCACGATCACGCTCGGCAACCGTCAGGCGTCGATGTTCGTGCCCGCGCCGGGCGTGACCGAAGAGGTGCTCGCGGACGCCGCGCAGCTCTCGTCGCTCGCCGACGAAACACCGGAAGGCCGCAGCATCGTCGTGCTCGCGAAGCAGCGTTTCAACATCCGCCAGCGCGACATGGGTCCGCTGCACGCGGATTTCATCGCCTTCAGCGCGCAAACGCGGATGAGCGGCGTGGATCTGCCGGGGCGCGAAATCCGCAAGGGCGCCGCCGACGCCGTGAAGCAGTACGTTCAAGCGCGCGGCGGCCGTTTCCCGGCCGAAGTCGAACACGCCGTGGACGACGTGGCGCGCCGGGGCAGCACGCCGCTCGTGGTGGCGGAGATGCACGACGGCACGGCGCGCGTGCTCGGCGTGATCGAGCTGAAGGACGTGGTGAAGGGCGGCATCAAGGAGCGCTTCGCCGAGCTGCGCAAGATGGGCATCAAGACCGTGATGGTGACGGGCGACAACCGCCTGACCGCGGCCGCGATCGCCGCCGAAGCCGGCGTGGACGACTTCCTCGCGCAGGCCACGCCTGAAACCAAGCTCGCAACGATCCGCGAGCACCAGGCGCAGGGCAAGCTCGTGGCGATGACGGGCGACGGCACCAACGACGCCCCGGCGCTCGCGCAGGCCGACGTGGCCGTGGCGATGAACACGGGCACCCAGGCCGCGAAGGAAGCGGGCAACATGGTCGACCTCGACTCGAACCCGACCAAGCTCATCGAGATCGTCGAAATCGGCAAGCAGATGCTCATGACGCGCGGCTCGCTCACGACGTTCTCGATCGCCAATGACGTAGCGAAGTACTTCGCGATCATCCCCGCGGCGTTTGCCACGACCTACCCGCAACTGCGCGTGCTCGACGTCATGCATTTGAGCTCGCCGTCGTCGGCGATCCTCTCGGCGGTGATCTTCAACGCGCTGATCATCGTGATGCTGATTCCGCTCGCGCTCAAGGGTGTGAAGTACCGGCCGCTCGGCGCCGCGACGCTGTTGCGCCGCAATCTGCTGATCTACGGCCTCGGCGGCATCTTGCTGCCATTCCCGTGCATCAAGCTGATCGACATGGTGCTCGCCGCGTTCGGCTGGGTCTGATCCACGTCCGCCGACACACACGGATAGATACATAGGAAACCAAAATGAAATCGCAGTTTCGTCCTCTGATCGTGATCTTCGCCGTGCTGACGGTCATCACCGGCCTCGTGTATCCGGCCGTGATGACCGCCTTCGGCCAGGCCGCGTTCCACCGCCAGGCCAACGGCAGTCTGGTCGAAGTCGACGGCAAGGTGGTGGGCAGCGCGCTCATCGGCCAGCAGTTCGACGCGCCCCAGTACTTCTGGGGCCGTCTCTCGGCCACCACGCCGATGCCCTACAACCCGACGGGTTCCGGCGCCTCGAACCTCGGGCCGACCAATCCGGCGCTCGCCGACGAAGTCAAAGGCCGCATCGCCGCCCTCAAGGCGGCGGGTACGGATGTCTCGCAGCCCATTCCTGTCGACCTCGTGACGTCCTCGGGCAGCGGCCTCGACCCCGAGATCACGCCCGCCGCCGCCGCCTACCAGGTGGCGCGCGTCGCACAGGCGCGCCACCTGAGCGCGAATGATGTGCAGGCGCTCGTGGATCGGCATACGAAGGGCCGCCAGTTCGGCGTGCTCGGCGAGCCGCGCGTGAACGTGCTCGAACTGAACCTCGCGCTCGACGGCAAAGAGGCGAGCTGAGCGACGCTCGAGCGGCATCAGCGCTTCATCCGCATGCACGGCGCACGACGCGCGGTGCATGCGGTTTGCCATTTCGGTGCCGCGGTGAGACGATCTTTCGTGGTCCGTGACATCACGTGCCGTGCATTCCCAACCTCGCATCCCGACCTTCGCATGAACCGCCCCGATCCCGACGAACTGCTCGACCGCCTCCAGCGCGACGAAGAAAAGCGCCGCCGCGGCAAGCTCAAGGTTTTTTTCGGCGCCTCGGCGGGCGTCGGCAAGACCTATGCGATGCTGCAGGCCGCGCGCCGCCGCGCCGAGGAAGGCGTGGACGTCGTGGTGGGCATCGTCGAGACGCATGGGCGCAGCGAGACCGCCGCGCTGACCAGCGGCCTCGAAGTGATGCCGCGCCAGCGCATCGCGTATCGCGGGCGTGTGCTAGAAGAGTTCGACCTCGACGCGGCGCTCGCGCGCAAGCCGCAACTGGTGCTCGTCGACGAGCTGGCCCATTCGAACGTGGCCGGCGCGCGCCACATGAAGCGCTGGCAGGACGTCTACGAACTGCTCGATGGGGGCATTGACGTCTACACGACCGTCAACGTCCAGCACCTCGAGAGCCTCAACGACGTGGTGGGGCAGATTACGGGCATCCGCGTATGGGAGACCGTGCCCGACCGCGTGTTCGACGGCGCCGACGAAGTGACGCTCGTCGACCTGCCCGCCGAAGAGTTGCTCGACCGCATGCGCGACGGCAAGGTCTACATGCCGGCGCAAGCCGAGCGCGCGGTGCGCAACTTCTTCCGCAAGGGCAACCTGATCGCGTTGCGCGAACTGGCGCTGCGCCGCACGGCCGATCGCGTGGACGCGCAGATGCGCGAGTATCGCGCCGACCGCTCGATCCAGCACGTGTGGCAGGCG
>NZ_BBJJ01000066.1 GCF_000739815.1 Paraburkholderia mimosarum LMG 23256 = NBRC 106338
TTCTGCTGATGGTCGTGGCGCTGCCGGTGTACTTCTATTTCCAGGGCAAGCAGGGCTATGAAGGCTGGGGCCAGGATCTGAAGGCCGCGTGGTGGCTGTGCGCGTACCTGCCGATCATGGCGCTGCTCTCGCTGATCGGCAGCAAGCAGTTCGGCGGCAGCGGGCTGCTTCCGTACGGCTGGGACATGCTGGTCGTCGCGCTCTTCTCGCTCGTGTTCTATTACTGGGGCGTGAATTCGGGTTACCGCTCGCCGTACCTCGCGGAACGCCAGGAGCACGACGAAGTGCTCGAGAGCATCGGCGCTCACTGAGCTGCCGGCTGCCCGGCGTGCCGCGTGCAGGCGGCGCGCTCGGGCGAAAAAAAGCCCGCCTGAAGCGATTCAGGCGGGCTTTTTTGCGTCTGGAGGCGGCTGCGGCTTTACTGTGCGGCGCTCCCGAACACGTAGTTCGTCATGGCGAGCGCGCGCTGGTAGGTGCCGAGCGACTGCACGCCGAGCGTGTAGTCGTCGTCGGCTGCGCCGAGCGCTGCGAAGACGGGCAGCAGATGCTCGTCGGTCGGGTGCATGAACGCCGCGTGCGGTGCGCGCTGGCGGTAGTCGAGCAGCGCGTCGATATCGCGTGCGGCGAGGCGGTTCTCGAACCAGTCCGTGAACTCGGCCACGCGCGGATCGGCGTCTTCCGGGCGCGCCGAGAAGTCCGCTTCGCGCAGATTGTGGGTGATCTGGCCCGAGCCGATCACCATCACGCCCTCGTCGCGCAACGCGCGCAGCGCCCGGCCAAGCGCGAAGTGGTGCGCGGCGTTGGCGCGCGGCTGGATCGAGAGCTGGGCGACGGGGACGTCGGCATCGGGGAACATCAGCAGCATCGGCACCCACGCGCCGTGGTCGAGGCCGTGCGCTTCTTCATCGACAGGAACGCCCTGGTCGCGCAGCAGCGCTGCTGCACGTTGCGCCGTGTCGGGCGCGCCGGGCGCCGGATACTGAATCTCGTAGAGCGCGCGCGGAAAGCCGTAGAAGTCGTGGATGGTTTCCGGCTTCGTGGCGATGCTCACGGCAGGCCGCATCGTGCCCCAATGCGCGGAGAGCATGAGCACCGATTGCGGACGCGGCAACTGCTGCGAAAGCGAGATAAAGGCGCCCGAAGGCAGCGATGGGTCGATCGGCAGCGTCGGAGCGCCGTGCGAAAGGAACAGGCTAGGGGTACGGGTGGTCATGATCGTGGACTGGCCGCGCAAGGCGGTCCGAAATTATCGGCTTGCGATCAATATAAGAGTCTACCGTCGGGAATTAAACGGGGTTAAGGGGAATTGATTGTGTCGCCGATGTTGATAATCGGCCCGGAGAAGGGAGAACAGCGAGAGCTTATTCGTCGCCGCCGCGCAGTCCCGGCCACGCGGGCGAGAGCGCAGGCCCCAGCGCGAAGAGGTCGAGCACGCGCGCGACGGTGTGATCGACCATCTCGTCGATCGAAGCAGGCTGGTTGTAGAAGGCAGGCAGCGGCGGAAAGATCACGCCGCCCATTTCGGTCACGGCCGTCATGTTGCGCAGATGCGCGAGGTTCAACGGCGTTTCGCGCACGAGCAGGACGAGCCGGCGGCGTTCCTTGAGGGTGACGTCGGCGGCGCGGGCGATGAGGTTGTCCGAAAGGCCGTGAGCGACGCTCGCGAGCGTCTTCATCGAGCAGGGCGCGACGATCATGCCGTCGGTCGCGAAGGAGCCCGAAGCGATGGTCGCCCCGACGTCGCGCACCGAATGGACGACGTCGGCCCGCGCATGCAGGTCATCCTTCGTGAGTTGCAGTTCGTGCTGGATGTTGAGCCAGCCCGCCGGCGACACCAGTAGATGCGTCTCGACGCCACCGAGCTTGCGCAGCATGTCGAGCATGCGCACGCCGTAGATCGAACCCGTGGCCCCCGTAATCGCGATGACGAGCCGGCGTTGCGCGGACTGTGCGATGGCGGTCGAGGCAGGAGAGGCGGTGTTCACGTCAGGCGGGCGGGCAGGGAGGCGGAAGTCGAAGCGAGGGGGGAGGCGAGCGGCCTCTTCAAGCGCGCGGCGCTATGGTGACGCCAAAGCGCGGGCCGCATCGTGTTTCGGGACGCAGCCGGCCAGAGCAGCCGCGCCTGCCGTCCCGACCTGCCGTCCCGTTTACCGCGCAATCAGGCGGCTGCGAAAAGCTGCTGCAGCTCGCCGTTCTGGTACATCTCCATCATGATGTCGGAGCCGCCAATGAACTCGCCCTTCACGTAGAGCTGCGGGATGGTCGGCCAGTTCGAGAATTCCTTGATGCCCTGGCGGACTTCGTCGTCCTCGAGCACGTTGACGGTCTTGAACTGATCGCAGCCGCAGGCTTTCAGGATCTGCACCGCGCGACCGGAGAAGCCGCACATCGGGAACTGCGCGTTGCCCTTCATGAAGAGGACGACGGCGTTTTCGTCGACGATCTGCTTGATGCGTTGTTGGGTGTCCATGACTGACCTTGCGATTGGATTGATGCGGAATACGTTGGAATGCAGGATGAAATGATAGCGGATTTCGCCCAGGCGAGCCGGGCGTCACCGGCCCGCCTGCTGGCTGGCCGCCAGGGGCAGACGGCCACCGCTGATGCGATCGATGCCGGCCAGATCGCATTCGGAGCGAACGTCCGCGAAGCCCGCCGTTTCCAGCAATGCCCGCACGGCCGCGGCCTGGTCGTAGCCGTGTTCCATCCAGAGCGTGCCGCCCGGCGTGAGCCGCCCCGGAGCGCCCGCAATGATCACGCGCAGGGCGCTGAGGCCATCGGCTTCGTCGGTGAGCGCGCCGCGCGGCTCGAAGCGCAGGTCGCCTTGTTCGAGATGCGGGTCGCCGCTCGCGATATAGGGCGGATTGCTCACGATCGCGTCGAAGCGCAGCGCCGGATCGAGCGTGTCGTACCAGCTGCCCGCCACGAACGCGAGCGGGCCGCCGGGCCGCCGGGCGTCGAGCAGCTTCCCGGCGTTGCGTGCAGCCACTTCGAGCGCGGCCGTCGAGCGATCGACGGCCCAGACACGTGCGTCGGGCCGCGCCGAGGCGAGCGCCACGGCGATCGCGCCGCTGCCGGTGCCGAGATCGAGCACGCGCGGCCGTGCAATGCCTTCGAGCGCCGAGAGCGCCGTTTCCACCAGCAGCTCGGTCTCGGGCCGCGGAATCAGCACAGCGGGCGTCACGTCGAAGTCGAGGCCATAGAACTCTCGTGCGCCCACCAGCTGCGCGATGGGCTCACCCTGCACGCGGCGCGCTTCGAGCGCGCGGTACGCATCCACGCGGGCCGCGTCGAGCGCCTGATCGCCGCGGGTGATCAGTTCGGTGCGGCGCCAGCCGAGCACGTGCATCAGCAGGATGCGCGCTTCGAGCGCGGGCAGTGGCGAGGCGCGCAGCAGGGCGTCGGCGGTATGTTTTTTCACGATGTGGCCGGATCCAGCGCGGATCAGTCCGCGTCGCCGAGCGAGGCGAGCTGCTCGGCCTGATGCTCGGAAACGAGCGCGCCGATCAGCTCGTCCAGGTCGCCGTCCATGATCGCTTCGAGGCGATAGAGCGTGAGGTTGATGCGGTGATCGGTGAGCCGCCCTTGCGGGAAGTTGTAGGTGCGGATGCGCTCGGAGCGGTCGCCCGATCCCACGAGGCTCTTGCGCGTGGCCGCTTCCTTCGCGTGCTGCTCCTGGTACTGCTTGTCCTTGATGCGCGCGGCGAGGACCTTGAGCGCCCGATCCTTGTTCTTGTGCTGCGAGCGGTCGTCCTGGCACTCCACGACGATGCCGGTCGGCAAGTGCGTCACGCGCACGGCCGAATCGGTCTTGTTGATGTGCTGGCCGCCCGCGCCCGAGGCCCGGAAGGTGTCGATGCGCAGGTCGGCGGGGTTGATCTCGACTTCGCCGATTTCGTCGGCTTCCGGCATCACCGCGACCGTGCAGGCGGACGTGTGGATACGCCCTTGCGTTTCGGTGGCCGGCACACGCTGCACGCGATGGCCGCCTGACTCGAACTTCAGCTTCGAGTACGCCGCCTCGCCGGCAATGCGCACGATCACTTCCTTGTAGCCGCCGAGATCGGATTCGCTCGCCGACATCATCTCGATCTGCCAGCGATTGCGCTCCGCGTAGCGCAGGTACATGCGCAGCAGGTCGCCCGCAAACAGCGCCGACTCGTCGCCGCCCGTGCCCGCGCGGATTTCGAGGAACACGTTGCGCTCGTCGTTGGGATCCTTCGGCAGCAGCATCATCTGCAATTCTTGCTGGAGCTGGGCCATGCGCTCGCGCGCCGCCTTCACTTCGTCTTCGGCGAAGTCGCGCATCGCGGCGTCGGAGAGCAGGTCCTTTGCCGCGGCCTCGTCTTCCTTGGCCCGGCGCCACTGCGCGTAATGCTCGACCACAGGCCCCAGCTCCGCGTGCTCGCGCGTGAGCTTGCGGTACTGGTCGCGGTTCGAGGTCACGTCGGGACGGCTCAACAGGTCGTTCAGCTCGGCCAGGCGCGTAGTCAGCTGGTCGAGCTTCGATTGCATGCTCGTTTTCATCGGGCGGTGCGGAGCGGGCTCCGGAAAGGACTGCGGGAAAGAAGAGGCGGGCGTGGGGCCCGGCGGTGCGGGGCACGCATGGCGCGCGCCCGAGCCCGATCGTCGCTAACGGTCGGAGGAGCCGGACGCTTCGGAAGCGCCCGTGGAAGCAGAGTCGCTCGTGATATCCGCCGCGGGCTGCGCGGCGTCGGCTACTCTCGCCGGCTGGCCATGACGGTAAAAGCCGCCCATCAGTTCGATGAGCGAGTCGCGCTGATCGCCCCTCGACGTGTTGAGTGCATGCGTGGGGCCGTGGATCAGCTTGTTGGTGAGCGACTGCGAGAGCGCTTCGAGCACCGCCGACGGATCGTCGCCACGCGCGAGCATCTTGCGCGCGCGCTCGAGTTCGGCGCGGCGCAGCGCGTCGGCCTGGGTATGCATGTGACGGATCACGGGCACGATGCTGCGCGAGTCGAGCCACTGCATGAAGTTGGCCACGCGCGACTCGATGATCGTCTCGGCCTGTGCCACGGCGGCCTGGCGCGAGGCGTTGCCTTCGCGCACGATCGTGCCGAGATCGTCGACGGTGTAGAGGAAGACGTCCTCGAGCTGGCCGACTTCAGGCTCGATGTCGCGCGGCACCGCAAGGTCGACCATGAAAATGGGGCGGTGACGGCGCGCCTTCACCGCGCGCTCGACGGCGCCCAGCCCGATGATGGGCAGCGTGGACGCCGTGCACGACACGATGATGTCGAACTCGTGCATGCGCGAAGGCAGGTCGGACAGCGGAATGGCGCGGCCGCCGAAGCGTTCCGCAACGTAGCGCCCACGCTCGGCGGTGCGGTTCGCGACCACGAGCTCGCGCGGCTGCTGCGCGGCGAAGTGCGCGGCGCACAGCTCGATCATCTCGCCCGCGCCGATGAACAGCACGCGCTGGTTGGCGATCTTGTCGAAGATGCGCTGCGCGAGTCGCACGGACGCGGCAGCCATCGAAACCGACTGTGCGCCGATCTCGGTCGTGGTGCGCACCTCCTTCGCCACGGCGAAGGTGCGCTGGAACAGCTGGTTCAGATAGGTGCCGAGCGCGCCGGCCTCGGTCGCGGTGCGCACCGCGGTCTTCATCTGCCCGACGATCTGCGTCTCGCCCAGCACCATCGAGTCGAGCCCCGAAGCCACCCGGAACGCATGACGCACCGCTTCGGACTGCGGCAGCGTGTAGACGTGCGGCGCAAGTTCCTCTGCGCGCAGGCCGTGGTAGTGCGCGAGCCAGCTCACGGCTTCGTCGCGCGAGCTTTGCGCGTCGGTCGCGCAATACAGTTCGGTGCGGTTGCAGGTGGAGAGAATGGCGGCTTCCGGCGCGCTCAGCGAGCGCCTGCCGGACCACGCTTCCTTGAACAGGGCGAGCGCGGGCTTGATCTGTTCGAGCGGAAACGCCACGCGTTCGCGCAAGGCGACGGGCGCGGTGTGGTGATTGATTCCGATCGTTAGAAGCTGCATACCATGCGGGCGAGATTTAGGCGGATATTATAACTTTTCCTCGCTTCCGACATTCTCGTCGACTGAGTCCGACACCCCGGTTCGTGTTATGGGCAGCCTTTCGAGCTGGTAGCCGAAGCCGTACAACGTCGTCAAACGCCAGCCGTGGTCGGGCCCGAGCTGCAATTTGCTACGCAGACGCGAGGCGTGCGTATCGAGCGTGCGCGACCGAACGTCGCGGTTCACGTTCCACACCGTTTCGAGGATGCGCGCCCGGGAAACGGGGCGCGATGCGTTCGTGAAAAGCAGCAGCGCGAAGCGATATTCCTTCGGCGTGAGCGTGACGGTCTGGCCCCGAAACGACACCTCGTAGCGGCCGGAATCGAACAGGTAGTCGCCAAAGCCGTGGCGCGCGCGGTTGCGCGGCCGGCGCACGCCGGCGCGGCGTAGTAGTGCGTCGATGCGCGCGAGCATTTCCGGGCCGCGCACGGGCTTGGCGATGCAGTCGTCGGCGCCGGCCTGGAGGCTTGCGACGATTTCGCTCTCGTGCGGCGCGAGCATCAGGGCGATGGCGGGCAGCCCCGGCAGCAGCTTGCGCGCCTGGGGAATGAGGTCTTCGGCGTCGCTGTCGCCGCACCACGATGCCGCTATCAAGAGGTCGAAGGTTTCTTCTTCGAGCGCTTCGAAGAGCTGGGTGCCAAGCGGGAAGTGCTGGCATGCGTGCCCGCCCGCGATGAGCAGGCGGACGATGGCTTCAGCCTGCCGGGCGTCTGGTTCGACAAGGGCAATTCGCATACGAGGGAGGGCGGCTGCGGCGGACGTGGTGCGCTTGCCTTGCGCTTTGCTGCCCCCTACACTCAACCGCTACGCGGGAAGCGCCGAGCCGACCGTTTTCAGTAAAAAAAGAGATATAACTAATCGACAAATGCTAGCCCTCGCGATTCGGCAGTCCTATCAGACTCATCCGAAAATTCATAGGACAAGTCTTTGATGGGCTGGTCCGGTATCGTCATCCTTGGTCTGGTGGTGGGTGGTGCGGGATGGTGGCTTCATCCCCTGCGCCGTGCCGCCCGTCACGGACTCGTCCTGGCCTTGGTGGCCGGCGTGCTCGGCGCGGCGCTCGCGAACGCGGCCGGCGGCGCGACCGGTCTTTTCCACGATGGCGAGTTGCTCCAGTGGCCGCTCAGCGCGGCGCTCGCGCTCGTCTTCGTGGGCGTGTGCGTGGCGCTGCGCGCACGGTGATCCGGGCTGCGCGCCGCTGTCATATCCGGATCATCGCCTCTCGCCGAAATATCGCTTCCCGCTTCGAATTCTTCGCAGGTGAAAACATGAATGCACGACTCCCCGAAACCTCCTCGATTCCCGAACGTATCGCCGCGCTGCGCGCGGCGATGGCGCGCGCCGGCGTGGACGCGGCCCTCGTGCCCTCCGCCGATCCGCATCTGTCCGAATATCTGCCGCGCCGCTGGCAGGGGCGCGAATGGCTATCGGGCTTCACCGGTTCGGTGGGTACGCTCGTCGTGACAAAGGATTTCGCGGGCGTGTGGGTGGATAGCCGCTACTGGGTGCAGGCCGAGCAGCAACTGGCCGGCACCGGCATCGCGCTCATGAAGATGACGGGCGGCCAGCAGACCGCGCCGCATATCGACTGGCTCGCGCAGAACGTGAGCGCGGGCGGTGCGGTGGCCGTGGACGGGGCGGTGCTCGGCGTGGCCTCGGCGCGCGCGCTCGCGGATGCGCTCAAGGCGCGCGGCATTGCCATGCGCACCGATCTCGACCTGCTCGACGATGTCTGGCAAGGCCGCCCCTCGCTGCCGCTCGAACCCGTCTACGAACACGTCGCGCCGCACGCGGACACGAGCCGCGCCGGCAAGCTCGGGCAGGTGCGCCGCGCGATGGAGGAAAAGGGCGCCCAGTGGCACTTCATCTCGACGCTCGACGACCTGGCGTGGCTTTTCAACCTGCGCGGCGCTGACGTCAACTACAACCCGGTATTCGTCGCCCACGGGCTGATCGGGCCGGACGAAGCGACGCTCTTTGTCGCCGACGGCAAGGTGAGCGAAGCGCTTGCGCGGTCGCTCGCGAACGACAAGGTGCGCGTCGCGACGTATGGCGAGGCCGCCGCCGCGCTCGCGGCGCTGCCCGCGCAGGCCGCGCTGCTCGTCGATCCGCGCCGCGTGACCTATGGCTTGCTGCAGGCGGTGTCGTCGGCGGTGAAGGTCGTAGAGTCCGTCAATCCGAGCACCTTCTTCAAGTCGCGCAAGACGGCCGCCGAGGCCGACCACGTACGCGCGACCATGGAGCAGGACGGTGCGGCGCTCGCCGAGTTCTTCGCATGGTTCGAGGCCGCGCTCGGCCGCGAGAGAATCACCGAACTGACCATCGACGAAAAGCTCACCGCCGCGCGTGCGCGCCGGCCCGGCTTCAAGTCGCTCTCGTTCGCGACCATCGCGGGCTTCAACGCGAACGGCGCGATGCCGCACTACCGCGCCACGCCCGAATCGCACAGCGTGATCGAAGGCGACGGCCTGCTGCTGATCGACTCGGGCGGCCAGTATCTCGACGGCACCACGGACATCACGCGCGTCGTGCCGGTCGGCACGCCGGGCGCGGAACAAAAGCGCGACTTCACGCTCGTGCTCAAGGGCATGATGGCGCTCTCTCGCGCGCAGTTCCCGCGCGGCATCCGCTCGCCCATGCTCGATGCCATCGCGCGCGCCCCGATCTGGGAAGCGGGCGCCGACTACGGTCACGGCACAGGCCACGGTGTCGGCTATTTCCTGAACGTGCACGAAGGGCCGCAGGTCATCTCGCATTACGCGCCGGCCGAGCCGTGGACAGCGATGGAAGAGGGCATGATCACCTCGGTCGAGCCGGGCATCTACCGGCCCGGGAAGTGGGGCGTGCGCATCGAGAATCTGGTGCTGAACCAGCGCGCGCAAACGACCGAATTCGGCGACTTCCTGAACTTCGAGACGCTCACGCTCTGCCCGATCGACACGCGCTGCATCGATCTGGCGCTCATGCGCGAGGACGAGCGCGCGTGGCTCAACGCGTACCATGAGACGGTGCGCGTGCGCGTGGCGCCGCACGTGAGCGGCGATGCGCTCGCGTGGCTCGAAAAGCGCACGCAGCCGATCTGATTTCCTCGACGTTCGAAGCGCATTGAAGCGGAGCGGCAAGCCCATGGCGATCAAGGCAGTGGTGTTCGATTTCGGCGGGGTGCTCGTGGACTGGAGCCCCGAATACCTCTATCGCAAGCTGATTCCCGACGACGACGAGCGCCGCTGGTTCCTCACGCACGTCTGCAGGATGGACTGGGTGGTCCGTCAGGACGGCGGCGAGCCCATCGCCGTCGGCACCGAGGAGCTGGTTGCGAAGTTTCCCGGGCACGAGGCGCTCATCCGCGCGTTCTACGAGCGCTGGCACGAGATGATCGGCGGTCTGCTCGACGGCGGCGTCGCCACCTTCGAGCGGCTGGAGGCGGCGAACGTGCCCATCTTCGGTCTCACGAACTGGTCGGCCGAGACCTTTCCCTGGGCCTGGGAGCGCTTCGGCATCCTGCGCCGCTGCCGTGATGTCGTCGTCTCGGGGCGGGTGAAGCTCGTGAAGCCCGATCCGGCGATCTTTCACGAGATGTTCCGCCGCATCGAGGCGCAGTTGCCGGACGTGAAGCCCGAGGAACTCGTCTTCATCGACGACAACCCGCACAACGCGCAGGCCGCCACGGCGCTCGGCTGGCACGGCGTCCATCACACCGGCAACGCGGCGACCGACGCGAAACTGCGCGAACTCGGCCTGCCCGTCTGAGCGCGCGCTTGCGCCGCCCAGGCCGTACGCGCTAATTCGACGCCGGCGCCGCCGGCTGCCCGAACAGGTTGCGCAGCGCGTCGGCGATGCCCTTCGCGGTTTGTCCGGCGCCCTTTGCCACGCCTTCCGCGCTCACGCCGAGCGCTTGCGCGAACCCGGTGCGCAGCGCCGTCATCAGGTTTTCGTTGAGCTGGAACTTCGGGTCGCGCAGGTTGCCTTCGAGCACGAAATGCAGCGTGATCGCGCCTTTGTGCGCCTTCAGCGCGGCCACGGCGGCGCGTGTCGGGATCGAGAGGAAGGTGTCGACGGCGTCGTGACTTTCCGCCAGTTGCAGGTCGTGCAGCGTGAGCGTGCCCGGCGCGTGCAGGCGATAGCCGCGCACGGTCGACCGGAGGTCGAGGTCCAGCGTGCCGCCCGTCACGTTGGCCTTCGCGCCGGCCTTCTTCAGCAGCCAGGGTTCGATCGACCTCACATCCACGCCGCGCAGCGTCGTATGCGTCTCCGAATCCTTGCTCGCGATTTGCACCCAGCCGTCGAACGTCATGCGGCCCGTGTGCTCCCGACCGACGACATCGCCCACGACCGAAACGCGTGCAGGTTCCGTGAGCGCGGGCAGATGCACGTTGTCGACGGTTGCGCGTGCGCGGTTCACCGTGACGCGCCAGGCCGGATTGGTCACCGAGCGGTCATAGAACTCGAACGTGCCGTTCTCGAAGACGATATGGTCAATGTCCTTTTCCTGCGGCAGGCTGCTCGCCCCTTGTGTGCCGCTTGCGTGCCCGGTGCCTTGCGCCATTGACTCGCGCAGATTCGGCAGGATCTGGATCGAGCCGCTTTCCCGGCGCAGCACCGTCATCGTGAAGTCGCTCACCGTAACGTCGCGGATGTGCACGCGGTGCGAGAGCAGCGCTCCCAGATCCGGCGTGATCGTGATGCGCGCGGCGCGGAGCGTGTCGGCGGTGGGCCAGTTGGGCGGCGGCTTCAGCCGCACGTCGGTGAGTTCGACCGATGACAGGTTGAACGCCACCCTCACGCTCGCGGCTGTGCCCACCGGCGCGAGCGCGCGCTCGACGTAGGCCTTCGCCTCACGCTGGAGCGCGTAGAGCGTGCCGAGCGCAGCCATGACGAGCAGCGCGACGCCGATCGCCACGATCGGGAGAACCCGGTTGCGGGGCTGTATGGCCATGCGGAATTCCTTGCGGGAAGCGGGCTCGAGGCACCGGGCGACCCAAAGCGTTGCGGCATTCCCGCAACCGCCATGCCGCGCTCGCCGCAAAGCATAACGGCGGCCCGCGGGCCGCCGTCGATTGCTGTCGATCCCGCCCGGTTAGCGGCTGATCGGCTTGTAGCGCAGACGCTTCGGCCGCGCGGCTTCCTCGCCGAGGCGCTTGATCTTGTCGGCCTCGTACTCCTGATAGTTGCCGTCGAAGAACGTGACCTGCGAGTCGCCTTCGAACGCGAGGATGTGCGTGGCGATGCGGTCGAGGAACCAGCGGTCGTGCGAGATCACCATGACCGAGCCCGCGAATTCGAGCAGCGCGTCTTCGAGCGCGCGCAGCGTTTCGACGTCGAGGTCGTTCGACGGCTCGTCGAGAAGCAGGACGTTGCCGCCCGAAATGAGCGTCTTCGCGAGATGCAGACGACCGCGCTCACCGCCCGACAGATTGCCGACGATCTTCTGCTGGTCGCCGCCCTTGAAGTTGAAGCGGCCGATGTACGCGCGCGAAGGCGTTTCGTACTTGCCCACGGTCAGCACGTCGGCGCCGCCCGAGATTTCCTCGAACACGGTCTTGTCGGCGGCCAGCGCGTCGCGGCTCTGGTCGACGTAGGCGAGCTTGACGGTCGGACCCATTTCGATCGTGCCCGAATCCGGCTGTTCCTTGCCCGTGAGCATGCGAAAGAGCGTCGACTTGCCGGCGCCGTTCGGCCCGATGATGCCGACGATCGCGCCGGCCGGAATCTTGAAGCTCAGGTTGTCGATGAGCAAACGGTCGCCATAGGACTTGCTGACGTTCTTGAACTCGATGACCTCGTTGCCAAGACGCTCGCCCGCCGGAATGAAGATTTCCTGCGTTTCATTGCGCTTCTGGTATTCCTGGCTCGACAGCTCCTCGAAGCGCGCGATACGCGCCTTCGATTTCGCCTGACGGCCCTTCGGATTCTGGCGCACCCATTCCAGCTCCTTCTTGATCGCCTTCTGACGCGCCGATTCGGTCGCTTCTTCCTGCTTCAGGCGCTCTTCCTTCTGGTCGAGCCAGCTGGAGTAGTTGCCCTTCCAGGGAATGCCGTAGCCGCGGTCGAGTTCGAGAATCCACTCGGCGGCGTTGTCGAGGAAGTAGCGGTCGTGGGTCACGGCCACGACGGTGCCCGGGAAGCGCGTGAGGAACTGTTCGAGCCACTCGACCGATTCGGCGTCGAGGTGGTTGGTCGGTTCGTCGAGCAGCAGCATGTCGGGCTTTTCGAGCAGCAGCTTGCACAGCGCGACGCGGCGCTTTTCACCGCCCGAGAGGTTGCCGATCTTCGCGTCCCACGGCGGCAGGCGCAGCGCGTCGGCGGCAATTTCGATCTGCTGCTCCGCGCTGCCGTCGGCGGTCGCGAGGATCGCCTCGTACTTCGCCTGTTCGGCGGCGAGCGCGTCGAAATCGGCGTCCGGTTCCGCATAGGCGGCGTAGATCTCGTCGAGCTTCTTCTGCGCGTTGAACACATCGCCGAGACCTTCCTCCACGGCTTCGCGCACGGTCTTTTCCGGATCGAGCTGCGGTTCCTGCGGCAGATAGCCGATGTTGAGGTTGGGCATCGGCGTGGCTTCGCCTTCGATGTCCTTGTCGACGCCGGCCATGATCTTGATGAGCGTGGATTTGCCCGAGCCGTTCAGGCCGAGCAGGCCGATCTTCGCGCCCGGGAAGAACGACAGCGAGATGTCTTTCAGGATCTGGCGCTTGGGCGGCACGATCTTGCCGACCCGGTTCATGGTGAAGACGTATTGGGCCATGAGAGTGTCTTTGGAAACGGGAAAAAGAGGGCGGTAACCGAGGGCGCGGCGCGCGCCGCGCGGTGGCCGCGAATCGGGGGTAACGCGCAAAGCGCTATTGTACGGGGCGCGCGGGAGAGGGGCATGTCGCCGCCTCGAACGGCCCGTGCTTCAGGGCCGCAAAAAAGCCCGCTCATCAGCGGGCTCGATACCGGCAGTCGATGCGGCGCGGCTTTCGCTGCCGCGCTGCCGAGCCGTCGTCGTGCTTAGACGTTGAACAGGAAGTTCATCACGTCGCCGTCGTGCACGACGTATTCCTTGCCTTCGGCGCGCATCTTGCCGGCTTCCTTCGCGCCGGTTTCGCCCTTGTACTGGATGAAGTCGGCATAGGCGATGGTCTGTGCGCGGATGAAGCCACGCTCGAAGTCGGTGTGGATCACACCCGCGGCTTGCGGCGCCGTATCGCCGATGTGGATCGTCCACGCGCGCACTTCCTTCACGCCCGCCGTGAAGTACGTTTGCAGGCCGAGCAGCTTGTAGCCCGCGCGGATCACGCGGTCGAGGCCCGGCTCGTCCATGCCCATGTCGGCAAGGAAGGCGGCCTTGTCTTCGTCGTCGAGGTCGGCGATTTCGGCTTCGATCGCCGCGCACACGGCGACGACCGGCGAGCCTTCGGCCTCGGCGTGCTTGCGCACGGCATCGAGGTGCGGGTTGTTCTCGAAGCCGTCTTCCTTCACGTTCGCGACGTACATCGTCTTTTTCGCTGTGATGAGGCAGAACGGCTTGAGGAGCGCCTGTTCGTCTTCGTTCAGGTCGAGCGCGCGCACGGGCTTCGCCTGGTCGAGCTGCGCACGCACCTTGTCCAGCACGGCGACGAGCTTCGCCGCTTCCTTGTCGTTGCCCGACTTCGCAGCCTTCGAGTAGCGCGTGAGGGCCTTCTCGACGGTGCCGAGGTCGGCGAGCGCGAGTTCGGTGTTGATGACTTCGATGTCGGAGATCGGATCGATCTTGCCCGCCACGTGGATCACGTTGTCGTCTTCGAAGCAGCGCACGACGTGCGTGATGGCATCGGTTTCGCGGATGTTCGCGAGAAACTGGTTGCCGAGACCTTCACCCTTGCTCGCGCCCGCGACGAGACCCGCGATGTCGACGAACTCGACCACGGCCGGCACGACGCGCTCGGGCTTGACGATTTCCGAGAGCGCCTTCAGGCGCGGATCCGGCACTTCGACCACGCCGACGTTCGGCTCGATGGTGCAGAACGGATAGTTCTCGGCCGCGATGCCAGCCTTGGTCAGGGCGTTGAAGAGGGTGGACTTGCCGACGTTGGGCAAGCCGACGATGCCGCATTGGAGGCTCATGTAAATCTCTGCATGTCAGGGTGGTGACGTGCGGCTCGCCGCGCGCGAATGGCCCGGAGCCGGGCGTCTCGCGAGAAGGGAGGCGGCGGGCGGGGCGGCGCAGGGGGCACGTCGGGGGGCGTGACACCGGCCAGCGGAGTCACGAAAACCGTAATTGTAACCTCGTCGGGGTGAGGCTTCGACGCGGACGACGCCGCGCCCGTGGGCAGCCGCCCCGCGACGCCTTGTTGCGCCGCTATCCTGTCCATCCGGCCCTGTCAGCGAGGCACCCGCAGCTATAATGCGCGGATGACTGCAAGCACCCAGACCTTTGATGTCGCTGTGATCGGCGGCGGGCTCGTCGGCAAATCGGCGGCGCTCGCGCTGACCCAGGGCGGCCTGCGCGTGGCGCTGCTCGCGCAGCCTTGCGCGCCGCTGCCTGCGGGCGCTGTATTCGACGCGCGCGTTTATGCCTTCTCGCGCAGCTCACAGGCGTTGTTCGAGCGGCTGAGGGTCTGGCAGGCCATCGACGCCGCGCGCCTCACGCCCGTCTACGACATGCGCGTGTTCGGCGACGCCGCCGCGGAGCTGCACTTCTCGGCGTATCAGGCATCGGTTGCGCAGCTCGCGTGGATTGCCGAGTCGTCGGTCGTGGAACGTGCGCTCGACGCCGCGCTGCACTTCCAGCCCAACCTCGCGTGGATCGACACGCGTGCCGAAACGCTCGACGTGAAGCCCGACGCGGCCGTGATCGGCCTCGCCAACGGCCGCACGATCGAAGCCGATCTCGCGATCGGCGCGGACGGCGCCCACTCGTGGGTGCGCTCGCGGATCGGCTCGAAAGTCGAGCGACGCGATTACCGGCAAACCGGCGTCGTTGCCAATTTCCGTGCGCAAAAGCCGCACGGCGAAACGGCGTACCAGTGGTTTCGCGAGGGCGAGATCGTTGCCTTGCTGCCGCTGCCGGATCAGCACGTGTCGCTCGTCTGGTCGGCGCAGACCGATCACGCCGACGAGCTCCTCAAGCTCGAGCCGGAGCAGCTCGCGGCCGAAGTCGAGCGCGTCTCGCAAAGCCAGCTAGGCGCGCTCGAATGTGTCACGCCGGCGCGCGGCTTTCCGCTTTCGCTGCAGACGGTCGATCGGCTCGTCGCGCCGCGCGTCGCGCTGGTCGGCGACGCCGCGCATCTGATCCACCCGCTCGCGGGCCAGGGCGTGAATCTGGGCCTGCGCGACGTCGCAGCGCTCGTCGATGTCATCACGAACAAAGAGGCGTTCCGCGATCTGGGTGACACCGTGCTGCTGCGCCGCTACGAACGCAGCCGCCGCGAGGACATCCAGAAGCTCGTCGTCGCCACCGATGGCCTGCAGCGGCTCTTCTCGTTCCCCGGCTTGCTGGCTCGCGCGGTGCGCAACACGGGCATGGCGTTCGTGGGCGCACAGCCGCTTCTCAAGCGCTGGCTCGTGGCCTCGGCGCTCGGCTGACGCACCGCCGGCACATCACGCGCGCAAGCGGCCATTTCCGTTGCTAGAGCGCGGCGCAGCTTAGAATGGGCGTATTAGTGAGTGGCCGGCGGGCCGCGCCCGCAGCGCATGTCGTCCCGGCCATCCGATGGAACTCTGCGCGCGCCGCATTCTCGCGACGCGCCCGAATCAGGAACGCATCCCATGCAAACGCGTATTCGAATCGCCGCGCTCGTCGTCGCGGTAGCCACCTCGGCGCTCGGCTGCTCGGCGCAGGCCGACCAGACTACCGACAAGATCAAGTCGGCGCTGCAGTCGCGCCTCGGCATCGACGCAAGCGACATCAAGGGCATCACCAGGGCGCCGCTGCCGGGCCTCTACGAGATCAATCTCGGCACGCAGATCGTCTATAGCGACGCCAACGGCGACTACGTGTTCAACGGCGAACTGATCGACACGAAAGCGCATCGCAATCTCACCGAAGCGCGCCTCAATGAGCTCAACAAGGTCGATTTCGCGAAGCTGCCGTTCGAGAACGCGGTCAAGGTCGTGAAGGGCGATGGCAAGCGCAAGATGGCCGTGTTCTCAGATCCGAACTGCCCGTACTGCCATCAGCTCGAAAACACGCTCAAATCCGTCGACAACGTGACGGTCTACACCTTCCTGTACCCGGTGCTCTCGCCGGACTCGACGGCGAAGGCCAAACAGATCTGGTGTTCGTCCGACCGCGCGAAGGCGTGGGAATCGTGGATGGTCGAGCGCAAGGCGCCCGCGGCGGCCGGCACCTGCGACACCGCCGCCATCGACAGCAATCTCGCGCTCGGCGCGAAGATGAACGTGACCGGCACCCCCACCGTGATTCTCGCCGACGGTACGCGCCTGCCGGGCGCGGTCAGCGGCGACCGGCTCGAAAAGGCGCTGAGCGCCGCCCACTAAAGCCCCGCCTGAACCGCCGGCCGCTTTCGCGGCCGGTGCTCATTTTGCCTCGCATGTTTTTGTCCGCTGTCGTGCGCCGGGCATACTGCAACACGCATTGCGCGTTAGCTGACCGACACTCACTCCGATCCCGCCGATGAAGCCGATCCGATACACCATCGTCCCGAAGAATCCCGCCGCGCATCTGTTCGAGGTGACGCTCACGGTCGACGACCCAGCGCCGGAGGGCCAGTGCTTCATGCTGCCCGTGTGGATTCCGGGCAGCTACATGGTGCGCGAGTTCGCGCGCAACATCGTCACGCTGCGGGCCTTCAACGATGCCGGCCGCAAGGTGCGCGTGACGAAGACCGACAAGCATTCGTGGCAGGCCGCGCCCGTGAAGGGCGCACTCACGCTGCGCTACGAGGTCTATGCGTGGGACCTGTCGGTGCGCGCTGCGCATCTCGACGACACCGTGGGCTTCTTCAACGGCACGAGCGTCTTTCTTGCGGCGCTCGGGCACGAGACGGCGCAGCACGTGGTCGACATCCAGCGCCCCGATGGGCACGCCTACCGCCACTGGCGCGTCGGCACGGCGCTCACCGAAGCGCGCGGCACCAAGCGCTACGGCTTCGGCGAATACACGGCCGCCGACTACGACGAACTGATCGATCATCCGGTCACACTCGGCGAGTTCACGCTCGCGAGCTTCAAGGCGCACGGCGTGCCGCACGACATCGTGATCGCGGGCCGCGTGGTGGCGCTCGACATCGAGCGCCTCGCCGCCGATCTGAAGAAGATCTGCGAGGCGCAGATCGCGCTTTTCGAGCCGCGCACGAAACGCGCGCCGATGGAGCGCTACGTGTTCATGACGCAGGCCGTGAGCGACGGTTACGGCGGCCTCGAGCATCGCGCCTCGACGGCGCTGATCTGCAATCGCACGGATCTGCCGGTGAAGGGCAAGCCTGAGACGTCGGAAGGCTACCGCACCTATCTGGGCCTGTGCAGCCACGAATACTTCCACACCTGGAACGTGAAGCGCATCAAGCCCGCCGCGTTCGTGCCGTACGACCTCACGCGCGAGGACTATACGTCGCTGCTGTGGCTCTTCGAGGGGTTCACGTCCTACTACGACGACCTCATGCTCGTGCGCAGCGGCCTCATTTCCGCCGACGAATACTTCGGTCTCCTCGGCAAGACGATAGCCGGCGTGCTGCGCGGCGCGGGGCGCCTGAAACAGAGCGTCGCGGAAAGCTCGTTCGACGCGTGGGTCAAGTACTACCGCCAGGACGAGAACGCGTCGAATGCGATCGTCAGCTATTACACGAAGGGCTCGCTCGTCGCCTTGGCATTCGACCTGTCGATCCGCGCGCAAACGAACGGCCGCAAATCGCTCGACGACGTCATGCGCCTCCTGTGGCAGCGCTACGGGCGCGACTTCTATCGCGGCAAGCCGGTGGGCGTGGGCGAGGACGATGTCGAGGCGCTGATCGCCGAGGCGACGGGTGTCGAACTGGGCGCGCTCTTTAGCGACGCCGTGCGCGGCACGCGCGATCTGCCGCTCGCGGCACTGTTCGAGCCGTTCGGCGTGACGCTCCAAGGCGAACCGGACCGCGGCGCGAAGCCGTCGCTCGGCGCGCGCCTGCGCGGGGGCGCGGAGGCGACGCTCGTCGTGGTCTACGAAGGCGGTGCGGCGCAGAAGGCGGGACTTTCGGCAGGCGACGCGATCGTCGCGCTCGACGGCCTGCGCGTGACGGGCGCGAATCTCGACGCGCTGCTCTCGCGCTACCAGCCGGGCGCCAAAGTCGAGATCCACGCATTCCGCCGCGACGAGCTTCGCGTGGCGCGTTTGACGCTCGATGCGCCCGACGTCCCGCGCTACAAGCTCGGCACTGCCGACAAACCGGCGGCCGTACTTGGTCTGCGCAAGCGCTGGCTGGCGGCCTGAGCTAATTGCGCGCCGCACATTCGCGACGCGGCGACACCTTGAACGGCGTGGGCGAAATGCCCCACGCCGTTTTTTTGTGCCTCCGATTGTTCTATCGCTGCAACAATCCGTCGTCGGCGGGCTACTTTTTCGGGGCGCGGCAAATCAACACAATGGCTTCACTCGCGCAACGTTGCGCAACTGAGACCCGAAGGAGCCACCATGACCACGATCCTGCAAATCAATTCCGCCGCCCGTTCGCAAGGCGCCCAGTCGACGCTGCTCGTCAATGAATTGACGGAGCGTCTGCAACAATCGAATCCGGGCGCGACGGTCGTCAAGCGCAACCTGCAAGCCGAGCCGCTGCCGCACCTCGACGACGCCGTCCTCGGCGCGTTCTTCACGCCGGCCGAGCAGCGCACGCCGGAACAGCAGGCCATCGCCGCGCGCAGCGAAGCGCTGATCGCGGAACTGCAAGCCGCGGACATCATCGTGATCGGCGCTCCGATGTACAACTTCGGCGTATCGTCGCAGCTCAAGACGTACTTCGACTGGATCGCGCGTGCCGGCATCACGTTCCGCTACACCGCGAACGGCCCTGAAGGTCTCGTGGCGGGCAAGAAGGTGTTCATCGTTTCGGCTCGCGGCGGCAAGTATCAAGGCACCCCGCACGACAGCCAGACGCCGTACCTGAAGTCGTTCCTCGGCTTCCTCGGCATGACCGACGTCAGCTTCATCTACGCCGAAGGTCTGAACATGGGCCCGGAAGCGGCCAGCGCAGCGCTTGCCGGCGCACGCGAGGCGATCGCGACGGCGTAAGTCTCCGATCAGGCTCGAAAGCAAAAACGCCACGAAAGCGATTTCGTGGCGTTTTTTTATTGCGTGGCGCGAAGGCTCAGGCGAGCACGACGCCTTCCGCCGGCAGACGCCAGTCGATCGGCTGGCGGCCGTGCGCTTGCAGATACTCGTTCGCCTGCGCGAAGTGCCCGCAGCCGAGAAAGCCGCGATGCGCGGAAAGCGGCGACGGATGCGGGGCTTCGAGCACGCAATGCGAGCCGGAAAGCAGCGCACGCTTGTTTTGCGCGTGCGCGCCCCACAGCATGAACACGAGATGCTCGTGGCGCGCGGCGAGTTCATGGATCAGCGTATCGGTGCAGCGCTCCCAGCCGCGCTTCGCGTGGCTCGCGGCGCTGGCGCGCTCGACGGTCAGCACGGTGTTCAGTAGCAGCACGCCCTGGCGCGCCCAGGCATCGAGACAGCCGTGCGCCGGCGCTTCGATGCCGAGGCTCGCCGCTATCTCCTTGAAGATGTTGCGCAGCGACGGCGGCGGGCGCACCGAGGGCGGCACCGAGAAGGCCAGGCCGTGCGCCTGCGGCGTGCCGCGATCTTCGCCGTGATACGGATCCTGGCCGAGGATCACGACTTTCACGTCGTCGGGCGAGGTGAGGCGCAGCGCGCGGAACACATCGGCGGGATAGACGGTCTTGCCCGCCGCACGCTCGGCGTCGACGAAGCGGCACAGCGGTGCGTAGGCGTCGCTCGCGATAAAGGGCGCGAGCAGCTCGCGCCAGGCGGCGGGCAGGACGTCAAACTGGTCTTCGAGGCGGGTGGTGTCGACCGCGGCCTGCGGCGTGGCGTGTTCGTGGGACATGTCGGGTGCGGGCATAACGGCGGGCGAGCGGGCGGGCGCCGGAAATTCGTCGTCGTCGAACAGCGAGAAGATCGTGATCTGGCGCGGGTCGACTTCGGGCAGGGGCGGCTCGTCGAGCGTGGCTTGCGCCGTGTCGGACAGATCGTCGTCGAAGAGCGAGGCCTGCACCGGCGTCGCGACGCGCGGGCGTTTCGTGGAGGTCATGGGCGGCAAGTGTCGCAGCAATTGCGCGGCGATTCAATCGGGCGCGGGCGCGGCAGGGCGGGCGGTTGGGAATTGGCGTTAGTGCTGCAACTAACAGCGCCATTGCGCGTGCCGTTTCGAGTGCCCTTTTTCTGCCTCGCGCGGCGGATGGCCGCGTCGTTGTCAGCCTTCCCGCAGCTTGTATCCGCGCTGAGCCTTGCTGATGTCGTCAGGCGCGAGGCCCGGCAGCGCCGTCGCGAGTTCCGCCGCGAGCGTGTGCAGGGCGGCTTCGTCACCCGCCTTCAGTTCGAGCTCGATTTCGCAGATCGGCGTGCGGCGGGTCTGGCCGTTCACGTCCGCCGTGATCTCGCCTTGGTCGATGGCTGCTTCCACCTGTGCGCCATCGACTTCGAGCGTCCATAGCGTGCGAGTGAAATCGGTGCGAAAGAGCGGAATCAGGTCCGCAGCCGCCTCCGAAAGCGCAGTCGAAACGCCGGCTTCGTCGCATTCGTGCAGGAGCCTGTCGATTTCGAGCGCTTCGCCCGCCACCGGCATTTCCCACTCGTGCCGCGCGTGCAGCCCGTTTTGTGCCCCGCCGGCGGTCTTGAACGTCTGCAGCCAGCCTTCGGGCGTGCGGCGCAGCCGCAGCGCGCTCTTTGCGCGCGCCAGCGCGAGCGCCGGCGTGTCGAAGTAGACGTTTTCGAGCCTGATGGCGCGGCCCGGCGCACCGGCGCGCGTCCCGAACAGACGCAGCGCGGCGTCCACCTGATCGCTCGGAAGCGCAAGCTTGATTTCGCGTTCGATACCCATGTTGGCTCTGGACTTACATGCAATCAAAAGAACATCCGCGCAAGTTCAGCGCCCGGTTGCTCTGCGCGCATGAACGCCTCGCCCACGAGGAACGTATGGACCGACAGCGCGCGCATCTTCTCGACGTCGGCGCGCGAAAGAATGCCCGACTCGGTCACGACGATGCGGTCTTCCGGCACCTCGTCGAGCATGCCGATGGTGGTTTCCAGCGTGGTTTCGAACGTGCGCAGGTTACGGTTGTTGATGCCGATGAGCGGGGTCTTCAGCGTGAGCGCGTGCGCAAGCTCGTCGCGGTCGTGCACTTCGACGAGCACCGCGAGACCGAGCGAATGCGCGAACGCTTCGAGCTCGCGCATCTGCCCGGGCTCGAGCGCGGCGGCGATCAGCAGGATCGCGTCGGCGCCCATCGCGCGCGCCTCGAGGATCTGGTACGGATCGACGATGAAGTCCTTGCGCAGGACGGGCAGGTCGCACGCGGCGCGCGCGGCTTCGAGGTACGCCGCGCTGCCCTGGAAGAACTGCACGTCGGTGAGCACGGAAAGGCAGGCCGCGCCGCCTTCGGCGTACGAGCGCGCGATCTCGGCGGGCTGGAAGTCTGCGCGCAGCACGCCTTTCGAGGGGCTCGCCTTCTTCACTTCGGCGATCACGGCGGCCTGGCCGTTGACGTGTTTCGCGCGCAGCGCGCCGACGAAATCGCGCAGGTCACGCGCGCTCGCGGCGAGCCGCAGTTCTTCGAGCGGGGCGCTCTGCTCGGCGGCGCGCACTTCTTCGCGCTTGACCGCGATGATCTTTTCGAGGATGTCACTCATGATGTCGGGAGCAAAAACGGTGTGGGATCAGCGTTTGAACTGTTGCGTGAAGCGTACCAGTTCGTCGACTTTGGCGCGTGCGCGCCCGCTCGCGAGTGTCTCGCGGGCCAGCGCGATGCCATCGCCAATCGAGTCCGTCATGTTCGCCGAATAGAGGGCCGTGCCGGCATTGAGCACGACGATCTCGCGTGCCGTACCCGGCTCGTTCGAGAGCGCACCGAGCAGCATGGCCTTCGATTCTTCGGCGTTCTCGACCTTGAGCGAGCGGTTGGAGACCATTTGCATGCCGAAGTCTTCGGGGTGGATCTCGTACTCGCTAATCTTGCCGTCCTTGAGTTCGCCCACGAGCGTGGCGGCGCCGAGCGACACTTCGTCCATGCCGTCCTTGCCGTACACCACGCACACGTGCTTCGCGCCGAGGCGCTCCATCACGCGCACCTGAATGCCGACGAGGTCCGGGTGGAACACGCCCATCAGCTGATTGGGCGCGCCGGCCGGATTCGTGAGCGGCCCGAGAATGTTGAAGATCGTGCGCACGCCCAGTTCGCGGCGCACGGCGGCGATGTTCTTCATCGCGGGATGGTGGTTGGGCGCGAACATGAAGCCCATGCCCGTCTCGGCGATCGACGCGGCCACCTGTTCCGGCTGCAGGTCGATGTTCACGCCGAGCGCTTCGAGCACGTCGGCACTGCCCGATTTGCTGGAGACGCCGCGGTTGCCGTGCTTCGCGACCTTGGCACCCGCCGCCGCGACCACGAACATCGAAGCCGTGGAGATATTGAAGGTGTGCGAACCATCGCCGCCGGTGCCGACGATGTCGATGAAGTTCGAGTTGTCCTTCACCTCCACGTGCTTCGCGAACTCGCGCATCACCGTGGCTGCGGCCGTGATCTCGCCGATGGTTTCCTTCTTCACGCGCAGGCCGGTGATGATGGCGGCCGAGAGCACCGGCGAAAGCTCGCCGCGCATGATGAGGCGCATCAGATGGAGCATCTCGTCGTGAAAGATCTCGCGGTGCTCGATCGTGCGTTGAAGCGCTTCCTGCGGGGTAATCATGATGTTCGTCTCCGTATCAAGCGCTCTTGGTTTGCTTCAGGAAGTTCTCGAACAGCGCGTGGCCGTGTTCCGAGAGAATCGATTCCGGATGGAACTGCACGCCTTCCACCGCGAGTTCGCGGTGACGCACGCCCATGATTTCGCCGTCGTCGGTCCACGCCGAGATTTCGAGGCAGTCGGGCAGCGACTCGCGCTCGATCGCGAGCGAGTGATAGCGCGTGACGTTGAAGTGCTTCGGCAGATCGGCGAATACGCCTTTGCAGTCGGTTTCGATCTGGCTCACCTTGCCGTGCATGATGGTCTTCGCGCGCACGACACGGCCGCCGAACGCCTCGCCGATGGCCTGATGGCCGAGGCACACGCCGAGAATCGGCGTCTTGCCCGCGAATTCGCGCAGCACGTCGAGCGTGATGCCCGCATGCTGCGGGTTGCTCGGTCCGGGCGAGAGACAGATGCGCGCCGGATTGAGTTTCGCGATCTCGTCGAGGGTGATCTCGTCGTTGCGATACGTGCGGACGTCTTCGCCAAGCTCGCCGAAGTACTGGACGATGTTGTAGGTAAACGAATCGTAGTTGTCGATCATGAGCAACATGGTCTTGTCTCCGCTCAGAAGTCGCTGTCGAGGCCGTCCTGCACCTGCTCGGCGGCGCGCAGCACGGCGCGCGCCTTGTTTTCGGTTTCCTGCCATTCGGACTCGGGCACCGAATCCGCGACCACGCCAGCGGCGGCCTGCACATACAGATTGCCGCTGTGGATGAGCCCGGTGCGAATCGCGATCGCGAGGTCCATCTCGCCGTTGAACGAGAGATAGCCGACCGCGCCGCCGTAGAGGCCGCGCTTCACGGGCTCGAGCTCGTCGATGAGCTCCATCGCGCGCACCTTCGGAGCGCCCGAGAGCGTGCCGGCCGGGAAGGTGGCGCGCAGCACGTCGAAGTTGTTCATGCCGGGCTTGAGCTTGCCTTCCACCGAACTCACGATGTGCTGCACGTGCGAGTACTTTTCGATGACCATCTTGTCGGTCACGGCCACCGAGCCGATTTCGGCGATACGGCCCACGTCGTTGCGCGCGAGATCGATGAGCATGACATGCTCGGCAATTTCCTTGGGGTCGTTGAGCAGTTCCGTCGCGAGCTCGGCATCGCGCTCGGGCGTGTTGCCGCGCGGACGCGTGCCCGCGAGCGGCCGGATCGTCACGATGCGGTCCTCGCCGCGCTTTTCCTGGCGCACCAGAATCTCGGGCGACGCGCCCACCACGTGGAAGTCGCCGAAGTTGTAGTAGTACATGTACGGCGACGGGTTCAGCGAGCGCAGCGCGCGGTAGAGCGAAAGCGGATTGTCGCGATACGGCTTGATGAGGCGCTGGCCCACCTGCACCTGCATCAGTTCGCCGGCGGCGATGTATTCCTTGGCCTTGCGCACGGCGGCGAGGTAATCGTCCTTCTTGAATTCGCGGAACGTTTCCGTGCGCACGCTCGCCGAGGTAACGGGCGGCTGCACCGTCGTGCGCAGGCGCTGCTTCAGTTCGCGCAGGCGGTGTTTGGCCTTCGTGTAGGCCTCGGGCGTTTGCGGATCGGCGTAGACGATGAGGTAGAGCTTGCCCGCGAGATTGTCGATGACCGCGACTTCCTCGGTCAGCAGCAACTGGATGTCGGGCAGGCCGAGGTCGTCGGGCGGGCAGGTGTCGGCGAGCTTCTTCTCGATGTAGCGTACCGCGTCATAGCCGAAGTAGCCCGCGAGACCGCCGCAGAAGCGCGGCAGGCCCGGACGCTGCGCGACCTTGAAGCGCGCCTGGTACTGCGCGATGAATTCGAGCGGATCGCCGTCATGCGTTTCCAGCACCTGGCCGTCGCGGACGACTTCGGAAACGCCATTGCGTGTGCGGATCAGCGAACGCGCGGGCAGCCCGATGAACGAGTAGCGCCCGAAGCGCTCGCCGCCCACGACGGACTCCAGCAGGAAAGAATTCGCGCCGCCGCGCTCGGGCTGCGCGAGCTTGAGGTACAGCGAGAGCGGCGTTTCGAGGTCGGCGAGCGCCTCGGCGATCAGCGGAATGCGGTTGTAGCCCTCGTTGGCGAGGGACTGAAATTCGAGTTCGGTCATGTTCCGATCCTGTTCGTGCTGCCAGTCGCGGCGTCGGGTGCGGGCCCAGTGCGGCTCAAAAAGGGGCGCGCGGTCAGCGCGAGGCATTTGTTTTTGAGTGCTTGATGGCCGCTGGCGCTCGCTCGTGCGGACCGGGAAACGCGTACTGCCAAGCGCTTGCCGGGATCGACGAATGGTCAGACGTAGGCGTTGGCACCTCGCGCAGGTTGCCGCGAACGGCGAAACGGCACGCAAGGACAGCGACGGACAACGGCCAGACCAGCCGACGGGTTACCGCAACAGTTTAGAGTCGAGACACGCGCGAGTGCGCAGCGAAGTAAAAAACGGTGCTGAAGAAGGCTTGCGCGCGTACTTCAGCGAACCTCGGGTGAGGTTAGCGCGACCAGCGACGCCAGGGCCAGGCTCCCCGGTCGATCGTGCTCAGACTCCGTTTTTTATTCAGAAACATGAGGGTAATTGACGTTCAGTTGAGAACTTAAGTCAGATCATTGTGCGCTGCGACCGCCTTGGCGGCGTCGAGCAGCGAGGCAACTATACCATCCGATTCGATTTTTTGTACAGGCTGGCCGTGGTTGTAGCCGTAGGGCACCGTGAGGGTGGCCATGCCGGCCGCGCGGCCCGCGATCGCATCGTTCTCCGAATCGCCGATCGCCACTGCCGCCGCGGGCTTGACCCCCAGGCGCTGGCACGCGGTGAGCATCGGCAGCGGATCGGGCTTCTTCTTCTCGAGGCTGTCGCCGCCGATCACGACTTCGAAGAACTGCGCGAGGCCGTATTGCTGCAGGAGCTCCATGGCGAAGCGATGCGGCTTGTTGGTCACGCACGCGAGCTTGATGCCCTGGTCGCGCAGCGCGGCGAGGCCCGCTTCGACCTCCGGGTAGAGATGCGTATGCAGGCCGTTGATCTTCGCGTACTCGTCCTGGTAGAGCGCGAGCGCCTCGTCGAAGCGCGCCTGGGCGTCGTCCTCGGGAAGGCGCGGTGCGAGTACGCTCTTGATCAGGTGCTCCGAGCCTTTGCCGACATAGCCCATCACTTCTTCGCGCGTGGTTTCCTCGGCGTCGAGCTGGGCGAGCATGCCGTTCAGGCCGGCGGCGAAGTCGTCGGCGGTGTCGACCATCGTGCCGTCCAGATCGATCAGCGCCGCTTCGATGCGCGGCGCGCTGAATATGATGGGCGCGCTCATTTTGCGCTGGCGGGGCTTGCCACGCCCGCGAGCTGCGCGCGCATCTGGTCGATCACGGCCTTGTAATCGGGCTTGCCGAAGATCGCCGAGCCCGCCACGAAGGCGTCCGCGCCGGCTGCCGCGATTTCGGCGATGTTCTCGACCTTCACGCCGCCGTCCACTTCGAGATGGATCTCGCGGCCCGTGCGTGCCGTGTAGGCGTCAATCTTCGCGCGCGCCTCGCGCAGCTTGTTGAGCGCCTCGGGAATGAACGACTGGCCGCCGAAGCCCGGATTCACCGACATGATGAGGACGAGATCGAGCTTGTCCATCACGTGGTCGAGATAGTTGAGCGGCGTGGCGGGGTTGAACACGAGGCCGGCCTTGCAGCCGTGGTCGCGGATCAGCGAGAGCGTGCGGTCGATGTGGTCCGAGCCTTCCGGGTGGAAGCTGATGAGGTTCGCGCCGGCCTTGGCGAAGTCGGGCACGATGCGGTCGACCGGGCGGACCATCAGATGGACGTCGATGGGCACGTTCACATGCGGGCGGATCGCTTCGCACACGAGCGGCCCGATGGTGAGATTCGGCACGTAATGATTGTCCATCACGTCGAAGTGGATCCAGTCGGCGCCGGCAGCGACGACGTTGCGGACTTCCTCGCCAAGACGCGAAAAGTCGGCGGAGAGGATGCTGGGGGCGATGCGGAATTGCGTCATGGCGGCAATCGAAAAACTGTCGGAAAAACCGCATTTTACCGTCAGTGCGACAGCCGATCCTTGCCACTGCCGAGGCCGCCGCCACGGGCGGCGCCGGGTTGCGGGTGTCCGTCGCATCAAGCAGAATGCCAATCCATGTGCCGCGCCTCGCGGCGCGTTCGCGAGCGCCTTGCTGTGCGGGCGTCTCAGCCAACGGACTCAGCAGCCGCACCGGGCGATTGGAACAAGGATGAGCCAGTACGAATTGAGCGTGACGTCGCAGGTGCGCTACCTGCCCGAAGAATCGGACCCTGAACGCCGGCAATATGCCTTCGCCTACACGTTGACCATTCGCAATACCGGTCAGGTGAGCGCCCAGCTGATCGCGCGCCACTGGGTCATCACCGACAGCGAAAATCACGTCCAGGAGGTGAAAGGGCTCGGCGTGGTCGGGCATCAGCCGCTTCTGAAGCCGGGCGAACAGTTCGAATACACGAGCTGGGCCGTGATCGCGACGCCCGTGGGCACCATGCGCGGGGAGTACTTTTGTGTGGCCGAGGACGCCGAACGCTTCGAGGCACCCGTGCCCGAGTTCGTGCTGCGCATGCCGCGCACGCTGCATTGAACCGCTGCGCGAATTCGGGGTCTGCTAGTCCTGACGCCGATCGTCGTGCTGGGCTTGCTTCTTCCTGCCCGACGCGGTCCACACAACGATGAAAATCAGCAGGAACAGCGCAAGGAGCGCTTCCAGACCAAACATGAGCATCGGGTATTCGTCGAGCAGTTCTGACATGGCGGCATCCATCGAGAGCCCGTATTGTAGGCATGATTTTGACCTCGGTTCCGGTCTCGATTCACCGGTAATGCCGGGATTCACAACGGCGCGATATCGCACGGGCTCGGCGCTCCGGCGCTTTGGGCGCCCGTTTGGCAGATGGCTGGGCGCTGTTTCGCTGGCGGCGTTGCTTGCCGCATGCGGTGGCCCGAGCTACGTGCGCAACGCACCGCCCAAGGGGGCGCCCACGTTGCCCTCGCAGCTCGCTGCACAGCGCCTCACTCCGGTTGCCTGGCAGCAGGTGCCGGGCTGGCAGGACGACTCGCTGATCGGCGTGACTGCAGCGCTGCGCGCGAACTGCACGCGTCTCTCGCGCGATGCGCGGTGGCAGCGCGCCTGCTCGGCCGCCTCGCAGCTGGACGACCTCGACGCATCGAGCGCGCGCGCATTCTTCGAAACGTATTTCACGCCCTATCAGTTCGCCAACAACGACGGCACGCTCGACGGTCTCGTGACCGGCTACTACGAACCGCTGCTGCACGGTTCGCGCACGCGGCATGGCATCTATCAGACGGCGCTGTATCGCTGGCCGTCCGCCTATCGTCCGGGCGCCGCGCTGCCGCCGCGCGCACAACTCGAGCGCTCGGGTGCGCTCAACGGCAACGAGCTCGTTTGGGTCGACGATCCGATCGAAGCGTTCTTCCTCCAGGTGCAGGGCTCGGGCCGCATCGTGATGGAAGACGGCAGCGTGATGCGCGTGGGCTTTGGCGGCACCAACAATCAGCCGTACAAGTCGATCGGACGCTGGCTGCTCGATCACGGCGAACTGACCCCGGCGCAGGCGACCATGCAGGGCATCAAGGCCTGGGCGCGCGCGAACCCGACGCGGGTGGATGCGCTTCTAGACACCAATCCGCGCTTCGTGTTCTTCCGCGAGATGGTGGCTTCCGAGGGCGATGCGCAGGGCGGCGCGGACGGCCCGATCGGCGCACTCGGCGTGCCCCTCACGCCGGAGCGCTCGATTGCCGTCGATCCGTCGGCGATTCCGCTCGGCACGCCGGTGTTTCTCCAGACCACGCGGCCGCTCACGAACACGCCGCTCAACCGGCTCGTGTTCGCGCAGGACACGGGCACCGCGATCAAGGGCGGTGTGCGCGCCGACTACTTCTGGGGACTCGGCGACGACGCCGGCGATCTGGCCGGCAAGATGAAGCAGGGCGGCCGCATGTGGCTGCTGTTCCCGAACTCGTGAGCGCCGCAGTGCTTCAGTAGATCGCGTCAATCGCGCGCGTAAGGGGAAAAAAGCCGGCATCCGCCGGCTTTTTCATTCGTTGCTACGCGTCGCGCGGCGCTGTGCTTGGTTCTGTTACTTCGGCCGCTTGTCGATCACGCGCCTGGCCTTGCCCACCGAGCGCTCGATGCCATTGACTTCGAGCACGATCACCTTGCACGTCACGCCGATGAGCGCCTTGATGTCGTAAGCGAGCGCCTTGCTAGCCGCATCGAGCGCGCCGTAGTCGGGCGCGTTTTCCGGGCACGGTTCGCAATGGAGGGTCATGACGTCCATCGGACCTTCCTTCGTCAGGATGATCTGATAGTGCGGCGCAAGCGCCGGCTGCTTGAGCAGCAGCTCTTCGATCTGCGTAGGGAACACGTTCACGCCACGGATGATCAGCATGTCGTCCGAGCGTCCCGTGATCTTTTCCATGCGGCGCATGGTACGCGCCGTTCCAGGCAAGAGGCGCGTGAGGTCGCGCGTGCGGTAGCGGATGATCGGCAGTGCTTCCTTGGTGAGCGAGGTGAAGACGAGTTCGCCGAATTCGCCGTCGGGCATGACTTCGCCGGTTTCCGGGTTGATGATCTCGGGGTAGAAGTGATCTTCCCAGATCGTCGGGCCGTCCTTCGTTTCCGCGCATTCGGAGGCAACGCCCGGGCCCATCACTTCAGAGAGACCGTAGATGTCGACCGCCGTGATGCCCATGCGGTGCTCGATGGCCGTGCGCATGTCGTTCGTCCAGGGCTCCGCGCCGAAGATGCCGATGCGCAGCGAGCAGGTGGCCGGATCGATGCCCTGACGCTCCATCTCGTCGGCGATCGCGAGCATGTAGCTCGGCGTGACCATGATGATGTCGGGACGGAAGTCCTGGATCAGCTGGACCTGCTTTTCCGTCTGCCCGCCGCCAAACGGAATTACCGTGAGGCCCGCGCGCTCAGCGCCGTAGTGTGCGCCGAGGCCGCCCGTGAAGAGGCCGTAGCCGTAGCTGATGTGCACCTTGTCGCCGCGCCGCGCGCCCGCCGCGCGCACCGAGCGTGCGACGACGTTCGCCCACGTGTCGATGTCGCGTGCCGTATAGGCCACCACGGTCGGTTTGCCGGTCGTGCCCGACGAGGCGTGAATACGCGAAATCTGCTCCTGCGGCACGGCAAACATGCCGAAGGGGTAGTTGTCGCGCAGATCCTTCTTCGTGGTGAACGGGAAGCGCGCGAGATCGGCGAGCGACTGAACCTCGGACGGGTGCACGCCCGCTTCGTCGAATTTGCGCCGATAGACCGGCGAATTCTCATAAGCATGGTTGAGCGACCATTTCAGGCGCTCGAGCTGCAGCGCAGCCAGCTCATCGCGGCTCGCCTTTTCGATGGGTTCGAGCGGCAGCGTGGTAGTCATGGGTGTCTCCTGGACCTTAAGAACTTTACTCGTGACGCGAGGGGAATCGAGCAACGGACCCGTTTCACACTGCGACTG
Organism: Paraburkholderia mimosarum LMG 23256 = NBRC 106338; assembly: GCF_000739815.1. Classification (GTDB taxonomy): domain Bacteria; phylum Pseudomonadota; class Gammaproteobacteria; order Burkholderiales; family Burkholderiaceae; genus Paraburkholderia; species Paraburkholderia mimosarum. Next base: position 30,391 of record NZ_BBJJ01000066.1, read on the forward strand.
GAATGACATTGCCGCGAATCTGCGCGGACTTGCCTCGGAAAAGCGCGACGGTTTCGCCTGCCTGGTTCGTCACGCGAATGTCATAGACTCCGTTGCGTCCCGATAGCACCTGTTCGACGGCTTCGGCGGTCAACACCTCGTCGCGCAGGACCGGACGCAGGAACTCGATCGAGCAGCCAGCCGCTACAGCGTTGACGTTGTATGAGTTGCACGCGAAGGCAAACGCCGAATCCGCGAGCGAGAAGATCATCCCGCCGTGGCAGGTCTGGTGGCCGTTGAGGAACTCGGGCCGCACAGCCATGCGCAGGCGCGCGTAACCGGCGCGCACTTCGAGAAGCTCCATGCCGAGCGCGCGGGTGCAGCCGTCGGCTTCGTACATCGCCTGCGCGGCCGCACGGGCGAGTTCGTCGGGCGACATGCTTGCTTCCTGGGGCGGTTGCGAGGCTTGCGTGGACATCTCAGCGGCCCTCGAAGTGCGGTGCGCGTTTCTCGATGAAGGCCTGAACGCCCTCCGCGTAGTCGTACGAAGCACCCAGCTCACGTTGCAGATCGCGTTCGAGATCGAGCTGCTGGTCGAGGGTGTTCGTTGCCGCTGCGCGCAGCGCTTCGCGTGTCGCGACGATGGCGCGCGTGGGCTGCTGCGCGAGCCGCGCAGCGAGCGCACCAGCCGTTTGCGCGAGTTCGGCGTCGTCGGTCACTTGCCAGACGAGGCCCCAGTTTTCCGCCTTTTCCGCGCTGAGCTTTTCGCCGGTCATGGCGAGCCCGAGTGCGCGTGCCATGCCCACGCGTTTGGGCAGGAACCACGTGCCGCCCGAATCGGGCACGAGGCCGATCTTCACGAACGCCTGAATGAAGCTCGCGGAGCGCGCGGCGATCACGAGGTCGCAGGCGAGAGCGAGATTCGCGCCGGCGCCGGCCGCGGTGCCGTTGACGGCGGCGATCACGGGCATCGGCAGCGCCTGAAGGCGCTTGATCAGTGGATTGAAGTGCTCGTCGATGAGTGCGCCCAGGTCAGTCATCGCGCCCGGTGTGAATTCGAGATCGGCGAGATCCTGGCCTGCGCAGAAGCCGCGCCCCGCGCCGGTCAGCACGAGTGCCCGCGCCCCGGCTGCGGCGACTTCGTCGAGCGCGGCGGCAAGCTCCCGGTGCATGGCGCGCGTGAAGCTGTTGAGCTTGTCCGGGCGGTTGAGCGTGATCGTGGCCACGCGGGTGGATGCGTCGATTTCGACGCGGATCGCTTCGTAGGGCATCGGTTGTCTCCTGGGGACCAGATCACGCCACGCGCTCTCGTCCCATGCAAAGCTGTCTCCTGCGACCGCCGAACGCTGCGTCCGGCGGCCGGTCGGTACTGCGCGCGTTACGCCTCGACGCGTTCGATCGCCAGCGCGATACCCTGGCCAACACCGATACACATCGTGCAGAGCGCGAAGCGTCCCTTCGTACGCTCGAGTTGATGGAGCGCCGTCGTGACGAGGCGCGCACCCGAAGCCCCGAGCGGGTGGCCCAGCGCGATCGCGCCGCCGTTGGGGTTCACGCGCGGATCGTCGTCGGCAATGCCGAGTGCGCGCAGCACGGCAAGGCCTTGCGACGCAAACGCCTCATTGAGCTCGATCACGTCGAACTGGTCCAGCGTCATGCCGAGCTGCTTGAGCAGCTTTTGCGTCGCGGGCGCGGGGCCGATTCCCATGATGCGCGGCGCGACGCCGGCCGTGGCCATGCCGAGCACGCGTGCGCGGCGGCGCAGGCCGTATTGCGTGGCGGCCTCCTCATTGGCAAGCAGCAGGGCGCAGGCGCCGTCGTTGACGCCAGAGGCATTGCCCGCGGTGACCGTGCCGTCCGGCTTCACGACGCCTTTGAGTTTGCCGAGCGATTCGAGCGAGGTCTCGCGCGGGTGCTCGTCGAGCGTCACGCGCACCGGGTCACCCTTTTTCTGCGCAATTTCGACCGCGACGATTTCCTGCGCGAGCGTGCCGTCCTTCTGTGCGCGCGCGGCCTTCTGCTGGCTGCGCAGCGCGAACGCGTCCTGATCGGCTCGGTTGATGTTGAACTCTTCCGCGACGTTTTCCGCCGTTTCTGGCATCGAATCGACGCCGTACTGCTGCTTCATCAGCTTGTTGACGAAGCGCCAGCCGATGGTCGTGTCGTAGATGGCAGCTTCACGCGAGAACGCCGAAGCGGCTTTGCCCATCACGAACGGCGCGCGCGTCATGCTTTCCACGCCGCCCGCGATCATGAGGCGCGCTTCGCCTGCCTTGATCGCCCGAGCCGCGCTACCGACGGCGTCGAGCCCCGAGCCGCACAGGCGGTTGAGCGTGCCGCCCGGCGCATTGGTAGGCAGGCCCGCGAGCAGCGCGGCCATGCGCGCGACGTTGCGGTTGTCTTCGCCGGCCTGATTGGCGCAGCCGTATAGCACGTCGTCGAGTGCGCTCCAGTCCACGCCTGGATTGCGCTCGACGAGCGCCCGAATCGGCACGGCGGCAAGGTCGTCCGCGCGGACGTCCTTGAGGGCGCCGCCGTAGCGGCCGAACGGGGTGCGAATTGCGTCGCAGATGTAGGCTTCGGTCATCTCGGATTCCTGGCGCGCGAGCGCAGAAGTGCACTCACGCCTTGCATGCTAGAGGGATGGTCAATTGGCCACCATTCGGCTGAACGGCATAGGCCGTTCAGCTGGCTACCGCAGGGGCCGCTTTCGGTTCAACATGAACGCGGCTCTGAACCACGCGGAAGCGGTTCGCCACGAACGCGGCGTCGGCGAGCGCGGCGTTCGCCGCGGGGTTCGCGCCGGTGCCGTGGAAGTCCGAGAACGCTGCCGACTGGTTCACGAACACGCCGCCAGTCAGGTTGATCGAGAGCGCCACGCCACCGGTGATGGCGGCTTCGTGGGCGGCGTCGATCACGTCGTCGCTGGTGCTGTACACAGAAAGGGTGAGCGCGCCGTGGTCGCGTGCGGTCTCGCCGGCCAGCTTGAGCGACTGCGCCGTCGAATCCGTGGCGATCACGAACGAGATCGGGCCGAACCATTCACGCGTGAACTGGCTCGCGTCGCGGGCCGCGTCGAGCGAGAGCACGAGCGGCGTGCGCACGCGCGCGCCGGCGAACTGCGGGTGCTGCAGCGTCTGGCTGTCGGTGAGGACGGTGCCGAGCTTGCGGGCCTCGTCGATGCGGGCCGTCACGCCTTCGTTCTGGATCGCGCCGAGCACTTCGACGGCGCGTGCCGGGTCCGACACGAACTTCTGCACGGCGCCGGCAATCGCCTGAGCGACCGTCTCGAAGCTCACGTGGCCTTCGGCGGTGCGGATACCGTCGCGCGGCACGTAGATGTTCTGGGGGGCCGTGCACATCTGGCCCGAATAGAGGGAGAGCGAGAACGCGATGTTGCGCGCGGCGGCCTTCAGGTCGTCGACAGAGTCGATCACGATCTGGTTCACGCCGGCCTTCTCGGTGTAGACCTGCGCCTGGTGTGCATTGCGCTCGAGCCAGTCGCCGTTTTGCGTGCTGCCCGTGAAGTCGATCAGCTTGATCTCGGGGCGCAGCGCGAGCTGCTGCACGAGCGCACCGTCGTTCGGATCGGTGGCGAGCAGCGTCACGACGTTGGGATCGAAGCCAGCTTCGCGCAGCACGTCACGCGCGATACGCACCGTGATCGCGAGCGGCAGGATCGCGCCCGGGTGCGGTTTGACGATGACGGTGTTGCCGGTCGCCAGATCGGCGAAGAGGCCGGGGTAGCCGTTCCAGGTCGGGAACGTGCAGCAGCCTAGTACGAGGCCGGTGCCGCGCGGCACGATGGTGAACCGCTTGTGCATCGCGAGCGGCGGGTTCTTGCCCTGTGGCTTTTCCCAGTGCGCGTCGGCAGGGATGCGGCGCAGCTGGTCGTATGCGTAGGCGACAGCTTCCAGCGCGCGGTCCTGGGCATGCGGGCCGCCGGCCTGGAAGGCCATCATGAATGCCTGGCCGGTCGTATGCATCACGCTGAAGGCGATTTCGAAGCTCGCACGATTCAGGCGTTCGAGAATCTCGAGGCTCACGCCAGCCCACGCTTGCGGGCCGGCCGCGCGCCAGTCGCGCTGGGCTTTCTGGGCAGCTTCGATCAACTGATCCGGGGTCGACTTCGGATAGCGCGCGCCGAGCGTGAAACCGAACGGTGAGGCCTCGCTGCCGACGGTTTCGCCGGTCGAAGGCTGGTCGAGTTCGAAGGTGCGATTCAAGTGGGCTTTGAACGCGGCTTCGCCGTCTGCGCTAGCGGATTCCCCGTACACTTTGGGACTCGGCATTTCGGCGAACGGGCTCCAGTAGCCGCGGGTCTCGATGGCGGCAAGCGCTTTTTGAAGCGCGCCCTCATGCTTGGCGAACAACGAATGTGTCATGGCGAAACATTGATTGAGAGGTGGGAAAGGGCCCGTGTCAATTAATTGACCGACCGGTTGGTTGGCAAATGTTAGCATTAGTCAAAGATCGGCGTGAAAGATTTTTCTTGGGGATTTTCCTTACATGGAAGGAGGAGTTATGGGGTACGAAAACATCCTGGTCGAGACGCATGGCAAGGTCGGACTGATCACCTTGAACCGGCCGAAGGCGCTCAACGCACTGAACGATGCGCTTATGGACGAGCTGGGCACGGCGCTCAAGGCGTTCGACGCCGATGAGGGCATTGGTGCGATCGTCATTACGGGCAGCGAAAAAGCGTTCGCTGCCGGCGCGGACATCGGCATGATGGCGACCTACACCTTCATGGATGTGTACAAGGGTGACTACATCACGCGCAACTGGGAGACGATCCGCACGATCCGCAAGCCGATCATTGCGGCTGTCGCGGGTTTCGCGCTGGGTGGCGGTTGCGAGCTGGCCATGATGTGCGACATGATCTTCGCAGCGGACACGGCGAAGTTCGGCCAGCCCGAGATCAAGTTGGGCGTGATTCCGGGTGCGGGCGGCACGCAGCGTTTGCCACGCGCGGTGTCGAAGGCAAAGGCAATGGATCTATGCCTGACGGCGCGGATGATGGGGGCGGAGGAGGCGGAGCGCGCGGGGCTCGTGTCGCGCGTCATTCCGGCGGCGGATCTGCTGAACGAGACGCTTGCGGCGGCGGCAACCATCTGCGAGTTCTCTTTGCCTGCGGTGATGATGGCGAAGGAGTCGGTGAACCGCGCCTACGAGACTACGCTTGCGGAGGGAGTGCACTTCGAGCGCCGGATGTTCCACTCGCTTTTTGCGACGGAAGACCAAAAGGAAGGGATGGCCGCGTTCGTCGAGAAGCGCAAGCCCGCGTTCAAGAACAAGTGACAGAGACGGGCAGCGAATTCGATCGCCGGAAACGGCGGTCGAATTTATTTAGCGCATCCCCTTGCGTGGCGTCGGCTGCGG
>NZ_BBJJ01000065.1 GCF_000739815.1 Paraburkholderia mimosarum LMG 23256 = NBRC 106338
CCACGTCGTGCCGCTGCAGCTGCTCGCGTATCACACGGCCTGCGCGCGCGGCACCGATGTCGACAAGCCGCGCAATCTCGCGAAGTCGGTGACGGTGGAATAAGCTGTTCGGTCTGCTTTCTCAGTTGCCATACAGGGACATACTGTGATCGCTCCTCATCGAGGGTGGCAAAATAGAGTCCGATGTCTTCAGTCAATCCATCACTATCGGCTGTTCCGGGCTGGAGCGCCATCGGACGACAATGAACGCTGTCCCACGCGGTAACCCCTTCGAAATATCTGCATCGGTGGTCGTATTTCGACCCGATCGGATGCTACTGGCACGTACGCTGGCCAGTCTCGCGGCCGCCATAGATGCGTTTGCGATGCGTACAGAGAGCGGGGCGTTCCACCTTTACTTGATAGATAACGGCGGCCTGCCCGATATACGGGAAAGTCTCGAAGCGCTCGCGCGCGCCGGAGTCCACCACACGTTGATCGCCGGGCACGGGAACATCGGTTACGGACGCGGACACAATCTCGCGATCACGCAGCCTCTAGGTCGCTATCACCTGATCCTCAACCCCGATATCGATATTCATCCGGACGCGCTCGCGAAGGCGATCGAATTCATGGAGGCACATCCCGACGCGGGGTTGCTGAGCCCCGCGATATTCGATGATGATGGTGAGATGCAGTTCCTCTGTCGCCAGTATCCGACCCTGATCGACCTGTTGGTGCGCGGCTTCCTGCCCACATCGATGCGGCGCCTGTTCGCGCGCCGCCTCGCGCGCTATGAAATGCGCGCCAGGATAAACGGCCGCGACACAGTCTGGGACCCGCCGATCGTGAGCGGCTGTTTCATGCTGTTCAGATCGGACGTGCTGAAAAGGCTCAGCGGTTTTGACCCTCGTTATTTTCTGTATTTTGAGGACTACGACCTGAGTCTGAGGACGCATGACGTGGCACGCGTTGCTTACGTGCCATCGGTGCGCGTGCTGCACCACGGCGGCGGCGCTTCGCGAAAGGGATTTGCACACATTCGCATGTTTGTGACATCGGCTTTCAAGTTCTTCAATCGTTTTGGATGGAAGTGGCTGTGAGCAGCATCCTTGTCACCGGCGCCAACGGTTTTATCGGCCGCTCGGTGTGTCGCACCCTAGCGGCCAACAACCATGACGTAACAGCACTCGTACGGCGTGCCGGTACGTCTGCCGGTGCACAGTGCGAGTGGAGCCATGGCGGGGCAGACTTCGCTGGCCTCGGCGAGGCATGGCCGCGCGAGCTCATACCCGATTGCGTTGTGCACCTCGCGGCGCGCGTGCACGTAATGAACGACACCGCGGCGGATCCGCTCGCCGCTTTTCGCGCGACAAACGTCGAAGGCACCTTGCGGGTGGCGCACGCCGCCCGTGAACGCGGCGCGCGGCGCATGGTGTTTGTGAGCAGCGTGAAGGCGGCCGCCGAATTCGACGGTGGCGCACCGCTCTCCGAATCCATGCCGGCGGCCCCTGATGACGCGTATGGCATCTCGAAACTGCAGGCGGAGGAGGCGCTCTGGCAATATGGCGAACGCAGTGGTCTCGAAATCGTGATTGTGCGGCCGCCGCTCGTTTATGGGCCGGAGGTCGGCGCGAATTTTCTTCAGATGATGAATGCCCTGTGGCGGCGCCTGCCGTTACCGCTTGGGGCGGTGGATGCGCGCCGTAGCCTGGTCTACGTAGGAAATCTCGCGGACGCGCTAATGCACTGCGCTACCGACCCGCGTGCCGCGAATGGCTGCTTCTACGTTCGTGACGATCAAGACCTGTCGGTAGCCGGACTGCTGCGCGTACTAGGACGCCATCTGGACCGCCCCGCGCGGCTCCTGGCGGTACCGCCATCGCTGCTGCGCGCGGCGGGCGCGCTGACGGGGCGCGGTGCGCAACTGGATCGGCTGACGAAGAGCCTGAGAGTCGACGATTCGCATATTCGCGAGACGCTCCGATGGAGCGCTCCTTATACCCTGGACGACGGACTTGCCGCGACGGCGCACTGGTATCGCTCTACGCATGGAATCTAACTGAGAGTACTGAATCAGATGTTACGCGCACCGATATCGATATCCCTATGCGCCGCGACCACCGCAGTTATTTGTGCCGCGTTGTGCGCGGCGGTGCTTGGAGTTCTGCTGAAGACTGGTCTTGCGTGGCGCCTTGCTACGGATATCCCGAACGAGCGTTCGCTTCACAAGCGCCCGACGCCGCGCGTGGGCGGCTGGGGCACGATGCCTGTCATCGTACTCGCGGTTTTGGTTCTAGCCCCATCGCTATGGCTGATCGCTGCTGGAGTTGCGTTTCTGGCTGCGGTTTCGCAGATCGATGACCGCCGCGGCTTGCCCGCGCGCGTGCGCTTTGCGGCTCATCTCGTCGCGGTACTGACGCTGATCATTGTCTATCCGGCCCCGGTTCCCTGGTGGATCCTCACTGGGTTGGCATTCTTGATGTTGTGGCTGGTCAATCTTTACAATTTCATGGATGGATCGGACGGCCTGGCAGGCGGCATGGCGATGTTCGGCTTCGGCGCGTACGCCATTGCCGCGCTGATTGGGCCGGCGCAGACGCACGAGCTGAGCTGGGCGTGCGCTGCGGTTGCCGGGGCGGCGGGGGGATTTTTGCTCTTCAATTTCCATCCGGCGAAAATCTTTCTTGGCGATGCCGGATCGATCCCGATGGGCTTCCTCGCCGGCGCGTTTGGCTACTGGGGCTGGCGCAGCGGCGCGTGGCCAATCTGGTTTCCGGCGCTGGTGTTCTCGCCCTTTATTGGCGATGCCTCCGTTACCCTCATTCGTCGGCTCCTGCGCGGCGAAAAGTTTTGGCAAGCGCATCGCGAACACTACTATCAACGCATGGTTCGCCTCGGGACCGGTCATGCAGCAACGGCGCTGTCGTGGTATCTGGTCATGTTTGCGGGCATAATGCTTGCTCTTTTCGGCTTGTCATTGTCCACCGGACTGCAGTGGGGGATTGTTGCAGGTTGGGCTGTGATACTTGTTCTGATGGGCGCGGCAGTCGATATGCGCTGGCGCCGTTTTGAGTCCCTCACCAAAAAAACCAAGGTCGAACGCTGATGCTCCGCAATAAGGCCTCGTGGCTATCGTTCAGCGCCTTCTTATTTGATGTTGGCGCGGTTGTCGCCGCATGGCTGACAGCCTATCTTTTACGTTTCAATGCGTCAGTTCCGACGGAATTCTGGCACGGCGCCGTCGCCAACCTCATGTGGGTCTTGCCCATCTACGCTGTCATGTTCCGCATCTTCGGCCTGTACCGCGGAATGTGGGTCTTCGCGAGCCTGCCTGATCTTCTGCGCATTTCGAAGGCGATCGTCTCTGCCGCGCTAATCACGATGGTGGCCTCGCTCATGTTGCAGCCGTCACCGATCGTTCCGCGTTCAGTGCTGATCGTTTCACCGCTTTTGCTGTTTTTCATGATGGGCGGCGCGCGCGCACTCTATCGCACGACCAAGGAATTCTATCTCTACGGTGGTCTCGTCGCGCAGGGCAAGCCCGTCATCGTTGTAGGCGCGGGTGGGGCCGGCGCGAGTCTCGCGCGTGAGCTGTCGCGCTCGGCGGAATGGCGCCTCGTGGGTCTGCTCGATGACGATCCGGCAAAGCAGGGACGCGAGATCTACGGATACAAGGTGCTGGGGCCCATCGGCGACATCGAACACTGGGCCACCACGCTGCGCTGCGAGTTCGCCATCATCGCCATTCCTTCAGCATCGGCAGAAGTGCAACGGCATGTCGCCTCGCGGTGTCTGCGCGCGGGCGTGAAGGCGCTGATGCTGCCTGTATTGAGAGAGCTGACGCCGGGCCAAGGCTTTCTTTCACAGGTCCGCAACATTGATCTCGAAGACCTGCTTGGCCGCGATGCCGTCAACATCGATACGCCACACGTCGAGGCGCTCCTTGGCGGGCGTGTGGTCATGGTGACCGGGGCAGGCGGCTCGATCGGTTCGGAACTCTGCCGCCAGATTCTGCGGTTCGCGCCCGCGCAACTCGTTGCCCTCGATCTGTCCGAATACGCTATGTACCGGCTTACGGAAGAAGTCCGTGAGCGTTTCCCTGAGCTTTCGCTGGTGCCCATCATTGGCGACGCGAAGGACGCGCTGCTGCTCGACCAGGTAATGGCGCGCTACACACCCCACATTGTGTTCCACGCTGCCGCATACAAGCACGTACCGCTGATGGAGGAACTCAACGCGTGGCAGGCGATTCGTAATAACGTGCTCGGCACATATCGCGTGGCGCGTGCGGCGATCAAGCACCAAGTCCGTCATTTTGTGCTCATTTCGACGGACAAGGCGGTCAACCCGACGAACGTGATGGGCGCAAGCAAGCGTCTCGCGGAGATGGCCTGTCAGGCGATGCAACAGACGAGTGAGCGCACCCAGTTCGAGACGGTGCGTTTCGGCAACGTGCTGGGTAGCGCGGGAAGCGTGATTCCCAAGTTCCAGCAGCAGATTGCGAGGGGCGGCCCGGTCACGGTCACGCATCCGGAGATCACTCGCTTTTTTATGACGATTCCCGAGGCGTCACAGCTCGTGCTGCAGGCCTCAAGCATGGGACACGGCGGCGAGATTTTCATACTCGACATGGGCAAACCGGTCAAGATTGTCGATCTCGCGCGCGATCTGATTCGTCTCTACGGTTTCAGCGATGAGCATATCCGCATCGCCTTTACTGGATTGCGGCCCGGTGAAAAGCTGTATGAAGAACTGCTCGCCGACGATGAAACCACGACGCGTACCCCGCATCCCAAATTGCGTATCGCGCGTGCGCGTGAAGTGCCAGAGAACCTGCTCGATGAATTGCTGCCATGGCTAATGCAGCACCGCGTGCCCACAGATGATGAGGTGCGCCGGGATTTGCGCCGCTGGGTGCCCGAATATCAGCCGACGAGCGCACCGAAACTAGAGAGTGTCGGTGCAACGTCGGCACGAGCAGCCGGCTGATATCGAGGAGTGAGTGCGAGGACAGATTGTCCTCGTACTCTGCGAACGGCGTCTGGCGCCGCCGTTACTTGCCTGTCTCAAACCCCCGCGGATTCCTCTCCTGCCAGCGCCAGTGATCCACACACATGCGCTCGATCCCGAACTCCGCCTTCCACCCAATGACCTTTACCGCAGCAACCGGATTCGCATAGCACTCAGCGATGTCGCCTGGCCGACGCGCGACGATCTCAAACGGCACGGGCCTGCCCGATGCCTGTTCAAACGCCTTCACGACTTCCAGCACACTATAGCCGCGTCCAGTACCCAGATTCACGACAAAGCCTTCGCGGCGCGAGGCAAGCGCATCGAGCGCCTTGAGGTGGCCCTTCGCGAGATCGACCACATGGATATAGTCGCGCACGCCCGTACCGTCGGGAGTTGGATAATCGCCGCCGAACACGCGCAGCTTCTCGAGCTTGCCCACCGCCACTTGCGCGACATACGGCATGAGATTGTTCGGAATGCCGGCCGGGTCTTCGCCGATCAGCCCGCTTTCATGCGCGCCCACCGGATTGAAGTAGCGCAGCACCGCAATACGCCACGACGGGTCCGAGATCTCGACGTCGCGCAGAATCTGCTCGGCCATGAGCTTCGACTGGCCATACGGATTCGTCGCCGAGAGCGGAAACGTCTCGTCGATCGGCGACCGCTCGGGCATGCCATACACCGTGGCCGAAGAGCTGAACACGAACTGCTTCACGCCGTGCTGGCGCATCACGTCGAGCACCACGAGCAGTCCGTCGACGTTGTTGCGGTAATACTCGATGGGCTTCGCCACCGATTCGCCCACGGCCTTGAGCGCAGCGAAATGGATCACGCCGGTGATGCGGTGTGCCTCGAAAATGCGTGAGAGTGCGGCGGCGTCGCGCACGTCGGCTTCGTAGAACGCGACCGGCTTGCCGGTGATCTGCTCCACGCGCTTGAGCGATTCACTGCGGCTGTTCACGAGATTATCGATGGCGACCACGTCATAGCCGCCATTGAGCAACTCGACGCACGTGTGCGAGCCGATGTAGCCCGCGCCGCCGGTAACGAGAATGGTGCCTTTTGAATTCGTCGCAGTCATGCCGTGTTCGTTCCCGTGAGATCCAGACTCGATCAAAAAGTCGATCCGGTAATTTCCCGGATCAGTTCCCTGTAGCGTTGTACCACAACGCGTTCATCGAATTCTTTCTCGATTTTTTTTCGACCGCGCTCCGCCATCGCGGCGCGCGCCGCCCCGTCGAGGTCCAGCATGCGCGCGAGGCTGGCGCCGAGCGAAGCGGTGTCGCGCGCTTCGCACAGCAGGCCGTTCACGCCATCGGCGACCACTTCGCGGCAGCCGGGCACGTTGGTGGCGACGATGGGGCGGCCCATCGCACTCGCTTCCATCAGTGTGCGCGGCACGCCTTCGCGATACGAGGGCAGCACGACACAGTCTGCATCGGCGATATAGGGACGCACGTCGGCCGTCTCGCCAAGATATTCGATCACGCCTTCACGTTCCCACGCCGCGACCTCGTCGCGCGAGATGGCGCTCGGGTTGTCTACGCCTACCGGCCCGAGCAGCCTGAAGCGCGCGTGCGGATAGCGCACGCGCAGCGTGCGTGCAGCTTCGACGTACTCGCCCACGCCCTTGTCCCAGAGCAGCCGGCCGATCAGAACGAAAGCAAACGCTTCGCGCTCGGGCAGCGGCGTGAAAGGGAAGTCTTCGAGATCGACGCCTTCGCCGTGCAGCAGCCTCGCGCGCTCGGGGTGCGCCAGGAGGTTGCCTTCCTTGAAGGCGGCTTCATCGTCCCGATTGAGGAACCACACTTCGCGCGGGAAGCGGAACGCAAAGCGATACAGCCGCTTGGCAACCTGCGCGGCGCGGCTCTTCTGGATGAACACGTAGCCGAGCCCCGTCGTGACTGCCACCGAGGGCGTGCGCGCGAGCCAGGCAGCAATCGACCCGTAGATGTTCGGCTTGATCGTGTAATGGAACACGACGTCGGGCTTGAGCGCGCGATAGTGGCGATAGAGCGCGAGCAGGGTGCGCAGATCGTCGAGCGGGTTCGTGCCCTTCGAGGCGACCGGCAGTTCGACGCAGCGGCAGCCCATGGCGGCGAGCGGCTCGAAGGTACGGTCGCGCGGCGCAATCACGGTGACCTGTGCGCCGGCATCGGTCAGCGCACGCACCAGGCCCCGCCGATAGGTATAGATCGCCCAGGCGGTGTTGCAGACGAGGGCGACGCGCAGCGCACGCCGGTGTGCGGCGGACTGGGGCGCGTTAGCGGCGGCATCGGTTCGGGCGGGCGAGGAATTCACGAAAGCGGGAGCGTCGTTGGCAGGCGATGGCGGTAGCGGCCGGGGCGCACATTTTAGCCGACGGGCATCGAGATCCGCCCGAGCCGGGCGCCCTCCGCGGGAAGGATCATTCCCTGCGCTTCACGCGCCGTTGGGCTACACTGCGCGCGCGGCGCACATTCCCAGCCTCGCTCGACCCTCAGCCATGCTTCGTTCCCTAGCCGCCCTCCTGATCTTCCAGTGTCTCGGCGAGAGCGTGTCGTACGTTTTCTCGCTGCCCGTGCCCGGCCCCGTGATCGGCATGCTGCTGCTGTTCGCTTTCGCGATGATGCGGCCCGCCGCCGTGGAGGCCATCGAGCCGACCGCGCTCGAATTGTTGCGCCATCTATCGCTGCTCTTCATTCCGGCGGGCGTGGGCATCATGGTCTCCGCGCAGGCGGTGAGGGGAGAGGCGCTCGCCGTGATCGCGAGCCTCGTCGTGAGCACGACGCTCGGCATCGCCGTGACGGCGCTCGTCACGCGCGCGCTGCTGCGCCGCCAGCGCCGCGGCGCATCGGCCGGGGAGGGCACATCGTGAACACTCACCTGCCCATCACGAAGCTCGACGCGATCTGGGTCTATCTCGCCGCCACGCCGCTGCTCGGCTTGACGGTGACGCTCGTCGCCTATCTCATCGCTATCAATATCTACGCGCGCGCGAGGCACAATCCGCTCGCGAACCCGGTGCTGATCGCCGTGGCGCTCGTCGTCGCCGCGCTCAAGATCACCGATACGCCATATCGCACGTATTTCGAGGGCGCGCAGTTCGTGCACTTCCTGCTGGGCCCCGCAACGGTCGCGCTCGCATTGCCGCTGTATCGCCAGTGGGAGAAGCTCAAGCGCGGCGCGCTGCCGCTCCTCGCAGGTCTCGTTGCCGGCTCGCTCACGGCGATCGTCTCGGCAGTGGGCGTCGCGAAGCTCTTGGGCGCCTCGCATCAAACGCTTGCCTCGCTCGCGCCGAAGTCTGTCACAACGCCCATCGCGATGGCCGTCGCCCAGAAGGTAGGCGGTATTCCTTCTCTCACCGCCGTGCTCGTCATCTCGACGGGTGTGTTTGGGGCCGTGAGCGCGCGCTGGATCCTCGATCTCTTGCGTGTGCGCGAGCCTGATGTGCGTGGCTTTGCAATCGGCGTGGCGTCACATGGCATTGGCACCGCGCGTGCCTTTCAGGTGAGCGAGGAGATGGGCGCTTTTTCGGGGCTCGGCATGGGCCTGAACGGAGTATTCACCGCGTTTGTCGTTCCAGTTGTGCTGCCAGTGCTTCTACGGTGGTTGTAGGGAGCTTCAGCGGTCTGCCGGGTGAACAAGATAGCCGGCAATCCTCCTCGTTCACGGAGAGGAAGGATAGGCGGCGAACCGGAGGTTCCCGTTTGACGCCGCGGTGGCTCGTTGAGGCTTGACATAGATATGTATGGATGTACAGTACTGACATGTCTTCCTTGCTCCAGTCCGGCGTTCGTTTCCGAGCCTATCCCGATGCGGGACTGGCGTCGACGCTCGCGCGCTGGATTGGCTGTCAGCGTTCCATTTACAACGGCAAGGTGAGCGAAGATCGGCTGTTCTCGGCACAACGCCGACTCGAGATAGCCTCGGGGAACGTGCAGGTCCAAACGCCGCTCGACCAGGCCTATTCGCACTTCAAAGACCGGGTACTCACCCCCTGGCTGTACGAGGTACCAAGCCAGATTCTGCGCAACGGTGCGGTACGCTGGATGGGCGCCAAACAACGACAGCTGAAGAAGCTCGGCAAGGCACCGCGGCGCCGGACCCGCAGGGACTTCAACAGCGTCCACGTGACGGCCGAACTGTTCCGCTTCGTTCAGACCGACGCGGGAGCGGCCATCGAACTGGGCACGAAGGCCGATCCCGTCGGCACGTTGCCATTCCTGGCGCATCGTCCGTTCGCAGTGCCAAAGAGCATTGTCGTTCGCAATGTCGCGGGCCGATGGTTCGTAAGTTTCTGCTACGAGCACGCGAGCAATGTCATCCTGCGCGAGCCGCACGAACTGGCTTACGAGCTGAACGCGCTCGACGACGCGACGCTGGCCGGGATCACGCTCGGACTTGACCGCAATGTGACTGACAACTGTGTCGCGACGAGCGAGGGGGCGCAGTTTCACTTCGATCCTGTGAGCGTCGAACGCATGAGGCGCAAGGAGGTGGGAGCAAAGCGGTATCAGCGGCGCATGGTGCGCTCTCAGAAAGGCTCCGCGAACCGCCGCAAGCTAGCCGCACGGATCGCGCGCCGGCGGGACTATGCCACGCGCGTGCGCAACGACTTCGCGCATCAGCTCACGTACAGGCTCGTCCACAGCCAAGCGCGCTTCTTTGTGCTCGAGGATCTGAAGATCCGGAACATGAGCCGGCGCCCGAAGGCCGTGAAAGACGCGGGCACGGGGAAATGGCTGAAAAACGGGGCAAGCGCCAAGGCCGAACTGAACCGGAAGATCCTCGCTTCGTGCTGGGGGAGGATCGACGTGTTTCTTCGCTACAAGGCCGCGAGACAGAACAAGCTGGTCGGCAAGGTGCCGGCCCCCAATACATCGAGAGGATGTTCCCGATGCGGGCACATCCACGCAGATAGCCGGCATGGCGGGCGGTTTATCTGTGTGCGCTGCGGTTTCACACTGCATGCTGACCATAACGCGGGGATCAACATCAGGTCCCGTGGAATCAAGGCATTGCGGGACGGAGCCTTCTCTGTCGGAAAACCTCAAAAGCGCATTGCGTTTCGACGCAGGAACAGCAGAACGACCGGTGGGACGCCGGAAGTTGCCTGTGGAGCGAATGTAAGACCAGATCCACGCCTTGCGGCGTAGGTCAGGCAGTCTGCTACGAAGCAGGAATCATGCGTCGCGAGGCGCAGAAGCACCGGGCTTCAGCCCGGCGAGAGTTCACCGGCTGAGCTGGAACGGTGCTACCTTGGTCAAGCTGTCGGCTGGAGTTTGGCCTTCGGGTGAGTCCCAGCGTCATTGCAAACATTGCACACATTGACGGGCAACCTACATTCATGTTTTTAAACGAATTATGGCGTGCGGTGGGGTGTTTTCGCGCAGGCGCATGCACGGCAAAAGCCGAAATGGTGTGGGTTTTCATATAGCTTTTGACCGGATTTTGGCCCGTATTCGATGCCAACGTCGGGCCAGAGACTGCCAAAAGTTGCACAGTTCGATTTTCGACGCAAGCTCACTGTGCTCAGGGACGCCCAAGGTACGTTTCTATTGTGGCGCCGAAACGGAGGCCTAAAGGCGGATTGGGCACTTTTTCGAGTACTTTTCGCCGGAATGCCTGCCAGCCGGTGGTGTTAGGCTTGGTTTGAAAGTTCCCATACGGGCTTCGCTGAAAGAGCGTATCGCGTGCTGCGCCTGCCCCTAACTTAAGGTTACCAAGCTTCCATGAACACGGATCCGAAGGACACTTTCAAACCGGTATCAAACAGGGTAGCCGCCCGAGAGGCTCATAGAGATATGCGCGCTAGCGGCGCTTCGCACTATGAGCTGGGCTCCTTTTACAAAGACATGCTCACGAGGCGGCTATGGTCGTCGCAAAGTGATCTAGCGAAATCTCTGGGCGTTTCCGAGTCGACCGTTTCAAGAGTGATTGCTCTGACGCGCATTCCGACAGAAGTCGTTGAGGCAATGGGCGGGGCACGGCACATCAGCTTTCGTATCGGTGGGCTGTTGCTGAATGCTATCGATAGGATTGGCACAGCCATGTTCGTCTCGCGAGTGCGTGAGGCCGTAGGCATGGGTTACGCGGCAGTAGACGACATTCTCGAGTTTGCAATTTTTGACCGGATTCCAAAAGTCACGCCAACCACGGCACGGGTCCGCTTGGCACGCGACAAAAGGTCCTTACGAGTAGAGATTCCAGACCTGGACGAATTGCTACCCCACCTTGCAACGTTGGAGACGTGTTTTTTGACTGCCCTCGACATGGCGAGTAGGAGATTGACGCACGAGAGGATTATGGCGGGTCATAGTGCGCGGAGCCGGCTCAGAGCGGCCCCGTCCAGCCCCGACGGTCGAACGGAAAACACTACGCCGCCCCGTAAAGGTCTGGGCCGTAGATAGTGTCAGCAGCTTGGCCGGTCGACCGGGGTGTCGGTGGTTATTCCATCGTGGTCGTCGCCCCTTCCTGATGATTGTCGGCGGATCATCGTCGGGTTGGCTGGTCCGTTTGTCGATGGCCGTGCGACGGCGGTACTACTGGCTTGCGGTCCTCAGCCGAAAGCTCCAAACGCAGATGGGCACATTAGCTGGGCGGCCAGTGATGAAATGTGCCGGTCTGCGGGGGGAGTGCCGATAGTGCCCCGAACGGTCGGAGCTTGATTTCGGAGTGAACGCTGTCAGCAGGAACAGCCCTCTGTCTGGAATCAACGCTCATCACGAGCGACGCACCAACGGGCCCCTTTCGCGGTTGCCAGTCGCGCGTGTGGCTGATGTCAACTGAGCCGCGCCCGGTGCTTGCAGGCAATCTGGAATTATTCCCGAGGCCCAGGAGTTGCGCGGCGTTCGGTACGGCCCGAAAAAGCATTCGCTAGCCGGGGCCGCGCGCCTGCGCGGTTGATTGGCGGGAGGGGCGACTGGTGGGTGTGGCGGCCGACGATATCGGAGACTCGCTCGCAGTTTCGCAGTTTCCACGCTGCTGCACGGGCGGACTCGCGTCTCGCGAGATGGCTCCCGCCCGTTTTTTCGATGGCTCCGGTTATTGACCGCCACGGATGCAGTTGAGCGTGTGGTTATCCCGGAAGTTCGAGGCTGGATGCTGGAGACGGCAGCAAACGGCCAGAGTGACTGAAAGACCCCCCATTCCCGTGAGCATTCGCCGACTTCCCCTCCCGTCGTGCTCGATAGACTGAATGCAGCAGATTCGGAGTCACTCGTCGATCGCCACGCATCACGAAGCAGGCGCGGCCGCAAGTCCGAGTTTCGTGGGAAAACGAAGCGAACCAAGGCGCTCATCTCCGACTTCTTGCTCAACCTGGCTAAATCCACGCTAAAGGGCCCCTAACTTGAAAACTCCCGTTTTCGCCGTTGATGTCGGCTACGGCAACACGAAGTATGCATACCGCACTGCCAGTGGCTCTGTCGCCACTGGCATATTTCCCTCGCTCGCTCCGCTGGCCGCAAGCCGCACGCTTTCGGCTTACAGCGAGCGTGTCTTCTCCGCGCGCAAGGTCGCGAAGATCACGGTCGAGGACATCGAATACGAAGTTGGCCCGGATGTACCGATCACGGCGGCATACGGCAGAACAGGTCGCGCGCTCACAGACGACTATGTATCGACAGACAACTATGCTGCGTTGCTCTTTGGCGCAGTCCATTTCGCCGGAGTTACCCACATTGAGCGTCTTGTCCTAGGTCTGTCAGTTCACAATATGGAAAGGTATTCGGCGGAATTGAAGCAGCAATTCGTCGGCGAATTCGATTTTGGCCATGGCCGCGTCGTGGTCGAGAAGGTTGTGGTGATCCCGCAGCCTCTGGGTTCGCTCGTGCTTGCGGCTAGCGCCCGTGGCGGCGACTTTGGACGCGACGATTCGCACTTACTTGTCGACGTGGGCTATTACACGACGGACTGGATTTACGCGAACGGCTTCAAGATGGACGAAAACCGCAGTGGTGGCATTCCTGGTGGTGCATCACAAGTTTGCCAGCGGATCGCGAAGCTCATTTCACGCGACGAAGGCGAACAAGTCGACGACATCGAGCGTATCGACAAGGCGCTGCGCGAGAGGGCGCCGTTTTACTTCTATGGCAGAAAAATCGATCTCGCGCCGTATGTCGAGCGCGCCGCTCCCGTCATGGCCGGCGTTGCGATCGAAATGCAAAACGACGTCGGCCGCTTGCACGACATACGCTCGATCATTCTTTCGGGCGGCGGTGCAGCGCTCTACGGCCCGGCGATCCGTCGGGCGTTCCCGCGCGCCTTTATCGAGCGGATTGACTCGCCCTGCCTGGCAAACGCGCGCGGATTCCTCATCGTTGGCGAAGCTGGACTCGCGCGTGAACGGGGTGCGGCATGAGCGACAAATACGAGATGGCGGTCACGATCAACCCTCTTGTCTCGCCACTGCTCTACGATCGTTTGAGCCGCTGCGCCACGGCTCGCGAACGCGCAATGGTAATCAGGTCGCTGGCCGAGGCGGCGCTTCTTGGCGAGTCAACGCAGCACGCGCGGTCACCATACCTTCAATCCGTAACTCCGGTACCGGCGCGCCCCGCAATGTCGGCGTTACCAGCGACCAAAGAGGTCGCGAGCGAAGGTTTCCAGATTCTGAGCGTAGGCGATACGGCGAACCTTGCGCCGAAGTTCAGCGAAGAACTGCTCAGACAGTTGGCGGGTTACCTCGACTAGCCAGGCGAACCTGGCTATCCCGACAGCCTGCGAGACTGAACTCAGTCCCCCCGGCGGGCCCGTGCCGCAGCCCGCCGGATCAGCGACATTAGCGGATCGACGATACCGCTCGACGAACCGCAATGGCCGCGGCGAGTCGCTGCGATAAGAAAGCGGTGTTGGTTGCGGTTGGCCCACCCTGTTACGTTCCCCGCCTATGACAGGATTGCCTGCAAACGTTGGACGAGTGGGAAAGCGGCTTTCTCCTCCCATGAAAGCCGGGTCGGCACGACCGGCACCCTTTTGATGAGGGGGAGGTGCGGAATCGTCGGCAGGCTGCGCGGCCAATGGCGGCGACGCCGCAACGTAGTTGATTCATGACGTGTTCCCTCGAGCATTGCTTGACGAAGCCGGATGGCGACAACGCCGACTGACTTTGGCGGAATATCGAGGGACTTGTCCTCGAAAGATCAATAAAAACTGCACCATTCCGCCTTTTTCCCTGCAGGCGCCTGCACGAGAGCCAAGGGCGCAAGCCTGCCCTACCGCAGCAGTATCCACAATGGCTTCCTTTTGCACGGAAGGAAAAGCGATGGGAGGTAACGACTGCAAGCTGACAGCGCCGTTGACTCGCTCTCGAGCAGAACGCGGTGGCTAGGAGGCGATGCCCGGCGCGGCTTGGCAACGAGTTTGATTAGGTCGACCGGCAGGACAGTCATCGAGCTCACGAACGCGGATGGCCCCGGAATCACCGAAACCCGACCTGAAACCCCCATGCGAGTGCCAGCCAGTCTCGGAGCAGTTCAAGCACGTCGTACGGGACTTCGATGTGGCTGACTTGTCTGCGCCGTTCGGCGGCACCGGTGGAGCGTCGCCATCAGATCACGAATGTCGCGGCTGGAGCGGGGAATTCACCCGGTGGCAGTAGGCGCAAGGCCCGTCATTACGCCAACAGATTGTCCGCTGCCCCGATTGGCGCATTTGGTGTCGGGCATTCGACGGTCAAACGAAGCTTGGTCTACGTGCTTTCGTTGGCTAACGCGCGCGTGGCGGCCGTGGTAACCTTTCGGCGTCATCTCAAAGGACGGAGAATAACCATGGGCTGGAGTTTTGGAGTACTCGGCGTCTCTCTCGCCTTATGCGTTTTGGGTCTGGTTATGAACCGCAATGGTCGCAAAGCCGATCGAGAGCGTCGAGGGCATTGATCACTGTAGCGCAGTGGAGCGCCGGCTCAAGCCGTCACGGCGACGTAGCAGACGATTCGGCGTCGAGCCGTCTCTGCGTGGCGACCCCCGGCTCCGGCTGGCAGGCGGCCACGCCGCTGCCCATAGGCGTTGTCGTGCGCTTCCGTAACCCGTCCGTCAGGCCTCGGAGGAACAGTGCTACCAGGAGGATACCTGGCACGATGTCCGTTGCGTCCGTGGTCGGTGCGATCGGATTCTGGAATTTCATGAAAATCCGGACCGGGCAGAAGACGCTTAGCGAAGCGTACGGCTACTGGCTGTGCTAGTCTCTTGCGCGAGTATCCTTTTCATGACCGGAGACTAAGAATGGGCTTCAGTTTTGGAGTACTCGCAGTTGCGATCGCGCTGAGCGCGTTCGCAATGGTCTTGGACCGCAATGGTCGCAAAGCCGACCGCGAGCGTCGTCGACGTTCGCGTTAGCCATTCACTGTAGCGCCGACTGCGGTCGGCATAATCAAGGGCTGCACCTCACGTGAGGTACAGCCCTTTTATTTTCGATCGCAAACATGCAATCCATGCTTGAAATCGATCTTCTGGTCGCGTTCTCGCATTCACGGCTGCGCCATTCGATACCTTGGGCAGGACGGTCGGACGGTTGACGAGCATCCGCGGGACAGGGCGACGACTTTGAACCCTTCGAACAACCGAACTCAAACCGGAGTGGGTCGCATCCTCCATCGCAGATTCGGCTGCCACGCCCAATCGACGTCTTCTCAACCGATTCATTTAGTTATCCTGATAACAGCCCCTTGGTGAGCTTGAACACTTGACTTTGCTAGTTTCGGGAAATACTGGACTGGCGAACGTCTTCCGAACGAGGCGCTCGCTAACCCGTTAATCAGGAGAGTTGAAATGACGTTAGATGAAACGCCACGATGTCGGCCCAGCCACGGTCTCGTACGTGCCGAACGCGAAGAGATACATGCGCATTGTGCGCGGATTCCTCCACGAGCAATGCACCCGCAAACACGCCATAGGCGAATCCGCATGGAATGAGATGACTCGGAGGCGGGCGGTATGCCATCGATGCGCTCAGCGCGAAGCTCGCGGGCTTCTTTGACTGACGTGCCGCGTGATTGACTTTGCTCGCCACTGCGAACATGAACCAACGTCACCGGCGCAGTGGCTCTCGAGCTTGCGCCAGTGGAAATCCGAAGAAAAGGAGAAACGAAATGGAATATCAGCTTCTGAACGCCATCCTTCACGGCCAGCGTCTAGACGAGCCGCTGACATGGGTGTACATCGCCGCGTGCGTTGCCGTGGGCATCGCCGGCTGGAAGTTCGGCGCCGTCATCGACTGGTATCAGAATCGCGGGAGCAAATGATGGACGGTCTTCAAAAGGCGTGGGCCGCCTTCCTTGGGTGGCACTGGCTCGCGCGCCGCGCCGCGATTGCGGCAGCGTGCTACGCGGGCTGGTTGTTCACGATTTTCCTATACTCTCAGGGGCTCAAGAGCCTGGCGCTCGACCTCTCGTACGTGTTCACGATCGGATTCGTCTGGGCGATTGGCGGCTGGTACGTGATTCTCGGCGCGCTGCGCATGTTCCTCTGGTGGACGCGAATTTCGCGCTAACTGGTACGGCGGATTAAAGGGATGGCGGGTCGCACGGTTGTAGTGGGATCCGCCGTCCTTTCCAACGCCGAAGCGGTTCATCAGATGTTGCTCCGAGAAACCCCGTCCTTCAGAGGCTGTCGCGAAAGCCCATTGCCGATAAAATCCGGTAACGCAAACAGCACCATTCCGGCTCTACCCGTGCAGGCGCCTGCACGAGAGACGACGGGGCCAATGGCTGGTCGCAAGGTATGCCTGCGCATCAAGACGTCCAACCTCCCGTTCCAGCGGTCCATCACGGCTTTGGTCTCGCATGGCTGTCACCGCGTGCCGTCCATGCTCCGTTGCCCCGACTGGATCCCCAAGGCTTCAGCACCAGCAAAGGCGTTCATGCACAACGCTTGCTCAAAATCTCATCATCAGGATTCCACATAATTTGATGGGCGGGTCTCAAGGGCGAGAACTTGACTTTGCGAATTTGAGCAAATACTGGATTGGCGAACGTCCTGCAGGAAGAGGCGAGCGCTAACCCAGTTGATCAGGAGAGTCGAAATGAAGTCCGATGAAACGCCTCAGTGCCGGCGCAGGCATCTCGCGTGCGCCGAATGCGAATGCAGATTCGAGTTGCCTGCGCGTGGATCACAGGAAGCGCGATGCGCGCGCAAACACTCGATTGCCGAGTCTACCCAAAAGGACGAGACGGACGAGCTAGCGCGTCGTTTGCATTGCGCTCGTTGCTTGACGGGACATTTTGTCGAAACGGACAACGCGATAGCTTCCTATGTCCGTGCGAGACTCAGGATGATGGCGACTGACGTTTTCTCGGTATCCCGCCACACTGCTGACCTTGCCGCACGCGCGTTGCGGGATCGTTTCCTTTCGGATACGGATGCCATGTTGAAGCGAATCCTTGATCTTGCGGCGCTACGGTATCTGAGAGACGGTTCGACGACCATCACGCAAGAGGACGTCACAGTGGCGTTGCGCCTTGTCATGCACGATGGCCAATTGTGCATGAGACGCCGGAGCGACGGTGGTTGCGATCCGGGCCAGCCCAAAGGATCGCGCTTAGACATCTGCCCGAAGCCGTAGGGCAATGAGGAGGTTTTCGGGGGCATCTCCAGCTCGGCCGCCAAACAAGAATGGGTCGCCCTCGGCGCGCGGAATTTGAGCGATGGTGCGGCTCGGCGGACACTGGATGGACAGATCCGCCGAGCCGCGGTACAGCGGCGTCGTTAATCCGCGTTGCGTTGAAAGCCTTACTCAAGCGCTGTCGCTTTCGTCCGTTTGCGGTTCCCTGCTGGCGCGAATTCGGCGCGCCACTCGTCCGGCGAAATGGATGGTAGTCCCAGTGCCCCGGCTACGCGCTTGAACGTATCAGCCGCGTCCAGCAGGTCGCGTTGTGCGATCACCTTGTGGGCGAGTCCATGCATTATTTTCTCAGGGGCACCGTTGAGCCGCGCCGTAGTCAATTCGGTCTCGAAATCTACTGCGCGATTCACGATGGCAGCGATTGGCATCCGGAATTGCTGGGCCTTCCCAAACGATGGTGATACCGGAAGCGTCGCCTCAGGCGATAGCGTGATCTCCGCTTCGCGCGCATGTTCGACGACGATGGGATAGATGTCCTCGATGGCGACGTTCGCTGGGGCGTCGGTAAAGAGAATCCGGATGCAAGGGGAAGCCACCCCCGCCGCGCGTATTTCCGCAAGCGTTTCTACGGCGGTCTGCTGTGACGCGGTGCCCGGAGACGTCGACACGATAATCGTTTTGAGTTCGGTAAGAACGGGTCGCCTTGCCTGAATAAATGCAATCATGGCTTTCCGGTCTTCCGTCGACACGTCGATGATCCCCCCGCGCCGGGAAGTCATCAAGGTGCAGTAATGGTCCTGAAGCGCATTTTCGCTGTCCGCTGGACCCGTGTTTCTCGCGGGCTCGGTAGGCGTAGCGGTCAGGCCCGGATTCAGGAGCAAGCCTCCGGTCTGTGCGTGAAGGATTTGCGCTGCCGAAGTTTGCGCGGCACTGCTCGTGCTTTGGAAGTGAGCCACAATCAGATGAGTCATTGTCGTTCCTGTGAAGGTTGGTAATGCAGATCAATTGCGTAACGAACATTGATCCTTACGCGACGAAATTGTCGTCGCGAGTGGAACTCTGCGCGCACGCTTCGCGCTTGGCCCGGCGTCTGCGGCTGCGGGCGAGCCGTGAGGACTCGAGCGGCTGGTAGGTTCTCAGGCGGAATGCGTCCCACTGGCGGTTCTCGACGGGACGACGAATGCGCGGGATAACGATGGTGCGCAGGACCTTGCCGCTGTAGCCTGCGTGCAGGCACACAAGGAGCACGGCACTCAGCGCGACAAGCGCGTCATCGACATGGCAGTCCCGGTGGTCGAGATGACTCGCGTAGGCGCGAAGTGTGTCCTCGGTAATATCGAGGATGGAAGCGGGCAACCCCGAGCGTGATCGCAGGAAGTCTTCAAACTGTAGCCATAGCGGTATGAGCGTTTTGACGGCCTTGTCGCTGCTGTATCGGTCAAGCGCTATGCGCGCCTGCGCGGTAAGTGGAGATTCCAGCACGTTTCTTGCTCCTTTGTAGACGTCTGGTTGATATTTAAGTAAGAAGTAGTGCAGATTAATTCGCTCTGTGACTGGGCCTTTTACCTCCTTGCTTGTTTTGAAATCGGCGACCGGGCGCCGGCCTTCGTCGCCTGGTGGCAGATCTGTCGCCATCGAATCGGACCTCCGGGTGGCCGACTGAGGACACCGGAGAGTTCTTCGTCGGCTTGCGGGGAACGAAGTCACTCGGCAACTGAATTTTTTCGGGAAACCGGTGGCGGATCTGCCAGCAGTAAACCTCGAGGATCATCTTCACGCGCGACGGTCCGTGCCCAAGGCGGTCCGAGAGCTGGGTCAGTACCTCGACAGGCGGTACGCCGCGATCGAGCGCCGCGTTGGCGAAGTCCACTGCGTAAGTGAATCTCAGACTGTGACTCGCGAGCTCGCGACGCATTGGCAATTGCTCAAAGCGGGACTTCAGCCGGGACTTGGCGCTTTTCAGATCGTCATTGCAGCCGGTCACCAGCTCAAAATCGCGATTGCGGCAGAACTCGAGCGCTGCAGTGATTGCGTCGAGCGTTTCATCAACATGGTCCGCAAGTACTTCGGTACGACGCGGACGCCCGTTCTTCGCGCCGCGTTCGACAGGCAGGCGTCGCTCGCCCTGCAGGATCAGGTCCCGCCAGGTTTGCAGCGACTTGCCGCACATAAGTGCCTCGCGCATGCGAAGCCCGAGCCAACGCATCAGACGAATTACGTGCACGACGTCGTTGTCGAACGCCTGTGCGGCAGCGAGCAGTTCACTGAACTCCTGCGGCGTACGCGCACGATGTCTGCCGTGACGGTCCCGTCGCTCAAGCTGGAGATCGCGGCTTCGGGTTGAGCGGGACATATCCTGTCCGGCTGTGCCCTGTATCACCGAGAGCGACGCTCGATAGTTGGCGAGCGTGCCCGGCTTCATCGCCCCGGCAACCAGGAACCAGACGAAGAATTCGAGCATCCAGTCTTCGGCTTCGTCCACCGCTTCCAGCGTGTGCCCGATGCGCACGGCGAAGCGCGAGAACTCGCTCCAATGCAGTCGGCGGTGTTTCTGTGAGTCCTTGCTCCCGCCTGCTTCGCGGCTCATCTGTGCGGCGTGGTTGACGCCTCTTGATCTTCGTCCCATACGGTTCGTTCGGCTCCTTTCCTGGGGCTGGTTGATCCGCCTGTATGTCATCCTCATGCGCGGGCGGGACGCGAATGAGGGCACCCTGTTGCCATCGGTTGGATGGCGACGTGTTCCCGGAGGACACGTGATCGAGCGGGACCAACGAGGGTGCGACGTTGGCCTGCGGTGATTCGGAAGTACAAGAAGACGGGCAGAGGCGGTTTAGCTGAGGGTCCCCGGTTGGCACCGGTGGAAAGGTCTGCGCGCTTGGAAGTGAGAGCCCGGGGCGGGAGGAACATGGCGCGCCGCGTGGCGGCGCATTCGATGTTCAACCGCATTCGCGTGCATGCAGCACGTGGGCGATGGCGGCTCGCGCGAAGGCGAGCACGATGTGGGCGGATTGTCGTGTGCGAACTTCACACTCGAAATCGCGCTGGAGGGCGTTTGAAAGGGTGATGTGCGCCAGAGCGGCGCGTCGCAGACCGAAACGATCGATGGGCTCGAACGGCTCGAGCGTTTCAAAGTCGCAAAGGAAGGCCTTCGCTTGTCCGCAGGCGGACTATCGAGGCATGCTGGTGATTCCTGTTACACCGGGAACCAACTCATGCCTGGGGTAGGGAGCAGGATAGTGAGGGCGATCAGTGAGTCGCCCAGGAGCATCATTGCGCAAGCCCGTTGTGTGGCCGGAGGGCTGTGAAGCCTTCCTTCGTCTACGCGATCAAGATGTATTGCTCGCGTTTCGACGCGACGTTTTTGAAAGGTGTCGCAGCGCCGTCAGTGGCTAGGCCGCCGATGGCAGTTCGAGGTGCGAGGGAGACAAACCGCGCATTCGCATGGCGCCAATGCCCTAGAAGCAAGTGGCGCGATCAATGACGGTGGGACGCACAAGTCGTGCGCGGATCCAGTACGACCATCGACGACGTCTACCGGACAACATCCGACACGATGCGCGAGAAAATCCGCCCAGGCGGGCTCTGCGGCGCGGTCCATTGAATTATGTCGGTCCAGCCGGAAAAGGCTAGAGCGGCATCTTAAAGAATTTTGGGCGAAAGCACCCCTAGACCCCCGCTAGGGAGTTTGATGGTCGATGCTCGTAACGTGAGCGGGCGGTCCGGAGATTAAATATCAATTGTATGAGGGAAGTCAAGCGCTTGCTTTCGCGAGTGGAGCAACCGCAGCTCAGCACGGTGTAAAGGTCCATACCGCCGTGCATGGACCAGTCCGAAACAAGCCGGGCAACAATGAAGCGGTTGCCCGGCAAAGCCGACATCCTCCAATTGGACCACATTGGGCAGCGGTGCCGGCAAGTCTCGCCGTCCGGTCGACGAGGAGGGCGCCGGCCCGGCAATCTCGTGCTGATCTGCCATGAAGGCTCTACCCCGTTGAATTCGAATGCTCCAGACGCGACGCCCCTATCGGGAGGGCGACCCGCACCTGTCCCATGGCCGTCGTCGACGGAAGCCTGACGCGAGGCGCGAAGTGTGCTGCGGCACCAGTGCATTCAAAGAGAGGGGGCGCGAAGCAGTTTGGCGTCTGTAGTGGTGTCACCCACCTTCATTCAGTCATTCAAGCAGCGGCACAACTGAACCTTCAGTACTTCATTTCGCGCATTGAGGAAGCCCTCAAGCCGGGATGTTCTGAAATGTACGCAATCGAACGGAAACGGATGACATTTTCGTTAAAATGCGCCGACGCAAAATGCATATCTCATGGGTATTAAAAATCCGTAGAATATTAAATTGCAACCGACGGGAATCCGATAATAAACATCAGGGGACACGTGGAAGATACGTTTTCCCAAATATTCAGAGGGCTCGTTCCGGCTCGACAGCAATGGCTGAAAATAGCGGGACGCAGCCCCGGCAAGGCTTTCGCGCCGGCAAGTTGAATATGTTATTGAACGAACCGACACCGAACCGAAAATAGGGTGGATCAAAACAGATACGTTTTCCGGATACGCTAATCAGCATTAAAAAAACGACGTATCGATCTGAATTTAAAGGTCTTTGCTGTTTTCGCTGTCCGCTGAAACAGGTGCAATGCCCGTTTCAATGTTGCATTAGAGAAACATAAGACGCCGGTGAAAACGCTTTCACGAAGCAACACCCGCCAACGGCAGTCCATTTCCCTTTGTAATTCAATGACTTGCACGAGTGGCATTACCTATGCGTCTGGGGCCCGCGGATTGGTGCACTTTGCCAACCCATCCCCCGGCTCAACAGGAGGTTCCTATGCGCAAGACAATACTGGCGTCCGCTGCGGTCCTCGCATTCGGCTTCAGCGGTTACGCAATGGCAAATCCATGCAGTGCTACCGACAATTCCTGCGACCAGAAGTCGACAAGCGGTGCCAACTCGCTGACCAGCAGTGCGGCGTCGACACAGTCCTCAACCTATGGCAGTAACGCCAACGAAATCGCCTCTGGCGCATCCGTCTGGCAGAACAGCAACAACAGCACGAAGGTTGTCGCATTGAGCAAGCTCGATGGCGTGGTCACGGGTGTCAGTGTCTATGGCATTGGCAACACGGCCATTAACGCGGGCAGCGCAGCAGGTGGCACCGGCGGCAAGGGCGGTAACGGCTATGGCGGCGCTGGCTATGGCGGCGACGGCGGCAATGGCGGCAGAGGCGGCAGCGGTGGCAACGGCGGCAGTGCGCACAATGGCAGCGCGACGTCTGGCTACGCGAGCAACGGCAGTGCAACGGCTGGCGACGGCTATGCGGGCAACGGCGGCAAGGGTGGCAGCGCGCACGCCGGCGGAACGCAAGGCGGCAACGGCACCGGCACTGGCGGCTGGGCTGGAGCCGGTAGCCTCGCGGCTGGCGGCTTGTCTGCCAGTCATGGCGGCAATGCTAGCGGCAGTGGCGGCGGCGGCGGCAGCGGTGGAGACGGCGGCAACGGCGGTGGCGCTCATGCGAGCCACTGGTCAACTGCAACCTCGACATCGCCTGGCGGCGCGGGCGGGGCTGGCGCAGCAGGTGGCTCAGGCGCTGGCACCGGTGGCGCATCCACCGCTACTGGCGGCGCGGGCACGACCGGCGCGAGCACGGCCACGGCCGGCGTTGGCACTGGCACCGGCGGTGCTGGCGGCGCGGCGACGGCGTCGGCGGGTGCAGGCGGTGCAGGCGGCACGGGCACCGGCGGCAGCGCGACGAACGGCGGCGCAGCCACCGTGGCCAGCAACGGCAGCGCAACCGCGGGCGTTGGAGCGGCAGGTGCGGCTGGCGGAGCGGGCGGTGCAGGCGGTGTGGGCAATGGTGGCGTTGGCAACGGAGCGGCCGGTGGTGCCGGCGGCGCTGGCGGAACCAACACTGTTAACGCAGGCACCTTCGACATGGCGAATACGATGACGGGTGCGGCCCAGTCCGCAGCAGGCATCGTGGTCATGAACCAGAACAGCGGTATGGCTTCCCTTGTGCAGCAGGCAGTCACTGTGCAGGCGAACCTGACCGTTGGCCACTAGCCAGCAGGAGGCTCTCATGCGTAGAAGTCTGATGGCGACGGCCGCGGCGCTGGCTCTTGGGGTGAGCGGGTACGCGATGGCGAACCCGTGCAGCGACAGTTCATCGTCCTGCGACCAGAAGTCCACGTCCGGTGCGAACACGCTGAACAGTACCGCAACGTCGAGCCAGACCGCAACCTATGGTGACAACGCCAACGAGATCGCGTCGTACGCCAACCTGAAGCAGGACTCCTTCAACTCCACGAAGGCCGTGGCGCTGAGCAAGCTGGACGGCTCGGTGACGAGACTGGGAGTCGGAGGGATCGGCAACCAGGCCGTGAACTGGGGCAGCGCCTCGGGTGGCAATGCCGGCAGCGGCGGCAAGGGCTATGGCGGCGCGGGCAGCGGCGGCGACGGCGGCAACAGCGGTGCTAGTGGCAGCGGCGGCAATGGCGGTACCGCGATGAACGGTAGCGGCAAGTCCGGTAATGGCACAAATGGCAGCGCGACGGCCGGTGACGGATATGGCGGCAAGGGCGGCAACGGCGGCAGCGCAAGTGCTGGCGGCACCCAGGGCGGAAACGGCTCTGGGCGCGGCGGTAGCGCAGGTGCTGTTGGTGTCGCGCTGGGCGGTTTTTCGGCAGGCGCGGGCGGCCGCGCCCGGGGCAACGGCGGCCGTGGTGGTTCCGGCGGAGACGGCGGAGACGGCGGTGGTGCCTGGTCGAGCAAATCGTCGAGCGCGACAGCTTCTTCGGCGGGTGGTGCAGGCGGCGCGGGCGGTGCAGGCGGTTCGGGCACCGGCACGGGCGGCGCCTCCACTGCCTCGGGCGGAGCAGCCACAACTGGCGCGACTGCGGCAACAGGCGGAGCGGGCAGCGGTACCGGCGGCAACGGCGGTGCGGCGACGGCGACGGCTGGTGCTGGCGGCGCCGGTGGCGCGGGCCATGGCGCGAACGCCAGCAACGGCAGCTCGACGACGGCGGCCAGTAACGGCAGCGCAACTGCTGGCAACGGTGCAGCAGGTGCGGTTGGCGTAGCCGGTGCAGCGGGTGCCGCTGGTACCGGCGGTGTCGGCAACGGTGGCGCGGGTGGTGCTGGAGGCGCAGGTGGCACCAACTCCGTCGCTGCTGGCACGTTCGACATGAGCAACTCCATGACCGCCGCAGCGCAATCGGCAGCCGGCATCTCTGTCATGAGCCAGAACAGTGGCATGGCATCGCTGGTGCAGCAGGCCGTTACCGTGCAGGCGAACTTGACTGTCGGACACTGAGCGACAGCTGCGTTGAAGCGTGTATTCCCGGGGGGTATGTGCCGTGGGGCGTGCAGCATGGCGCTCCACGGCGTTTTCCAACGCCCGTGTGAATGGCGTTGCCGTTGCTTTCGCGGCAATACGCGAGGCGGGTTCTCAGACTTCCGGATTCTGTGTGGTCGACGTCGGCTGCACGGCCAAGGAGACGTCCATGCAAATGCAGAAGAGAGTTTCGCTGCTCGTTGTTCCTCTTGCGATTGCACTGCAGGGTTTGACCGCTTACGCGGCGGACGCTGTGCAATCATCGTCACCACCTGCGCAAGCCGATGCGATGGCCGCGAGCCCGGCAGCGCTTGCCGCTGACTCCGCGACGCCCGCAACGACGCCCGCGTCAGCTCAGCATTCGCAGAATGTGAGCTTTGGCGTTGCGATGTCGGATCAACAGCTGGATGAACGTCGCGGCGGCGATGCGCTGGTGGGTCAGAACTTCTTGAACGGCACGCTTTCGGATAACGTTGCCAACAAGGTGTCGACAGGCTCGAACACGATCAGCGACGGCTCGTTCGCGAGTTCGAGCGGCTTGCCCACCGTCATCCAGAACACCGGTGCGAACGTGCTGATCCAGAACGCCACCGTGTTGAACGTGCGTTTCGGGAACTAGGCAATGAAGCGTATTGCAGCGTATCTCGCGTTCGCTTGCGGGTTTTGTCTGCCGGCGGCACACGCGGATCCCATCGACGTGACGGATCCGTCGGGCGGGTATTACTCGCTGCACGTGACGAGCCTGAAGGAGGCCCGCTTCAAGCGGACCATCAGGCAGCAGTACGACTTCAGTTGCGGTTCGGCGGCCGTGGCAACGCTGCTGACGTATCAGTACGGCACCCCGGTGACCGAGCAGCAGGCGTTCGTCGAAATGTTCCAGAACGGCAATCAGGAGAAGATTCGCCGGGAAGGTTTTTCGCTGCTCGATATCCGAAACTTCCTGATGTCGCGCGGCTTCGAAGCCGACGGCTATGAAGTCCCGCTGGAAAAGCTCAACGAGACCAGCACACCCGCGATCGTTCTGATTATCGAACACGGCTACCACCACTTCGTGGTCGTCAAGGGCGTGCGCAACGGACGGGTGCTGATCGGCGATCCGGCCACCGGCACGCGGGCGATCTCGCGGGAGAGCTTCGAGGAAAAGTGGCAGGACCACGTAGTGTTCGTCATTCACAACAGGCATGAAATGGCGAGCTTCAATGATCCACGTGACTGGCATGTCGCGCCGGATGCGCCGCTCTATACCGGCATTCCGCATGACAGCCTGTTCAACGTGCTCATACCGAAACTCGGTCCAGGTGAATTCTGAGGATAACGATGAAATCCGGACACCTGAAACTGGCCGGCGTTGTCACGGTGTTATGTGGCAGCATGTCTTCGTTCGATACGGGCGCGGCCCTGAGCGATTCGCCGGCGATCGCGACCGGCGAGGTCATGACGATGCAGGGCGCGCCGCAAGACGCGGCCGATGCAACCCATGAGGCGAACGCGCCTGTGCAACGCATCGAAGCAACGGCGCCAGAGTACGCACCCGACGCGATGCAGGCGCATGCTCAAGAGGACGTCGCAACCCCTCCACGCGAAGCGCGCGCGGACGATGCCGATCCGGCGTGGGCGTCCGCCGATCTCGTGGCGGTGAGCGAGACCCGGCTCGACGACATGCGCGGTGGGTTCGACTTGCCCTCAGGTCTCGTGGTGTCGTTCGGCATATCGCGAGCCGCGTTCGTGAACGGCAATCTCGTCGCGCAGTCGAGCTTCAACATTCCGGATATCGCCAACATGACGACTCAGCAAGCGCAGATGCTTGCGAGTGCAAATACGGGCGCGCTGGTTCAGGTCGGCCCGCACAACTCCGTGCAACAAGGCGCGCTGCCTGGCCTGACTGGCGCGGTGATCCAGAACTCGTTGAACAACCAGCAGATACAGGCGCTGACGACGATCAATACGGGCGTGAACTCGCTTGGCGCATTCAAGGCGATGAATGTCCTTTCGACGTTGAATAGCGCGCTTGCCGGCGTGGTGCGTCCTCGCTAGCCGCGGCAGCGCATCGCATCGCATCGCATCGTAGTCGCGGCGGCGGCGGCGAAGGTTTGGGGCGGTCAGAAAGACAGCGGCACACGCAGCGTGAGCGTGAGGTCGGGTGTGTCGCGCGTGAGGCCGGCGCCTATCGAGAAGTTGAGCGTGGTGTGAGGCGACAGGCGATACGAATAGCCGATCAGCAGCGTGGCGAGGACGACGCGCACCGAGCCGGGCACGGTTTGTCCGTTCTGCGAGGTTGGCAAGACGATGCTCTGGTCGTAACCGATACTGACCGAAGCCTTCTCGTTCAACGAGAGGCCCATGCCGATATTGAATCCCCAGACATCGCCCGGCTGGATCTTGCCGAGGAACTCTGTCGCGCCATTGAGCAACGTGAGACTTTCGTCCTTGCCGAAGCTGTGCAGGTAGCTGAAGTTGCCGAAGAACACGACCGGGTCGGTCGGAAAAAGCCACGTGAGGCCTGGCTGGATCGCGAGGAAACCTGAGCCGGTCGGTTGCTGCAGCGGCAGGCCCGTGTTGGCTGTCGTGCTTGCAACACACGACACCACGCAATCGGTCACGACGTCGAACGGGCTCTTGCCCGTTGCCGTCTTGAAGCGCAGCCAGCCGACATAGTAGAACTTGTCCGGACCGCCTTGATTGAACTGATAGCGCAGCGTCATTTCCACGTCGCCGATGCCGTGGCCGCTGCTGCTGATCGAGGTATTTGCGGCGGTACCCGCGAACGGCTGACGCGTGATGACATCGTTGGTCTGGTACACGTACGGCACACGGACCTCGAATTCCAACCGGTTGGTGATCCCGTAACGGAATGCGGCGCCGCCTGTCAGCGTGGTCGTTTTCACCTCGTTGATGTTGATGAGCCCGATCAGGAGCGCCGGAATGATCGTGTAGCCAACGAGTGAGATCTGGTTTTGCGACGCGTAGCCGAACTGGAAGTACGGCTCGACGACGAACGTGTGGCGTGGTGTGAGCACGCCTGGCTGGTCGAAGATCGGCGCGACGGCGGGTGGGCGCGTGTCCGCGACGGGTGCCTGGCCGACCGGTGTAGCTGGAGCGCTTTGCTGGGACGCGTTGGCGGCGTTGGAACCCGCGTTCTGGTTGCCCTGCGCGGTGGCGCCGGATTGCGGGCTCTCGGGTGCGCCGACCTGCACCGCCTGATCGGCCTGGACGATCTGCGCGGCGGTGGTCGCGCCACCCGTTGCGGCGGCACCCACCGGCAAGCCGTTGGTATCGGTGCCACCCGTGGCGCGCCTGCTTTCCAGCTGCCCCGCGTTGAGTGAACGGCTGAGCCGCTGAAAGTTCGCCTCTTCGTCGGCAAGCTTCTGTTTGAGCGCCTGGAGTTCCTTCAAGCGCTGATCGACTTCGTCGCGTAGTGCCTTTATGTTCGCCCGGTCTGCCTCTGCGGCCTGGGTTTCTAGCGACTGTCCATAGGTTTCGACGCTGAATGCCAGGAGCGCCGCGTAACTGATCGCGCGTATGTGTCGAAGTCGCACACACTTCATGGGTGTCTCCATGTCACTTCTATTTATAAACTTCTACGACAGACTGGTGCACCAGCAACCCATCACCCTAAGCAACAGGTGCAGGGCGCGGACAAAACCCCCACGACATGTCGCAATTCATCAACCTCGACGAGTACTCAATCTTGTGCGTGAGTGCATCGACAGGCACCCTGTGTTCTGTCAACAGGACCAGGGTTGGCCTTCGCGCCGATCATTGCGACGACAGACCCATACAGCCTAGTGCAGGCGCGCTTCAAATTCCAGCATCAGCTGCTTCAGCGGGGTCCCGGCGATTCGCACGATCGCGAAGCGATCGACATTTGTCGCCACGGCGTACGCGTCGCGCATCAGTCAACCATTCATGTATCCGCGCAATGCGCTCTCGCTTGGTGCGAACTTCAGGCGCAAATGTTTTCGAATCCATCCGAAGGGTATGAAATCAACGATGTGCTCGTCAGTGCGCTTGACCGCATGCAATTGCCGTACGCCGACCAGGATTGGAGCGCGTCGTGCTCGACGATGCGTCTGGCCTTTCGCTCGTCGGCGTATTCATTCGCGCATGGCCGTAAAGCGGGCCGGTGGGGAGTCTGTGCGGCTTCGCACATTGCGGTATAAACGAGGTCCCCGCAGCTCGAATGTCCGCTGTGACCACTTTGGTGGAGTGTACGGAAATGGAAACACGAACGTCTCCACGCCATCCCTCACGAACAACGTGTCGATGAAGCTATCTCGCGCGTCTGTAACGCGATGCTGGGCGCAGTAGCGAGTATGAGTCCCGGGCTAGCACGCGGTGCCCCCGGGGCAACCAGATTTCAGCGCGCTTCGGCCGACTGGTTCGGACGCGCAATTTCGCCGAACGTGGTCCCAAGCGCGGCTGTGCTAACCTATACCTACCGTATCGTCCACGGACGGAGAACGATGATGGGATGGAGTTTCTTCGCACTGGCTGTCGCGCTTTTGTTCGCCGCATTGGGCTTGGTCATGGACCACAATGGTCGCAAGGCCGACCGTGAACGAGCGGGCCTGGGGCGTCGCGACGACGGAGATTGACGATGGGATTCGGTTTTGTCGCGATGATCGTTGCGTTGGGCCTGTGCGGTGTTGGCATGATCATGGACCGCAACGGTCGCAAGGCCGACCGCAAACGTGCTCAAAGAGGGCGTCCAGTCCGCGGAGAATAAGCATGTATTTTGGAGTCTTTGCTCTGGGTATTGAGTTGGCAATCTACCTTTACAGTGGCTACATGGTGAAGAAGGGCCGTCAGGCGGATCGTGAGCGCCGCTGGTTCTGACTGCGCGAATGACTGCTGAGTCAGCGCAGGCCAACCATTTTTGATCAAAGCCGCATCTTTTCGGGTGCGGCTTTATCTACTCTTGGGGGCCATTCGTGCTTCGACGACGCTTGGACTGGTACGCACCGCCGGCGTCACCGGCAAGGCACCCGGGTGATCGTACGTGTTGGTGCAGGACGGAAGCTTGCCCGCGTCGGCGTTCTTCCCGCAGAGGCCTGCTTGTTGTCCGAGCACGATTACGGAAGGAATAGTAAATAGCGTCTCGCTTCAACGAGATCCTGCTTCTCGATATGCGCTCATGCTAGTGCCTCAGAAAGCTGCGCGATACTGCAGCGCGTTGCGTTGCGTTGCGTTGCTATGCGCCGCCCGCGAACCAGGCGCGCTTTATCTTGTGCAAGGTGCGATAGGGCGTGACGAAGTGCAGCAGGCTTTTCGCAATACCGGCCCAGTCGCGCCAGTTCAGCACGTTCAGGTAGCGCAGTTGCAGGCGCAGCGTCGATACGATCTGCCGCCGCCGCTTCGTTGCGCTGATGCCGCCTTCATTGAGTTCGTAGTACAACCCAAGTTCCGGCAGATTCGCGCACTCGTAGCGCTCCATGAGACGCAGGAAGAGGTCGAGGTCCTCGGCGGCAGGATATTGCACGCGATAGTTGCCCACGGCAAGCACGGCGTCCACCCGCAACATCACCGAAGGATGCACGAGCGGCGAACGCAGAAGGCGCGTACGCCGCAGCGTGTGCGCGTCGGCGCTCGGGCGCAGCATGAAGAGCGGTTCGCCCGCACGATTGACCACCTGGGTCCAGGTGCCCAGCGCCGCGAGCGCGGGTTCGGCTTGCATGCGCGCGCGTTGTTTCGCGAGGCGCTGAGGCGCTGCGAGATCGCCCGCGTCGATACGTGCCGCGTAGCGAAAGCCGCGCGCCGCGAGCGCTTCGATGCCCGCCTGCAAGGCGCGCTCGATCCCACCGTTCTTCGGCATGCGCAAGACTTCGACGCACATGCCCGGCACCTCGGGCACGAAGATGGGTGGCGTGCTGCCGTCATCGACGACGAGCGCGTAGATCGTTGCGTCCTCATCGAAAGAGGCAAGCGTGCGAGCGACGTCGTCCTGGCCGTTGTACGCGGGCATGAGCACGGCGACATCGGCGAGCGCGCCTTCGCGCGCGTTGCGCGTTGGGAGCTCGGAGGGATTCATGAGTTGCTCCAAAAAGCCTCGCCATTCATGGTGGGGAGAAAAGTTGCGGCGTTGCTTGACACCTTCAATCCGCAGTTAAAATGACCGGCATGATCCTTGTCTACCGCTACCGAGTCAAGTCGCTGAACGGCCTCCTCAACAAACAAAGCCGAGCGGTGAATTACGTGTGGAACTTCTGCAACGACACGCAGAAGCACGCGCTTAGGTGGGGCAAGAAATGGCCGACCGGTTTCTGCCTGAATGTGCTGACGACCGGCAGCAGCAAGGAGCTCGGCATACACTCCGGCACGGTAAACGCGACGTGCGAACAGTACGCGAAGTCGCGCAGCCAGCATCGACGCCCTTATCTGCGCTATCGCGGCAAGAATTCGCTCGGCTGGGTGCCCTTGAAGGGCCGTGACCTTAGACGCGAAGGAACGGCGTTCCGCTTCGCCGGCAATACCTTCCGGGTGTTCGACAGCCGCACGCTGCCAGAAGGAACGATCAAGGACGGCACTAACTTCGCCCAGGACGCACGAGGCAACTGGTTCCTGAATATCGTTATCGAGGTCGCTGACGTGCCCGCGCGGCCTATCCGGTCGGGGGTTGGCATCGACCTTGGTCTGAAGGACTTTGCCGCACTCTCCACCGGCGAAAAACTCCCTAACGACCGGTTCGGTCGACGCGCGGCCGAGAAGCTGGCCAAGGCTCAGCGCGCACGCAAGCACAGGCGGCATATCGCAAAGCTGCACGCCAGGGTTGCCAACGCCCGCGCCGATTTCCAGCACAAGCTGGCACTCGATCTGGTGCGGCGCTTCGATTACATCGCAGTCGGCAATGTATCGGCCGCCAAACTCACCAGAACCAGGATTGCGAAGAGCGTCTATGACGCATCCTGGTCGTCCTTCCGGGACAAGCTCCGTTATAAAGCGATAGCGCACGGGGCAACGTTTGAGGAAGTGAACGAAAGCGGTTCGACCCAGTCCTGTTCGGCGTGTGGATCGAAAGACAGCACGACGAGGCCGAAAGGTATCGCGGGACTGCGAATAAGAGAGTGGACCTGCAGTAGCTGTGGTGTCGTGCATGATCGTGATACCAACGCTGCGCGAAACATTCTCCGATGCGGACGTGCATCGCCGGGTGCGGGAATTCCTTGCCGTTAGGCGAGGAAGGGCGTCAAGAAACGAGCTTCAATCGGATGTAATAGAAGTTCACGCAGGCGGCCGCGAGATAGCCCGCCGCGAGACCGCACAACGCGCCATACGCGCCGAGCCGCGGGATGGCCGCGAGATTCACGGCGAAAGCCACGGCGAGCGCGAGCAGCCACTTGGCGAGCAATACGAATTTTGCCTGGTATTTGAGCACGACGAGGTTGCCGATCGCTTCGATCCCTGCGGGCACCGAAAGCCACACCGCCCAGCGGAAGATGCCGATGGCGCCTTCGTAGTCCGGCCCGAACACGCGGCCTATGATGAAGCCCGCGAGCGCATCGAGCACGAGCGCGCCCGCCACCATCAGCGCGGCCGTCATTGCGAAGAGGCGCACGAGGTTGCGGCGTAGCTGCGCGGTCTGCTGCACACGGTAGACGAAGGCGGGCGCGATCGTCTGCGAGAGCATGAGCGCAAGCGTGATCCAGTTTTCGTTGAGCTGCTGCGCGGCGGAGTAGCGGCCGAGATCGGCGAACGAGATCGTGCGCTCGAGCATGAGGCGATCGAGCTTCAGGAACAGGTACATGCAAATGAGGCCTAGCCAGAAGACCGTGCCCGCGCTCGCGAAATGCCTGAACAGCGAGCGGTCCACATGCCAGCCGAGCTTGCCGCCGTGGCGGTGGCGGAAGTAGAGCATGAGCACCGCGCCGATCGCCGCCGATTCGAGCGCCCACAGCCAGCCGAACACGGCGGGCGCGACCGCCGCGCGCACGAGCAGGTACACGAGCAGCGCCTTGATCACGGCCGTGGTCATGCTCGTGACCAGCTGCGGCTTGCTATACGTCATGCTCTGCAGCCACGCGTTGATGACACCAACGAACGGCTCGCGAAACAGCATCGTCACGGCGAGACCGGCGAGCATCGCGCCGACGAGCGGATCGGTCACGCCGAGCGCGATGCCCGTCCACGTGACGAGGAGCGCCGCCGCGGACACGCCGATGCGCAGGGCGAACGCGCTGCCGAGCACGGTGCCGAGCTGCTCGGGCGGTCTGTTGACGATGGTGGGCACGAGAATCTCGGCGCCGCATACCCAGGTAATGGGCGCGAGCACGAGCAGGAGCGTGTTCGCGTACTGCCACTTGCCGAATACGTCGGGGCCGAAGTAGCGCGCGAGCACGCCGCTGATGGCGATGGCAACGGCGATCTGCGTGACGCGTTCGAGGCCGAGCCAGACGATGTTCGCAAACGCGCGGGCGACGTCGGGATTGCCGAAGCGCTTCAGGCTCAGCATCGCGCCTCGCCGTGGTGGCAGGCGCAAAAAGTGGGGCAGGCACGGGCCGTGCGCAATTTCTCCGCCTTTTTTGGCGAATATTTTGGCGGTAAAAGGAAACGGCGAAGCATTAAAATGGGTGCACACCACTGCCGGAAAACGGCAATTATAGTTTGTAACGGATCCCCCTCTCGGTAACGGCAGGAGCTTTCAATCACCTGTCGATACGACGAGCAGACCCGAATCCCCATCAGGACGTGAGCTTCCACATGATTTCGAAATCGATCTTCAAGGCATATGACATTCGCGGCGTGATCGGCAAGACGCTCGACACCGACACCGCGCGCGCCATCGGCCGTGCCTTCGGCAGCGAAGTGCGCTCCCAGGGCGGCGACGGCGTGGTGATCGCGCGGGACGGCCGGCTCTCGGGTCCCGATCTCTCGCGTGCGCTGGCCGACGGCCTGTGCGAGGCAGGCGTGGACGTGGTCGACGTCGGCATGGTGCCGACGCCCGTGGGCTATTTCGCCGCGAGCGTGCCGCTCGCGCTCGCGGGCGGCGAGCGCAACGTGGACTCGTGCATCGTCGTGACGGGTAGCCACAACCCGCCCGACTACAACGGCTTCAAGATGGTCCTGCGCGGCAAGGCGATCTACGGCGACCAGATTCTCGCGCTCCATGACCGCATCGTCGCGGGCCGTTTCGAAGCGGGCGAGGGCAGCTACACGAAGTACGACATCGCCGATGCGTATGTCGAACGCATCGTGAGCGACGTGAAGCTCGCGCGCCCGATGAAGATCGTGGTCGACACCGGCAACGGTGTGGCGGGCGACCTCGCACCGCGTCTTTTCAAGGCGATGGGCTGCGAGCTGGTCGAACTCTTCACCGAAGTGGACGGCAATTTCCCGAACCACCATCCGGACCCGGCGCACCCGGAGAATCTGCAGGATGTGATCCGCGCGCTCAAGGAAACCGATGCGGAGATCGGCTTCGCGTTCGACGGCGACGGCGACCGGCTGGGCGTCGTGACCAAGGACGGCCAGATCATCTATCCCGATCGCCAGCTCATGCTGTTCGCGCAGGAAGTGCTCTCGCGCAATCCGGGCAAGCAGATCATCTACGACGTGAAGTGCACGCGCAATCTCGCGAAGTGGGTGAAGGACCAGGGCGGCGAGCCGCTCATGTGGAAGACGGGCCACTCGCTCGTGAAGGCGAAGCTGCGCGAAACGGGCGCGCCGCTCGCGGGTGAAATGAGCGGTCACGTGTTCTTCAAGGACCGCTGGTACGGCTTCGACGACGGCCTCTATACGGGCGCGCGGCTGCTCGAAATCCTCTCGCGCGCGGCCGACCCGAGCAAGCTGCTCAACGACCTGCCGAACTCGCACGCCACGCCCGAGCTGCAACTGAAGCTCGAAGAAGGCGAGAACTTCGAGCTCATCGCGAAGCTGCAGAAGAACGCGAAGTTTACCGGCGCTGACGAGGTCATCACGATCGACGGCCTGCGCGTCGAATACCCGGACGGCTTCGGGCTTGCGCGCTCGTCGAACACCACGCCCGTGGTCGTGATGCGCTTCGAGGCCGATAACGATGCGGCGCTTGCACGCATCCAGGCCGACTTCAAGCGCGTGATTCTCGCCGAGAAGCCAGACGCGAAGCTGCCGTTCTGAGGCTACGGTACGGCTTGACCCCGTACTGAAGCGGACCTCAAATTCAATGAAAAATGCGGCGCCGCGCGGTTTCACCGCCCGGCGCCGCGATTCCCATTGGCGGGGCTTCGCACCGTTTTATTGCTCTTTGCTCGTTATGGCATGTTTGCGCCACCGTGATACTTCGCACAAGGAAGTCGCATGTTCATCGGATGTGATGAGACATCCTGATCACGACGTGAATCGATCTACCAGTAGATGCGGTTCAAGGGCGGGGAAAGCCCACGTTGAGCTCATCGGCGGACTGCCTGCGGTGGAAGGCACTGGCTGCCGCAGCTCTTCGTCATCGCTCTGATCTGCAGCGCGCCTCGCTTGTCAGGCCTGCGCTTGTGCTAGCGAAAACCTTTGGGTAGACCCTCTGGTCCCCGTCGTCGGAGGCCGGCGTGACTGATGAGCCTGCGAGTTGAGTCTTTTGGGCTGCCTCAATCCGACTGGTCGTTCAACCGTTCAACCTCTATCCTGGTGTTCACTGTCACACATTCTATTCCGCAGAGAGGCTCCAGCATTCCTGTATGAGGAAACCGCCTGCAGCGGGAGGTCAACGTGCATACAAAGAATCGAAGCCTCGAAGGCCTGCGCGGAGCTGCAGCACTGCTCGTCGTATTCTTTCACTTGGGGCAGGTGTTGCACCTTCCGGGTGTCGTTCGAAACGGCTATCTCGCAGTTGATCTGTTTTTTGTGCTCAGCGGATTCGTAGTCTGTTCAGCGTATGGCGAACGCCTGGAGACCGGACGCCACGCGTGGCACTTCCTCGTGCGTCGCTTCGGACGCCTCTGGCCGTTGCATATCGCTACCACTGTCCTTTTTTATGTGGTCGGCAGCTTGCCGCTGATCCTCACGCACAGTGGGTTTTTCGCACCGACAGGTGCGGAAACGCTGTCCATCGTGACAATGACTCAGGGCTTGAATATTGTTAGCCACTCGTTCGGAAACGCGAACGCGTGGAGCACAAGCGACGAGTTTTACGTCTATCTCCTATTCGCGTCCATTTGCCTGATTGCACGCCGCCGCGTGCAGGTCGGCTTCGCTTTTGTTTCCGCAACGATCGGCCTCGCAATAGCCATTTACATCGATGCAGGAACATGCGTCTCTAACGGCCATTGCATGGATCTGACCTCCAACTTTGGATGGGCGCGATGTATTTCCGGTTTTTTCACCGGTGTAGTGATTGCCTTGTTCCGCCAGCGCCTAACA
>NZ_BBJJ01000064.1 GCF_000739815.1 Paraburkholderia mimosarum LMG 23256 = NBRC 106338
CAAAGAAGCCATAGCTTCCTGGGAGCATTGGCGGATTGTGACCGGCGCCGCAACCGCGTGTCGATGTTCACCCGCTGTGCAATCTGCTCGTTTAGGTAGGCGCGCCCGCGCAGCGACCAGACGAAACACAGGAAGATCGATAGTGGACTTTCCTTGACGAGCACGAAGAAGGTTTCGAAAAACAGGTCGGTGCGCGTGAGCGATCCGTTCAGGTCCACGCACAGCGGGACGGGGTGGGCTGCTGGCGTGGGCATTTTCATTCTGAGTGCCGGGACAGGAACAGGTGGATCGGTTGTTGGCGCGTTGGGCGGAGCGCCGCACAGGCGGCATGTGCGCGGCCCGCGATCCAGCAGAGGATCGTATCTGTGGTGGCGTGTCGCCTCTGAGCTGCAAAGCACACGCGCTCAAGCAAACACAAAGCGCTAACCCAGCTGGTATTCGTGAATTAGTCGATCACCAGACCCAGTGCGTCGCCGGCGAGTCGACCAGCTTCGCCATGAAAGAGTGCATTCGCGGCGAATTCCACGGTCTAGAAAAGGAGCGTCGTGCCGAGCGCCATGGCAGCGTATAGCGAGAATGTGCGCACGCCGTGTGCGACACTTTGGTGTTCATACCGGAATATCCAGACCTTCTGAGCAGATATTTGACGACAAGCCCGACACCTGTGCCTGCGCACACCGAAAGTGGCACCGCGTACGGGCCTTGGTACAGGTGAAAGGCGAGGCTCTGACTGCCGAGATTTGCGCCGATTGAAATGGCGGCGAACGGCGCGTACCAGAACACGAGGCGCGTGCGGCTGAGCGACATGCTGGCAGTGGGGCTGCTGATAGCGTACTCCTCTGTAACGCCGCGCCGGGCAGTTACCTCAGGAGAAACGATATTTGGCGTCGCTGGACGCGAGGCTGGCCAACTGGGTGGTGACCTCGTGGTCAGAGCGCTGTATTTCTATCGCATCCGTGAGCGGAGCTGTGTCACGTGGCTGAACAAACGTGCCATTTGTCGGGACTGTGCGCGTTCCGCCGCCTGTTGGAAGATGTCCATTCTGTGTCAGATTACTTGCACAGGAGCAGCAGGCGCTCCTGGTCCGACCATGGACGTTTTTATCGGCGAATCGCTACGCACGACGAAGTAAATCCGTTCCTCATAGGGCGGCATGATGAGCCGTCGCGGCCTTATGAGCTGGCCTGCCTCT
Source organism: Paraburkholderia mimosarum LMG 23256 = NBRC 106338 (assembly GCF_000739815.1). Lineage (GTDB taxonomy): Bacteria > Pseudomonadota > Gammaproteobacteria > Burkholderiales > Burkholderiaceae > Paraburkholderia > Paraburkholderia mimosarum. The sequence continues at coordinate 1,193 of NZ_BBJJ01000064.1, forward strand.
TCGTTGCCGGAATTGGCCATATCGACGTAGGCCTGGTAGACGTCCGACTGCAATGCGAGATTCACGCCGAGGTCGAAACGCATGCTCTGCACCTTTTCGGCCGAGCCTTTCGATGGAATCACTTCGAGGTCGATGCCGGCTGTCGGTGCGACCCATTTCGCCAGGTCCTGGCCGATTTGAATGTTCGCCCCGCGCTCCGGGCCCGTTACGATCTTGTAGTTCGCGTCAACTCCGGCGGCGAGCCCGGACGTAGAAAGAAGCTGGGTGATCAGCGCCGCCGGTCCTGCGAGTATCGCTTTCAGGATGGTCTCACTCCCGCCTTGATGTGCGTTGTACGAAAGACTTAAATATTCCAGAATTCTCTTCAATGAGTTGATTCGGAGGATGGCGCGTGCTTGCGCCCACTCTGGCGAATGGCGCGCTGCTGAGCATCGACGCGGTTGTCGTTGCTGTCCACACCGGCGGCGTCGGCTGTTGAGGAATTGCTCGCGGCGGTTGTCGTAACGCTCGCGCCTGGATTGCCAAAGTTCGGGATATTCCCGCTCGCCGATATGTTCTCGGCGTCCGGCAGCGGGGGTGAGGACGCAACTGCGTTCGGGTCGTTCGGTACGGCCGGCCTGCGGGCAGCCCAATCCTGCGACGAAGGCAGCGGTACTGGGCTTGCGCCGCGCGGCAGTGGCCTAGCCGGGTCAGCCTGCGCGGCGCCATTTGGCGAACGCAGCGGGGACCAACCCGTCGCCACGATGGCGCGCTCCATCAACGATCGCGCGTGCAGGCTGCCCGGATCAATCGCGAGCGCCTCCGATGCCTTTTCTCGCACGCAACCCCAGGCGCGTTGCGAGGCACATCGGTCAGCGCTTTGCAACGCGTTATCACGGCGTTGCTCCTCCGGTGCACTGTCGCGCTGCATCTCTCGCGCTCCCTGATTGTTCGCGTCACGCGCGAGTGCGGTATTCGCGTTTGGCAAGCTTTTCTCCGCGAGGCTCGCACGCGAGGCGCGCACTTCTCTTTGCTGCCCGCGTCTTTCGCCGTACAGCAGAAATGCGGCGTATGCAATTGCGACGATGAGCCAGATGAGCAATACGCCCTTCACGAAGAGCCCTTTACCCGTGTGCCAGAACGGCCGCCGATCCGCGAGCTGATAGTGGTGCAAATAGTCAGGCAGCACCGACCGGCGAGTGGATGGGGACCCGCCGGCAAGCGATACCTTTGTGACGGCAGGCGTAGGCGCAGCCGCGGAGATTCTTAACGCGGTTTTCGGGTGCGCGTGCGCATCCGTGTCGAATGGACGCTCCGTGCAGCAGTAAGGGCAGGAATCTACGGACTGATAGAGCAGTCTGCCACAGCGCCTGCATGCTGCGAGGAAGCTCTGGTCATGAGCAATCTGAGCGGACATGATAACGTCTCACCATTATGGCGACGCCATTTTCGGCATGTTCAGGATCGACGTTGAAGCGATCGGCGAGGCCGCGCGAAACCAACGATCTGCATGCGCAGGAGAGCGGAGCGGCGGTGCCGGACCGGGCGCAGCCGTTTACATGATGATATGAATGATTTTGCGCTGCGCAAATTGCCAGTGTTGGCTGCCGCACATAGGCGCTGCTCGCGGTCGAGATCGCCACTGGCGATCTGGACGTCGATTTTGACCAGGCGAGAGCCGCTGCCGGCAGCGTGCTCGCGGCGCTCGGCCGGATGAAGACGCGGCTCACCGCCACGATTGCCGAAATCCAGTCGGCGACCCACTCGCCGGCATCATGGGTGAGATTTCGGCCGCTTCAGACGAGCAAAGTGCCGGCACCGAACAGGTCGGCAATGCCATCACGCAAATGGATGAAGTGACCCAGCAGAACGCCGCGCTCGTCGAGCAGGCCGCACGCCTGAGAGCCGCGGTATCGGTGTTGCGGCGTGGTTGATTCCCGGATTGGCTAGGCCAACCAGACTTCAACGCCAGGACTTTTGCAGATCGTCCCTAGGATACCTTCGTCGCACTACAAACTTTCTGTTCGCCGCCTCGAATACCCGCGACGAGGATCGTGCACAACGAAGGGTGGCTAGGCTCGTTCCTTCCGTCTCAATTTGATAATTTCGAGATTTTCAAATTTTCCTTCGAGATTTTTGGGGAGGGTTGCGTCGAGAAACTTGCGGATGACCTTCACATGGAACGTCGCCGGCAGTCACTCGGCTATGTTCGGCATTTAACGGAGACGCGACCACGTGAGGCGCTACCCTGATTACGCTGTAATCGGGTCGGGGAACGCACCCGACGAGCTCTCCAGCCGGGAGTCAAATCATGTGGTACTACGATGCGGGCGATGAATCGGACTTCGCGGATGCGCCAAGCACCTGCGTGGACATTGTGATCCTTGCTATCGGCGTTGTTCTGTACGTGGACGCTGGAGAGGAATTCCCTGGTAGCCCGGATGGCCGCCGGCTACTTGCCAGCAGAAGGTGGGCTACCGACGAGGGTTGCTTGGATCGGGCTCGCGTGTCGCTGCGCACGTAGCTACCCGAGCGCCGCCGGCAGCTTCGAGCGCATGATGACGCGGTAGACATCGCGCTCGGGAATCAAAACCATATTTTGATTTCCGCAGGCAGTAGGGAGGGTGCGTTTCACACACCCCTTTCAGCGGGTGGCAATTGCAGTCTGCTCGGCGGAATCGAGGGGAGCGCACATTGCTCGCGCCGGCGGCCTCCAGTGGGGTCGCAGCATAGGTGAATGCCAATCGCTGCCAACTAGCTTGCATTCGGGTACGACTCCCACGCCTGCGTCAGGAGTCGTGGATTGTCATGCTGGGGAGCTGGCCCAACCCACCTGTGAGTCCCCGGAGGGGAGATGCTCGGACTTCAATACACGAGGCTGGCGCTGGACCACTAGAGAAAGTGGCTTCCGAAGATGTACCTGGAAATGAAGAAGGACGGGACGCTGAACGAGCAGGCGCAGAAAGCCAGCAAGGACGCAGCCTGGCAACTGGCGTCGCTGATGGAGGCGGGATACCAAAAGCACGAGGCGGAAGAAGTGGTGCTGCCGGAGTACATTCTCCTGCCGCCGGAGAAGTAAAGGCCTGCGCGCAGGCGGCCTTTAGGCGTGTGTGCCAAAGACGCTCGTCTCACATAGCGGTGGTCGCGACCGACCGTAGTGATTGAACTCGCCCTGGAGCCGGCCAGTTGACGGGTAACAAAGTACATGAGGCAACAGGCATCGTTTGGCAGCAGAAATCTTGAGTCAATGCGCCGGCCATGCTGCTTGACGCTCTCTACCGAATTTTGTTTCCAGGACTAACGGCAGTTTCTGGTGGGTTTATGACGACCAGTTCATCGTGGATTTCGCTCCCCACCCGGGATATCGAGTGGTGGATCAGATGGATGCGCACGGCTGGTTGCCACCGTTCAGAACAAAAATACTCGTGCTCGCGCGGGAGAATTCGCTTGCCGTAGACAGCGGGCGACGCGCGCGCCAGCACGTCGAGGTTCATGGAGAATAAACCTGCCCTGTGGCTTTAACCCAAAGCTCCAGCAGCGGCTGGGCGAGTTTGCCGTTGTGCCCACGCAGTTTGGGGGGATTCGTGGTGCGATTTCTGTCTACAGCCGGATGCACGCGGCTGCTCCAATGAAGCTCATATGGCCCCCCGTGGCCGCCCCTCAATAGGGGCGGCCAGGAGGCCTCTCAATGATTATCAACTCCAGTCCGCAAGCGTGTTACCGATTGCGGCTAGATTGGGGTTTTCCCTCTGGTGGGCGAGCGTTTGCGGAAAGGGGCGCCAGAAATGCCGGAGCGGTGGGCTGCATGTACGATGCCCCAGTTCGGTTGCCTCCTTCCTAAGTGACTGTTTTATTGTGTGTTTTCCGTCGAGCGGCAGGCTTCTGGTTCAAACTTAGGCGAACAAGGTTCAACGTTGAGTGAATCTCGAAAGCAGGATTTCCCCTTCCGCCCCCCTTCTTGAATTTGTCACTGCCCGTCCATATAATTAGCACTCACCGCACGAGAGTGCTAACAACTCTGGTGCTAACCGAATCTCTGGCTGGCGGTTACCGGCAGCCAGGTTTTCTTGAGTCTCTTCAAGTCCTAAATCAAGAGAGGATCTATCCATGAACCTTCGTCCTTTGCATGATCGCGTGATCGTCAAGCGCCTGGATCAAGAAACCAAGACCGCTTCGGGCATCGTGATCCCGGACGCAGCGGCAGAAAAGCCGGATCAAGGTGAAGTCCTGGCCACGGGCCCGGGCAAGCGCGACGACAAGGGCGCCCTGATCGCGCTCGACGTGAAGGTCGGCGATCGCGTCCTGTTCGGCAAGTACGCTGGTCAGACCGTCAAGGTCGACGGCCAGGAACTGCTCGTGATGCGCGAAGAAGACATCATGGCCGTGGTGAACAAGTAAGTTCAGACCACCGCGTATTCATCAAGAATCCCAAGGAGTTAGAAGATGGCAGCTAAAGACGTCGTGTTCGGCGATTCCGCCCGTTCCAAGATGGTTGAAGGCGTGAACATTCTCGCCAACGCAGTGAAGGTCACGCTGGGTCCGAAGGGCCGCAACGTGGTTCTCGAGCGCTCGTTCGGCGGCCCGACGGTCACCAAGGACGGTGTCTCGGTCGCGAAGGAAATCGAGCTCAAGGACAAGCTCCAGAACATGGGCGCGCAAATGGTCAAGGAAGTCGCTTCCAAGACCAGCGACAACGCCGGTGACGGCACGACGACGGCTACGGTTCTGGCCCAGTCGATCGTCCGCGAAGGCATGAAGTACGTCGCATCGGGCATGAACCCGATGGACCTCAAGCGCGGCATCGACAAGGCCGTCTCGGCAGCGATCGAAGAGCTGCGCAAGATCAGCAAGCCCTGCACGACCAACAAGGAAATCGCGCAAGTCGGCTCGATCTCGGCAAACAGCGACACGTCGATCGGCGACCGCATCGCTGAAGCGATGGACAAGGTCGGCAAGGAAGGCGTCATCACCGTCGAAGACGGCAAATCGCTGCAAGACGAGCTGGAAGTCGTCGAAGGTATGCAGTTCGACCGCGGCTACCTCTCGCCGTACTTCATCAACAACCCGGACAAGCAAGTCGCCGTCCTGGAAAACCCGTTCGTCCTGCTGTTCGACAAGAAGATCTCGAACATCCGCGATCTGCTGCCGGTTCTGGAACAAGTCGCCAAGGCTGGCCGTCCGCTCTTGATCATCGCTGAAGACGTCGAAGGCGAAGCGCTCGCAACGCTGGTCGTCAACAACATCCGCGGCATCCTGAAGACCGTTGCCGTCAAGGCTCCGGGCTTCGGCGACCGTCGCAAGGCGATGCTTGAAGACATCGCGATCCTGACCGGCGGCCAGGTCATCGCTGAAGAAACCGGCCTCACGCTCGAAAAGGCAACGCTGAACGAACTCGGTCAAGCGAAGCGCATCGAAGTGGGCAAGGAAAACACGACGATCATCGACGGCGCAGGCGAAGCCGTGAACATCGAAGCGCGCGTGAAGCAAATCCGCACGCAGATCGAAGAAGCGACGTCGGACTACGACCGCGAAAAGCTGCAGGAGCGCGTTGCCAAGCTGGCAGGCGGTGTGGCAGTGATCAAGGTTGGCGCTGCGACCGAAGTCGAAATGAAGGAAAAGAAGGCGCGCGTGGAAGACGCGCTGCACGCAACCCGCGCTGCCGTTGAAGAAGGCATCGTCCCGGGCGGCGGCGTCGCGCTGATCCGCGCACGTACGGCGATCGCCGGCCTGAAGGGCATCAACGCCGATCAGGACGCAGGTATCAAGATCGTCCTGCGCGCCATGGAAGAGCCGCTGCGCCAGATCGTCACGAACGGTGGCGAAGAAGCGTCGGTCGTCGTGGCAGCTGTCGCGGCTGGTCAAGGCAACTACGGCTACAACGCAGCGACCGGCGAGTACGGCGACCTCGTGGAAGCCGGCGTGGTCGACCCGACGAAGGTCACGCGCACCGCGCTGCAAAACGCAGCTTCGGTTGCCGGCCTGCTCCTGACGACGGACGCAGCCGTTGCTGAAGTGCCGAAGGAAGATGCTCCGATGCCCGGAGGCATGCCCGGCGGCATGGGCGGCATGGGCATGGACATGTAAGGACGGCTTCGGCCCAATTACATCGACGTGCAGGAAACACACCGCGAGGTGTGTTTCCCGGCCCGAAGAAAAGAGAAAACCCGCAGGGGCGCAAGCCCGTGCGGGTTTTTTCGTTAGTGCGCTTTTGCGCGGCCCGGCATTCCGAAGGAACGCCGCGACCTGACCTTATTGCTGCACTTCCCCCGGCGAGTCCTCGCCGTTGTCCGCGTCGTTGCTGCGCGCCCAGAAGAAACGATCCGGCAGCCACGCGCCCATACCCGGGCGGAACGCGCTCTGCACCGCCTGATACACGTACTCCTGCGCTTCGCGCACTGCCTCCGGCACTTCCTGCCCGTTCGCGAGCAGCGCGGCAATTGCTGCGCCGAGCGTGTCGGTCAGGCCCATCATCGGCTGCGTGGCGCGGTCCCACAGGTCCTGGCGCAGCTGGCCGTCTTCGCAATACAGCGTGTTGACCACGCGATGCGTGCCCGTCTCCATCGCCAGTATGTATTCGCAGCCGGTGGCGAGCAGGTGCGCAATGGCGGCGTCGACGGTGGGCGCGTCCGCGTCGCCGTCCGGCTGGGCGAGCGCGATCAGCACCGAGGCGTCGGCGACGAGCAGCGTGGTCTGCGGCACGAGCAGGTCCGCCATGGTCTCGCGCAGCTCGTCGGCGGCGAGCACGTGTTCGTCGTCGAGCGTGAAGTCGGGGGCGAGGATGAGCGGCAGGTCGTCGTAGTCGGCGACCACTTCGGCGATCGCGCTCACGACTTCGGCGCGCGCGCCCGCGCCCACCTTGAACGCGGCGATCGGCATGTCTTCGAGCAGCATGCGCGCCTGGGTGGCCACGGTTTCGGGATCGAGCCCGGTCACCTCGTCGCAGCCGGCGGAATCGCGCACGGTGTAGCCGGTCAGCACGGTTACGCCGTGGCAGCCCATGCTGGCGAGCGTGAGCAGGTCGGCCTGGAGTCCGCCGCCGCCCGTCGGGTCGGAAAGGCCGAAGGTGAGAACGATGGGAGGGGTGTCGCTGGGCATGAACGTGGCGAGATGGAGTGGACGTCGGCTGCGGCGCGCCGCGCCGTCGTATGCGAATGCGTCAATTATGCTGCTTATCCTTGCCTCCGGGGGACGGATGGCATCGGCGGCCGAGGGTTTTTGTGCGTCGCACGAGCCCTCAGCGCCAGCCGGTCTCACTTGATCTTTTGCAGGCCAGGTCTCCTCTTGCTAGGCATGGAAACGGCAACAAGGTACCATCATGGCTCTCGATTTCCCCGAGTTTTCTCCGATTTTTTCCCGATTGGTTTCGGACTTTTCGACGCGGCATAAGAATGGAATATAGAAGCTGGATGTGCCTGATCTGCGGCTGGATTTACGACGAAGAAGCCGGTTTGCCAGACGAAGGCATTGCGCCGGGCACGCGCTGGGAGGATGTCCCGGTCAACTGGACCTGCCCTGAGTGCGGCGCGCGCAAGGAAGACTTCGAGATGGTCCAGATCTGAGGCCGCGCTAGCAGGCTGGCGCCCCTCGGGGGCCGCGGCGCGGTCTGATGGCAGTTTCCTGAAGTGTCGCGGGCGTGAATGGCGGTGCGGGCAAGGCGGGTACCGCAATTGCTCACGCCGCGAGCGGCCGCGCAGTCGGGCTGCGCTCCAGCGTTGCACCCGTCGTCGCTTTCGAGTCGCTGTCGTTGGTGTTTTCGTCGGTGTCACTGTTGTCGATCCATCCGTCGACGCTGTTGTCGCGCTGTTGTCGATATCCCCCGATCTGGTCGGCCCGCAAATTGTTCCCGGCGCTGCCCCATGAGCCTTCGTTCAACCACTGTTGTGCGGTTCGAAGCGTTGCCCAATCCGCGCGGCGGCCAGGTGCCGTTCGCGCACGGTGCGCTCGCCCAGGCGCTTGCCGCCCTCGACGGCCAGCGCGACGTCGCCCGGCCGCTGCGCCAGGCGGCCCGCACGCTGCACGACGCCGGCTGGCTCGCGGCCGCGCGCTTTGCCGACACGCTGCTCGTCGCATCGCCACTCGCGCTAGCGGCGCCCGTTGCAGTCGAGCCGCCACCCGGCATGCCGGCGCGCCCGATCCATGCGCCCGAGGAACCGGAGGGCGCCGAAATCCGCCCGCTGTTCCGCGAGGCGCTCCAGGCGCTCAGCGCGGCGCTCGAGCGGCGTAATCTGCGCGAGCAGGCGTGCTCGCCCGCGCTTTACGCACAGCAGCACGCGCTCTTGACGGCGCTTGCGGAGCACGTGCCGGGCATCACGCTCGCCTACGAGGACGTGGCCCTGCAAGGCCGGCCGCTTGCGCCCGCCACACTGCATCCGCAGCCGGCGCAGCGCTTTGGCCAGGTGCGCGCGCGTTACGAAGAAGCGCTTTTGCATGCGCTCAAATCGCGCCTCGGCAACGGCAGCCGTGCGGCCAACGCGCTCGCGCTCGCGGCGTTCGACGAGATGGACGCCTGCATGGCCGAACTCTCGAGTTCCGATCCCTACGACTTCTGGCGGCTTGCCGCGGCGTGCGGACGCACGCTGCGCCGTGGCGTGGTGTCATGGGGCGATGAAGAAGTGCGGCGCCTCTACGCGCGCTGCAATCTGCTGATCGGCGAGCATGCGCGTGGCCTGCGCTTCGCGCCGCAGACGCTCGTGCGCTCGACGCTGGCCTTGCTCTGGCGCGACTACGCGCTGTTCGGGGCCGCCGCGGAAGACACGGCCGACGTCGAACTGCTGCACGATCACGGCCTGACCGTGGAATGGCATGTTGCCGGCACACAGGCATCCGAGGCGCTCTGGGAAGCCGGCAGCGAGCAGGCGGTCGCCCTTGCGGCGCGGGTGGCGCCCACGCGCGAATTGGGCGCGCTGGTGGTGAACGGCAACGCGTATGAAGATTTTCTGCAGACCGCCGATGCGTCGATGGTCGCGCTCGGCACGCACTCGCGCACGCTCGCGTTGCGCGGCGAGGGCGCGGTCGCCGAGCCCGCCGAAGCGCTGGTCGCGGCCGAGGCGGCGTACCGCATCGGCGCCGCCGCCTGGGCGCTCGGTCTCGGCCATGTCGGTCAGCTTGCCGACGCGCTGGGCCTCGCCTGGCGCCGCACCGCGCACGCCGCGACGCTCGCGTCGCCCGCCGCGCGGGGCGCGCCGTCCATCACGCCGCCCGGCGCCGAGGCAATCGAGTACGCGAGCGAGGCGCTGCGGGCGATGCTGCACAAAGTCGCGGCGGGGGTTGCCCAGCCCGACGCCACGCCCGCCGTGCGCGCGCTGGCGGCGGCGATCACTGTCAGCGCCGTGCAAGGTGTGGCGCACTGAATACATTTGAGCTTCGAATCCGCGCGCCGGGCGCGCGGACGGTGACGCGGTTGCGCCGGGCATCGCGCTTGCAGCGCTGCCGATTGCCTTGCGGGGGCATCGTTCGCGCGTGGTAGAGTGAGCCATTCATGCAATGCGCAACGCGAAGCGTCTGGCAAGGGCGAGGCAGCCATCGGGCGCCCGCCGTTTGGCCGGACAGCGCGCCGCCATTGCGCATCGTCTTTGCTAGAATTCAAACCATGTCCAAGAGTAACGATCGCATCAATCTGACCAACCAGTTCCTGATCGCCATGCCGAACATGGCGGATCCCACGTTTTCAGGAACGGTGGTCTACCTTTGCGATCATTCGGAGCGCGGTGCGCTCGGCCTCGTCATCAATCGGCCGACCGACATCGATCTGGAGGCGCTCTTTTCCCGCATCGACCTCAAGCTCGAAATCGAGCCGCTCCTGCATGTGCCCGTGTATTTCGGCGGCCCCGTGCAGACCGAGCGCGGCTTCGTGCTGCACGCACCCGCCCAGGGCACGAGCTATACGTCTTCCATGACGGTGCCGGGCGGGCTCGAGATGACCACCTCCAAGGACGTGCTGGAAGCCGTCGCCAACGGCAACGGCCCCGAACGCTTCCTGCTCACGCTCGGCCATGCGGGCTGGGGCGCGGGCCAGCTCGAGGACGAAATCTCGAAGAACGGCTGGCTCACGGTCGAAGCCGACCCGAAGATCGTTTTCGATGTGCCCGCCGAAGAGCGCTTCGAGGCGGCGCTCGCGCTGCTCGGCATTTCTTCGTCGATGCTCTCCGGCGAGGCGGGCCACGCATGAGCGTGGCTGTTGGGCGAGGGGCCGGCGAGGCCACCTTGCTTGCGTTCGATTACGGCGAGAAGCGCATCGGCGTGGCGCTCGGCAACGCGCTCACGCGCAGCGCCCGGGCGCTCACCGTCATTCCCAACAAGAGTCGCGATTATCGCTTCGAGGCGATCGGCGTGCTGCTGCGCGAGTGGCAGCCCGATCTGCTCGTGGTCGGCCTGCCGTGCCATCCGGACGGCACCCCGCACACCATGACGCAGCAGGCCAGGCGCTTCGGCAACCAGCTCAATGGCCGCTTCAATCTGCCGGTCGTGTGGGTGGACGAGCGCTATTCCTCAGTCGACGCCGAAGCGCGGCTGCGCGAGCGCGGTGCACGCGCCGAGCACGTGGACGCCGAAGCGGCCTCCGTGATTCTCCAGCAGTACCTCGACGAGCTTCCGCTCTGACTTTCCCTCGAGTTGGCCGCGCATCGACCCATGAACGCTCCCGACGCCGAAAGGCTTGACTGCGCCGTGCTCGATGGCAGCGGTAGAGGCAGGGGCGCATGCTCCAGACAAGTCACGCGTTAACACCGGCCATCACATCCAGAATTCATCCGATGAACAAACAGCCCATGCCCGCAGCGTCCCCAGCGGACGACAAGCGATTTCGATACGGCTTCCTGAAGGGCAATCCGCAGCTCACGAAGAACGGCGAACTCAAGCATCTCCTGTCGATCGAGGGCCTCTCGCGCGCGATCCTCACCCACGTTCTCGACACGGCCACGCAGTTCGTGAGCGTGACGGACGGCGACGTGAAGCAGGTGCCGCTGTTGCGCGGCAAGTCGGTGTTCAACCTGTTCTTCGAGAACTCCACGCGCACGCGCACCACGTTCGAGATCGCGGCCAAGCGTCTCTCTGCTGACGTGCTCAATCTGAACATCAACGCTTCATCGACGAGCAAGGGCGAGTCGCTGCTCGACACCATCGGCAACCTTTCGGCGATGCACGCCGACATGTTCGTCGTGCGTCACGCGTCGAGCGGCGCGCCGTACCTGATCGCCGAGCACTGCGCGCCCCACGTGCACGTGATCAACGCCGGTGACGGCCGCCACGCGCACCCGACGCAGGGCCTGCTCGACATGTACACGATCCGCCACTACAAGCGCGACTTCACGAACCTGCGCGTGGCGATCGTCGGCGACATCCTGCATTCGCGTGTGGCGCGCTCGGACATTCATGCGCTCACCACGCTCGGCGTGCCCGAGGTGCGCGCGATCGGCCCGCGTACGCTGCTGCCGGGCGGCCTGGAGCAGATGGGCGTGCGCGTGTTCCATAACCTCGACGAGGGGCTGAAGGACGTCGACGTAATCATCATGCTGCGCCTGCAGAACGAGCGCATGAGCGGCGCGCTGCTGCCTTCGGCGCAGGAGTATTTCAAGAGCTGGGGCATGACGCCCGAGCGCCTCGCGCTCGCCGCGCCCGACGCGATCGTCATGCATCCGGGGCCGATGAATCGCGGCGTCGAGATCGACTCGCAGGTCGCGGACGGCCCGCAGTCGGTGATCCTCGACCAGGTGAGCTTCGGCATTGCGGTGCGCATGGCGGTGATGGGTATCGTCGCCGGCAATAACGATTGAAGCAGACGATTGAAGCGGCGAGAACAACCAAGGCAGCGCATGAAGATCCATATTCAAGGCGGCACGCTGATCAATCCGGCGGCCGGCACCGAAGAGCAGCAGGACGTGTATATCGAAGCGGGCAAGATCGCCGCGATCGGTGCACCGCCCGCGGGCTTCCAGGCAGACAAAGCGCTCGACGCGCGCGGGCTCATGGTCGCGCCGGGTCTCGTAGACCTGAGTGCGCGTCTGCGCGAGCCGGGCTACGAGCACAAGGCCACGCTCGATTCGGAGATGAACGCGGCGCTCTCGGGTGGCGTGACGACCCTCGTGTGCCCGCCCGACACCGATCCCGTGCTCGACGAAGCAGGGCTCGTCGAGATGCTCAAGTACCGCGCGGGCAAGCTCGCGCGTGCGCACGTGCATCCGCTCGGCGCGCTCACGGTGGGCCTCCAGGGGCAGGTGATCACCGAGATGGTGTCGCTGACCGAGGCGGGTTGCATCGGCTTCACGCAGGCCGATGCGCCCATTGCCGATACGCAGGTGCTGCTGCGCGCGCTGCAGTATGCGAGCACCTATGGCTACGCCGTGTGGCTGCGGCCGCAGGACGCCTGGCTCTCGAAGGGCGGCGTGGCCGCGAGCGGAGCGCTGGCGTCGCGCCTTGGCCTCTCGGGCGTGCCGGCGAGCGCCGAGACGATCGCGCTCCATACGCTTTTCGAGCTGATGCGCGTGACGGGCGCGCGCGTGCACGTGCAGCACCTTTCGTCGGCGGCGGGCGTGGCGCTCGTGCGCGCCGCGAAGGCGGAAGGCCTGCCCGTGACCTGCGACGTGACGGCCAACCACCTGCATCTGATCGACATGGACATCGGCTATTTCAACGCGCAGTTCCGGCTCGATCCGCCGCTGCGCCAGCAGCGCGATCGCGAGGCGCTTCGCGCGGGCCTCGCCGACGCCACGATCGACGCGATCTGCTCGCAGCACACGCCCGTGGACGACGACGAAAAACTCCTGCCCTTCGCCGAGGCGACGCCGGGGGCGACGGGCCTCGAATTGTTCCTTTCCCTCACGGTGAAGTGGGCGCAGGAAGCGCGCGTGCCGCTCGCGAAGGCGCTCGCCCATGTGACGTCGGCGCCGGCTGCGGTGATGCAGCGCGAGGCGGGGCGCATCGCCGTGGGCGCGAGCGCGGACCTCTGCGTGTTCGATCCCCATGCGCACTGGCGCGTCGAGCCAAGCGCCCTCAAGAGCCAGGGACACAACACGCCGTTCCTCGGCTACGAACTTCCCGCCGTGGTGCGCGCGACGCTCGTGGCGGGGCGGCTGGGGTACGAGCGTGGCTCCGAACGTGCGTGACAGATTTGTGTCATGTGCGTCTGCTAGCATCGTGCGATTCAGCTATCCGTAGACCATGAGCCTTTTCATCCGCAAGACCCGTCTGCTCGCGCATCTGCTGCGCGGCGCCTGCATCGTGGCGCTGCGCTTTCCGCGTGCCAGCGCCGATCAGCGCCACGCCATGAACCGTGCATGGTCGCTCAAGATGCTCGAACTGTGCGGCCTGAAGCTCGTCGTGCACAACGACTCGGCACGGCTCGACTCGGGCGCGCTCGTCGTGAGCAATCACATTTCGTGGATCGACATCTACGTGATCAACGCGTGGCGGCCCACGCCGTTCGTCTCGAAGGCGGAGATCCGCAACTGGCCGCTGATCGGCTGGTTCGCGCAGAGCCTCGATACGGTGTTCGTCGAGCGCGAGAAGCGCAGCGACGCGAAGCGCATCATGCACGAACTGGCCGATCGCCTCACGCGCGGTGAACTGATGTGCGTGTTCCCCGAAGGAACGACCACGGATGGCCTCGCGCTCAAGCCCTTTCACGCGAACATGTTCCAGGCGGCGGTATCGGCTGGGCGGCCTGTGCAGCCGCTGTGCATTTTGTATGAGGATGCGCAGGGGCGGCAGTCGGTGGCGCCGGCGTATATCGACGATGTGTCGCTGAAACAGTCGCTCGACGCGATGCTAAAGGCCGGCCCGCTGACCGCGCATGTCTACGTGGGCCACGCGATCGAGGCTGGGGACGATCGGCGCAAGCTGGCGGCGCGTGCGCAGGAAGCGGTGGGGCAGGCGCTGGAGGTGATGCGGGGTGAGGGGGCGGATGTGCAAAGACCCCGGACCGTTGAGGTATCGTGACGCCTTTGAGCGTCATCGAAAGCAGAACATCAGAACTGTCATTATGGATCGCACCGAACTCGGCGCGTGCATTGCGGAGCGCCTCGAAGCAGAACGCGCGCGATTGCGCGAGCAATGGACGCAGACAGCGCCCGTCAATCACTTCCATGTCGACGACGTACTCCCGGACGACGTTGCACGTGCAATTCGCGCGGCCTTTCCCGACGCTTCGAAGATGATGTTGCGCAAGAGCCTGCGCGAACTGAAGTACGTTTCGGCGCAAATGGACGCGCATGCGCCGCTGCTCGAAGAGATCATATTCGCGTTCCAGATGCCGCGTGTGGTCGAACTCGTCAAGGAGATCACCGGGCTACGCTCGCTCTATCCGGATGAGCACCTCTACGCTGGCGGCATCTCGATGATGGGGCCGGGCCACTTCCTTAATCCGCATCTCGACAATTCGCACGACAAGGACCGCGAACGTTATCGCGTGCTGAATCTGCTCTATTACGTTTCGCCGGATTGGTCGCTGGAGAAGGGCGGCAACCTGGAAGTCTGGCCGCAGGGCACGAAAGCCGACCCTACGACGATCGTGAGCAGCTTCAACCGTCTCGCCGTGATGGTGACCAACCAGCACTCGTGGCATTCGGTGTCGAAGAACATGAGTTCGGAGCAGCGCTGCTGCGTCTCGAACTACTACTTCTCTGATCACCCGGTGGGCGACGCCGAATACTTTCACCCGACCTCGTTTCGGGGGCGACCCGACGAGCCTGTACGCGACGTCGTGCTGCAGGCCGACGCCGCGGCGCGCGGACTCGTACGCCGCGTCTTTCCCAAAGGTGTGAAGAGCACCAGCCACGTGTACAACAAGAAGCGCTGAAAGGACGTGGCGGCGCGAGGTTCAGCCGCTCGTCGCGCGGCAACTCTCGCATGGCACCTGGGTGAGGAGGCGCTGGGACGGATCTGCGTGGAGGTGCACCGCTGAAAGCTGTTCGCCCCAAACGCAGCCCGAATCGAGCCCAACCACGTTCTTGCGCAAGGTGAGGCCGAGCGCCGCCCAATGTCCGAAGACGACCGTGATGTCGGCTGTCTTGCGTCCGGGCGCGTCGAACCACGGCATATAGCCCGGCGGCGCCGAATCGAGGCCGCCGCTCGTGGTGAAGTCCATCGTGCCATCGCGATCGCAAAAGCGCATGCGCGTGAGCGCGCTACAGGTCACGCGCAGTCGATCAATACCTTTCAAGTCCTTCGACCAGCGGTTCGGCTCGTTGCCGTAGAGGCCCGCGAGCGTCTCCTTCCAGTTGTCGCGCCGCAAGGCTTTCTCGAGTTCGTGCGCGAGCTCCATGGTGAGATCGACATCCCATTGTGGCAGCACGCCCGCGTGCACCATCAGCATGCCGTTCTCATAGTGCGCGATTGGACGGTGGCGCACCCAGTGCAAGAGATCATCGGCATCGGGCGCGTTCAGGATGTCGTCGATGGTGTCGCCCTTTTTCGACTTGCGGATGCCAGCCGACACCGAGAGCAGATGCAGGTCGTGATTGCCCAGTACGGCAACGCCGCGCTCGCCAAGCGCGATGACTTCGCGCAGCGTCTCAAGCGACTCGGGGCCGCGATTGATCAGGTCGCCCGCGAACCACAACGGCGTATGGGCAGAAGGCGCAGCCTTGGCGAGCAGTTCGCGAAACGGTGTGAGGCAGCCCTGAAGATCGCCGAAGGCGAGGGGAGCGGTGAACGGCACTTGCTTGGTCATTAATTCGGAATCAGTTGCGGTACGGCGCGGGAACGAGGAACGACGGTATCACAGGAAAAGTTTTGCCGCGTGGTGCGAAGTCCAGGTGACGCAAGTCATGTATCATCCCTGGCCCCTGCGGCAAGCGCCGGCTCATCGCCCTGGCGCCGCCGCACAGGTTGCCGGGAATGGTTGCGTGAGTGTCAAATCGCAATTTGTCAAGCTGTTTCAAGATGTTAGCGGTATGGTTTTCGCACTCGCTGGCCTTATAATTGTGGGGCATAAAATCAGAGCCAGAGTATGCAAAGTGGTTAAAAGGCGGACAACTGCTCGCCAAACAGCCATTTTTACAGCATTCTTTCAGCCACTCTGCGTCCGGGGTGTGAGGCCAGAGTTGCTATCAAACAGAGCTAGAAAGGAGTTCCATGATTCTCGTAACGGGCGGTGCCGGCTTTATCGGCGCCAACTTTGTGCTTGACTGGCTGCGTCAATCGGATGAAGCCGTTTTGAACGTAGACAAGTTGACCTACGCGGGCAATCTCGGAACATTGCGGTCGCTGCAAGGCAATCCGAAGCACGTCTTCGCACGCGTGGACATCTGCGACCGTTCGGCGCTCGACGCCCTCTTCGCTGAGCATAAGCCGCGTGCGGTGCTGCATTTTGCCGCTGAAAGCCACGTCGACCGTTCGATTCATGGTCCCGCCGATTTTGTTCAGACCAATGTGGTGGGCACTTTTACGTTGCTCGAAGCCGCGCGGCAGTACTGGAATGGTCTGCCCGAAGCGGAAAAGGACGCATTCCGCTTCCTGCACGTGTCCACCGACGAAGTGTTCGGCTCGCTGTCCGCAACCGACCCACAGTTCTCGGAAACCACGCCGTACGCGCCCAACAGCCCGTACTCGGCGACCAAGGCCGGTTCGGACCATCTCGTGCGTGCGTACCATCATACGTATGGCCTGCCCACGCTCACCACGAACTGCTCGAATAACTACGGCCCGTACCAGTTCCCCGAAAAGCTCATTCCGCTGATGATTGCGAACGCGCTCGCCGGCAAGCCCCTGCCCGTGTACGGGGACGGCCAGAACGTGCGCGACTGGCTGTACGTGGGCGACCACTGCAGCGCGATCCGCGAAGTGCTCGCGCGCGGCAGGAGCGGCGAAACGTATAACGTTGGCGGCTGGAACGAAAAGAAGAATCTCGAAGTCGTGCATACGCTCTGTGACCTGCTCGACGAACTCCGCCCGAAGGCAAACGGTTCCTACCGTGACCAGATCACCTACGTGACTGACCGGCCCGGCCATGATCGCCGTTATGCGATCGACGCCCGCAAGCTCGAGCGTGAACTCGGCTGGAAGCCCGCAGAAACCTTCGAAACCGGTCTTGCGAAGACGGTGCGCTGGTACCTGGACAACCAGGCGTGGGCTGACGAAGTCGCTTCGGGCGACTATCGCAAGTGGGTCGAAACGAACTACGCGCAGCGCGCGTAAAGGCAGCAGACATGGCGCGCAAAGGCATTATTCTCGCCGGCGGTTCGGGCACGCGGCTCTATCCGATCACCCATGCGGTTTCGAAGCAACTGCTGCCGGTGTACGACAAGCCAATGATCTACTACCCGCTGTCGACGCTCATGGTCGCGGGCATCCGCGACGTACTAGTCATCTCGACGCCGCAGGATACCCCGCGCTTTGAATCGATGCTCGGCGACGGCAGCCAGTGGGGCATGAACATCCAGTACGCTGTGCAGCCGTCGCCGGACGGGCTTGCGCAGGCGTTCATCATCGGCAAGGAGTTCGTGGGCAACGATCCGTCGGCGCTCATTCTTGGCGACAACATCTTCTACGGTCACGATCTGGCGAAGCAGCTCGAGCATGCGAATGCGCAGGAGGCGGGCGCGACGGTGTTCGCCTACCACGTGCATGATCCGGAGCGCTATGGCGTGGTCGAGTTCGACAAGGGCTTTCGCGCGCTGTCGATCGAGGAAAAGCCAGCGCAGCCGCGTTCGAATTACGCGGTCACGGGCCTGTACTTCTACGACAACCGCGTGTGCGATATCGCGGCGGACATCAAGCCGTCGCCGCGTGGTGAGCTCGAAATTACCGACGTAAATTCGCGCTATCTGAGCGACGGCGCGCTGAACGTCGAGATCATGGGCCGCGGCTACGCATGGCTCGACACCGGGACGCACGACTCGCTGATCGAGGCAGCGACCTTCATCGCGACGCTGCAAAAGCGTCAGGGGCTCGTGGTCGCATGCCCCGAGGAAATTGCGTATCGCCAGTCCTGGATTGATGCGGAGCAGCTGCAGGCGTTGGCCAGGCCGCTCGCCAAGAACGGGTACGGGAAGTACTTGTTGAACATTCTCATGGATCAGGTCGCATGGCCATCACGGTAACCGCTACGGCACTCCCGGAAGTCAAGATCATCGAGCCGAAAGTGTTCGGCGATGCACGTGGCTACTTTTACGAGAGCTTCAACGGCCGCGAGTTCGAAGAACTAGTCGCGCCCGGAGTTCTGTTTGTGCAGGACAACCATTCGCGTTCCGCCAAGGGCGTATTGCGCGGCTTGCATTATCAGATCCAGCATCCGCAGGGCAAGCTCGTGCGAGTGGTGGAAGGCGAAGTGCTCGACGTGGCCGTTGACCTGCGCCGCAGCTCGCCGAACTTCGGAAAGTGGGTGGGCGTGGGCCTCTCGGCTGAGAATCATCGTCAGTTGTGGGTGCCGCCAGGCTTTGCGCACGGCTTCGTTGTGCTGTCGGAGTCTGCGCAGTTTCTGTACAAGACGACTGACTACTGGTTCCCGGAATACGAGCGCAGCATCGTGTGGAACGACGCGGATATCGGCATCGAGTGGCCGATGGACTTCGAACCGCTGCTGGCGGCAAAGGACGCGGCGGGCAAGCGACTGGTCGAAGCCGAAGTGTATGCGTGAGGGTGCGATGGACAACCTGCCGACAATCCTTGTCACGGGCA
The DNA here is from genome assembly GCF_000739815.1 of Paraburkholderia mimosarum LMG 23256 = NBRC 106338. Classification (GTDB taxonomy): domain Bacteria; phylum Pseudomonadota; class Gammaproteobacteria; order Burkholderiales; family Burkholderiaceae; genus Paraburkholderia; species Paraburkholderia mimosarum. Next base: position 19,784 of record NZ_BBJJ01000064.1, read on the forward strand.
TTAACGGTCAGGTCGGATTCGAGTTGCTGCGCAGCCTGCAGGGCCTCGGGCGCGTGGTCGGTTGCGACCGGGCGGCGCTAGATCTGGACGATCCCGATGCCATTCGCCGCGTCGTCCGCGAACTCAAGCCCGCGCTCATCGTGAATCCGGCCGCCTACACAGCGGTGGACAAGGCAGAGACCGACGTGCGAAGCGCGCAGCGCCTGAATGCAGAGGCGCCACAGGTGCTCGCCGAGGAGGCGAAACGGCTTGGCGCCGTGCTGATTCACTACTCGACCGATTATGTGTTCGACGGCGCGAAAGACGCACCTTACATCGAAACAGACGCGACGAATCCGCAGAACGTCTACGGGCGCACCAAGCTGGAAGGTGAGCAGGCGATCGCGACATGCGGGTGCGATCACCTGATTTTTCGCACGAGTTGGGTTTACGGCCGCCGCGGCAAGAATTTTCTGCTGACTATGCTCAGACTGGGCGCCGAGCGTTCGGAACTGCGTGTGGTTGCCGATCAGATTGGCGCGCCGACGTGGTCGAACACGATTGCGACGACGACCGCGCATATTGTGGCGCAGGGTTTCGCGGCGCGGCGTGCGGGTGACGCCGCGTGGTGGCGTCAGCGTTCGGGTGTTTACAACCTGACGTCGCGTGGCGCGACTTCGTGGCACGGATTCACGCAGGCCATTCTAGGTATCTCGATGGGTGAGAAAGCGCCGAACGTATTGCCGATTTCGGCATCGGAATATCCCGTGCCTGCGAAGCGGCCAGCGAACTCGCGGCTCGCGGGAGACAAGCTCGCGGATACATTCGGTCTGCAACTCCCGACTTGGGATGAGGCCTTGCGTCTTTGCCTCACTTACTGATGAATCTGGGTGTTGCTCGCTGTGCCGGGGCCGGCACGGTTATCGTGTTTTACAGACCGGATGGCGGATGTGTTGCGCGCGCCAATCGGCTCGTGCAATACGGGCCGTGCATCGTTGTCGACAACACAGAGCAGGTGCGTGACGCCGCGTCGCTTGGGCTCGATGCGCGCATCGAGTACATTGCGAACGGCGCGAATCTCGGCATTGCGACGGCCATCAATCAGGGAGTCGCAAGGTTGATCGCGCGTGGCTGCGCCTGCGCCATGCTATTCGATCAGGACAGCGAGCCCGGCGCCGATTTGCTGGAGACGCTTCCGCAGACGCTCGAACACGAGCTCGCCCGTGGCGCCCGCGTGGCGCTCATCGGTCCAGCTTATGAGGACGACCGTCTGGGTGGCATCGCCCCGTTCGTGCGCTTTGGACCGTTGCGTCTGCAACGAATCGCGCCAGTGGGCACGGCACCGCTGGAAGTTGACTTTCTGATTACCTCTGGATCGTGCATCAACCTCGCGGCATGGCCCACCATCGGGCCAATGGACGATTCGCTGTTTATCGATTTTGTCGATCTGGAGTGGTGCGTTCGTGCGCGTCTTAAGGGCTATTCCGTGCTCGGTGCACCTGCTCTGAAACTGGCCCATTCCTTGGGCGGCGAGCCTGTGCGCGTGTTCGGCCGGGCCTATCCAGGGCATGGTGCGCTGCGTCACTACTATCAGTTCCGTAACGCCATCGCACTGATGAAGCGTGGCTACATGCCATGGAGCTGGAAGTCCACCGAACTCGTCAAGCTCCCGGGGCGGCTCATCATTTACGGTTTGTTCATGGCGCCGCGCGCCGAACATCTGGGGATGTCGCTACTCGGCGCCTGGCATGGTCTGACTGGCAAATTGGGGGCGTTGCAGCGGCGGTAAGGCTGCTGACGCCTGATCTATTTCTCTTGACCCGGTGATACCGGGAGTCCGCATGTTGAAACTTGCACTCGTTGATTTGAAATGCAGCATCGCGTCCTGGCGATTGTGGACGCTGCTCGGCTGGCTCGAAGTCCGCCAACGCTATGCGCGCTCGCGTGTTGGGCCGTTCTGGCTCACGATCAGCATGGGCGTCATGATCGCCTCGATCGGCGTCGTGTACGGCACGCTGTTCGGCCAGAAGATGAGTGACTACCTACCCTTCCTCGCATCGAGCCTCGTTATGTGGAACGCCTTCGCGCAGATGGTTCAGGAAGGCAGCGTTGCCTATATCAATAGTGGCACCTACATACGCCAGGCTTCGACGCCGAAGCTGATTTACCAACTCCAGGTGATTTGGCGCAATCTCGTCGTGCTGGCTCACAATTTCGTGATCGTGCTGGTGCTGCTCGTGCTCTTTGGGGTAAAGAGCTGGGAGGTTCTGCCGCTCTTCATTCCCGGACTTGCGCTATTTCTGCTTAACGCACTGTGGATCGGCATGTTGGCCGGCCTGTTGTCGGCGCGCTTTCGCGACCTGCCGCAGATCATCGCCGCGCTCATACAGGTGGCGTTCTACATCACGCCTATCATCTATAAGCCTACCTCGCTTAACCGCTATGCATTTATCGTCGAATGGAACCCGCTTGCCTACCTCATGGAGATCGTGCGTGAACCGCTGATCGGTCAGGCGCCTTCGGCGCTGACGTGGGGCGTGACGGCCGGCATGGCGCTCGTTGGCTGGCCAATCGCGCTGGCGATGACCGGGCGCTATCTGAAGCGAATTCCGTACTGGGTTTGAGGAGCACCACATGGCATATATCGAACTGAAGGGCGCAACGCTCGACCTGCCGATCTACGACATCCAGGGGCGCTCCCTCAAGCGCCAGGTCATGCGTATGGGCCGGCGCAACGCGATCGCGGAGGACACCGACGGCGTGATCGTTGTGCGCGCGCTCAATAATGTCGACCTGCGTTTCGATGCTGGGGACCGGGTGGGTCTGATCGGCCACAACGGCGCGGGTAAGTCGACGTTGTTGCGCACCATGGCCGGCATTTATACGCCGACCTCGGGCACCGTGGAGCGCTCTGGCAAGGTGGTGCCGTTGCTCGACATCAGCCTTGGTATGGATGAAAACTCCACGGGTCTACAGAATATCCGTCTGCGCGGCCTGCTGCTGGGCATGTCTGACAGTGAGATTCGTACGAAGCAACAGGAGATCGCGGAGTTCTCCGAACTCGGCGACTATCTCGACTTGCCGATTCGCACTTATTCGAGCGGCATGCGAGTGCGTCTGGCCTTCGCCGTCTCGACGGCGGTCGAAGCGGAAATTCTGCTGCTCGATGAAGTGATGGGTGTGGGCGACGCTTCGTTCATGCATAAAGCGGAACAGCGGCTGGCAGACCTTCACGGTCGTGCGGAGATCGTCGTGCTCGCCATGCATTCGAATCACGAAATCCGTCGCGTGTGTAATAAAGCGCTCTGGATGGAGCACGGACACGTGCGCGCGTTCGGCCCGGTTGAAGACGTGGTCTCCGCTTACGAGGCCGCGGTGGGCGGCTAAGGGCTTCGCGCAGTGCAGGGTGTCTTAATCGATCAGAATGTCCAAGCCATGAAGCCTGAAAATATTGACGACGAGTCGCAGTTGTCCGGGTGTGCTGAGCGATGCGCCGCCCAAGGCGGCGCGGTCCCGGCGACACGGTATTGGTGGCCGCGTCGTGGCGAGTCCACGTGGCCCGAGTATGCATCGATTGCATCGCTGCTCGCGCAAGCATTGCGGCCACAAACATTCGTATTGCTAGGCGCGGCGCAAGGTGTCGCGCTGTGCGGCTGGCGAGAGATACAAGAGTTAGCGCATGCGCATTTTGCTGCTGTCGAGCAATGGGCTGCACGCAGCTTCGGGGGGGTACCTGGCGCACAAGCCAGGCGCGAACTCGAAGCGCATCTCGGCACGAGCGCTGGCGCGGCGACAAAGCTGCTGGACGCCGACGTGCTCGACGCGGCCGCTGGCTTTCCGGATCGATCCATCGATTTGCTGCATATTGACGGCGTGCATGCGGCCGCGCACGGCTCGCGATTGCTGGACGCGTGGTTGCCGAAGCTCTCTGCACATGGTGTGGTGTTCATTTCGGATCTTCATTCGGGTAGGGCGGGTGAGGGCGTGCAGGCGTTGTGGGCGACGCTCGCAGCGCGTTATCCGAACCTGGCGTTCGAGCATGGCGCGGGTTGCGGCTTTGCTGCGGTGGGCGACGCGCTGCCTGCGGCGCTGCGCTCGCTGCTGAGCTTGTCCGCCCTCGAACGGGCACGCCTGCAGGCGCATCATGCACAACTCGCGGGGCTCGCGACGCACAGCGAAATGCAGGCCCGGCTCTGGGCGCTGGAAGCGGCGCTGGCAGAGGCGCACGCTGAGGCCGAGCGGGCCCGTGCTGCGGAGCGCGCCGCGCGCGAAGACCTTGCAGCGAACCAGGAAAGCCTGGATCTGCTGGCCGATGACCTCGAAGGTGAGCGTAGCGCGCTGCGCGCGACGCAGGAGTCGCTGCAAAGCGCCTATGACGACGTTGCGGCGTTGCGCAGGTCCACTTCCTGGCGCCTGACGGCGCCGTTGCGCGTTGTCGTCATGTCGCTGCGCACGCCGCGCATGATCGTCGCACGCGCGCGTCACGCGCGCGCGGTTGTGCGCACTTCGGTGCGCGAACAGGGCTGGCCAGCAACGCTGCGCAAGATCGCCACCGCGCCGAGCCGTCACGGCCTGCGCGGGCTGCTCGGCGCGTCAGCGCCCGCTGGGTCGCTTGACCCGGTGTTCGACCTGCCGCTTGCGCCGCCGGCGCGCGAGCGGCTGGCGATGCGCGTGCTGATCGTCGCGGAAATGAGCATTCCACAGTGCCGCAAATATCGGGTCACGCAGAAGCAGCAGATGATCCTGAAGCTTGGCATCGAATGCACGGCGGTCAGTTGGAACGACACGCAGGCCGTGCGTAGCTTGCTGCAAACGCATTCGATCGTCATCTTTTATCGCGTGCCCGCGTTTCCCCAGCCGCTGAGACTCATACGTGAAGCAAAGGCTATGGGCCTCGTGACCTTCTGGGAAGTCGACGACCTGATCTTCGACGCCAGCAAATACGCGGGCAATTCCAATATCGCCGATCTCGACGACGAGGCGCGGCGCGGTATTCTCGAGGGCGTTGAGCTTTACCGGACCGCCATGCTCGCCTGTGACTATGGCATCGCGTCAACCGAGGGTCTCGCGCGGGCTATGCACGAGGCCGGTGTGCCGCAGGTTTCAGTCGTTGAAAACGCTCTCGACACGGAAACCGTTCGTGCTGCGAGGGGGCTCGATGGCATACCGAAGCGTGCCGACGGGATCGTGCGCATCGTCTATGGCTCGGGCACACGCACGCACGACGCCGATTTCCGCGTGGCTGCAACGGCTTTGCGTCGCGTGCTCAAAGCCCGCCCGAACGCGTGCTTCGTCGTGATCGGCGAGTTGAATCTGCCGGCCGAGTTCAACGACATTCAGGCTCAGGTCCAGCGTCTACCGCTCTCGGATTACCGTACTTATCTCAAGCGGCTGGCGGCCTGCGATATCAGCATCGCGCCGCTCGAAGACAGTGTGTTCAACGACGCCAAATCGAACATCAAGTTCCTTGAAGCGTCCATCGTGCGCCTGCCGTCGGTGTGCTCGCCGAGTGCTGCATTCCGTACTGCGATTACCGAGGGTGACACGGGCTATCTTGCCGCCGATACGGCAGCCTGGGAGCGCGCGCTGCTTGCTCTCATCGACGATGCGGCGTTGCGCGAGCGCATGGCCGCACGTGCGCACGACTATGTTTCGAAGCACTATGCGCCGACGACCGTTGCGTATGAGCAGGTGCTGCCAATTCTCGCTCCCTACGCCGCGCGTGAAAAGAATCTGCGCGTGCTGGGCGTAAATATCTACTTCGAACCGCGTAGTTTTGGTGGCGCCACCATCGTGGCCGAAGAAGTGGCGCGTCGTTTGAACCAGCGCGATGACATCGAATATGCGATGTTCACATCGCTCCCCACGAGCGACGTTCCCGCCTACAAACTTGTGCGCTATCGCGCGGCGAGCGGCGGCGATGTGTTCGCCATGGGCCTGCCACCCGAGGGTAATCCCAATTTCGAGTTCGAGAACCCGAACTCAATCGAGGCCTTCGCCGAGGCCGTGAGCGCGCTGCGCCCTGACGTCGTGCACCTGCATAGCATTCAGGGCATAGGCGCACAGATCGCGGAAGTATGCCTGCGCGAGCGCATCCCTTATGTGGTGACTGCGCACGACGCCTGGTGGATCTGCGGGCGCCAGTTCATGATTACGGGCGAGCACGTGTACTGCAATCAGCGCAAGATCGACCTGAATGTTTGCGCGACTTGCGTGAAGGATCCAAGCCTCAATAGCTACCGGCAATTCAGGTTGCGCGAGATCCTGTTTGGCGCAGCGCGCCTTATCACGCCAAGCGAATTCTTCCGCGAGCTGTTCACCGAAAATGGTTTCGATCCCACGCGTATCGTTGTGAACAAGAACGGGGTGGTGGCGCCTCGGCGCGCGATCCGTCGCGAGTCGCTCGCGCGGCGACCGCTGCGTATCGGCTACGTCGGCGGGGAGACTCCAATCAAGGGCGCACCGCTCCTGCGCAAGGTCCTGCGGTCGCTGCCAGCGCGAAACTACGAGCTGCGAGTTGTCGATAACGTCCTCAATCTGGGCCGCCGCTCGATCGATGCTGCAGAATGGCGCGTACCGGGTACGCTCAAAATCGTGCCCGCCTATACGCAAGAAACCATTGACGATTTCTTCGAAGGTATCGACGTGCTCGTTACGCCGACGCAATGCAAGGAAAGCTTTGGCCTTTCTGTGCGCGAGGCCTTGATCCGCGACGTGTGGGTCGTCACGACCGACGCAGGTGGCGCCGTGGAAGACATCGTGGACGGAGAGAACGGCAACATCGTCCCGCTTGACGACGACGGCACCGACTTGGGTGCGGCGCTTGGCGATCTGCTCGAGAATCCGCTGCGGCTGGAGGGCTATCGCAATCCTCACGTGGGCCGCGTGCGTATCTTCGACGAACAGGCGCGAGAATTACACGCGCTCCTCGCCGAAGTGGCCGCCGAGGCACCACGCGCAGCTGTCTGCGCTGGCGCGGGATGAAGCGGGTGGTGCGCGGTATCGGCAGGCTGTCCGGCCTTGCGCGTGGCGTGCACGCACGGGTTGCGGCGTTTGGCGGCGTTTGCGGCGCCGTGACGGCCGTCACCGCAGTGCTGCGCCGTGAGGGTTGGCGCAGTGCGTTGCGCAAGGTCGTGCGGACTTCGACGCAGCAGGCCGGCTATCAGCGCTGGATCGAGACCGTAGATGCGTTGGAGCCGACCGCGCTGCGCCAGCTCGCGGACGAGATGGCGGCATGGCAGCAGGCGCCTCGCATCTCGATCGTCGTGCCGGTCTACAACACACCGGCGGTGTATCTGGACGCAATGATCGAGTCAGTGCGCGCACAAATTTATCCGCACTGGGAGCTTTGTCTTGCCGACGACGCGTCGAGCGCCCCACACGTCGAGACACTTCTACGCAAGCACGCGCAGCGCGACGCGCGTATTCGTGTTATGCGGCGCGCGCAGAACGGCCATATCTGCGCAGCGAGCAATAGTGCTCTCAAGCTAGCGACAGGCGAGTACGTCGCGCTGCTCGATCATGACGATTTACTGCCGCCGCATGCACTTGCCATGGTGGCCAAATATTTGCGGGCGCATCCGCACGCACGTCTGCTCTATAGCGACGAAGACAAGATTTCCTCCGACGGGCGCCGGAGCACGCCGTATTTCAAGCCAGACTGGGATCCGGAACTCATCGTTCAGTACAATTTCTTTTCGCACCTGGGTGTGTACGAGACAGCGCTGATCCGTGAGGTCGGTGGTTTTCGCGAGGGCTTTGAAGGCAGCCAGGATCACGATCTGGTGCTGCGCTGCGTGCGCGCGGCGGGCGATGCGGCCGTCGTCCATATCCCGCATGTGCTTTATCACTGGCGCACGATCGAGGGTAGCACGGCCCTGGATATTGACGAAAAGCCCTATGCCGTCGAGGCAGGGGTGCGAGCCGTACGCGAAAGCTTAAGGCTCAGAGATGCGCGTGTGGAGGCGATTGCGCCATCCACGCAGCTTCCGTTCGTGCAGGTGCGCTATCCATTGCCAGAACCGCTGCCCCGTGTCCAGGCCATCTTGCGCTGCGCGGGCGATGGCAGTGCGCCGCAAACGGCGCTGCGCGCGCTCTTCGCCCGGCCACAGCCGCTGCTCACTCGCGTGACGCTGGTAGGTCCGGGTGCGGCGACCCATGTCGAGTACGCGAGCAAGTCTGCCGGGGAGCACGCTCAGGGGGTGACCTTTGATGCGCAAATGGACATTGAGGCTGCCCTGCGCGCCGACGATGCCGCCTTTGTCTGCCTGCTAGACGCCCAGGTGGAAGCGGGCGACGAAGGCTGGCTCGATGCGTTGGTGCGTCACGCACTGCGTCCTGAGATTGGGCTCGCCGGGCCACGACTTAGCCTCCCAGGAGGGGGGGCGTTTGTTGCTGGACTTGTCGCTACGTCGCCGTATAGCACTGTGCTGGCCCGTAGCGGGGCGTCACGCGAGGACTTCGGCTATTTTGGTATGAATCAACTGACGCGCACGGTGACGGCGCTGCCGGGCGCCTGTCTCGTTGCGCGCCGCGCCGTCCTGTCGACGGCCGCTGCGCAGCTCGCCGCGTACGACGAGCGCGATCTGGATGGTGAGGATTCCAGCGTGGATCTTGCGCTCGCTCGCGCGCTGGGAGCACAGGGTTTGCGCCATGTGCTCGTCGCCCAGGCCACGGTCGTCTGCGCGCAAGATATGCCGGTGCCGGATGCCGTTGCTGGGCTCGCGGCGCAGGCGGGATTTCGCGATCCCGCCTACAGCCCTCATCTCGCAGTCGAGAACGGCGTCGCGACGTTCGAGATCGCCGAGGTGCCGCGCATCAGCCGGTTCGGTTGACGGCCCGGTTACCGATCAATTTCCGAGAAGCTTTTGTGCTGCGCTTGTGGATATCCGGATCATCGGCAGGCGCAAGGATCAGGCGCTGCGCGCGGGCTTGTGGGAATCGGCTGTGAACGGCGAACCGAGTGCCTGGGCCGCGCCGCAACGGGCAGCACATTTGCCGCGGTGGTACGCCGACTTGTGCGCGTTGCTTCGAACCAGTAAAGTAACAGGCTGTCTGAAAGGCATGGTCTTGAAACATGTCCAGTGAGTCATTGTGGGCGGCGATGTCCCATGACGATCGTAGATAAACTGTGCGCGTTTGTCGCTGGCGCGTCGCCGTCCAGGCGACATCGAATCATAATTGCGCGGCGATTGACAACGCCGCTCATCGGAACCTGGGTTTAACTGGACAAGATCGTGCTGACCAAGCCTGTCTCGATTGCTGTTGTCATCCCGTCGTACAAGGTCAAAGACCACATCCTGCAATTGATTGACAAAATCGGCCCGGAAGTCACGGATATCTACGTCGTGGATGACTGCTGTCCGGCGCAGAGCGGCGACTACGTAGAGGCGAATTGCAATGACAGCCGGGTGCGCGTGGTGCGCCATCAAATTAACCAAGGCGTGGGAGGCGCCGTGATGACGGGCTACGCGCACGCGATCGAGGGAGGTGCGGACATCATCGTCAAGCTCGATGGCGACGGCCAGATGGACCCTGAATTGCTGCCACAGTTTGTATTGCCGATTATCGAAGGCTGGGCCGACTATACGAAGGGCAATCGTTTCTACGACCTCACGCACATTGTGCGCATGCCCGCCGTGCGGCTGATCGGCAATGCGGGACTTTCGTTCATGACGAAGATATCCACGGGCTACTGGAATATTTTCGATCCGACCAACGGTTATACGGCGATCAGCGCGCGTGTTGCCGCGCATTTGCCATTCGACAAGATCGCGCAGCGCTACTTTTTCGAAACGGATATGCTATTCCGACTCAACACGTTGCGCGCCGTGGTGGTCGATGTTCCGATGGACGCCTTCTACGGTGACGAAGAGTCGAATTTGAAGGTCTCTAAAGTGCTGTTCGAGTTTTCCGCGAAGCATGCGGTGAATTTCTCGAAGCGGATTTTCTACAATTATTTTCTGCGCGACATGACGGCTGCGACGTTCGAGCTTGTGTTCGGCGTGTTGCTGCTAATGTTCGGGCTCGCCTTCGGCTCCTGGCACTGGGCCGAATCCATGGCGCAGGGCATCTCCACGCCGCTTGGTACGATTATGCTCGCGGCGCTGCCCGTGCTGATCGGCCTGCAATTGTTGCTAGGTTTTCTCAATTTCGACGTCGCAAGTGTGCCGACCCGGCCCATGAGCCGCTTTTTGCCCGCGGATGGGGCGTACGCGCGCCAGGTCCTGCGCGGAACGGCCGAGCAGTCTCGCTCGCCAGATACGGCCGCTTGATCCACTTTTCTGTAATCTCCAACGCATGACTTCACTTCAGATCGTTTGGGCGCTTGCTTGCGTATTCATCATTTCGAGCGGTCAACTGCTGTTCAAGAAGGCAGGTATCGAAATTCAGGCGGCCGGCAGCTGGTATTCCCCACGCGCGCTGGTACTCCTCTTTTGTGCACTGGCGATCTACGGGTTTGCAACTTTGCTGTGGGTAAATCTTTTGCGCTTTGTTAGCCTCAACAAGGCCTACCTGTTCATGGCGCTCTGCTTTATTCTCGTGCCAATTGCAAGCCACTTCTTTTTTCGGGAAGCGATCACTCGGGGCTATGTGTTTGGCACGGCGCTCATCATCGTGGGTCTGATCGTGGCAACGCGTTTCGGTTGAATTTCCAGGATTGAGCATGCGATTTTCCGGGTGGATTGCGTCGTTTATCGACGGAAGGCGTCTTTCATGGCTTTACGTGTGCTATGCCATGCCGATCGGGCTTTTCCTTATTCTGGCTACGCCGCCGTTTCAGACGCCTGATTCGGTTGTGCACTTCTTTCGTGCCATTCAGGTCTCGGAAGGTCATCTTCTGAGCGAGCGCGCGGGCAATACCTCAGGCGGTGCGATTGACGAAAGTGTGGTTGGCTTTGCTGATATTTTCCATCCTATGGCGGCACACCCGACCGTCAAATATGATCCGGTGATGGAGGCGCGCACGGTCGGGCGCAAGTGGGGTGGCGAAAAGCGCCTCGTCGGATTCCCGAGCTCGGCGATCTATCCGGCCTACGCTTATTTGCCCCAAGCCGTGACGATCGCCTTCGCGCGTAAAGTTGGTATTTCAGCGCCGGGAACGTATCGGCTCGTCTGCGTCGTCGACCTGCTAGTGAGCATGGCGCTCACTGTCGCAGCGTTGTTGCTCAGCCGTCGGACAGCGTTGTGGATATTCGCCATTGCATTGCTGCCGTCCACACTCATGCTGTACTCGTCGGTTAGCCAGGATGCGCTCCTGTTGCCCGCCTGCATCCTTCTGATCGCAGCGCTCGATCGCGCGATATTCGATGGTGAGCCCATCGGCAAGGCGCGGCTTTTCGGCGCGGCCCTGGTCGCCGTAGCCTGCATCACCGCGCGTCCGCCCTATGTCGGCCTGCTGTTGTTGGGATTCTCTCCAGCGCTGCTATGGGAAAGCGCGAAGGGGCATTATGGGTTCGGGCGCCGCACCGTCTGGCTGATCACGGCCGTGGCCGCATCGGCACTGGTGATCGTCGCATGTAGTCTTTCGGCGTGGGCGCCTGTCACTCCGCCGCGCTCCGAGGCGGGGCAGATTGCATGGGTGTTGCATCATCCGCTCGAGATTCCGCGCGTTGCATGGGCCACGCTGCAGCACAATGGGGTCTTCTACTATGAGAGCATGGTCGGCATTCTCGGCTGGCTCGATACCCCCATGCACAGGGACTACTACCGCGTCGCGGCTCTCATGGGCGTCGCGCTCGCCGTTGCGACTGCGCTCGAGCGACGAGGCGCTGCGCCGACGGTTCGTGGTGTCGATCGCGTTGTGATCGCACTTGCGCTGCTCGCAAGTGTGGCGCTGATCTTCGCAGCGTTGTATGTGTCATGGACCCCGGTGGGCCAACGCATTGTCGACGGTGTGCAGGGCCGATACTTCTTGCCTCTGCTGCCGTTGTTGGCTCTCCTCCTGCCCGAACGCACTGGCACGCGCACCCAGCCTCGCGCGCTTGAGGCACTCAAGACCATTTGCTGTGCAATAGTGTTGATCTTCCCGATCTACACATTTACGGAGACTATCCAGGCGTTACTCCACCGTTTTTATATGTGACTAAGCGTGAAGGCGTTCCGCGACGCCATTAGAAGTGCCGCCTTCTATGATGCGGCAGTACATGGTCACGCCTGGCTAGTCGCGTGTGGCGTGCAGTAGGGAAAAATCAAGATAGTCGTCACCATCCGCAGCAATGCGATCGACATGAATCAGAATCTCTGTCGCGGCCCGGTTTGGGAGGGCAACATTCTTCCAGTGAGCGGAGTCGGTGCCAAGCGAATCGCTCAAAAGATGGGTTTCGCCGTCTCTTAACTCATAGCGAAATGGCGATAGAAAGCGTTCCTCAAAGCGGAAGGGGAGCCTTGACCCGCTAACGAAGAAGGAGACTGCGCTTGCTTCTGCTGGCAAAGTAACGCGCACATTGGCGCAGCGGGCGTCACCTTTCATTGCGATCCGTAGCAGCTTGTAATTGGTGCTTAGCTCGACCCCATGGTTATCGCAATCCCCGTTCGCCACGAGTTGTGCGCTCTCTCGGGCCTTCATTGGGGCAAAAAAAGTTGCGCTTGCGAAGACAGTTAAATATATGGCGGCCAGGCCAAGCAAGCCTCCAAGCATGTGCCGCCAACTGATCCAGCATCCATCAGAGCCGCTTGGCTGAACATCGAGCGGGAATAGGGAAATTGCAAAAAGCAGGGATAGCGATGGAGCGATCAACAGGCTGTACCTGGCCTGAATCTCTCCGAAGCCCAACACGACAAGCGCAAAGCTCCCGATCAGCAGTGCTGCGGGAAAGGCAGCTCCATCTCGTCGCATTTTAGGTATGGCCATGCAGGCGCCTACGATAACAGTCGTCACAAACGCGCCAAGCCATGGGAAAACCGACGAATTGAACGGTATTGTGCTGCTTGCAACGATTGCCGTGTCCGGGTTTCCTGCTGGGAACGGAAAGGACGACAGGCCATAGTAGTGCGTGTGCCAGAGAATGCTATCGCTGTTTTGCGTAGAAGGTATGCCGGCCAGTCGATCAGTCCGGAGGATAGGGCGGTCTCTAGAGTCAAGTGCAACGTTTCGCTAATCCAGCCGTTGCCAGCTCCATGGCCATGACCTCTTCGGGTGTTTTCCAACCGAGAGTTTGGCGGGGGCGCCCATTGAGCAGCCTGGCGATATCGTTCAATTGCGTCTGCGTGACGCCCGACAGGTCCATGCCCTTTGGCAGGAACTGACGTAGCAGGCCGTTCGTGTTCTCGTTGCTGCCGCGCTGCCAGGGAGCGTATGGGTCCGCGAACCAGATATCGAGGTTCAGTCGCTCGGCAAGCTCCACATGACAGGTCATCTCCGATCCACGGTCGTACGTCAGGCTTTCGCGCAGAAAGGCCGGCACCTTCTTCATCTGGCGCGTAAAACCCTCGAGCGCGTCCTGGGCCGTGCAGCCGTCCATGCGACACAACACGACGAACCGTGTTTTGCGCTCGACCAGCGTTCCAACGCAGGAGCGATTGAACGCCCCTTTGACGAGGTCGCCTTCCCAATGTCCGGGCCATTGCCGCGTTTCGATCTGTTCAGGCCGGTGAACGATGCGCAACTCCTCCGGCACGAAGCTTTTACGTGCACAGGTTTTACGGGTGGTGCCGCGTCTGGGTTTTTCCTGGCGCAACGCCTCGATCATCGCCTGCTTGAGCCCACCTCGGGGATGGGTGTAAATCGCCGCGTAGATCGTTTCGTGGCAAACACGTTGGTCGGGATTGTCTGGGTGCATGTCGCGGAGTCTGGCAGCAATCTGCTGCGGCGACCAGCGCCGATAAACCAGGTGGTGATGCACGTGCCAGTACAGCGCGCTGCCTTCGCTCAACTTACGTCGCCGCACGCAACGCCGGCGACGAAGCCGATAGGCCGAGGCCGCCTGCGTCGCGTCGTAGCGCGGCATGGCCGTGTTCCGGTTACGCGCCAGTTCGCGAGAAACCGTCGAAGCACTGCGCCCCAACCGCCGTGCGATCTCCCGTATACCGACCCCGCGCTGATGTTCGATCATGATTGCCGCGCGGTCTTCCGCGCTCAGATGCTGGTACTTCTTCTTCATCGCAACACCTTACTTGATTCAAGGTGTTGCACTTGAAGCTAGAGACTAAGCAGTAGGGCAGCGCTTTCATCTCGTATTCTCGCGCGTTTTCGATACGAGCGGCCACAAGCCTGCGTTCTGGGAAGGGGAGCAAATCCTCCTCATTTACGCAGCAGACGACGAAATTCAAAACCTCAAGCTATTTCTCGACGATTTTGAAATCACTCGCCAGTCTTCTGTTTCGATACCAGAGCTCATTATCGCAAAGGCCAGAATCGCCGCGCTCGAGGAAAGTCTGTCAGCGGCACGTGGTGCCGCCGATTCGATTGCCGCACAATCGGCCGCCGAGGTCGCGAGGCTGGATGCTCATCTTGGCAAGCTTCGCGAGGAACTCAAGACTGTCAACAGCCAGTATGTCGATCAGGCTCAGGCGTTATGGGCGCGCGATTCGCAGTTGAACGAGATTATCAAAGAAAAAAGAAGGGCTGCGGAGGAAAGCGAGCGAGTGATCGCTGGGAGAACTCACGAGCTCGCAGAGAGGGATCGTGTGATTTGGGAGATGAAGCAAAGCACGTCCTGGCGAGTCACCGCGCCGTTACGAGCTGTCGGCACACTCGCCCGACTGGGAAAGCGGAAGTTTCGCTCGGCGCTCAGGCTGGCTTATCATCGCTTGCCCGTGCCCATCACCTGGAAGCAGGCGATCAGAACGAGATTGTTCGGCGGTCCTACGCTTCCGCTTCCGGCGGCTACCACGGTACCGGAGGTGATGCCGAGTATCGTTCCGAAATTTGTACCGCCGCTGCGGGGTCCGCAGGAACGTGCGGACGTGTTCGTCTGGGGGATCATCGACTGGCATTTCCGCATTCAACGTCCTCAGCATATGGCCCGGGGTATGGCGCGTCGGGGGCATCGCACCTATTATTTTTCGAACCATTTTGTCGATGACGAGGCGGCGGGTTTTCGTATCGAACCGCTATCCGAGGACGGTTTGCTTCACGTCGTCTACCTGAACGTGGCGGGGGCCCCGTCAATTTACTCCGCTGCGGCCAGCCCGGAGACGACCGCGAAGCTTCGTGCAAGTTTGGCTGCGTTCCTGGTTCAGGCGAGCCCGAAATCGATCGTGTCCATCGTCCAACATCCTTTTTGGGTGCCTTTTGCCGATGCGCTGCCGAATCGGCATCTGGTGTACGACATGATGGATCACCACGAGGGTTTTGGAGACGGCGCCCCCGACATCCTTGAATTGGAGGAGCGCATTCTCTGCGAGGCCGACCAGGTCATTGTCACGTCGGATTTTCTGGAGAACATTGCACGGAAAAAGAATCGTTCCGTGCGCATGATCCGGAATGCGTGCGAGTACGAGCACTTCGCCGAGCATCCAGGCGAAGTCTTTGTAGACCCGAAGGGACGTCGGATCATTGGCTACTACGGCGCGATTGCGCATTGGTTCGACGTGGACCTCGTCGAAAAGGTCGCGCTTGCTTTTCCGGACGACCTCGTACTACTCGTTGGGGCGGATTCCGCTGGCGTGCAGGCGCGTCTCAGTCACTGTCCCAATGTTGAATTCACAGGAGAGGTGACCTATTCTTCCCTGCCGTTCTATTTATACGCATTCGACGTCTGTCTCCTGCTCTTCAAAATCATTCCGCTGACGCTGGCCACGAATCCGGTGAAGGTTTATGAGTATTTAAGTGCCGGCAAGCATGTCATCGGCGTCGATCTGCCGGAAATGGCCCAGTTCGGAGACCTTGTTCATATCGGTCGGAACGAAGAAGAGGTGATGACGCTCATTCGATCCTCGCTAGAAAATCCACCGACAGACGCCGAAGTTGCTGCCCGGCGAGCATTCGCTTCTAGCCAGACATGGGACGATCGCGCGCAGGCGCTTAGTACGTCTATAGAGCGATATGCTGCGCCGCTGGTCAGCATCATCGTAGTTTGTTATAACAAGCTGGAATTAACGGACGCCTGTCTTCGTAGTCTGGAGAAAAATACTCACTATAAAAATTTCGAGATCATTGTCGTCGATAACAATTCCAGGGATGCGACTCCGGAATATCTGACGGAATGGGCGAAGCGAGGCGATAACAGGCGAATCATCCTGAATTCTGATAATCGCGGCTTTGCGGCGGCGAATAATCAAGGGTTACGGATCGCTCGCGGTGAATACCTTGTGCTGTTGAACAACGACACTTACGTCACACCAGGGTGGCTGGGTACGTTGGTCCGCCATCTGCAGCGCAAGGATTCCGTGGGACTGGTGGGACCGGTCACCAACAACATCGGCAACGAGGCGAAGATCGAAATTGCCTACGATTCGATGGAAGAGATGGAGTATGCCAGCCGCTTGTACACGACCCGGCATATGGGGCTGACTATGGAGGTTTATACGGCGGCTTTCTTCTGTGTCGCGTTCTCGCGGGACATGTACGAGCGCGTGGGCGACCTCGATGAGATTTTCGGCATCGGAATGTTCGAAGACGACGATTACTGTCGAAGAATCCAGAAGTTGGGGTTCGTGATTGCTTGCGCCGAGGACGTCTTTATTCACCACCATCATTCAGCATCGTTCAATCTCCTCGCGATCGAAAAGCGAATGAAGCTCTTTGAGGAAAACAAGAGGAAATATGAGGGCAAGTGGGGTGCCTGGATTCCTCATCAACATCGTCCTGTGAGCGACGGGCACCGCGAGCGTCACTCCGCTTAGCTAACGTCGCTCGCACTTCGCGTTGAGTATGACGCGGCATGTTTCTTTGCCGGTGATTTGCGGAGAACCCGTTGAGCCGCAGTTTGATTGTTAGCAGACTGTCGCTGCAGGATATTGAGTGATGCCTTCAGCGACTTCCGGTAATGCTGCGCGTGCCTGTAACTTCACGCTGTTCACGCGGGTGACCGCAGCAATCAACAGAAGCAAAAACAAGGCATTCAATGTCAAGTCAGTCAATGACTCGACGGCAACTTCGCGTCCGCCTTGGCCATTAACGAGCTCGTCTTGACTACTCGCCTGCGGGAAGCGAACTACCTCGGTGTTAGAATCTTGCTCTTGTCAAAATGAAAGACTTGATTAGCAGATTTTAAGGTCGATGCAATGAACATCGTGATCCTCGCGGCAGGCATGGGCAAACGCATGCACTCCGCGCTGCCCAAGGTCCTGCATCCGCTCGCCGGCAGGGC
>NZ_BBJJ01000063.1 GCF_000739815.1 Paraburkholderia mimosarum LMG 23256 = NBRC 106338
CCGCCCACAAACTGCGTCGTGTCACGGCTCATGCCGATGTTCACATGTGGGCACCTCGAATAACCCAAGGTTTTCGGTGAATTCCTCTGCGACACGATGATCGCGACGGATTCCGGTTGTATTCGTGCAGCCAATCACCGTTTTTTCGCCCGGTCTCGCTCCGTTTTGCTTCAAATTGTCCCGGATGCCGGCAATTCGGCGCCAGCATGGGATTTCTTCCAGGTCTCAGTTCATCCGCGTCTGATCTGGCGCAACGGAAGGACGCGAAACGAAGTGGATCGAAAGGAAACTAAACGCGGCACCTGGGCGGCAGCTCCGCTGCCCTGGCGGCGCACCGTTTTCAGGGCGCCGGCGACTTCCTTCTGTTTGGCTGTTGATTTCGGATCACGCAACTGTTTGCTCTCGTGCGTTTCGAATCGGCCGGCGATGGGCGCAGTGTGTTGCTGGTCGAAATGGATTCGCGTCGGACGGGAATCCAGCGTGAATGTCGCATCGAAATCATCGCCGGCGAGCCGATCGCGCTGCTGATACGTGCCCACGGAACCGAGCGCCCCGCCAACGTGCATGGCAACACCGACAGGGGCGCATGGCTCACGCCGGCACTTCGGCCATGTAGGAAAGCTGCAGGTTCTGGTCCCAGCCGTAGGTCACGTAGTCCGGATTGACCGTATCGACGCGCACGATATGCACCGTAAAGCCGGTCTTGGTGACCCCGGTCACGGTCGTCGCAAAGGTGTCGTTGATGGGCCCCGTCCATTTTGGGTCCTGGAGTGTGCTGACGATGACGACCGGCGGGCTCGAAAAGGCCGCCGGAAACGGCACCTCGACGAAGAGCGGCGCATTGCGCCACGGCGCGCCGGACGGCGCCTTCAACGGACCAACCGAATGGGTACCGATAATTTTCTGTTCCATCGCGAAGCCTCCAGACTGGTGGGAGTGGTCCCGCTCGGGCGGGACGGCTGTTGCCGCGCGGCACATGACCGCAATGCAGTTTTAGGAGTCGCCCGAGGCTTTTACAACCTACCCATTTAGGTAGTCGACATTCGTGGAAAGCTTACCGAAGCGGCGATGGAGGGGGCCGGGGAGCAATGGAGCAGGGAAGTCAGTTAAGGCTGTGGGGCACGCCTGATACGCAGAATTTCTCGAGTGCAGCGGTGCCGCGAAACCGAACACAACTCGACCTGATCGCTGACCGAACGATTGCGGTCGTTATACAAGCGACGCAACTCCTTTTGTTGCCTGATGGAAAGCCGCAAGCGGCGAGCTAGACCGCTATCGAGCATGACCGTCATTCTTCCGCACGAAGTTCGTGCCGTAGTTACTATCGAGGATCGTCTTGCGCATCTGCTGTCTGCTTTATCATTGCCGCTGCATCAGAACGACGGGGTCTTTACGCGCTGACGCTGCGCAAGAAATTCGCTAAGTGAAAAAAGGGGAAATACATGGCATTCGCAGACAGAATCGCTCTTATCCAAAATATCGAGCGGCTACGGGAATCGCACGTGATCTGTTACCTTACGTCGCTTCGCCCCAACCTCAACGCGCAGATGAGCGAAGATGCAGTTCGCATATTCTTCGACCAGATGGGGGCTTTGCCGGAGCGTCCCGTTCGCAAAATTGACGTTTTTCTTTGTAGCAACGGAGGCAACGGCACCGTGCCGTGGCGCCTTATTTCACTTCTTCGTGAGTATGCTGGTGAAGTTGGGGTCCTGCTTCCTTATCGGGCCTACAGTGCCGCTACGCTGCTAGCATTGGGCGCCGACGAGATTGTCATGCACCCGTTTGCTGAAATGGGCCCAATCGATCCGACGGTCACGAACGAATACAACCCCGTTGACCCTCAGACCAACCGGCGCCTCGGCATCAGCGTCGAGGATGTCAAAGCTTACATCGCCTTTATCACGTCCACAGTCGGAATCAAGCACGAAGAGGAACTCGTGAAGACTGTGGAAATCTTGGCCAATAAGGTCCATCCGCTCGCCTTAGGCAATGTCGAGCGTTTCATATCGCAGTCGCGACTCATCGCCCGCAAGATTTTGATGACACACATGCGCGACGAGGCGTCAAAGCACCGCATCGACGACATTATTGAGACGATGGCCTCAAAGCTTTACTTTCACGGTCACCCGATTAACAGAAAGGAGGCACGTGAAGAGCTCGGACTGAAAGTGGCAGATGAAGTGTCTCCCGAATTGGAAGGCGCGATTTGGACGCTGTATTTGGACTTTGAAGGAGAACTGCAGAACCGAGTCGCTTTCGATCCTATGTCGGAAATCTTTAAGACTGGGCAACAGGTCCCGGGGGGCCCGCTGCCCGCGCAGCAGCCTATGCAACCACAACCCATTCCGCTGATTCCTCAGGGCCTCCCGCCGGGTTTCAACCTGCCACTTGCGCAAAATCCGACTACGGTCCATGTCGGGATCAGCACGACCAGTGAGCTTATACTTTCTGTCGTTGAAAGTGCGAAGCTTTCAAGCAAATTTCAGATAAAAAAACGACTCGTAGTCGTTGGCACTGGCCAGATCAACGAGCCGTTGCTCAGAGATGAGACACTGGCTCAAGGGTGGGAACATTCACTGGCGCGACAGCCGGTCGTCTAGCCTCCCCAGCAACCCCAACAGCGGTAGGGAGTTCTCGCGTGCGCACCGGAATTGTGCGCACGCTGGGTACTGGCGTCGTGACGCCAGCAGGGAGCGTACGGGAATTGTCCGTGTCAGTAATAACCGCGTATTCGAGCGTCGCAACTTTCGGCTGCGACATTGTCGAGAGAGGTGCGTACGAAAACATGGGCGGCTCCAGATCCGGGTTGAGTAAGTGAAGAATGCGGCCGACGTGCCGCGTTTAACCGTTATACGGCATTGGACGGTGATTCTAAAGGTCAAACTGCGGGCAAATCCTACCCCAAATTCGACCAAAAGATCGTGGTCAGCATTTCCCGTGTGCAGCGCAGCATCATAGCAGTTCGGTGTTGCCCCTCAACTCCGAGGCGCCCCTAAGGAACGAGTGAGAAATAACTTCCAGAAGTGACCCTGGCCGGTGCAAAGCGACGCTGGTAAGATGCGGTCCTTCTGGAGGACAGACGATGCAGGCTGGTTACCGGGCTGAGGTTGAAACGCGGATGAGGCGGCTGTACGCGCGGTTGTCGGAGAAGGACCGACGTCGGTATGCGGCTGTGGAGGCGGACAAGCTGGGCCATGGCGGTTTCGAATATATTGCGAAACTGTTTGACATTGACCCGAAAACAATCAAGCAAGGGTTGAAGGACCTGGAAGAAGAACTGGATCCGGTTGGAGAGCGGGTCCGAAAAAAAAGGGGCGTAAATCCAGGTTAACTGACCATCCGGAGTGGAACGCGGTATTTCTGGACGTGGTGCGAGAGCATACGGCGGGCAATCCACAACACGGCATCATCTGGACAGATCTGAAGCCACGCGAAATCGCACAGGCGATGACGCAGCAGGTGGACGCACGGGTGAGCGTGCGAACGGTCCGGCAGCTGCTAAACCGCAACGGTTTTTCGCGGCGGCGATCACAGAAAAAGAAGTCGTTCAAGTCCCATGCGCAACGCGACGCGCAATTTCAGCGTATTGCGCAACTCAAGGCGGAATATCTCGAAGACGGCCAGCCTGTCATCAGCATCGATACGAAGAAAAAGGAGTTGCTGGGCAATTTCTATCGCGACGGCAAGCTCTACACGCGCGAACAGCTTGAAGTCCTCGACCACGATTTTCCGAGCTACAGCGAAGGCAGCGTCATTCCCCATGGGCTGTACGACATCGGACTGAACAAGGCGCATGTGAACATCGGCGTGAGCCGTGACACGACGCAGTTTGCCTGCGACAGCGTGGCGCACTGGTGGGAAAAACACGGGCGCGCCGATTATCCCCAGGCCACACGGTTACTGCTGTTGTGCGATGGCGGCGGCAGCAACCCGAGTAATTCGTGGCTTTTCAAAAGCGACCTGCAAAATCTGGCAGACCGGCTCGGACTGGAAATCCGGGTGGCCCACTATGCGCCGTACTGCTCGAAACATAATCCAATCGAGCACCGCGTGTTCCCACACATTACTCGAGCCTGTGCTGGCGTAGTTTTCAGCAGCGTCAGTCTCGTGAACTGATCGAAAAAGCCTCCACAAAAACCGGTCTGAAAGTGACCGCTGACATCCTTGACGGAGTTTACGAAACCGGACGGACGGTCACCCGCCCCGCCCGCGCATTGCTCAACATTGAGTACGACTCAACCCTGCCTTCGTGGAACTACAGCATCCGCTCGAGGAGCGCCGCATAGCGGGAAGTTATTTCGAGCGCGTTCCTAAGTGAAAAAAGTGCCAATACGTCTTTCTTAAAGCCGACCCGCTGGCCAATCGCCTCCTCACTAGGGTATCCCGAGTGCACTGTTCTCAAGGATTTCACGGCTTGGCTCGCGCCGGCT
Source organism: Paraburkholderia mimosarum LMG 23256 = NBRC 106338 (assembly GCF_000739815.1). Lineage (GTDB taxonomy): Bacteria > Pseudomonadota > Gammaproteobacteria > Burkholderiales > Burkholderiaceae > Paraburkholderia > Paraburkholderia mimosarum. The sequence goes on from NZ_BBJJ01000063.1 coordinate 4,431, forward strand.
ACGCCCGCCGAGCTGGCCCACGAAGAACCCGGCGGGCAGCTCGCGTTCAGTTTCTGACGCGCGAAAAAAAACAGGGACGCTAGGCGTCCCTGTGCCTTCTGGGCCGTTAGCGTGCTTTATTGTCCGAATCCTGAAGGCACCCCATCATGGTCAATGTTCGTTGTCGAGGGCGGACGCTTTAGCGCCGCTGCGAGTGGACGTGGGCGCGCTCGCCGAAGAGCTCCTCGATCGCCGAACGCAGCGCCCTAGAACCGTCAATCACGAACAGGTATTCCAGGTCCGTAGACAGGCCGCGTTCGATCAACCCGCGCAACAGATCCTTGACGACCTGGGCGTTCTCGCTCGATCCGCTCACGAGTCCCATGAGGTGTTTCTCGCCGGTGCTGTCCACACCGACGGCCGCGATGATATGCCACGCGCCGACGATGATGCCGTCCATGTAGATCGCCAGGAAGTCGCGCTCATCGAAGCGCCGTGCCATCAGCTCGGTGAGCGCTGTCTGGCTGGCGTGGATGAACTCACGCGAGACGCTGCTCTTCGAAATACCGACTGTGCCCGCCATCTCGGGCAACACCTCGGGTTGTGTCGCGTTAAGGACGATGCGACGATCGGACGCGTCACCTCTATGTGATCAGGGCGGACCCGTGCGATCGCGCGCGACCGGAGGAGTCGTGCGAGAAACACTCAGCGATGACGCGCACCGCGGCGAGCAGATGGCGTTGCTCTAAAAGCAGCAAGGAAGGATTCGTGAGCATTCAACCAGCGAAAGCAGGCGAACTGCTCTGAGCAGATTTACCAACCCTGCTTTCAGGTGACCTGCTCGCTGCAGATGCTGCCTTGCAGGCAGGATGAAGCACTGCAATCCCTGTGAGACGAAGCTGCGGAGCACAGGGTGTGCGGCTCGTCGTTACCTGGACCAACCTGGACCAAGGAAACCATCAATGCCGAGATTGACACGCCGCTTTCTGGCTACGATCAAAGTTTGAAATCCGTTTCTCGTGAATACTTAGGTTTCCTCGCCTAGGACAGCGACATTACGGAGAAGACTATGGCCGACTATTCCATTACTGCTGCAAACCACAAGAACCCGAGCAACCACGTTGCATCGTCGTTTCTCGTCTGGGTTCAAGACCCGAAAGAAAAGAGCTGGTCGAAGCTAGGAGGAAAATCGGCGAGTCAGGTCGTCGAACTGATCGAATCTGGTAATACGGTACGGACTGGTAAGCTCAGCGCGGATGGAAAACTCGCTACTGGGGAGCCTATCGAAGTCGAGTTGCGTATCGCAAAGAACAAAACTAACTATGACGTGACTAAGATGCCGACGTTCTAGTCGCCGGGTGCACTGGAACCGGCTCCCGTCATTGATGATGGCGAGCCGGACGCCGAGGCCAACTAGGAGGTCGAACTGCAAGTCGCCAAGTGCGATTCCGTCATCTGCTACTTCGTCAACTTCTGTGGAACTCGTCGTGGCAATGGGGCGAATTGGTTGATTGGCAGAGAGGTCAAATATGCAAATTGTATACTTTCTGCTGGTAGTGATGCGATCAATCTTTAGCAATGCAGAGTTTTCGCGCCTATTTGCACCAGAACCGTCAGGTCTCCGTCGGGACAATACAGGCTGAGTTGCCCGCGCCGCCTCAGGCTTTCGTTGTACGCGTGCGCGTTTGTTACCGCATGGCCCGGCTTCGCTCGTTTGCGCGGTTCGCCCGTCTTCAGTCTTGCCTTGTAAGGCATGAAAGCTCGCCCGTCGGATAGATCACCGGACTCTTTCTACCCGACCCCCGGCCGCCGCGCAAGTGGCCCTCTTGAACAAAGCCAGTAGATACAGGAACTACGATTGGATCAACGGCCGATAAACCTACCCGGGATGCTTGGCGATGCCCGCGACGCCAAGGAAGCGCACGAATACGGAAAGGGCGCGGTCGCGCATAGCCGGGGGGAACTCCATATGCACATGAACGGCGCGATTCCAACGTCGACGATTCGAGAGATCCTGGCAGACGAAGCGACCGTGTTGCCAGCCGGATTCGAGTTTGAGCGAGACCTAGTTCGAGCGACACCCTGCCAGTCGCTGGCCGAATACCTAACGCCGTGGCAAGCTCTGCAGCTCTTTCCAAGGAAGCGCGAGAATCTCGATCGCCTCACCCTTGCAGTTGTCGCGGGCCTGGCGGAAAACAACGTGCGCTTCGTCGAGCTCCGAAGCAGCGTTCTGTACCTTGCACAGCTTCAGAAGTGTTCGCCAGCACAGGCGCTCGAGCGCCTTATCGAATCGACCAGGGTGGCTGCACTGCGCCACGGTATCCGCCGTGGCCTGATTCTCACGGTGACGCGTGGCGACTACAGCGCGGTCAACCTATCCACCCTCCTGCAGGCCTACCAGGACCTTGGTGAGCCGAAGGACGTGATTGGGCTCGATCTTGCTGGCGATGAAGAAACGGCATATCCGAAAGAGTTGCCCTCGCTCTTTCGGGTGGCCAAAGACAGGTTCGATCTCGGGATCACGATACACGCCGGTGAAACAGGCCGCGTCGAGAACGTCCGGTCTGCCGTAGAACTGTTCGGCGCAGATCGAATTGGCCACGGAACAGCGGCTAGCAAAGATCCAGATGTGCTGGAGCTTCTTTCCGCGAGGGATATCTGCGTCGAGGTGTGTCCGATCAGCAATCGGCTTACTGGCGCAGTTCTTGCGAACGAGGCTCACCCGCTTCAACAGTTCCGGCAATATGGCGTGCCGTTTGTCATTTGCTCGGATAACCCCGCAATCCACCAGCGCGGCCTTGCGGATGACCAAGCCGCCGCGATGGCCGAAGGCCTGTCGATCGGTGGCGTGCGACAGCAGTACGAAGTAGCCAAACGCTACTCATTCATGAAGGATCTAATTTGAAAATCCGACTTATGTCGGGCAACGAGCACAAGATCACCGAAGTGCAGCGGATCCTTGCCCCCGTAGGCGTGGACATCGTGCCCGTGCCGAACTACACGACGTTGAGCCGTCGCGCGCAGACGCTCAAGGTCGTGCTTCGGGCGCAACGCTCCAATGAACCCTTGCACCTCGTGCTCGACAGCACCGGACTGAAGGTCTATGGCGAGGGTGAGTGGAAGGTGCGCAAGCATGGCTGGTCCAAGCGTCGCACCTGGCGCAAGGTGCATCTGGCGATGGAGGCGAACACCGGACAGATCTGCGCCGCACTGATGACTCATCAGGACGAAGGCGATGGCGAAGTGTTGCCTGATTTGCTCGACCAGATTCCCGCTGACGTGGCAATCGACACTATCGGTCGCGACGGCGCTTACGACACGAAGGCGTGCCATGCACGGATTGCGGCGCGCGGAGCTGCCCCGTCGGTTCCGCCGCGTGAGGGCGCGACGCCGTGGCCAGCGAGCACGCCCGGCGCGGCCTGGCGCAATGCCGCCATCGACTCGATTGCACAAAGCAGCAGACGTGAATGGAAGCAGGCAAGCGGCTACCACCGTCGCTCGCTGGCTGAGACCCTGATGTACCGGCTCAAGATCCTCACGGGCTCCTGCCTCTGGGCTCGCGAGATTGGTTCCCAGGCAACCGAAGTCTCGATTCATGCAGGCGTGCTCAACCGCATGGCGGCACTCGCTCGCCCGCAGTCCGTTCGTATTGCCTGATATCGAAACCATGGGGATCACTTCGTCCTTACGTTCGATTTATGCAACAACGCCGGGAAAAGTACTCAAACGCTTGCATTACCCGCTGGACGTGATGTTGCTGTGCGTTCGGTGGTACGTGGCTTATCCGCTGAGCCTGCGCTGCATCGACATCAGCTCTTCGCGCTCGGTTTCACTCAGATCAGTGTAATTTCATTGATTCAACGGACTAGGAGAAAAGCATGCAGCAAATCGCGGATTCAATTCGACATTCTATAAGGAACAATCACTTAAAGTCGTATGTATATAGTTATCCTTCGAAAAGATCGTATAAAAGTCTGCATAATATCGGCATTGCGGAAATATGGCACCCCGATGATCGCGGGCCAGCTTCAATATATATTCATATACCATTTTGCAGATACAGGTGTACTTATTGTACGTTATTTATAACTACCCAGGGTACAGACGACATAATACAAAATTATGTTGATAAAATATGCGAACAAATAAAATTTTATGCGAAATACACGGGAAGGAGGGAAGTTGTATCTGTGTATTTTGGTGGCGGAACTCCGACTATTCTAAACAAAAACCAATTCGGACAGATTTTTTCAGCGATTCAACATGGATTCCAGAATGTTGCGTCATCTGCTGAGCTATGTGTCGAAGGTTCTCCCGACTCGACGTCCGAAGAACTCCTCGATTTCTTGAAAAGCCAAGGCGTGAACCGAATCAGTATGGGTATCCAAACTATGGATTCCGCTGAACTGAAGACCAGCGGTCGCCCATACCCGGTTTCGACAACAATCTCCGCGGTAGAAAATATCCGAAAGCGTTTCGAGAATTTCAATCTGGATCTGATCTACGGCCTTTCAGGTCAGACCTACGAAAGCTGGGAAAATTCGCTCCGCCACATCGCTTCATCAGGTCCACTTACCATCTCACTGTATCCTGCTATTAGCCGACCTCTCACAGCGATTCATAAGCAGCAGCGATTGCATCCGGAGCGATACATCGACGACCAGACCACGTATGCGATCTACGATAGCAATGTCGAGTTCATGCAAATGAATGGATACCGACAAGAGTCCTTCACTCGGTTCACCCGTCTGCCAGAAAATAGCAGCGCGTACGCCCAAGAGACTTTTGACTTTCTCGGCGTTCCGATGATCGGAATTGGAGCAGGCGCAAGAAGCTACAAGGGAAAATACCACTACAGCTTCGACTACGCGGTCGACCTCAACGAGGTCGGCAAGGCCATTGAAGATTATTTGAGCCTTGAAATCACCGAACACAGCATGGTGAGGTACGGGATTGTTCTTGATGCTTACGAAGAGCGCTTGAGATATTTCATCCTCAGCCTTACGCTGAACCAGCTTTCTCGGGCATACTATTCATCACAGTTTGGCCGAAGTCTGTATTCTGATTTTTTTGACGTAATTGATGCACTTGAGGCTGAGGGGTGCATCGAGCCACCGTTCAATGACAAGATTCGATTGACTAGGAAGGGTTACAAATACAGTAATTTGGTCGCGCACCATCTTTTCTCGAGCCATGTGAAAACCCTGGAAGAAAGGTATGTTCCACGATGAACAACAGTGAGAAATTTTGGGAGAAAGGTTATTCGGACGCGAAAGTTTGGACGATGGGCGGACCGAGTGTTGAGGTATTTGAAATTGAACAGTTTCTACCACGAAACTCGACTGTTATAGACATCGGCTGTGGCGAAGGCAGAAATACGCTCTTTCTTGCCCTCAGGGGACACAAGGTGACCGCCTTGGAACTTTCCTCGAACGCCGTAAAGAAACTTCGTTCGATTGCTGACCGTTATTCGTTGAACATCGATGTGATTGAGAGACGAATCGAGGATTTCGTACCGGATGAAAATTATGATCTAGTTATGGCGCACTCGTCGTTACATTTCGTGACGAAAGATGTGTGGATTCCCTTGCTTCGGGAAATGAGGCAACGGACTAAGCCGGGCGGATTTCACAACTTCACATCGATTATTGGAATTCCTCGCCACCCAGTTCCGCACGAGTGCCGACATGCCAATTCGTTTGACCGAGGCGATCTCGACTCGCAATATGCGGACTGGCAGATTCTTCGTTCCGATTTCTACGCCAAGTGGGATTGCCATCCGGGTATTCCGACGCATGTGCATGCCGTTGAGAAGTTTCTGTCGAGAAAAACAAACTCGGTCGAGCGGTTCACGTTGAGGAAGGTCGATCTTTCGAACAGCGACAGTCTTCCTTTAATCTTGTTCGACAGCATACCCCTTGGAGCCGATGCTACCGCAGTCAAGTCGATGGGTGTTCGTCCGAGACATGTCAATCGCATTGAAATGCCAGGGTGGAACATGACGTCTCCTATGGAACTGACGGGCAACTATGTGGTTGAAGACTGGATTTTTGGGAAATACGGACTCCAATTCACACAGAGCATTTTGACGGGTAAATACGAGTATTTTACGCCACCAGTCTCGTTGCGGAACGCTAGGGAAACACTGATTAATGAAGCTCGGCGGTCATCGCTGACGTAGCCGAGGACGTTACCACTGCTAGCATAAGCGAAGGAACGCCGCTGTCTGTGCGTTGATCAATCTTTGCTGAAAGACACGAAACCAACAATTGCATCGGGCTTGACGAACGAGCTTAACCCGTGCTTTACGGGGGAAAGACGTGACGACTTGGAAACAGCGTCTTGATGCGTACCGGACAATAAGTGCAGCGCTCTTTAGTAATGGCTTCCTTCAGCGCTTCGGTGCAAATGAATGGGCGCCGGGAGACGCCGGCTCGAGGGCGGCTGCCGAACTTCATACACAGCTCGCTACACGTGTCGCCACGCAACCATTGCGCTACGGCGACGGCATCGAAAGCGCACCGCTAGAAAGTCTTTACCGCCTCTTCGGCAGTGCGCGCGAGATTCAGGACCGGTACTTTGGCGCAACCCACTTCGAGACCCTCGCTTGGCACGTGCTCAATGCTCACGTGCGCCCGTTCACGGCGAAATGGCACCGACGCAACCTATCCGGCGCACTTAGCGCACTGGACGACACAGACGAGTTCCGAAGCGATCTCGAGGAGTTGCAGCCGCTACTCATCTTGTTCGACGAACTGCTGCTGGAGATACGGGATGGCCGTCGGCCCCTGCCTGGCTCCATAGGAGGCGAAGTAAGTGAACGGTTCGAAGGCGAGATGGCCGCGCCTCTACAATGGGGCATCTCGCCGACCGGCAGCAACGTCCAGAAAGCACAAGCAAACGCAATGAACGCGGCCGAACGTGAGGCCATCAAAACGCAGGAACACCAATGGCGTTAAATTCGACCGGGAATACGCCACTGGACTTGCCCTCTCCGGTGGCGGCATTCGTTCAGCCACCTTTTCGCTGGGCGTGTTGATCGCACTCGCCCGGCGCAATCTGCTACCAGACTTCGATTACCTGTCAACGGTGTCAGGCGGCGGCTATCTCGGCTCGTTTCTGACGACGTTTCTTTCCACCAAAGGCGATGCCACGGAAAGTCATGTGCAAAATCTCGGTTTGTATGCCACGCAGCGCCCATTTTTGAAGGAAGAAGGGGAAGCTCAAGCGCTTCGCCACCTGCGCCATCACAGCAAATATCTGCAGACGTCTTGGATCGAGCGCATTGTCATGGCCGCCACGCAGATATACGGAATGCTAGTCAACAGCATCGCACTTGCACTGATTCCCACACTGCTCGCGCTCTTCGAGTATCTCGCACGAAACACCGTTGGCTCGCGGCTTCCTGACTTCCGCCTTGGTTTTGTGGTCGCAGCAGTATTGATGGGAACCGCGATCATTCTGCCGTTACTCGTACGAATCGCCCCGTCGATCCGACGTCGTGCCGATACAGTACTCGCATGGCTAGCAGTGCCCCTGTTTTTCTTGGTTCTGTCGCAGTAAGAGCGAGAGGTCGGCCAAATCCGATATGGTATGGATTCCTTATCTAGCCAGCGAATAGAATTGCTGTGCGGGAGTTTGACCAACGCCGCCATCGTTCAATTGCCCCTTGACGATCATGTGCATAACTTCGATGCCGCCCAACAGGATGCGGGCACAACGAAAGCTTTTGAACCCAAGCATCGGTCGAGTTCGGCGCTTGATCGCCCGATGGTCCTGTTCGATGATGTTATTCAGATACTTTTTCTGGCGGACCTTGATCGGCACCTCCCGTGGGGCGTTGATCGCCCGCAAGGCAGCCAGATTCGATCCGCTCTTGTCGATCGTCACGGTCTCGGGTTCGCCATTCTGGTCGATTGCCTTTTCGAAATAGGCCCGGGCCGCAGCCTTGTCCCGTCGGGCTCGCAGCAGAAAATCAACGGTGTTGCCTGCCTTGTCGACAGCCCGATAGAGATACCGCCACTCACCCCTGATGCGAATGTAGGGGTGAGTAGGCCTAGGGAATTGCACCCTGAGCCTCTCGCAGAACCGTGCGTAAACGAGGGTCGCCCGGGATTCGTTAATATTTCGCCAAAAGTGCCTCAAGCGGCTGATCTGAAAGCGAAATCGCGAAATCTATCGTTGGGTCGAGCGGGAGGATTTTCTTCATCAGGTCCAGCAGGTAGTCGCCGAACCGGTTGATGTGATCCAACCGGTATGGCGAGAGCGCCTTGAGCACGTCGGCGTCGACCGGATGCCCTTTTGCCTGCAACTCCTTGAGCACGCGCGACATCCACTGGACGTTGTAGAGGATCACCATGTTCGCGACGAGCTGGTTGTACTCGATGACCTTGCGCTGCTCGTGGCGGAGGTTTTCAGCGATGACGCCCTCGCCGCCAAACATCAGCCACTGCGCGAAGCCGTTGAACGGTTCGTTCTTGTTGGTCGCCGCGTGAATCGTGCGACGCAATTCGGGATCGTTGATGTATTTGAGCAGAAACAGCGTACGGATCACACGGCCGAGCTCACGAAACGCAAAGTACAGCTTGTTCTTGAGGCTCTCCGACCCCAGGCGTCGCAGGATCGTCGACGGCGTCATTTTACCCGCCTTGATCGAGACGGCCACGCGTAGCATGTCGGGAACATGCCGCTCGATCAAGGCCCAGTCGACGGTCGCGCGAAACAGGGAGTCGGTGTTTTTGTAGCTTCGGTTCCGGTCGGCCTTGAAGAACTTCAGGCCCTTGACGTTGCGGATGCGCGGCATCAGCTTGATTCCAAGCAGGTACGCGAGCCCGAACACCGGTGCGCTTTGCGCCTGCGTGTCGCCATGAACGGTGTCGGGCTGCACATCGGACGTATTCCTGATCAACCCGTCGAGAATATAGACAGCCTCGTGTACACCGCACGGAATGAAGTGGCTGAACAGCGCGATGTACATGTCCGACACGTGATAGTAGCCGATCCCGCCGTATCCTCCGTACCGGATATGGTATTCGGACAGCAGGTTCTGCTCGTAAAGATTCCACTTCGTGCCGTCGGCCGACACCTGTTTGCCGGAGCCCCAGAATTTCGGCAGCGCAAACTGGTTGTACGCATTGATGACCTTGACGATCGCCTTGTCGAGCCGCTCTTCGGTGACGTATCGCAGGTTCAGCCACGCGACCTGCTTGCGGCTCAGATTCTTGACACAGCGTGCGGTCTGGCTGGGCCCGAGATTGCAGCCGTAGCAGAACAGCGTCGTAATGAAGCGCTTGCGCGGGTCGTCGATCTTGGTCTCGAAGCCCGACAGCGGGCCGAACAGTGTATGCAGATCGAGCCACTGCTCGGTTTCGGTGAGGATGTCGAGAATACTGATGGGGCGCATCGCGGCCGTGATGGCCTGATCGATAAGTTTCTTGTTCGGCGGTTCGGGTTCCGTCTCGAGCTTGTGAAGGATGAGGCCCTGCTCGGTGATCTCGACGTAGTCGTTCGCCGGAAAACCCGCGTCGACTTCGTCGGCCAGCGTGCTGAGTTGGTCGCGCAGGCCGTTGACGAAGGCGCGCGCGTCGACCGGCAGCCCGACGAGTTCGCCATAGCGAGGCAGTTCCTCGTGGAATTCGTCCCACGACACCTGATGCTCGCGAGGGTCGTCATACTGATCACTCTGCTCAACGTAGACATCGCCCGAGTTGAGTTCGCGCATGATTTGGCTGAACACGCACAGCTCGAAATATTTGCGATGCAGCAGCCGGGCGGACCGGCCATCCGGAAAGATGCTCTTTTCCCATTTCTCCGGGATCCAGTCGAGCGGCAAGGTGGCGACGTCATCGTCACTGAGCATCAGGTGTTCGCGGCGGGACGAGCGCAACGGCTGCATCCACGTCAGCGCGACGAGCAACGCGTCGTCCTGGGAGCTGGGTTTCAGCGACAGCATGTCGAGACACTGGAAAAGCAGCGATCGCAGATTCCGGTACGGAGTCAGCAGGAAGGGAAAGGTGTGATTGCCGGCGTACGCGATGTGCTCATTGCAGCGGGTCAGCGCGGCGTCGGGATCGCCGTTCAGGGCAGCCCGCATGCGGGCGATGCGCTCGGCATCTGGTACCTCAGCGTCCTGCAGCACGTTGAGTACGTCACGAAACTGGCTGACGAGCGCTTCAAGCTGGTCGGCGTGGGCGAGCTGGTATTGCTGAAGCCGCAGCTTTGCGGTGCTCTCGAGATTGCGCACCGTCTTGATGAAGATTTCCGCGACATCGTCGAGCGCCTTCTGCAACTGCGAGAAGACAAAGAGCACGGCGAGCGTGTAACGTTTGGCGGGCTTGAGCGCGCGCATTTCGTGCACGTCGAGGGCGCGCGCTTCAATGACGAACTGCGTGCGCTTGGGCGCAGAAAGGATTTCCGGTGGCGGTGGCAGGCCATCGGCCAGTTCGCGCATCTGCTGGATATGCTCCAGGAAACTGGCCACCTCACGGGGGCGTGGCCGCTTCGGTTCGCGCTTCAGAGCGTCCCAGCGGGTCTGGCCCGTGTCGCTTACAAAAAGCCCATCGAGCCGCTCCACCTGTGAGGCATCCAGCGAGTCGACAAATGATCGGTAGAGGGTTTCGTGGAGGCTGCTGCGGGCGTGGGCGGCGATACGCGAGAGCGTCGCAAGCGGCGGCAGTTCATATCGATGCCGGACCAGTTCCTCGATGAGGACGTTGACGATATCGGGCAGTTCAGTTTTGGTGCGGGCGGCGTCGGCCGCCACGGTATCCAGCCAGCTGTACGTCTGCGCACTGGCGGGACGGATGTTGACGAACTCACGAAGGACTTTCTGTTGACGTGACTTGCTGCCCGAGCGGTCATAGCGCACGAGCGTGGCGCGCGGGACTGGGCGCACCCCGAGTACCGCGCAGACGTGGTGAAGGATGGCGGCCGGAATGTCCGATACGGGTGGCAGATAGCCAAGCCGCTGCAACAGCTTGAGCTGCGCGATGATCAGCACGCGTATCGGTGCCTGCCGGAACTGGCCGTACACGAACCGGATTTCGGTGGCGCTGGGCGTGAAGGCGGCACGGAGTTCGCCTTCACTGATTTCGGCAGGCAGCGCGGGATAGGCGGTTTCATGGACGTGATTCATGCGCGCATAAATTGGGGCGGAATGCGGGAGTCTGCCATCTCACGCATTCCCTGGGCGAAACCCCGCTATCCGGCGGGCTTGCCCCAGCCCAGCCGGTGACGCGTCTGGGTGGCCTGATGGCGCGCATCGTCTTCCGCGTGCAGATAGACGCTGGTGGTGGCGAGCGACGTGTGCCCAAGGTTGTCGCGCACGAAGCGCAGGTCGACCTGCTGGTCGGTCATGTGGGAGCCGGCGGTGTGTCTCACCCAGTGCGCCGAGGCGGCGGCCAGCACATCCGCGCGGGCGTGCCACTCGGGTCCACGGGCCCGCAGCCGCCCGGCAGCCAGCCGGAATACCTGCTTGACGATCAGGTGGATGGCGCCGCGCGACAGGGGCTTGTCATGACCGATCAGCGGCAACAGCAGCGGACGCGTTTCACCTGGCTGCGGCGACGGCGGCAGTCCGTGTGCACGCCGGTAGCGTGCCAGTTCGGCAATCAGTTCATCCGAGGCCGGCACCAGGCGGGTCTTGCTGCCCTTGCCGCACACCTCGATCCACCACCGTTCGACGCCGGCGGCGTCGCGCCGGCAGAATGCCGCGCCCATCGGGGTGCTGGCGATCTCCGCAGCACGCAGGCCGCCGAGATACAGGGTCGTGAAGAGCCAGCGACAGCGTGCCGCGTGCAACCGCTCGCGTTCGGTGCCCACCGGCAGGTTCTCGATAGTGATCCTGACCACATCCCACAACTCGTGCGTCAGATAACGCGTGACACGGGGGCTGGCTTTGATGCCGCGGCGTCGCGCGAGCGACAGGGGATTGCCGGCGAGATAGCCGGCGTCGACCAGCCACGCGAACATCGCGTTGAGAATTGTCATCGCATGGCGCACGCTCGTGGGCGACAGCGGTCCCGCGAAGGGCCTCCAGTCGGCAGACTTGCGACCGGGCTTCTTGCGCGAAGTCATGATCCAGCGCCACGCCGGTTGCGGATCGGCGAGGAAATGCTGATAGACGAGCAGGTCCTCGTGCGTGAGCGATGACAGGGGTTTGCCGTGCTGCATGACGGCCCATAGCAGCAGGCGTTCGGCCTCCTTGCGGTAGGTCGCCAGTGTGCCGGGCACATCGGCGTAGCGGGCCAGCCACGCGGTGATCGCGGCCAGATCGTCCTCGGCACTGATTTGCGCGATTGAGTTGTGAGCGCGATTGGTGCCGGCAACGCCGGACAGCTCCGGCGGGATGCGCAGGCGTTCAAGCGGCGGCGCCGGGGCATCCGGCACGAGGGGGGCGAGAGGGCTGACGGGGCGGTTCATGGTGTGACGCGTTTTGCGGCAGAAGTCCGCAGTATAGTTTAGACAGAAGCAGACTTATGTCTAAACTATACGGTTATAATCAGTATATTTCACGTATTACGTAGTAATTTTTTTGAATCACAATCCAGAACACCCCTGCCATGACGACACACCCCGACTCCGCGCTGGATGACCAGCGCCTGCAGGCCGATATCGCAGCGTTGCGCACACGCTTTGCCGACACGCGCGAGCTCTACCGCGAAGTCTGCGCGCTGCTGTTCTTCCGCTATGGCATCACGCCCACGGCGAACAAGCTCTACAGCCTGGTGCGCAAGGGCAGCATGACGACGCCCGCCGACGTGCTGAACCGGTTCTGGCAGGATCTGCGCGACAAGACCCGTGTGAAGATCGACCATCCGGACCTGCCCGACGCCATGAAGCAGGTCGCAGCCGACGCCGTGCTCAGCATCTGGCAGGCGGCATCGGAAGCGGCGACCGGCCAGTTGGCCACACTGCGCGCCGAGGCGCGTCATCAGGCCCACGAAGCCGAAGCAGTACGCGATCAGGTCGTCGCAGAACTCGAGCTCGCCCGGCAGGCGACGGCGGCGACACAGGCTGAACTCGAAGCGACGCGCGCGCAACTCGCCAGCATGCGCGATGCGCTAGCCACCGAACGCGAGGCGCATGCGGCAACCGAGGCCCGCCTGCAGGAAATCCGCCGGCAAGTTGACGAAGCCGCCCCTCAGTTCGCGCAGGTCAAGGCCGAATTCACCGCTGAACTGGAGCGCGCACGCGACCGTGTCACCACCGCCGAGGAGCGGGCCGTCAGTCATGAGAAGCGCGCTCTGCGAGAAATTGACCAGGAACGCACCGCTCGCCAGAAAAGCGAAAAGACCGCTGAAGAGCTGCGCGTTCAATTGGGCGGTGCACGCGCTGAACTGCAGGACACAGCGCTCCAGCATGCCGACGCGCTTGCCGCCTTGCGTACCGAGCTCCGGCTTTTACAGCAGCGGGATGAAAGCGCAACGCAACAGCACCTCGCCACCATGGATGAACTGACCAGCACGCGATCGCTGCTGCAGGACGCGCTGCAACGGGCTGAGCGCGCTGATGCCGAGGTTCAGGTCACGCGCCGATTGCTAGACGCGCTGAAAAGAACGCCGTCGGCCCGGACGGTGCCGAAACCGAAAGGGGGATAACAGCACCGGCTGTAACCAGTGTGCCTGGGCAAATCCCAAAGGCCACCTTCCCGCAAACGTTGGCGCGTAAAATAGGCAGCCGTCGCGGACAACGGATGCCGGGAGGCCATGACAAGGACAGGCAGTCAGCACTTCACTTATCCCTGCCTGCCCACACGTTGCCGTCATGGCGGGTTGAACATGCATGGATGGGTCACTGATGTCGTCAGTTTTTTATGACCAGGCGCAGATCGCGCACTGGCTGGATTCCCGCACCGTCGCCCGGGCGCGTGATTACGTCCACGCGGTGTCGAAGCTGCGCTGGCAGGACAACGTACTCAGCGGCGAGGTGCAGGGGACCGCGCGTCGCCCCTATACGGTGGATGTACAGTTTTACGACACAGCGGATGGCCTGTGGGCCGAAAGTGAATGCTCCTGCCCGGTTGGATACGACTGCAAGCACGCCGCGGCGCTGCTGATCGCAGGCCTCGAAAGAATGCCGAAGCCCCAGCCAGGCGTACGTCATGAACTCGTTAGCTGGCTGGAGACGTTTCGTGCCGAACTGGCGACTACCGCGCCCAATGCAAGGAAGGCGGCCTCGAAACCGACCCATACGCTCGCCTATGTGCTGGGCTGGTCGCGCTATCACCAGCGCCATGAAGTGCAACTCTTCAAGGCGCGCCGCAATGCCGACGGCACGATCCGCTCGATCGACGATGCGTGGAACAATGTCGAGGCCGCCCTCATCAAGCCGCCGAAATTCGTCACGGACGATGATCTGACGATCCTGCGTGGACTGTGGCTGGGTCGCTGTCGCGAGGACTATGGCAGCTTCGTGTTGCGCGGCTCAACCGGGGCGGATGTGCTGCAGAAGCTGATCGTGACCGGTCGCCTGTTCGCCGCAGTGAGCGCGAATCAGGGCGCATTGTCCACGCCTGTGGCGCTGTCCCAGGGCGATCCTCGTACGGGACAGATCGAGTGGCAGCCCCAGGCAGACGACCATCTGCGACCTGTACTGCGAACCGGGCCACCAGCCACGCTGCTGCTGGCAACCGAACCGCTCTGGTACGTCGACGCGCAGGCGGGTGTCGCCGGCATCGTGCAGTTGCCGTCGCAATCCCTGACATCGCAGCAACTGGCCACGTACCTGTCGATGCCGCCGATCTCGTTGGCTGAAGCACCGCTCGTGGCCGCCGTGCTGCGCGAGATTGCCCCCGATCTGCCGTCACCTCCGGCACACGACGCATCGGCCATCCGGGTGATCGACACCGAGCCGGTGCCGCTCCTGTCGCTCGACACCCGCTCGGTGTATTCCGCGAGCTTTGGCAAATATGACTACCACAGCGGCGTGCTGGATTTCGCGACCGTCGGTTTCGACTATAACGGGGTTTGCCTCAACGCGGATAGTGACGCGACCCTGGTCTCGCATCCCGACGGTGGCGTTGTTCAGCTCAGGCGGCGCCCTGATGCCGAGAAAAAGCGGCTGATAGAGTTACGCAAGACCGGGCTGCAGAAGATCCCCGCCAGTCGCGTACAGAGTATGCAATCGCTTCCCGATGCGATGCTCGGGCTGACGGAGCCCGATGCGTGGTACGCGTTCGTGAATGACGTGTTACCGGTGCTGCGCGGCAAGGGCTGGCGCGTCACCATGACCGCTGGGTTCCGCTTCAACGTGATCGAGATCGACGCCATCGACGGGACGGCGCACCACGCGGGCGACGGCTGGTTCGATCTGGAAATGGGGATCACGGTAGGCGACCGTACGGAGCGCCTCGAGCCGCTGCTGGCGGAACTGTTCCGGCGCGACCGGCGCTGGCTGTCGGGCGAACTCGATACGATTGCCGATGACGAAATGATCGAGCTGAGAACCAATCGGAGCGAACGGCTGCGCCTGCGCGCCGACCGGCTGAAACCGGTCGTGCGGATACTGGTCGATCTGTTCGAGTCTGTTGGAGAAGGTTCCCTGCGGATTTCCGAACTGGATGCCGGCCGCCTCGAAGCACTGAACGATACGGGCCGCTGGCAGTTCCACGGCGATGCGTCAATTCGCCAGCTCGCGCAGCGCCTGCAGGCCGGACCAGGTCTGGCCGAGGTACCCGTGCCGCGCGGATTGCAGGCTGAATTACGCGCGTACCAGCATCAGGGCTTAAGCTGGATGCAGTTCCTGCGCGAGCACAACCTGTCGGGCGTGTTGGCCGACGACATGGGACTCGGCAAGACCGTGCAGACACTGGCCCATGTGCTCGCCGAAAAGGAGGCAGGTCGTCTCGAGCAGCCCGCGCTGATCGTCGTGCCGACCACGCTGGTCCACAACTGGCGCGAGGAAGCGGGACGTTTCGCGCCCGGCCTGAAAGTCCTCGATCTGAACGGGCCCGAGCGCCGCGATCGTTTCGACCAGATCGGCGAACACGATCTCATCCTGACGACCTACGCGCTGCTGTGGCGCGATCAGGCCATCCTCGCGCGGCATGACTATCACCTGCTGATCCTCGACGAGGCCCAGTACGTCAAGAACGCCACGACCAAAGCGGCAGCTACCATCCGCGAACTGCGCGCGCAGCACCGCCTGTGTCTGACCGGTACGCCACTCGAAAATCACCTGGGCGAGCTGTGGTCCCAGTTCGATTTCCTGCTGCCCGGGTTCCTTGGCAGCCAGAAAGATTTTACGAAGCGCTGGCGCACGCCGATCGAGAAAGGCGGCGACACCGTGCGGCGCGAGCTGCTCGCACGCCGAATCCGCCCGTTCATGCTGCGACGGCGCAAGGATGAGGTTGCGACCGAACTGCCGCCGAAGACAGTCATCGTGCGCACCGTGGACATTGAAGGTGCGCAGCGCGATCTGTATGAAACGGTACGCGCCGCGATGCAGGAAAAGGTCCGGACCGCCGTTGCCGCACAGGGACTCGCCCGCAGTCACATTATCGTGCTCGAGGCGTTGCTCAAGCTGCGTCAGGTCTGCTGCGATCCGCGCCTCGTCAAGCTGGAGAAAGCGGCACAGGTCAGGGAATCAGCCAAGCTTGACCTGCTCCTCGAAATGCTCCCGGAACTGATCGACGAAGGGCGCCGCGTGCTGCTGTTCTCGCAGTTCACCGGGATGCTGGCGCTGATCTCGGCGGCGCTCGAGAAGGCCGCCATCCCATACGTCATCCTCACCGGCGACACCACCGATCGCATGACGCCCGTGCAGCGCTTCCAGCAAGGGGAAGTGCCGCTCTTCCTGATCAGCCTGAAGGCCGGCGGTGTTGGTCTGAACCTGACGGCCGCCGACACCGTGATTCACTACGATCCGTGGTGGAACCCCGCCGCGGAAAACCAGGCGACGGATCGTGCGCATCGTCTCGGCCAGGACAAGCCGGTGTTCGTCTACAAGCTGATCGCCGCCGGCAGCATCGAGGAAAAGATCGTCGCGCTGCAGGAGAAGAAGGCCGTGCTGGCCGATAGCATTCTGTCCGAAGATGGCGCCGGCGCGGTCAAGTTTTCAGCCGACGACCTCGATGCGCTGTTTGAACCGATTCCGGATGTCTCGCCGGCCGCAGCGGCCCGTCCGCGCGCCAGGACCGGTACGCAGGGCCGATGATGTCCAGTTTCTCTGCAAATTCCATGACCCCAGCCGATTTTCCGTTCCCCGCACAAGCCGGCCACCGGCTCACCATCGTCCACGTCGAGGCCGCGCTCTCGCGCTGGCGTGAGCGCAAACCAGTCACCCTTCACACCTCGACCTCCCCGGGCGAAACCCTCGCCAGACTGATTGCGCGAATGACGACCCGCCGCGAAACCACCGTCCGGTGGATTGACCTCATTTTTGTGGAACGTCACGCGCTCGGTATCCTCTATCCGCATCCGGTCGGTAACGCCTGGCCCGGGTTGCCCCCTGACTGAAGCGACAATCAATTTCTCCAGTCGAGCCTGTGATGTTCAAGCCGTTGCCGATCGGTCAAATTTCTCTTTCTGGCTCATCAACTTAGCATCGTTTTGGCGAGAAATTGACGAATTGCGGCCAACCCTCAATATGATCCGCTCGTTGGCTGGAGCGGCATATTCCGTTGGCTTTTGGGAACGGCGTCGCCTAAATTCCAGTTGAGGGTCGCGGATTCAAGCACAATCTGCCTGCCCAAAGGCAATTCTCGTCTCCAAAGGACGTCTAATGACCTTGAGTTCGCACATGGCTTTTGCAGTGAACGGTGCCGGTCAGGTTGTCGCTGCAAGCGATTTGCCTTCCGTGGTACCAGCGAGCTTTCATTGTGCCGGCTGCAGGGGCGAGGTAGCCCTGTACCGGGATGGCTCCCAGGCTTCTTTCCGGCATGTCCGTCCGGCCCGCTGCGAACACGGCGCGCTCCTCGCGCTGCACGCGGCCGCACTGCAACTGCTGGTCGACAGTCGGTTCGTGGAAGCGCCGCCGCTGGCGCAAAACGGTACGGGACAGGGCAGGCGTCGCCTGATCGAGCGGTGGGGCAGCGAGGCCTTCGTGCGCACCCGGATTGAAGGTGTGCTGGTCGACCTTTACGCCGAGACGCTGGCGGGACCCCTCATCATCCAGGTTGCGGTCAAGTCGTTGTATGACCCGGCAAAGCGCCCGCGCATCAAGGCGCTGGGCTACGCCGCGCTTGAGATCTCCATCACCAGACCCGGTGAGATCACCACAGTCGGCGAACTTCGGGAGGTCGTGTTGCGCGGCATCGCCAACAAGATCTGGCTCTGGCATCCGGCGATCAGCCATCCCGCGCGTCAGGCACAGCCGGAGCCGCGCCTGGTCGAGATGGCACTGTTTGGCGAGGTCGACAAGCCCGCTGCGAGGCTCTCGATGCGTGTCGCAACTGCACCGTGGATTCCAGCGGGTGAGCTTGCGTCCGATGCGGCCTACCGGCAACTGGATATCGCCGGGAAGATCCGGGCCCTCGAGCGGCAACTGGGTGCCCCCTGTCAGCGCTGGCCGGATGCCGTCGACATCGATGTGGCCGGAAAAGAATCGTTCGGTGTTGACGCGCGGATCTGGCAGGGGGATGTGTTCGGCAGGTTTGTTCGCCCGGCTCACGACTTCTCGATCTGGGCGGTGTTCGACTGGCTGGCCATGCGCTACCCGCTCGAGCCGACCTTCGAGGACGCGGAGAAGGTCGCCATCGAGCAGTACCTGCGTGAACTCACCGTTCAGGGCTACCTCATGGCGTTGCCGGAACAGCACTTCCGGGTGCTGCCGGAACCGTCTCCCGACGGCCTTTCGACGCTCCAGTGGAATCCGCAAGCCTGTCTCAGCGTGAGCGGGCTGCGCGTCTCATCAGAGCGCGTGCATCTCGAAATACCGGCCAATCAGGTTCAGCGCCTGCTCGAATACTTTGAAGACGGCCATCCGGCGGTGTCGGTCGCTGCCTTTGTGCAAGACCTGATGATCCGCCTGCATAAACCCGCGCGGACCATTGTTGCGCTGCTGCGTGAAGCTGGGCTGGTCGTGGGCTGAAGCGGCAGGTCGTGATGAAGTTCAGTCCAGCCAGTTGTGGCTGAGTTCCTAGGCGAATACTAAGGATGTCGAAGAATTGAGCATTTCATGAAAACAACAACGGCCCTCTGGCTCGCCTGCGCTGCATGGATCGCGATCGCATCCGTGCAGACCTTGGCCCCGACGTCATCAGTGTGGTCTCGAGAAGCGGCGCCGTGACGCTCGACGGCACGGTCGTCGACGCTGCGCAGATCGACAAGGTTGCAGAGATCGCGGGAGGCGTCCCCGGTGTGACGTCCGCGGCCAACAGGCTGACCGTCAGGAAGCCGTTTGGTGGCCAGTAAAGACTTTCGCGGCCCGAAAAACTTACACGGGTTTGATGTTCGCTGCCTGTTTTCCCTTGGGGCCCTGCTTGACTTCAAAACTCACCTTCTGGCCTTCCTGAAGGGATTTAAAGCCTGCTCCCTGAACCTCGGAAAAGTGCGCGAACAGGTCATCGCCGCCGTCGTCTGACGTGATGAACCCAAAACCCTTCGCATCGTTAAACCACTTGACAGTACCGGTCGCCATGTTCTGAATGTTCCTCGGAAGACGAGTTCATGATGACGCTACTGGCCTGCGCCAGACGTCCTGCTATGTTCCAACAGTTATGCCGCCGCCGACATGTAAGCTTTTACGAGCGGCAAGGGGGCCACTGCGTCATGACTTGCGCACGACTCGTGCCTGTTGCCATCTACCCGTCGAAATCGGTGCGTGGAGGCAATCCGTTTTGCCTCGCGTGGCGCGGGGAAGGCCTGTCAGTGGCTCTTCTTGTCATAATGTGTCTTTTTACTACCAAAACTTCAGTTATGAAAATCCGCCTGAAGCGGGCCCGTTTTCCGCTCAAGGCGCCGGTTTTCCCGATGCCGATGCGCTCGCCATGCGTGGGCTACGCCGGCCTGCCCCGTGCGCCAGGCCGTGACGCATCAGCTACTCCAGAAAATTCAGTCGAAATTTGAAACGACATTTACGGCGCTATAGTTGCATTATAGATCGATTTGGTCAGGACGTGGCCTGCCCATACGCATCAAGTACACAATGCGCCACGCCACGATCATGAACTGCGGTGAATGCGGCACTCCACCGGCCGAGACAAGCGCGGGTTACACGCTTCAGTGTGGCGCCAGCACCAGACCCGCCACACCCAGTCACACACCCAGCAGCACCCCAGCCCCGGCCATTCCCCACTCAGGCAGAGCCGGCGCGGCACAGGCGTGGCGCCGCGCTCGAGACCCCGCTCAAGGCGCGGCGCCGCTCCCCAGTCGCCCCTCTGGCCAGCCACTGCCCCACACGGCGAACGCGCCGGGCAGCGCTTTCGTGAGCGGCTCACGCGTGAAGATTTTCCCTGCGGCTCGCTGGGCGCCGGTCTGTGTCCGGAAAACGTAGCGCGGCTTCGGACAGGTTGTGCCCACAACGGGTGGCGCCGAGGCAGTCCGGTCTGGCCTGAACGACCCGGCGTGGGACCCCCTCGCGGAGACCGGACGACAGCAGGCGGCAGACGGATGACAGACGCGTGGCGCGGAGGGAACAGGCGGACGGCGCATCGATGAGACCGTGCGCGGTTAAAAGGCAGGGAGCGCGCGGGTGGTGACCCGCGCGCGCGGCGCTGGACGACCTCAGACGACGCTGGCTTCTACTGCAGGCGACTGGCGCAGTTACTTCACCGTAG
Organism: Paraburkholderia mimosarum LMG 23256 = NBRC 106338; assembly: GCF_000739815.1. Classification (GTDB taxonomy): domain Bacteria; phylum Pseudomonadota; class Gammaproteobacteria; order Burkholderiales; family Burkholderiaceae; genus Paraburkholderia; species Paraburkholderia mimosarum. The sequence continues at coordinate 25,126 of NZ_BBJJ01000063.1, forward strand.
CCTTGCTGCCCACCTTCGAGCTGTCGAGCTTAACGGGCTTGGCCTTGTGATGCGCGGACACCTTGTGGGTGTGCTTCTTGTGCGCAGCGGGCGCGGCGGCAGCGGGCGTGGCCGGTTGGACGGTCGCCGCCTGGGCGGGAGCCGACTGGCCTGCACCCGTTGCGGCCGGCGCGGTCGGGGTAGCGGTCTGGGCGAAAGCGACAGTAGCGAACAGCGATGCAATCAGCGCGGCAGCAAGCTTCTTCATTGTGTCTTCCTCGGATATGGATGGCGACGCACGGTTGCGTCGTCCCCATCGTTAACGCCGCGCCCGCGGGTCGGTTGACGTGACGGGATGGCGCACGGCGGTCCGGCCTGACCCGCACGGCAGGAACGGCAGTCTGGTGAGGCGACCCACGCGTATGCGCGATGCTCGAAAGCGCGCCCGCACCAGTCGCGTTTTCAGTCCTCGCTGGGCGCTGGCTGGATAGATGCGGCAAGTCCCGAAAGGCGCAGGGCGTTCATCAAACGGCGGGGGGCTCGCCGGGCGCTGGCTTGAATCGCTGGCGTGGGGCTGCTCGGGGTCGGACTTGCCCACTCGATGGCGCTGCGCCCGGTCGTGTTCGGCACCGCTCGGAAGGGGCTATGCGCGGCGCACGTCCTCGGGGCGGATGGCTTGCCCGAAGGCGACGGATGCTGCACTGCGGGCCAACATGGAGAGAATTCTCGCCGTCGCCGGGGCGAGGGTGAGCCAGGGCGCCGGATCGCCTGTCCGCGTCTCGCCGGCTGATTTTCCAGAGGCTGCCCGGGAATGATGCTGCAGCTTAATCTGTGTTCGTGTCGACCTTTGCCGGCCGGCGGAAATCAGGCCTGATGGGATTACACGCGCCCGGAATGGAATGGCCATGGGAGAAATTCGCGGTTCGGCGCAATTCTCCAGACATTTGCGATTGCACGTGGCGGCTGGAGGTCTGGCGCCCGCCACAGGGAGACCCGAATTGAAGCTGGCCGACTTTATCGACGCAAACATGGACGCGTTGCTCGGTGACTGGGTCGAGCAGGCCCGGCGACTAGGTGCGGCGAAGGTGGTCTCGTCCACACGGCTCGAGCATTCGGCGCGACGATTACTTGCCTGCATCGCGCCAGGACATGCGCACGATACAGAGCGATCAGCAGCAGATAGCGAAAGGTTATGGCGATCGCCCCGGGAATGCCCCTGCGATCACCGGCGAGGCGCGCGCCCACGCGGACGAGCGGCTTGAATTCGGCTTCTCACTTGATTCGGTGGTGCCGAGTACCGGGCATTGCGTGCCAGCGTGGTGCGCCGCTGGCTTGCTTCAGGCGCGCTTCATCAGCTAACCGAACTGGTGCGCTTTGAAGAAGCCGTGGACCATGCGCTGTCGGAATCGGTGTCGCGCTATTCGTTCCTGCTGGCGCGTGCCCGGGACGTATTAGTCGGGATTCTGGCGCACGACCTGCATACCCCACTCGGCGCCATTGCCATGGCCCGGCCTGAGCGCGGGAGCGCGCTCGCTGCACGCCCGTCGGGATGCAGCGCATCAGGCGACGCGGAATTGAAACATGTGTAAGCTGGATTGGCTCAACGGTTGCTGCTTCCTGCATGCGGTTGACTGTCCTCACCGGGGAAATGTCTGCACCCCGTAGGGAGGCGGCGACCTGTCGAGCCCTGTCCGCGGAAGCAGGGGCACGTGCCGATAGATGCTTTTCACGCCGCGATGTGGTCATGGCGCGAACGGCTCTTTCGCTGCGATGGACGGCGACCCGCCGCCGACAATCTTGCACACAGTTCGATGAAATGCAGCAGCGCCGGGCGCGCGTCCGGCCAGTGCACAGCGACCACGCGGCAGTCTTGCGCGAAGGGCAAGAAAAAACGCGCTGCGCGTTGTAAAACGGGGCGGGGGCGACCATACTCTCCTTGAGATGCACCGCCGAGTTCGCCGAACTCGCACCGTGACAGGAATGCCGGAATTCGCACGTTCAAGGCCCATCACGCTCGCCACGACTCCCCAAATCGCCTCGCTTGCCCGGGGACGCCATTGTGCGCATGGCGCTGCTCGCCGTGTCTTGCTCCGCGGGTACCAACGCCAGCACAGGGGTGAGAAGGCATCGTCGTGAGCTTTTTCTTTGGCTCTTTTCGACTCGATATGATCGACAATGACCAGCGTCACCACGAGTGCGACCAGTCCAATGATCCCGCTCTTTAGCAAGTCCATCCACCACTTTTTGGAATCCGTCCACTCTTCGGACATGGCGAGCTCCCGACGCTTGAGGGATGTCGTCAGTTTCCCGAAGCATTCATATCGCGTGCGGAAAGCCCTCTGTTCGACGTGCGCTCGACCACACTGCTTAGAGCGCGTCAGTTCCGCGCTCGCGGTTGCAAAATATTTCGATTACATTACAGTTCGACTTGATCCATCCATTTATGAATAAATAGGGTCATATAACAAGCCTGCACCGAGGCGAGTAAGGCAATGCTGCCGAAGCCTCCGTACGAGGGGAAACGCAAGGCCGGAAGTAAGACTCATCGGAATTTCATATGTTTGTAAACATTTGAAATGACCCGTTCAGCCCAGTGACACCCGAGGCAACCGATTGACACCACAGCCGCCCAAGGCGGGGCAGGCGGCCTGCCAGCGAGCTTTGCCCCGGCGGTGCGCATACCGTTGCGGCGCCGCGGGTTTTCCGCCAGGATCAGGATGCCCAGACTTCCTCGCCCTCGCATGGCCGACCGCCTCGAACTTGTTGCTCTCGCGCTGCCTGCCGGCTGCGCCCCCGAAAACCTGCCGCCGACCGTTGCAGCCTTTGTCGCGGCGTGCTGGCCTGGGATGAGCCGCGCCCAGTTGCTCGACCGCGCGCGGCGCTTGGCGCTGCGTGCCTCACTGCGCGCGTGCCCGGAACCCGGTCCGGACGGCGTACGGCTGTATGCGTTGGTACTCATGGTTGGTGAGGTGAGGGCGGAGCTTGTTGCACACGTGCGCCGGCTCGCGGGCCGCCGTGGCGGCCGCCGGCCCCGCGCGTCGCTGCCGCCAGCGCGGGATCCAAGGCAGCGGGGGCTTTTCTGAGATTGAGGCGCAGGACGCGGCCAAATGAGCGCGGAGGTGCGTCGACTTCAGTTTTTTCCACCGGTCCTTGCGCTCATGGCCGCGATGTCTATCAATTTGTCTATATTCGCACTTCCGCGTATACTAGGGACGTTGCAGGCGAGCGCGGAGCTTGTAGAGGTCGTCGAAAGACGGCAGCCCGAATGGGTGGGATCCTCGAATCCGGGGCCTGCAACAGTTTCCCCTTCTCAGCGGGTAACGATTGCGATGACGCGTTGTTTCTCGTCAAGGTTGTCGCACCAGAATTTCAAGCCATAGCCATCAGGCGTCCCCCGATTGCGATAAAGGTTGCCCGCCATAAGGCGAAGGTAACCTTCCTCTGTTTCCCCATACACCGATCTGTGCACCGCGTAGAACGCCCCGGTAGCGACTGCGTCGGCGATTTGAAGCCCCGCCAGCTGTTCGTGGGCGACAGCGCGTACAGCATCGGGATCGACGCTGTCCCAGTGAATCCGCACGTCCGGCAGGGTTTGAAGGCGTCGCAGATAATCTCGAAGGTCCGTGTAGGACATGGCGGAGCGGTTCGAAAAGATCAATTCCGCGCGGCCATCACCGGCATCCCCCGGCCGGTAGTAATCGCGGCAAAGCCAGCTCACGCGTTCGAGGAGCAGTCGCGTCGCGTAGCGGTACAGGGAAAACTTCTCCTGCTGAAAGTTTTCGGGATCCGCGATCGAAGGCTTGTGCACCAGGACGTGGATATGGCGGATCGGTGCCTCGCCGATGCGACGCGCGAACGGTATGCGTTGCTCATGCTTGAGAAACCTGAAGTGCAGCGCGTGTTTCGGTTCCTTGTGAAGAAGTGCCCGCACGTCCTTCGCGAGCTGCACGAGCTGAAGATCGCGTTCCGTTCTTACAACGACGGCCGACAGGACGAACCACCGCGAGCTGCCTTGCTCGTTAGGCAAAAATTTGAAACCCTCGTCCCCGGATTCATCGATGTAAACGCGAAAACTGCTCGGCATAGCGTGCTCGTGCTGAAAGTAACCCTGCATTATCCGAATGAGCGTCGATTCTGGCCAGCGCCCGCTTCAAAAACCTCTTTGCTCTGTTCGCTACTGAAACAGCCTACGTATAGAGCGCGTGTTCACGCCTTGGCATTTGCGCCAGGTGCCGAAGCCTCAGCACTTTCTGCTGCGGGGGAGGCACATGCATCGCCGGGTTGCGCCGCGGTGGCGGACTGAAGTGTCAGTGCCGCTTGTGCCGCAGCCTGGGCCGCGTTCTGCTGCGCCCATATTTCACGGACGGCTTCGACTTCGCCGTATGCGCCAACGTCCGCGAGCCGCTCGAGAAATCGACCGTAGAGTTCGGTTTGCACAAGGCCATGCACTCGCATCCATTCCATGGCGGCATTTGGATTGAGCAACAGAATGTAGTGAAATTCCCCCGAGGCGCCAGCCTTGGTCTGGATAAAATTTAGTTCTCGGAGCCGCTTCATACGCCTGCGCCACGTATCCACAGCACGTTCACCCATGAAGCCCGCTTCGGCCGCGAACGTGACAGGATTTTCAATCGAAAGAACCGGATGATCGGGCGAGCGTGTCCACAGACAGAACAACGTGTGGCCTGCCGGTTGACCCTTGCTTTGTCTATCGATAGCTTGCATCACAATCGGGAGCGTACGCGGAACCGTTATAAACCCGTCGTTTCGCGTGCGATGCCAAAGCCAAGCCTCGGGCCAGTCAGGGAAATGCAACTCAAGCAGTTGCTGCGCACGTTCTGCCATCTTCATTCGTCGAGCTGACGCTTGCTTTCCATTTGCCACGACACGGTCCTCATAGGGAATTCGATGGTGAAAGTATGGGCGAGTGGGCTCCGTTAGGCCAGACGTCTTGGCGCAGGTTTCAACGGAACTCAGGGGATAAAACTCCGCCATTGACAGTGGGGAACGTCGCGAGAATTCGTATTTCATGATTTCGAAATGTGCGGTTTCGCGCAGACCAATAGAAAAATGACCCGAATATTCAGATGGTTACGCGTTTCAGCGTGTGCTCCCTATCCTCCGGGTGCTCCGCGTCCTCGCATGTGCTCACCGTGCTCGCGGGGATATGCAAGGGGACTCCTGGTTCGCGGCTACTCCTCGCTGGGTCAAGCGCGCTGCCCCCCGGGGAGCAGGTAGGGTCGTGTTCTGGAGATGACGGCCATCCGCGTTCGGTTTACCGATCGGCGAAGCATGCAAAGCGCGTACGCGGCCGAGTATCCGGCGCCACGAGCGGGTGCCGGGTTCGCGCGGCGATGCCAAATCGACCGGCGCGCATTGGCTGCTGCGGCTTGCGCCTTCATTCTCTCTCGCATGATCCGAATTCGCGGATTCCGTGACTCTCAACCAGTTCGATATGCATCTAGCGGTCAGCCTAGGATGCGTTCAACAGGCGCGAATTCGGATCTTGGTTCAGCCAGTACTACAATTGCGCATTAACCTGCACCATCGATGCCTTGCGCGAAGCGAGAACCAGATCGTGGCCGTCCAAGAACTTCAAAACCCAAAGCTACAACAGACAATCCAGCAGGCAGGGGAGTATCTCGATCTCGCAGTGACCCTCCGCGTGAAGTCGACGTGGTGCAGGTATCTTCGCGATGACCGGGATACCCGCGGGTTCTTCAATGAAGACCCGATGCGAAAATCGGACATGTTCGCCGAGCAGATTGCCGCGTGCGCTGCGGAAGCCTATCTGTCGTGCGGCGGCGGAGGCCACGAGCATGCGGCCCCTAGCTCCCATCAGATCAAGTCAATCCGCATTGCCGCAGCCTCGCTGGAGGCCCAGCTCGAAGCTTCGGCACGCTGGATCATTCCCATCGCGAAAGCGCCTGGATTCCGGGAGCCGCTGCGTGAGCTTGGCGAAACTCCATCTGCTATCCCTCCGAGGGCGGCGGGGCGGCCCGGCCTGATCCTGCGGCGCGCTTTTGTCCTGCGTCTGGCCGAATCGTTGTATGACTTGACCTCCACGTTTCCCGTAAAGCTCTTGACCGTCGCGGCCGCGCTCGGGTGGGAGGACACGGGCGAGCGACAAATCCGGGACATTCTTTCCACCGATACGCGGGTGGCGATCGCTGGGCGCGCGCGAGCCAGGCGCGAGGCCGAAATCAGCAGTGAGAATGCCACGCGGCATCTGCTGGCGAGGATCGCAGTTGATCGTGACTCGACGCCGCCGCGGGATGAGCGATCCGATCCGCAAAAGCTGGCCGAAATCCTGCGGTTGCTCGCTAGTCTTTCCGACCAGACCGCTTCGACCGTCATGATGGACGAGCTGACGCGGCTCGCGGAGGAGTTTGGTATCGAAGCGGAACGCCATCCGTCTGGCGGCGGAAATTAGAAGGAAAAACCGCCCAATATCCGCCGGAGGATTTTGGCCGCGCATCTGGCGGTATTTGCGTAGCAGCGTTGGCTGCCATCCGCGCGAACATGGATCCCATGCAAACCACGGGAAATCTGCATGGGAAAACAGACACCGAGCAGCACCGCTTCCATTTTGAGCGCGATTCGCAAGCGCATGCCAGGGATCGGCGCATTAATCCAGCGTCAGAGATTGCTTCTGGCGCTGGAAGCACGCGATGGAGTCACGACGATAGATGCCTTGCGTTTTCTTGACATCATCGATCCGGCCGCACGCGTATTCGAACTGCGCAGGGAGGGCCACTGCATCGTTACCAACTTCGTGCTGCAGGCGACCGAATGCGGAGACGTGCACTGCGTTGGCTGCTATACACTGCAGACGCTATCAACGCTGGGTGCCCGTTCGACAGTTGGAACACAACTTGAATTGCCCCTGGCTCCCCACGCGTGAATGCCGAGTGCGCCTGATGACAAAGCCGCATGACGTGCTTTCCAATTCTTCCAGTTCGCGGTATCCCCGGAGAGTGGGACCCGCTACCGATCAGGCAAGGCATGGACTCGACAACAATACCTCAGGTCGCTGAGCAGCTAAACCGGCGTGCTGAAGGATACGAGATTGGCAAGCTTCAGCAGCTTCGTGTAAAGCTCAAAAAGCTGAGGCGCCTACCATCACGCAAGCTGTTTCACTCGGCAACAATCGCTGACGATTGGGCTTTTCATTATGGTGGACGTGCGGAACTGCAATTCAACATAGGCATGGAGCAGAGCGATGGGAAGAAGTACATTCGTCATGGTGTAGCGTTCTCCCTGGAGCCGAGCCAGACGCTTCCGAGCATCGACTTGCTGTTGCCAAAAATGCGGTTGTTCAACGAATTTCTCCGGACGGAGTTTAACGCCCCTGCGGACTTCAAAATGTGGCACTTCCGCAAAGGCGTTCGTTCCGATAGCCACCCCCCGGGGCCCCTCTCGCACGAACTCTTTCAAACGGGAATCTTCGTGTTCATGGGAGCGCTTGTCCCCGTCGGCGAACTGGACCTGGACAGAATCCTTCGCGACTTTGACCTGCTCCTTCCACTCTATACGTTTGTGGAATCAGGAGGAGAACTTCCTCCTGTCAAGGTCGCTCGCACGCCCTTCGTCTTCCATTCAGGAAATCGTGCAAAAAATGCGTGGACAGGTGCGTCGCTCCCGGAACGACAACTTTCAATCGAGCTGCGTCACAATGCGTTGCAAGCGACGCTCTATTCAGAGCTCTGCGACGAGTATGGACAGGAAAACATCGGTACCGAAATTCGTAACGGCTGCGGAGGTCGAATTGACGCCGTCGCTCGAACGGATGAAGGTTATGTATTTTTCGAGATCAAGGTAGGTCGGTCACTGCAGAGCTGTATTCGCGAAGCCATCGGACAGTTACTGGAATATTCCTACTGGCCAGGCGCGCAATCTGCCATCGAACTAGTCATCGTAGGTGAGGCAGCACTCGACAAGGATGGCGGTAAATATCTCGAGACACTAAAAAATAGCCTGAAATTGCCAATCAACTACCGCCAGATATGCTTGGGTGGCGACATGTCGTGACCACACGACTCTGCTCGAGGCGCATCGCTTACGCGACTGCGCCGTCCACTGCAGTGGTAGGAGATGAGCTCAGCCTGGGCATGTACTCACTTTCTCTACGGCATCAGGCCGTATCCGAAACGCAGCGTACTTCGGACTGTCGAATCATCGACGGCTCCTTGAAAATGAAGCGGATGTTCGCCGAGGGAGGCGACGCGCGAGGCCGTCGGCCTGAGCCCGCGTCCACCGTCAATTCGAGTATGTCCGATGGCCCACCGTTAGCGGACGGTGTGGGCTAGGATGCGCAATCGTGATGAGATCTCCCCGACTAGTCGCCAGGAATCCAACTATGTCCCAAAAAAGTAACGAAAGCCGCCGCGGAGCCAGGGTACTCGGAAGATACTCGACTGTCTATATGACCATGGAGGCGTCGCGTTTCACTTCGAGCCCAGCGGCCCACCACTTCGGCGGGACTCGCAGCCCCTTTGGCGTTCCCGCGCGATGAGCGGGCCGCTGAGCCGTCTGTCAGCGTGGCGCGCCCGCCGATGTGCGAGGCTCGGTGCGGCGGCCGCGAGGACCGAGGCTCCGGACGGCGGGATTGGAGCGGAGGCGCCGATCCGGAAGGCGTCCGAGGATCGGCTCAGGCGAGCCGACTTCGCGAATCGCATAGGCGGCGTTCTCTCGGAACTCAGCCTGCGCGAGGGGAGGGTATTCGCAATCAGGGGTGGGTGGGGTTTCGGTAAGTCCTCCCTAAAGAACCTGATTACAGAAAGACTCGACGCCACCAACGAAGGAGCGGACTGGCTTGACTTCAATCCCTGGCAGTGGGGCGACGGCGACGCAATTGCCCGCGCACTCTTTAGTCAGATCGCGGATCGTCTGCGGGGCGAGCATTCGAAGGCAGCGCTCGCTCGCGCTGCAGCACTACGACGTTACGGCGAGATCCTCACAGGAACTGGCGCGCCGCTCAAGGAAGCCGGAAGCGCGACCCACCTCATCTCGACGGTGCTGACGAACGCTTCGGTGATCGCCGTCGCCTCGGCCGTAGGCTTTGACCTCCCGGCGGCGGCGAAGATAGCGGCCACACTCGCTGTCCTCTCGGTCGGGACGCCCCTGTTAGGGCGCGTGCTGTCGCACCTAGGACGAGACCGCGCCAGCGACCCTCTCGACAAGATACGTGAAGCGCTAGAGGCTCGTCTTCGAGAACTCGAACGCCCGCTGGTCGTCTTCGTCGACGACATCGACCGACTCGAGCCCGAGCAGATCAGGCTGCTCCTCCGACAGGTGAAGGCGAATGCCAACCTGCCCAACATCGTCTTTGTGCTCCTGTTTCAGCCCAGCATCGTAGAGCGGGCGCTCGACCCGGTGGCCGACGGCGACGGTCGCGCCTTCCTCGAGAAGGTCGTCCAAGCGAGCTTCGACCTGCCGGCGGTTCCGGCGTCGATCGTGCATCGGATTTTCACGGAGGAACTGTCCGAGCTAGCTGGTCCCTACGCGACAGAGGCGAACGGGTTCACGCAAACGCGCTGGGGTAACGCCTTCGTCGGCTGCATCCAACCTTTGCTCCGCAATATGCGTGACGCACGTCGGCTGATCTCCTCCATCGCCGTACACCTCCCGTTGCATGCGGCCGGCGATGTGTTTGAGGTGAACATCGTCGACTTCCTTCTCCTTGAGGCACTCCGCGTCTTCGAACCGGACCTGCATGAGGCCCTGTTCCGAGAGAGGGAACTCCTTCTCCAGGAACTGCGCTTCCTCGGCAATGGCCGGCGAGATGAGGACAGGGCGGCAGCCGGGCGTCTCCTCGAGATCGTGTCGGATGAGCGCCGCGACATCGCTCGGGACGCGCTCAAGGACCTCTTTCCGCCCCTCGAATGGGCATACGGGGGCACGAACTATGCGGATGGCTTCCGTCTCAAATGGCTAACCGCAAAACGAGTGTGTTCCCCGCGCTTTTTCCCGCGTTACTTCGAGCTCCAGACCGCGGTCGGCGAAATGTCGGAACGTCGCTTCGTGGCGTTCCTCGATGCGACTGCGACGGAGGATGGTCTGGCTCGGGAGATCGCCGACATCGAAGCTGATGGTCTCCTGCCCTCACTCGTCGCCAGATTTGACGAGTCCGTCGACCGCCTCCCGGTCGAGAACGCCGCCGTGCTGCTGCGCGGGATGTTCGGGATCGCGCAGAAACTCGCGGGCGACCGCGACGCCGACCCATTTAATTCGCCCTGGCTGTCTGCGTGGCGATCAACGCACTGGTTTTTGAAGCGGATCCCGGACGATGTACGAGGTGGATTGGCACTTGAGTCTCTCCGCCAGACCAGGGCGCTGTCCGTCGCTGCGCTTTTGATCCATCTGAACGATCCCGCGGAGCAAGCGAAGGGGGCCGACGACGCTTTCGATCCGGCGCTCGATCTCAAAACTGTCGAGGCAATGAAGGCTGAATGGCTGCGGATAATGAGAGGCCGCGCCGCGGAGGGAGACGCGCTGATGGCCGAACCGGATCTCCTGTCCCAGCTCTACCGGTGGAGGGACTATACGGGTTCATTGGACGAACCCCGCGCGTGGATGAACGAGGCTATCCGGAGCGACGAAGGATTTGCAAGCATGTCCACGCGCATGATGAGCCGGGGCACGAGTCATTCGTTGGGCGATCGGGTCTCGACACCGCACAACACCTTCAACAGGGAGACGATCGACAACTTCATCGGCATCGACGTGGCGAAAGCCAGGTGCGACGCAATCGATCCCGCTCAATTCCCCGTGCACGAGGAGGCTCTGCGAACGTTGCGCAGATTTCTCGAGAGGTGGCTCGGGCTGAAAGAACGCGACCCATTCGATCTCTAGCGGCCGACCCGATCGCTGCCAAAATGACCAGGAAGGTAGTGCCATACATATAGTACCGCGAGAGAAATCGTGGTCTCCTCGGCCGACCGATATGGAGACACAATCGTCCTTCCGTGGCTTCAGGCGGTCATCGAACTGCTGGCGACCTGCGTTCGTACGGGCCGACGCCGCGATGCCCGCTGCGTTGGATACAATCGCACCTCGCTTTTTATGCAACGGAAGCGCTCCCAAATCTCAACAATTTGCACCTCCTTGAATATGAACCGCGTTTGCTCATCCTGCTTCGCCGACGAAGACCTGCGTGCCTGGATTCGAAAGGAGGGCGGGCCGCGCGGCTGTAGTGCGTGTAACAGGTTCGATTCGCCAACGGCGAAATTTTATAAGGTAGCAAAGCACATCGAGGAGTGTATCGGGCGCTACTACGGCCGCGCTGTTGACCAACTCATGTATTGCTCGGCGGAGGGCGGCTATTTGGGGGCCCACTGGGATTCGTGGGACATGTTGGAGAAAATTGGTCTGATGTTGCCCAGGGATGACGGAACCCTGTACAGCAGCATTGCCCAGGCTATGGCCGACGAAATTTGGTGCGATTTTGATGCGGGAGCGCTCGACCTCGACGATGCCTTGCGGACAAGTTGGCAGGGATTCTGCGAAACAGTAAAGCACAAGAGGAGGTTCTTCTTCCATGCGACGGGCAGAGATGATCAAGATTCCTTAACTCCGGCATCTCTCCTAGATCACATTGCAGGCGTCAGCCAAAACATCGGCCTGATCAAAGAAATATCTGCTGGTACCGCATTCTGGCGAGCGCGTGTTGATCTTCCCAAAGGCAAAGGCGCGGGTGCGTCGGATTTTGGGCCGCCTCCCGTTGAGCACGCCCTGCAGAGCAATCGCATGAATCCGGCTGGTATCCCGATGCTGTATCTGGCCTCGACGATTGCAACAGCACTCAAGGAGACCAGAAAGGAAGCGGCAAAGGTAGGGCTCTGGCGCGCGACTCGGCCGTTGCGCGTTCTCGACTTGCGTGCACTACCGCCGGAGCCCGGTATGTTTTCCGACGCCGGGCGGACAACGAAACTTACGCTCAGCTTCTTGCACGACTTTGCAGCGGACATCATGCAGCCAGTAGACAGGGACCAGCGCGTGCACGTCGACTACTTGCCTTCGCAAGTAGTCACCGAGTTTGTGCGCGATTATCAGTTTGAGGGCGGCGTGGTAGATGGGATTGCTTACGCGAGTACGGTTGATCGTCGTGGCTGGAATATCGCGCTTTTTCTTGGGCCTACCCAACTGGGCTTGGCGGAGCCAGAATGGGGACATAGGCAGCCCCCCAGCCTGACATTCGAGCGAGCAATGTGGGCAACGAGACCCTAGCGGAAGGCGAGCTTTGCGGCACGGTTTCATGTAGCGGTGACGTGATGGAGCAAGCGTAAAGATGGAATCCGAGGAATCGGAATCGGTTGGCGATTGGCTGAAAAAGTGCGGTGACGTTCACGTCGATAGGGTCGTGGGGCGCTTGCTCGGCCAACTGCAGAAGATGCAGATTGGGCCGCTTGAGGCAATCTCCCGCAGTGTCGACGCCGTGTCGGCCGCTCTAGAGTCGTATCCAGAAAATGTCCGCCCGGCGCTTCTGGAGATGAGCCGGAATGGATGGTATCTCGACCCCGCCATGCCAATGAGCCTTCCTCGGCGGTTCAAGTTAGCGATGGAGGCTGGCGACGCGGCCCAAGCCGAGCAAAGTATGGTTGACCATTTTGAGCGGCGCACCGGCGGCATTCTTTCTGAATTGGTTGGGCGACATCCGGCGAGAGGGCAGATCTTTCGCGCGGCATTCGCGGCGCATTCGTTAGCA
>NZ_BBJJ01000062.1 GCF_000739815.1 Paraburkholderia mimosarum LMG 23256 = NBRC 106338
GACGCGCCCGATCCAGGACATGGAAGCCTACCGCGAGCAGCTCGGCGCGACGGTCTACCGCTCGGGCATGGTGATGCGCCCCGTGTTCGCGGCGGCGAAGGCGAAGTGCGCACGCATCGTGTTCGCCGAGGGCGAAGACGAGCGCGTGCTGCGCGCCGCGCAGTTCGTGCTCAACGAGAAGATCGCCAGGCCCATCATCGTGGGCCGTCCGTCGGTCGTGGAAATGCGCCTGAAGAAGATGGGCTCGAAGCTGCGTCCCGGCACCGACTTCGAGATCGTCGATCCTGAAGACGATCCGCGTTTCCAGAAGGGCTGGCAGGCGTACCACGAACTCGGCGCGCGCCAGGGCATCACGCCCGAGGTCGCGAAGGCGTCGATGCGCAAGTTCAACACGCTGATCGGCGCGACCCTCGTGCATCTGGGCGACGCCGACGGCATGATCTGCGGTCTGCTGAACAGCTTCGACTATCACCTCAAGTTCGTCGATCAGGTGTTCGGCAAGGCCAGCGAAGCCGAAAACTACGCGGCGATGAACCTGCTGATGCTGCCGGGGCGCAACATCTTCATCAGCGACACCTACGTGAACGAAGTGCCGAGCGCCGAGCAGCTCGCCGACATGACGATCCTCGCCGCACGCGAGATCGAAAAGTTCGGCATCACGCCGAAGGTCGCGCTGCTTTCTTCGTCGAACTTCGGCAGCGTGCGTTCGTCGACGTCGCAGCGCATGCAGGCCGCGCGCGAGCTGATCGCCGCCCGTGCTCCGCAGCTCGAAGTGGACGGCGAAATGCACGGCGACGCGGCGCTCTCCGAGCTGATCCGCAAGCAGTCGTTCCCGGGCACGACGCTCACGGGCGAGGCGAACCTGCTGATCATGCCGAACGTGGAAGCGGCCAACATCGCGTACAACCTGCTGAAGGTGATCGGCGGCGAAGGCGTGACGGTCGGCCCGTTCCTGCTGGGCGCGTCGAAGCCGGTGCACATCCTCACGCCTGCGGCGACGGTGCGACGCATCATCAACATGACGGCGGTGGCTTCGGCGAATGCGGCCGTTGCGAAGGCCGCCGCGCGCTGAGCCAGCATTGGCGCTGCGCCGCCCGCCGGCGCAGCGCGCCGATCGTCAACACATGTTCTGCTAACAGGTTAGCCGAGGGCGCCTCACGCGATCGCGCAGGCAGATTCCCTTGAAAGCCGCATCGTGCAGCGCAGTTCGAATGACGGTTTGCCGATCGCAGTTGCCACGCGTGTATCGATCTTCACGTGTGCCTGTCTCTATCCATCAGAAAAACTGAAGATATCGATCAAAACTACGAGCTTTGCTTGTTGCTGCACTTCCGCCATAGTTTCTTGCCTGCCTCGTTATCGAAGCATCGCTCTCACTGCGTGAATAGCATCGTGAAAACGACGACCCCGGAATACCTGGACCATCCGTTACGCGCCGCCCTGGCTGCAGAACTGCACGCCCGGCCGTTTCTAAAGCTGGCCGAATCCGTTTCGCTCATTCACTATGCGGTCTTCACCGAGCACAAGCCGTGGTTACACGACGCGCTATTGCAGACGTTGTGCAGGGACACGAAAATCCCGGTTCCGGCAGAAGGCGCGACCCACTATTCCTTTCAATCACCGAGCGGATGGCAGCTCAAGTGGGAGCGCCATGCCGAGTTCTCCACGTTTACGTTCGTCAGCCCCCGCCGCGACAAAGCATTATTCGATGACATCGCCATTCAGGGCATTCCTGCGAACTGGTTTGCGCAACTCGCCGGCAGCCGGCTCGTCGCGTCACGCATGGAACTGCTCACGGGTGAAGCAGCGCGTGTGGCACGTGGCGCGGTACGCCACTGGATCGATGGACCGATTCTCGTCGGAAGCGATGTGCTCGGCGGGGGCCAGGCGTTTTGCGACTGGTGCGTGCGACCCGATGGCTTCACGCGCTTTCTCGTCCTCGATGACGGCTTTCGCGAGGAGCAGGGCGGCCGACTGTTGCAGCGGCTATACGAAATTGAAACGTACCGGATGATGGCGCTTCTGGCACTGCCGGTCGCACGCCGGATGAGCCGCGAACTGGACGAAATTCATATTTCGCTTCAGGCGCTCATGCAGGGCATGGACGCAGAGGGAGCGGAAGGCGATGACTCGAAACTACTTGTCAAACTCACGCACCTTGCGGTTCGCGTCGAATCATTGGCGGGCTCGAGCTCGCGCTTTAGCGCATCACACGCTTACGAGAAACTGGTTCTGGCGAGAATTCACGAGTTGCGTGAAGAACGTATTGAGGGCATGCCCACGATCCAGGAGTTTATGGAACGCCGCTTTGCACCTGCGATGGAAACCTGTCGCAGCGTCTGGGCACGCCACGAGGTACTCGCGGCCCGTATTGCGCGTGCGGTCGATCTGTTGCGCACGCGAGTCAATCTCACGCAGGAAAGGGATGTCACCCGCCTGCTCGGCGGCATGGAACGCACCGCCCGCAATCAACTCCATTTGCAGCATGCCGTCGAGGGTCTCTCCGTTGCAGCGATCTCCTACTACGTGCTTTCGCTGGTAGCGGCTGCCTTCAAGGCGCTACACGTGCTCAGTCTGCCGATCCAGCCGGAACTCGCCGAAGGTCTGGCGATAGGGCCCGTGGTCCTGGCGGTGATCGTCATCACGAAACGCACCCGAAGCCGGTTATTGAAGCGAAGCACAGGCACTGACATAAACGACATTCATCCGTCGAAGCAACCCATCTGAAATGACTCACCAACCAGCAGGAGCATCAATGAGCCACCCCGATAGCACCCACGCGCAGGAAACCAAGCAGCGCAACGGCAATCAGGCGAGCGCGACCTTCGCGCTGCCGTACCGTTCTTTACTGCTGCCGCCGACTGTCTTGCTAGCCGGCAACCCGCTCGATCGACACGATGTCGAAACAGCGGCGATCCTGGGCTACAACTGACACGGTTCGATCGCCTTCGCCACCCGTTTGATCCCCGAACGAAGCGCGGGTTGGTCGCATTGGCATTCCGTCCCGCGTTGCGCAGCGGGATTCAAATGTTGGCGCACGTATTTTCACCAATGAGCGTACCGCTGCGCCCCCTCTGCAATGTCTACGAGGGATTCCCCGGGGCACGCTGATCCCGTGTCCATTTCGTCCCAGCTTTCGTCGCACTGTGCTTTCCAGAGAACGCCTTTCGCTTAAAGGCGCCGATTATTCGCGTTTCGCGAATATCGCGTTCGCTGGTTCTTCCATACCGCAATAGTGAGCCTTGCACCTATCTTTGTGCCGTCGGCCGGGTAGTCGCAGGGCGTCTCGCACTGAAAAAGACGGTCGACTACACCTCGCGATTGACTTCGCACGCAAAAAACGGCATTGGCCCTGGCGTTCCGCTCCCGGCGCACGCGCAACGAGCCAATGGTTACGGAGACGGAAATGAAAGCAAACGAGTGGGA
This sequence comes from Paraburkholderia mimosarum LMG 23256 = NBRC 106338, assembly GCF_000739815.1. Lineage (GTDB taxonomy): Bacteria > Pseudomonadota > Gammaproteobacteria > Burkholderiales > Burkholderiaceae > Paraburkholderia > Paraburkholderia mimosarum. The sequence continues at coordinate 3,427 of NZ_BBJJ01000062.1, forward strand.
TACCTCCTACGAATGGAAGGCGGTAACGCTGCTGGCCCTGGGCTTCGGGTTGGTCGGTCTGGACCGCTGGCTCATCGCACCGCTGTTCCCTTCAATCATGAAGGACCTCAACCTGACTGCTCAGGACGTCGGCAACTGCATCGGAGTGCTCGGCCTCTCGTGGGGCATCTTCGCTGCCCTGATGGGCGGCATCTCGGACAAGGTGGGCCGCCGGAAGGTTCTCATTCCCGCAATCATCGCGTTTTCGCTGCTTTCCGGTTTCTCCGGTCTCGCGGGTGGGCTCTTCAGCCTCATCGCCATTCGCGGCCTGATGGGTGTTGCTGAGGGCTCGTTCTGCCCGACCAGCTTCGCTGCAACGGCAGACGCATCGCATCCGCGCCGCCGCGGGCTGAATCTCGGCCTGCAGCAAAGTGGTTTCGCGCTGTTCGGTTTGGCGCTGTCGCCCATCATCGCAACGCAACTGCTCAGCTTTGTCACGTGGCGCTGGGTGTTCGGTTTCGTCGCCATTCCCGGCCTGGTTCTCGGAGCGATTATGTTCTTCGTCATCCGTGAGCCGAAGGTGGTGCAGGAGGTCGCTTCGGAGCATGCGCCAGCGTCGCTGGGTCATGTGCTCAAGAGCAGGAACATCCTCGTTGCCATGCTTGCGCTGTGCTGCGCAATGACCGGCGTGTTCGTTCTTGGCGCGCTGCTGCCGCTGTATCTCACGGGTTACCTGTCGATCGACACCCAGAAAATGGGCCTGGTTGTCTCCGCGATCGGCTTTGGCGGCTTCCTGGGGCAATTCGGATTGCCGGGTCTCTCAGACCTCGTCGGCCGCCGTTTGGCCAGCGTCGTGGGCTTCGCGGGAACCGCTGTGATGCTCTACATTTTCCGTGGTCTGGGCCCTCAACCGCTTGCACTATTCGCTGTGCTGTTCGTCGCGTCGTTCTTCACGCTCGGCGTGGTCTCGCTGCTCTCCGGACCGGTTGCGACTGAAGCCGCACCCATCGGGCTAGTCTCGACGTCGATTGGCGCGGTCGTCGGCGTGGGCGAAATCTTCGGTGGCGGCATTGCGCCGGCGATGGGCGGATACGTCGCCACTCACTTCGGTATCCAGAACATCCTCTGGCTGCCGATGTGCGCCGTCGTCCTCGGCGTCGTGGTCAGCCTGCTTCTCAAGGAAACCGCGCCGGCCGTCCTGCAGCGCAGTGCTGTCCTGCGACCGAAACTCGCTGCAGGCGAGCAGCCGCGGTAATTCAGATGCGAAGCCGGCGGCGGTTTCTCTACGCCGCCCCGGATGTATCGCGGTTGTCGGCCCACTTGTTGAACGGATGGATGCTGAATGCTTCGCCACAGGCCAACCTTCGCTTGTGTCGAGCCTGGTGTCGCGACGCGAGGCAATCAGCGCAGACGCAATAGGGGCAATCCACAAGGCGCACGCACTAACGTGCCCTATATGTGAGATTGACATCAATCTAGTGACAGTGTGACGTCTTCTGGGTGACGCAGCGAGCAGTCTGGTCCAGATAGACTGGCACTTTGCATTGGGAAAAGGCGCCGCATGGACCGGTTTCTAAGCATCGAGGCATTCGTGAGAGTGGCGGAGGCGAGCAGCTTCGCCGAAGCGGCAAGGCAGCTTGGTGTGGCGAGTTCCGTGGTGACCAACCGCATCCAGCAACTCGAGAAGTTCGTCAACGCGCCGCTCTTCCACCGTAGCACGCGCCATGTCCGGCTATCGGAGGTCGGGGAGGCGTTCTATCGCGAGTGTGCTGAGGTCGTGGGCCGCGTCAATGAATTGACTGACCAGATGCGCGAGCTTCGCGCGACGCCGACAGGGCGCTTGCGCATCCAGATGCTCCCCGGGTTTGCGCTTGGACATTTCGGCGCGCCACTGGCCGAATTCAACCAGCGCTATCCGGGAATCCAGCTCGATATCATCGTGAACGACCGCGTTGTCGACCCGGTTGAAGAAGGCTTCGATATCGCGTTCCAGATTTTCCCGCCGATTTCCGAGTCGCTCATCGAACGTCGGTTGTTTACCGTTCGCCGTCTCTTTTGTGCGTCGCCGTCGTATCTCGAGAAACACGGCGCACCACAACATCCGGCCGACCTGCTGCAGCACACAACTGCGCTTTACTCGGGATATCCCTCGCGAAATCGCTGGACGATGACGCACGGTGACGAGGTGGTCGAGATGGAATTGCCGGGCATGATTCGTTCGAATTCTGTTCATCTGCTTCGGGACTATGCGCTTATGGGCGGGGGCATTGTCTGTTTGCCAACCCTGGTTGCAAGCGAAGCGCTGGTGAACGGTACTTTGGTGCCTGTCTTGACGGACTATGACCTCTCGGCATTGAGCTTTGCCGCTGTTTATCCCGCAACGCAGCGTCAGGCATTGAAGGTGAAGGCGCTCGTTGAGTTCCTTGCGGAATATATCGGCAGCGAGCCGTCATGGGATGTGCCTTTGCTCGAGCGAGGCTGGATTCGGTAATCAGCTAATTCACGTGGGGATTATTCGCGAATCGCAAATGCCGTAGTCGCTGTCCCGCAGGTTGTTGCTACCCGCCATTGCCCCTAGAGTTGATCCCGACAAGCAGTTCAACACAGGAGACAGCAATGACCGACACGGCATTCCATACCGTCTTTGGCTCGCTCGATAGCTACAAAAAAGGCGACATTGAAATCACGAGCGGCAGCGCTCGTCACTACGCCTTCTCGAACATCTTCGAGGTGGCTTCCAGGTCGGCGCCCTACGAAAAGGTCGTCGTCGGCAAGAATCTCGAATACGTCATCGAAGTGCTCCGGACCGAAGGTGTATCGCCGTGGTTCGCCTGTGCTCACGACGAATTCACCATCCAGATGGATGGCGAAGTCCAGATCGAATTCATCAAGCTCGACGATCCGCCGAAGTCCGGGCGTGGCACCGTAAGCGCCGGCGCGCAACCCGCCGGTCGCAAGATGGGCCACGTGGTTCTGCGCAAGGGACACCAGGCGCTTCTCCCCGCAGGCTGCGCATACCGCTTTGTCGCAAGCAAGCCGGGCGTCGCTCTCGTGCAGACCATTCTCGGTGAGCTGTCCGTGGAGAAGTGGGCCGACATCTGCCTGCACTGACCGCTCGACAGCCGACATTCGAATACCAGGAGACAAGCTATGGCCGCCCTCGATACCCTCGACCATCCCGCAGATTTTGCAGCAGACACGGTGCGTTCCACGGAGCCCGACGCCGTCACCGGCTACCGCCGCTTCAAGCTCGGTGAATTCGATTTCCAGCGCGACGAGTATTTCGTGAAAATCAGCTGGCCCGCAAAGGGGCAGACGCGCACGCATGCTGTGCCCGCAGACGCTTTCCTGCGCGCGATGATGCGCGACGTCGCATGGGGCTTCTTCTACGGCTGGGTGAACTTCGACCACGTGTTCGGCACGCGCAATCACTACGGCAAGGTCGATGTGTACGCAGGCACGTTCAACGGCATTCTGAAGGAAGCGGGCGTCGACTACACCGAGACGTTCGAAACGCCGACCATCATGGCAACGTTCAAGGCCATGCTGCACGACTGGACGAACGAAGGCTTCGATCCGTTCGCGGCGCCGGAAGAAACCGGCACGGCATTCGGCCGCAAGCATGGCGAGAATGGCGCGGCAATCGAACGCAAGCGCATCGCTACGCGCCGTATGCCGGGTCTCGAAGGCGACTCGCCGCTGCGCGACGACCTCCCGGTCAATCGCGCATTCGCGGACGTCATTCAGGACGAGCCGGAAGTGCATGCCGAACCCGGATTCGAAGGCGAGCTTCATGCGTTCAACCTCTTCAAATACCTTTCCCGTTCGGATGTGACGTGGAATCCGTCGGTGACGTCGGTGTGCGGCCTGAGCCTGTTCTGCCCGACGACCGAAGAATTCATCCTGCCGGTGTTCCACGGCAACGACCGTGTCGAATGGTTCCTGCAGCTCTCCGATGAAATCGTCTGGGATATCGGCGACAAGAACACCGGCGCGCCGCGTGCCCGAATCACCATGCGTGCAGGCGACATCTGTGCGATGCCTGCCGACATCCGCCATCAAGGCTACTCGACGAAACGCTCGATGCTGCTGGTTTGGGAAAACGCCACGCCGAACCTGCCGCAGCGCTATGAGAGCGGTGAACTCGCTCCGTATCCCATCGAGTTCCAGGCAGTGAGCCAGCAATAAATCGAGGACGATTCATGCAAACCCAACTCTTCATTGACGGGCGTTTCGTTGACGCCGTTGACCGCGGCACCATCGACGTGCTCAACCCGCACGACGGCTCGCTCATCACGAAAATCGCCGCAGCGACCGCCGCAGATGTCGACCTCGCTGTCGAAGCCGCCACCCGCGCGTTTCCGAAATGGTCGGCGATGCCTGCAGCAGAACGCGGCCGCCTTCTGCTGCGCCTCGCCGATGCCATCGAAGCGAACGCCGAGGAGCTGGCACAGCTGGAATCCCTCGATACGGGCCATCCGATTCGCGATTCGCGCTCGCTCGACGTGCCGCGCACCGCCGCGTGCTTCCGCTACTTCGGTGGCATGGCGGACAAGCTGCAGGGCTCCGTGATTCCCGTAGAAACGGGGTTCCTGAACTACGTGCAGCGCGCGCCTATCGGCGTCGTGGGCCAGATTGTTCCCTGGAACTTCCCGCTGATGTTCACGAGCTGGAAGATGGGGCCGGCGCTCGCAGCGGGCAACACGGTGGTGCTGAAGCCGTCGGAAATCACACCGCTCTCGACGCTGCGCATCGTCGAACTCATGGCGGAAGTCGGCTTCCCCGCAGGTGTGGTGAATATCGTCCCGGGCTACGGCCATACCGCCGGTCAGCGGCTTGCTGAACATCCCGGCGTTGGGAAAATCGCATTCACGGGTTCGACGGCGACTGGCCGCCGCATTGTCGAAGCGTCGCAGGGCAACCTGAAGCGCGTGCAACTGGAACTCGGCGGCAAGGGCGCGAATATCGTGTTCGATGACGCCGACCTCGACGCTGCGATCAACGGCGCGGCGTGGGCCATCTTCCACAATCAGGGGCAGGCATGTATCGCAGGTTCGCGCCTTGTCCTGCACGAACGCATCGCGGACGAGTTCCTCGAGCGTTTCGTTTCGCTCGCGTCATCCATCCGCGTCGGCCACCCGCTCGACCCGAATACCGAAATGGGTCCGCTGACCTCGAAGCAGCATCTGGACCGCGTGCTTACGTTCGTCGATGTGGCGCGCGAGGAGGGCGGACGCGTCCTCACCGGCGGTAGCGCACCGCAGGATAGCTCGCTGGCCAATGGCTATTACGTGCGCCCGACGGTCATCGAGACGAAGCGCGCGTCGGACCGTATCGCACAGGAAGAGGTTTTCGGACCGTTTGTCACGGTGCTGCGCTTCGGCAGCGATGAACAAGCGCTGGCCATCGCGAACGCGACCGAATATGGTCTCGGCAGCGGCCTGTGGACCCGTGACCTTTCGCGCGCGCACAAGACCGCCGCGCAAATCAACGCCGGTATGTGCTGGATTAACTGCTACAAGCGCGTGAATCCCGGCAGCCCGTTCGGCGGTGTCGGGAAGTCGGGGTACGGCCGCGAAATGGGCTTCGAAGCAATGCACGACTACACCGAAGCGCGTTCGGTGTGGGTCAACGTCGACGGTAACGTTCCGCCGCACTTCAAACGCTGAGGTTGCCATGGAGCGCTTTGTTTATCAGGGAACCCCTTCGCGCGTAGTTTTCGAATGGGGGGCGATCGCAAAGCTGCCGGACGAGTTGACGAAACTCGGTGCCCGGCGGGCACTGATCCTGTCGACGCCCGAGCAGCGTCATCTCGCGGACCAGGCAAAGGATGTACTCGGCGAGCGCGCCGCCGGCGTCTGCGCCGAGGCTGTCATGCACGTCCCGGTGGAGGTCGCCCGAGCGGCGCGCGAGACGGCGCGCGAGCTTGACGCGGACTGCTGCATCGCCATTGGCGGCGGGTCCACCATCGGTCTGGGCAAGGCGATTGCACTCGAGTCGTCCCTGCCCATTCTCGCGGTGCCAACGACCTACGCCGGTTCCGAAATGACGCCGATTTTTGGCCTCACGGAAGGCCGTCTGAAGCGCACGGGCCGCGATGCGCGAGTGTTGCCGCGCACCGTCATCTATGACCCGTCGCTGACGCTTTCGCTCCCGGCGGGTATCTCCGCAGCGTCTGGCGTCAACGCTCTGGCGCACGCCGTCGAAGCGCTCTATGCCGAGGACGCGAATCCCGTCATCAGCCTGATGGCAGAGGAGTCCATCCGCGCGCTCGGCGAAGCGTTGCCGGTCATTGTGAGTGCGCCGGACGACCGCGAAATGCGTAGCCGGGCGCTGTACGGTGCCTGGCTCGCAGGGACGTGTCTCGGCGCGGTCAGCATGGCGATACACCACAAGCTGTGCCATACCCTTGGCGGCACGTTCAATCTGCCGCACGCGCAGACGCATGCGGCGATGCTGCCCCATACTGCGCATTACAACCACGCTGCCGCGCCCGAGGCACTGTGCCGGGTCGCACGTGCACTGGGTGGCAGCGAAGCCGCCCAGGCCGGTCCGCTGCTGTTCGAACTGAACGGCAAGCTCGGGATCTCTGCGGCGCTCGCAGACATCGGCATGCCGCAGGACGGTCTCGACGAAGCAACCGATATTGCCTGCAAGAACCCCTATGCGAATCCGCGGCCGATCGAGCGCGCGGCGATTCGTGAGTTGCTGCAGGACGCGTGGGAAGGGCGCGTACCGCATTGAGCAGCTGGAAACATGAAAGGAGACACACGTGACTACAGAACATGACGATGGCGATGCGCGGCTGACCGAGCAGGTTGTCGCCAGCTTTGCCAGCACACCGGACGCGCGCCTGCGCACCTTGATGCAGAGCCTCGTGCGACATATTCATGCCTTTGTCCGGGAAACGGAGCCGACGGAGGCCGAATGGATGTCCGCAATCCGCTTTCTCACCGAGACGGGGAAGATGTGCGACGACGTCGTGCGTCAGGAATTCATCCTGCTCTCGGACACGCTGGGCGTCTCCATGCTCGTCGATGCGATAAATCACCGGTTCGCGACCGGAGCAACGGATACGACCGTATTCGGCCCGTTCTACATCAAGGGCATGCCCGAGCGTGCCTATGGCGAGAACATGGCCTTCACCCCTGGCACGCCGGTTATCGTCCGTGGTCAGGTGCGCACCACCGATGGCACTCCGATTGTGAACGCGGTGCTCGACGTCTGGCAGACGGCAGAGAACGGCATGTACTCCGGCCAGGACACGGGGCAGCCGCATGGCAACCTGCGTGGCCGCTACCGCACGGATGCCGAAGGTCGCTACGCAATCACAACGATTCTGCCCGTCAGCTATCCCATACCAACTGACGGTCCGGTCGGCAGGATGCTCAATGCAACCGGTCGGCATCCGTGGCGGCCTGCGCATCTGCATTTCATGATCGAGGCGCCTGGGCACCGAACGCTCGTGACCCATCTGTTCGACAAGGACGACAAGTACCTCGAATCGGATGCGGTTTTCGGCGTCAAGCCGTCGCTGTTGGTTGCCTACCGTGAGCGGCCGGCCGGCGATGAACTCGCCCGTCGTTTCAATCTGGATGGCCCGTATCGCGAGGCGAACTACGACTTCGTGCTTGACCGGAGCTGAACAATGCGTCGCTATTTCGCAGTCTTCGCCACCGACAAGCCGGGCATGCGTGAGGTCCGCGAGCGCGTGCGTCCGAGCCATCGGACTTATTTGCGCAGCGCGTCCCAGCACGGCGTCTTCGTACGTCTGGGCGGGCCCACGCTGGCACCTTTATGCAATGCGATGAACGGCACGCTTCTCGTCGTAGAAGCGGACGACATCGACGCGGTGATGCGGTTCGTTGGAGAGGACCCGTACATGAAAGAAGGGCTGTTCTCGCGGGTCGAGGTCCGGCCGTGGGACTGGAGCCTCGGCAATCCTGAACAACGGGTTTGAGCGATGAGCGTACGCCAGTTGTGTCGTCTCGCCGAAGTGCCGGACGGTGGTGCCCGCGTTCTCGACGAAGCATCAGCGGGGCGCCCCATCGTCGTTGTCCGGCGTGGCGACAACGTCTGGGCATACGTCAATCGTTGCCCTCATTTTTCCGTATCCCTGGACTTTGTGCCGGGAAGCGTTTCTTGCTATCGGTCACAGGTGCTGATGTGCGCACACCATAGCGCGCTGTTCCGGTTCGACGATGGAAAGTGCATCGACGGACCCTGTAAAGGGGCGTCCCTTGATGCGGTTCCAGTAGAAGTTGACCCGGAGGCGTGGGTCGTCTTCGCTCGCGCTGCCGAGAACGACTGGCACTAAAGTCACGACATTAGGACGTAGCCCCTACATCAGAAAGTTCGCTAATTTATGTTATGTAAAATCAAATAGGACCAATCGGGCACACCTCCTGCGCCCCCGTCCGCGTGGCGTCCAACGGGAGGCCCTATGACCTCCGGACCATCATCCCCGCAACCCGCCGCGACCGGCCCGCGCTCCACGCCCACGCGTGCACAGCGCATCGCCGCCTGGCTCGGTCTGTGCGTCGTACCGCTGATCTGGCTCCTCCACCTCGCGCTCGGCGTCACGCTCGTCTCCAGGGCGTGCGCCGACGCTGTCGCGCAAAGCGAGGCGCCAACGTGGCTCGACACCCAGTGGATCGTCATCCTGGCATCGCTTGGCGCGTTTCTCGTCGCGCTCGCCATTACCTTTGCGGCCGGCCATGCCTGGCGCAGGATCGTCTACATCGCAAACAGCAGGCGCGACGCCCATCGCTTCATTGCGTGGTGTGGCGCGACCACTTCCGTGGCGTTCACGTTCGGGCTCGCCTTTTCGATCTGCGTACTGACTGCCGTGCCGCTCGAACGCCTTTGCGTGGCCTTCGAATGAAGCGCCGTCCTGGCAGCGAGCAAGCGAGGTCGAGCGCGATCGTTGGCGACATGTGGTCCGCATTGTCCATTGATTTCGCGGCGCATTTACAGGGGATCGAGTGGACAGGAGGCGCTCGTTAGAACCGGTCGATCATTCCGAACTGCACGCCGCGCACTGGCGCGCCCGGCCATGAAGGAGGCAGCCCGGCAACATTCACGCCGCGTAGCGTGAACGTTGCCTGCCCCTGGTTGCGCAACCATCCCGCGCTCGCATAGAGCAACACGCGCTTCGAGAGGTCGTACTCGCAGGCGGCGCTGAACTGGTCGGCGTCGTTGTCGGCGCCCGAGAGATCGTGCAGCCAGGTGTACCCGAGCGAAGCGCGAAATCGGGCCGTGATCTCGTAGCGCGCCGAGATCGAAACGCCATTGTTATGGTTGCGCGGTGTGCCGCCATCGCCATTGAAATACGCGAGATAGCCGGTGACCGGGCCGAAAACATACGAAACGCCGCCTAGATTCGCGCGCAGTGCGCCATTGCCGTTTTGCTGCTGATGCGCATACGCAATCCGAAACGGGCCGTGGCGCCATTCGAAGGTTTCGATGTTGCCGGCAAGGCCGTTGCTGCCCGTGCCGGGGTCGCGCAGCGAAGCCATCAGCGTGGTCGAAAAGCCGTAGATCTCGGGCGACAGCCAGGCAATCGCGTTCGATTCGTACGGTGTAATCTTCGAGAGATTGTTCAGCCCCGAGGCGATGGTTCCCGCGCCGAACGCGTCGAGTTGCCCCTTGAACGGAATGTAGATCGGCGAATATTGCCGCCCCACCCGCAGCGTGCCCCAGCGCGTGCCCAAGCCTATCCACGCCTGGCGGTTGAAGATCGTGCCGGGTACCGCCAAGGTGCCGTCGTTGGAGCCGAAGCCGTTCTCCAGTTCGAACAGGATCTTGATGCCGTCGCCGAGATCTTCCACGCCGCGCACGCCGAAGCGCGAGCCGCGATACGCGCCCGAGTCCATTCGAGCGACCCAGCCCGCGCCCGGGTTGGTGACTTCGATGCTCGTGTCAAGCGCCCCATACAACGTGACAGAGCTTTGCGCGTGCGCGCCTGTCGCGGGCAACGTGGACAAGGTTGCCACGGACAGTGCAGTCCACACGCGCGACGCGCGCAATGTTCGATTCATGTAGGCAACAAAGGAGAGAGGCGAGCGACGCGCACCAGCGGCGCCATCTACATGGGAAGCGGCAGGCGCTGTGCGAGCGTCTGCCGCCTCGATGTGATGCCTGGCAGTCCGTGACAATGCGGGACTCGCGGCGGCCCGGCTGCGCCGGGCGGTTCGCGAGCGGCTCACTCCTTGGGGAGCGCGTAGGCAATCACGTAATCGCCGAGCTTCGTGCCGAACGAGCCGTGCCCGCCTGCCGCGATCACCACGAACTGGCGGCCGTTGACCGAGTACGTCATCGGCGTGGCCTGGCCGCCAGCGGGTAGCCGAGCCTGCCACAGCAGATTGCCGTCGTTCACGTCGAAGGCGCGCAGATAGTTGTCCGCCGTCGCCGCGATGAAGATGACCCCGCCAGCCGTGACGATCGGACCGCCCAGCATCGGCATGCCCATCCTGAACGGCAGCGGCAACGGCGAGCTGTCGCGCACGGTGCCAATGCGCCGCCTCCATACGATCTCGTTGGTCTTGAGATCGATCGCCGCGATGGTGCCCCACGCGGGCTGTTTGCACGGCAGGCCTACCGGCGAGAGGAACGGATTGAGCGTCACGCCATAAGGCACGCCGTACTGCGGCTGAATGCCCGCCTCCGTTCCGCTGCCCTTCGCGCCCGGCTGCGGCTCCATTGGGTTGCCGGCACCGCGCGGAATCAGCCGCGAGACGAACGGCAGCGCGATTGGATTGGCCACGGCGACCTGGCGATCGGTATCGATGGCAAGGCCGCCCCACTCGAACATGCCGAGGTTGCCCGGAAATACGAGTGTGCCCTGCAGCGAAGGCGGTGTGAACGTGCCTTCATAGCGCAACTGGTGGAACATCACGCGGCATATGAGCTGGTCGTACATCGTGGCGCCCCACATGTCGGCATCGGTGAGATCCTTCGAGGGGCGAAACGTGAGCTGCGAGAACGGCTGCGTGGCCGAAACATGGTCGCCGGGCGCGGCGCCCTGCGGCACCGGCTGTTCGGGGGCGGGCACGACCAGCGCGCCCGTGCGGCGGTCGAGCACGAACAGGTTGCCCGTTTTCGCGGGGGCGTAGATCACCGGCACGATCTTGCCGTCCTTGTCCGTGATGTCGGCGAGCGTGGGCTGCGAGGGCTGATCCATATCCCACAGATCGTGGTGCACCGTCTGGTAGAACCAGGCGAGCTTGCCCGTCGAGGCGTGCAGTGCGAGCAGGCCCGTTGCGTAACGCTCGATGTCGGGTGTGCGGTCGCCACCCCAGATGTCGGGTGTCTTCACGCCCATCGGCAGATAGACGATGTCGAGCTTGGGATCGTACGCGGCCGGCGCCCACGAGTTCGGCGAATTCCACACGTAGTGCTCGCCCGGCCCCGGCATCTTGTTGGGTTCGGGCGCGCCCGGATCGAACGCCCACAGCTGCTCGCCGGTGCGCACATCGTAGCCGCGGATCACACCCGAGGGCTCGCGCGTCGAGAAGTTGTCTTCCACTGCGCCTGCCACGACGATCACCTTGTTGGTGACGATGGGCGGCGACGTGGGCTCGTACATGCCCGGCGTGGTGACCGGCATGGCGTGCTGCAGATCGAGGTCTCCGTTGTTGGCGAAGCCCGGGCAGCGCTCGCCCGTGAGCGCGTCGAGCGCGTAGAGGTGGCCGTCGTTCACCGGCAGCAGAATGCGGCGCGTGCAGGTGCCGTTGGCGACGGCGGGCGCGACCCGGGTTTCGCTCGCGGGCGCAACGGCAGCCGGATCGCTCGCGGCCGTGGCCTCCAGAGCCGCAGCGGCGGCGTTCACCGACGCCGCCGAAAGATCGATGAACGACACGCCGCGGCAGGTCACGTGCTGGAACGAAGGATCGGCCTTGAGCTTCGGGTCGAACTTCCACTTGAGCTCACCGGTTTGCGCGTCGAGCGCGAACAGGATCTGGTGCGGCGAGCAGAGGTAGAGCAGATCGCCGATCTTGATCGGCGTGACTTCGTTGGTGATCTCGACCGGATCGTTGGGCCCTTTCGTGTCGCCCGTGCGGAAGGTCCAGGCCACCTGAAGGTTGTGTACGTTATCGGGCGTGATCTGCTGCAGCGGCGAATAGCGCGTGCCCTGCTGGTCACGGCCATAGGCGGGCCACTCGGAAGGCTGGATGCCTTCGGGGTTCGGCGCCGGCGTGGCTCTCGCGGCCGCGAGCGTGCCGTTGATCTGCTGCGGGTCGTTGAAATGCGCATAGGCAAGCACGCCGCCCCACACGAGCAGCCCCACCACGAGCGAGACCACGCCCAACTGACGCGGGCGCTCGAGGTGCCAGCTCATGAGCACGAGCAGCCAGATGCCGAACACCACCAGCACGCCCGAGCGCGGCGCGAGCGCCCAGAAGTCCGGCCCGGACTCCCAAAGCCCCCATATCGCCGTGCCGATCAGCACGATCGCATAGAGCACGAACGCCGCGGAGTTCGCGCGCCATAGCAGCCAGGCGAAGATCAGCAGCAGCACCCCCGTCACGACGTAATACGGCGAACCACCGAGCGAAATCAGCCACGCGCCGCCCGCCAGCAGGTAGATCGCGGTGAGCAACGTGAACAGCACGGAGATGACGCCGATGACGCCCAACGGTTTCGATTGTCTGGCCATGATCTCAACCTTCCTCGAAGAATGCCGTCTGCGATGGCGGATGAAGCGTGGATTCAGAACACATGCATCATGCCCACGTAGGCCCCGGTCTGCGATTGGCCGGCCAGTGGGCTCGTCGGTGTGCTCGAGTCGCGCGGCGTGGCGAATACGGAGAACGTGCCGCTCTTGCCGTTGTTGACATAGGCAACCGTGCCATACAGGAATGAGCGAGCGCTCAGGTTCCAGGTGGTGCCCAACGCGTATAGCATGGCGTGGCTCGCTGGGTCGTGCGATACGTCGCCGCCGCCCTCGCCTACATGGATATAGAAACCGGCGGCTGTCACGGCCCATTTCGGCGTGGCCTGGTAGGTCGCGCCCAGCCAGTAGTGGTCGGCGGTATCGGAAATGCCGGGCGGCGAATCGGGCGCGGAGTAATGCGTGTACGCTGCCTGGATCTTGAACTTCTGCACACGCAGGTTGCCGCCCACGAAGTATTCGCGCGAGGCCGTGAAAATGTTGGAGAAGCGGCCGCTCGAATCGCGCAGTTCGTCGTAAATGCCGCGCACGTCGAAAAGCGGCGAGTGATACGAGAGCATGATGCCGTTGGAACGGCCGAATTCGCCTTGGGCGCCCGCGTTGAAGTTGCCGGGCTGGTTACCGAACGAATACTGCCCCTGCACGTCGAAGCCATTCCACACAGGGCTGTGATATTCGACGTTGTTGCTCGTTTGCTGCCAGTTGCGCCCGCGCACGAGCGAGGCGGATGACACGGCCTGCTGCACGAACGGGTCGAACGCCCACACGCCGTCGCTGTCGATGAAAAGATTACGGCCGGCTTGCAGCTGACCCCACGTGTCGTTCTTCACACCCACGTACGCCCGGCGCGACCAGAGCCGGCCGCCGCCGGTGGTGCCATTCATGATCTGCACCGCGGTTTCGAGGTTGAAGATCGCGGCGCTGCCGCCGCCCAGGTCCTCGGTACCCTTGAGGCCGAACATGCTGGTGCCCCAGTCGCCGCCTTCGGCGCTCCAGCGGCTGTCACTGCCGCCGTTGCCGTTCGCAATGTGATTGAGGTATTCGATGCCGCCATCCACGCGGCCGTACATCGTGACACTCGATTGTGCGCACGCGGCCGAACTGGCGACGAGCAGCACCACAGCGCCCAGGGTCGTTTTCACGTCAACTCCTTCGTGGAGTCTTTCTTGATCCGGTCCATGCCGGGGCGGATAACGTGCAATAACATGCAGACCATCCCGCACGCCCAGGCACAGGCTGGACGCATCGCGCGCCAAAAAGCATAGCGCGTCATCGAAAAACCCGCTTGCTGGCTGGACAGCGGACGATCCGGGCGTTTGCTCGCGATGGCAAGAGCATATTGCGTGCCGCGTCGCGGCGGCCGGCCTTATGTTGCCCGTGGGTCGGCCGTTTTGCGGTCGTCCGCCCACGGCGCCTTGCACGCGGCTGCTGGCGGATGCGTGCATCGTCTCGCTTGCGCGCGTGTTCCATGAGATTCGCACCATCGCCTGTTTTACGTACGATGACGCTTCCAGATCCAGCAGGATTCCTGATTATTCCAGCGGCATACCGACCGGTATGCGCCACCTCGCCTTGCATCATCCACGCGGTGGCCCACGAAATCCCATTTGCGACGCCGGCTCAGCCCTGCCCAACTTGCAGCCTAGCGCGCGTCCTGCCGCGAATCCGCCTTGCGAAGTTGCTTCCCGGCATCGCCCCCTTCCGGCGGCTGCGGCTGCGCCGCGCGCACGCTATGAAAGACCGGCAGACGCCAGCCGAAATAAAGCGAGGCAAGCCGCAAGGCCACGCAGGAAATCACGGCTATCCAGGGCGTCCAGACCGACGACCAGCCTAGATACGTGAGCCCCACCTGCACGGAAGCTCCGAGCAACGCGGCTGAAGCGTAGATCTCGCGATCGAGAATGGCCGGCACGCGCGACAGCAGCACGTCGCGCATCACGCCGCCGCCCACGGCGCTCACGATGCCGAGGATGATGGCAGGCTCCGCGCTCTGGCTGTACGCGAGCGCCTTTTGAGCGCCTGCCACGGCAAAGAGCCCAAGCCCGATCGCATCGAACAACAGCACGGGATGACGAAGCCGCCGCACCTGCGGATAGGCGGCGATGGTGAGCCCCGCGGCCAGCACGGTAACCGCGAGGTAGGCCCAGTTCGCGAGCCCCGCCGGCGGCACGGCGCCAATGCACAGATCGCGGAGAATGCCGCCGCCGCACGCAACCATGAAGCTCACGACCACGATGCCGAAAAGGTCCAGCCGCCGCTGCCGCGCAGCCACGGCGCCGGAAATCGCGAACGCGAATGTACCGATCAGATCGAGCGCCGTATACGCCGCATGAGCGTTGATATGCGCACTCATGTGCGCGCCCAGCTCCACGTTCATGCTGCCTCGCTTTCCCGGACGAGCCACGCGGCGGCCGCACACAGCATGGCCTCGAGGCCGGTGCGCAACGTGGGGTGGAGCACCGGCGCGAACTTCGGCGAGTGGTTGCTCGGGATTTCGTTGAGCTTTTTTGCGGCCCTCGCTCGCGCATAGACCTCCGGCTCGGTGCCGCCGACGAACCAGAACGCGTACGGCACACCCCATTCGCGGCCGAACACGCTGAAGTCCTCACTGGCGGCGGCCGGCTGCGTTTCATAAGCACGCTCGCCGAACCAGGCCTCGAAGGCCTTGCGCAGGCGGTCCGTCGCCGCGGCGTCGTTCACCGTTAGCGGATAGCTCGAGAGCGTCGTGAATTCCGGGTCGCGTGGCGCATTCGAGGCCGCACATTCGGCGCAGCAGATGCGGCGGATCGCACCTAGCATGTACTCGCGCACGTCGTCGTCGAAAGTGCGCATGTTGAGCTTGAGCGTGGCGTCGTCGGGGATGATGTTTTCCTTCGTGCCCGCCTGCAGCGCGCCCACCGTCAGCACGGCGCTGTCGCGCGGAGAGATTTCTCGCGAGACGATCGTTTGCAGCCGCAGTGTGGTGGACGCCGCCATGATCACGGGATCGACTGAGGTCTGCGGCTGCGAGCCGTGCGAGCCGCGGCCGAACAGCTTCACCTTGAGGCTGTCGCCCGCCGAGAGGATCGTGCCGCTGCGATAACCCACGGTGCCGGCCGGGCCGACCATCACGTGTTGGCCGAGAATCACGTCGGGCTTCGGAAAGCGCTGGATCATGCCGTCGTCCATCATGCTGCGCGCGCCGCGCCCCACTTCCTCGCCCGGTTGAAACACGGCGAGCAGTGTGCCGCTCCAGGCGTCGCGATGCGCCGCCATGAGCTGCGCCACGCCGACGAGCCAGGTCACGTGCAGGTCGTGCCCGCACGAGTGCGCCACGCCGACCTGCACGCCCTCTTCGTCTTTCGCGGTCACGGTGCTCGCATACGGCAGCCCGGTGGCCTCCGTCATCGGCAGCGCGTCCATGTCGGCCCGCAGCATCACAACCGGTCCCTCGCCGTTGCGCAGCACGGCCACGACGCCCGTCACGCCCACTTCGCGTGCGACCTCGTAGCCAAGCCTTTCCATGCGCTCCGCCACGAGCGACGCCGTGCGGAACTCCTGCATCGACAGTTCGGGATGCTGGTGCAGATCCTTGTAGAGCGCTTCGAGTTCGGGCAGCAGCGCGCCAATGGAGGGTGCTGCGGTTTCGACCAGATTCGGCATGGACGCCTCCTTCGTGCGTTAGTAAAAAGCTGCGTCAAAGTGCGATGTGCGATGTACGCAGCCGCGATCTCAAGCGCCGTCGGACAGGCTTTGCGCGAGCTTGGCGAGCAACTGGTCGAGCATTTTGCGCTCTTGATCGGTTAGCACGGCGGCGAGTTCGGATTCGAGCTTCGAGCCCGCTTTTTCCGAGGCATTCGCCACTTCCGATCCTTCCGGCGTGACGCGCAGCGTGACGCTGCGCCGGTCCGCCGCGTGCTTGCCGCGGCGGATCAGACCGCGCGATTCGAGTTCACCGAGCGTTTTGGAAAGCAGTGTCTTTTCGATCAGCGCTAGCTGGGACACCGCCTTGGGCGCGATGCCCGGCGTGGCACAGATGATGCGAAGCACACGCAGGGCACGCACATCGAGATCCCAGCGCTCGCGATAAACCGCGTTGGCACGCTCGATGAGCAGTGCGCTCGTTTGGTCCAACCGGAACGTGAGGAAATCAGAATACAAATGCGCGCTCCCCGGGCCGTCACCAGCCTCTCCGGCGACTGGTCGCCAGTATAGTCAGATAGTTGAAAATTTCAACTATCTGGATTGGTGACTCAGCGAATTGCAAGCGCAGATGCGACTACGCGGCGGGCCTTTCGCTCGAAAGCGAAAAACCCGCCGCGCAGGGGGAAGAGGTCCGGCGGGACAGATGCCCGGCCGGAGTCTGGCTGACGAAACGATTTAGAACGCGTGACGCATGCCCACCGTCACCGCGACCTGGGTTTCGGTCGACGACGGCGAGAGCGTGTTGATCATCGCGTGCGAGAGCACCGAGCCTTGCGGTGCGCCATGCACGTTCTGGTACACGCCTTCCAGGTAGAAGTCGGTGCGCTTGCTGACTGCGTAGTCCGTTTGCAGCATCGCCGTATTCCAGCCCGGGTTCGTGCCGTTGTACGCGCCGTGCGTGTACGTGTATGCGCCCGAGATGCTCAATGCCGGCGTGAGCGCGTATTTCACGTTCGCCTCGAAGTTGTCGAGGCGCAGCGATCCGGCGAGCGAGCCGGCGGAGGCATCGTTCGCGCCCAGATAAGTGCCCGTGCCGAACGAGTACACGCCCGCGACGTTGTCGATCTGCGTGTGGCTCCAGACAAGGCCGACCGTGGCCGGGCCGTACGTATAGTTGCCGCCGAGCGACCATACGCGCTGACGCTCTGAGAGGAAGTTCGCGCTCGTGTCGCTGGTGGTGACGGCGCCGCTGCCGTTGCCTGCGTTATTGAACTGCAGGTAGCCGGCTGCGAGGTTCAGCGGGCCCTGGCTATACGAAACGGCAAAACCATACGAGCGGTTGTTCGCGAAGTTGCCGGCCTTGTTGCTGAACGAGTACATCGTCTCGAACGTCACGCCGTACAAGGTCGGGCTTGCGTACTTGACGGAGTTGTTGACGACCACCGAGTTCGCGGCGAGGTTGTCGTTCTCGAACGGGTGCGCCGCCATGTTGCCGCCCCACGTGTTGGAGCCAGCCGTAAGCGGGCCAACGAGGTCGTTCATCACGTCGAACTGGCGCCCGAACGTAAGCGTGCCGTACGGCTCGCTCTGCAGGCCGACCCAGGCCTGCGAACCGAAGCCGAGACCCGAGAATGCCTGGGCGCCGTTATTCAGCAGGAAGCCTTGTTCGAGCTTGAAGATCGCATGCAGACCGCCGCCCAGATCCTCCGAACCTTTGAGGCCGAACACCGTATTCTGCGTCGAGCTGGTGTTCATCTGCCAGTTGCTGTGGCCGAGCTGGTTGTTCGTGTAGACGAGACCGGTATCGATCAGGCCGTAAAGGGTCACGCTGCTTTGCGCGTGCGCCGACATGGCGAAGGCGCTCAGGAGTGCGGCGGCGAGTAGCGATTTTTTCATGTATTAAAGCTCCGGAATTAGCGGTGGGTTAATGCATCGAATTCAGGCGGCCGGCACCATCGACGTGCAATCTCCTGTACGCGCATCCCATTTCGGTGCAGATTCAATATCAAAAATCCGACCGCCGATGATTCTTGCGAATTACGCAAATCACCGGTGTTGAAAATGCAAAGATTGAATGGAGATCGTGCGACGCGTGCCAGCGCGAATCGAACACCCGCATCATAGGGTGTCGAAAATAAAAGTGGTGTCGAAATTCGGGCTGCGTGGCGTCGATGGCACAAGCACGCGCGTCAAGGGTCGACGCGCGTCACGGAATGTGCGGGGGCATGAATGCCGGTAATCGAATTACATAATGCTTTCGCGCCGCCACTTAAAACGGGAGAGAATCGCCTATTATTGACTTTGTATTTTTGGTTCGAGGCGATTCGATTAAGCAGGGTGTGAAACTGATACGCGTTTTGGCTATACGAGATTGTGAGGCGATTGACGTGCGGCATTGCTTCACCAAAGCTGCCCGCGAAGATCACGGGCAGCGGGTTCATGGATCAGCCCGTATCGCCTCCAGCGACCGGCAATACCGAGCCGGTGATATAGCTCGCCTCATCGGAAGCGAGAAACAGAATCGGCGCGACCTGTTCGTCGATAGTGCCGTAGCGTTTGAGGAATGTCGATTCGGTGACCTGTTGGACCGCCTCGCTCATCCATGTCTTTTCCTGCTCGCTGTCGCCCGCGGCATTGCGCGGAATGCGACGCGGCGGCGCGTCGGTGCCGCCTGGCGCCGTGGCCACGACGCGGATATTGTGCTCCGCGTATTCCATGGCCAGCGACTGCGTGATCGCATTGACGCCGCCCTTCGCCGCCGAATACGGCACGCGCCGAATGCCGCGCGTCGCGTTCGACGAAACGTTGACGATGGTTCCGCCTCCGCGCTCGAGCAGATGCGGCAATACGGCGTGGCACGTGTACAGCGTCGGCATGAGCGAACGGCGGATTTCCGCGTCGATCTGCGCCGGCTCGAACTCGGCGTACGGACGCATGCGAATCGCACCGCCCACGCCATTGATCAGGATGTCGATTCCACGAAATCGTTGAACCGCGAAATCCATTGCGGCTTTCGCGCCGTCATACGTTTCGAGGTCCGCGACGAATCCGGCCGTATCGGCGCCTTGCGCCTCGGCCGCGACCTCGGCGACGAAATCCGCGCGGTCGACGAACACCACCCTGCCGCCCTCTGCAGCCGCGCGCAGCGCCACGCCACGGCCGATGCCCTGTGCCGCCCCGGTGACGACCACGACCTTACCTGCGAATCGTTGCATGATCATGCCGCCTTCTGGACCACGTTGGGAGTGAACTTCTCGTAGTAGAAACTGTTGGGCTTCACGCCTTCGTCGTCGAAATACTTGCGCACGGCATCCACCATCGGCGGCGGCCCGCACAGATAGACGTCGACGTCGCCGTCGTTCAGGGCATCGGCCGGAATGTGCTGCGTTACCCAACCCTTGCGCGGATGACTCGACTGGGCGTCGGCGATGACGGTCGCGTAGGTGAAGTTCGGTAGTTTCGCGGCGTAGGCCTCAATGGCTTCGACGAGCACGAGGTCGAGGTCGCGCGTCACGCCGTAGATCAGGTGAACCTTCTGCTGTGAGTTCGTGCGAGCGAGCACTTCCAGCATCGAGAGGAAAGGAGCCAGGCCCGTGCCGCCCGCGAGGAACAGCAGCGGGCGCTGCACATCGCGCAGATAGAAGCTGCCGAGCGGCCCGGTCAAGTCGAGTTTCGTGCCCGGCTGGGCGGCTTCGAGCCACGTGCTCATCACACCGCCGGGGATCTTCTTGATCAGGAAGCTGATCGTCGAATCGCCCGGCGCCGATGAAAAGGAATACGAACGATTCTGGCCGCTGCCGGGCACGTCGATGTTGACGTACTGGCCTGGCAGGAATACGGGGCCCGCGGCATCGACGGCCAGTTCGAGAACGACGGCCGCGTCGTTGTGCTGCTCGACCTTCGTAACCGTGGCAGCGAACGTGCTTTGCCCGGTCTTGCACACCGTCGAGGACGCGGGAATCGCGATCACGCAATCGCTCTGCGGCACCATCTGGCAGGTGAGCACAAGGCCGCTGTCCTTTTCGTCCTCGCTGAGCGCGTCTTCGATATAGTCCTCGCCCAGGTCGTAGCTGCCGCTTTCCGCGCGGCACTTGCAGGTGCCGCACACGCCGTCGGAGCAATCCATCGGCAGGTTGATCCGCGCACGGAAGGCCGCGTCGAGGACCTTCTCGCCCGCCTTGCATTCGATGAAACGGGTCACACCGTCTTCGAAATTCAGTGCAATGTTGTAGCTGGACATGGTGTCTCCTTCTATCCCATGTTGAAACTGACGCTTGCCGTCTTCCTGACGTCAAACGTGATAAACGTCGAGCACCTGCCGGATGTAGTCGTTCTTGAGCACGATCTTCTTGTATGCGATCAGGAAGTCGTCGCCGGCTCGGCGCATGGTGACGAACATCGTGCCGAAGAATTGATCCGTGGTCTTGTAGCGATGATTGAGCGTGTGGAAGTTGTAGCGCACGTCCACTTCGTCGCCGCGATCCGCCAGCACTTCCACGTTCGTGACATTGTGGCTCGTGCGCGGCTCGGGCATCGAAGCGCCGCTGCGTTCGGTCTTGATGCGAAAGACCCGGTCTTCGAGGCCGCCGCGATCGGGGTAATACATCAGCGAGATCTGCGTTTGGTGATCGTCGGTGAGCTGGTCGTCATCGTCCCACGCCGGCATCCAGTAGGTCACGTCCTCCGCGTAGCAGGCGAGCCACGCTTCCCACTGGCGATCGTCGAGCAGGCGCGCTTCGCGGTAAAGCGTGGCGCAGATTTTCTGGTAGTCGTTGCTCATGCCCGCGCTCCCGCTTGTTCGTGGTCCGTTTCCTTCTTGAGCGCGTCGCGCATGGTATGCACCCAGTACTCGTGCTGGACCACGAACAGTCCCTCGTCTTCGCTACGCTCGCCGGAAATCACCGGTTTGAGTCCCATCTTTTTCGCGTTCTCGTCCGGACCGTCGACCCACAGCGGCGCCCCGCGCGAGAGGTCGTTCCACATCGCCGTGGTGCCGGCATAGCCCGCCTGGCACGCACGGAACTCCTCCAGGTCATCGGCTGTGCCCATGCCCGAGACGTTGAAGAAGTCTTCGTACTGGCGAATGCGCGTGGCGCGATCTTCCGCACCCTCCCCCTTCGGCGCGAAGCAGAAGATATTGACTTCGGTCTTGTCCACGCTGATGGGGCGCACCACGCGAATTTGCGTGCTGAACTGGTCCATGAGGAACACGTTCGGATAGAGGCACAGATTTCTCGTTTGATTGACGATGAAGTCCGCCTGCACTTCGCCCACGCGCGCCTTGATTTCCTCGCGATGCTTGTAGACCGGGCGCACTTCGGGGTTCATCGTGTTCGTCCACAGCAGGATGTGGCCATGGTCGAAGCCGTAGACGCCCGCCACCGACTTGCTCCAGCTATTGGCGTCCACCGCCTGGGTGCCGTCTTCCTTGCGCCGGCCCATCGTGGCGGCGTAGTTCCAGTGCACGGTGCTGACGTGGTAGCCGTCGCAGCCGTTTTCCATCTGCATCTTCCAGTTGCCGTCGTAGATGTACGAGGAGTTGCCGCGCAGCACTTCGAGGCCGTTCGGCGACTGGTCGACGATCTGGTCGATGATGATCTTCGCTTCGCCGAGGTAGTCTTCCAGCGGCTGCACATCCGCATTGAGGCTGCCGAACAGGAAGCCGCGGTAGTTCTCGAAGCGCGCGACCTTCTTCAGGTCGTGCGAGCCGTTCGTGTTGAACTGCACGGGGTATTCGGTGGTTCTTTCGTCCTTCACCTTCAGCAGCTTGCCGGTGTTGGAGAAGGTCCAGCCGTGGAACGGACACGTGAAGCTGCCCTTGTTGCCATGCTTGCGCCGGCACAGCATGGCGCCTTTGTGCGCGCAGGCGTTGATGACGGCATTCAGCGCGCCGGTCTTGTCGCGGGTGATGACCACCGGCTGACGCCCGAGCCACGTGGTGTAGTAGTCGTTGTTGTCCGGAATCTGGCTTTCGTGCGCGAGATAGACCCAGTTCTTCTCGAAGATGTATTTCATCTCCAGTTCGAACAGGTCCGCGTTGGTGAAGATGTCGCGGCGGCAACGGAACACACCGGTTTGCTTGTCGTCCTGCACGGCCGTGGACAGCAGGTGCTCCAGGTCGCTGGCTTTGTCGATGATGGCTGACATATTAGCTCTCCTATGCATACTCCACACGCAGTACGGAGTCCTTGCATCGGTGTCGAAATGATGATCGAGGGGGACAGGCGGCGGGAGTGTCGAAGGCCGCCGCCTTGCTGGACGGTTACGCCGTGGCCGAGGCGCGCGGGCGGTGAACGAGCTGGTTGTCCTTACCCTGGACGAGCGGCGTGAGCGTGAAGTTGAACTCGATGTCCTTGTACGTGTCGGCTTTCAGGCCGAGCGCCGTGCCGCCGGTCTTTTCGACCACGTGCGGAATCAGTTCTTCGCGCGTCGCGTAGGCGAAGTCATCCCAGATCAGCGGGTCGCCCTCGATATTGAACTGCGTGGTGAGCTTGCGATTGTTTTCGGAGGTGACGAAGAAGTGCACGTGCGCCGGACGGTTGCCGTGACGGCCGAGACCGTTCAGGAGCTGCTGGGTCGCGCCGTTCGGCGGGCAGCCATAGCCCACCGGCATGAGCGTGCGGAATTCGTACTTGCCGTCCGCACCAGTCTTCACCGCGCCGCGCAGGTTGAAATCGTCCTGTGCGCCGGTCGGGTCGAAGTGCGAGTAGAAGCCCTTCGAATTCGCATGCCAGCACTCGACCACGGCGTCCGCGAGCGGTTTGCCCTGGAGGTCGGTGACCGTGCCGTGAATGACGAGCGGGCCAGCGTCGGCGTCCGGATTGATGTCGATGCGCGAAACGCTCTCGCGCACCGGCGCGCCTGCAACGTACAGCGGGCCCTCGATGGTGCGCGGCGTGCCGCCTTCGAGACCCACCGCCTTGTCGGCGGCGTCCATGCGGATGTCGAGATACTTTTCGAGGCCGAGGCCGGCGGCGAGCAGCGCCGCTTCGCCGTCCTGGCCGAGCTTGTTCAGGTAGTTCACGCCGGCCCAGACTTCATCGGGCGTGATGTCGAGGTCGTCGATGGCCTTGAACAGATCGCCCAGCAGTCGATAGACGATCTGCTGGAAACGCGCGTTGCCGCTGCCGCCCTTGAGATTCGCAGCGGCCTTCAGCAGGTCCTGCACTTCCTTGGTTTCGAATACTTTTGCGCTCATGATCCTTGTCTCCTGGTGCTTCTGGTATTGAGGGAAATACGCTCAGGCGTCGTTGTCCCGAACGGACGACGGATGACGACACAGCGGCGTGACCGAAATCTTCATGTACGGGAAAAGCGGCAACGCGCTCAGGATGTCGTGCAGCTCTGCGTTGCTTTCTACATCGAAGATGCTGTAATTCGCGTATTCGCCAACCAGTCGCCAGATATGGCGCCACTTGCCGCTGCGCTGCAGCTCCTGCGAATACGCCTTTTCGCGCGCCTTGATTTCATTGGCGACGTCAGCCGGCATGTCGGCCGGGATGTTCACATCCATGCGTACGTGGAAAAGCATCGTCAACTTCCTTTGTTCAGGTATCCGGATTACTTCGTGACTTTCATCAGGCCGCCGCGGGTGAAACGCGCGATACTCGCTTCGTCCAGTTCGATACCCAGACCCGGGCCGTTCGGAACCGTGAGCTCGAAGTCGCTGTAATCCAGCGGCGTGGTCAGGATCTCTTCGGTAATCAGCAAGGGGCCGAACAGTTCCGTGCCCCACTGCAGGTTGGCGAAGCTCGCGAACAGATGCGCCGACGCCACCGTGCTGAACGCGCCTTCGAGCATCGTGCCGCCGTACAGCTCGATACCTGCGGCGTCCGCAATCGTGGCCACGCGCTGTGCCGCGAACAGTCCGCCGCTTTGTTCGATCTTGATGGCGAACACATCGGCGCCCTCGTTCCTTGCGATCTCGAACGCGCTTTCCGGTCCCTGCAGGATTTCGTCGGCCATCAACGCGACCGGGAACCGGCGCATGAGACGCGACAGTGCCGCGGGGGAAGCGACCGGCTGCTCCACCAGTTCACAGCCCGCGTCGGCCAGCGCGGGAATCGCCCAGGCCGCCTGCGTCTCGCTCCAGGCCATGTTGACGTCCACGCGCACGGCGGCGCGCTCGCCCATCGCCTTCTTGATATCGGCAACGTGCTTGATGTCGGTCTTGAGGTCTTTCGCGCCGATCTTCAGCTTGAAAATCTTGTGGCGGCGCGCTTCGAGCATGGCCTCCGCTTCGGCAATGTCTTTGGCCGTATCGCCCGAAGCGAGCGTCCATGCCACTGGCAGGCGTTCGCGGCGGCGGCCACCCAGCAGTTCGCTCACCGGCACGCCAAGGCGCTTGCCCTGCGCGTCGAGCAGCGCGGTTTCCAGCGCGCATTTGGCGAAGTGATTGACCTTCACGAGCTTGCCCAGGTGCGCCATGAGCGCCTGGATACGCGTGGCGTCCTGGCCGATCATCGCCGGGGCGAAGTAGGCGTCGATCGCCAGCTTCATCGCTTCCGGGCTTTCGGGACCGTAGGCCATGCCGGCAATCGTCGTACCTTCACCGATGCCGGTCACGCCATCGCTGCAATATACCTTCACCAGCATCAGGGTTTGCCCGTACATCGTGGCGACGGATAGCTTGTGAGGGCGAATCGTCGGCAGGTCCACCAGGCGGGTTTCGATACGTTCGATCGTCGCGGAAGTCATCTCGAATGCTGCGTAAGTAAGTCGGTATGGTGGTTTTATACCTGCCGGGTATTCGCACAGTCCAATACTATTTGCGTCAAATTCCATACCTTTATAATATGGAGCGGCCGCAATGCCCCGTCGCTCAGCCGATATTGCGGCGCATCATATCCTCCAAGTATCAAAAATTTGACGCAACTTCCGGATTCAAACCATGGACCTCCGCCAGCTTCGTTACTTCGTTGCCGTCGTTCGCGAGCGCAATTTCACGCGCGCTGCCGAGCAATTGCGTATCGCCCAGCCGCCGCTGAGCCGGCAAATTCAATTGCTCGAAGAGGAAATCGGCGTGCCGCTGCTGATCCGCAATACGCGGCCGGTGCGCACGACGGACGCGGGGCGCCTTGTCTATGAGCAGGCCATGCAGATTCTCGGCCGCGTCGAACAGCTGCAGACGGCCGCGAGGCACGTGGGGCTGCATCACCGCACCGTGCTGTCCATCGGCTTCGTCGCCTCGGTGCTGTATTCAGGACTCCCAACGCTGATGCGCAAGCTGCGCGAACACGCGCCGGAACTGGACATACAGATGGTCGAGCTGATGTCGATGCAGCAGATTCAGGCGCTGAAGGAAGGCCGGATCGACATCGGCTTCGGCCGGGTGCGGCACAGCGACCCCAATGTGGCCGGCATCGTCCTGCGCGAAGAACCGCTTGCCGTGGTGGTGCCGATCGGCTCAGAGATGGCGAAGGAATCGACGCCCATCCCCATCGAGCGACTGGCCGGGCAAAAGCTGATCGTCTATCCCAAGGAGCCGCGGCCCAGTTTCGCCGATCAGGTATTGAACGTGTTGCATGGCGACGGCGTGCAACCGGGCGAAGTGCTGGAGGTGCGGGAAATCCAGACGGCGCTGGGTCTGGTCGCGGCCGAGTTTGGCGTGTGCGTGATTCCGGCGTCAGCGCGGCAGATACGCCAGGACGTGCACTATCGGCTGATAGACAGCGATCACGCGACTTCGCCGATCATCCTGAATCACCGTGTGAACGACAGCTCGATCTACGTCGACCTCGTGAAGCAACTGGTCAAGGAGATGTATGCGGAGCCGCAGATGTGGCTTCCTCCGAAGAAGACCTGGCCGCGAACGTGAGCAACCTGCAACGTGACGCAGCTCATGCCCTTCACTGCCCCGCGAGCCGCTCCGCCGAAAAGCGCAGGCCGTCGAAAAGCCGCTCGGCCACTCGCCCAGGAAAGCCCTCGGGCAGCGCGGCCGCCACGTCCTCGATCGCGCGAGGCGTACGTTCGAGCACGCGCTCGATCAACGGGGCGGCATCCGGCCCGTAGTGGCATAGCCGCGCGGTGGCGTCGAAATGCGCGCGCTTCACGTCGCGCATGCGGTAGTGGCGCGCCTTGCCCCACACGGCCATCGCAAGCGTTGCCTTGTGCCACGACCACTGATTACCGCCGTCACCTTCCACGGGCCAGATCGACATCACGTCGTAAAGCGGCGCGAGCTGAAAGCGCCCGGCGGGCAGCAGCCGAATGCTGAAATTCTTCGCATGGCCATCGGGCGCGGCGAGCATCCAGTAAACGATTTGCGCAGTGAGGAAGGTCTCGATGTCCTCCTGTGCCCGCTGCGACTGGCGCAAGAGACCGGCGATCTCGCGCGCGCCAGGGCCGCCGTGCGCTTCATACTTGCGATGCGGCGGCACGGCGAGCGCCTGGCAGAAGTCCTCCTGCGGCAATCGAAGCAGCGCGCCGCTGCGCGAGCGCGTGCGATCGAAGCGCTCGACGCACAACACTTTTTGCGCGCCGAAGTGCATGATCTGCGCCTGCGAAGCGGGCAGCCCATAGGCCCTCAGCAGTGCCAGGCAAAGCCATTCGTTTTCGACCGAGGTATTGAAGTCCACCTTGCGATGGCCGATCAATCCCAGCGGCAACTTGAGAATGTGCGTGGTGGGTGTGGCGCCCCGTGGCAGCAGCCATTTTCCCCTATGGCGCAGGAGCGCGGTCTTCTCCTGCGCGCCCGCCAGCGAAATGCGCAGATCGTCGAGCTCCTGCGCGCCACCGGGCAACGCGCCGGCCGTTTCCAGCAGCAGGCGTTCAATGACGGCGTCGCTCAACGCTACGCCTTCGATCTTGTCGACGCGCCCCGGCGTTTCGTCCTCGCCGAGCAGTTGCACGGCGCCCACGCAATCGCGGCCGATGGCCTTGAGCAGGTCAAAGGCATCGAGCGTATCCGTGCGAAAGCGCGCGGCGATACGGCGGCGGATCGGCTCGCTGTCGGGCAGGAGATTGTCGAAATAGTACTGCACGCGTTCACCGCGCAGCGGCACGTCGCCGATGCCGAACGGCAGCGAAAGCGAAAGCGGCCTGCCCGTGGCCGAGTGTTTCCAGGCCTGGTCGTAGCGCAACTCGCTGTCGCCCGCGGGCGTCATGATCCACGTGCCCACGCGCTCGCCGTTGGCCCAGATGGAGAGCGCGCGCGAATGCGATTTGCGGCCCATGGTCACCACTCCGGCGTGCCGGTGCCCTCGGCCTGGCTGCTGGCCGCCTCGCGCGACTCCACGCAAAGCTCCAACCCGTAGAGCGCGAAAAGCGCGAGCATCTGTTCTAGCGAAAGGCTGGCGGTGCCCGTGGTTTCGAGCGCGGAAAGCCGTGGCTGGCCAATGCCGAGACTCGCCGCGGCCTGCGCCTGAGTCATGCCCCGCGCCTTGCGCGCCGATTGCAGAATCTCGCCAAGGCCGCCGGGCGTCTGGACGATGATCTTCATGGAATATTCCTGTTAGGCATAAAATGATTATATGCCTGTGGCGAATATCCTGTCTATATCGCTACCAGGAATAAAACCAGAATATCACTGTCAGGAATATATGCAGGCCTAGCTGCGTGCGGCCTCCAGATCCTGCGCTCGCGCACGCACATCGAACGCCCCGCCCGTCAAGGTCTGATCGCGCAGCGTCACCGGCTTTTTGCCCGGCAACAGCGGGAACACCAATTCCGCGAAGCGGATCGCCTCCTCCAGGTGCGGATAGCCCGAGAGCACGAAGCTGTCTGCGCCGGCATCCACGTATTCCGCAAGGCGTGCCGCCACGGTTTCGGGGTCGCCCACGAGCGCCGTGCCAGCGCCGCCGCGCACGAGGCCCACGCCGGCCCACAGGTTCGGGCTGATTTCGAGCTTGTCGCGGCTGCCGCCGTGCAGTTCCGCCATGCGGCGCTGACCCACGGAATCCATGCGGGCGTAGTTTTCCTGGGCGCGGCGAATATCGTCGTCGTCGAGTTTGCTGATCAGGCGCTCCGCGGCAGCCCACGCTTCGTCGTTGGTCTCGCGCACGATCACGTGCAGACGCACACCGAGCTTGAGCGTACGCCCATGGCGCGCCGCCCGTTCGCGAATATCGGCGAACTTCTGCGCGACGGCCTCGGGCGGCTCGCCCCAGGTGAGATAAGCGTTCACGTGTTTTGCCGCCAGTTCGTGCGCCGCTGGGGAAGAACCGCCGAAGTAAAGCGGCGGATGCGGCGTCTGCACCGGCGCATGAAAATTCTGCGCGCCCCGCACGCGCAAATGCTTGCCCTCGAAGCTCACCGTCTCGCCGCGCAGCAGGTCGCGCCAGATCGTGAGGAACTCGTCGGCGGCCTCATAGCGTTCGTCGTGCGCGAGGAATACGCCGTCCGCCGCAAGTTCCGTGGCGTCTCCGCCAGGCACGACGTTGAGCAGTAAACGGCCGTTCAGCGCCTGGTCGAGTGTGGCTGCCTGACGCGCCGATGCAGTCGGGCTGCCCAGCGAGGTGCGCAGCGCGACGAGCAGCTTGATGCGCTGCGTGACGGGCGCGAGGCTCGCCGCCGTCACCCACGGGTCGAGGCAACTGCTGCCGGTGGGAATCAGGAGGCCATCGTAGCCGAGTTCTTCGGCAGTGACGGCGATCTGACGCATATAGGCGTTGGTCGGCGCGCGGCCGAAATCGGATTTGCCGAGGTAGCGGGTATCGCCCGAAGTCGGCAAGAACCAGAAGATGTCGAGACTCATCAGTGATCCTGCTGCGGGTAAATGAAGGCGCGAGAAGAGAGAGATCGAGCGCGCTCGGCGCTTTCGCATGACTATCGCCGCCCGCGCATCGCTCAGTTGCGCCCTCATTGAAACAGCCCGCAGCGGTTTCCCCTACCAGTTAATCGGCAATTGCATATGACGTATTCGGCTATGCGCCCGTATTCCCGGCAACGCCGGTGCGCGCACGGCCTGCCGGCTGGTATCGCCGCACGCTGTTGCCGAACTCAAGTTTTTCGAGCTGCTCGACGAAGTCCACGACCAGGGCATCGTCGACTCTTGCGCGTTCACCGACGTACACCCGAATTCGTCGAGCGCTGCATGGGCGAAATCCGGGTGCTCGACGTGAACCACTACACGATGGGCGATGTATCGCGCACCCGACAAGGCCGCGCTGCTCGCGCGCCTGCCCGAGGTGTTTCGCGACGACATGCCGCATCGGGTCGCTGCTGGCTTTATGGGTGGCCGGCTCTTTCAGCACCGCGAGGCCGTGAACTACGCGCTCGCCGGCACGGGGCTACCAGACCTGAGCTTTTCGATCGGCTATTCAAGCTGCGCAGAAGGCGAAAACGTGGAAGCGATGCTGCGTGAAGCCGATGCGGCGATGTACGAGGCCAAACGCCACCGCAACGAAACGAGCCTCAAGTCGATGGAAACCGAAGTGCAGATGACGCCCGACGCATGATCGCAAGACGCGAAAATGCTTCGGATACCAAAGTAAAATCAGGAAAGAAAAAGCGGCCGGCATGTGACCATGCCGGCTTGCCGAGGGCATCACGCCCTCGCTTCCCGCAGCAATCTCACGCGGCCAGGCGAATGGTTCGAAGCCGAATGCCAAAGCGCGGGCCGCCGCTCTCGCATGATGCAGCGCGGCCCGCAGCCGCGCCGCGCGCCGGCGATCTCGCCAGCGGCGCGCGCATCCGCCATGACGACGGACTTTGCATCACGACGCGTTGACGGCGTCCTTGAAGGCCTTGCCAGCGGTGAACTTCACCGTCTTGGCAGCGGCAATCTGGATCTCCGCGCCCGTGGCCGGGTTGCGGCCCACACGGGCGGCGCGCTGGCCAGTCGAGAAC
Organism: Paraburkholderia mimosarum LMG 23256 = NBRC 106338; assembly: GCF_000739815.1. Lineage (GTDB taxonomy): Bacteria > Pseudomonadota > Gammaproteobacteria > Burkholderiales > Burkholderiaceae > Paraburkholderia > Paraburkholderia mimosarum. Next base: position 33,491 of record NZ_BBJJ01000062.1, read on the forward strand.
GAGCCGAAGCCGACGAGCTGCACCGAGTCACCCGAGGTGACCGCGCGCGTGACGACGTCGAGAATCGCGTCGATGGCTGCGCCGGTGGCTGCCTTGGTCTCGCCCGTGCTAGCGGCGACTGCGTCAATGAGTTCCTGTTTGTTCATCTGCTACCTGTGTTGAGTTGAGAAAACCTGCATACCCTACCTCACGCGGGCGAAACAGGCAAATCGCGTTGCATATGGAAACGCGTCGATAGACCGCCTGCATGTGTCTTGCTTTCCACATGCATTGCGGCGAAAGGCGAATCAATAGCACAACCCTGAGTCGCTGTGTAGACAAAAGCAGGCAAAAAATGGGCAAAAATGCGAAAAAACGACGATGCGGCCTGCGAAAACGGGCTTGCGGTCGGTTTTCCCAGGGGGAACATGAGGAAACCGCATAGGAATGATTCGTGCATATGAAACGATGAAAGATGGCCGGGCCAAGCAGTTTCTTTGATGCCGGCCGCGGCTCGGGACGATTCCCCGGCATGCAGCGCTGCTGCCGGCCGCCCGCAGCACGGATGCCGCTTGCGCGGAAAGCGGAACCCTTCTCGCGCCACGCACGATGCCGGCGCGGCGACCGGGTCGAGCGTAAGCGTTCTTTTCGGTTTCTTTCAGGCGCGCAAGCACGACGAAGCGCAGCCGTGGTCTCATCGAGTGACCGCCGTAACAAGATGTACGCGCAATAACGCATCGATCAGCCATGCTGAACAAAGCGCACTGGCACGCGAGGAGTCAGGTAAAAACCCAAAGCACGCGCGCCGGCTGATCGGTGAGATTGGCGTAACGAAAGCGGCAGCGCGCAGGCAACTGAAAGCTGTCGTTGGCGCGCAGCGTCACCGGTTCGTCGCTCTCTTCCAGCCAGATCGTGAGCTCGCCCTCCAGCACGAAGCCGCCCTGCTCGTCGCTGTCGTCGACCGGGCGCTCGCCACTGCTCGCTCCGGGATCGAGCCGGCTCTCCAGCATCGAGAACCCCGATGACATGCTGGGCGAAACCAGCACGTCCGTAATGCCGCCACCATAGTAAAGCGTGCGACGCTCGCCTGGCCGCGTGACCCACGGCAGCGCGCGCGGCATGCTCACGCTGTAAAAATACGTGGTGGGCGTCTGCAGCGCCTCGCCGATAGCCGTGAGATCCGTCACCGTGGGCCGCGACAGGCCGCGCTCGACCTGCGAAAGAAAGCCCACCGAGCGACCGATCCGTTTCGCGAGTTCGGCAAGCGTCATCTTCTTGTGCCTGCGCAGATCGCGAATGAGGATCGCGAGGCCTTCTATTTCGTCCTGCTGGTCCATGCGGGTTTCTCCGTCACACGACATCGCGCAGCCGATACCACAACTTCCCAAGCGCCTCCAGCGGTGCAGCGAAACGTTCCCCACCCGGAAAGCGCGGATTATGAATGCGTTCGTAGAGTGAGAGCAAGCGCGTTTCGCCGAGGATGGCGTCGGCAACGGCGCGCGCCGCGGCAAGCGTCGGCAGGATGCCGTGACCCGAAAAGCCCTGCATCCAGTAGCGATTGCGTTCGTGGCCCACGTCCGGCGTGCGGCGAATGCTGATGTCGATATGGCCGCCCCACGCATAGTCGAATTCGACCGCGCGCAGTTGCGGGAACGCGCGTTCGAGACTTGGGCGGATCGCCGCGCCGATATCGTTGGGGATGCCGCCCAGATAGGTGCATGCACCACCGAAGAGCAGCCTATGATCCGGGCTCAGGCGAAAGTAGTCGGGAACGAACTGATTGTCGATCACGCAACTGTTGCGCGGCAGCAGCGAGCGTGCAAGTTCCGGCTCGAGCCTGCGCGTGGCGACCTGCCAGGTGCCCACGGGCAGCACGCGGGCCGCCAGTTCGCTGTCGAGCCGGTCGATATAGGCATTGCACGCGAGCACCAGCGTGCCGGCGCGCACGTTGCCGTGCTGCGTGTTCGCGACATAGCCGTCCGGCGTTTCGCGCCAGGCGAGCACGCGACTTTGCTCGAAGATGACGCCGCCCGCGCGCTCGATGGCGGCGGCAAGTCCCAGTGCGAGCTTGAACGGATCGAGGTGCCCCGCCTCGGGATCGTAGAGCGCCGCGCGATATCGCGGGCTGCCGATCCACCCGGGCATCTCGGACTCCGGGATGAAACGCAGGCCGTCGTAACCCCACTTCTGCGCAGCCTCGTCGCGCGCGGCTTCGAGCATGGCGACGCGCGAGCGTCTGACCGCCGCCCACAGGCTGCCTGGCCGGTAGTCGATGTCGAAGCCGTGCCGCGGGGGCAATTCACGCACCTCGGCGGCAGCCCAGCGCATGCTCTCCCATAGCTCGCGCGCGCCCTCCCGTCCCAGCGCGCGTTCGAAGGGCGCCATGTCGCACGACCATCCGAGCAGTGCCTGGCCGCCGTTGCGCCCCGACGCCGCCCACGCCACGCGGCTCGCCTCCACGACCGCCACGCGCCGGCCCGCCCGCGCCAGCCGCAGCGCCGTGTGCAACCCGCTGAAACCAGCGCCCACGACGAGGACGTCTACGCTGCAATCCCCCGCCAGCGCGGGGCGCTCGCGCGGCGCACCCTGCGCATTGCCTGCGTAGTCGCGAGCGTAATAGCTATCGATATGGCGAGTCGATTGGGTGAACATGCGGAGTTTCCATGAAAAATCGTCTGCTAGATTTCATGAAAAAATAGCACGGCAATTTCACGGACGTGAATCGGCACAATCCCGGTGGCGGGCGGCGGCTGCGCTCAGAAGCTCCTATGGGCTCGTGCCTGCTCTTGAAAGTCGGAAGAAAAATCGCGCGGTTTCTGCATGATCTATAAAATTTTTCCAGGAAAACGCGAATACGCCGAACGCAGGCGACTCAACTGCCTAACTACCCCGCAGCCTCACGCTGCGCCCCAGTTCGTCAGGGTCGTCGATAGCCTCGCAGGCGAAGCTACATCTGAATTGCGTGCGCGAGCGCCGGCGCTTTGCATCGAAAGTGTTGCGCTCCCGTGGTTTCTCCGTGTACCTTCAGATCGCTCACGCCGGTCACAAGGAACTAGCCCATGTTTAAGTCAAAACTACGCCGAGCCCTCGTTAAGGAACGTCGGACCACGATGGATAGCCAGCGCTTCGATCGTGAAGCTTCTGCGCAGCGTCGGGCGGCTGGTCAGCCGCCGGAAGTCGAGCCGAAATCGGACATGCCACGCTTTGGTGAGCGCCCATCGCGCCACTGAGCGCCATGACCGTGGCTGACGACTGTCGCCTGCCTGAACGCGCAAAGCGGCAATGGTGCAGTCCCGCGCCGCCGCGATGTGGGTCTCCATCTTCATGGCTTCGAGCGCGATCAGCGTGGTTCGAGCCCGACGCGCTGCAGCACCGACGTATCGCTGCAGTACACAGGTATGCGGAATACTCGCCCGGCTGTTTCCGCCGCGCCGGAAACGTGTGACCGACCTGGCGATCTGGCGGCTGTGAGGGCACACACCTGCAGTGGTCAACTCATAAGCTGACGGACGTTCCGTATATTTTCCGATACTTGCTTGACCAATTTGTCGGAATCGTCAGCAAGCCTCTTGATCTCCGCCGCGACAATCGCGAACCCTCTGCCGCTATCTCCAGCACGAGCAGCCTCCACGCGTGCATTAAAAGAAAGAATGGAAAGGGCCCGTATCGTTTTCAGAATCTCCTCGACGTTCGAAAGAATGGCGCTTACCGCGAGGTTCGTTGCTACGAGCCGCTTTTCAGCCGCCAATTGAGCAGCACGCTCGCCCTCAACTTCAATCACCAATCCCTCCAGGAAGCGGAGCTTGCCTGCGGCATCAAATACGCCCCTCCCGACTTCTCGTACCCAGACGGACTGCCGGTCGGCTCTGTGAATACGGTAGTCGACCGTCCATGTTTGCTTCTGACGTATCGCCGACTCAATGGAATTCGATACGTACTCCTCGTCATCTGAGTCAATCAATGATGCTAGCGTCCGATTTCTGTTGCCGATAAAATCAGCCACTGGGTAACCCGCTAATTTCTGAATGCCTTGGGTCGCGTAGATCAACGTGTAGTTTTTGTCGTTGAGGCAGCGATACAGGAAACCGGTGAAATTGGCGGTGATGCTTTTCAGGATGGAGAGCTCATCTGCTGCGAGTACTAACTCGCAAGAAAGGGGGCGGTTCTCCCCGGAGCCTGCAGGTTTTTCCTGTGTCAGTGGCATCATTTTTGTCGTACTCAGCCTTATCTTGCAATGCGTTGAGGAAATACTGAACGGCGTCGCTTTATCCTCGCAGCTCTTCCCCGCGTGGGTTGCCAGCAGCCACGATGACGCCCCTTCTGTTCAGTCCCATTACAGGACCTTCAATCCTGATACAGGCGTCACCGCCCCTGCGCATCCCGTCGGCGCGCTCATCCATGTGGAGTCCTTCCTTGATTTCTTCCTTGACCTCGGGACGAGAGCTTCCCAAGATCCCTGCCGAAGCCCGAATCAAGATCGAGCAGCCTTTATGCCGGATGCCGGCCGCGCTTCAGCAAGCATCGCCCGATCTCATCCCGTTGCAGTGGCCTTTCGAGTTTCGGCATCTTTCAGGGAAATTCTGGACACGTCTTCTCTGCTTTGCCGACTGACCAATCAACGCAGGTTCAGACCAGGAATCCACGACGTGCCTGCCAACGGCACGCGCGCCATGGCCGCGGCTTCCACGGTCAGGGCGACCAGATCCTCGGGCTCCAGGTGATGCACGTTCTGCTTCCCGCAGGCACGCGCGATCGTCGTCAGTTCCATGTTCAGCGTCTTGAGGTAGTTGCGCACACGGCGCGAACCCTCATCGGGCTGGACGCGCTGTTCGAGAACGGCGTCCTGCGTCGTCACGCCAACGGGGCATTTGCCGGTGTGGCAGTGGTGGCAAAAGCCCGGCGACGTGCCGAGCGCGGCATAATCGGCAG
>NZ_BBJJ01000061.1 GCF_000739815.1 Paraburkholderia mimosarum LMG 23256 = NBRC 106338
CAATCTGGCCATTAATTCATAGGGCTCGGGCCGTCGGACCCGTCACCGGCACAGCGGCCGAAAAACTTCCCGCTGGCATAATCGGCAGATGGACAAACTTCTCGCGCTCAATACGCTTCTCGAGGTCGCGGACGCAGGCGGCTTCGCCAAAGCCGCCCAGCGCCTCGGGGTGGCGACGTCGTCCGTCACACGTCTGATGGATGCGCTCGAAGCCTCGCTCGGCACGGCGCTGCTCACGCGCACGCCGCGCCGCGTCAGCCTGACCGATGCGGGCACGGCGTATGTCGAGCAGGTCTCGAAGGTGCTCGACGATCTCGCCCAGGCCGACGAAAGCGTGCTCGACAGCGGCGGCGCCCCAGCGGGCGCGCTGCGCATCACGGTGCCGTCCGTCTACAACCGCGTGGTTCTCGCGCCGCATCTGGCGGCGTATCTGCGCGAATATCCGCGCGTAGCGCTCGACGTGGTGGTCGCCGATCATTTCGTAGACCTTGGCATCGAGCGTATCGACATCGCCGTGCGTATCGGGCTGCCGTCGGGCGATCCCAATCTCATCGTGCGCAGGCTCGCCGACAATCCACGCATTGTCGTCGCGAACCACGACTATCTCGAACACGCCGGCATGCCCCGGCACCCTGGCGAACTGGCAGAACGCGAATGCCTGCGCATCGCGTACGGCGGCAGTTATCGCGCCCGCCAGGTCTGGACGTTCTCGCGCGGCCCAGGGGAAGACGAAGCGGAGGAAAAGGTGAACGTGCGCGGGCGCCTCATTTCCAACAACCTCGACATGCTGCTCGAAGCGGCGCTGGCGGGGCAGGGTTTTGCGCTGCTGCCCGCGTGGCTTGTCGACGAGCACATCCGCGCGGGCCGCCTGATGCACTGTTTCGACGACTGGCGCGTGACGCCGCATAACGGCGACGCCGTCGCCTACGCCGCGTATCTCCCCAACCGGCGCCATTCGACCAAAGTGCGCACCTTGCTGCAATTCCTCGAAGCGCGCGTGGGCCAGGCGACGGGCTAGCGCCGCGCGATGGCGGGTAAATTGAGAATAATTCAGCGGCGCTCGGTGCCCGCAGCTTCCACGCGCTGTCAATATGGATTGAACCGTGAGACGAGCACCGCGTCACGGTTCGAGCAGGCGCAACAGGCGCAACTCCTCCAGATCGAGTTCGGACTCGATACGATGCAGCACGGCGTCGTCGACCTTGCCGTCCTGATGCAGATCGAGCAATGCGTCGCGCGATACGCCCACCAGATCGAGTTCGACGCGCAGGAAGCGCGCACGGTGCTCGACCTGTTCGGCGCCAAACGCGTGCGCGTTCTCGTTCGCGGCAACGCGGATCCGGTATTCGGTGACGAGGCGCTCGAATGTCGCGTGTTCGATGCCGGACGTCTCTTTGCCGGTCGTTTCGAGCGCGGCCAGCGACGCGCCGAACATGTGCACGCGCGCCTCGTGCTCGGACATGGTAGGGCGTTCGCCCGGGCGTAGCCCGAGTAGCCGGATGAGCAGCGCGAGGCTCCCGCCTTGCAGGACAAGTGTCGCGATGATGAGCAGGAAGGTGCTGAAGACGATCAGATCGCGCCCAGGAAAACTGCCCGGCAGCGCAAGCGCGGCCGCGAGGCTGACGACCCCCCGCATGCCGGCCCATCCGAGCACGACCGCCTCGCCGAACGACCACGGTCGAGCCCCGGGCGTCCTGCTGCGGATGCGTCCTGGCAGCCAGACCGCCGCGAACGCCCACAGGAGGCGGGCGACGATTGCCGCCGCGGTAGCCGGCAAAGCGACGCGCAGGCCAGCGATCCATACCGCGCTTTCCTGATTCACGCGCGCGAGGATGCCGTGCAGCGCGAGGCCGATCAGGATGAACACGAGCGCGTCCAGTACGAACACGATCGCTTCCCAGGTTGCCTTGGCCTTGATACGCATATCGGCGTCGAATACCCGATGCTGCCGGATGCCCAGCACGAGGCCACAGGTCACGACGGAAAGCACGCCCGAGCCGTGCGCGGCTTCGGCGATGCCGTAGCTCCCCCAGGCGGCCACGAAGGTCACGACGATGCCGAGCATCGGATCGTGCAGACGCGGAAGTACCCAGCACATCGCCTGGCCGCATAGAAGCCCGACCGCGACGCCGATCAGCGTGAGCGTGACGAACAGGCCCGTTCCGCCCGCAATGGTGATCGTGCTCGCCAGCGCGGCCGACACTGCGATCTGGTAGAGCAGCAGGCCGGACGCGTCGTTGACGAGGCTCTCGCCTTCCAGCACGGCTACGAGCCTCGCGGGCAGCGGGTTGCGCTGCAAGATCGCCTTCGCGGCCACGGCGTCGGGAGGCGAGACGATCGCCCCCAGCGCGAAGCAAGCGGCCCATGGCAGGCCGGGATTGAAGGCGTGCACCGCGGCGGCGACTGCGAACGTCGTGAACGTCACGGCGCCGAGCACGAGCGACACGATGGTGCCGATCTCCCGTTGGAATTCCTTCCACGCCGTATAGAACGCGCTCGACATCAACAGTGGCGGCATGACCGCTGCGAGCAGCAGGTCGGGGTCCATGTCGGGCACGCGCTTGCCGGCAACCGCGATCGCGCAGCCACCCACCAGCAGCACGACGGCAGGCGGAATGGCCAGGCGGCCGGCGAGCCAGGTCAGCGCGCCCGCGCCGCAGATCAGCAGCAACAGGTATTGAAAGAGTTCGACGTTGTTCATTCGTGTGCTGCAGATGGCGCGGCGCGCACTCGTGCGAGTGGCGGACCGTCAGGAAGTTTGCTGGTCGCGTGCGGCCGCGTCGGGTACCTGAGCACCTGGCAGGCGCCCGAACATGTGCTGGCTGCATTTCGCTTCGCGCCATGCGGCGCCCGGCTTCAGGCCTGCTAGCACCTGTCGTGCGAGCGGCAGGATCTGCTCGCCGGCCAGCATGCCCAGCAGGCCGAGCAACGCGATCGTGGGCGGTGCCGGCGACTGCACGCCGATCGCACCATAAACGACTCCGGCAAGGATGCCGGCGCATAGCGAAAGGAAATACGGCTTCATGTTGCGGACCTCGTTGACGGGCAGCAGGGTTGCACAGCGCTTGGGGAGAAACGCTTTGAAGCGTAGCGGGTTCGCGGGATCGAGAGAAGGCCGATTCAGATTATTTAAGGATCAATTTTGCGAATCAGATTATTTCCGGTTTTTTCATTATCGATTTTCTGGGTTTGCATGTGAAATGAATGCTGCTGGACAACAGCTTTCGCAGCGAAAACGTAGGTTGGCATCCACCCGATCACTCCGGCGAGGCGGACTTGCTCCGGCCGGTTCAATGGACATACAAATCATGACTAATCCGAAACTCGAAGTACTCACCCCGCAGAACAGCCAGCTCATCATCATCGATCAGCAGCCGCAAATGGCCTTCGGCGTGCAGTCGATCGACCGCCAGGTGCTGAAGAACAACGTCGTCGCCCTCGCCAAGGCGGCCAAGGTCTTCCGGATTCCGACCACGATCACCACGGTCGAGACGCAAAGCTTCTCGGGGTTCACGTATCCGGAACTGCTCGACGTGTTTCCTGACCACAAACTGCTCGAGCGCACGTCGATGAATTCGTGGGACGACCAGAAGGTGCGCGATGCGCTTGCCGCTAACGGCCGCAAGAAAGTGGTCGTGGCGGGCCTGTGGACGGAGGTCTGCAATACGACGTTCGCGCTCTGCGCCATGCTCGAAGGCGACTACGAAATCTACATGGTGGCCGACGCATCGGGCGGCACGTCCAAGGATGCGCACGATTATTCGATGCAGCGCATGATCCAGGCCGGCGTCGTGCCCGTTACGTGGCAGCAGGTAATGCTCGAATGGCAGCGCGACTGGGCGCGCCGCGAAACCTACGACGCGGTGATGGCGATTGCCAAGGAACACTCGGGCGCGTACGGCATGGGCGTCGACTATGCGTACACCATGGTCCACAAGGCGCCGCAACGCACGAACGAGCAGCATGAGCTGCTCGCCGCGGTGCCTGCGAAGTAAACGCGTTCTTCACGCTTGCGCAAGCGGGATGCGGCGCGCTCCCTGCTAAGGCGCCGCCTGCTTGCGCACACAAGGTAATACGGAAACAGCACGCGGAGCGTGCGCCCGGTGCTCGCGTTCGGGCAGGGTTTTTCATGTTGGCAGTCCAGTCCAGAAGAAGGCACGGCATATACCTCTTCTTGAGATAAGGACAACAAAATATTGCTGGCAAACAGCGTTCTGAACCGACTGTGAGAGTGATCGTATGGAACCTTATCTGGTGTCACTGGGTGCGGGCGTGTTGATCGGCGTGATCTACAGCGTGCTCAAGGTCCGCTCGCCGGCGCCGCCGCTCATTGCCCTGGTCGGGTTGTTGGGCATGTTGATCGGCGCGCAGGTCGTTCCCACCCTCAAGCCGTTGTTCGGCTTTTAATCGTATTGAGTCAAGCGAGGAAACGCAATGAGCGCCACCGGTAGCCAACCCGATCTCATTCTGCATAACGGGCGGTTCACGACATTGGACCGTTCGAATCCGGTCGCCACTGCGGTGGCGATTGCCGACGGCCGCTTCGTGGCGGTCGGCAGCGATGCCGACGTCGTCCCGCTCGCAGGCCGCGCGACGAAAGTCATCGATCTCGCTGGCCGGCCCGCGCTGCCCGGTCTGATCGACAATCACCTGCATCTGATCCGCGGCGGTCTCAACTACAACATGGAGCTGCGCTGGGATGGCGTGCGCTCGCTCGCCATCGCCATGGAAATGCTCAAGCGGCAGGTTGCGATCACGCCGGCGCCCCAATGGGTGCGCGTGGTCGGTGGCTTCACTGAACACCAGTTCGTGGAAAAGCGCCTGCCGACGATCGAGGAGCTCAACTCGGCGGCGCCCGATACGCCCGTGTTCATCCTGCATCTGTACGACCGTGCGTTGCTCAATAGAGCCGCGCTGCGTGTAGTCGGCTATACGAAGGACACGCCGGAGCCGCCGGGAGGCACGATCCTGCGCGATGGCGCAGGCAATCCCACCGGCCTGCTGCTCGCCAGTCCCAATGCCGCGATCCTTTACGCCACGCTCGCGAAGGGCCCGAAACTGCCGCCCGAGTATCAATACAATTCGACGCGCCATTTCATGCGCGAGTTGAACCGGCTCGGGGTGACAGGCGCCATCGACGCCGGCGGCGGATCGCAGAATTACCCCGACGATTACGAAGTCATTCGCAAGCTGCACGACGCGGGCGAGATGACGATTCGCATTGCTTATAATCTGTTCACGCAAAAGCCGAAGGCCGAGAAAGAGGACTTCGTGAACTGGACCAGCACGGTCAAGTATCACGACGGGACGGACTATTTCCGCCAGAACGGCGCGGGCGAGATGCTCGTGTTTTCGGCGGCCGACTTCGAGGACTTCCGCGTCGCGCGCCCGGAGCTTGCGCCCGAGATGGAGGACGAACTCGAAGGCGTGGTGCGCGTGCTTGCACAGAATCGCTGGCCATGGCGGCTGCACGCGACTTACGACGAAACGATCAGCCGCGCGCTCGACGTGTTCGAGAAGGTCAACAAGGACATTCCGCTCGCCGGCATCAACTGGTTTTTCGATCATGCGGAAACCGTGTCCGAACGTTCGATGGATCGTATCGCGGCACTGGGCGGCGGGATCGCGGTGCAGCACCGCATGGCCTACCAGGGCGAATACTTCGTGGAGCAATACGGCGCGCGTGCAGCCGAAGCGACGCCGCCCGTCGCGAGGATGCTCGAGAAGGGCCTGAAAGTCTCCGCGGGCACCGACGCGACGCGCGTGGCTTCGTACAACCCGTGGGTGTCGCTCGCCTGGCTGGTGAGCGGCAAGACGGTCGCCGGCCTGCGCCTGTATCCGCAGCGCAACCTGCTCGACCGTGAAACGGCCCTGCGCATGTGGACGGAATATGTCACCTGGTTCTCGAACGAGGAAGGCAAGAAAGGCCGCATCGCGGTTGGGCAACTGGCCGACCTGATGGTGCCGGACCGCGACTTCTTCGCGTGCGCCGAGGACGACATTGCCGATACCACCGCGCTGCTCACCGTGGTGGGCGGCCGGATCGTCTGGGGCGCGGGCCCGTTCTCGCAGCACGACGCGCCGATTCCCCACGCGATGCCCGACTGGTCGCCGGTGCGCCAGTATGGCGGCTATGGCGGCTGGGGCGCGACGCAGAACAACGGTGCGCCGCTGCAACGAGCCGCCGCGGCGGCGATGTGCGGCTGCGCGAGTGCGTGCAACATGCACGGTCATGCGCACGCGGGCGCGTGGGGTAGCGCGCTGCCCGTTTCGGACGCGAAGGCATTCTGGGGCGCGCTTGGCTGCTCGTGCTGGGCGATCTGAAATGGCGACAATGACCGCCCGCGGCAGTCCCGCATGGGTTCGCACGTTGCTTTCGCAGCCGTGGGTCGCGCCCCTCGCACGCCTTGCGCTCGTGTCGGCGTTCCTGATCGGCGGCATCGACAAGGCGATGAACTTCGGCGCGGCGATCGCCGAGCAGGCGCATTTCGGCTTGCGGCCCGCTGCGCTCTGGGCCGCGCTCGCGGTCGCCGTCGAGATCGGCGGCTCGCTGTGCGTGATTTTTCGTCGCTTCGTGTGGATCGGCGCAGGCGGCCTTGGCATTCTCACCATCGTCGCGATGCTGGTTGCCAACGACTTCTGGAACCAGACCGGGGTCGCGCGGTTCATGGCGCTCAACGGTTTTTTCGAGCACCTCGGCCTCGTCGCAGCACTCGTGCTCGCGACCCTCTGCAGCGAAGCGGAAGATGCTGCCGGTCGCAGCATTGTCTGATTCATTGAACAGTAGAACGAAACAAACAGGGAATATCGTTATGAAACCCATCCGCTCGGCGTTGCTTGCCGTCATGATTGCGTGCGGTCTCGCCGCTTCGCCGGTGACCTTCGCGAAGCCGCCTGTCATGGACGCCGGAACGCCCGCCGTTGCCGTCGGTCCGCAGTACGACACGACGCACGTGTACGTCGCGCCCGAGGATTACGATCGCTTCACCGACAGCTTCGTGGCGACCTTCGGCGGCAGCAAGTCGAAGCAAGGCGTTTTCCAGGTGACGCCCACGCCCAGCCAGACAATGTCGCAACTCGTGTTCACGCCGGTGGGCACGATCTCCGTGTTCGGCTTCAAGACGCCCATGCCTTACCCCTTCGGCGCCGAGCGCACGGGCTACCTCGTGACCGACATGGACGCCGCGGTGAACGCGGCGCGCGCGCACGGCGCCGATGTGGTCGTCGATACGTTCCCCGACCCCATCGGCCGCGACGTGGTCATCCAGTGGCCGGGCGGCGTGAACATGCAACTCTACTGGCATACCCAGGCGCCGCACTACGACGCGCTGCAGACGGTTCCCGAGAACCGCGTCTACGTGTCGGCGCAGAGCGTGCACAAGCTCGTTCACGATTTCGTGAAGTTCTCGCACGGCAAGGTGGTGTCCGATGACCTCAAGGCGCCGGGCGTCGAAATCGGCCGGCCGGACGACACCTATCGGCGCATTCGCATCGAGTCGGGCTTCGGCAAGATGACCGTGCTCGTGACGGATGGCCATCTGCCTTACCCGTTCGGCCGGGAGACCACGGGCTATGAAGTCTCGAAGCTCGACGAGACGCTGCAGAAGGCGAAGGCCGCCGGCGTGACGGTGCTCGTGCCGCCGTTCGAATCGGACGGGCGCGAAGCCGCCATCGTCCAGTTCCCTGGCGGCTATGTGGCCGAGATCCACGCCAGCGTGGCGAAATGAAATCCGAGGACACGATCCTTGCCGCGATCGCCGGGTTTGTCGATACGTTGAGCTTCGTCGCGCTGTTCGGGCTGTTCACGGCGCACGTGACGGGCAACTTCGTGCTGATCGGCGCGGGCGTCGCGGGCTATGGCCAGGACATTCTGCTCAAGCTCATTGTGTTTCCCGCGTTCATCGGCGGGGTCGTGGCCAGCAGTGTGATGGTGCGTTCGCTCTCGGCGCGGCATGCACGCCACGGCGCGCGCCTGCTCCACGCGGTGCAGGCCGTGCTCATGCTCGGCTTTTGCCTCGCCGGTGTATGGGCGGCGCCGGTCGGCCAGCCCCACGGTGTCGCGGCGATCGTCGCTGGTGTCGTCGGCGCGTTCGCGATGGGTGTGCAAAACGCGCATCCGAAGCTGATCCAGCGTTTCGGTGTGCCCAACACGGTGATGACGGGCAACGTCACGCAAGCGATCCTGGACGTGGTCGACATGTTTGCGGCCGACGCGGCCGGGAGCGTGCGCGCGGCGGCCCGCTCGCGATTCGCGCAGACGGCGCCGGCCATCGTGGCATTCGCGATCGGCGCGATTGCGGGCGCGATGGGCTTTCGTCACCTCGGATTCTGGGCGCTGCTCGCGCCCGCGTGCGCGCTCGCGGGCCTTGCGCTGACCACCGGCGAGCACGAACGCGCGGCGGCACCGGGACGCATATGAGCGGTGCGGACGATTACAACCCCAAGCGGGGAATGACAAGGAAATCCATGGCATTGACCACGACGCGCGGACGTCGATTCGAAAAGACCGCAAGCCTGACCGCCATCGCCGGGCTCTTGCTGGGCGGCGCTAATGCGGCGCTCGCGGATCCGGCTGCTGCGCCCGTAGCAGACGTGACGCCCGCGGCCGGCGCTATCGATGCCGCCGGTGGCGCCGCGGCGGCGACCGCTGACGCGGCGGCGGCTGCGTGCAACGCCAAAAGGCCCGTCGTGCTGTTCAATCGCTGGCAGGAAGACTGGTCCGTGCTCGCCAACCCCTGTGTGCAGCGCGAACCGCTCGACGGCCTCAAGTACATTCCGCTCGGCGGCGACCCGTCTTCGTATCTCTCGCTCGGCGTGAACCTGCGTGAGCGCCTCGAAACCAATAATGCGCCGCTGTTCGGCATCGGCTCGGCGCAGTCGGACACCTATGTGATTCAGCGCGTGCAGGTCCATGCCGACGCGCATATCGCCGAACACTGGCAATTCTTCGTGCAACTCGAGGATGCACGCGCGTTCGGCAAGAACGTGGTGACGCCCGTCGACAAGAATCCACTGGATCTCGAGCAGGCGTTCGCGACCTGGACGGGCGCGGTCGGCGGCGGCACGTTCAAGTTCCGCGTAGGCCGGCAGGAGATGGCGTTCGACTTGCAGCGTTTCGTTTCGGTGCGTGATGGTCCGAACGTTCGTCAGGCTTTCGATGCGGTCTGGGCCGACTACGAATACCAGAAGTGGCGCTTCATCGCTTACGCGACGCAGCCGGTGCAGTATCGCAACGCGACGGTGTTCGACGACATATCGAATCGCGATCTCACCTTCAGCGGCGTACGCTTCGAGCGCCAGTCGCTGGGTCCGGGCGATGTTTCCGGCTACTGGTCGCGCTACAACCGCAGCAAAGCGCGATACCTCGACGCAAGCGGCCCCGAGCGTCGCGACGTTTGGGATCTGCGTTATACCGGTACGCACGGCAGCTTCGACTGGGACATCGAAGGCATGCTGCAAACGGGAACGGTCGGGAACAGCACGATCGGCGCGTGGGCAGTGGGTTCGATCGCGGGCTACAAGCTCGACCTGCCGTGGTCGCCCCACATCGGCCTGCAAATCGACGCGGCTTCGGGTGACCGGCATCCGCACGATGGCCGCGTGGAAACGTTCAATCCGCTGTTTCCGAACGGTTATTACTTCACGCTAGCCGGCTACACGGGATACACGAACCTCGTCCACATCAAGCCGTCCATTACGCTCAAGCCGGCGGCGAATCTCGCGCTGCTCGGCGCGCTGGGCTTTCAGTGGCGCGAGACGACCGGCGACGCGGTGTATCAACAGGCGAGTCAGATCGTGCCGGGCACTGCGGGCAAGGGCAGCCTGTGGACGGGCATGTATGTGCAGTTGCGCGCCGACTGGACCATGGCCGCCAACCTGATTGGCTCGATCGAAGCCGTGCATTTCCAGGTAGGCAACACGATCCGTCAAGCGGGCGGGCACAACGCCGATTACGCCGGCGTGGAACTCAAGTACGGGTGGTAGGACTCGCATCGCGCGAGCCGCCGCTTTCAAAACCGGTGCGCCGGCGCCACGCGCCGGGCGTCATGCCCAGCACCTTGAGGAACATGCGACTCAAGTGACTTTGATCGGCAAAGCCGCACAGCGTGGCAATTTCCGAGAGCGTCATGCCGGTTCGTTCGACGAGCTGGCGCGCTTGTTCCGTGCGCTGTTCCAGCAGCCACTGGTGGGGCGTTTTCCCTGTCGACCGGGAGAACGCGCGAATGAAGTATCCGCGCGAGAGATTGCATTCGCGCGCGATGTCGGCAATGGAGGCGTTCGCACGCGTTTTATCGAGCAACAGTTCCTTGGCGCGGGCCTCGTTGACGGCAGAGAGCGCACCTCTCGCGCGCTCGCCGCCCGAACCGAAATTGCCGTACTGCCGCGCGAGATGGGTGCCGATGGCAAGCCCGACCTGCTCGACGAAAAGCCGGTTGAGCGGCCCGGCGACTTCGAGATTTTCCGCTAGCGCGCGCGCCAGATGCCCCAGCACGGGGTCTTTCGGATCGGGGCCACACGTCAAGCCCCCAATCGCGGGAATATTGTGTTCGTCCTCGAGCCGGGTGAGAAACGAACGCGAGAGCTCGACGAGAACGAAATCGAAGCTCCCGTACATGTCCGCTTGATACGCTTGCGAAAAATCGCGGATATAGATCGAGTCGACTTCAAAGCGCCTGTCGAGAGCACGCGCGCCCTGAAAAATCTTTCTCCGGTGGCCGTTGGCCAGCGACACGCCCACCAGAAAGCCGCGCTCACACGCATCTGTCGCCACGCGGCTCAAGTCGGGCTCTGCCATGCATTTGCGGTAAAAGTTAATATCCCCACTGTCGAAATGGATGTTTTTCCGCAATTTGCTGGAAACACACCCCAGATTGTCTTTTGGCGCGCTTGAATGACAGGTGATCGACTCTGGCGGAATCATGGACGGCGACCTTGAATCGGGGCAACCCCGGTAAGTAGTCAGGGCGAAGTCAATACGGGTATGACCGGGTCGAGATGACTTTCATACCAGCGTGGCTTCGCAGCGGCAACGCGCTTCTCATCGCGCCAAAGGATGCGGGAATGAATAACGGTCCTCGCGAATGCGATTATCCCCGAAAAAAACTCCGCAAAAAAATGTACGTGTCGAGCCTCTTTCTTTCCGTCGGCGCGCGAAGGGTGGGCAAAGGGTGAGAAAATGCGGCGGACTTTTATTCAAGACGAATTGGTTACCGCTGATTACACTTTGCCCGAAGCGACACGCAGAACAGTCGCAAAGCGCGGCATTCGCGCGATAGCCTTCCGTCGGCCATCGAATTCGATGGCTATGGAGGCTTTGGAACCGGGTAGGATGAGCCTCGGTTCAAAACATTCGATTCAATCGGAATGACTAAACGAATGTTTAACAAGGGGGGTGTCGCGAAGCAATTCGCGCTTCACACGACTATTACCTGGAGATGACCATGATTCAGATCGGCGCGTTGCGGGTCAGTTTCGAGCGGCGCGAGATTTGGCGCAATGGCCTTTCCGTACGGATCGGGGCCCGCGCGTTCGATGTGCTCGAAGCGCTCTATCGTGCGCACGGGACCCTGGTCTCGAAAGACGCGATCATGGACGCTGTCTGGCCCAATACCGTCGTCGAGGAAAATAGCCTTCAGGTCCACATCGCGGCGCTGCGCAAGCTGCTGGGCGCCGATCGCGATCTCATCAAGACCGTGCCCGGACGCGGCTATGTGCTCGTCGGCGCAGGCACGGAGAATAGCGGCGCGGCAAGCGGCAGCGCCGTCGCGCGCGAGGGCGCGTCGGCGCCGAGGGCTGCTCACCCAATCGGGCGTGAAAGCGAAATCGCGCTGATCCTGGCGCAGCTCGAAGTGGCTCCCGTGACCACGGTGGTCGGCGCGGGAGGAATCGGCAAGACCTGCCTTGCGCGGTACATCGCGAGCGAGATGCAAAGCCGGTTTGGCCGGGCGGTCTGCCTCGTGGAGCTGGGCAACGCGAGCTCGAGCGAAACCGTGCTCGCCACGGTGGCCGCGGCACTCGGACAGCACGCCGGTCCCGGCGAGACCTGCGAAGACGTCATCTCCCGCGCGGTGGAGGCGTCGAACTGCCTGCTCGTGCTGGACAACGCAGAACATGTGATCGATGTCGTCGCGAGCCTCGCCGACACGCTGGTCTCGCGCAACCACGCTGCGCGTCTGCTCGTGACGAGCCGGGAGCCGCTGCACATCAGGGGGGAATCGGTGCTGCGGCTCGAGCCGCTCGCCGTGCCTGCGAGCGGCCTGCCAACCGAGGCGATACTCGGGTGTTCGGCCGTCGCGCTCTTTCTCTGCCGCGCCCGCGCGCTGGCGCCCGATTGTGCGCGAGACGAGCCGAGCATCGAACGGGTCGCCGAAATCTGCCGGCGGCTCGAAGGCCTTCCGCTCGCGATCGAACTGGCTGCCGCGCGCGTGGCGACGCTCGGCGTGGAAGGCGTGGCCTCGCGCCTCGACGACCGGCTCAACCTGCTCACGGGGGGACTGCGCTCGACCTTGCCACGGCATCAAACATTGCGCGCGACGTTCGAATGGAGCTACACGCTGCTCGATGCCGCCTCGCGCACCTTGTTCAGGCGCGTGGGTTGCTTCGCGGGCACCTTCACATTCGAGGCGGTCTGCGCGGTGGCGGCCGAGCCCGGCATGTCGATTGCCGTGATCGTTTCGAGCCTTTCCGAGCTCGCGGCCAAATCCATGCTCAACGTCGAGTTTCACGGTGCCATTGCGCTGTACCGGCTCACCGAGAGCACGCGTGCGTATGCACTCGAAAAACTGCGCGACGAAGGAGAATCGCAGGTCATCGGCGCGCGCCATGTGCGCTATATGCGCGAGCGTATCGAAGAGAGCGGTTCTTTCGTCGCTCAGCCGGAGAACGGGCAAGACGCCAGCGCGCGCCTTTCGCTCGACGATGCACGCAACGCCTACGAATGGGCCTTCTCCGCGGACGGCGATCCCGCGCTGGGCGTCGCGCTGGCGGGCGCACTCGTGGGCACGCTCCTCGGCGCATCGCACGTGCGCGAATGCTGCGAGCGGGCGCGCCGCGCGCTCGCGGTGCTCGACAGTCTGCCCGCGGGCTCGGTGGATGCCGTATGCGAAATGAAGCTCTGTGCGGCCTACGCGTCCACGCTCATGCATGCGGGCGACAACGTAGGCACGGCGCTGTCTCTGTGGGAGCGCGTGCAACGGCTTGCGCGTGAGGCGGGCGATGCCGAGTTCGCGTCCGACGCGCTCTGGGGCCTGTGGAACACCATGCTGGCGACTGGCGATATCCATACGTCGCTGCGCTATGCCACGCGTTTCCAGCAAGCCGCCACGGCCAGCGATTCGCCGTGGCGACAATGGCTCGCGGAGCAAATGATCGCCATCTCGCTCCATTGTTTCGGCGAACACGATCAGGCC
Source organism: Paraburkholderia mimosarum LMG 23256 = NBRC 106338 (assembly GCF_000739815.1). Classification (GTDB taxonomy): domain Bacteria; phylum Pseudomonadota; class Gammaproteobacteria; order Burkholderiales; family Burkholderiaceae; genus Paraburkholderia; species Paraburkholderia mimosarum. The sequence continues at coordinate 13,410 of NZ_BBJJ01000061.1, forward strand.
CGCGAGCGTCTCGAACGCACGGTGAACGCCATTAGCGGACTGGGCTCGCGCAATCCGGCGCGCGGCTGGCTGTCGGTTTGTCCACTGATCTACGCGTGCGGCACGCTTGCGCGCATTGCGCTGCTGCAATGCGATCCGGCGCGCGCGATGCAGCTCCTCGAACGCACGCTGGAGCTGATCCGCGGCGATATGCTCGAACCGTCGCTGTGCCATGTGCTCGCCGTCGCGGCCGTGCCCATTGCGCTCGATTGCGGCGAACACCAGGCCGCCGCAAACTATCTGGCCTTGCTGCGCTCACAGGCGGCGAGCCATCGTCTGGAGATCTGGCTGGACTACGCCGAGTGTCTGACCGCGAAGGTCGACATGATGGCCGGGCGCGGCGAGGCCGCGCTCGAACGGCTCGAGCCGGCGCTTCGACGGCTCGCTGCGCGCGGCTTCCGGCGCGTGGTCACGCCGTTCGTGGTGTTGCACGCCCAGGCGCTCGCGGGTGCGGGCCGCCTCGATGAAGGCCGTGTGCTGCTGGACGAGACCATCGTGTCCGCGAGGGCAAATGGCGAGCGATTCTTCGAGCCGGAGCTGCTGCGCTCGCGCGGCTGGCTGGAATTGCAGCGTGCGAAGCTGCCGGGTGCTTCGGCAAAAGAAGCCGCGCAGCGCGTAGCGGAGGGGCAGAGGCTCCTTGGCGCTGCCATGGAACAGGCGAATGCCGATGGCGCGCCGCTTTGGGAAATGCGCGCCGCGCTCGATCTGGCCGTGCATCTGATCGAAACGGGGAACGTTACGCGCGCCGCCGCTCTTATCGATGGCATGACCGCGCGCGTGGACATTGCATCGAAGTCGCCGGACGTTTTGCGCCTTGTGAAGCTCGCGCAAATGCTCGACGAGACCGGCGCTTGCCTGGCCAGGCCTGCGCCGCAGGCCGCCATTGCTTCGAGCGCCACCACCTGAATCGTTCTGCTTCAGAAACTTTCAGCTCACGCCAAGGACTTTAGAACGCTCCGTCACTAAGCTGCCATCAGGCATGCGGCGAAGATCGACCACGTCTAGCAGATCGCCGCATCGCCATCCAATACAACGCGCAGTGACATCGCCCGGCGCACGCGGGAGCGATGCAACGACGGAGAACCAGCATGAGCACGCAGCAACTCGATACGTCCATTCCCTCGGCGTCGCGCCGCAGGCTGCTTTCGGCGAGCGCAGGTGTGGCAGGCGCAGTGGCCGCCATGTCGAGCGTCGCGGCCGCCGCGACCGGCGCCGCGCCGCAAGCGCATGGCACGGGTCACCACCACGGTGGCGGGTACGTGAGCGCGAAGGACGGCACGCAGATCTACTTCAAGGATTGGGGCACGGGCGTGCCCGTGGTGTTCTCGCATGGCTGGCCGCTTTGCGCGGATGCGTGGGACGCGCAGATGCTCTTCCTCGTGAACCAGGGCTACCGCGTCATTGCGCACGATCGCCGCGGGCATGGCCGCTCGGGCCAGCCGTCGGGCGGCAACGATATGGACACCTATGCAGACGATCTGGCTGCGGTACTCGATTCGCTCGACGTGAAGGGCGCGATGCTCGTGGGCCATTCCACGGGCGGCGGCGAGGTGGCGCACTACATTGGCCGCCACGGCGAGAAGCGCGTGGCAAAGGCCGTGCTGATCGGTGCCGTGCCGCCGCAAATGGTCAAGTCGGCGAACAATCCGAATGGCCTGCCGATGTCGGTGTTCGACGGTATTCGCGCCGGCGTGGCCGCGAACCGCTCGCAGTTCTACCTCGATCTCGCGACGCCGTTCTACGGCTTCAACCGTCCCAATGCCAAAGTCTCCCAAGGGCTGGTGCAGGACTTCTGGCGCCAGGGCATGGCGGGGTCGATCAAGGGCCAGTATGAGTGCATCAAGCAGTTCTCCGAAGTCGACTACACCGAAGACCTCAAGAAGATCAGCGTGCCCACGCTCATTCTGCACGGCGACGACGACCAGATCGTACCGATCGACGATTCGGCGAAGCTGTCCGCGAAGATCGTCAGGAACGCGACGCTCAAAGTGTATGCCGGGGCGCCGCACGGCATGTGCAGCACGCACGTCGATCAGGTCAACGCAGACCTGATCGCCTTCCTCAAGTCCTGACACGACGCACGCCGTTCCGGGTGACGCGCGTGAAGACGCGCGTCACCCGGAACGCTTCAAATCGAGAACACACGAAGGCGTCGATGAGCGCACCTGATCAACCTGCCCGCATCGCCGACCTGGTGATCTACAACGGCAAGATCGCAACCCAGGACGAACGCCGCTCGTTCGTCGCGGCACTGGCCGTGGCCGACGGCAATATCGTGGCGAGCGGCAGCGAGCGCGATGTCATGCTATGGGCGCGCGCCGACGCGCGCCGCATCGACCTGAACGGCCGCACCGTGATTCCGGGGCTCAACGACTCGCATCTGCACATGATCCGCGGCGGGTTGAACTTCAACATGGAACTGCGCTGGGACGGCGTGCCGTCGCTTGCCGACGCGCTCGACATGCTGCGCGCCCAGGTCGCGCGCACGCCCGCGCCGCAATGGGTGCGCGTGGTGGGCGGCTGGAACGAATTCCAGTTTGTGGAGAAGCGCGGACCCACGCTCGAGGAAATCAATGCCATCGCGCCCGACACGCCGGTTTTCATCCTGCACCTCTACGACTGCGCGCTGCTCAACGCCGCGGCATTGCGCGCGGCCGGCTATGACCGCGGCACGCCCAATCCGCCGGGCGGCGAAATCCAGCGCGACAGACGCGGCAATCCCACCGGCATGCTGATTGCGCGGCCGAATGCGGGACTGCTTTACGCCACGCTGGCGAAAGGCCCGAAGCTCGGCTTCGACGATCAGATGAATTCGTCGCGCCAGTTCATGCGGGAACTGAATCGCCTGGCGGTGACGAGCGCCATCGATGCGGGCGGCGGCTATCAGGCCTGGCCCGACGACTACGCCGTCGTCATGGAGCTCGCCAAACGCGACCAGTTGACCGTGCGTATCGCGTACAACCTCTTTACGCAGAACGCGAAACGCGAGATCGAGGACTTCGCGAAGTGGGCGAAGGCCACGCGTCCCGGCGAAGGCGGTGATTTTCTCAAGCTCAACGGCGCGGGCGAGATGCTGGTGTTCTCGGCGGCGGACTTCGAAGACTTTCTCGAACCGCGTCCCGACCTGCCGGGCGAGATGGAAGAGGAGCTTGAAGATGTCGTGCGTCTGCTCGTGCAGAACCGCTGGCCGTTCCGCCTGCACGCGACCTACGACGAGTCGATCGACCGCTTCCTGAATGTATTCGAGCGCGTGAACGCCGACACGCCGTTCAATGGCCTACGCTGGTTCTTCGATCACTGCGAGACGATCTCGGATCGCAACATCGAACGTATCGCCGCGCTTGGCGGCGGCATCGCCGTTCAGCACCGCATGGCTTTTCAGGGCGAGTATTTCATCGCGCGCTACGGCACGCAGGCCGCGGCCCAAACGCCGCCCGTGCGCAAGATGCTCGAAGCCGGTCTGCCCGTGGGCGCGGGTACGGACGCCACGCGCGTGGCGAGCTACAACCCCTTCGTTTCGCTCTACTGGCTCGTTTCCGGACGCACCGTGGGCGGCACGCCCATGTATGCGCCGCGCGACCGCCTCGAACGCATGGAGGCGCTGCGCCGCTATACGGTGGGCAGCGCGTGGTTCTCGAACGACGAGACCCGAAAGGGCGCGCTCGTGCCGGGGCAATTCGCCGATTTCGCCGTGCTGAGCGACGACTTCTTCACGATCGGCGAAGAGGACATCAAGCACCTGACTTCGGTGCTCACCGTAGTGAACGGCCGCGTGGTCTACGCCGACGCGGAGTTCGAAGCGCTCGCGCCGCCTGCGCTGCCCGTGAGCCCGTCGTGGTCGCCCGTCGCGGAGTTCGGCGGCTATGCGCGCTACCGTCCCGTCACTGCGAACGACGCGCTCGCCCAGTCGTGCAGCAGCGCGTGCGCGAACCTGTGCGGCGTGCACAAGCACGCGCATGGCTGGGCGTGGCGCAGCAACGTGCCCGCACGCGATGCCAACGCCTTCTGGGGCGCGCTCGGCTGCAGTTGCTTCGCGTTCTGAGCAGCGCGCGCGTAGCGCCATGAACCAATCGACGCAACCGTGTGAACGCGGCGTGAGGCGTCGGATCACAAAGAGAGGAGGCAGGCATGTGGACATCATCCGGTGCAGCGAGCCTGGAAGTGGCCGGTGTGCGCATTCCGTCCACGTCGCTGGCGAGGGCAGCCGAGGAGAGCGCCCGCGCGTCGCTGCCGGCAGTGCTGCTCGGCCACGCGAAGCGCGTGTTCGTGTTCGCGGCATTGAGCGCCAGGCGCGACGGCCTTGCGTGCGACGCGCAGACGCTCTATGTGAGCGCGTTGTACGCGAACATGGGCCTGAGCGCGGCCTACGCGCATTCGACCATGCGCTACGAGCTGGACAGTGCCGACGCCGCGCGGCGGCTTCTGCATCATCACGGCGCGAGTGCGCGCGAGCAGGACGAAGCGTGGCTTGCGATCGCGCTGCACACCTCGCCGGGCATCCCGGAGCGCATCTCCCCGCTCGCGGCCGTGCTCGCGGCGGCGGTGAGCACCGACCTCGTCGCCGCGCAGTTCGATTCCTATACGGGCCGCGAGCGTGCCGGAGTGCTCGCCGCGTATCCGCGCGGCAAGGGCTTCAAGGACGCGATCATCGGTGCGATGGGGTACGGCATGAAACACCGGCCGCAAACGAGCTTCGGCACGCGCAACGCCGACCTGCTCGACCGCATCGATCCGAACTATTGCCGCGAGAACTTCTGCGGGAAGATTCTTGGCTCGCAATGGCAGGACCACGCGTGAAGGCGCAGCCACGTCTTTCGCGCATTTTGGGCGCAATGCCGACTACGTCGGCGTCCGGGCTCGGCTGGCAGACCATGGCATGGCAAGAGAAAAGATGCACACACAACCCTATAGTCTCGAACTGGTGCGGCTCGCCGCCGCGGCGCGTGCGAACATCGATGACGCGCGCGTCTGGCGCTGGTACGCCGATCTCATGGAAGACGATCGCGTGAGCTGCATGCGAATCCGCAACGGCTGGCGGATCACCGTCGACGGACGCTCCACGGTGGAGGACGAGTCGTTCGATTGCGCGGTACGCCGCGCCGCGCAGATGTGGAGCGACATCGCACAGGCCCAGGTCAAGCTGAAACGCCGCCGCAAAACCGCAGCGAAGACGCAAACGTTCGATGTGCCGCAACTTTGGTGATTCGGGCAAACGCTTTAGTCTCACGCGCTGCGCCCCCATTGTGCTGCGACAGTCGAATGTGCGAGCGCGCGGTGCGATACGAAGCCGGCGGTCCTGCCGGAGTATCTGGCCGATTGCGCGTCGCGAACGCTAGCCGACGCTGCCGGCCACTCGCAGCTTGCGCAGCCGGGCGGTTTTTTTGTGCTGGTGCTCCTCGATGCGCACCAGCACATCCCTTAGGAAAGCTAATGTTTCGAGAATGTATGGCCCCTTGTTGAGCATCACGCACTCGGCGCGGCTGCCCATCGCCGCGTCGCTGACTTCCGCGCGTGAAGGCATGCCTCCCTTGGCGAGCGATTCGAGCACCTGGGTGGCCCAGATGACCGGCACGTGCGCGGCTTCGCATAGCCACAGGATTTCTTCCTGCACTTCGGACAGGCGCTCGAAACCCACTTCCACGCCCAGATCGCCGCGGGCGATCATCACGGCGATGGGCGGATGCCGCATCGCGCTCAGCAAAAGCTCCGGTAGCCGGCTGAATGCGGTTTTCGTTTCGATCTTGAGGATGATGCCAAGGTGCGACGCGTCGAGCCGCGCGAGCTCGTGCAGCAGGTCGTCGATGTCGTTCGCGCGCTGAACGAACGACATGGCGACGGCGTCCGCATGCTGCGCGACGAACGCGAGATCCTCGATGTCTTTGGGCGTCAGTGCGGGTAACGCAAGATTCGATTCCGGCAGGTTGATGCCCTTCCCGGACCGAAGTTTCGCCGTACCCCCTGCGGTGCCTGTGATCTCGACCCGCAAACGGTCGTCGACGATATCGCGAATCACACCCTGGATCTTGCCGTCGTCAAACAGGATCGGCTCGCCGATACGCACGCCGCCGAACACCTCGGCGAGCGCACACGAGACGAACGCCGGTTGCGCGACGCGGCCCTCGTCGTCGTAGATTGCATCGCGCCCGGGCGCCTCGCCTCGAACGACTTCCAGGACATCGCCGACCCGCAGCGAAATCCATTGTTCGACTGCCGGCAACGCGCCCACCTTTCCCTTGACGATCAACGACTGCCCTCGCCGCAATACGAAGCGCAGTCCGGGAATGACATAGGCCGACCTGTCGGTTTCGCATAGACACTCGCCAGGACGAACTTCGATGACGGCAAGCACACGCTCGCGGCCGCGCGCATCGACGAATGCAATGCTGTCGCCCGGTTTCGCGTGGCTGAGGAGCGACGCTTCGACCGGAATCGACGGAACATCCCCATCGCATCCCGTGATGTCTTCCTCCGTTAGCCGCACACGGGCGAGACGGGTCACTTGCCCCAGCGCGTTGCGGCTCGGCCGCAACTTGAAGACGGCCGGACCGGGCGCAATGGGACCGGTACGGAGCTTTGGGCCCGCGAGGTCGAACGAAATCAGGCATCGTTCACCAAGCTCGCGCTCGGCGTGGCGAAGATGCTCGACCATGCGCTGCCAGATCGCCGGGGAATCGCGGGCGCAATTGATCCGCATGATGCCCATGCCCGCTTCGACGAGTCGGCGAATCAGATCCGGATCGTCGGCCGCCTCCCCGGGCATCGTGACCATGATCCGGGTCCGGCGCCCTTGTGGCCCGGCGCCCAGGATCGCTTCCGCGTGCGCTTCGAGCAAGGCTGGGCCGCTATCGAAGGTGATCGACGGATCTTCGATAACATCGGTGGGAACGGGTTCGGCCAGCAGCGTGTACAGCACGCGTAGCACGGCCTGCAGCGAGGCCATGACGCGCGACTCCATGCGTCCCAGCGAACTGAGCCCGAGGCGCGCGAGATCGTCCTGAAGGGCTCGCACGTCATGGCGACGCACCGCGAGGTAGTGGACCAGATTGACCGTGCTGGCCCGCATCGAGGCCGCCGCGAGGTCGAACGCTGCGCAAGATCCGTGCTCCGCTGCGAGGGCGGCGAGCCGCAATTCCTCGACGCCGTCTTTCACTTGCGCGAGCCGGGTCTCCCAGGCCAGGGCGTTCCCGGTTTCTTGCGTGCTATTCATCGCAGGCCACTCCCACGTGGACCATCATGTTCCGTCCGCCGTCAACGCCAATCCCGGCTGCGGGCCAAACTTTCACCGTAGTCAGGCAGCATGACAGTTGCATGAATTGCCACCATTGCCGCGCTACCGCCAATTCCCGTTCGCAAACGCGTTGAATGCCAGGCGGGGCACGGGTTTCCGATCGGTCACGTTTTGCCGCGCGCGAAGGGGTAGCTGACTTGTCATGCCAGACTTTCTTGAATTGCCCGTGCAGTAACGTATCCTGCGGTCAGTATGCACCTGGCTTTTCCCTCTGTTGGCCAGTCCCGCGCGGTCGCCGCAAGCGCCGGCCCCTCGACCGACCGTCAACGCCCGCGCGGCGCAACCCCGCGGCATGGGCAAGGAGATGCAGATATGGGCAATACCGCCTCTTCGGACATTCCCCTCCAGGCAACGCCACTCGACAACGACGAGCTTCGAGCCATCGACGGCTGGTGGCGCGCATGCAATTACCTGTCGGTGGGCATGATCTTCCTGATAGACAACCCGCTGCTGCGAGAGCCGCTGAAGCCGGAGCACGTCAAGGCGCGTCTGCTCGGGCATTGGGGCGCGAGTCCGGCGCTCTCTTTCGTCTGGGCGCACCTGAACCGGCTCATCCGGCGCGATGATCTCAACATGATCTTCATGGCGGGCCCGGGCCACGGCGCGCCTGGCGTGCTCGGGCCCGCCTGGCTCGAAGGCACGTATTCGGAGGTGTATCCGGACAAGAGCGAAGACGCCGAGGGCATGCAGAAGTTCTTCAAGCAGTTCTCGTTTCCGGGGCATATCGGCTCGCATGTGACGCCTGAAACGCCCGGCTCGATCCACGAGGGAGGCGAACTGGGCTACAGCCTCTCTCACGCCTATGGCGCGGCGCTCGACAATCCGGACCTGATCGTGGCGTGCGTGATCGGAGACGGCGAAGCCGAGACCGGGCCCCTGGCGACGGCATGGCATTCGAACAAGTTCGTCAATCCTGTGCGTGACGGGACGGTGCTGCCCATCCTCAACCTCAACGGCTACAAGATCGCCAACCCGACGGTGCTTTCGCGCATCAGCCACGAAGAACTGGAGTCGTTGTTCGTCGGCTACGGCTACCGGCCTTATTTCGTCGAGGGAGACGACCACGAAGCGATGCACCAGAAAATGGCGGCGACGCTCGACGCCGTAGCCGCCGAGATTCGGGCGATTCGCGAACGCGCGCGTAGCGCCGGCACGGTGGAGCGGCCACGCTGGCCGATGATCGTGCTGCGCACGCCCAAAGGCTGGAGCGGACCCAAGGAAATCAACGGCCACAAGGTCGAAGGATCGTGGCGCGCGCACCAGGTGCCATTCTCCGACGTGCGCGGCAATGCGGCGAACCTCGCGGTGCTGGAAACCTGGCTGCGCAGTTACCGGCCGGAAGAGCTTTTCGACGAGAACGGCAGGCTGGTGCCCGAACTGAGAGCGCTTGCGCCGCGCGGACCGCGTCGTATGAGCGCCAATCCGCATGCCAATGGCGGGATATTGCGCCGCGAGTTGAAGCTGCCTGATTTTCGGGCCTACGCCGTCGACGTGACGCAACCCGGAAAGATCCTCCGGGAAAACACGCGGCCGCTCGGCGAGTACCTGCGCGACGTCATGCGCTGCAATATGCAAACGTTCCGCGTATTCGGGCCTGACGAGACGGCATCGAATCGCCTGCAGGCGATCTATGAGGTTTCGAAAAAAGTCTGGATGGCCGATCTCTTGCCCGAGGACGAGGACGGCGGCGAACTCGCTCGCGATGGCCGCGTCATGGAAATCCTTTCCGAGCACACGTTGATGGGCTGGCTCGAAGGATATCTGCTTACCGGACGCCACGGCTTTTTCCACACTTACGAAGCCTTCGCGCACGTGGTCGATTCGATGTTCAACCAGCACGCAAAATGGCTCGACATCTGCAAGAACCATGTGCCGTGGCGCGCCTCGGTGGCCTCGCAGAATATCCTGCTTTCGTCGACGGTGTGGCGCCAGGATCACAACGGCTTTTCGCACCAGGACCCGGGCTTTATCGATCTGGTCACCAACAAGAGCCCATCGGTGACCCGCGTTTATCTGCCGCCCGACGCCAACACGCTGCTCGTCACTGCAGATCATTGCCTGCGCTCGACGAACTGCATCAACGTGATCGTGGCCGACAAGCAAAAGCATCTCCAGTTCACGACGATCGACGAGGCGGTCGTGCATTGCGCAAAGGGAATCGGCGTGTGGCGCCGGGCGTGCTCCGACGAAGGCGCCGAGCCGGATGTTGTGATGGCATGCTGCGGCGATGTCGCGACCCAGGAAGCGCTGGCGGCAACCGCGATCCTGCGCGAACGACTTCCCGAACTCAAGCTGCGCTTCGTGAACGTGGTCGATCTCTTCAAGATGCAACCGATCACCGAGCATCCACATGGCTCCAAGCCTCGTGAGTTCGATAGTCTGTTCACGGTCGACAAACCGGTGATCTTCAACTTCCACGGATATCCGTGGTTGATCCACAAGCTCTCCTATCGATTTCGCAATCACGACAACATGCATGTGCGCGGCTACAAGGAGAAGGGCAATATCAACACGCCGCTCGAACTGGCCATCCTCAATCAGGTCGACCGCTTCAATCTCGTCATCGACGTGCTGGACCGCGTGCCGCGCTTGCAGGGCAGAACCGCGCATCTTCGGGAAGACATGAGGAACGCCATCATCAGCAACCTGAACTACGCGCACACGTATGGCATCGACCGCGCCGAGATCACGGACTGGGTCTGGCCGGAGTAGCGGCGCATCTGCATGCCGCTTGACACCATCGAGCGGCGAAAGTCAGCGCGGGAAAGTACTCAGATGCGCGGACTTCGGCCGCGCTGCCGATCGTAGTATTCTCTACCGACGCGGCTTTCGGGGGACGCTCATGTGCCGTCGCGAAGCAGTCCAGTAGCCGGAATAACCCAAACACTCACATAACGAGGAGAGATTCAATGAAGCTGTCGAAACTCCTGTTCACCAGCGCGCTGGCCGTATCGGCACTCGGATTTACCGCCGTTTCCGCGTATGCGGAAGATCTGCTGGATTCCGTCAAACAGGCCGGGGTGCTCAAGATCGGCCTCGAAGGCACCTATCCTCCGTTCGATTCGCGCGACAGCAAGGGCGAACTCGTCGGCTTCGACGTGGATGTCGCGAAAGCCGTGGCCGCCAAGCTCGGCGTCAAGCCCGAATTCATCCCTACCGAGTGGAGCGGCATTATCGCGGCGCTGCAGTCCGGCAAGTTCGACGTGATCGTCAACCAGGTGACGATCACGCCGCAGCGCCAGCAGGCGCTCGACTTCAGCCAGCCGTACACGTACTCGGCGGCCCAGCTCATTCAGCGCTCCGACGACAAGCGCGACTTCAAGTCGCTCGACGAGTTCAAGGGCGACAAAAAGCTCGGCGTGACGCTCGGCACCAACTACGACCAGATGGCGCGCGCCGTGCCCGGCATCAACGTGCAGACTTATCCCGGCGCGCCCGAGAAACTGCGCGACCTGGCCGCGAAGCGCATCGACGCGACGATCGACGACCGTCTGATGCTGCCGTACATCATCAAGACGTCGCAGCTGCCGCTGCGTCCGGGTGCGGTGCTCAAGGGCGCCGATCAGCAACAGGGCATTCCGTTCCGCAAGGGCAACCCGAAATTCGAAAAGGCGATCAACGACGCACTGACCTCCCTGAAGGAGGACGGTACGCTCAAGAAGATCTCCATGCACTGGTTCGGCCAGGACGTCACGCAGCCCGCAGCGCAGTAACGCCTCGCGCAATGGCATTCGATCGCGCTGGCCGGGTTTTTGGCCAGCGCGATTGCTTCACGTGCTGAAGCATTGCCTGTGTTGGAGGTCGCAGCTCCGGCGCCTCCTGGAAGGGGAGGCACTCACGCCCAAACCGTCGAAGCGCGTCAGGGCTACACGCGTTCAATTCGCCCCGCTGTTGTCCGCCCAGACCGGCGCGCCACCCCAAGGTCAAGCCGTTCATGAAGGTAGCCATCGATACCGCGATGGTTGCGCAGACAAGCTTCGCGCTGTTTTGAGCATCAAGAGCGGGGCGGACAGGAACTTGCCTCGCGTGGGGGAATCGGTTCCCCACGGTCCCCGGTTGCCCACACGGTGCGACGAGGCTTTCAGTCTGGCGATCTGTTGGGCTTCGGGATCGGTTCACCAACCCTGTTATGTTGACCGCTCACCATTCCAGCGTGAGCATGCCTTTTATCTCCTGTAGATAGAACGCGTCACGAATAAACGCGAACCCCCTCACTTTCCTTCCTCTGTCGTGCGGACCTGGCTGCTATGTGCGGTCTGCTGGTCGTTGTCTTCGTCGCGTGGATTTTGGCGGGCGGCGCAAACCGTGTTCAATGCGAAGACATGTTCGCTAACTAACGCATGGATGAGCGGGTTTCATCAAAAAAGTGTCTTGACTTGCGTTTAGATGATGACTAGCATCTAAATCACATCGAGTCACGAAGCAGGGCGGATCATGAGGAAGTCGAGGGAAGAAGCTGCCGAAACGCGCCGGCGCATCGTGGCGGTCGCGGCCGAAGCGTTCAGGGCCAACGGCATTCACGCAACGGGCCTTGCCGACGTCATGGCGGCTGCGGGACTGACTCATGGCGGCTTCTACCGGCATTTCGAATCGAAGGACCAGCTGGTCGCGCAGGCGTGCGAAGCGGGGCTTGCCGGCATTGTCGGCACGCTTGCCGGCGCGGCGCAGGGGTGCGAGGGGGAGGAGGCGTACCGCGCCATCGTCGATGCGTACCTTTCCACCGGCCATCGCGACGCGCCCGCGAACGGTTGCCCGTTCGCAAGCATGGGCAGCGAACTGGCCCGTGCGGACGAGGCCACGCGCGCGGCAGCATGGCGCGGGGCCGAGGAACTCATCGACATGCTGGCCGCACGCATGGGCACGCCGGAGGAAAAGGCGGACCGCACGCAGGCCGTGTTCGCATTCGCCGCCATGGTCGGCGCGCTGACCATGGCGAGAATCATCCCGGACGCCGACGCTTCCACGTCGCTGCTCGAAGACGTCAGGCAAAACATTGAAATGATTTGAACGTAAGCAGTCGCCGAGGTCATGGCGACTTTCGCTCGCCCTCAAATGTGCATATGCACTGAAAGAGGCATCAGAGAAAAACGGGGATGTCGTTTGCCGCACTCGCTGCGAGTGCGCCAACTCACGAAATGGAGGATGCATCATGCAACAGCGTAAATTCCTGATTACCGGCGCAACGGGCAAAACCGGCGTGCACGTGGTCGACAATTTGCTCGAGGCCGGACATGCCGTGCGCGCGATGGTCCACAAGGAAGACGCACGCAGCGCGGCGCTGCGTGCCGCCGGCGCCGAAGTGGTCGTGGGCGATCTGCTCGATCACGACGACCTGATTCGCGCCACGGCGGGCGTGTCCGGCGCTTACCTCTGTTATCCCGTGCGGCCCGGGTTCATTCAGGGCACCGCCTACTTTGCCGACGCCGCGCGCCGCGCCGGTCTCGAAGTCGTCGTGGAAATGTCGCAAATCTCCGCCCGCGAAGATGCGAAGAGCCACGCGGCGCGCGATCACTGGATCGCCGAGCGCGTGCTCGATTGGTCAGGCGTGCCGACCATTCATATTCGCCCGACCTTTTTTTCCGAATGGCTGATCTTCCCGTGGGTGCTCGACACCATCGTCAAGGAAGGGCAGATTACCTTGCCTTATGGCGCGGGGCGCCACGCGCCGATTGCCGCGGAAGACCAGGCACGCTTTATTGCGCACATGCTCACGCAACCGTCCGGCCATCTCGGCAAGACCTACGAACTTTGTGGCCCGGTCGAACTCGACCATCACGGCATTGCCGACGAAATCGGCAAGGTCATCGACCGCAAGATCGTCTATCGCCCGGGCACGCTCGAAGAATATCGCGCACACTTGCAAAAGTACGATCTCCCCGAGTTCGCGATTCAGCACTTCATCGAGGTTGCCGTCGATTACCAGAACGGCGTGTTCAAGGGCACCGACAACGTCATCGAGCAGATCACGGGAAAGGCGCCGCAAACGGTTGAAGCTTTCGTGCGTGCCAATCGTGAGCTTTTCCAGGCCTGATTCGAACGATCATCGTGCAGTATCCATTCAGGAGATTCGAAATGAAGATCAAGGATTCCATCGTATTCGTAACAGGCGCGAGTCGCGGGCTCGGTCTGGCATTTGCGCGCGAGGCGCTCGCGCGCGGAGCCGCAAAGGTCTATGCGGGCGTGCGCAATCCGGAGCGCTTTAGCGAGCCCGGCATCGTGCCCGTCAAGCTCGACGTGACGGATCCTGCCTCGGTCACGGCGGCCGCGAAAATCGCATCGGATGTGACCGTGCTCGTGAACAACGCGGGGATTGCGGAAGTCAGCGAGTCGCCGTTTGCGCAAGACGTGGAAGACCAGGCGCGCCGCATCTTCGAAACGAATTTTTATGGGGTCGTCCGCACGACCCGCGCGTTCGAGGCATCGCTGCCCTCCAATGGCAACGGCGGCATCATCAACGTGCTTTCCGATGTTACGTGGCGCCCCGTGCCGTTCCTTGCGCCGTATTCGGCGTCGAAGGCCGCGGCCTGGAGTTATACCAACAACGCGCGGCTTCAGCTCAGGGAGCGCAAGATCGGTGTGGTCGGCGTGCACGTCGGTTTCGTGGATACGGATCTCACCAAGGGCTTCGACGTGCCGAAAGCCGATCCCGTCGATGTCGTTCGTCAGGCCTATGACGCCCTCGAAGCGGGCGAAAGCGAAGTGCTGGCCGATGACGGCAGCCGCGACCTGAAGCAGTCGCTCTCGGCTGCGGTGCCGGGTTACATCGACCCTTCGGTTTTGCAGGCATAGCTCGGCCTGCTGCAAAACGTCACGATTTGCGCGGCACTGGGCCATCGCTGACTCGCTCAGAATTCCATATCGAGCTCGTCGATGTCCTCGGTTTCCGATTGAGCGGCCTCGATCCATTCGGCGACATAGGGCTGCTTGAGCACACGCATGCAGTACTCGCCGATATCGGCATCGAGCGGCACATCGTAGGTCAGGAGTCGCGTGACGACGGGGGCGTACATCGCGTCGGCCGCGCCGATCTCGCCGAAGAGCCAGGGGCCGCCGTAGCGCTGGAGGCAGTCGCGCCAGATCGTGAGAACGCGCTCGATGTCGTCATGCGCGCGCGACCAGATCCGGAAATTCGGGAAATGGCCGCGCAGGTTCATCGGCAGCGCCGAGCGCAGCGCGCTGAAGCCCGAGTGCATTTCGCCGCAAACCGAGCGGCAGTGCGCACGCGCCTTGCGATCCTCCGGAAGGAGCCGCGCCTGCGGGCGGATCTCGTTGAGGTATTCGCAGATCGCGAGCGTGTCCCAGATCTCGATGCCGTCGTGTCTCAGGCAGGGCACGAGTATCGAAGGCGAGAGCAGCAGAAGCTCGGCGCGCGCGGCGGCGTCGTCGACGGGGACGGTGACCGCTTCGAATTCCAGTCCCGCAAGTTTCGCGAGCAGCCAGCCTCGCATGGACCACGAAGAATAGTTTCGACTGCTGATCGTCAAGGTGGTGTTCATCTGAACTCGTCCGGTTCAAACGGCGGCTTCCTGTGCGCGAGAATTCGCCACGGCGCCCATGCATCGCGCATGCGCGCCGCGCACGCCGCGCGGGCGTGCTGCACCACGAACGACGCCGTTGCACTGTTTTGCTGCACGCGGCGGCGTGATTTGCGCTTGCACGCACCGCGAGCCCCCGAGCGCCAGGCGCGTAGATGGCGCGCCGTGCACACACGACTCGGCGTGGCTCTTGCCGGAGCCACGCGGTGCAAGCACCGTGCCATGGAATGCGCTCTGGAGCGCTCGCTGGCATATGTATTGCCTATTGAGCGTTCACCGAAATCGGGGACTCGCGCCCATGAATCTGCTTGCCTATCCGGCCTACCAGGCGATGGCGGACCTGGCGCTTCCGCTTCGTGCCGCCGCAACGCTCGTACGCACCACGCTCGCCGCATGGCCTGCTCTCGCGGGCGGACTCGACGCGCGCGATCTCGACGCGAGTTGGGAAATGCTCGAAATAGCCGGCTTGACGCATTCGCGCCCGCCCTTCGGCATCGAGTCGGTGCAAGTGGACGGCAAACCGGTGCCGGTTACCGAAGAGGTCGTAAGGCGCACCCCGTTCGCCACGCTCCTGCGCTTTCGCAAGGACGCGCCCGCCGCGCAACCGCGCGTGCTGCTCGTCGCGCCGATGTCGGGGCACTTCGCCACCTTGCTGCGCGGGACCGTGCGCACGATGCTGGCCGATCACGACGTCTACATCACCGACTGGCACAATCCGCGCGATGTGCCGCTGGCGGCCGGGCGCTTCGGCTTCGACGAATATGTCGAGCACGTGATGGCGTTCCTCCGCGCGGTCGGGCCCGATTCGCACCTGATGGCGATCTGCCAGCCCACGGTCGCCGCACTGGCGGCCGTTTCGCTGATGGCCGCCGACAACGATCCGGCGCAGCCCGCGAGCATGACGCTCATGGCCGGCCCAATCGATTGCCGCGTGAATCCCACCGCGGTCAACACGCTGGCAAACAGCAAGCCAATCGAATGGTTCGAGCGCAATCTCATCAGCACGGTGCCTGGCGGCTTTGCGGGCGCGCATCGGCGCGTGTATCCCGGGTTCGTTCAGCTAGGCGCGTTCATGTCGATGAATTTCGAGCGGCATCTGGCCTCGTTTGCCGAGATGCGCCGGGAGCGCGCCAAGGGCGACGCCACCAAAGCCGATGCAATCCGCGCCTTCTACCGCGAGTATTTCGCCACGACCGACCTCACCGCCGAGTTCTACCTGGAAACGGTGCGCTCTGTGTTTCAGGAATACGCGCTGCCGCTGGGCAAGCTCAAGGTGGGCGATCGCCTCGTCGAGCCGCATGCGATCCGGCGCACGGCGCTGCTGACGATCGAAGGCGAGAAGGACGATATCTGTGCGATCGGGCAGACGGTCGCCGCGCAGGCGCTGTGCACGGGCCTGCGGCCGTACATGAAGACGCATCACGTGCAAACGGGCGTGGGGCACTACGGTGTGTTCAACGGCCGGCGCTGGGATACGCAGATCTATCCGCTCGTTCGATCCACGATTCACGATCATGAGCCGCGAGCGCGGCGCTTTGCCATGACGGCGGCTTCAGGGGGCACCGGTCAAGTCACGCTGCGCGCGTTGCTCGAAGCGGACACGCAGGCGACAGCGGCGATTTCGACGGCCGCGCAAGTGCAATCCAAAGAAGGACGATGACCGGACCGGCCCCCGCAGCCAGGTTCGGAGCCGACCTCAGACGTGAGCGCTGCCGAGCATCGTTCCGCGGCACGCTGGCGATCCGCAGCGGCAAACGTATTCGCGCAGGGTGTCTTCGCACGTATCCTCGGGCAATTCGAGGGCGTAGTCGATGAAAAGCTCCTCGCCCGGCAAGATGTCGCGGCACGCGTCGATGAATACATGTCCGTCGATTTCGACGGTTTCACAGTTCGCCTGGCATGCGTGATTGAGCCAGCGCGCCCAGTTGCCGCCCTGGCCGCCGTCGATCACCCGGCCATCGGAAAGACCAAAGAGAAAAGTATGCGCGCCGTCTTCGCGCAGCCGATAACGCCGCGCCGCACTGCGCCAGGTGATGACTTTCCCTTTGTATTCGAAGATGCGCTCGCCGGCCCGCAGGGGGCGCAATGCATAGACACCTTTGCCGTGCACCGGCGACTGCCGGACAGTCATTCGTTTGCTCATGGCCATGCTCGCGCGTTGAACGCGTGAAGTATAAGCGGCCGCGATGAAAGCAAGTAACTAAATTGCCTGTGTGCGATGGCGCCGGCGATTGGGCATTCACCGCGTGCTTGCACGGCATGAAAGCGTGCGCGACAGCACAGCCTCGACTGCTCTACAGTTGACCTCGCGGCCGGGATCAGGGCAACATACGCGGGTTTACCGAGTGGGCTTCCGGATCCAATTTTTTGAGCGGACATATGGCAAGTACGAATGAGCCAGGCGCAGACGCCTCATTGACCTACCGGCTGAAGGCATTGACCAAGATTGCCGATCGCATGAGCAGCGAGTTGTCGCGCGAAAAGCTCGGCGTGCCGTATCCCGAGGCGAGCATCATCGCGGCGATCGGCACGTTCGGCCCGCAGACCGTCATGGATATCTCCCGGCGTGCCAATCTCGACAAGAGCCAGGCGAGCCGCACGGTCGAGGCCATGCTGACCAAGGAGATCCTCGCGCGCGCGGGCAACGACAAGGACGGGCGCAGCGTCATCATTTCGCTCACGGCCGAGGGCAAGAAGATCTTCAAGAAGGTCGGCCCGACGCTGGAGAAGCGCGACAGCGACCTCTACCAGGGACTCAACGAGGCGGAGCGCGTCGCGCTGCGCTTTCTGCTCGACAAGATCCTCGCCTCCCACGGCTGGGACGCCGGGGCCTGATCTCCTCCTTGCGACATGCCGGGCCGTTGGAGCCGTCGTGCCCGCTTCGCTTCGCGTGCGTTGCTGGCAGGCACGCGAGCAGTCATTGAATTGTCATCAAATTGCCGACGTGAAGCGCAATGCCGTCTCGCGGCGCATTGGGTGTTAACGCGCAGTGGCGCATACGCCTAAAACAATGGCATTTGAAGCGAAAAGCGCTTCAACGGATTGCCGTATCGTTCGCTCACATCGAAAAGGATGCCGGACGCGCTGCGTGAAGTCACAGCGGCCGTGCGGATCAATATTCTCTTTGGAGCACGATCGCAATGAAACACATCATCATGGAGAGCCCCGAGGCGGGCGCCGAGGGCAGCGTGGCGGGGACCGAGCCGCGCAGCGGTGCGGACGTGGCAAGCCGCAGTGCCGCACCGCAGTCGCCGTCGAACTGGGCGTGGGCGAGCGCGACCGGCCAGTACGACTGGATGGACAACTACGCGCCTTTTGTCACGCTCGACTAGCAAGTGACGCGCACTAGCAGCACGAGCGCGGTGGCCCATATCGCAAGAAGCGCCGCCTTCCGATGGAAGGCGGCGCGCAAAAGTAGAACGCCAGGAGAACGTCAGGCCTCGATGTTCTCGAAGATGGCGGCAATGCCTTGCCCGCCGCCGATGCACATCGTGACGAGCGCGTAACGGCCGCCCGTGCGCTTCAGTTCATAAAGCGCCTTGACGGTGATGAGCGCGCCCGTCGCGCCGATCGGATGACCGAGCGAGATGCCCGAGCCATTGGGATTCACCTTCGCTGGATCGAGCTGCAGTTCCTGACTCACGGCGCAGGCCTGAGCGGCGAAGGCCTCGTTCGCCTCGATGACATCGATGTCGCTGATGCGCAGACCGGCGCGTTCGAGCGCGAGACGAGTGGCAGGCACGGGGCCGATGCCCATGTAGCGCGGATCGACCCCCGCGTGCGCATACGCGACGAGCCGCGCCATTGGTTTGATGCCATGGCGCGCGGCGGTTTGCCGCTCCATCATCAGCACGGCGGCAGCGGCGTCGTTGATGCCCGACGCATTGCCGGCCGTGACGGTGCCGTTCTCCTTCCTGAAGACCGGGCGCATGGCGGCCAGGTCAGCGAGGTCGATGTCCGTACGAACATGCTCGTCGGTATCGAACACCACTTCCTTGCCTTTTACCTTGCGCGTGACCGGCAGGATCTGCTCCTTGAAGCGGCCCTCGGCAATCGCGCGCGCCGCCCGGCGATGCGACTCGACGGCGAGTGCGTCCTGCTGCTCGCGCGTGATGCCGAATTTCTCCGCGACGTTTTCGGCGGTGACGCCCATCGGCACGGTGTCGAACGGATCGTTCAGCGCGCCGAGCATCATGTCGACCAGACGGCTGTCGCCCATGCGCGAGCCAAAGCGCGCATCCATGGAGAGATACGGGGCGCGGCTCATGTTCTCGGCGCCGGCGCCGATGGCGACTTCGGCGTCGCCCAGCAAAATGGTCTGGGCCGCGGACACGATCGCCTGGAGCCCCGAGCCGCACAGGCGATTGACGTTGAAGGCGGGCGTGGACTGCGCCACCCCGCCCTGGATCGCGGCTACGCGGGAGAGATAGAGGTCCCTGGGTTCGGTCGGGATCACATTGCCGAAGACCACGTGGCCGACCTGGTCGCCCGCCACCCCGGCGCGCGCGAGCACCTCGCGCACCACCAGCGTGCCGAGTTCGGTTGTGGGCAAGTCCTTCAGGCTACCGCCAAATTTGCCAATAGCGGTGCGCACACCGCTCACTACGACGACTTCGCGTTCCAATTTCAATCGCTCCGTAAAAAGATGGGTGAGTGGGTCATCCGCTGTGCCGTAAAGGTAATATATCAACCAGATGGCGATGGCCACGCGGTTGGTTTGCTGTTGCCTGAGGAGCCTGAAAGAAGGGGCAAATCATCAGAGAAAAAGCCGGTCGGCACGGCGTCATGCAACACAGATTATGCAGCAGTTAGCGCGCTGTGTCTCCCTCTGCAAAAGATGATAAGTAAACTAATCTGTCAATGATCTGCGCGGGAATTCACTCAATTAAACGATGATTGGCGACAAGATGACGCCGACGACCCGAAGGCGTCGCATATATAGTTGATTTGTCATTCAACGCAATCGACGGTGACAAGTCGGCGCCGTACAGGAGGCAGTATGTTAAAGAACGCTAGCGAAGCGTATCCGGATCTGGCGGGCGATCTGACTCGCGTCCAAACCTCGCGCGTGACGCAGGCGCTATTCATCAAGGACAGGTTGGGCGGCCAGCTACTGGTGATCACCCGGCAGGGCGAGCCACAAGCCGTGTTTCCGGCGACCGACCGCAATATCGAAGTGATTTTGTGCGCGGGCTTGCGCATTCACGAATACGTCATGATCGACGGTGAAATCGACTATCAGGAAATTGCCGAAAGTCGAGACCATTTCAGAGACGCTGCAGAGTGCATCACCTTCGGAGCCGCGGATATCCGTGCGGCGGGCTGCCTGCTTGCCGGCGCGCACGGGTGACGGCGCGGCGGCTCGCGCGCCCGGGCAGGCGCGCGGTAGGTCGCGGTAGGTATTAGTTCTCTCGTCCCTGCTTCGGCGCCTGGATCATCTTCCAGCCGTTGCCCGCGGGATCGCGAAAACCGGCGTCGATACTGCCGTAGCGGTCGACCGGTTCCTGTGTGAATTCCACGCCGAGCTTTTTCAACCGCTCGAAACTGGCCCTGCAGTCCGCCACACAGAGCACGAGGGGCGGCATCGCGCCCTTGGCCACCATGGCGCGCAGCGTTCGTGCGGTGGCGTCGTCGTGCACGGGCGGCCCCGGCACGAACAGGCCGAGCTGAAACGATGGCTGTTCCGGATGCTGGACCGTGAGCCAGCGGTACGCGCCGTTGCGCACGTCCGTATGCACCCGGAATCCGAGTTTGTCGACGTAAAACCGCAGCGCTTCGTCCTGATCGTCGACGTACAGGCCCACCACGTTGATCCCCTGGTTCATGTCGCCTCCTTGATAGATGGCCGCACTGTAGCTTTGGCCGCGCGCCGGCGCTTCTCCAAAACTGCTGTGGTGAGATCGGGGCGCTGCGCCGCCTTCAGCACGCAGGCCGGTATGCGGTCGAGCTCGCGCAGGCTCGCCCTGGCCTCGATGCGCATGGCGCTGGGGCTCATGCCGGTGATGTCGCGGAAGGTGCGGCCGAACGTGCCGAGGCTCTCCCAGCCGGTGGCGAAGGCGATTTCGGTGATATCCAGCGCGGTGTCGCGCAGCAGGGTGGCCGCCTGCTCGATGCGCCTCGTGAGCAGATAGCGATGCGGAGGGAGACCGAAGGCGCGCTTGAAGGAGCGCGCGAAATGGGCTTCGGAAACGCCGCTGACTTCCGCGAGGCGCTTGACGGGCCAGGCCTCATGGGAGGCGGCGTCCATGCGGTCCTTCGCGCGCAGCAGGCGGCGCAGGAGGGCGGGGTCCTGCAAGGCATCGGCGGTGGCCAGTTCGCGGCGCGTGTTGTCGACCGCGAATGTGCCGCATTTGAGGGCGGCGCAAGATGGCATGCAGGCGTCTGAAGTGGGCGGCATGCCGGTAGTTTAGGCCCAACGGCGCCAGCGCCACGCGAGCGTGCGCTGGCGCGAGCGAGGCGCCTTACTTCAAGCGCCCCGCGAGGAACTGCTGCAACCGCTCGCTGCGCGGCGCGTTGAGCACTTCCTTGGGATCGCCTTGCTCCTCGATCTTCCCCTTGTGCAGGAATACGACATGATTGGAAACGTTGCGCGCGAAACCCATTTCGTGCGTGACGACGATCATCGTGCGGCCTTCCTCCGCCAGCTTTTGCATGACCTTGAGCACTTCGCCCACGAGTTCGGGGTCGAGCGCGGACGTGGGTTCGTCGAAGAGCATCACTTCGGGCTCCATGGCCAGCGCGCGCGCGATCGCCACGCGCTGCTGCTGGCCGCCGGAGAGATGCGACGGGTACTTGTGCTCGACGCCCGCCGCGAGCCCCACCTTGTCCAGGTACTTGCGCGCGCGGGCCTCGGCTTCTGTGCGGCTCAGGCCCAGCACACTCACGGGCGCTTCGATGATGTTCTCGAGCACGGTCATGTGCGCCCAAAGATTGAAATGCTGAAAAACCATCGAAAGGCGCGTGCGCATCTTCTGCAACTGCTTCGGGTCGCTCACGCGCAGCGCGCCGGCACGATCGGCGCGGGTGCGGATTTCCTCGCCGTTGAGCGTAATGCGTCCCGAGCACGGCGACTCGAGGAAGTTGATGCAACGCAGGAATGTGCTTTTCCCCGAGCCGCTCGACCCGATCAGGCTGATCACGTCGCCAGCCTTCGCCTTGAGCGATACGCCCTTCAATACCTCGTTCTCGCCGAACTTCTTGTGCAGGTCGTCGACAATCAGCTTGTACATACTCGATTCACTCCATCAGGACTGCGTGAAATTCTTAGTGGCCTTGCGGCTTCAAATAAGCCAGCATGCGCGTCTCCACGCGCCGGAAGGCCCAGATCAGGGCGAAGACGATGGACGCATAGAGCGCCGCTGCAATGCCATAGGCCTGGAACGTCATATAGGTGGCGGAGTTCGCGTCGCGCGCCACCTTCAGGATATCGGGCACGGTTGCCGTGAACGCGAGCGTCGTGGCGTGCAGCATGAGGATGACCTCGTTGCTGTACGAGGGCAGCGCGCGCCGCAACGCGGAGGGCAGGATGATGCGCGTATACACCTTGGTCTTCGACATGCCGTAGGCCTGCGCCGCTTCGATTTCGCCGTAGGATGTTTCGCGAATCGCACCAGCGAAGATCTCGGTGGCGTAAGCGCACTCGTTCAACGCAAACGCGAGCAGCGTGCAATTCATGGCACTGCGAAAGAAGTCGCCCAGCACTGCGTTGTAGTGAACGAAGTGCAGGCTGTAAATGCCCGTATAAATGAGCAGAAGCTGCACATAGAGCGGTGTGCCCCTGAACACATAGGTGTAGACCCAGACCGGCCGCGAAAGCCACGGATTGCGCGACGCGCGCGCAATCGCGAGCGGCACGGCGAGCACGAAACCCGCCACGATCGAAACGACCAGCAGCCAGAGCGTGATGGCGAGCCCGCTAATGTTGAAGCCGTCGCTATACAGAAAGTTCGGCCAGTATTGACGAAGCAGTTCGATCACAGCGCTGCCCTCCGCACACCGGTCGAGTAGCGCTTTTCGAGCCGGTGCAATGCCAGGTTGGAAACCGTGGTGATGGCGAGATAGATCGCGCCGGTCACGAGTGTGAAAAAGAAGAACGACTGGGTGGCCTTGCCCGCGTCCTGTGCGGCCTTCACCACGTCGGCGAGCCCGATGATCGAGACCAGCGCCGTGGCCTTCACGAGCACCTGCCAGTTGTTGCCGATGCCCGGCAGCGCGAAGCGCATCATCTGTGGGAACAGGATGCGCCTGAACACGCGCGTGGAGCTCATGCCGTAGGCGAAGCCCGCTTCGATCTGGCCGCGCGGCACGGCGAGAAACGCGCCGCGGAAGGTCTCCGTGAAGTACGCGCCGTAGATGAAGCCGAGCGTGATGACGCCGGCCACGAACGGATCGATGTCGATCTGGTCCATGCCCATCATGTCGGTCGCGTCGTTGAGCCAGATCTGGATGCTGTAGAACAGCAGCAGCATGAGCACGAGGTCGGGTACCGCGCGAATGAGCGTGGTGTACATCGTGCCGATGCGCGAGAGCGCGCGATTGGGCGAAAGCTTCGCCGCGGCGCCTGCGAGCCCCAGCACGAATGCCGCGCCGAGCGAGAGCACGGCGAGCTTGATGGTTTCCCACGTGCCCGCGAGGAGCAGCGGGCCAAAGCCTTGAAAGTCCATGAAAGGATGACCTCCGTTAATGCAGATGCAGACAGCGGTGCCTAGCCGCCGTAGACGTCGAAATCGAAATACTTCGACTCGATTTTCTTGTATGTGCCGTCCTCGATCATCTCGGCGATCGTCTTGTCGATCTTCGCCTTGAGGTCGGCGTCTTCCTTGCGCAGGCCGATCGCGGCGGCGCCCGTGGGGATCGCCTGACCGGCAAACGCAAAGCCCGCGCCGCGCGGCGTCTTCAGGAAGCCGAGACTGGCCTGCACTTCGTCTTGCAGCGCGGCGTCGAGGCGTCCCGACTGCAGGTCCAGGTAAACCTGATCCTGGTTCTGGTAGGCAATGACGTTGACCCCCTTCGGTGCCCAGTTCTGCTTTGCGTAGGTTTCCTGAATAGAGCCTTGCTCGACGCCCACCGTCTTGCCTTGCAGCGACGCGATGGTCGGCTGCAGCGGCGAACCCTGCTTCGCGACGAGACGCGTAGGCGTATTGAAAAGCTTGGTCGAAAAGGCGATTTGCTGCTCGCGCTGCGGGGTGATGGTGAGCGCGGAGAGCGCGCCGTCGAACTTCTTGGCCTTGAGGCCCGGAATCATGCCGTCGAAATCCTGCTCGACCCACACGCATTTAGCGTTCAGGCGTCGGCAGATTTCGTTGCCGAGGTCGATGTCGAAACCGACCAGCTTGCCATCGGTCGCCTTCGATTCGAACGGCGCATAGCTCGCGTCGGTGCCGAAGCGGATCGTGGCCCAGTCTTTCGCGTACGCGCCACCGGCGGCAAGGGCGAGGGCGACACACAAGGCAAGTTTCTTCATGAAGTCTCCAGTAAGAATGAGGGGCGCCCATGCGGGACACGCGCCTGTGTCCGTTCGTGTACGGCGGCTCGGTACTACAAGTTGTCTATACAATTATCGATACGTCGCAAAGGCCGGCAATCGGTGTTAGTACCTGGTGAAACAACCCGCTCCAGCTGAAATCTGTCGTAAACCGGGCATTGCGAAGGGGAGATACGGGTAAACCTGAAGTAAATTGAACTTGTATAGACAAGCTCGTTTCTGTAATCTGCTCTCACCTTGTCCAGACAACTTTGAGACTGCGATGAACATCAAACTGACCCCCGGCCATCTGACCCTCCCGCAACTGCGCCAGATCGCGCGTTCCGCCGAAAACGGCGGTGTGAAGCTCGAACTCGATCCGGCGAGCTTCGCGGCCATCGATGCGGGCGCGCGCGCCGTTGCGGAAATCACGGCGAAGGGCGAGCCCGCGTACGGCATCAACACCGGGTTCGGTCGTCTAGCCAGCACGCATATCCCGCGCGACCAGCTCGAACTCCTGCAGCGCAATCTCGTGCTCTCGCATGCCGTGGGCGTGGGCGAGCCGATGGAGCGTCCGGTCGTGCGTCTCTTGATGGCGCTGAAGCTGTCGAGTCTCGGCCGCGGTCATTCGGGCATTCGCCGCGAAGTGATGGATGCGCTCATCACGCTCTTCAACGCCGACGTGCTGCCTGTGATTCCGGTGAAGGGTTCGGTGGGCGCCTCGGGTGACCTCGCGCCGCTCGCGCATATGTCGTGCGTGTTGCTCGGTGTAGGCGATGTATTCGCGAAGGGCGAGCGCATGAGCGCGGTCGAGGGTTTGCGTCTCGTCGGCCTCAAGCCGCTCGCGCTCCAGGCGAAGGAAGGTCTCGCGCTGCTCAACGGCACGCAGGCCTCCACGGCGCTCGCGCTCTACAACCTGTTCGCGATCGAAGACCTGTACCGTACGGCGCTCGTCTCGGGCGCGCTGAGCGTCGACGCGGCAGCGGGCTCGGTGAAGCCGTTCGACGCGCGCATCCACGAACTGCGCGGCCATCGCGGCCAGATCGAGGCGGCTGCTGCAT
>NZ_BBJJ01000060.1 GCF_000739815.1 Paraburkholderia mimosarum LMG 23256 = NBRC 106338
GGGACCGCTGCGGCCGCTGCGGCCGCTTCGGCCGCTGGCGCGTCGGCGGCCACGCCCGCCTCGGCGCCGCTCGCGGGGGCGCTGCGCTCCAACGGTCTCGTCGTGCAGGTCGCCTCTCACGCCGCGCGCGGCACGCGCATGCTCGGGCAACATCTGGGCCACACGTTCGCGACGCTGCTCGACCTGTGGGCCACGCGCAACTGGTGGCAGGACCATCTCAATACACCGCAGGGCCACGCCCTGCTGCTCGCCCTGCTGCGTGTGCTGGTGCTCACACTCGTGCCCGCGCTCGCACTCGCAACGGTGCTGCGCCGGGTCGTCGTCGCGCCGGAGCGCGCCATTGCCGCGCATCAAGCCGCAAAGCAGCGCGAGGACGGTGAGCCGCCGCAAGCCTCTGCGCCGCAACCGCAAACACCCGAAGCCACCGGCACGAGCGCCGCGCTCGCCGCGCAAGCGAAGTCTGCGCAAGCACAAGGCGATGCGGACAAAGGCGCGCTGCGCGAAGCGGCCGCCATGGAGACGACTGTCGGTAAAGCCGCGACGCACCGCGATCCGGACGCCGGACCGAACGTGAATGCGGACGTCAACGCCGCCGCGCGTGCAACGGTCGTCGCCGCGCAAGCTCAGGACGACGCAGAGGCCCCGTCCAAAAGCGCCGCCAAACGCGCGAAAGAAGCGTATCAGGCGCTGCGCGGCGCCCATCACTGGAGCCTGCTGCAACGGTTGCCGGGCGCCCTGCTCGTCATGCTGCTCGAAGCCGTTCCCGTGATCGGTTTCGGCCTGTGCGCGGCTTTCGTGCTCTCGCTCTTCGGCCCCGACGACGCGGCATCCGCCGAAGCGGTCGGCCATATCGTCGATACGTATGTGGTTTGCCGGGTCATCGTCATGTTCGGCAAGCTGCTGTTCGCGCCCGACGCCGCCGCGCTGCGCCTCGTGCCGCTCGCCGATAACTGGGCCGCCTACGCGCAACGCTGGCTCGTTCGCATCG
Organism: Paraburkholderia mimosarum LMG 23256 = NBRC 106338; assembly: GCF_000739815.1. GTDB lineage: Bacteria > Pseudomonadota > Gammaproteobacteria > Burkholderiales > Burkholderiaceae > Paraburkholderia > Paraburkholderia mimosarum. The sequence continues at coordinate 989 of NZ_BBJJ01000060.1, forward strand.
TCGTGATCGGCGGTGTGGGCGGCGCGATTGGCGCCGCGCTGCCGCTCGGCATGACCGAAGACGCGAATCTCGCGCTCGTGAAGGTCGTCGCGCTGATCGGCCACCTCGCGCTCGTCGTGATGATCGTGCAACTGCGCCGCCCCGTCGCCGATGCCATGCGCAAGGCGGCCGCAAGGCATGGCGCTTACGCGTGGTTCGCGCAGTGGTTCGCCGATATCTGGGTCGGCGTGGCGCTCTTCGTCGTCATCGCGCTGTGGTTCGTCTGGGCGCTCGATGTGCGCGGCGGCTACGGCGAGCTGGTGCGCTCGGGCGGTCTCTCGCTGGTCGTGCTGCTTGCCGCGCGGGTCAGCGCCATTGTGCTGCTCGGGGCGCTGAGCCGCGTGTTCGGCCTGCGCAATGATCACGAGAACATGAGCTTCGGGCAGCGCCGCGCTTATCGCTACTATCCCGCGCTGCGGCGTATCGTGATCGCCGCGATCTGGATCGTGACGCTCGATGTGCTGCTGCACGTCTGGGGCCTGCGTCCCGCGCGCCTGCTCGCGCTCGCGCCCATCGGGCATCTGATCGGCTCGGCGCTGCTCACGATCGTCATCGCCATCGTCGCCGCCGTCGCGATCTGGGAGCTCGCGAACGGCGCCGCCGACCGGCGCCTGCAAGCCTGGACCGACGCCGGGGACTTCGTGCGCGCCGCGCGCCTGCGCACGCTCTTGCCGATGTTTCGCACCACGCTGCTCGTTGCGATCCTCGTCGTGGTCGGGCTCACCGCGCTTTCGCAGCTCGGCGTGAACACGGCGCCGCTCATCGCGGGCGCCAGCATCTTCGGCGTGGCGCTCGGCTTTGGCTCGCAAAAGCTCGTGCAGGACTTCATCACGGGCATTTTCCTGCTGACCGAAAACGCCATGCAGGTGGGCGACTGGGTGACGGTGGCGGGCGTGTCGGGCACCGTCGAGTTCCTCTCGATCCGCACCGTGCGGCTGCGCGGCGGCGACGGCTCGCTCTACACCGTGCCGTTCAGCTCGGTGACGACCGTGAACAACACGAACCGCGGCATCGGCAACGCGGCCGTCAAGGTGCAGATCGCGCACGGCGCGGATCTGCAGCGCGCCATCGACACGTTGAAGGACATCGGCGCCGAAATCCGCAAGGAAGACGCCTTCAAGGACGGCATTCTCAGCGACTTCGCCTACTGGGGCGTCGATCAGGTGGACGGCGCGAGCGTGACGCTCGTCGGCCAGATCCAGTGCAAGGACTCGGCGCGCTGGGGCGTGCAGCGCGAGTTCAACCGCCGCGTGCTGCTGCGCTTCGCGGAGCGCGGCATCGAGCTCGCGAATCCGCAGCGCAACTTCCTTGTGGACATGACGCGCGGCGACGACATAGAAGGCCGCACGTACGGCGACGATCGCGACGACGCTTCCGCAGGCAACGATCGCCCCCAACCGCGAGGCGCTTCGAAGGCGCCTTCGCAGGGCGGCAAGCCGCGCAGCGGCAAGAGCGGCGCATCGGGTGACGGCCAGGGTTCGTCGAGCGGCAAGCCCAACTGACACGGTGACGCCGCAGCCGGTGCGCAGCTCACGCGCACCGGCCTCACCTTCGCTTCTCGTTTTCGTGCTCCTGAAAAAGCTCACCTGAGCGCCGACAGCCGCACCGCGCCCCAACGCCGGCGCGGCAAAGTTCTCCGTCTAATCAATGGTCTGCGTACGGAGGCATGCTGCGCTGCACGCACGGGATCGCACGTCCCGAAGAAGCTCACCTTTGCGGCCGCCGCGCAACGTGTTGTGGGGAAAACGTCCAGCGCGGCGATGAAACGTGGGCCGACACAGGCGCCCGATATAATTGGCGAGCCATTCAACGAGGACATCTCATGAAATCACTGATTGCCCTGGTCGCCGCTGCCACACTCGCAACGAGCGCGTTTGCCGCCAACCCCATCGAGAAGTTGCCGTCGGGCGTCGTAGTCGAGCACCTCAAGCAAGGCACCGGCCCGCAACCCACCGCCACCGACGTCGTGCGCGTGAACTATCGCGGCACGCTCGCGAACGGCACGGAATTCGACAGCTCCGACAAGCATGGCGGCCCGGCAGTCTTTCCGCTCAATCGCGTGATTCCGTGCTGGACGCAAGGGGTGCAGAAGATGAAGGTCGGCGGCAAGGCGAAGCTCACCTGCCCGGCCGCGACGGCTTATGGCGATCGCGCCGTCGGCCCGATTCCGCCGAACAGCGACCTCACGTTCGAAGTCGAACTGATCGGCATCGGGCAGTAAGGGAAGCCTGCGGGCGCCTGGGCGAGGCCGGATGACAACGAGTCAGCGCCCAAACAAAAAGCCGGATGGTCATCCCATCCGGCTTTTTGCTCATCTGGGCCGAGCCTTACGCCTCGACGTCCTCGAAACTGAAAATCTCCGACTGGTCGTTGTACGAGAAGACCTCGCCATAACGCGCCCACTCGATCACGGTATCGAGCGTTTCTTCGGCGTCGACATCCGAAAGCACGTCCTCCAGTTCCTGCTCGAAGCGCACGCGCGGCGCGCGATGGCCCGGCCGCTCGTCGAGCACCTTCTTGATCCGCGCCGCGAGCGGCACGTTGCGCAGCAGGTGATCGGCGAACATCAGCTTGCGCGCCTGCGTGCCCATCTCGGCGAACACGCGCGCGGGCGGCGTGAGCAGCACGTCGCCTTCGCGCACGTCGGCAAAGCCGAGCTGCTGCAGCATTTCCACGATCGGGAACAGGTCGTCCACCTCCAGATGCAGCGACCGGGCGATCTCGGGCATGTCGGCACGGCCGTGATACGGCGCGGCCGCCAGCGTCTCGATCAGGCCGGCCATGATGTTGGTCGACACATCGGGCAAGCGGCTGCCCACTTCGAGGCGGCGGTGCGTGGCTTCGGCGGCTTCGCGCGCGGTCATCTTCGAGTAGATGTCGTCCACCAGCTTGCGGAACGCCGGGTCGAGACGGTTGCGCGGATGCTTGAACGGCACCTTGATCTCGGCCGACACCCGCCCCGGGTTGGACGACAAGACGAGAATGCGGTCGCACATGAACACCGCTTCCTCGATGTTGTGCGTGACGATCAGTACCGACTTGATCGGCAGACGGCCTTGCGTCCACAAATCCAGCAAATCGGTACGCAGCGTTTCGGCGGTCAGCACATCGAGCGCCGAGAACGGCTCGTCCATCAGTAGCAGCGTCGGATCGACCACGAGCGCGCGCGCAAAGCCCACGCGCTGGCGCATGCCGCCCGAAAGCTCGCGCGGGTAGGCGTTTTCGAAGCCGTCCAGACCGATCAGGTCGATGGCCGCCAGCGCGCGTTCGCGACGCTCGCGCGCGCCGACGCCCTGCGCTTCGAGGCCCGCTTCCACGTTCTGCAGCACCGTGAGCCACGGGAACAGCGCGAACGTCTGGAACACCATCGAAACGCCCTCGGCCGGCCCTTCGAGCGGCTTGCCCAGCCAGCTCACCTCGCCTTCGGTCGGCTCGATGAGGCCCGAGATGATACGCAGCAGCGTGGACTTGCCCGAGCCCGAGCGGCCCAGCAAGCCGACGATCTCGCCCTCGCGCAGCGAGAGGTTCACGTCGTCGAGCACGAGGCGCTCGTCCTCTTTCTTCGCGAAGCCGCGGGAAACATGCTTGACGGCGAGCACTTCGCCGCCGGGAGCGGGCCGAATCGGCAGCAGATCGGATGAGACGATTTTCGGATTCAACATGATGTCACTCCATCTCAATCGAGGCGCAGCCGGGATTCGGCGTAGGTGTACAGCGGACGCCAGAGCACGCGATTGAACAACGTAACGAACAGGGACATCATCGCGATGCCCAGAATGATTTTCGGGAAGTCGCCGGCAGCGGTCGTCTGCGCGATGTACGCGCCGAGGCCATGCGCGACGACCCTGGTGTCGCCCCACTGCACGAATTCGGAGACGATGCTCGCGTTCCACGCCCCGCCCGAGGCCGTAATGGCGCCCGTGATGTAGTACGGGAAAATGCCTGGCAGCATCGCCTTCTTCCACCATTGCCAGCCGCGAATGTGGAAGTTCTTCGCCGCTTCCTTGTAGTCGTTCGGGTACGCGGTCGCGCCGGCGATCACGTTGAAGAGGATGTACCACTGCGTGCCGAGCACGATCAGCGGCGAAAGCCAGATGTCCGGGTTCAGATGAAAGCGCACGATCACGATCACGAACACCGGGAACAGCAGGTTCGCCGGGAAGGCAGCGAGAAACTGTGCGAGCGGCTGGACCTTCTCCGCGAGCGCCGGACGCAGGCCGATCAGCACGCCGAGCGGCACCCAGATCACCGAGGCGATGGCGATCAGCAGCAGCACGCGCAAAAGCGTGATGAGGCCGAGCAGGAACACGTGCCAGACTTCGTCGAGCGTGACGCCGGTACGCACGTAGGCCACCACGTGCCATACGACGTACACGGTCAGCGCGATCACGAACACGGCCCACACGATGTCGCCCAGGCGCGAGCGCTTGCTGACCCGGGTGACGACGGGCAGCGCCTTGGGCAGTTGCACGCGCAACGGCACGCGCGCGAGCGTGGCGAGCAGGAAGCCCATCGGCACGAGCAGACGGTGAATGAGACGCGTGCGGCGAATGAGGTCGAGCAGCCACGACTCCGGGGCTTCGCCCGAGCTCGTGGTCTCCATGCGGAACTTGTCGGCCCACGCGACCAGCGGACGGAACAGCAACTGGTCGTACGCGAGAATCACGACGATCATCGCGAGAATCACCCCGCCCACCGCGTGCAGGTTCTTTTCGGCGATCGCCTGCGCCAGATATGCGCCGACACCGGGCAGCGTGATCGTGTTGTTGCCCACCGTGATCGCCTCGGAGGCCACCACGAAGAACCAGCCGCCCGACATCGACATCATCATGTTCCAGATGAGGCCCGGCATCGAGAACGGCACTTCGAGCTTCCAGAAACGCTGCCAGCCCGTGAGATGGAAGCCGCGCGAGACTTCATCGAGGTCGCGCGGCACCGTGCGCAGCGACTGGTAGAAGCTGAACGTCATGTTCCAGGCCTGGCTCGTGAAGATCGCGAAGATCGCGGCAAGCTCGGCGCCCAGCACGCGCGAGGGAAAGAGCGCGAGGAAGAACGTGACGGTGAACGAGATGTAGCCTAGCACCGGCACCGACTGCAGGATGTCCAGAATCGGCACGAGCACCTGGCCCGCGCGGCGGCTCTTCGCCGCGAGCGTGCCGTACCCGAGCGTGAAGATGAGCGAGGCCACCATCGCCGCCAGCATGCGCAGCGTGGTGCGCATGGCGTACTCGGGCAGATTGGCCGGGTCCAGCGAGATGACCTGGGTCTTGAGCGTCGAGATCGGCGCCATCGTCTCGTGAAAGCCCACGGCCGCCATCGCGATCAGGCAGATGATGAGCGGGAACGCCACGAAGTCCCAGCGGTTGGGCAGCACGCGCCACGCCGAGGCGTTGGCCGTGCGGTTCAGGTTGAAGCTGAACTCCATTAGCGGCCTCCGTTGGCGCAAACGGGTGCGAGCGCGAGCAGGCCGGCAAGGGCGCGCGCTGTGCGGCGGATCGTTCGCAATGTGTGGTTGAACTGATTCATGTCGAAGCACCGGCGATTGGTTTATTGCGCGAAGCCCTCGCGCGGCGCGTACGGCTGGCCGTACGCGCGGGGATCGTTACTTCAAGGCGGATGCGTCCCGAAACACCCGTGAGCGCAGATCTCGCCAGCGCGCGGCGAGTCGCGATTCCCCGCAAGGCGGCTGGGCGACCGTGCGCTCACGCGCGCCGAGCACATCGGGGTGAAGGGTTTGCTGCGATTGCGGCAGGTGCGGCAGGTGCGGCAAAAGAAGGCCGAAGTTCATACTGGTTCTCCTGGCGTCGAGAAGGACGCATTCGGGAGGAAAGCCAGCAGACCCGGTAGCGCGCATTCAGCGCCATGTCAGCGCTAGTTTGCTTACGCGAGACTCACGTCTGCCCGCTTTCCTCAGTGCAATGGGAAAGGAAGCGGCATAACGGATAACTGTCACTGTCAGACATCGGAACTCCTTATCGTCACGGCGGCTGGCCCCGGGAGCCTCGCCAGGCGTCCCAAAGGCAACACATGTGTCGATCCGCGCGTCGCGCCGGCGTGGCGAAACGAGCGAACCGTGCCGTGAGCGCGCATCGATCGGTTGCGGACGCACGGCGCGATGTCGGCCGACCGCGGCGCCTGAAATGCTCGAGGCGCGCTGCGGCGTCGGTCGACGCTATTCAAGAGTGCACGAAGATTTACTGCTGGACGCGCACCATCTGCCTGGCTGGCAAGACGGCGGCTGAAAGAAAGGGAGCGCGGACGTCCTGCCGGTCAGGCAGCGAAACTGTTCGAAGATCGACAACTGCTACTGTCCAAGGCGTCAGCCCCTTTTGTTAAGACGGGCGAATTTTAGTCACGCCACCTGTCTGAAGTCAACACGATTCGCACCCCGCGTCAAATCTCGTGCCAATGTCGCCACAGCGCCGGCTGGTGCCCGCCCAAGGGTCCAGCGGGGCCCAACCGGTGGCCTGACCGGCGGCGTCGCGAAAACCTTGCAACCGGCCATGCGTTTTTTGGGGTTACATCGTCGGCTGCGCTCCGTTCACCCGCGTCGCGATCCGCGCTCGTCTCTCCAAAGCGTTCACTGCACCGTACTGCCTGCTCCCCACTGCCCGTGCGCGACGCCGGCCGGGTGCCGGCAAACCGTGGGCGTGCAAACGGCGTACCCGCCGGGCCCGCCTCACGCGCTCTTGCGCAGCGCCCGCTGGCTCGTCTCACCGGCGCCCATGCGCTCGAGCCGCTCGCTCGCCTCCGTCAACGCCCACAGCGGCGCGCCTTGCAACTGGCGGTCGTACACAGTCACGAGCTGCGCGAGCGCCGCGAATCCGGCTTCGTCGAGTTGCCAGCCGCCGCCCGTATTGCCGCGCTCGAAGCAGGCGATCAGCGCGGCGTCGGCCTGGCGCACCTGCTCCGGGTCGAGCACGCCGTACCCGGCCTCCGCAATCGATTGCGCGAGCACGTGAGCATGAAGCATGGCGCGCGCGTCGTCGCAAGTGCCGCCGCGGCCGAGCGCGGCGAGCGCGAGATGCACCTGGAGCGCGAGCTCATTCGCGACCGCCCGCGGGATCGGCAGCAGCATCGACTTGCTGCGGCGGGCGCGACCGGCTTGCGGGCGAGGCGGAAAAGGAATGGTCCTGGCCATGGAAGGGCACGTAAGAGTCTGTTCCGTGCAATAACGGCACGCCGCGCCGAAGATTGAGAGGCGTCCCTCAATTCGGACGCAACTATCGGTGACGCAGATGCGGCATGCATCGCCCGTCCGCCTGGCGAACGGCCCTGCATGTGCGGCAGACGCCTCAGCGCGGGTCGCCCTCGCCGCGCCGCGCGGCCACGAACGCTTCGATGTGGCGGATGGCCTGCTCGCACTGATCGAGCGTCAGAAGGTGGATCGACGGATTCGGCAGGTCGAAGCCCAGCTCCCCCGCCAGCCAGCGTATCGCCTTGCCGCGCGCCTCGAATGCATTGACCTTGTCGCGCCGCATTTTCGCGGCGACGAGCGGTTCCAGCGCGTCGTGCAGGCGGCTCTTGGCGTCGCGCAGGGCGGCGTTGGCGAGGCGGCCGAGCGGCACGTTGCGCGTGCTGCGCGCGGGCACGCCGATCCACGCTTCGCAGGGCGTGCAGACCCAGAGCGGGCCATGATCGTCGCGATACGGATAGGCCTCGTCGGCGAAGCGCGCGAGCACCGCTTTCGCGCCGCAGTAATCGCACAAGGGCTGCGGCAGCGCCTTGACGGGGCGGCCTACGCGCATGCGGCGCTCCTTGCGGCGATAGTCGATTGATGCATTGATGGGTTCGGTGGATGAGAAAGACGGTGCCCGCCGCGAGCGGGCCCTGGAGCAAGGATAACGGCAAACCCCGGGCGCGGCATCGTCGGGACGGCGTGTCGCTGGGCGCGGCGCACCTTCCCGAGGATGATCGCGGTCAGGCGCCGTCTGGCCCTGCGGCTAGTTCGCGCTCTCGGCGGCGGGCGTCGCTTCGGGCGCCAGCGAGCGCGTGTCGCGCAACGCCGGAAAGAGCCGCATCCACAGCAGCGCGACACAGATCGTGGCCGCGCCGCCAACGAGCACGGCGCGCTGCGCGCCCCACCATCCGGCGGTCAAGCCTGACTCGAACTCGCCAAGCTGGTTAGACGTGCCGATGAAAAGCGAATTGACCGCGCTCACGCGGCCGAGCGTTTCCTCGGGTGTGCGCAACTGCACGAGCGAGGTCCGCACGACCACGCTCACCACATCCGAGGCACCGAGCACCGCGAGCGCGACGAGCGACACGACGATGTTGTGCGAAAGCCCGAACGCGATCGTCGCGCAGCCGAACACGATCACGCCGCCGAACATCGCGAGCCCCGGGCGGCGCCGCAGCGGAAAGTGCGCGAGCCAGATCGAGCCCGCGAGCGCGCCCGCGGCCGACGCGGAGCGCAACAGCCCAAGCGCGATCGGCCCCGCGTGCAGGATGTCGCGGGCGAACACGGGCAACAGCGCCGTTGCGCCGCCGAACAGCACGGCGAACAGGTCGAGCGAGAGCGCGCCGAGAATCACGGGCTGCGAGCGGATGAAGGCGATACCCGAGAACACCGATTCCAGCGTGACGGGCGTGCGCGCGGGTGGTTTCGTGCGCAGCGGGATCGTGCCGGAAAGCGCAGCCGCGGCAGCAAAAGCGAGCGTACAGGCCGCGTAGGCCGGCGCCGCGCCGATTCCGTAGAGCAGGCCGCCGAGCGCGGGGCCGACGATGTTCGCAGTCTGATTCGCCGAGGTCGACCACGCCGTGGCATTCGGCAAGTGCGAGCGCGGCACGACGCCCGGCAAAAGCGACGAGATGGCAGGCGACTCGAACGCGCGCGCGGCGCCGACACAGGCGGCGAGCGCGTAGATTAGCGGCGCGCCCAGCCAGCCGCCGAGCGTGCCGGCCGCGAACGTCAGTGCCGCGGCGCACTCGACGAGTTGACAGACCGAGGCGATGCGCCGGCGATCATAGCGATCCGCCACCTGGCCGACTACGAGCGTCAGGCAGAACATCGGCAGGAACTGCGCGAGGCCGACGAGACCGAGAGCAAAGGCGCTATGCGTGAGCGCATAGATGTGCCAGCCCATGGCGACGGCGAGCATCTGGAAGGCGAGCGAGGAGAGCACGCGCGCACCATAGAAGCGCTGGAAGCCGCGATTGCGCGAAAGGCCGGGCGGGTCTTCGAATGCCGCCTTGGGTGCCGGGGCAGGTAGGGTCATTGAACAGCCGGAAAGAACGCTTGGCGCGTGCCGATGGAAGGCAAAGCCGCGGCGCAAAAGCGCCAAGTTTAGTGCATGGGGGCGACGGCAGCGGATTGCCGCGAGGCCCGGAACTCGACTTCACGTCAGGTCTGCACGAGCGCGACGAGCGCCTGCCCATTCCCGCGCGAGTTCACGGGCCCGCAGCTTCTCCTCGCGCTGGCGCACTCGGTGGCGCCCCCCCGCAGCCCATCAGCCGTCCACGCCGACGATCACGCTCGATGCCTTGAAGAGCGCCGTGGCCTGCTTGCCTGCCGCGAGGCCGAGGCGATCGACGCTCTCATTCGTCACGATGGCCGCGATCTGCGCGCCGCCAGGCGAGGCGAGCACGACTTCCGCGTTCACCGCGCCCTTCGTGACCGACGACACCGTGCCCGCGATGACGTTGCGCGTGGACACCTTGCTCGCGTCGCCGTCGACCATGAGGATCACGGACGATGCCTTCACGAGCGCAAAGGCCGGCTTGCCGGCGGCGAGACCCAGCGACGCCGTGCTGCCGTGAGTGATGATCGCGACGATCTGGAGCCCGCCATCGGCGCGCAGGGTGACCTCGTCGTTGACGGCGCCGGGCTTCACCGCGCTGATCTCGCCGGAGAAATGATTGCGAGCGCTGGTGCGCATGAGGGTCTCCACAATCGAGATGAAATGGTTAGGGAAAGAACCATGAATGCAGCACTCCATCGTAATATATGGACCTTTATAACGATACGGGGCGTCGAACATGTCGATCCGCAAGCTGGTGGCCTCAGTCGTCGTGGTGAGCGGTGTCTTCGGTGCTGCGGGCGCGGCCCGCGCCGACGAATCCGACGTCAACGTGCTGTATGCAGGCTCGCTCGTGAATCTCATGGAAAAGAGCGTGGGCCCCGCGTTCGAAAAGGAAACCGGCCTGCATTTCCGGGGGTACGCCGCCGGCTCGAACAAGATCGCCAATGAAGTAAAGGGCAAGCTGCGTCGCGGCGACGTATTCATCAGCGCGAGCCCGAAGGTGAACGCTAGCCTCATGGGCGAGGCCAATGGCAATCACGTTAGGTGGTACGTCAATTTCGCCGAATCGCCGCTCCTGATCGGCTACAACCCGAAGAGCCGTTTCGCCAGCGATTTCAAGACGAAAAAGTGGGATCAGGTGCTGCAGGAGCCGGGCATCCGCCTTGGCCGCACCGACCCGAAGCTCGACCCGAAGGGCGCCTTCACCGTGGAACTGATGACGAAGGCTGCGCAGGCCTACAACCAGCCCGATCTCGTGGAAAGAATCCTCGGCACGCCGGAAAATCCGCAGCAGGTGCTGCCCGAGGAAACGCTCGCTGGCCGCCTGCAATCGGGCCAGCTCGACGCGGGCTTCTTCTACTCGACCGAAACCTCCGACCTGAAGATCCCGTCAGTCCATCCCGCACCGGAGCTGAAGATCAAGGCGAACTACACGCTCACGATCCTCAATGACGCCCCCAACAGCGCGGGCGCGGCGCGCTTCGTGAACTTTCTGCTCTCCGCCGAAGGGCGCAAGCTGCTCGCCGGGCATGGCGTGGACGTGACGAAGCCCGTTGTGAACGGTCAGCCCCAGGCGATCCCGCCGTCGGTCCAGGCCGTGGTCGACGCCGCACAGCAATGACGCAGTCCGCACAGCGTGCCATGAGGCCCTCGAAGCCGCTCTGGTGGTTGGGCGCGCTGCTCGCGGTCTATCTGTGCGCACCGTTCGTCGCGAGCATCCCGCAGATCGGCCAGGCGGATTGGGCCGGCGTCGACTGGCACGCCACCTGGTCGGCAGTCGGGGTTTCGGTGGCGAGCGCAAGCGTGGCCTCGCTCATCATCCTCGTGGGCGGCGTGCCGCTCGGCTACTGGCTCGCGCGTTCGCGCGCGCGCGGCATCGCCCTGCTCGGCTTTGTCGTGCAATTGCCGCTCGCGCTGCCGCCACTGACGAGCGGCGTGCTGCTGCTCTTTCTCATCGGCCCGTATAGCGCCCTCGGCCAGTTCTTCGGCGGCACGCTCACCGATTCCTTCACGGGCATCATCCTCGCCGAGACGTTCGTGGCCGCGCCCTTCCTGATCGTCGCGGCGCGCTCGGCGTTCGCCGCTGTCGACCCGGTCCACGACGACGTCGCCGCCACGCTCGGCCATCATGCCGCTAGCCGTTTCTTTCGCGTCACGCTGCCCGTTGCCTGGCCCGCCATCCGTGCGGGGCTCGCGCTCGCCTGGCTGCGCGCGTTCGGCGAGTTCGGCGCGACCGTGATGGTGGCCTATCACCCGTACTCGCTGCCGGTCTATACGTATGTCGTGTTCGGCGGCCAGGGCCTGCCCGCGATGATGCCGCTGCTCCTGCCCACGCTCGGCATCGCGATCATCTGCGCCGTGCTCTCCGTGTACAGCCGCGGGACACGCGCAGCGCCGGAGGTGAACCCCGAAAACGGCGATGAGCTCACCGCTTTCACGCCGGCCCCGTCCCCACCGGCCAGTGCGGACCTTCGGCTTGCCTTCGCGGCGCGGCGCCGTCTCGGCGCGTTCACACTCGATATCGCGTGGCAGCCGCAAACGCGCCGGCTCGCGATCATCGGTCCTTCGGGCTCGGGCAAGTCCCTCGCGCTGCGCATCATCGCCGGGCTCGAACATAACGATGCGGGCGCGATCATGCTCGGTGCGACCGATCTCGGCGCGCTGCCGCCCGAGCGCCGCCAGATCGGCTATATGCCGCAGGACTATGGGCTGTTTCCTCACATGACGGTGGCGCAGCAGCTGGCGTTTCCCGTCGATGCCGACGCAGCCAGCGCGCGTTACTGGCTCGCGCACCTAGGTCTCGATGCGCTCACGCAGCGTCTGCCGCGCCAGCTCTCGTTCGGCCAGCGCCAGCGCGTCGCGCTCGCGCGTGCGCTCTCGCGACACACGCAACTGCTCCTGTTCGACGAGCCGTTCGCCGCACTCGACACGCCGCGCCGGCGCCGCCTGCAGCAATCGCTGCGAGCGCTGCAACGCGAGGTCGGCGCGGTGACGGTCGTGGTGACGCACGATCCGGACGAGGCGGCCCTGCTCGCCGACGAACTGCTCGTGATCGAACAGGGTCGCGTGCTGCAGGCGGGCGGCATGGCCGATGTCTTCCAGCGGCCCGCCACACTGCGCGTGGCCGAGCTGCTCGGCCTGCACAACGTCGGCGAGGGTATCGTGCGGGCCGGCGGCGTGATCGAAACACCGGAGGGGCTATGCCTGCCCTGCGTCAATACGACGCTGGCAGTCGGCTCACGCGTGATGTGGCGCGTCTCGCCGCGCGCGCTCGCCGCAACGCCGGAGGGTGCGTGGCCGGGCCGCATCGCGGGCACGTCGCTGCGTCATGGCGACCGCTACGTCGCCGTCGAGATCGCTGGCGTCACCTTCGACATCGCCGCGGAGGACGCGCCGGCAACTCATGCAGGCGAACTGCGCTTCACGATCGACGCCAACGGCGTGCTGGCCTGGCCCGCACGCGACTCCTGAAAACGCTCACCTTTTGCGCCGGCATGCCAACAGCAACGCCGTGCCCAGAGACAAAAAAGCCCCTTGCAAAGGGGCTTTTTGCATAAACGGTTAGCGCCTGGACGCGCAATTTCGCACCGTTGGGCTCCGGTCCCGAAAACACTCACCTGTCGATCCGTCACGCACGATGTGCGCAACGATTCGGTTGCTAACGCCTGGGGCGTAGCAAGATTCCATTCGGAAACCTGGGACTACCAGGAAAATATTGTGCGCGGGAACTGGCTTCTGCTGCGGATCGGCATGACGAAATCTCGGGGATGACACGCTCAGACGGTGACTGTCGCACACGCTGCTAGCGAACCGTCACGTTGCACGCGCCAGCCTCCCGAACGTCCTCACCTTTGGCGGCGACGCCAGCCCACGCCGACACCACTCAGATCATGAAGCGGCTGTCTTCGACCAGTACGCGCGGCAACGGCTGAAGATCGGCGCGCGCGAAGCGCACCAGCGAGAACGCGCGCAGACCTTGCGGACTTGCCGGCAGGCGCGCAAGCGCGAAGGTGATCGATGCGCGGTTGCCCGAGCCGCCATCTGCGAGTACGACGTTCATCGGACTCAGACAGATCTCGCGCATTTCGACGTTCGTGTGTTGCGCGGGGTTCGAAAGCACGTTGCAGATCACCGCGAGGTTGTGCTCGAGCGCTTCGCTCTTGAGTCCGAGCGCAGCGATCTCGCGCTCGTTCCCGGCGATCAGCGCTTCGACTTTCGCCACTTCGGCGGCGTTTTGCACGGCGTGCTCGCCCAGCATGCGCTCCGTGCCCGCACCATGACGCGTGAGTAGTTGCAGGCGGGTTCTGAGGAGCGCGCGATCCTGCTCGAGCACGTCGCGGCGCGACTCGTCGGCGCCGATCTGCGCGAGGCCTGCCAGCGCGATCTGCTCGACCACGCGCTGCACGATCTGCTCACGCAGATCGCTTTCCGTTTCGCCGCACACGCGCACCTGATGATCGTCGAAGCTCAACGTCGTCTGCATGACGTCGGTGTGTACCTCGTCGCCATACTGCTCGACACCGAAGCCTCTGCGCTCGTTCATCGCCATGCCGAGCACGGCGTAGACCTCGCGCGCGAGCGGATGGCTTTCGAACCAGGCGTGCAGTTCGGGCGAGCGGCTCAGCACATGACCCACCTCGTCAGGCGCAGCAAAAAATGCGTGGATGTAGGGGTCGTTCAGCCACGTGGCCGCGCCCGCCTCGCGCGCGGCCGGCATGCGATCCACGGTGTCACGCACGAACGCCACCGACTGCGAGAGCGCGGGCACGAGCCGCTCACGCCATTCGGGCACGAGCTTCAGAGCAGGGTCGAGCACGAGCAGCCGCTCGATCAGCATGTGGATTTGCGGCGATTCCGGCGCCTGACTCGCGCGGGCGCGCGGCCAAAGCCTGTCGAGGATGCTCATGGAAAACTCCGTGGGAGACTGCCCCGGCGCAGCGGCCGGCACCGACGACGTGAAGGCGTGCCGACTGGCGCGGTGCCGCGCAGCGTGGGTAACAGTATGGCGAACAAGCCGCAGCCCGCGCGACGAAGCCACGTTTGGCAACTGACTATACCGCGAATCGCGGCGCGCTCGCGTGAACGCAGCCGCGCAGCGGCGGTCCGTCACGCGGCGTTCGCACTCCCGAAAACACTCACCCTTGCGCCGCGCGACGCGGCATACGCGCCTGAACCTTTGCAGTTGAAAAAATTCTACAGTAGGCTGCGACAACCCTTTCGCGCGGAAGAAATAACGCTATGGATAACTGAACGTCTTGCCGAACGATGCCCGGATCCGGCGATTCACATCGCGTCGAAGTCGTTCGATGAGCAAGCAGTTGGTCCGAAAAAGGCCGACTACGCGCCGCAAAACCTCGGGCGAAACAACAAAGGTGAGGCTTTTCGGGAGAAGCGCATGGGTGCTACCCCTGGAAGTCCTCACCTATGTGCATCGGTGAACTCACGACGCGGCGGATAGCTCACCGCGGCGCGTGTTCAACGATATTTCTGCAGATCGGGATCGGTGATCGGTTGGGCCGGCAGGTTCAGGATGCCCGGCAACTGGCTCAACTGCGGCAAACCGCTGACGTTGGCCCAGCGCCCGCCCGAACCCTGATAAACAAGCGTGGGCGTGCCATCGAAACCGAGGTCCTGGAACAGCTTGATGTTGTTGTCGAGCTTGTTCTGATCGGCGGCGGGAACGTGCGCGAGCGGTGCGATACCGCCCGATTCGTCTTTCACCGAGTAGTGCGTTTCGAGTTCCCTGAGCAGCGCAGCGCCGTCTTTCGCCTCCAGCAACGCTGCCGCCTTGCCCGCCGAATCGGCTTTCAGAAAACCCATAGGAATCCAATGCACCTGCAGCCCGACCGTTTCATACGGTTGCAGCGCTTTCCACACCAGGTGACAGTAAATACAGTTTGGATCCATGAAGACATAAAGTGTCGACTTCACATTCGACCCGCTCGCCCCTTCGACGATCGCACTCGCATTCTGGAACCGTGCCGCGGCCGTGGCAGGCAACCAGACGGGCTCCGGGGCATCGGCAGCGATGGCGCCAGCGCTCATGACCAGTGCGCCCGCGGCGATCAGCATGCGTGTGAACTTCCTCATTCTTTTCCTCTGGCTTGGGTTGCGCTCGGCTTCGCGCACTCGAACGCGAAGCCCCATATGTTATGGGCGCGCCGTGGCGTGTCACTGACACCAATATGACAAAGCGGACAGATTGAGGGCAAAGGTGAGGGTTTGCGGGAGGTCGTCGCGACTCAAAACCTGAACCGCAACTGAAACCCGATGGTGAACGGCAGATCATCGGACGGAATTGGCGGGATGACGATGAAGTTCACGCCCACGCGCTTGTACGCGACCATCACGATAGGCGCGACCACCGGCCCGATCGTATGGTCATGGCCGAGGCCCCAGTTGCCGTAGTTGTAGCCTGAAATGATGCCGCCCATCGCCGCGAGACGCACGAAGCCCCAATGCAGGAACTCGGGCGCCCACACCGCGCCGCCGTAGTAAGAGGGCCGGCGGAGCGAGTTGCGGAAGCCGCCCGCGGTGAGCGCCCACGTCTCGCCGGGCCAGCATTCGATGCCGAGTCCCGGGTTGAACTGCTCGAAGTCCTTGTCGGGATGGATGTGGTAGGAGCCCACCATGGCGTCCACCCAGAGGCCCGAGCCACACCAGTTCGCCGCGTGCGCCGGTCGGGCGGCGCTCGACAACACCAGCGGCAGGAGCAGCAACGCAGCCGCAGCGCCGCGTTTCGCCTTCTTTGGTTCTGCTCCCGATTCCGCCATCGTTGCCGCGCCACCTCGCTTCTGCCAAAACCGCATGGGCTCTCCGTCTCTTCTTGCGCCGATCCTCGATGGAGTCGTCTATTTTGTGGTCGCTGTTCGGTGAATGACGCACTGTACCGCAACCTCATATGTACGCAATGGAGTCCAGGCTCGAATCGGGCAACTCGCTCGCAGCAGTTAGCGTGCCGGCGACGTGAGTCGTCCCGATCAAGGCAGCGCGTCAGAGACCGAGGTCGGAGAGGCCCGGATGATCATCGGGGCGGCGCCCGAGCGGCCAGCGGTAGAGGCGGTCCGTTTCGCGAATCGGCAGATCGTTGATGCAGGCATGGCGACGCGCCATCAGGCCGTTCACATCGAATTCCCAGTTTTCGTTGCCGAACGATCGGAACCAGTTGCCCGAATCGTCGTGCCATTCATAGGCGAAACGCACGGCGATGCGATTGTCCGTGTATGCCCACAATTCCTTGATCAAGCGATAGTCGAGCTCGCGTGCCCACTTTCGTGCGAGGAACGCAACGATCGCCTCGCGGCCCGTCACGAACTCCGCGCGATTGCGCCAGACGCTCTGCGGCGTGTACGCGAGCGAAACACGTTGCGGGTCGCGCGTGTTCCAGCCGTCTTCGGCGGCGCGCACTTTCTGGATGGCGCTCTCGCGCGTGAACGGCGGCACCGGCGGGCGGACTTCGGTCGCTTCACTCATGGTCTTTCTCCTGGGGTTGGTTCGCGCGATGCAACGGTGCGCGGTCTGGACTCACTGCCAGACTTGCTTCGGGTATAAGCGGTGCTTCATGGCGCGAGCGCCGCGAGCAACGATCGGCCTGCCGAGCGTGCGTCGAGCGCGGCATCGGCGTCGCCGCTCACGAGCGCAACGCCGATCGCGCCATCGATCAGGATCAGCCATTGGCGCGCGAGCCGTGCAGCAACCCGGCGATCGGCGCCGACCGCCAGGGCCCACGCATCGCTTTGCTCTCGCACGAATGCGAGCAGGCGCTCCTTGTGCTGCCGCGCGACCACGCGCACAGGGTCGTCAGGCGATGCGATCTCGCCCGCAGCATTGAGGAACGCGCAGCCGTGAAAGCCGTCCGATGCGAACCATTCGCGCAGCACGTCGAACATGCCGATGAGGCGGGCCTGCGGCGTACGCCCGCGCGCGAGCGTGCCGGCGACGAACCAGCGCATCCAGCGCTCGTCGCGCCGCGACAGCGCGGCCGCGACGAGCGCGTCCTTCGAGTCGAAATACGTGTAGAAGCTCTTGCGCGCCGCACCCGCCGCACGAACGATCGCATCGACTCCCGTTGCGTGAATGCCGCCCGCATAGATCAACGCCTCGGCGGCGTCGAGCAGGCGCTCGCGTGCGTCTGCCTCACGGGCTTGCGGATTCTGGACAGCGGGTGTGTTCATGGCTTCGTGCCGTTAGCGGCATTGCGTGGATCATCGGGAGAATGATCGTTCTCCCGATGCGCAATGTAGAACGATCATTCTCCTGAGTCAAGGGGTGTTACGGCCGCGCGCGCCGCGGAGTCGGCGCCTCACGTGCACGCGGCGGCCCGACACCGCGAACACGGCGCCGACAACGAGCGCGAGCCCCACCGCGCGCGTGAATGTGAGCGGCTCGCCCAGCAGCAGCGTGGCGAGCGCGACGCTCGACACGGGCGCCACCGCCGTGAAGACGGCCGCCTCGCCGCCCGGTACACGCGCAGCGCCCGCGTACCAGAGCCAGAATCCACCCACGGTCGGCACGAGCGCGTAATACGCGACGCCGAGGAAAGCGTGCAACGGAATGGCATGCGGCGCGCCGAGCCAGCCGGGTAGCGCACACGCGCCGGAAACGACGAAGCCGAGTCCCGTCATCACGCCAGCCTGCGCAAGCGGCGGCCACGGCTGCGAAAGGCGCTTGTTTAGCAGGACGAACAAGCTTTCGCAGATGACCGCGCCGAGAATCATCGCATTGCCCATGCGCGAGCGGACGCCGTCGCGATGTTCGCCGGGTGCGAGCGTGACCATCGCCACGCCGAGGCTCGCGATCGTCACCGAGACGATCGTGCTCGCACGCAGCCGCTCGCCGAGCACCAGCGCCGCTGTCAACGCGCAGACGGCCGGCAGGGTTCCGAGGATGATGCCGGCGTCGCTCGCGGAGGTGCGCTGCGTGCCGGCAATCAGCAAGACCGTGTAGCCGACGCTGCCGATCGCGGCCTGGGTGAGCAGGAGGAGCGCATCACGCAGGCCCGGGCGCGGAAACGCGGTGCCGGTGAGCCGCATGAACAGCAGAAACACCGGCAACGCAATGGCGAAGCGCAGCGCGGTGGCCGGCAGCGGATCGAGCCCGGCGCCGATCGCCTTGCTGGCGATCACCGTGCTGCCGACGGTCAGCATGGCGCCAGTCAGTTGCAGATGGGCGATGGATCGGGGGGACAGTGCAGTGCGTCGTGCGTTGGCGCACGACGGCAATCGAATCGACATGGAGCGCTCCTCGTGGTGATACGCCTGTATAGGCCCACCACGGCGCGCCGTCTTGGATCGATGTGCGTCAGCGCGTGGGAAATTCGCCGCGCGCGAGGCGGTAGCGCCCCGGCGACACGCCGAACTGTCGTGCAAACGCGCGGTTAAGGTGGCTCTGGTCGCAGAATCCGGCGGCCAGCGCGGTTTGCGCCGGCGCGTGCCCCGCCTTGAGCAGGCGCCGCGCGAGCGCCACGCGGCGATGCAGGATGTAGCCATGGGGCGCGACGCCGAACGCACGCAGGAAGCCGCGATGGAGCTGGAAGCGGCTCAGACCCGCCGCATGGGCGAGCTCGGCGAGCGAGAACGCCTGGGCGGGATCGGTGTCGATCATTTCGCGAACGCGGGCAAGCGATGCCGGCGAGCATGGCGCGAGCGCGCGCCGGTGGCCGAGTGCTTCGACGAGGCGGGTCATGATTTCGAGCGCCGCGCCGTAGAAGGCCATCTGCGACAGGTCGCCGTTTTGAGCGCCCTGATTGTCCAGCTGGGTCACGTGGGCGAAGGCTGCATCGAACAGTGCGCGCAAAGGCGGTTCGGAGATCACCGGCGCATGCAGCGCGAACTCGGTGTCGTCGCCCTGCGTGATGTCGGTCTGCAGCGCGTCGATCCAGCGCGGCTCGAAATACAGCATGCGCCACGTGCGGCCCGCGGCGTCGAGCGGGCGGCCGTCGTGCACTTCGCCGGGATTGACGAGGATGAGATCGCCCGGCACGGCCTGGACCTGGCCCGCGTCGCTCAGCGAGACGTGCCCGCCGCGTTCGATCACGCCGATGCCGTACTGGTCGTGCGTGTGCCGGCCGAACGAGCGCGCCGTGGCAGCCGTCATCGCATCGACGTCGCGCACGAGCGTGGCGTGAAAACACACGGCGTGGTTCGTGACTGGCATGGCTCGGCGCTCCGCTCGTTCGCACTTCGATGGGCGTATGAAACCCGAGTTTCGCGCGGCATGCAATGTGCGGCTCATCTACGGCCGATGGCTCCCTTCGCTGCGATCCGGCCCCGACGCGTTATGCTTCTCGAGCCGCGTGGAAGAAACGCGGATCGCCAAACGTACTGGAAATATCGACGAGCCAATGGGAAGAAACATGAAAGAGCGGCCGTTTTCGTCTCGCATTCGCCAATCGCGCCGCGCCTTTTGCGCGGCGCTGTGCGCGGCCGGCATCGCGGCATGCACGCCGCTGCGCGTCGTCACGCACAGCGTGAGCCGCGCCGAGGCCGATGTGCCGCCGGGACGCTACACGATGGACGAGCATCACTGGAGCATCGTGTTCGACGTCGATCACTTCCATTACTCGCGCTTTGTCATGCGCTTCGACCGGGCACAGGCCACGCTCGACTGGCGCGCGGGCGGCCTCGAAACGGCCGCGGTCGACGCGACCATCGACGCCACGAGCCTCGACACCAATGTCAGTGCGCTCGACGCCATGGTGAAAGGCCCGCAGATGCTCGACGTGCAACGCTTTGGGCAGATCCGCTTCACGAGCACGCACTTCGAGCGCACGGGCGAAGGGCGCGGCAGGCTCACCGGGAATCTCACGATACGAGGCGTGACGCAGCCGGTCACGCTCGACGTCACCTTTAACGGCTCCGCGCCGAATCCGCTCACGAAGCAGCCCACGCTCGGCTTCGCGGCCACGGGCCAGTTCAGCCGTGCGGCGTTCGGGTTGACGACCTGGTATCCGGCCGTGGGCGACGAGATCGGCGTGCGCATTCAGGCCGAGTTCGCGCAGCCCGCGCCGGGTGCGCAGCCACCAGCCGCCGCGCCAGCGCAATGAGAGGCGGCGCGCTCAAGGCTCGGACCAGTCGAGAATCACCTTGCCGCTCTCGCCCGAGAGCATGGCTGCGAAACCTTTCTCGTAGTCGTCCACGTTGAAGCGGTGCGTGATGATGGGCGAGAGATCGAGCCCACTTTGCAGCATCGAGACCATCTTGTACCAGGTTTCGAACATCTCGCGGCCGTAAATGCCCTTGATTTCGAGGCCCTTGAAGATGACCTGATTCCAGTCGATGGCGGTTTGCGCGGGCGGAATGCCGAGCAGCGCGACCTTTCCGCCGTGATTCATCGACTCGAGCAGCGCCGTAAATGCGCTCGGCACGCCCGACATTTCGAGCCCCACGTCAAAGCCTTCGGTCATGTGCAGATCCGCCATCACGTCGCGCAGCGACTCGCGCGCGACGTTCACGGCACGCGTCGCACCCATCTTGCGCGCCAGTTCGAGGCGATAGTCGTTGACATCGGTGATGACGACGTTGCGCGCGCCTACGTGCTTCGCGATCGCCACGGCCATGATGCCGATCGGCCCCGCGCCCGTGATGAGCACGTCCTCGCCCACGAGGTTGAACGAGAGCGCCGTGTGCGTGGCGTTGCCGAACGGATCGAAGATCGCGGCGAGATCGTCGGAGATTTCCGGCGGGATCTTGAACGCGTTGAAGGCCGGAATCACGAGATATTCGGCGAACGCGCCTTCGCGGTTCACGCCTACGCCCGTCGTGTTGCGGCACAGGTGCCGCCGCCCCGCGCGGCAATTGCGGCAAAAGCCGCACGTGATATGCCCTTCGCCCGAGACGCGGTCGCCTGGTTCGAAGCCGCGCACTTCCTGTCCCATCTCGACGATCTCGCCCACGTATTCGTGGCCCACGTGCATCGGCACCGGAATGGTCTTCTGCGCCCAGTCGTCCCATTTCCAGATGTGGATGTCCGTGCCGCAGATCGCGGTCTTGCGGATCTTGATCATCACATCGTTGTGGCCGACTTCGGGTTTCTTCACGCGCGTGAGCGTGAGTCCCGGCGCGCGTTCGAGTTTGGCGAGAGCTTTCATTTGGTTCGCAATCCTTGTTAAATCACGCCGAGCTGCTTGCCCACCCGCGCAAAAGCGTCGACGGCGCGCCCGATCTGTTCGGGCGTGTGCGCGGCGCTCATCTGCGTGCGGATGCGCGCGCGGCCCTTCGGCACGACGGGATACGAGAAACCGATCACGTAGACGCCTTCTTGCAGGAGCGCGTCGGCCATCTTCGCGGCGACCTGCGCGTCGCCGAGCATCACGGGAATGATCGGGTGTTCGCCGGGCACGAGCGTGAAGCCCAGTGCGCTCATTTCGCGGCGAAACTGCGCGCCGTTCTCGCGCACGCGCCGACGCAGTCGCGCGCCTTCGTCGCTCGCAATCAGTTCCAGCACCGTGAGCGACGCGGCGGCAATGCTGGGCGTGAGCGTATTCGAGAAAAGATACGGGCGCGAGCGCTGACGCAGCAGGTCGACCACTTCCTGCTTCGCCGCGATGTAGCCGCCCGACGCGCCGCCAAGCGCCTTGCCGAGCGTGCCGGTGATGATGTCCACCCGTCCCGCCACCCCGCAATGCTCGGGCGTGCCGCGCCCATGCTCGCCGATGAAGCCCACCGCGTGCGAGTCGTCTACCATCACGAGCGCGTCATAGCGGTCGGCGAGGTCACAGATGCCCTTGAGGTCGGCGATGATGCCGTCCATCGAGAACACGCCGTCGGTGGCGATGAGCTTGTAACGCGCGCCGGCTTCGTCGGCTTCTCTCAGCTTTGCTTCGAGGTCCGAAAGATCGTTGTTCCTGTAGCGGTAGCGGCGCGCCTTCGAGAGGCGCACACCGTCGATGATGCTCGCGTGATTGAGTTCGTCGCTGATGATGGCGTCGTCTTCGCCGAGCAGTGTTTCGAAGAGGCCGCCGTTCGCGTCGAAACAGCTCGAGTAGAGAATGCAGTCTTCGGTTTGCAAAAAAGCGGCGAGCGCACTTTCGAGCTGCTTGTGCACGGTTTGCGTGCCGCAGATGAAACGCACCGACGCCATGCCGAAACCGTCGCGCTCGAGCCCGTCTTTCGCGGCGGCGATGAGGCGCGCGTCGTTGGCGAGCCCGAGGTAGTTGTTCGCGCAGAAGTTAAGCACCTCGCTGCCATCGGCAAGGCGGATATCGGCGGACTGTGGCGTGGCGATCACGCGCTCGTTCTTGTAGAAGCCGTCTGCGCGAATCTGGTCTAGCGTTGCGCGCAAGTGATCGATATACGGGGTACGCATGAATCGTGCTCCTGTCATAAGCCGCGGGCCGCCGCGGTTGCCGCGGTTTGATATAGTCGCCATCAGCCGCTGGCGAATATTTCCTTTATTTCGAACCTGCGTTCGATATGTCGAACGCACTCTAAACGATGAGGCCGTGAATGGCAAGCACCCGCAAAACACGCGCCGCCGCGGCGGCTCCTGAAACGCTCCCGTCGGCTGTATCGAGCGCTCTGCCGGCATCCGCCGTACCCGCCGCGATCGCGCCGCCGCGCGTGGGCGAGCAGATCCAGCGGCTGCGCACCGAGCGCAAGATGACGCTCGATGATCTCTCGCGCGCGGCGGGCGTCTCGAAATCCATGCTATCGGAAATCGAGCGCGACAAGGCGAATCCGACGATCGCCGTGGCCTGGCGGCTCACCAACGCGCTGGGCGTCAAGCTCGATTCGCTGTTCGCCGCTCCCAAGGCGCCCGAGGCCATCGCCGTTGCCGGGCCGCACGATATCCCGACGCTGCTCGGCCACGAGGCCGGTTATCAGTTGCGCGTGTGGGGGCCTATCGAGCTCGCCGGCCATTTCGAGTGGTATGAACTGACGCTCAAGCCCGGTGGTGCGCTGGTTTCCGGCGCGCATGAGCCGGGCACGCGCGAGCACCTCACGGTGCTGCAAGGCAGCATCGAGGTGGAGGCGGCGGGCACGGCGCAGCGTCTGAAGGCGGCGGACACGGCGCGCTACATCGCCGATCAACCGCACGCCATCCGCAACGCAGGCAAGGGCGAAGCGCGCGCGCTGCTCGTGGTGATCCACGGCTGAGAGCGCGCGTCACCGCCTGGGCTCCTGCCGATCGGATGAGGCTGCACGATCGGAGCGACTACTGTATATTCATACAGTGAAAGTCCGACTGGAGCCGCCGATGTCCCTCCCAACCGAACTGCCGCGCGAGCACGATCTCGCCGCCTTGCGCTTTCAGGCCGCCGCCCGCGACCTCGAACACATTGTCCGCAATATTGCGCACCGCTATATCGCTCAGCAGGTGCCGCTCACGTGGCGCCTGCTGCATGCCATCGAAGCGGAGGCGCTCGCCGACCTCGGCTTCGCCAGCCGTCACGACGCCCTCATGCTCGGCCTCTTTCAGCGGCCGGGCGGCCTCGCGTGGCCAGAGACGGACGACGCCGTCGACTTCGGCCGGTCCAACGCGCTGCCCGCCGTATTCGCGTTTGCGGTCTCGGCCTACGAACGCGCTGCGCAATGCGCAGAGGAAGCACGCCGGCAGGCGCGTCGCAGCGGCCCCACGCGACGCGCACGCGCCTGGGGCGGTTGAACGTGTATCGTGGACGTCGGGTCGCACCGATGACGAACCGCTATAATGTTCCAGCTACGCAACTAACGGAATGATAGAGATGGCGTCCTCCACTTCCTCACGCGACCTCTTCGACCAACAGCGCCAGGATTGGCAGCGCGACCCCGTCGCCGCGTTCGATGCGTGGCTCGTCTCCCAGGACTTGCGCCGTTCTTCAGCGGATGTCTATCGCGTGCAGTGGGGCCGTTTTCTCGAATGGCTCGCGCTCAAGCGCAAAACCATCATGACGGTGGACACCGGCACGATCGCCGAATTCGTCGCGAGTCTCGAGGTAAAAAAGCCGCAGCGGCTTCGCTATCTGCGGCTCATCGAGCGCGTGCTCGATCATGTTCGCGAGATCGAACTCGCCTCCACGAATCCCGCGCGCTTCATCGCGCAGGACGGTGAAGCCGCATGGCGCAACGCGCGCGAGAACGAGCCGACCGGATTTCTCACGCCCGCCGAGCGCGCCGCGATCATCGGTCAGCTGTTCTCGCCGCTCGTCGAGCCATCGGCTGCGAAGCGATGGCGGGAACGCCGCGACCGGGCGCTCGTCGCGATCTTTCTTGGCGGTGGGTTGAAAACGGGCGACGCCATCGCGCTGACGCTCGACTGCGTGGCGATCGGCTCCGAAGCGGTCACGATCGAAGCCGCCAACCCGGTATTCACGCGCGTGGCGCGGCTCGCGCCGTTTGCGGTCGATGTGCTGGGCGCATGGCTCGAAGCGCGCCGGCTCGCGGGATTACCAGGCCAACTGGTGTTTCCTGGATCGCCTTCTGGACGCGCGATGCACAAGGCCACCGTACTGCGCGCAATCGACGCGCTGATGGAAGCCGCCGGCGTGGCGCAAACGCGCGCCGAGCGCGCAAGCCCGCAGACCTTGCGCAACACGTACGCGGCGGATCTCTTCGAGCGCGGATTCGATATCGATCAGGTCGGGCAGTGGCTCGGTTTCCTGCAGCCGATTTCCGCCGGGCGGCTTCATCGCGCATGGAAGACATGGGCGGAACGCGAGGCCTTGAATCCGAATTCCGCCGAGAGCGACAAGGCGTGAAAGGCAGCACGGGCCGGCGGTTTCGCATGGAACATGCGACACGACCCTCTCCCGTAAAAGCTCACTGGCCGGGCCCGCGGGGATGCTCCATCCACGCCGGGCTGCCGGCTTCCCGGCTCCC
Source organism: Paraburkholderia mimosarum LMG 23256 = NBRC 106338 (assembly GCF_000739815.1). Classification (GTDB taxonomy): domain Bacteria; phylum Pseudomonadota; class Gammaproteobacteria; order Burkholderiales; family Burkholderiaceae; genus Paraburkholderia; species Paraburkholderia mimosarum. The sequence goes on from NZ_BBJJ01000060.1 coordinate 26,067, forward strand.
GTAAACGCTCACCTCAAGCGCGTTCGCGCGCAGCGTTGGCCGCCATGAAGCGCGCGTACGCCCCCAGCTTCGACACCGCCGTTCCCGATGTGTAGTCACACTCGGGGCACGTGAACTCGAAACCATCGTCCATTTCAGACAACTCTGGTTCCCCTTCGTGGCAGTTAGGACACCGCGCCGGTAAGGCGACGTGTCCATCCGCCACCGTACCGAGGCTCGCGAGTTCCGCTTCCGAGAGCCGCCCGGCTTCGGCCAGCGAACACAACACCGCCGCGACAGAAGCATCGAGTCCCTGCTGACCGCGCAAGGCGGCGACCTCCCGGGTCAAAACTTCGACTTCGTCGGAACGCTCACGCAGCACCGCATCGAGCCGGTCCGCGCGAGCCTTCGCCGTCGCCAGCTGCTGGATGAAATCGAACTCCTTCTTGCTGGCGTCGCGCTGGGTCGCCTGCCAGGTCGCCGACATCGTGCGCAGGGAATCGAGTTCGACGAGCATCGGTTTCACGCGCCGCTCGGCCTCGGCAAGCGCGTCCTTGATTTGCTGCGCATAGTGCTCAGTGCTCTTGCGCATCTCTTCGTGCAGGCCGTCGATGCGATCACGCAATCCCGCATTGGTGGTCTGTTCCGACTCGATCCGCTTGCGCAGCGACTCGTTTTCGGCCTCGAGGCGCTGGATTTGCACCGCGAGGTTGCCGTGTGCCAGCACGTCTTGCGCGGATGCAGTAGCGAGCTGACTTTCCAGTTCGCGCACACGGACAAAAGCCGCTTCGATACGGGCTTCACTACGCTGCAGCATTTCATCTGCCGCCGCACGGCGGGCTTCGGCATCCCGGACGGCCTGCTCGGCATCGAGGCGCCCGGCTTCGAACTCGGCACGTTCTGCCTTCAGCGCATCGGCCGCAAGCGTCAGCGCTTCTTCGAAAAGCGCGCCAAGCAATTCACCCGCGCGTTCCTCCAGTGCGGGCGGGATGGACCCCACGCCCGCACGCACTTTCGACGTCGCGCGGATGCGTTGCCAGAAAAGCTCGATGTCCTTGGGAATGTCGCTCGCGCTGCCTGTCTGTGTCAGCTCACGGACAGCGGCCATCGACGGTTTGATCTCGAAGTCGAAAAACAGCCGTTTGCAGGCATGCAGAGATAGGTCTTGCCGGCGTGCGCCGTTTTTGCGCAATTGATCGAGCTCTTCGCGGATTGCCTGGCGGTCTTGGTCTCTCACGTTCGTCTTCTCGGCAGGGGAGTGGACGAATCATAACAAATTACGTTCTATTTGCTACGCTTTTCGAATTGAAGGCTGCGCAAGCCGGCGCAGCAGTCCTCAAGCGCGGTTTTACAACGCCAGTGACAGGCTTCCACGGAGCAATTGCGTGAAACAAATTGAACTTCGCAACGTAAACCGTTGTAAATATGCTGTTTTTCGGATGAATTTTACTGCGATGCGTTGTTTCACGCGAGCAGAACAGAGGCGTCGCGGCAGCGAGGTGGGGAATAGTGAATTTTTAAGCCGCTCACAGGGAGTCATCGTGCTTGAGAGTCATAAAAGTAAACACCCTTGATACCAGTTAAAAACGTTAACGCCATGGCAAACCCTTACCTGGCGGGCGTTTTCGACCGGTCAGGTGAAGCTTTACGGGAGCCTGGGTGAGCGGGTGCGGGAAAGTCCGGTGAAGGGCTTCGGGACGATGGGTGAGCCGGTGCAGGAAAGAACGTGAGCGGGTTCGGGATCGAGGCGATTCTTGACTGCTGCGCAAGGGTGAGAGGATGCGGGAGGCCGCCCCCGGACCGGTCACGGTTGGCAGTCCTCGCCGCGATAGTTACGTGAAACGCAACGGTGAGCGGATTCGGGGCCGCGGATTGGCGCCACTTTTGTGCGAGATCAGGGTGCTGCGAGGCATGCGGTGAGAAGAATCGGGAAAAAATACGGATCGAAGGTGAAGCTTTTCGGGAGCGGAAGGCCGAAACCTGATGAAATGGGCGCTTTCGCGCGCCATCGGTGAGCTTTTTCGGGAGGGTCATTGCAGGCCGGGCGGGCGGCTGTCCGGCCCGGATGCGTTTTCACAGGTTTTTTCGCCGCTAGAGGTGAGACTTTTCGGGAGTAGCCGCGGTGTCGCGTAGCCGGGTGGTTGCGCGGTCAAACGTACGCAAAGGTGAGCGTTTTCGGGAGCTGCATTTAGACCCGTTGATGCCCTGGATGAGCAATTACGGGAGAAAGTTGGCGTTCACTACGCTGCAATGGCCGAGATTGCGCGGGTTCAGGCGGGGCGTTGTCGGCTCGGGATGTTGCACCGGTGAGGAAATTCGGGAGCATTTTCCCGCTGCTAGTTCGCTTCCCATTTGGGCCGTTGCTGCTTGAGGTGAGGTGATACGGGAGCAGCGCGATGGGTTTGCCGGCCTTCGATGCATGTGGATAAGTTACGGAATCTATTGAGCTTTTCTCTATGCCCGTTCAAATGGTGAGCGTTTCCGGGGGCGTTCGCCTCAGGGCTGCTGGACCGTCCTGTCGCACCGAAGGTGAGCGTTTTCAGGAGTATTCGCCATCAGGCAGACGCGGCGACGGCGCTTTGAGGCCGACCGACACGGCGACCCTTTTTGGCTAATGGTGAGAATTTACGGGGGGCGATACGGGTTTTCGGACCTTCGGGAGGCCCATCTTTCGTCCGTTTTACCGAGAAAGAGGGTTTTGAGTCTAAACAGGAGGCACATTCAGCCTTTGCGGCGGCTTTGTGTCGTCAAGGCGAATATTTTTCGCTCAAAGGGAGGGCCGCCGGGATTCCGCCACCAGCAAAAGGGATTTTTCACTAGCCGGGAGAAATTTTTAAGGTGAGGGAATACGGGAGTCGTCATCGCCCGTTGACTCGAGCGGAAAAACACGGATCGTGCCGGATCGCGCGACACGCAAAGCACCCCGCCAGACGGGCGTCGGGCTAACGGTGAGCCGATACGGGGAGTCGTCGCGGTGAGCGGCGCACGCGATGCCTCCATCACCGGCAATGGTGAGGGACGCCCTATAGACGCCTATCACCACAGGCGGTATCCTTTCGCGAAATTCTCTCCTCGATCCGACGCATGGCCACGAAGCGCGTGAAAAAGACCGATGTGGTAAGCCCCAGCTCGGCGGAATTGCGCAAGGCCGTCGAGGCGATCGCGATCCAGCCGAAAAGCGGCAAGATCACCCTGCTGACCCGCAAGCTGTTCAACGTTCTCCTGGCCGTTGCCCAGCAGGCCGACGAGTCTGGCGATACCTATCGCGCGCTGCTTTCGGACATCGTCGCCAACTCGGCGTTCGATTCGAACGATACGGCGCTCGTAAAGGAGCATCTGCGCCGCATGGTGTCGGTGCAAGTCGAATGGAGCCAGGGCACATCGAGCCAGAAGCCCGGCCGCAAGTGGGGCATCTCCACGCTGATCGCGGACGCGGAAATTCTCGAAGATCCGCAAACGCGTCGCGTCTGGGTGGAATTCTCGTTTGCGCCGAAGATCAAGAAGAAGCTGCTGGACCCGGTCCAGTACGCGCGCCTGAGCCTGCAGTTCCAGAGCCAGTTGCGCAGCAGCGCAGGGCTGGCGCTATACGAGATCTGCGTGCGCTATCTCACGAATCCCAGCCATCTGACGATGCGCGAGACCTGGGAGTGGTGGCGCCCGATCCTCTCGGGCACGCCGGATACCGAAGCGGGCGACGAGGCCAAACGCGAATACAAGTATTTCAAGCGCGATTATCTACGGCCCGCGATCGCCGAAGTCAACGCGGTGACGAACATCTTCGTCGAGCTGATCGAACATCGCGAAGGGCGTCGTGTCGCCGAAATCCAGTTTCGCGTGACCGAGCGCAAGCAACCGATGCTCGCGCTCGACGAGCACCCCAATGTGTTCGACAGTACGCTCGTCGACCGGATGGTCAAGATCGGCATTCCGCTCAAGGAAGCGCAATCGCTTTATGCCGACAGCGAGGAAAACCGCATCCGCGCCGCGCTGCAGTTGACCGAACAGCGTATGCGCAGCACGAGCTTGCCGCCGGTGCGCAGCGCCGCGGCGTTGTTCAAGGACGCGCTGAAGAAGGGCTATGCGCCGCCGGTCGAAACCGCGACGGGCGCCACGCCGGCGGTTGGCCGGTCAGCGGCCGCGTCCGTGACGGCGGACGATCCGAAGGCGCGTCTGCTCGACGAGTACGCGGCTTATCGGCGCAAGGAGGCACGCTCGCTCTACGAGGAACAGGGCGACACAGAGCGCGAACTGGCGCGTCAGTCATTCGAGGCAGATGAACTGCCGGTACTGGGCGCACACTTGCGCGATGACTGGCGCCGCCGTGGGCTTGAATCGAAACTGGCAGACACGGCGTTTTTCGACTGGCTCGCACGCAAGACCTGGGGCGAACCGACCGACGGTGACCTTCTGGCGTTTACGCTCAGCCAGTCGCGCGCGGCCTGAGCTGTCGCTGGGTAACAGCCTGACCTGACCATGAGCCGTGGGCCGCCCCATCCGATGCGGGGCGGTAAGGCGATCGCCGGCGGTCTGCCACAATGACCGCCAAGCGGTTTTCCAGCATTATTTATTTTTCAGGATCTGCTCGATCTGCTGAAGAATCGAGTCACGTCGATCTTTGGTCAGGCCTTTCAGCCGCAGTTCCAGCCGGTCGTCGCCGTATGACTTCAGGTCGCCGACGGCCACACCATCCAGCTTGATCTCCAGCCGTTGTGCATAGCGCTGACGACCCGCGGGCTTCGGGCTTTCCTGCGCATTCGCCCGGCCTTTCACGATATCGGCCACCTGGCGCGTGCTCAGATCGTCGGCGACGATCCGGTTGATGAGACGCAGCGTGGCATCCGTTCCGCGCGCGCCGTGATAGCGCCCAACCTGGTAGGCCATGTTCGAGCCGAAGCGGTCCGGGCGCGCGACCATCTCCTGCATGACCGATTCCGGCAACTTGCCGATCGACAGCGCAACGGCAACGGTCGATTCGTCGAGTCCGAGATGATCGGCAAGTTCGCGCTGGCTCTGGAAATGTTTCTCGTCGATGAATCGCTTCCAAACGACCGCATTGTCGAAGACGGTTTGTGAGTCGCGCTGAACGTTCAGGTCGTAACCGAGCTTGTAGCTCTGAATGCCGATCGGCAGATCGACAACGATGGCTTTGACGACCTCCTTGTTTGCTTCTTTCAGTGCGCGCACCCGGCGCCCGCCATCGCTCACGTAGTAGCTTCCGGGCGCCGAATAGTCTGGTATCACGTGAATCGCCTGTTGCTGGCCTTGCTTTGCGAGGTTGACGGCAAGTTCAGCGATCGAAGCTTTCAGATAAAAATGACGAGGGTTGAAGGGGCTCGGCTTGATGTCCTTGAGAGGCAATTCGATGATTTGCCCCGGGCGGTAGCCGCGCGCCATGCGCCAGGCGCGGTATTCGGCCGACTCATTTTCGAGGCCCGGCGTGTCTTCGAGCGCCGGTGCGGCGGCAGGCTCGAAACCCGGCACAAGCGCAGGCTGGCTCGCATGTCCCGCGACCTCTCGCGTTTTTTGCGGGTCCTGGACGAGTCCATCGATGGCGTTCAGGCGATCGAGTGCGGTGCGCTTTTCGCTGCTTGTCGTATCAGGGCGTGCCTGAAAGCCTTTGGCGAACTGGGAGGGTTTCATTCAGGGTCCTTTATGCGCATAAAGTCAGGGAAGCATGGCCGCGATCTCGTCGGCGCATGCGCGCACTTCGACTGCGGCGAGGCGCGCGCCGCGGTCGTTCATTTGCAAAACTGTCTGGCCTAGCGCCATTGCCTGCTTGTACGCCTCGCGGGTTGGAATCTGCGTTCTTAGCAGTGGGAAGCCTAGTTCTTCGAGGGCGCGTTTCAGTTCGCGTGTAAGCATGCGCTTCTCTTCGGTCTTGTTCAGCAGGAATACGGCGCGCAGGTCTTCATTCATGACCTGGGCCTGCTGGATCAACTTGACGAGACCGACGCTCGACCAGTAATCGGCTGGGGACGATGAGGTGGGAATCACGGCGACAGTGGCGGCCAGCAGCACGACGCCGGAAACCTTCTCCGTGATCGACGGCGGGCAATCCACGACGATCACGTCGTAGTCGTTGATGAACTTCTTGATCTCCCGATGAATCTGGCCGCCGGCTTCTGAGAGATTGACCACCGGAAACGGGATGCCGGTTTCGCCATCGGCTGACGCACTGGCCCAGTGTACCAATGTGTTTTGACCGTCGGCATCCACGACGAGAACTCGCTTCCCCTTCTCGTGAAATGCCGCGCCGAGATGCATCGCGATCGTGCTCTTGCCGACCCCGCCCTTTTGTTGCGTGACTGCGATTATCTCTGCTGCCAATTGGTATTCTCCGCTTTTGCTAATAGCTTGGGATTCTACCTGGATTGTTTTTCGATTCAACGATTTTGATGCAATTCGTCGCTGAATTAGCCACACGGACAAGGTTTATGCGCATAAAGCCCCGCGACGGGCTAGGCAAATCACATCGTGGTTACATTCGGCATGCGCCATCGGCGCTGGTATTCACCTCGCCGGTGTTACTGATGCCGTCGTGCACCCGAGCGTCTTTATGCGCATAAAGTCCGCAGACGCTCTCGGCCTAGGGTCTGTCCTCTACGGGTGACGTTGCCCGAATCGCACAAGAGGCCCGTTCCAGCGATTCGCCGTTAGCGACCGGATCGCGCCTACGCACACATCGTAAGTGGCCGGCACGCCAGCTAAAATCACAATTCTCGTCGGCTGTTCCCAATAGTCGCCCATCCCCCCTTCTCGCACGCCTGAAGTCATGATCACGATCTACCACAACCCCCGCTGCTCCAAATCCCGAGCCGCCTGCGAACTGGTCACCAACGCCAGCGCGAGCGAGCCTGTCCAGGTAATCGAATACCTGAAGCACCCCCTCACCGTCGAGCAACTCAAGGCGCTGCATTCGATGCTAGGCGGCGAGCTGCTGGAAATGGTTCGCACGGGCGAAACCGAATACAAGGCGCTCGGTCTCGATGCTGACGGCGTCACAGAAGATCAGCTGTACGAAGCAATTTCGCGGCACCCGATCCTGCTTCAGCGACCCATCGTCGTGCGCGACGGCCGCGCCGTGATCGGCCGTCCGACTGAAAACGTCGCGGCGTTGCTCGACTGAAGGCGGTCGCACCTGCCATCGCCGCCGTTGCGTTGGCGCGCCGGCGGGAACCTCGCCGATGTGCGCCCGCGTGCATGACTGCGGCGCAATGGCCGTTATGCCCGCGCGCAAAGTGCATCTTTGCGAACCTGTAGACGAATCCGACGCGAGGTCCGTATATATCGGCCCTCCGCCTAAGTTGTCCACAACTTTATGCCCAAAAATTGTGGATAAATGTGCGCAAGCGAGAATTATCCACAGAGGCTATCGTGCGGGTTGCGCGCGTCTGCATCGCCGGATTTCGCGTGCGCCTATGATGTTGCTTCCATCCACTGCGCTTCGTGCGCGCTCTCGAGGACACTGAAATGACCTACAAAATTGCGGTCGTGATCGGTAGTTTGCGGAAGGACTCGTTCAATCGGCAACTTGCGCATGCGGTGACGTCTCTCGCCCCCGCCGATTTCACTTTCGACTATGTCGACATCGGCGTGCTGCCGCTCTACAGCCAGGATTACGACGCGGACTATCCGGAAGTGGCGCGCCGGTTCAAGCAACAAATCGAAAGCGCCGACGGTTTCCTCTTCGTCACACCGGAATACAACCGGTCGATGCCAGGTGTGCTGAAGAATGCGCTCGACTGGGGTTCGCGGCCATGGGGCACGAATTCGTGGCGCGGCAAGCCCGGTGCGGTTCTCGGCACCTCGGTTGGGGCGACCGGCACGGCGCTCGCGCAGCAGCATCTGCGCAATGTGCTCGCGTATCTCGACGTCGCGCTGCTCGGGCAGCCCGAGATCTTCATCAAGCATGACGCCACCCGCATCAACGAGAAAGGCGAGATCGTCGCTGAGGACACGCGCAAATTCCTGCAAGGGTTCATGGATACCTACGTGGCCTGGATCAAGCGCCAGCTCGGCCGCTGACGCCCGATCTCGCGCATGCGCGCAAATTCAGTGCAGCGAGCGCGGCGGCATGTCCCTATGATGCTCAGGCGTGTCCTCCTCATACTCGAGGAATTCGTCGGGAATCTGCGGCGCGGCGCCAGCGGCGGGTCGCGTCGCCTCGGGCGCGGCAGGAATGTCCACATGATGCACGCCCATCACCGCGCCGGAGCCGGGCGCGCTCGCCGACGTGAGCACGGTTGCTTCCGCTTCGCTCGTCGGGCGCATGGATTCATCCGCTGGTGCGACGGTGGGGTCCGGGAACGTGGGTTCTCGCGGGGCCTCGCCCGCTGACCCGGTCTGAGCGGCGCGGCGCCGCATGGCCTCGGCGAATTCCGAGAGACCCAGTTCATCGAGCGCCGAATGCTCGCGCGCAAGCGGACGGTCCGCCGCAGGCCAGCCCCACGACGTGCCGCGAAGCGCAACGTCCATCGCGTGTTCCTCGCGCAGCGTTTCGTAAGCGAGGTTGGCGTGCACCTCGTCGCTCACGTGCACGCCAATCCGCACCGATTCGCCCGACGGCGGCGGCATGCCGGTCTGGGCCTCCGTTGTTCGCCGCACGTCGCCCGTCGCCGAAAAGAAACCTCCGACAAGACGCTCGATGCCGGCCAGCACGCCCTCCGTGCGCGCCGGCAAGTCGATATCGCTCGCCGCGAAGCCGCGCTGCAACAGCGCGGCCTGCGCATGGCGCGCTCCCTCGTAGGTCTGGAAAACGCCCGTCACGATCTGTTTCATGGCAGCCTCCTTCGCCAGATTGCGACACCGTTCCCATCATGCGCCGAATGGCTCAGGCTGTGCACGGCGTCTCGCCACGTGTTTGGCGGGTCGCGCTGCCCGCAGCAAGCGCCGTGCCTCGCTCAGTGCGTGTCGCGGTCCGTCTCGAGCGTCGCATCGCGCTCGTCGCTTGCGCGGCCGTGCCGGTCCTTGCGGATCCCGTCGAGCATTTTCTCGAGCAGCGCGATGTCGAAGGGCTTCGAGAGCACGCGCACATCCACGTTGCGCGCGCGGTCGAGCTCTTCTGCGTAGCCTGTGACGAGGATCACGGGCAACCCCGGCTTGAGCCCTTGCAGGGTCTCGGCGAGATCGATGCCGTTCATCGTCCCCGGCATGTGGATGTCGGACAGGACGAGATCGAAGCGCGGCGTATCCTCGCCGTCGAAGTGTGGCGCCTCGATCCGCTCGAGGGCGCTTGCCGCGTCGCTTGCGCAGGTCACGCGGTGGCCCATCATTTGCAGCAGCGCCTCGGTCCCGGCGGCGACTTCGTCGTTGTCCTCGACGAGCAGCACGTTCAGCCCTTGCTGCACCTCGGGGGTTTCCTCGCGCGCCTCGCCCGGACGCTGCGCGGGAGGCTCGGCGAGCGAGCGCGGCAGATACAGATGCACCGTCGTGCCGGCGCCGATCGCACTGTCGATCGCGGCGAGTCCGCCGGAGCGCTCGCAGAACGCGAATACCTGCGGCAAGCCGAGGCCCGTGCCCGTGCCTTTCGATTTGGTCGTATAGAGCGGCTCGAACGCGCGCGCGAGCACGCCCGGCGGCATGCCGGCGCCGGTGTCTTCGAGCGTGACGTGGACGAACTCGCCGTCGAGCGGGAAGCCTTCGCCGGGCCGGAAGGTGATGTTGCGCGCCCGCACGGTGAAGCGGCCGCCGTTGGGCATCGCGTCGCGCGCGTTGACGGCCAGGTTGATGAGCGCGAGTTCGAACTCGGCCACGTCGACGAGCACGGGCCACACGCCGTCGTCGACTTCGACGACGAGCGACGCCTTCGCGCCCAGCGACGCGCGCAGCAACTCGCGGGCCGCGGGCAGCCAGCGCCCGACGTCGATGGTCTCGTTGCGCAGCGGCTGCTTGCGCGCGACGCCGAGCAACTGGCGCGTGAGCGACTGGCCGCTCTTGAGCGCGCGCTCGACCGCGGAAATTTCGCGCTCGAGGCCCGCCGCGCCGCGCCGCCGCACGATCTGCACGTTGGCCGAGATGATCATCAGCAGATTGTTGAAGTCGTGCGCGACGCTGCCGACGAGATTGCCGAGCGCTTCCATCTTGCGCGCCTGCCGGTAGGCGGACTCGATCGAACGTCGCATCGAGGCCTCGGCTTGCCAGCGCTCCCATGCCTCCTCTTCGGCGGCGAGGCGCCGCAGCGAAAGCCAGATCACGCACCACAGCGCGATCGACGGCGCAAACATCGAGATGATGAGCACGCTCAGGTGCCGGTACCAGGCCGCCCAGATTGCCGGCGTGCGATACGCGCAGGTTACATAGACGGGGTAGCCGCCCACGCGCCGGTACGCGACGATCACGTTGCTGTCGAGCACCGCGGAATGCATGCGCACGACGCCGGACTCGCTGCCGCGCGCGAGCGCATCGTCGAGCGGCGAGCGCGGCGTGATTGCGGAGGCAGACGCGCGCGGCGGCGGACCGAACGCGAGGATCGCGCCGTCGCTGCGCACGAGCCCGAGCGCCATCGGCGACGCGGGGCCGAGCAGATCGCGATAGAACGAGCTGAAATAAGCCGTGCGCAGCGCGACGGAGACGAGACCCGCGAAGGCATCGGCGTCGTTGCTGCGCGATACACCCATGTTGAACACGGTTTCGCCGTTCACCTGGCCTGGCATCACGCGCGAGACGTGCTCGAGCACGCTGCCATCGCGTGTGCCGGTGAAGTCGTCGCGCGTGGCGATCGAGAGGGGCGGCGGCGGAGAGTAGCGGCTGCTCGCGAGCAGGTCGCCGTCGCGCCCGAAAATCGACACGGCGGCCACCTGCGGAAAACCACCGCCGATGTCGTCGAGCTTCTGGTGGATCTGCACCTCGTTCGCGCGGATGCCGTCGTCGTCGAGGCCGCGCACGAGGTCGCTCACGCGCGCATCGAGCGCCTCGTTCATGTCGAACACCTTGAGCGCGTGCTCTTCGGCCACGCGCAAGGTGCGTAGCGTGATATCCGTGGCGTCGGCTTCGCGCATGCGCAAATCGTTGTACGCCATGGCGATCACGTAGACGCAGGGCAGCACGATCGCCGCGACGAGCAGCGCGAGCAGCGTGCGCCGGCGCACCTTGAAGTCGTGGCCTGGCGCGGCCGGAAACGGGGCCTCGTTGGCGGGGCGTGGCAGGGATTCGTGTTGGTCTGGCCGCTCGGGCCGGTCAGCAATCATCGTACGGAAAAACAGGGAAAAGGCCGCGGAGCATGCGACATGATAAACGACCGCGATGACACGCCGATTCACGGCCAACTACAAGGTCAGGGCCGCCGCGCCGCGCGAATGTTCCCGCGTGCCTTGCGTTCAGCGGTTTTCGCTCGCTTCGCGCCGAATTCGCGAAAATCGGCGAAGCGCAAACGTACCACACAGGGATAATCGACGCCCTTTAATTAGGGGAATGATCATTTATTTCGAAATATTCGCGACTCTGAGTTAATTTTGTTCGTTCATCGATTAACGACGAGTTGCATTTGATTCAATTTGATTCGAAAATCGCGGAGACGATAAATAACGCGTTCGCATGAAATCCGCGCGCCCGACCACCGGAGCGCGGGCATGCTACGGGGTGGCGGCACACATGTAGACCAAGTCTTTCGCGACCGGGGGCGTGTTACCGGTATCCGTTGCGCGATGCCGCAGCCGCGATTTTGCATAGATGCAAGGTCGCTCCAGCCAGCCCAACCAATACGCATAACGAGGCTTGCTCGCAATTTTCTTTGCCGTTTCCCTAAAGTCATTGCGCGTGCTGCCGTTAATCCGTCGAAACGCACTCCGTCCAACGCACACCCATTCAGCATATCCATGTCCTTGCCCATCGTGATCGCCGATGATTCGCTGTTAGCCCGCAAGGTGCTCACGAAGGCGTTGCCCGAGGATTGGGACGTCACGATCTCGTACGCGTCGAACGGACTCGAAGCGCTCGAGCATTATCGTGCCGGTCGCGCGGCCGTCATGTTCCTCGACCTCACGATGCCCGACATGACGGGTTTCCAGGTGCTGGAAGCGTTGCAGCACGAGGATCTGAACACGTTCGTGATTGTCGTTTCAGCGGATGTCCAGCCTCTTGCCCGCGAGCGCGTGCAGGCGCTCGGCGCGGCGGCGTTCGTCGCAAAACCGGTAACCCAGGAGGCGCTGCTGCCCATCCTGAAGGAGTACGGGTTGTATGCCTGATCGAGTGTTCACGGAACTCCAGCGCGACGCGCTGCAGGAGATCGCCAATCTCGGCATGGGGCAGGCGGCCACGCGGCTATCGGGGCTGCTCAACGCCTTCATCGAGCTTTCGGTGCCGCGCGTGCGCGTGGTCGCCGTGTCGGAAGCCGCGGCGGCGCTGCGCGAGATGACCGGCATCGACGGCCCCGTCGCGGCCGTGCGTCAGGGCTTCCGCTCGGAGATCAAGGGCGAGGCCCTGGTGATCTGCCGCAGCGGCGAAATCGCCGAGCTGGGCAGTCTGGTCGGCGGTCGCGCCGACGATCACGATGACGAAGCGCATCACGGCACGCCCGGTGTCGACGACGCGCTCACCGAAGAAGAACTGATGTTCGACGTCGCCAACGCGCTCACGGGCGCGTGCGTCTCGTCGATGCTCGATCAGCTCGGGCGCATGCCCATCTTTTCGCAGCCGGGGCTGCTCGGCGAGGCGATCATGCTCGACCAGGTGTTCCAGCCGGGGCTGCTCGCCTGGGACGTCGCGCTGCTCGTCGAAGTCAATTTTGCGCTGGAAGACCAGCGCTTTCGCGCTCACCTCGTCATGCTGATGGCCGAGGAATCGATTCACGTCGTGAGCCGGGCCATCGACGCACTGTTGCACAGCCTATGAACGCGCCAGCCGGGTTGCCATCGCTTTCGGACCTCGTCGTCGAACGGGTGGGGTTCGGCATTTTCGTGGTCGATCGCGACATGAACGTGCTGATGTGGAACCGCTTCATGCAGGACCACAGCGGCGTGCCGGCCGACGAGGTAATCGGCCGCCCGATATTCGAGCGCTTTCCGGACTTGCCGCGCGCGTGGCTCACGCGCAAGGTGGAGAGCGTGTTCCAGCTGGGCAGCTTCGCATTCAGCTCGTGGGAGCAGCGTCCCTATTTGTTCCAGTTCGACCATGACCGGCCCATCACGGGCGGTGTGGATTACATGCAGCAGGACTGCACCTTCATGCCGCTCATGCGCGGGCGCGACGTGATCGCCGTGTGTGTGACGATCTCGGACGTTACGCACGTGAGCGTCATGCAGCGCGAGCGCGAGGAAGCGGTGGCCCAGCTGCGCGAGTATGCCGATCGCGACGGCCTGACGGGCATCGCGAACCGGCGCTATTTCGAGGCGCGGCTCGCCGACGAGTTCCAGCGCTGGCAGCGCTATGGCGGCGAGCTGTCGATGCTGTTGTTCGACCTCGACCACTTCAAGCGCATCAACGACGAGTTCGGCCACATGGCCGGCGACACGGTGCTTCGTTCGATGGCGCAGCGCGTGTCCGGCGTCGTGCGCAAGCAGGACGTATTCGGCCGCTTCGGCGGCGAGGAGTTCGCGCTGCTCCTGCCGTGCACGCCCCTCGACGACGCCCTCTACGTGGCCGAGAAAATTCGCTGCACGATTGCCGACGAGCCAGTCGAAGTCCAGGGCGTGATCGTGCCGGTGACCGCGAGCGTGGGTGCCGCCACCGCACGTACCGGCGCGCCCGATTACGAAGGCATGATCAACGAGGCGGACGCCGCCCTCTACACCGCAAAGCGCCAGGGGCGCAACTGCTCGGTGGCGCTCGCCTGAGTCACCAGGGGCCAAGCGCGCCATCCACGCGCCGCCTTCGGCCGCGCACTCCCTTGCCCGACTGGGGCTCGTCAGCGGGCCGCCCTACGCGGGCCGCCCTACGCGGGCCGCCCCAAAGGTTGCTATACTTTTGGCCGTTTCCGGCCTTGCGCGCCTCCTGGCAGCCGATTCCAGGGCCGGTGCCTCGCGCGTGTCCGCGCGCGCGGGCGACCCGCGGCAATGCGGGCCCGAATAGAGTCAAAAGCCCGTTGAGGGCTCCCCCAGCGGAGATCGTCTTGGCCGTTTCCAACCTCGTCGTGGACGATACACAACAAACCGACGCAGCTGCCGCTTCGTCGGGCAGCTCGTTTTATCTGGCGATGCGGATCCTGCCGCCTGCGCAGCGCGACGCCATGTATCAGGTCTACGCTTTTTGCCGCGCTGTCGACGACATCGCGGACAGCGACCTGCCGCGCGCCGAGCGCGCGGCAGGGCTCGATCAATGGCGCGCCGACATCGATGCGTGCTATGCCGGCACGCCGCGCGCCTCGCTCGCGGCGCTCACGCGCCACATCCATACGTTCGGGCTCAAGCGCGAGGACTTTCACGCGATGATCGACGGCATGGCCATGGACGCCGCCGAGGACATCTGCGCCCCCGACGAGGCCACGCTCGACCTGTACTGCGACCGCGTCGCGAGTGCGGCCGGCCGGCTGTCGGTGAGGATATTCGGGATGCAGGACGAGCCGGGCCACGCGCTCTCGCACCATCTGGGGCGCGCGCTGCAACTGACCAACATCCTGCGCGACATCGACGAAGACGCGGACATCAACCGCTGCTATCTGCCGCGCGAATTGCTCGCGCGCGAGGGGATCGCGCCGGGCAATCCGCACACGATCGCCGCCGACGCCGCGCTGCCGCGCGTCTGCGAGACGCTCGTTGCGCGCGCGCGCGCTCACTTCGCGCAGGCCGACGCGATCATGGACGCCGCGCCCCGCGTGCAGGTGAAGGCGCCGCGCATCATGTCGGGCGTCTACCGGGTGCTGCTCGAGCGCACCGTGGATCGCGGCTTCGATCTGCCGCGCACGAAAGTCAGCAAGCCCCGCGCGCGGCTGATGTGGATCGTCGCGCGTTACGCGCTGTTCTGATGCCTCGGCTAGTCCACGTCATCGGCGCTGGGCTTGCGGGCCTCGCGACGGCCGTGCGGCTTCAGCGGCGCGGCGTGCAGGTGGCGCTCTACGAGGCCGCCGGCCAGGCAGGTGGACGCTGCCGCTCGTACTACGACCCCACGCTCGGGGCCACGCTCGATACGGGCAACCATCTGGTGCTGGCCGGGCATGCGCGCACGCTGGAATACGTGCGTACGATCGGTGCCGGTGACGCGCTATCAGGCGCCAACGAGCCCGGTTTCGCGTTCATGGACGTCGCGGCGCGCTCGCGCTGGACGGTGCGCTTTTCACGCTCGCGCATGCCGTTCTGGATCGGCGACTCGCGCTCGCGCGTGCCGGGGACGCGGGCCGCGGACTATCTGTCGGTGCTGCCGCTGCTGTTCGCGAAGCCGGGCCGCACGATGGCGCAAACCATGCGCTGCGAGGGCGTGCTCTGGGAGCGGCTGCTCCATCCGTTCTTTCTCACGGCGCTCAACATCGAGCCGCGAGTGGGCAGCGCGCAGCTGGCGGGGGCGATGTTGCGCGAGTCACTCGCGGCGGGCGGCGAGGCGTTCCGGCCACTGTCGGCGCGTGGCGGCCTTTCCAGCGCATTCGTCGATCCGGCGTTGCGCATGCTCCAGCATGGCGGCGCCGCGATCCGCCTCGACTCGCCGCTGCGGGAGATCGCGTACGACGACGCGGCGCGCCGCGTCGTCGCCCTCGATTTCCCGGACGGACGTATCACGCTCGCTCACGACGAAGCGGTGGTGCTCGCCGTGCCCGGCACGGTGGCCGCGACGCTGGTGCCGGCGCTGCAGGCGCCGCAGCGCCACACCTCGATCGTCACGGTGCACTACTCGGTGCCGGCGCCGGCGGGCCTCGTCACGCCGATGGCGCTCGTCAACGGCACGGCCCACTGGCTGTGCGCGCCTGAAGGGCGTCTGTCCGCGACGATCCACGACGCACATCGCATGCTCGACGTCGACCCCGACGAGATCGCATTACGGGTCTGGGCCGATGTGGCCGCGGCAGCCTCGCTGCCGCTCGAGCCGCTGCCGGCGTGGCGGGTCTGCGCCGAAGTGCACGCGACCTTCGCCGCGGTGCCCGACGAGGAGTGGCGGCGCCCCGCGACGCGCACCCGCTGGAGCAATCTGATGCTCGCGGGCGACTGGACGGCTACCGGTCTGCCCGCGACGATCGAAGGAGCGATCCGTTCAGGCCGCAAGGCTGCGGAGCTGCTCCTGACCGAAAATTTGGAACGTAGATGGTAACTGTTC
>NZ_BBJJ01000059.1 GCF_000739815.1 Paraburkholderia mimosarum LMG 23256 = NBRC 106338
AGCTGGCGCCCGGAAACACCCGTTATCGGCAGTCTCGACGGGGGCACCCCTGCCGACAGCGGCGCCGACAATCACACCAGCATCAGCAGCGTGCGGCTGACCACCACCGAGCCCTGCCTTAGCCACGGCTCGGCCAGAGAGAGCGCACTCTCCACGACCTTCCGCACATCCAACGGAAGAACCTGGGCCGGGCGCTTGCTGACAAATGCTCGCAGTCGCACAATGATATCGGCCGCCCGCTTTGCCTGACCGGTCATTGATTTCATGGCACCTTCGATTGCCACGAGATCCGGGTTCGATTCATGCAGCATGCGAACACATGCCTGGTTGTAGCTGAGAATTGCTGCCAATGGCTGGTTTAGCTCATGGGCGATTCCCGAGGCCATTTCCCCCATCGTATGCAAGCGGGCGACCTGCGCTTGCTCTTCCCGCAGATACATGTGTCGCTCAGCTTCACGGGCGATCCGCCTGCTTACGATCTGCTGCTGATAGATGACGAGCGCGAGCAGGCTAATCACGAAGGTAACAATCAGCGCCAGCACGACCGGCAACATGGGAATGACCTCAGCCCCAAGCTGCCGCCGCGTTTCGAACACGAATGGCTGTGTCTGGCTCGCGAGTGTTTTTCGATACACGAATTCCGGCGTGAACCGCCTGATCCACGCGGGAACAGGTTTCGCGTCCACGCGATCGATGATCCCGTCCGGCTGGTCGTAGCCAAAGCCCTGTTCGTAGATACGCATCGACACCAACGGCGACGGCACTTCGTTGCGGCTCAAAAATTTTCCGGTGTGGATCAACATCGACACCACCCGGCTCGCAAGACGCGGCCTCGATGCCAGATCATCGGGCACGTGTGCATAGACGGCTTTAAAAATCAGGTAGGCCCTTCCGCCCTCATACAGATCGAATGGCGCAGAGATTGACGGCTTTCCGGTACGGACGGCCTCGTCGATGGCCGCCCGGAATTTGTTGTCGGCATAGACATCGAGGCCGAGAACGGGAAGAGCCTCGTGGGCCTGCGGCTCCATAAATGTGATCGGGTAATAAGTCGGACGCCCTGACACTGGATGCCAATGTCGCTCTCCGCCATATCCGTAGTCCTTGACGTAGAACTGCGGGTAAATCGCCTTTCTCGCCCATGCCTCGAACCGCGAAAGATCAGATTCTTCTACACGCGGCTGCAGTTCAATCATGTAGATGTGCGGATATCGCGCCAGCATTTGCCGTGAATAATCCCTCAGGCCCGCCGACTCAACACCGGGGAACGTGTGCAGCATGGAGTCAATGCCGGCCAGTACTGCCTCGTTCTGATCGAGGCGCTGGCGAATGATTTCGTATGTGGCTTCGCTCTGAGCCGCGAAGTCCCGTCGTAGCCGGGAAGTCTCGGACATAACCAACACACCGACGATCACAAGTGCACTCACGAGCCAAAACACGAACGCGGCGAGTATCAAACGAACGGAACGGCTATGACGAGCGATTAGCAAGATGATGGCCAAGCGGAGAATGGGCTAAGGCGGCCATTCTAAGAGGAAGCGAAGCCGTGCGGAAAGTAATGGTTGGTGCGACCTCAATGTGCGGGTACTACGATAGAGACGCACGGCAATCCACACTACCAAGTGGCGCCTCGGTGCGGTACTTTTTTGCATGCCATTCCGAGGCACAACAAGACGGTCGCGCTTGCACGAAGTCGATTTCGCTACGGGGACTTCACGCGTAGTCCGCAGGCTCCTCCCGACGCCCTGGCGATCAGGCGCGCCGGGGGGGCAACCTGACGCCGTCGACCTCGGATACAGTACGCCAGCATGTTCCGGCGACTGTTTGGCGCGTCGCCCCAGCGATGTATGTCGTCCAGTGATGAATAGTCGCTTCGCAGATACCACCTATGCGGAGCCGTCCCTCGCCCCCCCATCGCTGAACGTCCGCAAAGGCCGGAGACTGTCGTTGAATGACCTGCCCCCTCACATACCCGCCCTTAGCCCAACCACGGCTCGAGGGATAGCAACGGGGCATAACCCACTAGCTTTCACACAGCCCCCTTCGGCCTTCTGCGCGTCCGATGCCTGGCTACACTATAGGCGCCCGGATCACCGACGCGCCCGACATGCATGAGACGCCAAGCGGTTCGGCACGCGCATCTTGACACTACAGATCGAATGTTCGGAATTTAAACGGCCACACGGACTGCTTTGCTCCTTGTTTGATATCCGGATGCTAGTCCAGCGCTGTGAACGAGTCACCTGCTTTCGGGACGACCGAAGGCGGGAGTATCGCCGCGCGAATCTCGGAGACCGAGGGGCGCCTGCTCGAGGAGAAGCGGATGGTGCGGATCCCCGCCGAGCGGGTCATCGCATCGCGCTTCGCATCGCGTCGGGCATCATGGGTTCGGTCGTCGAGTTCGACGAGGACGACGAGTTCCAACCGGTCTGTGCAGATCACAAAATCGATGCGCTTGCGTGAGATCTGGTTAAAGGCTGCCTGTCTGGACCTAGCGTAGCCCTTTGGCGTAATGATCGCGCTCATAGCGACCTGAGGGAACACGTAGTGATCCGGAAGCGCCGCGCGCAGCCGTCCAAAAAACTCCGCCTCATTCGGCGTGAGTATTTCGCACCGCGTGTAGGAGAAACTCCGTGCTCTCATGCGGCGAGGCGCAATGGCGACGACGACGAGAACCATGGTCACAACCGGCAGGAAGAGGAACAATCTATCCATGTGCATTTGGGCGTCCTCACGCCGGGGAGCGATAGACACGAGGTGTGTGCCGGCACCGCACCCGACGCCGCGCGCCCTACCGCCGGCACGACTCGCCAGCCCGATCGGCCGCCCGGTCCGACGGGCCCGCAAAATCCGGCTCCCGACGACCTTCCCGACGCCGACGCGGCTGAGTCCGAGCCTCACGAGCATCTCCCGTCTAGAAGCGACGACAATTAATTTGACACTGCCGACGCCGAGGCGTCCAGGCACGAGGCTCCGTCGCCTGGCGTGGGCTGTAACATCCACCTGCAACACACGCCCGCGACGCCCCCCGCAAAAACGACCGGCGGGTTCCGCTTGGAGCGCCTTGACCGGACAGTTTTCCGTTGGATCAGTTCACCCGACGTCTAGCGTCATCCCGTACCGCAAAAACCGGCGAAATGTAATCGTGCGCCTCGAACTTCACGTAGCATACCGTCTCCCTGATGTGCAAGCTCTCCCGGAGCGGATCATGTAAGCGATCCACTTCGGAAGCTTCGCGCTCGACAGAACCGCTGCGAGAACTTCGCTCTCGATCTGTTGGAGTTGGCGCCATGTCAATACACGAACGGCGCCGATGGCGCGATACGAGAGCAGGCAAGGCTACCCAGATAGACTCTTGTACACCCCGCAAGTCTTCCATCTTCCAGCCCCTGTTACCCGTGAATCATCTTGCCCGGGCCGTGATGTTGCGGCTGAATGGCAGCGAATACATGCGCCTCCTTCTGTAACGCCGTCACGATCTCAAGGGTCTGGTTATACAGGCCGATGCCAGCAGCACGCGCGAACGTGTCACGCGAGCGCCCAATCGAGGCAATCTGCTCTGAACACACAAACACAGTTTCACGGGCATCCCCCGCGCTCACCGTGTCCTGAAGAATCCGCAACTGCTGGATGATCCGGGTGAGGGATATGAAACCCTCACTCTCTCGCGGAAGCGTCACTGATACGCGGTCGAGGTCATCAATAGATTGACGCAACCGCGATAAAGTAGCCCGATCCATTTCCCCTTTCCTATCGATCTACCTTACCTATGCCAACATTTCCAAGCATTGGAAGAACTCCGCTACTCCCCAGTACTTCCGGCAAGTGACCATCCCACCTGGCTACTGCCTGCTGCTGAATGATCTCGGGCGTGATCGTCTGCTGGAGTAGTTTTTGCGCCTCGGCCTGCGCGTGTGCCTCGACTATCTTCTGATCGGCGAGTACCCTGGCTTTCTGCAACTCGTATTGGGCCTGCTGCGCACGCTGCTGGGCTACCTGCTTTTGTTCGATCGCCTGCGCGAACTGCGCGCTGAAGTGGAAATCAGTGATGTTCACAGAATCCACCACCAACCGATATGGTTTGAGTTCGGCGGTGATTTGCGCTTCGATCTGTCCACGCACCTGATCGCGGTGGGTGATCAAATCTTCGGCGTTGTAATGGGCAGTCACCGCTTTCACCGAGTTGCTGATCGCCGGCTTAATGATCTTGACGACCAGGGCGGACTCATTGCCAATGTGCTGATAGACCCACTCTGCGTCGGCGGGCAGAATGTGCCAGTTCGTTGCCACAGTCGTCGTCACATCCTGCAGATCAAGGCTCGCCGCCGTTTCCGCATCCTGGGAGTTTTGCACCTGAACGTCCATTTTGGCGACCGACTGCGCGAACGGGACCTTCAAATGCAGGCCAGGGTCAAGTACACCCGGTTCGACGGCGCCCCATGTCATCAGCACGCCACGTTGCCCGGGACCGACGGTCACGAAACCGCCGGCAATCAGCGTGAAAGCAAGAAAGCCGATCACGGCGAGGCCGACAGCGCGAGTCATGGTTGGCATATTCACTTGTGCGCTCATTGTTATTTTCTCTATTTTGAAGCATTGGATACGTTTGTTCAGGAACAGGAATGATCTATTGCGCCAACACTGATACCCGCCCCGTTGTACAGCCTGGCTAGCAATAACCCCAACTTCGTGTCACTAGATCACCCCGCTAACGATGGACGCCAGCCGAACCGGATCAGCGTCTATCAATCTTTTAACGGCGGACAAGCTGGAAACTCCAATCAACTCCTGAATCAGCTTTAACGATCGGCCGTCACGGTGGAGGCGAACAGCAAACGTTCGACGTGCGGCACTTGCGTTCCCGTTCTCGATACCCGCCTGTTGATGCAGACGCCGAACGATTTCAGTCAACGTCTCGCACGAATAGCTGATCGTTCCGGTCCCCGTGACGCGTTTGGTGAACGCGAACGACTCACGGTCACCCGTCAGAAACAACGAGCCGTTCGCGTCGAGTCCCCGGAACGCCGCGCGGTGCGTAGTGATCTTGCGAGGTAGGCATCGATCGCTGCGCACGTCCTCGCATTGGCCCATACAAGCGGCCGCGCCTTGCCATTAAATGCAATTTCTGGCCGCACCGTCGAATCGACACGAACCCTTCCGCTCTCGGAAAGGTAGTCGGCCACCCGCAACTTGGCCACTTCGTTGGCCGTGAGTCCGGTTCCGTAGAACACTGTCAGCAGCGCAACATCGCGAACCGCATTCTGTCCAGTCACCGCCGCGACTTTGAGTGCATGGCGAATCTCGTGTGGCTCGATGACCGGCGGCTTTGCCTTCCTGTAATGCCCTCGATACTGAACGCATTACGAGGAAGTATGGCCCTGCCTGCTTGCAAACACAACCAGCACGCGCACCAAATAGAGCAAGCACCCGTCACCGTGTTCGCCTGCTTTGCGCGCCGGGAACCGGCGGGTGCGGGATGACGACGCGTTCAGGCTTTCGCGGGGAAATTACCTGGTCCGCCTCTCGATTTCATGTCGTCAAATGCATCACGCCAGAGGACGATTCGGCGACCGGTAGCGTGACCACGTTGGCTCACGCTTGCGGGCTTTCCATATTGTCATGGCGCGGCAACAATGCCGATGGTTCAGGGCCCGGCTCCTCGGGCCGAACGTCGAAGTCTTTTGTCACACGCCTTCTACAAGAACGGCGCGATAGCGCGCGCCCTTGAACCGGTGCTGCGCGACTTCCTGATACGCCGGGCTGTCGTACCACGCACGTGCTGCCGCAGTCGACGGAAACTCCACTATCACGACGCCCTCTGGCGCTTCGCCCTCAAGAACCTGTTGAGGTCCATAGGCAGCAAGAATGTTGACCGGATGACCTTTGAAGGTCTCGCCTACCTTGCTTTGGTAGATGTCGAGCTCACTCTGATCCTGCGTGCTTTCCTTCGTGAAGACAATATAAGTCGCCATGGCGTCGCTCCCCGGGTTGTGTGAAGGTCGGCACGATGATGCCATGAAACCGCATCGGGCCTCGATACGCAGCGTCGGTGCAGATCTCGCCGTCACCGGGCGAGAGGACCACCTGAGCCTCGCATACAGACGTTCGCGAGGCGATCGTAGAGGCAGGGTTCCCCACCCCAATCTACCTCTGCGCGTCGGACACATTTCGACCCTCAACGACGGTCCGCCGCAACGCGGCTCCGACGGTGGGCAACGCCGTGGAGGAACTGTTGCGCATGTTTGCGCCGTCCAGCACGGGCCGCGTGATGACGCGCGACTTCGAATACAAAGGCGTTCGGTTCAAGGCGGGTGACCGTGTGTACGTCCGCCCACTGTTGCATGGCATGGACGAACGCACATTCCAGTGCCCGATGCACGCCGATTTCGCGCGCGCCAATGCATCGCAACATGCAGCCTTCGGCACCGGCCCTCATCGCTGTGCAGGGGCGCTCCTGGCACGAAACGAGATTCGCGTTTTCCTCGAAGAATGGTTCCGGCGCATTCCCGATTTCGAACTCGATCCCGCTGGGCAGATTAGTTTTGAAGGCGGAATGGTGAATTGCGTGACACGCGTGCCGCTCGTCTGGGACGCCGGTGGCCGCCAACCCGGCGTATAACGTTCGAAGAGGCCTTATCCCCTCTTGACCGCCCTTTATGATATCGACGGTGACGCATTCACCGTCGCATCGCCGGAACATGCTCTTTGTACAAGAGGCGAGTTCAAAAAGTGCCTCCGCACGTTTGAACACGTTCCGCAGACAAGCGATCACAAGGTTCCATGATTGCACGCAACGGCGGCTACGCGATCGTGCTCTCGCTCTCCTCATGGGCGGCCGGAGCCTTGCCGGCTTCAGGCCTGATCTTGAACCAGATGGCGTACATCGCGGGCAGGAACACGAGCGTCATGATCGTTCCCGCGAAGGTGCCGCCAATCAGGGTGTAGGCCAGCGTGCCCCAGAACACCGAATGCGTAAGCGGGATGAAGGCGAGCATCGCCGCAAGCGCAGTGAGTATGACCGGTCTCGAGCGCTGGATGGTCGCCTCCACCACCGCATGAAAAGGCGTCATCCCTTCGCGCGTATTCTGCTCGATCTGGCCAATCAGGATCAGCGTATTGCGCATCAATATGCCGGAGAGCGCAATGAGCCCCACCAGCGCGTTGATCCCGAATGGCTGGTTGAACAGCAACAGCGTCGGAACCACGCCGATCAACCCGAGCGGACTGGTCGCAAACACCATCATGGTGGCCGGGATGGACCGCGTCTGGAAGATGATGATCAGCAGCGTGAGTGCGATCATGATCGGAAAGAGCGGCACGAGCGCCTTCGTCGCCTTGCCGGCTTCTTCAATCGCCCCCGCCTCCTCGATCCGGTAACCGTCCGGGAGCTGGGCAATCACCGGCTCAAGCTTCGCCAGCATCGCCGTCGATACATCGGGCGGCTGCAAGCCCTCCGCAATGTCGCCGCGAACGGTGATCGTCGGCGTGCGGTCGCGACGGCGAAGGATCGGATCCTCCATCCTGATATCGACCTTTCCCACCTGGGACAGCGGCACACGCTGGCCAGCGGAACCGATCAAGGTGAACCCGCTGATTCGCTCCGGATCGAGCCGGGTGTCGCCCGCCGATCTCGCTACCACTTCCACGGAACGGATATCCTCGCGTACGTTCGTGATGGGTATGCCGGTCAGAAGAAACTGCAACTGCTGGGCGACCGAACTGGACGTCAATCCAACTGCCCCGAGGCGATCCTGGTCCAGCGTGAAGTGCATGGTGGGAACGAGCGGACCCCAGTCGGTATTGACCGTTCGCATCATCGGGCTGGCATTCATGACGCCCTCGACCTGCGCGGCGATGGCGCGCAACTTCTGCGGGTCGGGGCCCATGACGCGGAAGGCAACGGGATACGGCGAATAAGGACCGAACACGAGCTGGGTCACGCGGACCTGCGCGCCGGGCAGCAAACCCTCCGCAATGGCCTTGCGCAAACGCAATTTGAGCACTTCCCGCTCTTTCTCGTCATTCGTGCGTATCACGATTTTTGCGAACGACGGATCGGGAAGTTCGGGAGACATCGCCAGATAGAATCGCGGCGCACCCTGCCCGATGTACGAAGTCACGATTTTTGCTTCGGGTTGCTTCGCGAGCCAGGCTTCGACCTTTTTCGTTCCCGCGGCGGTTTGTTCGATGGAGGTGCCATAGGGCATCTGAACTTCGACCAGAACTTCCGGCCGATCGGAAGTCGGGAAGAACTGCTTCTTCACCACACTCATTCCCATCACGGCGACCACGAACGATCCGACTACGATACCCGCGACCATCCACTTGCGCTGAACCACGCGCACCAGGAACTCGCGAAAACGCTGATAGTTCGGAGTGTTATAGATCGCCTCGTGGCCGCCCTCGATCTTCGGAATATCGGGCAGCAGCTTGACGCCCAGATACGGTGTGAAGACGACCGCAACGATCCATGAAGTGATCAGCGCGATGCCGACGATCCAGAACATGTTGCTGGTGTATTCGCCAGCCGTCGAGCGGGCAAAGCCATTCGGCATGAAGCCGACTACGGTGACCAGTGTGCCCGAAAGCATCGGCGCGGCAGTGTGACTCCACGCGTAAGCCGATGCCTGCACCCGGCTGTAGCCTTCCTCCATTTTCACGACCATCATCTCGATGGCGATGATGGCGTCGTCCACCAGCAGACCCAGCGCGAGAATCAACGATCCAAGCGTGATACGGTCGAAGTTCTTGCCCGTCGCAGCCATGACGACGAACACGCCCGCGAGTGTCAGCGGCACCGCGGCCGACACCACGATGCCGACGCGCCAGCCCATGCTGGCGAAGCTCACCACCATCACCACGAGCAAGGCAACGAAGAACTTGACCATGAATTCGTCGATGGCTGAATGAATATTCACGGCCTGGTCGGTCACCTTCGTAAGACTCATACCCAACGGCAATCCCGAATTGATCGATGCGACTTCCTTGTCGAGCGCCTGGCCGAGGCTCAGACCGTTCCAGCCGTCCCGCATGACCACGCCAAGGAGCAACGCCGGTTCACCGTTGTTCCGGATCTGGAATGTCGCCGGATCTTCGTACCCGCGTTCGACGCTTGCCACGTCCGAAAGCTTGAGCGTGCGGCCCTGAACGACAATCGGGGTGTTGCGGATTTTCTGCAGCTTGTCGAAGGCGCCCTCGACACGAATGAAGACCTGCGCCCCAGCCGTATCGATCGAACCTGCCGGTGTCAGCACGTTCTGGCCGTTCAGCGCCGCGAAGATGTCTTGCGGCGTCACGCCGAGCGTCGCAAGACGGTCGTGCGAAAACGAGATGTAGATGCGTTCGGCCTGCTCGCCGACGATGTTGATCTTCTTGACGCCCGGCACGTGGAGGAGTCGCTGTCGCAGATCCTCGGCGTCACGCACGAGCAAGCGCTCCGGTTGCCCTTTCGCTTTCAGCGCGAACAGCGCAAACGTTACGTCGGAGTACTCATCATTGACGAGCGGACCAATCACGCCAGGGGGCAGATTCGCTGCCTCGTCGGAGAGCTTCTTGCGGGCCTGGTAGAACTGCTCCGGAACCTCGGCAGGCGGCGTGCTATCCAGGAACGTCACCGTGGTGAATGCCAGTCCAGGACGGGTATAGGTTTCCGTGCGGTCATACCAGCGCAGCTCCTGCATGCGCTTTTCGAGCGGTTCGGCGACCTGCTCCTGCATTTCCTGCGCGGTAGCGCCGGGCCATGCCGTGATGACCGTCATCGACTTGACGGTAAAGGGCGGATCCTCCGCGCGCCCGAGCTTGAAGAACGCGACGATCCCCGCAACGGAAATCAGAATGATGAGAAAGAGAGTGATGGAGCGCTCGCGCACGGCGAGGGCCGACAGGTTGAAGCCGCTCATTGCGCCTCTCCTTCGCGTGTGACCGACGCCGTGGTCATGCCGTCATTGGCGAGGCGCACCTTTTCGCCGTCGTGAAGCAGCTGAGCCCCAAGCGCGACGACCTGCTCGCCTTCGCGGAGATCGCCGGTCACGGTCGCCGTCTCGTTGCCGAGTGCCGCGACGTGGACCTTATGCCAGGACGCGTGCGCCGGCGATCCTTCGATCGTCCAGACGCCCGTGCCGGTTCCCGGATCGAACAACGCGCCGGCGGGTACCTCGAGCGCGGCCTGCCGCTGTCCGTCGTCGCCTGGCAGGTTGAGCGTCACCGTGGCGCCAAGCGGAGCGTCGGAAAGCGCGCCGCCGAGGACATACCTGGCCTCGTAAGTGCGCGTCAGACGATCGGCGGAATCCGAGAGCTGCCGCAAAGTGGCGGGAACGCTCTTGCTGCCGGCGCCGTAGAGCGTCGCCTGCGCAGCCGAGCCCGGCTCGGGCCGAAGTGTTTCGGGAAGCTGAACAACGGCTTCGCGCGGCCCTGCGTGCGCAAGGCGCACGACGATCTGGCCTGCGCCGACGACCTGACCCGGCTCGGCCAGGGTTTCGACCACCACGCCGTCCGCATCCGCCAGCAGCACGGCGTAGCCGGACGCGTTGTTCGCGAGATCGGCCTGCGCCTTTGCCGCTACAAGCTGCGCTCTGGCTGAATCGGCGGCCGCCTTGAGCTGCTCGTACGTCGACGCCGACACCGCACCTGCCGCCACGAGATCGCGGTAGCGGGCCTCATCGTCAGCCGTCTGCGTGGCCCGCGCCTGGGCTGCGCTAACCAGTTCCTGCTGTGAGCGCGCCTGCAATCCGAGGTCGATCGGGTCGATGCGCATCAACGGCTGGCCACGTTTGACCGTTTGCCCCGCATCGACGAGACGCTCGGTGATTTTTCCCTGAACCCGGAACCCGAGATCGCTTTGCACGCGGGCGCCAACCACCCCCGTGAAGGAGCGGCTCGCCCCCGGGGCGCTATGGACCACGGCCGTGCGCACGAGCGGGGCTTCGGTGCGCGCGTCGGGGATATGGCTGTCACCGCATGCCGCAAGCGCGAGCGATGCCAGGCTCAGGGTGTAGACAATGTAACGGTGCCGGAACATGAGGTCGCTCCTTGCGACGAGTAGGAGGCCTCATTCTGATCCTGGTGACCAAATCAGTCAATAGTCACAACGCGAAATTTTAAGGAGCCAGACTTCTAAGCACGAGGCTCGCCAGTTGGGCCGTCGCTTCGTCAGCCGCGTCGAGGTTGTATTGAAGGAGCAGCGGACTGAAATACGGCTTCATGACGAGGAAGATGGCATTCACCGTTTCGTCGAGTGGCGTCTTACGCTCGAATTCGCCCGTCTCGCGCCCGAGCAGCACGATATCGGAGAGCAGTTTCCGGATCTGCTCCTCGTAGCCCGCGACCGAAGGCCATGGCGAGCCCGCTGCAACGGCGGCGATATCGTAGAGCTTGCGATCCTGAAAGAAGAGTGCGCTGCCGGAGGCCAGTAACGCCTTGAACATACGGCGGAATTTTTCGGTTGCGCTGTGGGCGTCGCTCACCGCTCCGCTCACGGCCTCGACGATGGCAGCCAGGCGATTCGCGCAGATCACCTCGCCTATGGCCTGCTTCGAGTCAAAAAACTTGTAAATGTAGGCTTTCGAAAAACCAATTTCCTTCGCAAGGTCGGAAACGGTTGTCTTTTCGTAGCCGTAGCGGGTGAAATATTCGGTCGCTGCGTCGACGATCTGGGCACGAACCTCATGGTCCGAAGGACCACGGGACGGCTGGGCGGAGGCAATGGGCTTGTTCATGGCTCAAGCTTAACTTCTCAAAGAGTGATTGACAACCAGTGACCGTATTGTATATTGGTCACTACGTTGCCACTCTTCGAGACTCCCATGTTTTCCCATCGACCTCTTCTGCTCCTGTTGAGCGCCACCGTTCTTTCTGCCTGCACCGTGGGCCCCGACTATCACCGGCCCGACGCACCGCTCGCGCAGGGCTATATGACGCAGCCGCCGGCCGCAAAGACGGCGGCCGCTCCCTCGGCGAATCTGTCGGCCTGGTGGGAAGGATTCAACGATCCCCTCCTGACCCGCTACGTGTCGCTTGCGCTCGCCCAGAACCTGGACCTCGCCCAGGCCGTCGCGCGAATCGACCAGGCCCGTGCGCGCCTCGGTGCTGCCGACGCTGCATTGCTCCCTTCGGCCACGGTTTCGGGTTCGGCGGCACGAGCCTACCAGTCGGTCGATACGCCGGTAGGCCAGCTTCTCAACGCACAGCCGGGTTTCAAGCGTTGGGGCAGCGAGTATGAAGTCAACCTGGAAGCCGGTTGGGAGATCGACATTTTCGGTGGACTGCGCAGGCAGCGCGAAGCTGCGCTCGCAGACTATTCGGCGACCCAGGCAGCGGCTGTCGCCACCCGACTTGCCGTCGCCGCACAAACTGCGGATATCTACGTCACGATACGGGGGCTTCAGACACGTCTGGATATTGCGAACCGGCAGGTGAAAACGCAGGAACAACTGCTCGCCGACGTGAAGCTCCTCTACTCGAAAGGCGCGGCCGCCGACTATCAGGTCCAGCAGGCGCAAGGATCGCTCGACCAGGTGCAGGCAACGGTGCCCGTGCTCAATGCGGGCCTGGACGCGGCATTGAACTCCCTCGATGTCATGCTGGGCTCCCCTCCGGGTACGCACCGCGCAGACCTCGCGGATGCGCGTTCAATCCCCGCCGCCCCATCCATTGCGGATATGGGAACACCGGCGGATCTTCTGCAACGGCGCCCCGACCTGATCGCCGCAGAACGTCATCTTGCAGCATCCAATGCCCGCGTCGGCGCGGCAATCAGCGAGTATTACCCGACTGTCTCGCTGAGCGCGTTCCTCGGCAGTGCGACCTCGGCAGCGGCCGGCACCTTGTTTACTGGCGGCGCCAGCCAGATGGCAGGTCTCGTCGGTCTGCGCTGGCGCCTGTTCGACTTCGGGCGCATCAACGCCGACGTCGGCGAAGCGAAAGGCGCCGACGCGGAAGCCCTCGCGGCCTATCGCCAGGCCGTCCTTCGTGCCACCGAGGACGTCGAAAATTCGCTCTCTTCGCTCGTGAACCGGGAGGCTCAGGCCGCCACCCTGTCGCACGCAGAGTCGTCATTGTCGAAAGCGAAGGACTCCTCGATGGCGGCGTACCGTGGCGGCGCCGCGAGCTTCATCGATGTGCTGCACGCCGATGAAACCCTGCTGCAGGCTTCGGACGCGAGGGCGCAGGCGCAAACGGAATCCGCGCGAGCGGCGATTGCGACGTTCAGGGCGCTCGGTGGCGGCTGGAATCCGGAAACGCTGCAAACGCAGAAGCCCTCGCCCGCACATTCTGGCGCGCAGATTGCCGCCGCAAGCGCCCCATGAGTTGTAGCGGACAGTGCGCTGTTTGACGATTCCATATCGGCGGCGTATCGGACCGGCCGCCGCGGCGGAAATACGGGTCCGCGCGCAATGTTGCACCGGGACGGAGCACACAATCTGGGACAGGCAAGCGCGATAACGCGAGAGCCATGAAGCCGGGTTAAGCTAACCTGGCTGTCGTTCAACCCAGCTGCTCATCAACGGTTCAAAACATCGGAACGGCGGCATTCGTGGTGACGTTGAATGAACGAGAAAATCGATGCGGATTCCGGCCAGCACGCCCCGGACAGAGCCCTTGCCGGACGGTTTCGTCTGCGGCAAGCGCCGACGCTGCGGGCGAGCGTTGCACCGCTCGCGCCGCCGGTTACCTTCTCGAGGCTGCGAAACGACCGGCCGCAACCTGGCCGCTCACTCCCGCCACCACCCGAAGAAGCGGTCATCTTTCAGATACCGCTTGTTGCCTGCCCCGAACCGGACATATGTTATTCAGGAATCCGTATCGACGACTCGGCGGCCTGCAGACAGGGCTGGAGCTATCTGCTCGACCTTCGCTGCGAGCCGACACGTCGGCTTGACAAGCCGTTCGACGCCGTACGGCTCTATCTATCCCGCAGCACGATCGATGACTTCACGTGGCAAAAGGGGCGCCGCCGCATCGGCGACCTCGTGCAGCGCGAATTCGGTGTATACGACCCTGTCCTGTTTCACCTGACCCAGGCCGTGCTGCCCGTTCTTGAGCAGCCGGCGCTAGCGACCTCGCTATTTCTCGACTACGTGGGCCTCGCATTCTGCGAGCACGTGGTTACGCGCTACGGCCAAGCCGACGCGCCATCCCGTCAGCGGCGCGCCATGCTCGCTCCCTGGCAGATGCGGCGCATCACGGAGTTTGTCGAGAGCCATCCCGGCGTCAACCCGTCCATTCTCGACCTTGCAGGCCAATGCGATCTTTCCGCGAGCTATTTCGCCGAAGCCTTCAAACAGACAACCGGAATGTCGCCCCATCAGTGGCTGTTGAAGCGCCGGATTGAACGCGCGAAATCGAAGCTTCGCGATACGGACGCGAGCCTTGCCTCCATCGCTCTGGATTGCGGCTTTTTTGACCAGAGCCATTTCTCCCGCGTGTTCACCCGCTATGCAGGTTGCGGCCCGAAGGACTGGCGCGCGCACCACCGGTCGCGCTAGACAGTTTGCCGTCGGGTGACGGGAGCCGTCCTCTCGTGAGATATCAGGCGCGGGACGAATATCCGGATCGATTGATCTCCGACGCTTCGCGCCGCGAGGCAGGCTTTCGCATACCTTCCCGGAAAACAGCGTGTCGGCCTTTCGAAAGCCGAACGCCCATGGTTTGTGCATCGATGCGTAGTTTTATCCAAGACCGGCGCGAGCCTGACGGGATACCCTGCCTGCGCGCTGACTCCTGAAGTCGCCGCGCGAATGACAACCCGGCGTCGCGCTGAATATTCGCAGACTGGTGCGAGTCTGGCTGCACGCGAAGCACTTCACGAAATGCATCATTCAGGCATTCCATGGTCGAATGAATAGCAAGCCTGGAACGCCAGGAGGGAGGAAGCCGTGGATCAGCCGCTTCAACACGCGTCGGCAAGCGTTCTGCAGACGCGTGCCGGTGACCGTGCAACACCTGTCGTCCGGACATTCTTCGATGAAGCGACGTTCACTGCGAGCCACGTCGTGCACGATCCCGGCACGCTCGCCGCGGCGATCGTGGACCCCGTGCTCGACTTCGACGCCGCAGCCGGGCGAACCTCGACGAAGTCTGCGCAAGCGATCGTTGCTTACGTCGAATCCGAAGGTCTCTCGGTTGAATGGCTGCTCGAGACGCATGCGCATGCGGACCATATGACGGCGGCACCTTACCTGCAGGCACAGGTCGGCGGAAAAGTAGCAATCGGCCGTGCCATCACGGTGGTCCAGCAGATTTTTGGTGATCTCTTCAATGTCGGGTCGGAGTTCAGGCGGGACGGCTCCCAGTTCGACGCCCTCTTCGACGACGGCGATGAGTTCATGATCGGCTCGCTCAGGTGCACGGTGCTTGACGTACCGGGCCATACGCCGGCCGACGTCGCCTATGTCATTGGTGACGCGGTGTTCTGTGGGGACACGATATTCATGCCGGACTACGGAACGGCGCGAGCAGACTTTCCCGGTGGCGAGGCGCGGCAACTCTACCGCTCGATCCGGCGCTTGCTCAGCCTGCCGGATCAGGCGCGGGTGTTTCTTTGCCACGACTACAAGGCACCTGGGCGAGACGCTTATGTCTGGGAAACGACGATCGGCGCCGCGCGCATGTCGAACGTACATGTTCGCGAGGGCGTGACCGAGAGCGAGTTTGTCGCCGCACGCAACGCACGCGATGCGACGCTTGCGGTACCCAGGCTGATCCTGCCGGCGATCCAGGTGAACATGCGTGGCGGCGCGCTTCCCCCCATGGAAAGCAACGGCACGCGTTACCTCAAGATTCCGCTCGACACGATCTGATGGATTCGCCCGCTTTTCGCCCCGACGTGTCCGCGCACCGACCGCCCGGTGCGGAAAACACGCGAAGCCATGCGGGCTTCCCTGAATCGCAAGACCATCCTCAAACATATCGCCATGCTCGTTAGACCGCTCGCACCGCACCTCTCGGTCAGTCCCCAGCTGAGTCTTGCCGATGTCGCCACCGTCAAGGCTCAGGGGTTCCGGTCCATCATCGTCAATCGTCCCGATGGCGAGGAAGCCGGCCAGCCCACCCTCGTCGAGATGCAGGAGGCGGCCAGCGCTGCCGGGCTCGGCTTCGCCGCGATTCCCATCGTTCCGGGGAAGGCCACGATGGAGGATGCCGGGCAATTCGCAGCCGCGCTGGCGGCGCTCGAAGGGCCCGTCGTGGCGTATTGCCGCACCGGCGTGCGTGCGGCCACGCTTTGGGCGTTGTCCGTGGGTGCAGGACTCGAGCCCGACGCCGTGCTCGAACGAATCGCTGCCGCAGGCTACGACCTGAACGGCCTGCGACCCAGGCTCGAAGCGCTTTATGAGAGCAGTCGCTCAGCCCGCGCAGACGGCCCATGCAACGGGAGCAGCGACGCGCCGTGAAACGCCGCGGGTGCGCCTGTTCTCAATCTCTCAAGGAATCGTTGAAATGGAATCTCCCAATCTGCCTCTCCCGGCTTTCGCCGAGCATCGCGTCGCGCGCGATCGCGGCAGCGTCTATGTCCGCGACTTCGCCGGCAACGGACCCGCCTTCGTCGTGCTGCACGGATTTCCCGATGATTCGCACATCTACGACCTGCTCATTCCACATCTGGTTGCAGCAGGGCGAAGAGTGGTGGCGGTAGACTTTCTCGGCTTCGGCGGGTCGGATAAACCGGACGGCATGCAATACAGCTTCCCGCAACAACTCGGCGACCTCGAAGCCGTGGTCGAGGCCCTCGCGCTCGATCGGATCATCCCGGTCGGCCACGACGCAGGCGGTCCCGCCGCCGTCAATTTCGCGCTGAAGCATCCCGAGCGCACGAGCGCGGTCGTCCTGATGAACGTCTTCTACGGGGCCTCTCCGGGGTTGAGGGTGCCCGAGCTCATCGAGCTTTTCTCGAACCGGGAATTGCGCGCACTGGCCCTGCATTTCCTCCAAAGCCCGCAGCAGTTCGCCTGGCTCGTCGATTTTCAGCGCAACCTGCTTCAACATGGGCTCACCGATGCGCAGAAAGTCAACTACTTCGATTTCCTCGGCCCCGTGATCGACAACAACTTCAGGCAACAGCCGAGCGCAGCCGTGGCCTTCGCGCAGATGACGTCCCAGCTGCACGAGGAGATCGCCGCCAATACGGCCCGCCTCGTGGACTTCAGGCGCTCCGACGTTCCGGTTCAGCTCGTCTGGGGCAACGCCGATCCTTACCTTCACGTGAGCGTAGCGCACCACATCCAGTCGCAGGCACGCAAAGCTACGCTTCACGCGGTCGATGCCGGACATTGGCCACAGATCGATGCCGCCGGAGAAGTCGCGCGAATCATGCTGGACGCGCACTAGACCTGTTTTTCCTCGAGCAGACAGCTCCTGCTGCCCGAGGGCCTCTGTGCCGCCCGCGTCAGTCCGGCGTGGGCGGCCATCGCAATTCTCCTTGACCTCTCCATATTTCCGGAGTCAAACATGAACATCGAAGGTTCCGTAGTACTGCTAACCGGTGCGAATGGCGGCATTGGCCGCGCGTTCGTCAGCGAGTTGCTGGACCGTGGCGCATCGAAGATTTATCTCGGCGTGCGAAACCCGACCTCGGTGCAGGATCTGCTTGCCGTCTCGGACCGGCTCGTCGCCATCGAGCTGGACGTCAGCCGGCCCGACCAGGTCGCGCACGCTGCGCAGATCGCTTCCGATATCAATCTGCTGATCAACAATGCGGGGACTGCCGCTTTTTCCGGCGCACTGTCTTCGAGCGACACGATTGGCGCGCGCGCGGAGATGGAAGTGAATTATTTTGGTGTCCTCGCGCTTTCCCAGGCCCTGCGCGATACCCCGGCATTTCGTCCGGGCGGCGCGGTCGTCAATATTCTTTCGATTCTGGCGCATGTCACGCTTCCCGTTGCCGGAACCTATTCAGCGTCGAAGGCAGCCGCATTGCATCTCACTCGTACGATGCGCGCCGAACTGAAGTCACGCGGCGTTCAAGTTCTGGCGGTCATGCCGGCACAAACCGATACGGCACTCGGCGCTCCCCTGCCCGATCCCAAGCTGACGCCGCGGGAGGTCGCTGTCGGCACACTCGACGCGCTCGCCGCAGGACACGACGAAGTCTTCCCGGGCGAACTTTCCCAGACGACGGCAAAGGCGTTCAGGGCCGACCCGGAGGGCACCCAGGCTTACCTGGCGAACCTCGTCCATGCAATTGCCTGAAACACGCCCATTAGTCGAAACTCAAACGCATTCAATGGAACAGAAAATTGTATTGATCACCGGAGCGTCCTCCGGCATCGGGGGCGCGACCGCGCGAACGCTGGCGGCGGCTGGATACCGGGTTTTCGGCGGCGTGCGAAGACTTGATTCTGTCACCAGCGTCCCGGGCATCGAGTGGATCCAGTTGGACGTGCAGGACGAGGAGTCGGTCGCAGCCGCTGTGAGGGTGATAATCGAGCGGACTGGCCGCATCGACATCCTCGTCAACAATGCGGGCGTTTCGCTCGTCGGCCCTGTCGAGGCAACGAGCATCGCCGAGGCAGGAGCGCTTTTCGACGTGAACGTCTTCGGAGTCCTGCGCGTTGTGAGGGCAGTCTTGCCCTCGATGCGAAGCAGACGCAGTGGGCTGATCGTCAACATAAGCTCCGTACTCGGCTTCCTGCCAGCCCCTTTCATGGGGCTTTACGCGAGCAGCAAGCACGCGCTGGAAGGGCTGTCCGAATCACTCGATCACGAGGTGAGGTCATTTGGAGTCCGGATCGTGCTGCTAGAGCCGAGCTTTACGAACACGAATCTCGATACGAACGCGACGCGGACGAAGGCGGTCATCAAGGACTATGCCGCCGCTCTGGCATGCAGCGTCGATGCCGTGCGGCAGCAGGTGAGCAACGCCCCGCCGCCGGATGAAGTGGCGAAGAAAGTCCTCGCAATCGCGGAAGGGACGCGCCAGTTCAGACAACCCGCGGACGGACGGGCGAAGCTATTGAGCTTTTTGCGCCGCTTCGCGCCGTCCGGACAGGTCGACAAGAGTCTTAGACGCGCTTTCGGCCTCGAAGCATGAGGGGATGACAAGGCGTTTGCGCAAGGCGAAAGTCGCTTCGACTGCCCTGCCTGAATGGATAAACGGGCGATGTCGCGGCGCACGGAACAGGTTGCTTCCCGTGGCGCCGCGCCCCTCGGTCTCCAGATCCGTTGCCCGATCTGCGGTTTTTTTGCCCGCCGTGAGCATCACGGGCGCAGATACCAACCGTCTGGACACCGGTTTTTGCGCAATCGACCTATGTGCGAGGCGCGGTTCGCGGTAGACCGTTAGTCGCGTTTCTCAGCCGGACTGCCGTCACCGTCGCGTGCGGCCCTTCGGTATGGAAAGGGTCGACATGATGCCGCGCATCGACGACACCGCGCATTCAGGCCCGCACATCCCTACGGCGACGCACCCACTCAGCGAATGCTTCATCCTCGATGCGGTAGTCACCGATAGCTAGTCTCGTAACGATATTGTGAGACTGGAGCCGGCGTAAGGCATGGGCAGCCGTGTTCTTCGTGGCCCGCTTTCCGGTTAGTGCTGTGAGCCGCGCCAGACCTGAGGCACCGTGGATATCCCCTTCCCCACGCGCGAGCATGGTCACGATTGCCTGGTCCGCGGGATTCAACTCGGTCCACTGACGCAGAAAGTGTTCGTCCGAAAATACCGACGTTCTCGTATGCGCAAGCGCCGCCTCGTCGCCCTGGAGCTGGTAGAGCATGTACCGCTCGACGAACCGCTTGAAGAACTCGGGCGTTCGATGCAGTTCTTCGAACGCGTGCATGCCCTGCTCCAGTGTCAGCCTGTGACGG
Organism: Paraburkholderia mimosarum LMG 23256 = NBRC 106338; assembly: GCF_000739815.1. Taxonomy (GTDB): domain Bacteria; phylum Pseudomonadota; class Gammaproteobacteria; order Burkholderiales; family Burkholderiaceae; genus Paraburkholderia; species Paraburkholderia mimosarum. Next base: position 19,801 of record NZ_BBJJ01000059.1, read on the forward strand.
GCCATGCTGTTGAGCAGCTTCACCGTGAACGCGACGAATTCTTCGCCAAGCAAGGGAAACGGCTCCAGCGCCGCCCAGTTGTAGAACGGCTCGGAGGCCCGGGCAAACATCTCACGCAGTGTCGTCTCCGAACTCCCTGCAAAGATCACCTTGATGCGATCCTTGCGAACGTCGAGTGCCGCGCGCAATGCATGCGCGAAATCGCTGTGGTCCGCAAGAGCGAGAACCTGCGCCTCGTCAATGACGAGGAGCAGCGGCCGTTTTTGTTTGTCGAGCTGGCGGAGCACCTCGCGTAGCGCCACTGCGCTGTCGCCTGCCGCGCCGAGTTCGGCTTCGAGGGAACCCTCCGCTCCCGCGATCCGGGCGGTCGCCTTCAGCTTCCTCACCGGACTACCGAGCTTCGCGAGCACCGCCCGCACACCCTGGGGTTCGAGCGCTTCTGCAAGTGCGCTGACCAGGGCCTCGTCCGGCGCGGAACGTTTGTCCCAAAGGTTCGTATACGCTACGAGGTAGTTTCTCTCTGCCGCGGCTGGCAACAGGTCCCGGCGGAGGAATTCGGTCTTTCCCATGCGCCGGCGTGCAAATAGCCCGCGAGCAGACGAAAGCTTCAGGTCGAAGGCCTGGAGATAGGCAGCAGCGAGGTCTGGCCGGGGAAAATGCCAAGGGTCCGGCTGCAAGGTTTCAAGTGGTATCATCGATTACGATCAGTATCAAATCGCATGATACCGGATGATACTGCAGTGGGATGCCCAGCGCAAACCAGAAGTATCCGGTAGCCGACCTGATGCCCACGAGTCCTGGTGCCAGTCGATTGAACCCCCGAAGTCGCGAACGCGCTGCAACAAGGCTACTGACGCGCAGCCGCGGGGCGGCCCTGATACGCAATGCGTCGACGTCGTTCCTGTTGTGCGCGGTAGAACAGCAGCGTACTGCCAGGCCGCAGATTCAGTTAAACGGCACAACCAGCTGGCCAGTTACGGATGTATACCGGTACCCATCTCCGCCGCTAGAGAATCCAGACGTGTGGTTGTTGGTCGTTTCGACCGCCACCTGCCACTGCATTTTCCGGCTGCGATGATTCTGCAGACCGATGCGTGCACCCCAGATGCCGGTACCGCCGCTCTCCGTATTCTGGCGGCCAGCGTCGGCGCTCACAAAAAATACCGCCTTGTCGCTCAGTGCGGCTCGCCACGAAAAACCACCCGAGACCTCTCCGAGCCAACGCGGCGAATAGTAGTTGCCCAGACCCGGATCAGTGTCGTAGTAGTGCCGGGTCTTGATATAAGCGTTGACCCCGCTGTTCTGCACGAGTTCGTAGCTCCAGCGCGTGCGCAGGAAAGGTCTGGTGTTGTGATCCGAGAACCACATGGCGCCTGCAACCGCGCCCACTGTGAATCTCGGGGTGAACTGGTGGTCCAGCACCAGCGCGAGACTGTCGTACGTCAGTCCTTTTTCGATACCCTTGATCGAATCGACAACGTCGCGCTCCGCGCTCACCCCGAGCGACGTGGCGGACGTGACATGACGCATGAAATCTAGCGCACCCGTAGGCGTCGTGTGACCGTCAGTGTCCATGACCCCGACGCGGGCCGACAGGGTTTGCTGCGCATCGGCGGACCGGTATTGTCCGAACAGGCCGCGCCCGCGGGCCGACCAGTCGGGCGCACCGTAGTAGGTGACGCCACCACCTAGTCCCCAGCCGTTCGAGAACAGGTAGCCAAGATAACCGCGCGCCTCCCGGAAGTGATCGCTGTCGTTGCTGAACAGGGCGTCTCCAGTGATCGCGCTATGCGTTGCCTGCCTATCCGCCGACTGCCCGAAAGCGGCGGAGACGGCGCCGATGGCCAGTGCGCCGGCGAGGCCGACTCTTAGCCAGGGCGCGGGTGTGCTGAGGGAGCGGCTTGCTTGCATGAATAAATTACCCATTTCGATTCAGTTGCTACTTGGTGCCCCAACGCTTGCCGCGCGTGACAAATTCCTGCACATAGCCCACTACACAGGCGGGTTGCAAGACGACGCCGTAAAAGAGGCTATAAAAGATGAATCCGAAGGCGTTGCGGCGCACCTTCAAGCCCTGTGCCGAGAACATCCCCGCCTGTATGCGGAACATGATCCAGTTGACGAGCATGGCCATCGGCAGCACCAGAAGCGTCATGGGGCCCGCTATCCAGTAGATGCCGAACAGCGCGAGCACCAGCCCGGGAACAAAGGCGAGCGTGTAGACCAGATCCATGTAGGGGAACAAGAGATTCCACCAAATGAACAACGTGCTCATGCGGGGGTGGAACAAAAGCTGCCAGTGCACCTTGAACGCTTCCATCAGGCCGCGGGACCAGCGCTGTCTCTGTCGAATGAACTGGCGCCACGTCGTGGGCGCGTTCGTGAAAAGACAGGCGTTTTCGGCGTAGCCAACCCGATAACCGAGCTTCAGAATTGCCCAGGTCAGCACAATGTCTTCGCCTACCGCGCCCGGCCACCCACCGACCTCGCGAAGAACGGCGGTGTCGTACACCGAAAATGCGCCCTGCGCGACAAGGGTGCCCTGGTAAAGGCTTTGCAGACGCTTCACGGACGCGATGCCGTGGAAATAATCCCATTCCTGAATTCGCGTGACGAGGTTGGCTCGCGAATTGCGCACCAGCACCGCTCCCGCGACTGCCCGCGTGTTTGGCGGGTCGTTCTGGTAACGGCGAATCAGGTTTTCGAGAGCATTGCGGTACAGGTATGAATCGCCGTCGACAGTGACCGTCAGGCCGTGGCGCACGCGCTCAAGCCCCGCGTTGAGCGCGCGCGCCTTGCCGACATTTTTCGGCATGTGAATGACTTCCAGCCATGGATATTCGAGTCCGTCCAACTGGTGCGCCGTGCCATCTGTCGAGCCGTCGTTGATCACAATCACCTGCAGTGGCCCCGCATACTCCTGCCGTGCAATGCTCTCGATGGTTTGGGCGATGGATTCTTCCTCGTTATAGGCGGCGACCAGAATGCTGAGTCCCGGCAGTGGCTCATGGGTTGTGCGAAGCCGGGGCCGGCGATCCAGCAACAGGCTCGACAGCAAGAACGCGTTCATTCCCCCTGGCAAAATCGCGATGCCGTACACGATCAGGTGGGCGCACACTGCCCCCAACTGGATACTCATCTCCCTCAGCCATCCCTGCGCAAGAAGGCACGACACCGCGGACCATAGCAGCGCGAGCGCAAAAGACAGCGCGAATTTGTACTTGACTGGAAGATACAGGCGCGACCTGTGATCCAACGGAAGGGATGCCGGATCCACCTGGCTGGGTGGAGGGCTTCTATCGACGGATTGAATACGGTTCGTCACTTTGAGACAGTCATGGAAGTTGAGATGCTTATTACTGAATACCAGATAGGGGTACTAAGTAGATGCAGTCGTTCTGCCTGTCGGACCCGGTGTCCGCCGACGCATCTAAAGCTGGCTGGAAGATTGGGGCGTGCGGCGACGCACGCGCAAGCGTGGAGCGGCAGTACGGCTTGCCGTCGTGAGCGAAAAGATTTGACCGAGCACCCGCTTCTGCTCGTCATGAGTAGGCAGCACTGACACTTCGTTTCCCCGGTATTGCTGTTGCGCCCACTGTTGACTTTTCTTTGCCAGCGGACGTTCTATTTTTGTTCAGCTCGGCGCGGTAAAGCTTAAGAGGCCGCAGTCTGTTCTTATTCGTTCTTCTGAAATGCCTTGACGCTCCCGTTGACGTGGGAGCTTCGATTTTCCGCGGCTAGGGACTGAAAAGTCTCGCTATTTCATTGCGATTCCGGGTTCTGCTGGCCGCCTTTTAGAAAATAGGCTGACGAAATGCTAACCAAATGTCCGGGTGGCGGCAACAGATTTTTGTTCTTCGCAACACTGCGCAACTGCGCATACGTTTGCGCAAACATTTGCGCCTTCTCGCAAATTTGGGGGCGACTGAATGCGATCTTTTCTCCATGTTAAACATCGAGGGATCTCATTCAGATAACGGACGAAAGGCGGGGTCTTCCCGGTCACGCTGCGGAGATGCTCGCACGAGACCAGGTCATTCAGGCGCGGCCTGAATCGTGGGCGGTCAGCGCCGGACCGGCGTCGGACGCGGACTTCTACCCTTACAAATAATGCTAAAGATCACTAACCAGCCCGACGCCACAAAGCCTGCTCGTGCCCCTCCGCCAGCAATCCGCGCGCAATCTCGGCCACCCTGGCCACGTGCGCAATCGCAGCGTCGCGCGCGCCTGCCGTGTCTCGCGCCTCGATGGCGCTCAGGATCTGGCGCATCTCGTTCACAGCCTGGCAGCCGCGGTCGTCGGAAGCAATCGTGAGTGCTCTAAGCCTGTTGATGCGCGCCGTCAACGACTGCACGATCTCCCACGCCACCTGTTTCTTGCCGCCCATGAACATGCGCTCGTAGAAAGCGGACGTGAGCGCTCTCACGGCCTGATGATCCTGTGTCGCAAAGGCCTGCTGGATCTGGTCGATCACGCCTGCGAGATCGGCAATGACAGACTCGTCGGCATGCTGCGCGCAGGCCATGGCCGCCTCCCCTTCGAACAGCGCGCGTATTTCGTAAATCTCTGCCGCCGTTTCGGAGTCGAGCACGGCGACAATCGGCCCCTGGTTCGGTATCGAATCGACGAGGCCCTCCGTTTCCAGGTGCCGCAGAACTTCGCGCACGACAGTGCGGCTCACGCCGAAAATCTCGCACAGCGAGCGCTCGACCAGTCGCTCGCCAGGATGAAAATGCGCCTCGAGAATGGCCGTGCGCATTTTCTCGAGGGCGAGTTCCCGCAGGGTGGCGGTCGGGCGCTGGACCTTCAGCGATGGGAGTGCGTCGCTCATGGCAGTCATGCTCACGCTTGCGCAAAGAGGCGCACGTCCCGCGCATCCCAGTCGACGAACGCCTGCGCGCCGATCGTGATCCCGCTGTCGTGGCGATGCGCCGCCGGCATGCGAATCGAAATCTCCTGCTGCCAGGGTGTGGCCACGGCGTAGTGCATCGCGTCGCCGAGATACGTGATATCGCGCACGGTCACGGGCAAACCGCTCGCGGCCCTCGCACCGCTCGCGCCTTGCAACGCGCTGATGCGCATCTGTTCGGGGCGAATCATGAGCGTGCCCTCGTCGCCGGCGGCGAGTGTCGGCGTGAAGGCGTCCGAGGCGATCTCGTGGCCGTTGGGAAACACGCCGTTCATTTGGCCGCCGCCGTTCTTCGTCACCCTCACCGGCAGGAAATTCGAATTGCCGATGAAGCTCGCGACGAAACGCGACGCCGGATTCCCATAGAGTTCCTCGCCGGTGCCGACCTGCTCGATGCGGCCCTTGTTGAACACGGCGATGCGGTCCGAGAGGCGCAGCGCTTCTTCCTGGTCGTGCGTGACGTACAGGATCGTCACGCCGGTCTCCTGGTGAATGCGGCGCAGTTCGAGCTGGATTTCCTCGCGCAGCTTCTTGTCGAGCGCGGAAAGCGGCTCGTCCATCAGCAGCACGGGCGGATCGTAGGCGAGCGCGCGTGCAATGGCGACACGCTGCTGCTGGCCGCCCGAGAGCTGCGCGGGCATGCGGTCGCGGCACTCTGAAAGATGCACGAGCTTCAGCATCTTCTCCACTTTCGCCTTGATCTCCGCGTCGGGGCGGCGGCGCACGCGCAACGGGAACGCCACGTTCTCGCCCACCGTGAGATGCGGGAACAGCGTATAGCGCTGAAACACCATGCCGATGTTGCGCTTGTTGGGTGTCACCGAAAGCAGCGGCTTGCCGTCGAGCAGCACGCGCCCCTCGGTAGGCTCCTGGAAGCCCGCGACGATATACAGCGTCGTGCTCTTGCCCGAGCCGGACGGCCCGAGGAACGTCATGAATTCGCCTTTGCGGACGTCGAGCGACACCTGGTCGATCGCGACGACATCGTCATAGGTCTTGCGCAGACGCTGGATTTGCAGAAATGCAGTCATGGCTTGTTTACCTCAATTAGCACGCACGCGGCGCAGCAGGGCACCGGCAAGCATCAATACGGTCGTGAGCCCGACGAGCAGCGAAGACGCGGCCGCGACGACGGGCGTCAGGTCCTGGCGCAGCGTCGACCAGATCCGCACGGGCAACGTCTGCAGGGTGGGGCTGGACATGAAGATGGACACGACCACCTCGTCCCACGAAGCGAGAAACGCAAAGATGGCGGCGGCGAACAGGCCCAGCCGGATCGCCGGCAGCGTGACGCGCAGCTTCACCGTGAGCGGCGACGCGCCGCAAATGACGGCTGCGTCCTCCAGCGCCGTGTCGAAACTCACGAGCGAATTGCTGATCGAGATGATCGAGAACGGCAAGGCGATGATCAGATGCCCGATCACGAAGCCGGTCATCGTGCCGTTCAGGCCAACGCGCAGGAAGAACGCATAGAGCGCGACGGCCAGCACGACCACGGGCAGCACCATCGGCGTGAGAAAAAAGCCCTGCACCGCCTTGCGTCCGCGAAACTTGCCGCGTACGAGCGCAAGCGATGCGAGAAACCCGATCGCCACCGAGAGCATCGTGACGATCACCGCCAGCTTCGCGCTCGTGAAGAGCGAGTCGATCCAGCCCGGGTCGGTGAAAAGCTGCCGGTACCACTCGAGCGTCCAGCCCGGCGGCGGGAAAATGAGCCACTGCGAATCGCCGAACGACAGCGCGACGATGAAGACGACAGGCAGCAGGAGAAAAAGCGCGACGGCCGCGCCCACGGCCACCAGGATCCAGCGCAGCCCGCCGAGACGATCGAAATCGAGCAGCATGTCAGCGCCCTCCCATACTTGCGTTCGCACGGCCCGTGAAGCGCAGTTGCAACGCATAGAGCGCAAGCGTCACGGCGAGCAGCACGAAGGCTGCGGCGCCCGCGAGGCCCCAGTTGAGCAGTTCCTGCACGAGCTGCGCGATCAGTTCCGCCAGCATCATGTACGAGGGACCGCCGAGCAGCGCGGGCGTGACGAAGTATCCCAGCGCCATCACGAACACCATGAGCGCGCCGGAGGCGACGCCGGGCATGGCGAGCGGCACGAGAATGCGCCAGAACGCCTGCCAGCGGCTCGCACCGCAAACCGCCGCGGCGCGCAGCGTCGACGGGTCGATGCTGCGCAGCGTGGCGTGCAGCGGCATCACGAGAAACGGCAGCATGATGTAAGTCATGCCGATGGTCACGCCGGTGAGGTTGTTCACGAGTGACAGCGGCTCGTGGATCACGCCGATCGCCATCAGCATGCGGTTGATCGGCCCGGTCTGCTGCAGCAGCACCATCCACGCGAAGGTCCGCGCGAGCAGGTTGGTCCACATCGAGAGCAGCAGGATTGCGAACAGCACGGAACTGAGCTTGCGCGGCGCGATGGCGAGCAGCCACGCCATCGGAAAGCCCACGAGCAGCGTGACCAGCGTCACGACCGTCGCCACGAGGAACGTATTGCCGAACACGCGCAGATACGTGGTCGAGCCGAGCAACTGCTCGTAGTTGTGCAGGCCCGGCGTCGGTTCCAGCACACTGCGCAACAGCAGCGAGAGCACCGGCAGCAGGAAGAAGATCACGAGCAGCAGCATGGCCGGCGCCAGCAGCCGCATGCTACGCCAGTCGCGCCGCTTGCGCGCGGCCGTCGCGGGCGGGTGCGCGACGGTACTCAATACGTTGGGCATGATGTTTCCTTTCGAACCGGTTCGCGACGTCGGACTGGCTTTTACTTCGATTGCCACGCGTACCAGCGCCTGGCGATCGCGTCGCGGTTCTCGGCCCAGTACTTCATGTCGAGATTGATCTGCGAGTCCTTGTATTGATCGGGCAGCGTCTTCGCGATACCCGCCGGCATCAGCGCGGCCGATTTGACGTTGACCGGGGCGTAGCCCGTGTCGGCTGCGAATTTCGCCTGCGCCTGCGGACTCGTTGCGGCCGCGAGATACTTCATCGCTGCGTCGCGATGCTTCGCGCCCTTCGGGATCACGAGCATGTCGGCGGCGGTGAGGTTCTGGTTCCACGAGATCCCGACGGGCACGCCGGTTTGCGCGAGCGCGTGCAGACGACCGTTCCAGAACATGCCGATCGGCGCCTCGCCCGAAGCGAGCAGCTGCTGCGACTGCGCACCGCCGCTCCACCAGACGATGTCGCTCTTGATCGTGTCGAGCTTCTTGAACGCGCGGTCGAGGTCGAGCGGATAGAGCTTGCTGGGCGGCACGCCGTCGGCGAGCAGCGCGATTTCGAGCACGCCGGGCGCCGACCACTTGTAGAACGTGCGCTTGCCGGGGAAGCGCTTGGTATCGAAGAGATCCGCCCAGGTTTGTGGCTGCGCGCCAGTGAATTTCGCCTTGTTGTAGCCGAGTACGAACGAGTAATAAAAGCTCCCCACAGCGGCCGGCGTCGCGAAGCGCGGGTCGAGTTCGTCCTTCTTCACCACCGAATAGTCGATCGGCTCGATCAGCCCGGCCTTTTGCGCGGCATAGGCAAAGTCGCCCTCCACGTCCACGACGTCCCAGCTCACGTTGCCGCTGTCGACCATCGCCTTGAGCTTGCCGTAGTCGGTCGGGCCGTCCATGAGCACACTGATGCCGCTTGACTGCGTGAACGGCTGCGCCCAGTCCTTCTGCTGCGACGATTGCGTCGTGCCGCCCCAGCTCGTGAAGACGATCGGGTCGGCGGCCAGTGCGGACGCTGCCGCGAGCGTCGTTGCGCACGCAACGAACATCGGCGCGATAAACGAGGTGCTTCTGCTGCTCATGGCTCTCTCCGGTGATACGGTTGGTTGTCGCTTCGTCAGGCCGGCTGCGAGAAAACGCGCCGGAATCGGGGTTGGGGTAGCTGGGTCTTGCATCGCCGCGGCTTCAATGCGTCAGCGCGAGCGGCTGCACGGTGCCGGCTTCGTTGTCGCCGACATAAATGCCGAACGCGTCCTGCCTGCGTTCGCGCACATAGCGTTCGAGCATCGAGCGCACGGCGTCGTCGCGCAGTTCGTCCCAGGGAATCTGCGAAAGCGGCACGATGCGGATGCTGCTGTCGAGCCAGGGCGAGCCGTTTTGCATCACGCGGCCGCGATAATAAATTTGCACGCCGGGCGCTTTGCCGCCGGCGTCCTCGAACACGGCGAACAGAAAGTCGAGATGCGCACGCAAGCCGAGCTTCGCGAGCACGCCCCGCAGGCTGGCGGGGTCGCTCGCCGGTTCGAGCCTGATGCCTGTGGGCAGCGTCACGCCTTTGGCCGTGTCGACGAGCACGAGCCCGTCGCGATGTTCGAGAATCGCGCCCACCGTCGCACGCGCACCGGCCGCGGCCAGCGCGTCCTGCGAGAGGCTGAAGTTCACGTACGCGCCACGGCAGTAGCCAAGCGGCGAGGCACTCGTTTGAACGAAATCGACCACGCGGCCGATCAGGATGATGTGATCGCCCGCGTCCACGACGTCGTGCGTCGTGCAGTCGAAGCTCGCCGCAGCGCCGTCCATGACCGGCGCGCCCGTTTTGCGTGTGCTCCAGGGCACTTGTGCGAACTTGTCGGCGGCCTTCGAGGCGAACACGCCCGAAACCTGCTGCTGGTCTTCGGCAAGCACGCTGACGGCGAAGCGGCGCGTTTGCGAGAACACGGCATGGCTCGACGCCGTCTTCGCGATGCACACCAGAATGAGCGGCGGGTCGAGCGACACCGAGGTGAACGAGTTGGCCGTGAAGCCGCGCGGCGAACCATCGGGCTGGATCGTCGTGACGACGGTCACGCCCGTCACGAAGGCGCCGAGCGCGCGGCGAAATTCGGCGGCATCGAAAGTCGGTTGCGCGAGGTGGTCAGTCATCGGCTCAGCCATGGCGTTCTCCTGTGTTTGCAACGCTATTCGCGGCATGCGTCGACGCCGAAGCTTCGGACAGGAACGCGAGCAGGCTTGCGTTGACGCGCTCCGGGTCGGTGACGTTCATCATGTGGCGCGCGTTCGCGATGACTTCCGCGCGGCCGCGCGGCGCGACCGCCGCCATCGCATGCGACATCTGCGCGCTCGAATTCGGATCGCACTCGCCGGTGAGGAAGAGCGCGGGCACCGCGAGCGCCGCGAGACGCCCTACGTGGGCATCGTCAGCGGACGCAAAAAGACGGTAGGCACGCGCGTAGCCCACGGGATCGACGGCAAGCAGCAGCGCTCGCACTGCCTGCGCCGCCTGGGTCAAATGACCCGGAACCGGATCGCCGAACCAGCGCGAGAGCGTCGCGTCCACACCGCTCGCGGCGGGCGCGTCGCCGAGACTCGCCGCGCGCGTCATCACCGCTTCGCGCTGTGCCGGCGTACGGTCGTACACCGCGTTCATCGCGACCACGCTCAACGTGCGCGGCGCATTGAGCAGCGCGAATTCGAGCGCGACGAGCGCGCCCATCGAATGCCCCACCACGTGCGCGCGCTCCACGTGGATGGCGTCGAGCAGCGCTTCGAGCTGCGCAGCGTATTCGTCGAGCGTGGGCTCGGCGCTGGGAAGCGCGCTCTCCCCATGACCGAGCATGTCGTAGGCGACGACACGAAACGATTCGGACAACGCCGCGATCTGCGGCGCCCACACGCTCTGGTTCATGCCCACGCCGTGGATCAGCACTACGGTTTCGCAGTCGGCATCCGGCTGCGGCGCGTACACGCTGTAGCAAGTGCCTGCGATGCTTGCGCGCTGGCCACGCGAGACAGCATGTTCGGAGACGAAATCAGGCTTCATGGTTCAAGCTCGTGTTCGATGAGATTATGGTATGCCATCTTATGGCCCACAGCAATGCGCGATGTATTATGGAATACCATGAGATTGTCCGCGCCTCGCTATGGCGTGCGCAGTGCCGGGTTTCGCATCCAAAACCGACGCGCGAATTGAGCAGACAAAAGAAAAAGGCCGCCGGCGTTTGCCGGCGGCCTCTGTGAGACGGCCAGGTAGCTGGGGCGCCTCAAGCCTCCCCGGGCTCCTCGTTTTGCGCGGCGAGCGCCGAGAGCGCCAGCTCGGAAACCCGCTTGATGTGCGCGAACGACGCCGCGGCCGCCGCCTCGCCGTCGCGCCGCTCTATCGCATCGAGCAGCAGGTTCATCTCCCGGTTGGAGTCGCTGCCTCGCCCCGGCGTGGCGATGGTCAACGCGCGCAGGCGGTTGATGCGCGCATTGAGCGTCTTGACGAGCGTGAGCGATACCTGCTTGTTGGCGGCCTGGAACAGCGTTTCATAGAAACGCTCGGTGTACTCCACCACGCGCGGCAAGTCGCTTTTTTCGAACGCGTCTTCGATCTCCGTGCGAATCTCGCGCAACTGCTTCACGACCTCCGGCGTGGCGCTCTCGGCACAGGCCCGGGCGGCGTTGGCTTCGAGCAGCCCGCGCAGTTCGTAGATCTCGCCCACGTGGGCGGGGTCGAGCCGCGCCACGATCGGCCCTTGCCGCGCGACGCTCTCGACCAACCCTTCGGTCTCGAGATGGCGGAGCACCTCGCGCACCACCGTGCGGCTCACGCCAAGCTCGTCGCATAGCGTGCGTTCGACGAGGCGCGTGCCCGGCCGAAAATATCCCTGGACTATCGCGCCGCGCAGTTTGTCGAGCGTTAGCTCACGCAGGGTCTTGGCGTTGCGGTCGATTTTGAGGTCTTGCATAGGCGGCGATGAGGCGTTGGTCAGGAGATGAACGAAAAGCCGCGCACCAGGGCGTGGATATGGAATGCCATATTATGACGCAACCGACGTTCAGCTTTCCCTCCGCCAGCCGCAGCAGGTGAGTGATCACCCCACCAGTCCCTCGACGATCGTGATCTGCGCCACGCAGTGTCCATCGCGTTTCGCCTTGGCCGCCTGATACTCCGGCGACCGATAACAGTCGAGCGCCGCTTGCATGTCGGGGAACTGAATCACGACGTGCCGCGCGAACGACTCCCCTTCCAGCACCTGCGCCGCGCCGCCGCGTGCGAGAAACACGGCGCCGAACTTCTTGAACGCCAGCGGCGCAGCGTCCGTGTAGTCCTTGTACTTCTCGGGATCCAGCACGGTGACATGGGCAATCCAGTACGCAGTCATCTCTCCTCCTGTCCATCTTCGAGCATCAAAAGTCCGCAAACCCTTGCCAGACGGGCGTCACGGCATCTATCGGGTTAACACTCATGGCATTCCGTAACATGGTATACCAAAATGCCTCACACACACGATCAATGTACCGAGGAAGTCGCCATGAGCCTGATCCGCAAGTCCGTCCTGCATGTCGAGAACATCTTCGTAGATGGCGAAAAGCCCGCTGCAAAACCGCTGAAGATGATCGGCGCGGTCGCTGTCATCAAGAACCCATGGGCGGGCCGCGGTTATGTGGAAGACCTCTCGCCCGAGATTCGCGCCCTGGCGCCTAAATTGAGCGAACACCTCACGAAGCTCATCATCGACGAAGCCGGTTCGGGCGAAGCCGTCGAAGCCTTCGGAAAGAGCGCCATCGTCGGTCTTTCCGGCGAGCTGGAGCATGCGTCCGCGCTCATTCACACGCTGCACTTCGGCAACACCTACCGCTCGGCCGTGGGGGCGAAGTCGTATCTCGCGTTCAACAACACGCGCGGCCCGGCCAATGCGCCGCTCCTCATTCCGATGATGGACAAGAACGACGAAGGCCGCCGCTCGCATTACCTCACGCTGCAGTTCTCGATTGCGGATGCGCCGGCCGCCGACGAACTCGTCATCGCCATTGGCGCCGCAACGGGCGGCCGTCCGCATCACCGCATTGGCGATCGCTACAAAGACCTCGCGGAACTCGGAAATGACGTCAAGAACCCTGCCGCTGTCAAATAAGCGCGTCGCGCACTATCTGGAGCAGGGCGCGGGCGAACCGCTCGTCCTGATTCACGGCGTGGGCATGCAGGCAACCGCGTGGCATCCGCAGATCGAAGACTTGTCATCCGAATTCCGGGTGATCTCGGTCGATATGCGGGGCCACGGCCAAAGCGATGGGCTCAAAGCCGGCGCCGCCTTGCCGCAGTTCGTTGAGTGGGCAACGGATTTCATCGAGGCGCTCAACGCAGGCCCCGTCAACCTGGCCGGACACTCGATGGGTTCGTTGATCGCGGCTGGCGTCGCCGTCACGCGGCCGGATCTGGTGAAACGCGTAGCCGTGTTGAACGGCGTGTACCGCCGCACGGAGCAGGCGCGCGAAGCGATGCTGCGGCGCGCCGCCGAATTGCGTTCGGGCATGATCGACGTGGAGACCCCGTTGCGGCACTGGTTCAACGCGGACGAAGCGCAACAGGTCGCCGCGCAAAAAGTCGAGTCGTGGCTAAAAACGGTGAACCTCGCGGGCTACGCCACGGCGTATGCGGCCTTTGCGAGCGGCGACGAAGTCTACGCCGACGGCTGGAACACGATTGCCTGCCCGGCTCTCGTGCTCACGGGCGCCGACGATCCGAATTCGACGCCGGAGATGGCAAGGCAGATGGCGCGAGCCGCTCGAAACGGCCGGGCCGTCGTGATCAAAAACGAGCGTCACGTGGTGAATCTGACCGCGCCCAACGAAGTCAATCGCGCGCTGCGTGCCTTTGCAAACGGCGCCGCAAGCCGAAAACCACGAAGTGGAAGTGTGAAATGAGCCAGGAGACGAGTCAGGCAATGGGACGGAATGCGGGTCAAGCGATATCGAAGATCAACACACGCGAACTGCGCGACGCGTTCGGCGCCTTCATGACTGGCGTGACGATCGTGACCACCGCCACTGACGGCGGCAAGCCGCTCGGCTTCACCGCCAATTCGTTTTCGTCCGTTTCGCTCGATCCCGCCTTGCTGCTCGTGAGCATTGCGAAGACGTCGAGCAATTACCAGGCGTTTTCCACGGCGGGCCACTTCGCCATCAACATTCTCGCGGAAGGGCAGAAGGATTTGTCCAACACGTTCGCGCGGCCGAGCGACGATCGCTTCGCCAACGTGAGCTGGCAGTTGAGCGCCAACCGCAACCCGCTCATCGACGACGTCAGCGCCTGGTTCGACTGCACGACGCACGCCGTGATCGACGCGGGCGACCACGCGCTCATCATCGGCCGGGTCGGGGCGTTTCATTCCGCGGGATTTGCGGGCCTTGGCTACTATCGTGGCGGCTACTTCACGCCGGCCAGGGTGTCGGCGGAAGTCATCGCGGGACCGAAGGTCATCGTGAATGCGATCATCGCGCGCGAAGACAAAGTGCTGCTCGTGAAGACAGCCGGCAACAAATGGGGACTGCCTTCGAAAGCAATCGGCAAGGAAGGCGCGGACAAGGCGCTTGCCGAGATCTTCGCGAAGTACCAGCCCGATGCTTCGGCAAGTTTCATTTATTCGGTCTACAACAATACCGAAACCCATTACCAGTACATCTCGTTCCTGTGCAGCGCGCCCGATGAACTCGCCTCTGTGGGCCACGTTTCGGGCGACGCTTCGGGGCAATTCGTCAGCCTCGACGACATCGAGACCGAAGCGTTCCAGGACAATGCATTGGCCAGCATGCTTCAACGCTACCGTAAGGAAAACGAATTGAAGAGCTACGGCTTGTACTTCGGCGACCATAGCAACGGCACAGTCCGTCCGCTTCATTCCTGAAAGGTTACATCATGCGATTCTCGCTATTCGTTCATATGGAGCGCGTCTCCGACCAGACGAGTCAAAAGCAGTTGTACGACGAAATGATCGAGCTGTGCCAGATCGCCGATCGCGGCGGCATGCACGCCGTCTGGACCGGCGAGCACCACGGCATGGACTTCACGATCGCGCCGAACCCGTTCCTCAATATCGCTGACCTCGCCAACAAGACGAAGCACGTGCGCCTCGGTACGGGCACGGTCATTGCCCCCTTCTGGCATCCGATCAAGCTCGCCGGCGAAGCCGCGATGACCGACATCATCACGAACGGCCGCCTCGATCTGGGCATCGCGCGAGGCGCATACTCGTTCGAATACGAACGCCTGATGCCGGGCCTCGATGCATGGGGCGCGGGGCAGCGCATGCGCGAACTCATTCCGGCCGTGAAAAAGCTCTGGGAAGGCGATTACGCGCACGAAGGCGAGTTCTGGAAATTCCCTTCGACCACCTCGTCGCCTCTGCCGCTGCAGCGCCCGCATCCGCCGATCTGGGTGGCCGCGCGCGACCCGAACAGCCACGAATTCGCGGTGTCCAACGGTTGCAACGTACAGGTCACGCCGCTGCATCTGGGCGACGAAGAAGTCGAGAAGCTGGTTGGCCACTTCAATGCCGCGTGCGAGAAGTTCCGCGACGTGCCGCGCCCGCAGATCATGCTGCTGCGCCACACCTATGTGGCGAGCAGCGAAGACGACGCGCAACTCGCCGCCGACGAAGTCAACACGTTCTACAACTACTTCGGCGCGTGGTTCAGGAACGAGCGGCCGGTGAGCCGTGGCATGATCAAGCCGCTCACGAAGGAGGAGATCGCCGCCCATCCGTTCTACACGCCCGAAGCGATGCGCAGGAACAACGTGATCGGCACGCCCGGGGAAGTGATCTCGCGCCTGCGGGCCTATGAGAAACTCGGTTTCGACGAGTACTCGTTCTGGATCGATACGGGCATGAGCTTCGCGCGCAAGAAGGCATCGCTCGAGCGCATGATCAACGACGTCATGCCGGCGTTCAGGTAAGGGGGGGCGATCCCATGGACATTCATTTTCAGCTGTATATCGACGGCCAGTTCGAGCCCGGCGCCGCCACGTTCGGCAGCGTCAACCCGGCCACGGGCCACGTGTGGGCGCAAATGCCCGAAGCGCGCACGCAGGAGGTCGACCGCGCCGTCGAGGCAGCCAATCGCGCGCTGAGCGATCCCGCATGGGCCGGACTCACGGCTTCGGCGCGCGGCAAGCTGCTGCACAAGCTGGCCGGGCTCGTGGAAAAGGCCGCACCGCGACTCGCTGAAATTGAAACGAACGACACAGGCAAGATCATTCGCGAAACGTCGAGCCAGATTGCTTACGTCGCCGAGTACTACCGTTACTACGCGGGCATTGCCGACAAGATCGAAGGCAGCCATATTCCCGTCGACAAGCCGGACATGCAGGTCTGGCTCGAACGGCAACCCATTGGGGTAGTCGCCGCGATCGTCCCCTGGAACAGCCAGCTGTTCCTTTCCGCGGTCAAGCTCGGGCCCGCGCTCGCCGCGGGATGCACAGTAGTCCTGAAGGCTTCCGAGGAAGCGCCCGGCCCCTTGCTCGAATTCGCGAAGCTCGTGGACGAAGCGGGTTTTCCACCGGGCGTCGTCAATGTGATTACGGGCTTCGGGCCGGAATGCGGCGCCGTGCTGAGCGGCCATCCGAAGGTCGACAAGGTCGCCTTCACCGGTGGCCCCGAAACCGCACGGCATATCGTCTCGAACACGTCCAGGAATCTCGCGAAGGTGTCGCTGGAACTGGGCGGCAAATCGCCCTTCATCGTATTCGCCGACGCCGATATCCAGAGTGCCGTGAACGCACAGGTTGCGGCCATTTTCGCGGCAAGCGGCCAAAGCTGCGTGGCGGGCTCGCGGCTCCTGATCGAGGCCTCCGTCAAAGAGCGGTTCCTCGAACTGCTCGTGGAGCGGGTCTCGCGCATTCGCGTGGGCTCACCCAACGAGATGACGACGGAATACGGGCCGCTGTGCACTGAACGGCAACTGCGCAACATCGAGAAGATCGTCGAGCGCTCCGTGAGCCAGGGCGCGAAGGTGCTTGCCGGCGGCAAGGCACTGGAGCGCAACGGCTATTACTACGCGCCAACAATTCTGGACTGCACGGGCGTGAGCAACGCGGACAGCGTCACGACCGAACTATTCGGCCCGGTGCTTTCAGTGGATACGTTCTCTTCCGAGCACGAGGCCATCGAGAAGGCGAACAGTACCGCTTACGGACTTGCCGCGGGCATCTTCACGACCAGTCTCACGCGCGCGCATCGAGTTTCGCGCCGCGTGCGCTCGGGCATCGTCTGGATCAACACGTACCGCGCAGTTTCGCCGCTCGTGCCGTTCGGCGGGTTCGGGCTTTCCGGGCACGGCCGCGAGGGTGGCATGGCCGCCGCACTCGAATACACGACGACGAAGTCCGTGTGGCTTCGCACCTCGGACGAACCGATCAGCGATCCGTTCGTGATGCGCTGATTCGTTGCGGCTTGTCGTCGACATCCGCCTTTCTCCGCCGCGCTGTTCGTATGCCGTTCATTGCGCGAAGCGTGGCTTTTTCTGCGCGCTGAAGGCAATTCGTTGTCGGTTTCCCCTGAAGGCATCTGCGGGTAGCATTGAAACTTGGGAGTTCGATCATGCAAGAAGATGATGCACTGTTCCGCAAAGGATTGCCGATTCGGCGGGAAGTTCTCGGCGCGGCGTATGTCGATGCGTCGATGGAAAAAGCCGATGCCTTCATGATGGCATTCCAGCGCGCGACCACGGCGTGGGCATGGGGGTGGGCATGGGGCGACGAGACCCTCGATCGCAAGACGCGCAGCTTGCTTAATCTCGCGATGTTGACTGCCGCGGGACACACCAACGAACTCAAGCTGCACGTGAAGGGCGCGCTCAACAACGGCGTGAGTGTTGACGAAATCAAAGCGACGCTTCTGCACGCTACCGCTTACTCGGGCATCCCACACGGCCTCAGCGCGTTCAAGGCAGCGCACGAAGTGCTGATGGCTGAAGGGGCGTTGAAGTAAGCGCCGATGATCGAGCCATGTTGCACCGGGTCGGCAACATAGGCTCGATGTAACGTCTCGCGCGGGAACGCCTCCGCCGACACGTGCTCGATGCGCTGCCAGGCCGTCTGATACAGCCGGTGTACGGCTGCACGTGGACGGCCACAGCCCCTTGCGGGGCACCGTCATCGAAAATCCACCCACGTCACGAGGCGCTGATCACCGCAACGTCCGGCACAGTTCCGCGCATCGCGCAGTGAACGGCGCAATATGCGGAGCCGGCACGGGCACCCAGGCAGTCGGGACCGGCCGCTAAACCGCGGTCGCTGAGCCGCCTGAAACGGCCGGCTACTGAGAAGTAGTGAGCTTCAGGTTCGGTCGCAAATCGTGCGGCATCGTTTCACGTTGCCTATTATGTCGGTCCGATACCTGTTCGATGCCGGCCTTCACGACTTCTTCGCAAAACGAAATTCGCGTGCGGTAGTAGTCGGCCTGCAATTGGGCATCCATGACCCGCTGTTCAGCCTGGAACAGTGCCATGCGCAATTCACCCAGCGCGCGTTCAGCCTGCTTCTCCGGCGTTGGGGCATTGTGTGCAATCAGGTTTGAAAGCCAGCGCAGCATGAATGAGCCCTCCTGTCTTCGATTCCGCAATCGCACACATCGAGGGCCCTTGCAGGCCGCGCGCGGTGGTTGCGAAAAGACTATCAGAGTGCAAAGAACGCCGTGTGTGCCCGAACGAACATGTTGTAGAAATGACGCAACAGCATGCGACTGTATGACTTCGCAGTGAATCCATTTCCCGCAGTCAACGCGCTTGATCGTTTCTGAAAATGGCGATCGTCTATTCATTGGTAATACTATAAAAGAGACTCTAGATTCTCTCGTCGTGAAGAAGAACAGGTTCTGGCGCGCCATGCCCGCTTGGCCTGGCAAGATTTCGCAGTGTCCGAAGCGGGCAAAAAGGCAGATTGCAACGTGATATTGCTGCATTGCAAACGTCTGCTGAAATAATCCATCGGCTTGCGACAAACGCCCATTCCCTATGCGGGTATGTCCTGGTTATTGCCTGCAGACCGAAGCCTGTCGCGGCTTTGCCGATTTGCTCCCGCGCCGGGAAGCGGCTTGCTCCAACAAACCATTGACATACGCCAACTCGCACCTAGAATGGACATTGCTGCATCGCACCACTGACTCTGTCTTGTGTCTTGTTGCCCGTGAGCCGTTTTCGTGGACATCCGGGCACTTCCCCCTTTCATGGAGCCATTGATGAGCGGTCTCACAACGGAACAGCATGTCGCAACGCAGAAAGCCAGTGTCGACACATCGTTTGCTCTCCTGAACAAAGCGTTTGAAGGCATTGACAGATTGGCCGAACTGAATGTGCAAGCGGTCAAATCGGTCCTCGCTGAAAATCAGGAATTCGTCATCAAGGTTCTTTCGGCCAAAGATCCTCAGGAAACGTTTTCACAACAGTCCATCGTGGCCCAACCTGTCGCTGAGAAGGTGCAGTCGTACTGGCGCGACGTCTACGAAATTCTTTCAAAAACCCAAGCCGAATTTTCTGCGCTCGCCGAAGCGCAGTACAAGCAGGTCCAGACCGATGTGCGCTCCTTCATCGACGGACTCACGAAAAATGCGCCGCCGGGAAGCGAAGCCGCAGTGACGGCATGGACGACATTCGTCACGAGCGCGACCGATACGGCCAATTCGATGTACGAGACTGCGGCGAAAGCGGCAAGGCAAGCAGTGGAGACGGCGGAAAGCAATCTCAACGCCGCGTCTACTGGCAAACCGAGCCAACAGACGCTCAAACCCGTCGCACCGATTGATAAAGAATAGACCGTTGGAAGTCAATAGGTAGCGCCAGAACGGGAACGCAAATGCCTGGCGACTGTTTTGCGTACGATCTGGGGCTGAACGGCACGATATCGGGCAGCGGCGTGGGGACCTGGCCATCGAGCAGCCAGGAAGCCTTGGTGCACGCTGTCCGCATTTGCCGCCAACCAAGGGTTTTCCCCGGGGCGACCTAGCCGTTTCATTCAAGGCTTTGCGCACGACCTGCCACACAATCGGTTAACACGGCCAGCGCCCCGCTTCTGTCCGGCGCATTGAGCAGCAGCTGTCGTATCGAATTGACGACGGAACATGGTGCCAGGAATGCTTCTAGTGTGCCTTGAAATTGATGCGGCGAAGCACGTCGCGCTGTGCCCACGCGGGCATCTGCTGCGCCCGGGCGAATCGGCCTGAATTTCCGGCGTTCGCCAGCATGGCCGGATTCATTTTTTCGCTCTGATAGCTGGAGTGGAACAGTCCCCCGACGGCACCTCTGAAGGTGGCGTTGTGTGTCTTGGCCGGCGCCACTACGGGCCGGATTTTTTTGACACCGCGGGCGAGCCCTGGCCGAACGGTGAATGGGGAATCCTAATAAACAATGTGTTTTGGGTCGATCCTTTCAGTTGGCCGGTGCCGGGCGACAAAAGCCGATCCGGAACGCCGATTCTTCCGCAAGCCGGCTCTCGAACGGTGGCTTGTCATGTGCAACGCGCGTTGCCTGCCGCACGGACACTGCGAACAAAGGATCATTGAATGGCAAACACGCAACGCGCGTAGACACCATCGAAAGTACAACCAGACGCAGGGGGACCGAACATGTGGCGACTGCTTGCAAGCCTGATTGCCCATCAGGCTCCGACTCCCGAGAAGCAGGCTGAACGCGAAGTGAAGGACTTGCGCATGGACCTGTTTCAGGCCGAGCAACAAGTCATGCATGCGCAGATCCGCGTGGACTACTACCGGGCCCGCCTGGCCTTCATCGAGGATGTGGCGCGCAACGGCATCGAGCAGGTATCCGACCAGCGCAAGGGATGCCGCGAAGAACGCGAATATGCCGTCCGGCCCGGGTTCAAGCTTCAAACGGCGCAGTCGAACTTATTCGAGAGGATCATCGGCGCCGGGCAGAAAGGATGACAAGCGCGTTCTGCCGTGTGCCTGTCTGATCAATGCGCGCGGACCTCAATTTATTCTCGGAGCAGCCGATGCACGAGACTGATTCACCGGATGCCGGAACGCCGCGAGCGAGGCCGCCTCTTGTGCTCGCTACGAAGATCGTTCCGCCGCGGCTTCCCGCTGGCCTGATCGAACGTCCGCGCCTCGTCCGGTTCGCCGCGGGCGCGGAGAACAAACGGCTCACGGTGATCAAGGCGCCGGCCGGGTTCGGCAAGACGTCCCTCGCGCTGACGTGGCTCCAGCCGCTACGTGCACGGGGCGTGTCGGTCGCATGGCTGTCGATCGACGCCGGGGACGACGAGCCCGTGCGCTTCGTCTATCAGCTCGCGCAGGCGCTTCGGCACGCCTGCGGCAACGTCGGCGAATCGGCAATCGGACTCGCGGCGGCGGCCTCGCTCGCGCCGGCCCGATCGATCATATCGGCGCTCATCAACGAGTTGGCAGCGCTCGACGAAGAGGTCTGCATTTTCCTCGACGACTACCACCACATCGGCCTCCCGGCCGTCCACGACGCGCTCTGGTTTCTCATCGAAAACATGCCGTCGCACGTGCATGTGGTGCTCTGCACGCGCATGGCCCCACCGCTACCGCTCGCCCGGCTGCGTGCCGGCAACGGCTTGCTCGAACTCGATGTGTCGATGCTGCGCTTCGACCTCGAGGAAACGCGCCGCTTCGTCGAGCATGAACATCCGGGCGAACTGCAACCCGCCAGCGTCAAGTCGCTCTTCGCACACACGGAAGGGTGGGCGGCGGCGCTGCGCATTGCCGCATCGGTACTCTCGCGCGAATCGGGCAAGCCACACACGGAGCTCGCGCCACCCTCCGGCGCGTCATATTCGTTCGCCGCCTACCTGCAGGACATGGTCGATCGCCTGCCTTCCCCCATGGTCGAATTCATGCTGCGCACGTCGATACTCGATCGGCTCACGGCACCGCTGTGCGAGGCGATCACCGGCGTGAAGTCGAGCGAGGCGATGCTGGAGTCGATCGCCGCACGGCACTTGCTGCTCGAACCGATGGACACGGACGGCAAGTGGTTCCGCTTTCATCACCTGATGAGCGAGTTCCTGCGACAGCGCCTGCAACCGCAGCACGCCGGCGAAGTCGCCGACCTGCACCGCCGGGCGTGCCAGTGGTACTCGAAACAAGCGCTTTGGATCGATGCGGTGAAGCATGCGATCTCCGCTGGCGACACCGAAGATGCCGTCTCGCTGATCGGCCACTGCGCGATGACATTGGTCGCGAAAGGCGACCTGCTCACGCTTCTCGGCTGGCAACGGCAGTTTCCGGCACGGCTGATGCGCTCGCAGGTCAAGGTCACCCTGGCGATAGCATGGGGGATGGCGCTGGCCATGCGCTTTGACGAAGCGCTGCCCCTGCTCGATGCGATCGAGCGCGAGGCGCCCAGCACGAGTGCCGATCCCGACAGCATCCGTTCGGAGTGCCTGGCAATCCGGGCGGTCGTGGCTGCCTTCCAGGACGATGCGTACCGGGCGCTCGCGCTTGCCGAACGGTGCCTCGAAAGACCTTCGACCAATATCTGGACCACCAACGTGGCTTCCTATGTGGCGCGTTTCGGGCACTGGAAGGCGGGCAATCTCGAAGCGCTCTATGCGGTGCCGTGGATCCCGTATTCGAGCGAGGAGAACCCGCGCAACGTCTTTGCATCCGTCTATCGGCTGTGCATGCTTGGCCACGTGGAAATGCAGCAATTGCATTTCCCGCTCGCGGAACGCTACTTTCTGGAATCGATGCGGCTTGCCGAACATCACGCCGGCCCGAAGTCGATTGCCGTTGCCCTGGTGGCGCCGATGATCGGGCAGCTCCGCTACGAGCAAGGGCGGCTCGACGAGGCCGAGGCCCTTGCCGCCGACCTGATGTCGGTGGTCGACGCCGCCGTGTTTCTGGACAGCGCACTGATTGCTTACTGGTTGCTCGTGCGCATCGCCGTTGCGCGCTCCGACATCGTGCAAGCCCACGCGTTGCTCGATCGGGCCCAGAAGCTGAGCTATGCGCGCCAATGGGATCGGATGAACGCCGCCGTCCTCATGGAGCGCACGCGGCTATGTCTCGTCGAGGGGCGCGTCGCGGAGGCCACCGCCGGCGTCGCGCAACTCGACCGGCTCGCGGCTTCGGCGCAAGCGGCCGGAAGTTCCGCGGCGCCGGATATCGCCACCTACTGGGGCTTGGCAGCGGCCTATCTGGCGATGGCACAGGGGCGCGCGCAGGACGGCGCCGACGCCTTGAACGCCGCGCTGCAGACCCTCGAACGCCAGCGCGCCAGCTACTTCGCGTTGCGACTTCGCGTCGTGCTTGCGATAGTGTGGATGACGGCGGATGAGCGTGCGCTGGCCGTCGAGGCATTCATGGAAGTCCTGAAGGCGGGTGCACAGGTGGGTCTGTACCAGACCATCGTCGAGAAAGGTCCGGTTATCGTCCCGTTGCTGCAAGCGGTTCGCGACGAGATGCGCGTCACGCAACAATCGAAGGAACTCGTCGCTTATGTCGATCATCTGCTCGACAGCAGCCGCGCGTTATACGAACCCGTCGAAAAGGCCGATCGCAACGCCGAGCGCGACCCGCTCAGCATGAGGGAGCGCGATATTGTCCAGTTGATCGCACGCGGGCAGTCGAACAAGGAGATCGCGCGTACGCTGGGCATCGCGCCCGAAACGGTCAAGTCTCATGTCAAGAGCGTGTTTGTGAAGCTCGCCGTGGAAAAGCGCGCACAGGCGGTGGCGCGGGCACAGTCGCTCGGGCTCGTGGAAAGCGTCTAGCGCGCATCGATGCGCTTCACGTCGCGACGACAAGTATGAGCGCATGCAGCAGCACGCCAACGGTACCCCCGACCAGCGTGCCGTTCACGCGCACGAACTGCAGATCGCGCCCGATCTCCACTTCGATCTTGCGGCTCACCTCCTCGGCTTTCCAGCTCTTCACGACATCGGTGATGAGAGTGGAAAGCTGATGGCGATAGCGCACCACCAGATCGCGCGCCACTTCGAGCCACCATGCGTTCAGCTTGTGCTGGATTGCGCGATCCTCGCCGATGCTCTTGCCTAGCA
>NZ_BBJJ01000058.1 GCF_000739815.1 Paraburkholderia mimosarum LMG 23256 = NBRC 106338
CGACCGCCCTTTGTCAACGACCAGTCGGTGAGGATCGCTTCGAGGCGGCCATCGGCAAGATATTCGCCGGCGATGAATTCGGGCAACTCGGCAATTGCGAGGCCGTCGAGCAGCGTGGGCAGCAGCGCATCGGAATTCGTCACGCGCAACGGGCCGGTCGGCTTGACCGGCTCCTCCTCGCCCGCAGCGTTCGTGAAGCGCCACAAATCGCTGCGCGCGCGATACGCGTATGAAAGGCATGGCCGGTCCGCCAGTTCGCGCGGATGCGCGGGCCGCCCTTCGCGCTTCAGGTACGCCGGCGACGCCACCACGAATTGTGTGACCGGGCACAGGCGTCGTGCCACCAGTGACGAATCAGGCAGCGCGGCAATGCGCAGTGCGGCGTCAAACCCATCGGCAACCAGATCGACTGACGCATCCGAAAGATGCAGGTCGATCGACACCTCCGGGTACGCGCGCAAGAACGCGGGCAGCAGCGGCGCGACCCAGCGCAGCCCGAACGACATCGGTACAGCCAGGCGCACCAGTCCGCGCGGCTGCACCGACATCTCGCGCGCGGCGCTTTCTGCTTCTTCGGCCTGACGGTAGATCTCTCCGGCCTTCTCGCAGATCGTCCGGCCGAACTCGGTGAGCGAGAGCTGGCGCGACGTGCGGTTGAAGAGCCGCGCGCCCAGCCGGTCTTCGAGACGGGCGACGCCGCGCGAGACCGTCGCCACCGACACGCCCATCGCGCGCGCCGCGGCCGCGAACGATCCTTCCTCGGCGACCTTCGCGAACATAGCAAGTCCTTCGAAATCAGGCAGCTTCGCCATTTCCCCTCATCTTTTCATTTTTGCAACGATTGATTTCAATCAATTCTATTTCGAAAAGGCTTGGGCGTCGATATTCTCCTCACATCGCAGCACGCAACACCGAACGCGGTCATCCACTTACCGAACGAAAGGAGAAGCACCATGGCACGCAAGCTCGACAACAAGATTGCACTCGTTACCGGCGCAACCAGCGGCATCGGCCTCGCCACCGCACAGCGTTTCGCGGCAGAAGGCGCGCACGTCTACCTCACCGGCCGCCGTCAGGCCGAACTCGATGCCGCAGTGAACGGCATCCGCGAAGCAGGCGGCAACGCGACGGGGGTACGTGTCGATTCCACAAAGCTGGGTGAGCTCGACGCGCTGTATGCGCAGATCAAGGAAGAACAGGGGCATCTCGACGTGCTGTTCGCGAACGCCGGCGGCGGTTCGATGCTGCCGCTTGGCAGCATCACCGAAGAACACTACGACGACACCTTCGATCGCAATGTGAAGGGCGTGCTATTCACGGTGCAAAAAGCGTTGCCGCTGCTCGCCGAGGGGGCGTCGGTGATTCTTACCGGTTCAACGGCAGGCAGCGCGGGCACGGCTGCATTCAGCGTGTATTCGGCTTCGAAAGCCGCGGTGCGCGCCTTCGTACGCAGCTGGATTCTCGATCTGAAGGATCGCCGCGTCCGCGTGAATACAATCAGCCCGGGCGCGACGCGCACGCCCGGCTTGCTCGACCTCGCCGGTGACGATGCCGCCCAACGCCAGGGTCTTGCCGATTACCTGGCTGCCCAGATCCCGATGGGGCGCCTCGGCGAGCCCGGCGAGATCGCGAGCGCGGCGCTGTTCCTGGCCTCTGACGACGCGAGCTTCGTGAACGGCATCGAACTGTTCGTCGATGGCGGGCAGCAGCAGATCTAAGCGCAGGCCGGGCGCGTGGATGCGGTCTTCGCCGATCGCATCCACGCCCGACGCGTACGCGCGTCTTGAGCGGATGCACGTCATGTTCGAACATCGTCCTTACCTTTCGCTTGGCGCAGTCAGGCGCGACTGGCTCGATACGCGACTGCATTTTCGCCTCGGCGAATGCGGACGCGCCGACCATGCGCCGCTCGGCGCGCTCTATGTGTGGAACGACGATGCATTCGCGCCGCACTCGGGCTTCGACCTGCATGCTCACCGCTGCGTGGAGATCGTGACGTGGGTGCGTTCGGGTGCGATCACGTATGAAGACGACGCGGGCAATCGCGCGCGGCTCGTCGCCGATTCCGTGCAGACGATCAGTGCGGGCGCCGCGATCCATCATACCGAGCGCAACCAGGAAAATGTGCCAGCGCGGCTATTCCCAGATCTGGCTGCATCCGCGCACGCAGGGTGGCACGTCACGTTGGGCGGCGCGTATCTGTTCGCGCGGTTGTCGCGAAGGTCGCTTCGTCACGCTGGCGAGTGGCGATCCAGAAGATGTACGTGCGGGGGCGCTTCCCGTTAATGCCGACGTGCGCGTGCGCATCGCCACGCTACGCGAAGGCACGATGGTGCATCACATGTTGTCGACGCCAGGTTCGGCGTATCTGGTTGCCGATCATGGTCGGGTTGACGTGGGACCCGTCCGGCTCGCGCCGCGCGATGGCGTCGTCGTCAGCGATGAAGCGCAGCTTACGTTGGTTGCGCGAGACGACACCGATGTCGTGATAGTCGAGCTTTTGCGGTAGAGATATTGTGCCGTTGGGCTCGAGCGACGACATTCCCCCTGGTTTCCGCGTTTTCCGCAAGACTCGGTTCGGTAGCTTTAAATGGCTGTTTTGCGATAAGAAGCCGACGTTGATCCCGCGTGGCCGGATGTCTGCAACGGGTCGATATGACCCATTCGCTTTCGCACCGAACCGAGGCGTTCCCTTCCGCGCCTTCATTGAACTGCAACGCATGAAGAGATGCCACCCACCGCCCAGCGATGCAGTTTGGCTATCTTTGCGTTATGCGAGTCGACCGTCGGCCAGCACCGCTAGCGCATGTAGTGAGTGGGATTTGATGAGCGCGGCGTCAAGCGGTCCTACGTCACCCACCGTTGTGCCAGTGGTGGTGTTCCCAACCCTTGTGGCAACCACCGCCCTGGCACTGACCATAGCCGCCGACCACCGGTGGCCCATGCACGACTGGCGGTGGATAGGACTGGTAGACATAGGTACCCGGCGCCCCATATGCACCCAGGGGTGCATATTCAAAGGACTGATTCGCTCCGAAACCTGCCGGACGCCCTATGAGGTCATTTCATCCATTCCCGTCGTTCGAGTATCGGCGAAGGTCGAGCGTGGATAGATCGCTTTCCTGACATTATCGAGTTCCCGGGTCGCGAGTGACCGGTGTCTCGGATGCCGTCCTTGTATTTTCGACCCAATGCGGTCATCCCGGGATTCGGATTGGACGCGAGAAAGCGGACATTGACCACAGAGGGGATGTCTCCCGGAGGGTTCCGGGAGAGCTCCTTGAGTCGCTCTACAGGCCCAGCGTCGTCACCAGTATCTTTGAGCTTGCCGTGACGTCGCTTGAAGATAGGTTACCTTGCTAGACCTGCTCGGGCTACCTAGACTTCATCAAACGTCCAATCGCGTTCCGAGCTAGCCGAACCAGTTCGTCTTCGAGCCAGCAAATATGGAGGTTCGTAGTCCAATCCGTCTGCGAGTGCCGGCCACGGTCGCAAAGCTTTCCCGAGTTGAATAAGAAAACAGAGAGGCTACTGTCGATGCCGCTACCCAGGAGGGAACCATGCTCCCGCTCATTCTTGGACCACGATATAACATCCGCGTCACCTGCGATGCCAGCCCAAGCAACGACCGAAGTGAATCGACGATAGAAGTCAATCCGACCAATCCGTACAACATGGTCGGGTCGTCCAAACGATTCACCGACCCGCACACCTATGCGTTCTCGCTTGCCACGTATTCGACATTCGACGCGGGCCGATCGTGGCAGGAGGCGGCGCCCCTCGGGCTCCTCGCAGGCTGGGACGGCGTTTCAGATCCGACGGTCGCCTTCGACGATGTCGGAGGTGCGTATCTCGTTGCTCTTCCGTTTCAGGGACCCGAGCCGATGGCCATCGCGGTGTACAAGTCTACGGACGGTGGTTTGACCTGGTCCCCTCCGAACCTCATTCACTCGGCGCCGGGCGATGACAAGCAATCAGCCGCAGGCGATACGAATCCGGGAAGCCCCTATCATGGCCGTGTTTACGCCGCTTGGGACGGTCCGGGTGGCATGCTCTTCGGGCGCACGATCGACTACGGCGCCAGCTGGCGCGGCACCGGTGCGAACCCGGTCGGAACGTCCCTTGCTCCGGACTCTTTCGGACCTCAAGTCGTCGTGGCTGCGGACAGCAGCGTCTACATCTTCTTCATCGCTGGCAACGACATTGAGTTTGTCAAATCCACCGATGGTGGGGATTCGTTCTCGAACCCGACTACCGTCGCGAGCGGCATCACGGGTTTACCTGGCCAGCTACCCGGGGGGACGTTCCGAACGCCCACGGTCGCAACGGCCTGTGTTGGAGCAAATGCGAGCGACATGGTTGTTGCCTGGGCCGACTATCGACAGGGCGTCGCACGCATCTACTATGCGCGATCCAACAATGGTGGTGCCGCCTGGCAGGCGGGCAGCGGCTCCGGCATGCCGCTGATGAGCGGTGGCGCTGTCTCTGCGCCGGATCAGCACGAGTTCCAGCCTCAACTCGCCTGCACGCCTCAGGGAGACGTTGGCTGCGATTTCTATCTCTTCGGGCCTAAGGGAGGCGGAACGACGCCGCTGATCGACGTGGTCCTGACAGTGTCCGCCGACAACGCGGCAACTTTCGTGGACCGGGTTACGGTGACGGAGATGCCTTGGGACCCGACAGTCGATGCCGTTTGGGCGCACGGAGATCCCAACGTCACCTTCATTGGTGATTACTTCGGTCTCGCGGCGAGTCCGCTTGGCTTCTTCCCGTTCTGGTTGGATACGCGTACCGGAACCCAGGAAATGTTTACCGCACGTGTCGCGGTCCGCCCCGCGAACGTCTACATCCGTGACTCCTCAAGCGATACGGGAATGGTCCCGTCACCCGGCTATCATTGGGAAGCACCGGACCTGATCGTACGCCGGCAGCAGGACGGGAATACTGTCTGGATCGATCAGGATCTGTTGCGGGACGGTGTAACGGATCATTTCATCTACGGCAAGATAACGAACCTTGGGCCCAATCCCGCGGAGAACGTCACGCTTGCGGTCACCGTAGGCAACTATCCCGCGCTCGATGCGCTGCCCGGATTGGAGTTTCGTTACCCGCAGGATTGGTATCCGGGCGACTGGCAGACGGCGGCGGTCCAGCAGAGGCACCTGTATCTGGGTGAGGGTGCACCGCTGAATCTCGCGGTGGGCGCTACGCGTATCTTCGGCCCCATTCGCTGGCCGGCCGCGCAAATTCCTCAGGAGGGCACATGGCACCCATGCCTTCTGGCCGAGTCCCGTGGAAACAACAATGACTCTGCGGGTGGGCTCAATGCAGCGCCAGTGCTGGTCGCGCCCGGTACGTGCGATTACGGCAGCTACTTCTGGGGTGACAACAACGTCTGTCAACGCAACCTGTCATACGCACATGTCTTCGCCAAGGCCGAGAGCCTGGTCGAGTTTCCCTTCATCATCGGCAGCCCGTACAGTCACGCAAGGCTGATCGAGGTTATCGTCCACAAGGACAACCGGCTCGATGACGTGCCGATGATTCTCGAACAGCTTCCGCCCAGGAAGGGGGAGAAACCATCTGTACCTGACAGGAACCACATGCATGGCGCCAAGCTTGCTGGCAAGCATTGGAACCTGACCCATCGAGTGGCTGGAGTCGGCTTTGCGATTGAGCCAGGGCAGATGCTCCGGCTAAAGTTATCGGTCAGGATTCCAGAAAATTTCGATCTCGATGCGCCGGCCAAAGTGACCCTATTCCAGCACAACGACAGCCATGTCATGACCGGCAGCGCCATCCTGGAACTTGTTCGCGCTCACGCTAACCACGCGAACCACGACCCTAAAAAACGTGATTCTTCGACGCGCAAAAAGGGGCGATGACACCACGCACGACTCAACTTTTCGTGTTCATTGAATGCAATTCATAAGACCGGCCTGCCTACGCCGTTCTGTACTGATGCAATTGCAAAACTCCTTCGGCAGACGGATTGATCAAGCTGGGGTGCAGAGCCCCAACAGGCGGTACCATCGGTGTCCTTTCCATGGTTCTGGTCACGTCTTCGTGACCAGAACCATGAACGGAGGATTTGCGGCGCACTCTCACCGACAGGGGGGATCATGTCGAATATCCAGGTCACGCACGATTCGAGCGTAAACAACGCTAGAAGCGAAAGCAATATCGTCGTCAATCCCAACAACCCGAAACAGATCGTCGCGGGTTCCAAGAAGTTCAAGGACATTCACAACTACGACTTTATTCTGGCAACCGAATACTCCACGGATGGCGGTCTCTCGTGGCATGATTCTGCTGCCTTTACGCTATCTGGTTTTACGCTTCTCACTGACCCTGCCCTCGCATGGGACGACGTCGGAAACGTTTATCTAGTTGGTCTGTCAGGGAACAATCCGCCGACCTTCGATACCGTTGGCATCGTGATCTACGGGTCAACGGACGGCGGGCAGACCTGGAGTGCGCCGAAGCCGATCCACAACAGCGCTGGCGACGACAAGCAGTGGGCGGCAGGCGATGCGAATCCGGCGAGTCCGTTTCATGGCCGCGTCTACGCGGTATGGGACGACGGATCCGACATGCGTTTTGCACGCACCACAGACCATGGCGCGACCTGGGTCGGCACAGGCGTGGGCGCCACCCCGGCGGGTACGGTACTCGTCAACGATTCGTTTTCGCCGGAGATCAACGTCGCCGCTAACGGCGACATCTATATCGTCTGGATCGCGGGAAACGAGATCAAGATGATCGTCTCGACGGACGGAGGTGACAGTTTTTCGCCCGCCACATCGCCTGCCACAGGGGTTACGACGCTCGACGCAGGATTGCCGGCGCCGCATGGGTGGCCGGTGTTTCCCGGCGGAACCTTTCGCGTGCTGACGATTCCATCAGCCAGTGTGTTCGGGAGCACGATCGCCGTGGCATGGGCCGACTTCCGCGAAGGTGTGTCCCGCATCTACTGCGCAGTGTCGACTGACGGCGGAGCCAGCTGGCCCACCGGCCTGTCCGGAAAGCCATTACTGGCGGAACCGATAAGCACCAGTTTGCAACACTTTCACCCGCAGATCGTCTTCGATCCCGGTGGCGTGATCGGGTGTGCCTTTTATGAGTTTGGCCCCAAACCGTCCACGCCGCTCATCGATGTGATCATCGCCCAGTCCGTTGACGGTGGGGCTTCGTTCAGTCGGGCTACCGTGACTGACCAGCCTTGGGATCCGGCCATCGACGCGCCGTGGTCTCATGGAGATTCTAACGTCACGTTTATCGGCGATTACTTCGGGCTGGACGCCAGCACTCGGGGGTTCTATCCGCTCTGGACAGATACGCGGACCGGTATTCAGGAACTCTGGACCGACATTGTGCAGGCCCATGCGCGGGTCACGATTCCGCCCGGTCTGTACGGGCAGGTTGCCCAGATTCTAGACGGCATCATTCAGGACGGCGGCGGGGACCAGATCGTGGGCGGACATATCGTTCATATTCCGCCCTGGGGGCCCGAGCTGGATATTCTGCTGGGTGTGGCGATTCAGCGGATCGCCACACTTGTCGCCAGCCCCGGGGGCATCGCCATTCAGAGAGCGGCGATGGCCATGGTGGCGCACGTAGCTCAACAGGAAATAAAGCGTCTTGAAGGCAAAGAATAAGTGAGCAGCGTCGCGTGCGACGATTCACCAGCAAGATGACTCATTTCGTGGCGGCTGCTGCGGGTCTGCGTGCGCATTTTTGCGTCGCGGGCGGCGAGTCGCGGCAATCCATCTATGCGCCGCCATCGAGCTTGACCTTGAGGCGCCGCACCGCTTCAGCCGATTCGGCATCGATCTGCTTGCGCAGAGCCGCCCAGTTGAGCAGCGAGAACAGCAGAGTTGGCGCCCGGTAGGTAAAATCGCGCTCGAACCGCGTGCCGGCGCCGACCGGCGTCAGCGTGTATGTGACGGTTCCTGCTTTCCTCCCATCGATGTCGCCGTCAATGCTCCAGAATGTCGGAGCGCGGCGTCCCGCCACCGTCCAGACGACCGTTCCATTGCGGCCCGCCACCCTGAAGTCCTCGGTCACCTTTTCTCCAACTTGCAGCGAATGATCGGTGGCGCCACGCACTGCCAGCGACGATGGATGCCATGCCGGCCAGTTTGCGGGTGTCGACACATATTCGAACACTTCTTCAGGCGCTCGCTGGATCATGACCTCGCTGTGAATTTGCGTCATCGGCTGCCAGGGTAGTGGCACAAAAAGCAGCACGACAATCGCGCAGATCGTTATGAGCACAGGGAGAACTGTCCTGCGAAAAAGCATGGCATGGGGCTCGCAGAAAAGGGGGCTGCCTCCACTATAGACACGGTCGCCATGCCGTAGCGGTATGGCAACGGGGCATTGCAACGCTTGATGGTGACCCAATCGCACCCTTCCGCATACCTGGCGACCCAATGGAAGACGCGCGTGTGCCGAGGCGTGGCCGGACTGCGATTGGCGCGCCGCTGCCGGAAGCGCACCTGGCACGATTTCAGCCGAAGCTAAGAATCTTGCATAGCAGCAAAATCCATCCTATAACCATCCACATGGATGGCAACTGGATGGAAGATGAAAAAAGCAGCGATTCGCGAGACACCTCGCGCCAAAGGCGGAGAGTCCGAAAAAATCACGATCAATCTTGTCCCGGTAGACCTTGGTCAGATCGATCTTCTCGTTGAAGAAGGGTTCTATTCGAACCGTACCGACCTGATACGGACGGCCATCCGCAACCAGCTTGCACTGCACGCCCAGGTCGTTCAGGAGACGGTCACACGCCGCGCGCTAGTGCTCGGCATGCAGCATTTTTCCAGACAGGACCTTGAGGCAGTACGCGCGGCGCGCGAGCGCCTCGACATCCAGGTGCTCGGGCTGGCAAGCATTGCGGCTGACGTCTCACCGGAACTTGCGCGCGCAACTATTGGAAGTATCGCGGTGCTGGGGGCATTTCACGCAACGCCTGCCGTCAAGGCAGCGCTCGCCGACCGTATCCGGTAACCCACGCCGCCCCACCCGACATCTACCCTGCTCACCGGACCACACCATGAAACTGAATGAAGGCTTTCTGAACTCGATGCACGAAGCGATGACCTTGCTGCGTACACGCGGCCCCGCCGAAGCGACGGCGGCAATACAACGCGCGTTGCGCGGCGAAGGCAATCCGGCGGCGAACGACATGTCGGATGTAACGGTATCCAGTCCCGTGGGCGCCCCGCTTTACCGGACGAACAGATACGACGTCCCTCCGCATGCGACGGAACGGGTACGTACAGATGTGGAAGATCGCGGGCATTTCAGCGTGCACCGGTATTCGAACGCTGCTGGTCGCCGGCAATATCGGCTCTATGTGCCCGCAGGGACCGCGAGCACACCGATGCCGCTCGTTGTAATGCTGCACGGCTGTACCCAGGACGCTGATGACTTTGCAGCCGGTACTCAGATGGATGCGCTCGCCGAGCGTCACCGGTTTCTTGTCGCGTATCCGGTACAGCCGAAGCAGGCCAACCCGTCAAAGTGCTGGAACTGGTTCCGGCCGAGTGATCAGTCGCGCGAACGCGGCGAGCCGTCCCTGATCGCGGGAATCACGCGGGAGATTATTGCCGCGCACAATGTCGACCCTTCACGTGTGTACGTGGCGGGCCTATCCGCGGGCGGTGCAATGGCGGCAATCATGATTAGCGAGTATCCCGAACTGTACGCCGCGGCCGGCGTACATTCCGGTCTCGCTGCGCATTGCGCGCATGACTTACCCACTGCGCTTGCCGCGATGAAAGGCGGCACGCATCCCGCAGAGGCGCGACGCGCGCAACGCCATTCGTTTGTGCCGCAACGGCCCATGATCGTTTTTCATGGTGATGCCGATGCCACGGTTCACCCGTCGAATGCCGCCCGAATCGTACGCGGCTTCGAACGACAACACGATGGCGTCGACGAAGAGCGTCGTAGCGGGGCTGGCCGGCGTGACTGCACGGTAGCGCGGCTGGTTTCCCGCGACGGCGTGGATGCCGAGTTGTGGACCATTCACGGCGCGCCGCACGCCTGGGCAGGCGGCAGTGCGCGCGGGAGTTATACGGACACGAGCGGGCCGGATGCGAGTGGTGAAATGCTCCGCTTTTTCCTTGAACATCCGCAACATCCGTAGTGCACGGTAACGCGAGGTCATGCCGTGCATCATTTACGTCGAGTCGATAGCGCCAGTGACCTGTCCGAGCCACAACTCCTTCTTGCCTTCCAGCTTAATCGACTGCGCATTGCTGCGGCAGTAGTGGCGCAAGGCCTCACCCGGTATCCTGGCACGCGTGTACTTCTTTCAAAAATCTGGTTCGCCGTCTTCCATCGCTTCGCCGGGAACGTCGATCCGGCAAGCGTGCAACACGCTAATGGGTAGTACGCAGGACATCGGATATGTAGCTCGTACCTGGGCTACTTCCTGCGTCGCTGACTAATCAGCTTCACGATATCTGTCGTGGGGCCGCTTGTGATGAGGCGAGGAATGTCGTCCAGGTGGACCCAGCGACACCTGGAGATTTCGTTACCTGGACGAGCTTTGGCGCGTTGTGAGATTTCGCAGGAAAACACGTGATGGTGCTTCTGCTTCCCATGGAAGTCAAAGAGGTGTTTGGCTGACTTCCCGGCTAGTTGGGTTTCTTCTTTGAGTTCCCGAAGCGCGGCGTCCGTGCGATCTTCTCCGCGCTTGAGGATCCCGCCTGGCAACGCCCACTTCGATTGACTACGTGCGACAAGGAGGATTCGCTTACCTCTGCGGCAGATGACGGTGGCGCGCTTCTTCAAACCGGACTCCTACTTGTGCCCCAGATATTCTCGGGGCGCGCACGACGTGGCAGCGTATCGGGCGGTAACTGGACGTAGCTTCGTATCCTAATACAGAACAGCACAAACTGGTGGTGCTATGAAGCGGGGATAGCCGGCGGCATCTTGAAGTCTTTCATCAACGTGTCACAATTTCGACGTTCGAAGTTCGATGTGGTAACGTCTGGGGACGTCTATTTTCTGTCCGCCTCGAGGCTTCAATGGATATGGATGGTGACTGGTCGTTACCAAAGCCGAACACTCTCTTCAAGGTCAAACGCCGGACGGCTGGTTCGTCACTCTCAAAAGCAAGCTCCATCGCCAGCACGTTCTCGTCTCTGGCAGCGCCGGTGGCTGCCGAAGCAGTGCAAAGAGCGCGAGACCTCTCCACGGAGCGCGACCCGGAAGGGTTTCATCAGCTTCGAGTCGCTTTCAGAAAGCTTCGCGCGTTGTATTGGGCGTACTCCCCTTACATCGGAGAGGAAGCAACCGTGCAAGCCACGGCAGAATTCAAGCGTCTTGCGGAGGTGGCTGGCTGCACGCGCGATTGGGACATTGCAGGCGATCTACTCCGAACCGCCCAGGAGTCCGGCGCCTCGGTCGAACTCCTTGTGGCCGCAGCACGCGAGAAACGTGCGCAGGCGGTGGCGCACAGCCAGACGATGATCAAGAGCGACGATGTCGAGGCGTTTCTGAACGATGCCCTCCTTCGCGCGCAGACCACACTGCAGTCGAGTTGCAGCGATCGACCCATTCGGGCGTTCGCCGAGAAGCGCGTCCGCCTCGCGCAGCGCACGCTTCAAAAGCGATGCAAACGCGCAGCACGTAGCGAGTCGGCCGATGAGGAAGGTCTCCACGACGTTAGAAAAGCCGGCAAAAAGCTGAGGTACCTGCTCGAGTTTTTTCAACCCATCATCAAAGGTGGGCACGGCCGTACCATCAAGGAGTTGACGTCCGTGCAGAACAAGCTGGGGCAGTTCAACGACATTGCAGCAAGCGAGGCGCTGCTTCGCGGCGCGTCATTCAATGACGTTCCTACCGAGGTCGTGCAGGAATCGCTGAAATGGTTGGAAAAACAGAAGTGCCAACGAATGCGTGCGGCATCACGACGCGTTCGAGACATCTCTAACTGAGATGCATCCTTGAGCGGTTTGTGAAGCCGGCCTGCCACCCGGTGTGGCGAACCTGACGCAATTGCCGAAAGCGAGAGCCGGCGCCATTTTCCACGCCGGTATTGCGATAGGAAAATTCCATGGTGTGACAAAACCAACTACGCCGACGGGCTCGCGCGTCACTTCCACGGTCAAGCCGGGGCGCACTGACGGGAGGATTTCACCGCCGACACGCAGGGCCTCGCCGGCGAAAAATTTGAAGATCTGTCCTGCGCGCGTTACCTCACCGACGGCTTCCGCTAACGTCTTGCCCTCTTCGCGCGCGAGCAAGTTCCCGAGTTCCTGCTTGCGGGCGAGGATGGTCGTACCCGCCTGATCGAGAACATCAAAACGTTGCTGGGGCGTCGTTTGCGACCACTTCGGAAACGCTTGCCGGGCCGCGCCGATTGCGGCGTGCATTTGCTTCGCGTCAGCCTGGGCGAATTCACCGACCACGTCGTCTGTATCGGATGGGTTGATATTGCGGGAGTATGCAATGGATGTTGCCCACTCCCCACCAATGAAATTATCAAATCGAGTCATGTCTGTGCTCCCAGAATAATCGGGTGCCAATGTGAAGGCCGACGGGCGCTACGATGCCGGTCAAAGACCTGTTAGTCCCCGGCTGCTGAGATTGCGATACAGCGCACGAACACCGAAGGTCCACGGAGCGATTTCCGTGCATAAACCGACGGTGTTGACCAGAGCACCAAGGGGCGGAGCCGAGATTGTCACGAGGTCACCGAGGTGGTGGGTAAAGCCCGATCCCGGGGCATCACGATCCATGATCGGCGAAAACATCGTGCCGAGAAAGAGCATGAATCCATCTGGATACTGGTGGTGATCGCCATGGGTTTGCGCGACGAGATCTGCCGGGTCGCGGCTGATCTGACTCATGTGACTCACACCTTCCAGCACGAAATCATCATCAGCGCCTTCCACGCGCAGAGACACGCTCGTCTGTCGAACAGTGTCCAGAGTGAAGTCGCCATCGAAGAGGCGGATGAATGGGCCGATCGCGCAGGAGGCGTTGTTGTCCTTGCATTTGCCGAGCAGCAACGCAGAGCGTCCTTCGATATCGCGCAGGTTGACGTCGTTACCAAGCGTGGCGCCTACTGGCTCGCCCCTGCTGTCGACGGCCAGAACGATTTCAGGCTCGGGGTTGTTCCAGCCCGACGAAGCCAACAATCCGATTGGGGCACCGAAGCCCACGGCCGACATCGGTTGCGACTTGGTGAAGACCTCAGCGTCCGGCCCAAGACCGACTTCCATGTATTGCGACCACGCGCCACGGCGCAACAACTCTTCCTTCAGTCTTGCCGCGGCATCAGAACCTGGGCAGATTTTCGACAGATCCGTGCCGATCAGTGCGGTGATGTTTTCTCGCACACTAGCCGCTTTGTCGCGGTCGCCGCCAGCCTCTTCCTCGATCACGCGTTCGATGAGACTAACTGCGAAGGTAACGCCGCATGCCTTGATAGCCTGCAGGTCGCATGGCGCGAGAATATATTGCTTGCCGCAAGCGCGGGCCGCGCGGGTCTGCGTCAGGAGTTCTGTGACGGGCCCAAGAGCTTCCCCTGGCGCCTGGCTGGCGATTTGCACGCGGTCAGCGCGATCGAGCAGGTCCGCCATCGTCGTTGCGGACTCCGTAATGTCAAAGACCTCTCCCCTACGGATAGCGATCACACATGGGCCTTCTCCCGCTTCGGTATGTCGCCACATGCGGCCGACGAGGCGCGCTGAGTCCAGATCAAACGGCAGCCAGTTGGGCTGGGTTGATGCATTCATGATGTCTCTGTGTGAAGGTCAGGTGATCGCGCCGATCTGCCAGGGTACGAACTCATTTTGTCCGTAGCCGTGAAGCTCACTCTTTGATCGCATACCCGATGCGGTTGCCAGCATGAGCTCGAAAATCTCCTGGCCCATTTCGTCGACGCTCCTCGTTCCGTCGAGGATCTCTCCGCAGTTCAGGTCGATATCTTCTTCCTGTCTGCGCCATAGTTCGCTGTTGGTGCCCAGTTTCAGCGAGGGCGAAGGCGCGCAGCCGTATGCAGAGCCGCGCCCCGTTGTAAAGCAGATCAGGTTGGCTCCGCCTGCTACCTGGCCGGTTGCCGAGACGGGGTCATAGCCCGGGGTGTCCATGAAAACCAGACCGTGTGCCGATACCGGCTCCGCATAGCGATAAACAGCAATCAGGTTCGTCGTGCCGCCTTTGGCCACAGCGCCCAACGACTTCTCGAGAATTGTCGTCAGGCCACCTGCCTTATTACCCGCCGACGGGTTGTTATTCAGGTCTGCGCCCATGCGTGCACAATAAGTTTCCCACCAGTGAATGCGCTCGATCAGCTTTTCTCCGACCGCGCGTGAAATGGCGCGGCGGGTGAGCAGGTGCTCCGCGCCGTATATTTCCGGTGTCTCGGACAGAATGGCAACGCCGCCGTGGGCAACAAGACGGTCGACCGCAGCACCAAGCGCCGGATTCGCCGAGATACCCGAATAGCCGTCGGACCCGCCGCACTGCAAACCAACCACGAGATTACTTGCGTCGACTGCCTCCCGCTTCACGCGATTGGCCTCTGGCAGCAGCGCCTGCACAGCGTCGATGCCAGCCGCCACTGTGCGCGACGTGCCACCGGTAGCCTGAATGGTCATGACCTTCAGCGTGTTGCCCGCCTCAAGACCCTGACTTTCGAGCAGGCCCCCAATCTGGTTGGTCTCGCACCCGAGTCCGACGATGAGCACCGCCGCGAAATTAGGATGTCGTGCGTACCCACCGAGCGTTCGACGGATCAGTGCCAGGCCTTCTCCTTGTGAGTCGATCGCGCAACCCTGGCCATGCGTGAGTGCGACGACCCCGTCCACGTTTGGATAGTCGCGTAGCACTCCAGGTTTGAAGTGGTCTGCAATGGCACGTGCGACGGTCGCAGAGCAGTTCACTGACGTAAGAATGCCGATGTAGTTGCGCGTCGCGACGCGTCCATCAGGACGGACGATACCCATGAAGCTCGCACGGCTCGCGACGGGCGCTGGCTTTGCGTCCTTTCCAAACGCATAGTCGCGGTCGAAGCTGCCCATCGACAGGTTATGCGTGTGGACGTGGTCGCCGCATGCGATGTCGCACGAGGCAAAGCCGATGATCTGCCCGTACCGTCGAACCGGCTCGCCTTGCTGGATGGCACGTGAGGCGACCTTGTGACCAGGGGCCACCAGCCCCCGGACGGTTACGCGGCCACCGTCCACCGTTGTGCCACCCACAAGCTGCTGCAGCGCGATGATCACATCGTCATCGGGATGCAGTCGCACGGTGACATCTGCGTCTGCTGTTGAGGTCTTCATACTGCCTCCGATCGTCTGATACTTGTAGTGCGGCGCGCGCCGATGCGTCTATCGCGGCGTGGGTTCGGGCGCGTGCTCCGGGATCAGGCCATCGTGTTTCAACGCTTGCCAGAGACCTCGTGGGATGCGCACGGACATCTGTTTCACATTCTCATGAACTTCGTCAGGATTTCGTGCCCCTGCAATTACCGCGCAAACAGGCTCGGGGGCGCTGCAGAATTGCAACGCTGCGGCCTTGAGGCTCACGCCAAACTCAGCGCAGCGCACTGCCATCCGGGATGCCTTTTCAACCATTTCCCTTGGCGCGGTGCTGTATTCAAACGTTGTGCCACCAGCAAGGAGCCCGGAGTTATAGGGGCCGCCGATCACCAGTTTCGCGTCGCACCGCATACACGCGGGGATCAGACTGTTCAGGGCCGTTGTATCCAGCAAGGTGTAACGCCCCGCGAGCAGGAAGATGTCGGGGTCCGAGTCAGCCAGAGCCCTGACACACGGTTCAACCCGGTTGACGCCAAGGCCCCACGACTGGATCAAGCCTTGTGCGCGCATATCGGAAAGCGCCCGGGCTGCGCCGTTGATAGCAGTGCGGTATTGCCTTTCCCAATCGGGGCCGTGCGTGTCTTCGGCTATATCGTGGATGTACACGACGTCGAGCCGGTCAACGCCCAGGCGGTTCAGGCTATCCTCAATGGAACGAAACGCACCGTCGGATGAGTAGTCGTACTCGACGCGAAAAGGCAGGCCATGGACGTAGCCATGCTGCGTCGACGGCACCGATTCATCACGGATGAGCCGTCTGCCGACTTTCGTCGACAGAACAAAGTCATCGCGCGGCATCTCACGGAGTATCTGCCCCATACGCCGCTCTGACAGGCCGGTGCCATAGAAGGGTGCCGTGTCGAAATATCTGACTCCGCTGTCCCACGCGGCCCGTATCGTCTCCTCAGCAAGCTGGTCGGGCACGACTGAAAAGAGGTTGCCGAGAGGCGCGCCTCCGAAGCCGATCGGGTTGGGGAAAGCACCGCCATTTGCTGGCCGGAACAGTCGTTTCTGGATTTCCATTTTGTCTCCTTCGCATTCGATTCGCCGCGCTGAACGCAAGGCAAGTGCAGATGATCCTTGACCGAGGGATTGCGCATAGCACGCTGCCCGCTGATTCCAGTCTCACCGGCGTGGGCGTGATCTCACAGCCGGTAAAACGAGCGGGCTGTTTCGCCAAAGATTGCCGCCCGGTCTTCCTCGACGAGACTGGAGGACAGT
Organism: Paraburkholderia mimosarum LMG 23256 = NBRC 106338; assembly: GCF_000739815.1. GTDB lineage: Bacteria > Pseudomonadota > Gammaproteobacteria > Burkholderiales > Burkholderiaceae > Paraburkholderia > Paraburkholderia mimosarum. Next base: position 16,575 of record NZ_BBJJ01000058.1, read on the forward strand.
CGTTCGACGCATGCGTGCCACGACACGTAATCGCCGTTCAGATTCAGGACCGGCCAGTCGCTCCCCCACATCAGGCGCTGAGCGCCAGATCGCGAGAGCAGGAAAGCGAAGTAGGGCGAGAAAGCATCGTCGGCATAACCCGGTGGCGCCTCTGTCACCATGCCGGAGAACTTGCTCGCCTGCGCAAGTGGCGCAAGTGGCGCAAGGTCCGATGGCAAAAAGTCTCGCCATAGTGGAGCGAGATCAGGGGTGAGCCAGCCATAGTCGCTTCGCGCAGTCGTCCAGAAGTGCTGATGTGCATCAACCTTCATGACGGCTCCTTTTACCATTAGTGCGTCGATTGACTCGAGAGTTAAATGATGACATTACCAATTTGGCATCCTAATCATCTGGATATCGCATATGTAATGCGCTGATCAAACTCAGCCGTCAGCTTTGACTGGAGTGCCAGGCGTGAATATGTATGACAGTCAGCGGGCAGCCGTCGGAAGAACGATGTTTTCTTCCGTTCCCGCTAAATCCGTTTTCTTCACGCGCGACTTTTTGTTGGAACTGTCGCGTGCCGTCGCGCTTGCAGTCCGGCCGGCCCCCTGACTTTCCGTTTCGCCGAACGCCGCTGGACTGCTACACGATTGACGCACGACCAGTTCCGGCGGAAAGACCATATGCCGAGGGCTTCGCTCGTCTCCCCTGATGCGCTCGAGCAGCATGTTGAGCGCCGCTTCGGCCATCGCGTCAACGGGCTGCCGGACTGTGGTCAGTGCGGGGGAGAAAGCGTTCGCCCATGGAAAATCGTCGATCGCGGTGACTGATATGTCCTTGGGACACGCCAAACGCTTTTCCGCCAATGCGCGCATCGTGCCAATCAGCATCTGATTATTGGCCACGAAGATGGCTGACGGCGGCTCCGGGAGATCCATTAGCTCAAGCGCTGCGGTATAGGCGTCGTGCTCACCGAATGCACCCTGTCTCACGTAGTCGGGATTGACCGGCAGATTCGCGGCTGCGAGCGCCTGGGTGAAGCCGCGCAAGCGATCACGACCAGGCAGAAGGTTCTGCGGACCGGAGATGATTGCGACGCGCCGATGGCCAAATTCCAGGATGTGCTGAACTGCAAGGCGTGCTGCGGCAACGTTATCGAGAGCAACCGAATCCCATTCGTTGGGGCACACCACGTGGTCGACCGCTACGACAGGCATGATGCCGATCTCGGAACAAACCTTTTCGTAGGCTTCTTCCGGTGCCGATGCACAGAGGATCGTGCCGACGGCCAGATGGGCGCGGAGCATGCGAAGATAGGCGAGCTCGTGCTCAACATCCCGATCGCTGTCGAATAACAGTACAGAGTAGCCTTGGACATGAGCGCGTTTCTGAATGGAATGCACGAACTCGGTGAAGAATGGGTTAGTGATGTCAGGGACGACCAAGCCCAATAGCTTGGTGGTCCCCTTTTTCAGGCTGCTTGCGACTGTGTTCGGAGCGTAACCCAACGCCTTGACAGCGACGCGCACTCGCTCCGTGAGGTCGGGACTCACGTAGGTCGATCCCGACAGGACCGCCGAGACGGTCGCCAGACTTACTTCCGCAAGACGTGCGACATCCTTCATTGTTGCCATGATTTTCCCGCTGCGCAGTTGTGCCCCGAGCTTCCTGCCCGTTCAGTTCCACCATCCCGCATGCTCGCGCTTCGGCTGCCGCAAGATGCCGTCCGCCGTGCGGGGCGGCTCGATTTCGAGCAGGAACCGCTGTGCAGGTGACATCCGCTCGTACAGTTCCGGGGTGAGATGGTCGATCTGGACGAGCTGCTGCGGGAGGTCGCGCCGAGTATACGTTAGATGCAGTACCCGGCGGTTTGCGTCGTTCTTTTTGAGTGTACCGCTGTGCCAGCCCGACGCGTTCATGATGAAAACGGTGCCAGCCCGACCGGTCAGATAGACCTCACCTGGATACGGCGCGTCCAGATCGGCGGGAATCCGTTTGCGATCTGCTTCGGAAATGGGGCCTGGCTCCCAGTCGCCCTGGTTGACAACAGGCACGTTAATCGGTGCCCATTTGTGCGACCCGGGCACAACCCGTGTCGGGCCGTTATCCAGCGTCATGTCGTCAAACAGGATGACGGCATTAACGACCCACCAGTCATCTTCGAAGTACTTTGGCACGTCGACGTGCAATTGCTGGTGACCGAACCCTTGCACCGGATCGCGGAGATTGGCGCCGTGCACCTTGATCTCCCCCAGCAGCTTATGTGCTGCGGCCAGCACCGGCTGCAGTTCCAGGCACTTGTCGAACACTGACGTCTTGTTGAAGATGTTAGACACGCGCCGCGCGCCGGGCTCGACGTGAACTTCATGTCCGCCCGTGAGGCGCTCGGCTTCATGGAGCCGCTCAAATTCGCGGGCCATCGAACGGCACTCGTCCGGGCTCAGCACATCTTCGACGACGAAAAATCCATTCTCGTCGAGCTCCTTCAGCTGCTCGCTGGCCAACGTGTCTTCGATATCCAGTTCATGCATCGCCTGCCTCGTGTACATGAGTCGCGTCTCCGTCAATTTCGTTAGCTGGCGAAACGTTTAGCGAAACGTTTCGTTTGAGTGATTTATAGCAAGCACGGGTCGAGAGAGACATCCGGGTTTCCACCACGCAAGTCAAAAATTCGGCGTCCTACTAGCCGCTTTTCGCTCCGATCTGTTCATGTTTACCCGAGGTTAATTGACTTCGTGCACAAGAGGTCTTAGATTCAACGAAACGTTTCGCTAAACGTTTCGCCGGAAAACCCGGCACCCCGCTGAGCTTTCAAACCCGGAAAGAGACAGGAGACAGACATGGACAGCTTGACGAAACCGCTGTGTACAACACATCCCGTGCGTACACGCCGTCGTTTGATCAGTGCAGTAATGGGCGCGCTTATGCTCTCGGCGCTTGCCGCACCCCCGGCCCATGCAGACAAGGAGCACCCCGTTGTGGCCCTGTTGCCCGGAGTGGTCGATCCCTTCTATTTCACGATGTACCGCGGTGCCCAGAAGGCGGCGGCGGAGGACAACACCCAGCTGCTTTTCCAGCTTCCGAAAAGCTGGAACACAACGGAGCAGGTGCCGATTCTCAAGGCATTCATTGCCAAGCGTCCGGATGCGATCCTGGTTTCTCCCGTGGATGCACAGCAACTGATCGAGCCCCTGACGGAAGCAAAGAACGCGGGAATCAAGGTCATCACTGTCGACACCTACGTCGGCACCGGCCGGTATCAGACGGGCAGCGGAAACGCGGATTTCCCGCTTTCGTTCGTGGCGTCTGACAATAAGGAAGGCGGCCGTATTGCAGCGCGAACGCTGGCGAAGGCGATCGGTGAAAAGGGCACTGTCTTCTGCGAAAGCCTCAAACCTGGCGTCTCGAGCACCGATGCGCGGGTGCAGGGCTTCCAGGAAGAAATGAAGAAGTATCCGAACATCAAGGTGCTGCCGACGCTGTATAGCGAAGACGACGCGAACAAGGCTGTTTCGGATGTATCGGGTGTGATGGCGCGCGAGCCTGGTCTATCCGGCGTATTCGGCACGAATACCTTTTCCGGCAAAGGTGTGGCGCAGGCGATCCACATGGCCGGGAAGAGCGGCAAAGTCAAGCTGATCGTGTTCGACGCCGTACCGGGCATCGACAAGGATATTAAGAGCGGCCTGGTCGACTACGCAATTGCCCAGCGGCCAGCCGACATGGGTTACTACGGCGTCAAGTATGCAGTCGACGCAATCCGCGGAAAGCCGGTCCCGAAGGAGAAAAGCACCGGTTTCGTCGTCATGGACAAGTCGAACATCGACAACACTGACGTCAAGCAATACATCTACTCCAACTGATTTTTGCCAGCGGCGGCTCGAAACCGCCGTCGGTGATTTGCAAGAGCTATCTGGAGACATTGCAATGCAAAAGGCCTCTTTACTTTCTGGTCAGCCACGAGCGACAGGCACATCGTCCGCTCCCAGGACGATCGACTACAAGGCCCTGGTTGGCCGTTTCTGGCCCTGGCTATTCCTGGCTGTGCTCTGCCTCTTCTTTGAAATCTGGTCGCAGGTGATCCAGCAGAGGTCCTTCGTTTTCAATGCCTACAACCTGCAGTCGATAGCACTTGCGGCAAGCGCACCGATGCTTCTCGCGATTGGTCAGACGTTCGTGATCATCACTGCGGGCATCGATCTGTCCGTCGGATTCGTCATGGGCCTTGCAGCGGTGTGCGCTGCCCAGTTCACTTTGCTCGGAGGCTCATCCCCGTGGGCGCTCGGCCTCTCTGTGCCGCTGACCATTGCTGTATCAGTCATTCCAGGCGCTATTAACGGCACGCTCGTTGCGCGATATCGTGTCCCGGCATTTATTGGGACGCTTGGGATGTACGGTATTGCCCGCGGTGCCGGCTTCCTCGCTGCAGGCAGCGGCATGACTGTATCAGTGGACAACCCGGGCCTGCAATGGCTCGGCTCCGGGTGGAATCCCGTCATTGTCACGGTGATCCTGCTGGCCGTCATGCACTTCATCCTTTCGCGCACCCGCTTCGGCCAATATACCTATGCGGTTGGTGGCAATGAGCAGTCTGCTGCCAGAGCAGGCATTAACGTACGTCGGCACAAGATCGTGATCTATATGCTTGCGGCCGCGTTCGCGGCAGTAGGCGGCATCGTCTATACGGCTCGATTCTCTGCCGGATCGGCCACGGCTGGCGAACCGATGCTGCTCAACTCCATTGCCGCGGTCGTAATCGGAGGCGCAAGCCTGTTTGGCGGTACCGGCAACCTGATCGGCACGTTGATCGGCGCCCTGATCATCGCTGTGATCGAGTTTGGTCTGGTATTCATCAACGTCGATGCATTCTGGCAGTTCATCGCAGTTGGCGTCGTGATCATCGTGTCGGTGCTGATCGACCAGTACAAGGAACGTCTCGGAGTCTGATTATGAACCAACCGCTACTTGAAGTGCGCAACGTATCAATCCGCTTCGGAGGCGTCGAGGCGCTCAAAAGAGTGTCGATGAAAGTCTACCCCGGCGAGGTCGTCGCATTGTGTGGTGACAACGGTGCAGGTAAGTCGACGTTGATCAAGATCATCTCGGGCGTTTATCAACCGAGTGAAGGCGAGGTGCTTTTCGACGGTCAACCTCTCGACATGCGCGACCCTCACGACGCTCGCGCGAGAGGCATTGAAACGATTTACCAGGATCTTGCGCTTGCTGACAACCTCGATGTGGGCAGCAACATCTTTCTGGGACGTGAGCCGGTGAACCGTCGCTTTGGCGTCAGTACCATCGACCGCGCGCGCATGGCTGGCGTCGCACGCGAGGTGCTGGATCAGCTCGACATCGTCATTCCGGAGAAGAAGATCCACGGTCCGGTCAAGATGCTCTCTGGCGGCCAGCGCCAGGCGATCGCAATCGGACGCGCGATTTACTGGAATGCGCGGGTGCTGATCATGGACGAGCCCACGGCTGCTTTGGGTGTGCCAGAGCAGCGAAAGGTGATGGAACTGATTCTTGGGCTGAAGAAAAAAGGTGTCTCGGTCATTCTGATCTCGCACAATCTGCTCGATATTTTCAGTGTGTCGGATCGCATCTTCGTTCTTCGACGTGGCGAGGCCGTGGGAGAAAAGCGGGTGAGTGAAACCGACGGCGAATCGGTAGTCAAGATGATGGTTGGGGACGAATACGCCGCTACGAAGGCCGCAGCCTAAGCACGACAAATATGCGCACCCGACAGATCGCCACTCGAGTACGCAAGCGAGACACGGAGAACACTCAATGCAACGAATGGGAATGGTCATCCACATCAAGCCCGAGAAGATCGACGAATACAAGGCGCTGCACGCGGCTCCGTGGCCAGCGATTGTCGAGCGGATCCGGCGTTCCAATATCACCAATTACTCGATATTTCTCAAGGAGCCGGAAAATCTTCTTTTCGGATACTGGGAATACGTCGGGGCAGACTTCGAGGCGGATATGGCCGCGATTGCGGCCGATCCAGAAACACAAAGGTGGTGGAAATTGACCGCCCCATGTCAAGTGCCCCTTGAGTCGCGAAAACAGGGCGAGCATTGGGCAATGATGGACAAAGTGTTTCACATTGACTAGGTTGCTCCGGACCTGCGGAGTCCCATATGCGCGACACAAGAATCCAGCATATCTGAACCGGGTAGCCTGGCTTCGGCGTCCCGCAGAAGTCGCCCAAGCCTCTCCGCAGTCGTCATTTTCCACTTGCCTGTCCACTGCCGGAGACCGCAGCAAAAAATCGAAAGCGGATTTGCCGAATGTCTCTTTTCGACTCTATACGGGCCCGTCGGCGCATGCCTCCCAGTGGCTCTTGTGGCTCGGTCGACTTCGGCCTCTCCGTCTTCGGCGTAATGTTCTTCGGAATGTTGTCGCCAAGGTGGCGGTCGCTTCCCATTGCCCTGCGGAAAGCCAATGAAGAGAGCGCGTCAATGATTGGGCGACCCGCTAGCACGCCGGCCGCCGCAGCATTGCGACCGCAAACAGTCCGGCGCCCAGCGCCACGTAAACGGCGGCCAGCGATTTGCCGGAAAGGTGCGCTTCGAACCCCGGCGTGAGGCGCCGCGGCACGACCTTGTAGTCGACCGCATACGCGGTCGCCGCTGTTGCTGCCGCCGCCGTTGCGGTCGCGAACGGCTGCTGCCTCTGGCGCGCGTCGGGCATGCGGTCGATCAGCGTCTCAAACAACATCCCCCAGAAGATCGCGGACACCTCGTGGATGGCAAAACCGGTCACGGTGTGGCGCAAGCTGAAGCGCTCTTGCCGGAATGCGCTGCGCGGCCACAGGCAATGGGTGACCGCATTCAATGGCGCAAATGCGGTGCTACCTTCGTTGACCGATCGCGCGGCGGCCGTGCCGGCTGCGCACAGCCCCGCCACGAGGCCCGAGGATACGGCGCGGCACGCCGTAGCACAAAGCGACTGATACCAGGTCGGGTAGCTCGAGTTCATGTGGCCTCCATCCGCGATCGATTTCTTGGCACGGCTCCGTATCGGTGCCCGGCCAATGCGAGCCGGCCAGGGCAAGCCCAATGAGGGCTTTTCACTTTTGAAGCAGCAGCATCGGGCGTTCCTCCGACGCTAGTCGCCGACTCTCATGCGACGTCGGCTTTTGACAAATCGCGCCATAAAGGCTACGGGAAGTGGCGCGAAGAACGGTCTTGTACGGGCACGGCGGTCTGTCCGTAAACAGGAATCCGAGGCGGCCCGTCTCCGCGTGTCCGTTCTACGCCGGTGCGAAACTGGCCAGAGCCCCGGCTAGCGCGCCCGTCGCCGCATCGCGTCGTCCGGCTCATCGGTGAAGCGCGCCCCCCCTGCTGCGTCCGTCGATCGTGCGGCGACGCCGCTTTCAACCGCCGGCTGGTGCCGGAACCCGAGGCCTCCTGCAACGAGTGCGATGATGGCCCCAACGACCAGTGCGGCCACGGAGAACCAGCTTGCACGGGCCACAACCCGTGCCGCGGTGTCAGCCGCCTGTCGCGCGTCTGCTTCTGCTTGCGGACTGGATGCCGCAGCTGTGGCGGATGCGATAGCGCTTCGCGCCTGTTGCGTCAGGGAAGTGACTGTGTGATCCTTCGCACCGGACTGACTCGCGGCGGCGCCTGCTGTCGCGCCGGCCGACGCCACGTTGCCCGCAACGCTGACTGCGCCGCCAATCAGTGTCGCCATTTGAAAAACAACAAAGAGAATCATGACAGCCCATGCCAGAAGGCCATGCAACCAGCCAAGTACGGGCGCGCATCGACCCGCAAAATAGGCTCCGCCGAACACCGCGGTAACGGTTGTCAGAATCAGCCAGACGCCTGACTCAACGCCGAATCCGCGGGTGGGATCTGGCTGGGACAAAGGACTGAGCAGCGATGCACCGATTGCAGTACCGAGTACGCTCATCACCAGATAAATCACGAGCGAGATAACGACGCCCGTAAACACCGCGCCCCACGAAACGCGTGGCAGTCCATCCTGCGTTGCTAGAAGTCGCATGGTCGATCTCCATATTTGCTGTGCTAAGGATTTCGCCGGGAAATCCGGCGACCGGACAACCGCAAGCGGCATTCCACGGGTTGCGTTCCGGCGGACAGCATCGGGCTGCGACCTGCCAATCGGCAGATATCGAAGCGTGCGGCATAGGGCCGAGCGGCTCGCTTGCGCAGTCAGGCTTCCGTACGTCGCCTACGGGGGGCGACGCGTCACCGTGGCGCGAGGCGCTGACCTCAAGAAGACGTCCGATCCCTGTTCTGCGGGGGCGTAAGCGCCGCACCCGGCATCAGCGCCGCGATCGCCTTTTTCTTCGCCTTCTATGGCGTCAGTACCTGCTGTCGTAGCGCGGCGCCGGGCAGTTGGTGTATTCGGCTGCAATACGATGGCAAGAAGGTCGTGTCGAGAGAACGGTTGCCGCCTCAAGCGATCGACGACAACGGCATGCGCCTTGCGCCCGGAAGCGTGTTCAGTTTCGGAGACAAACATGAACTCTCCTGAGTCCACTGACCCCGAGCGAGACGCTGATGAGCCTGCGGCGCGGTCGGCCCCCGCCGATCAGGTAGCCGCCGTGCAGGAAGAGCTCGAGGTCGCGATTAGGAAGGTCGACACCGGCGGCGTACGGGTCCGGAAGGTGATTCACCAGAAGGAACAACCGCTCGGGGTGACGCTGCGTGAACAGCATGTCGAAGTGCGACGCGTGAGCATTAACCGTGCTGTGGACGAGCGCGAGCCACCGCGTCAGGAAGGCGACACACTGATCATCCCGGTCTTCGAGTATGTGCCGGTAGTAAGAATGCAATTGATGTTGAAAGAAGAGGTGCACGTGACGACTACCGAATCAGTGCAGCAGGTGGTTCGTGCCGTAACCCTAAGTGCCGAAGAACTGGTGGTCGAGCGTCGGGAAGGGCAGGACGGAGACTGGCAGGCAGAGCATAAAGATAGTTAGTGATGCCTGGAACGACTGTTGCGCAAGAGGCCGTGCATGCGCGATGACGGCATGCGCAGTCCGATATTCGAACTCTTGGAGATCTGGGATGACTCAAACTCTCGTTGCTGTTTTCGACTCGTACCTTCAGGCGCAGAACGCAAAAAGCCGGCTTGAATCCGAAGGCGTTGCACCCTCCGACATCAACGTGTATGCGCGTGACGCAGATACTGGAACAAGCGGTGGTACGGCCGCGGACCTCGACACGTCGGCGGTAGGCGCGACGCCGGGCGCACCACACCGTCACGACCACGAGGGCGTGGTTGGCCGCATCGAACACTTCTTCAAGCGGATCTTCGGCGACGACGATCAGCCGGAGGAAACGGGTCATTACCAGGAAGCGGTACGTCGCGGCGGCGCTTTGTTATCTGTGGATGTCGCCGACGAGTTGTCGGCTGACAAGATCCGAAGCACCTTGGAAGCCGCCGGTGCTGTGGACATCGACTCGCGCGTCGCCGCCTGGCGCAACGCCGGTTACGCCGGATATGATCGTAATGCACCGCCGTACACCGACGAAGAGGTGGCAGCCGAGCGCAAGGCGTTCCCAGTGGTTGAAGAATCGCTGGAGGTTGGCAAGCGCGAAGTGAACACAGGAGGAGTGCGCGTCTATTCGCGGGTGCGGGAAACACCGGTTAGTGAGTCGGTGGATCTGCGCGAAGAGCACGCGACGGTCGAACGCAGAGCAGTGGATCGTCCCGCGACAGCGTCCGACCTGAAGGAAGGGGCTGTGGAGATTCGCGAAACTGCCGAGCAGGCGGTCGTGGCCAAGACCGCCCGAGTTGTCGAAGAGGTTGTTGTGGGTAAGGAATCAAGCCATCGCACAGAAACCATAGACGATACAGTCCGCGGTACTGAGGTCGAGGTGGAGCGCGTGGAAGGCCAACGGACGGGCACTCGCACTGATGAGACTGGCAATAAGACAGTCTGACACCGGCACCGGTTATATGGCGCGATAAGCGATGAAACGGGCGCGATGACAAGATGCGCCCGTTTTTTATTTTTTATAGCTTATACGCCGCTGGTGTTGCCTCAGAACGTCGATCTAGCTGCGGAAGCTCATAACTTTCGCTACCTTTCGGCTGGTAATGTCGATCCATTTGTACCCGAACTGATGCTGCGCGCACTGGACATGGCGTTGCTGCAGCGAAGCCATGAAGGCGTCATCCTGCACTCGGACCAGGGGAGTCAGGGCGGATTCAACCGGGCGGCGCTGCCGCGAAGCCGGTGTGCAACAGTCGATGGGGACCGCTGGCGATGCCTACGACAGGCAGAGCAATTCGCGCGTCTTGACCGATCGCTTCCCATGTTGCCACGCACGATCCCTGATTGGCAAAGTTCGAACTGAACCGGCCGTTCGAGTAGCCACCCTACGACTCAGGCGAGAGGCGGAAATTGGCCGGTTTCGCGCGGACGGAGGAGTACCGTGCAGAACTCGTCGAACTGGTGCTCTCGGCCTTGTGCTGCCGGTCATCTGTCGTGCAGAGCCGCCATTCCAGCGGCTGGTCGTACTGTCGATTCCCGAGTTTGTCAGATCGAACGAAGCGCGCGGATTCACCCGTCACAGCTCGGCGCGGGCCGAATCAACGCTTTGACGCGTCACCCGCGGCGAGCACAGCAGGATCGACGAGGCGGTCGTATTCATCGCCGTCGAGGAATCCGAGCGCAATTGCGGCTGCGCGGGGTGTCACTGTCAAAAAGAGGCCGCAGCTTCGGCGTAGTAGCGATTCGGTGTGGGAAAGACCCCGGTCATCACCTCGATCAGGAACGGGCCGTCGCGTTGCGACGCCTCTTCGAGGACATCATCGAGGTCATCGAGACGCTCGACCCTGCGCGCCGTCACGCCGAGTGAGGAAGCAAACGCCGTCCAGCTATGACGAGGGAGGCGGGTGAACTGCTCGGAGATCGAACCGTTGCTGATCGCGTCGATATGGATTGCACCGTGCGCGGAGTTATTTAGTACCACGTAGATGATCTTCACGCGGTAGCGGGCCGCGGTTTGAATTTCCATTCCGTGCATCATCATGCATCCGTCGCCGGTCACGACGACACAAGGACGTTCCGGGGCAGCGAGCTTGACGCCGATTCCGGCTGCGATCGCCCATCCCATCGGCGCAAGGGAACTCGACGAAAAATAGTTGCCCATACCGGATGAGAGCCAGTAGTGGGCCATGTAGATACGGTGGGCTCCCGAATCCACCACGATGTTGCTGTTCTTCGGCAGCAGCCGGCACAAGCGCTTCACTACGTCGCCGGGATAGAGCGACGGATCGTCGTCGGAAACGCGTGCCGCCAGTTGCTCGAACTGGTGGTCGTAGAGCGGGAGCCGGTGGACCTCGGCAGCCCATGCCCTTCTTGTTGCCAGTGCGGCCAGGTCCACGGGGTGGGTGTCCGCGTGCTTCGCCAGCAAGCGGAAGCTCGCGCGTATTCCGGAGAAGATTCTTTGACGCTCGATGTGCCCCATCGCCGGCAGGTCGAAGCTGTCATCGAAGATGAGCAGTTCCTTCCCCTCCGTCAGCTCCCGGCTCCAGTTCATGCTGTCGCGCTGGTTAAGATCGCTACCGAACACGACGAGAACGTCGAGTTCGTCCGAATTGATGACGCGCGCCGCGCGAGAATGGCTCGAGAATCCATACACGCCCAGCGCAAGGACATGATCTTCCGGAAACGCTCCCTTTCCCGACAGTGTCGTTGCGACCGGCACCCGGAATTTTTCGGCGACCTCGAGAAGAACCTTTGCCGTTTCCGCATCGTTGCCGCGACTGCCAATCAGAAACGCGACCTTCTTCGACTGGAGCAGATACCGATCACACAGGGCCTCCAAAGCGGCGCGGTTCGCGGGTACTTCACACGCGTTGAATTCACCCTGATCGTAGGGTTGGCGCGCGACGTCCTGGCTGGAAAGTACTTCCTGCTTCTGAATATCGACAGGAATACTCATGAACGACTGACCGCGACGCATCCAGTTCAATCCATCCGTTGCACGGCGCATCTCGGCCTGGACATTGTCCTTGTTCTTCAGTTCGATGACGTCCTTCACCAGACTGCTGACCACACCGCTTTCGAATATTCCGCCCGCCGTGGCATCCTGGAATGCCCCCTTCCCCTCCGCTCGCGACGAAATTCCTCCCGCGATATAGAGCATGGGTATCCGGTCTGCCTGGGCGGCTGCCATGCCGGGCACGAAATTCATGGTGCCCGGGCCGGAGATTCCGGCGCAAACACCGAACTTCCGGCTCGCGCGGGCATAGCCGTCAGCCATGAAAGCACTCCCCGTCTCATGAGCGCCGACGATTCCGCGAATCGAAGGCGTATCGTCGATTGCATCCAGCAGCGGGTAGATCAGCTTTCCCGGGACAAGGAACACGTGATCGATTCCGGCGGACTCCAATGACTTCACAACCATTTTGGAAACATTGAGCGAAGCGTTTGATCCCATAGTGTTGGTTACGATCTCACGAGATACCGTTAATCGAATCTCACCGCCACCCAACTGGAATTCACACGCTGCATTCGGGATCTACACGAGGCAACCCGGCCGCAGCTCCGTGTTGTGGAGACGGCGAGACAACCTTTAGCGCGCTGCATGCCACCCGCAGTCGGGCATCGCGCTATTTCCTCGAACCCGCTCGATCTGCGGGTACGGGCGTCTCCGTCCACAATCACACGTCGCTGGCTGTTCCGAGTATCGCGGATCGCCGTCCGCTCGAAGCCTTCTGCTCTGATGCGCGGCTACGGCATCGATCGTTACATCGATCAGCCGGAACCGTTCAAAACGTCTGCCAGTCCGACGTTTCCGCTGTTGCAACGACCACCGGAATTCTGTTCGAAGACGCGGCTGGCATCTTCTCAACCTTTGCCGGCGTTGCACGAGAGGAAACGGGACGGTACGAATCCGCCGCCGGCGTTGTCGCGCGCGATGAGCTTGCCTTCTCGCCGTTGACGCTGAAAAAAGCGACGGCTTTGCGCAGGCTTTCTGCTTGCTGGGCCATCGTCTGGGCTGCCGCCGAAGCTTCTTCGACCAGTGCCGCGTTCTGCTGCGTGACCTGGTCCATCTGATTGACCGCCTGATTGACCTGCTCGATACCCGTGCTTTGCTCGCCTGACGCCGATGAAATTTCGCCCACGATGTCGGTCACGCGTTTCACCGACTGCACGATCTCCTTGATGGCGCCGCCGGCTTCTTCGACGAGCGCCGAGCCCGCTCCCACCCGGCTGACGGAGTCGGAGATCAACTCCTTGATTTCCTTCGCGGCGGTAGCGCTGCGCTGCGCGAGCGTGCGGACTTCACCCGCGACGACAGCGAAGCCGCGTCCCTGTTCGCCTGCGCGCGCGGCCTCGACTGCTGCGTTCAGCGCGAGGATGTTGGTTTGAAAAGCGATGCCCTCGATGACACCGATGATCTCGGACATTCTGGTCGAACTCGTCGAGATTTCCCGCATTGTGCCGACCACGCGACCCACGATTTCGCCGCCACGTTCCGCGACGCCCGAGGCCGTACCCGCCAGCGTGGCCGCCTGCCTTGCATTGTCCGTGTTGTGGCGGACCGCGGCCGTCAGTTCTTCCATGCTGGAAGCCGTTTCTTCGAGCGACGCCGCCTGTTCCTCCGTGCGGCTCGACAGATCGAGGTTGCCTTGGGCGATCTGCGCGCTCGCAGCCGCGACGCCCTCGGCATTCTCGCGCACGTCCGACACGACCCGAATCAGCGCATCGCACATGGTTTTCAGCGATGCCATGAGGCTGTTCGTGTCGCCGGGCCGCAGGTCGATGCGAATGTTCAGGTCGCCGGCGGCCACGCTCCTGGCCACGGCAGCGGCCGTCGCCGGCTCCGAACCCAGTTGCCGCGTTACGCTGCGCATCATCCAGATGCCGATACCCAACCCGATCGACACGGACAACGCCACGAGCACCAGCATCAGATTGCGCCCTTCGTCGTATACGGCGTCGTTGGCTTGGGCGGTTGCTTGCGCGTCGCCCTGTTTGAGCGCGACCAGGTTGCCCATCAGCACGAGCGTCTTGAAACCCTTGCGGTGGTATTCGCCCAGCATGTATTCGGTCAGGCTATCGCGATCCTGTGGCCCGGAAGCATTGATCTTCCCTTTCATTTCGTTGAAGGCCTGAATGTAATCCTGCCAGCCCTGATCGAGATCCGCGAACGTAGCCTTCCCTTTGTCGGTATAGACGAGCGGCTCCGCCTGATCGAGGTGTTCGCGTGCGGAAGCGAGCGCCTTGTCGGCTTGCCCCAGCGAGCCGGCGCGCTGCTCGGCGGTCGTCGCCAGAACAGCGTTGCGCAGATAGGTGCCGACCCGCAGCACGTCGGCGTTAGCCTGCTGGATCAGGTTCAGCCCGACAAGATCCTGCCGGTAGGTCTTGTCCGCATTCGCGCTGATCTGCGCCATGTTGTGCAGACCGATTCCGCTTACGATGGCGCTGATGACCGAAACCAGGATGAAAGCACTGATCAGCTTGGTGCCGAGTTTCATATTGCCGAGATTCATAGTTCGCTTTGGTGAGGATGAAAGAACCAGAACGGAAAAGCAGATTCAACACTTCTCGTTGATGAGCGCATGCAACCCATCCTTCGCTCTGAACCTCCGAAGGCGGCACCTGTTTGCAGCGACGAGCCATCGCGTAGCGCGAAACGCAGCACTGCTTGTAATCGGGTTATCGGCAATACTATTTATTTCTTCATACAAATCGCCGGGTGTCTTGCGGGTTTTTTATTACATTCGTGAAAGGGAAAAGCCGTGGCCCACAAGTCCGGCCAGAACGGGCGGATTCGTAGCGCACGCAATCGCAGAGACCGCACTCATTTGGTGCGAAAAAATACGACGGTAATGAAAAAGCCACATGACGCGGCCAACCAATCGCTCGGGAGTCCGAAATACGATCCTGGCCGCAGAGGTGTTTTCGGCGCGGGCCGCCGCAGATCCTGAATCGGCTGCGGCATCGTCGCGAACGTGGCGTCGTTTAACGGCTGTTACGCAATAGCAACTGGTTCGACACCGACCTGACTCCGCGCACGGATCTTGCCGCGTGGCCAGCCAGCGAGATTTGCCTGCGCTCGGGCACCCAGCCTGTGAGGGTAACCGTTCCCAGACGAGCCCTGACCCGAATCCCCGATGCATCCAGGTTCGGTGTGCGCCAGAGGGCGCTGCGGACATCGCGAGTCACCGCACTGTCGGGCCTGTTCTGGAGGCGCGACGTCGAGTAGGCCACCGTTTGCGCCGTCGCCCCGGCCCATGTGTTCATGCTCGTTTGGGCGTTCGCATGGTTCGAGCCACTACTTATGACGATCATCGCCAGGATCGCGCCGATCTTGCAGTTCGCAGCGTTCACATTCATGCTCCGTGGCAACCCTGTTTTGGCGCGGAAAATGGCGGTTCGACGGTGCCGAGCCGCCAAGGCGAAGACTGCATCCGCACGTGGGATCGACCGTCAGCGCTTCGCGGAGTCGTCGCTGGGCATGTCTTTGTGAACCACCTCGACGTCGATGGTCCGGCCGTCGTCACCGAACGCACGGGCCTCCCGACGCAGGGCGCGCAGCTTCCACCAAACATAGCCGGCGACGACCGTACCCAGCCCGAACAGCACGGCGAGCAGCACGATCGAAAGCATCGCGGCTGCCACGAGCGCGATCACGCCCACAGCCGCAGCCAGCAATCGCCCGAACCATCCGGCGCCGCCCATCCTGATCCCCCTCTCGTACGTCACCCGCCGCGGCGGCGGTCTGCCGTTCTCCATCGTTTGCCTCCGTGCCGCCGTGCGGCGAATAACGGCAGGCGGTCGCCACTCGCCGATTGCTGAAGGTGACCCGCCGATGTGCCGGGCATCGAGGACGCCCCGCGCATGATCGCCTCTTCCATGCGTTCGCTCACCGGCCCGGCCTGTCTACCGAAGAATTTCGCTAACGTGATGCTAGCACTTGCAGTCGCTTGGCCACTCGGGCAGAACGACGTTCAGCGCCCGCAAGCGATTGCATCGGCCATATCGCCCCACGCGATGCCGGCGGGCGCGACGCGGCTGTGCCACAATCCCGGAGCCGCCGCAGCCGGCTCCTGCCGCGCGGCGCCGCACCGAGTCCACTGCCATGAATCCGATCGATCCCCAGCACCGCAACGACTGGCTGCTGCGAGCCGAACCCGTTGAAGGCGTCGAACGAATCGAAGCCTTCTTCCAGGGCAAGGCGTATGCGATGCATCGCCACGACACCTATGCGATCGGCCGCACGCTGGCCGGCGTCCAGAGCTTCAATTACCGGCGCAGCACGACCCACAGCCTGCCCGGCCAGACGATGGTGCTGCACCCCGACGAGCCGCACGACGGCCACGCGGGAACCGGCGAAGGTTTTCGCTACCGCATGATCTATGTGCAGCCCGCGTTGTTCCAGGAGGTGCTGGGCGGGCGCGCGCTCCCGTTCATCGAGGGCGGCGTGACGGGTGACCCGCGTCTGTGGGCGGCAACCGATGCGCTGTTGCAGCAGATCTCGCAAGGCCTCGATCCTTTCGAGCAGGGCGACGCGCTCGCGGAACTGGCGCACGCGCTCGCCGCGGTCGCGGGCACGGCGCCGGCGCGCTCGACAGGGGACTTCGCAAGCGTGCGACGCGCCCGCGAGTACCTCGACGCGCAATGCCATCAAGCGGTCTCGCTCGAATCGCTCGAGCTTGCCGTGGGACGCGACCGCTGGAGCCTGTCGCGCGACTTTCGCGTGTTCTACGGCACGAGCCCCTATCGCTACCTGACACAGCGGCGGCTCGACGCCGCGCGCGCGATGATGCTGCGCGGCGTGGCGCTCGCCCAGGTCGCGGCCAGCGCGGGGTTCACCGACCAGAGCCACATGACGCGCCACTTCACGAAGACCTTCGGCATCGCGCCCGCGCGCTGGCTGCGCATCCTGAACGGCGCGCGCGCCACCGGGATCCTTCGAAACACGGCGGCTTGATCCTGCGCCTCGCGCGAGCGCCGTGAATCCTGTTTGCCATCAGCGAGCCCGCTCGCTCAAGGCCCGCTGCCCCGACTCGTTCGCAGCGTGAGTTTGTTCGACACTTCCGTGACTCCGCGGACCGACTGTGCTGCGTCGCCGGCCCGCTGAATTTGCGATTCACGCGGCACCGATCCCGTCAACGTCACGACGCCGTCGCGTGCCGTGACGTGAATGTTCGACGAATTGAGCCCGGTCGTGCGCGTGAAGGCCCGGCGGACATCACGCACCAGCGCACTATCCGGGCGGCTCGCCTGCGAAGCCGCCGCGGCCGGCTCGGCCTGCGCGGATGCAGCGTCAGACGCACCGGTGCCGGTTTGTGCGTTCGCGAACGTCGCGCAGACAGCGATGCCCCCCACCAACATCGCGACGATCCAATTTTTCATATCGTTTGCATTCATGCTTGCGCTCCTGTGACGGCTTTGGCAACAACCGTTCCACGCATTCGCGCCGACGTGAATCGTTCATGCGGCACGCTTCCCGCGTGGGGCACATCCATCCTGGCGGAAAATGCGCGGTCGCGGATTTTGAGTGGCCGTTCGCAAGGCCGGCGGGACCGTGTCCGAACGCCAAGTGCGAATCGGCGCGCCATCACGATCGTTCAAGACGCGCGCGGCCGTTGCGCGTAGCCTCGGCCTGGTCGCAGTCCTCCATGGCGTCGCGCGTGCTACCCGCTTGGCGCAGCATCGTTGACCATGGGGGTGAATCTGTGGCCGTAGATGATGCACGTCGACTATGGCGCGCGAACTAACCTGTGGAGAAGGGTGCAGCGATGAATCCATTTGCCGAATCATTCAATCTCGAAGCCGCATTCAGCGACGTGAACGAATATTGGTCACCGAAAGTCGTGGCCCAGGTCAACGATCAATACGTAAAGATCGCGAAAGTGCGCGGCCAGTTCGTGTGGCACGATCATGCGCACGAAGATGAATTGTTCTTCGTCGTTCGCGGCCATCTGAAAATCGAATACGAACACGGTCGTGCGGTCGAATTGCCGGCAGGTTCGATGCACGTGGTGCCTCGCGGCACGCTGCACAACCCGGTGGCCCAGGACGAATGCTGGATCGTGCTGATCGAGCCGGTGCAGACGAAGCATACGGGCGACATCGAGTCGCCGATGGCGAAAACGGTCGAGGAGCAGTTGCGTCGCTAACGACGTACCGCATCTAAGCGTTACGCGCTTGCATTTACCAGGAGAATCGCCCACGATCGAGATTCATTCTTCCACTATCCGGCAGGGTCCATGAACCGCCTGGAAGCCATGGCCGTCCTCGTTTCGGTCGCCGATGCGGGCAGTCTCTCGGCTGCCGCACGGCGCCTCGACATGCCGCTCGCAACGGTCAGCCGCAAGGTGGGAGAACTGGAATCGCACCTCAAGACGCGCCTCTTTCACCGCACGACCCGAAAGCTTTCATTGACGGAGGCCGGGAGCGCTTACGTGGCCGCCTGCCGGCGCATTCTCGAAGACATCGGTGAAGCCGAGCGCGCCGCAACGGGCGAATACGCCGCGCCCAGGGGAGAACTCGTGGTCACCGCGCCCATCGCGTTTGGCCGCTTGCATGCGGTGCCGGTGATCGCGGAGTTTCTCGCGCACTATCCCGAGATCGACATCAATCTCGTGCTTACCGATCGTGTAGTTCACCTGATGGATGAGCACGCGGACGTCGCGATCCGCATTGGCGAGTTGCCCGATAGCACGCTGGTCGCGACGCGAGTCGGCGCGGTCCGCCGGGTCATCTGCGCAAGCCCCGCCTATCTCGCGGCGCATGGCACCCCCGCCGTCCCCGCGGATGTCGCCGGTCACCCGTGCATTGCCTTCGAGGCCCTGGCGTCCGTGCGCGCGTGGTCTTTCGGCTCCGGGAAGTCGGCGCAGTCCGTGCCGGTTCATTCGCGACTCGCCGTCAATACGGCGGACGCCGCCATCAACGCCGCGATTCTCGGCGTGGGGCTGATACGTGTGCTCTCCTACCAGGTTGCGGACGCCGTGCGTGCCAACGAGCTTCGCGTCGTGCTCGACGCATTCGAAGCGGCGCCGCTGCCCGTCAGTCTCGTGCATGCCGGACAAGCGCCCCTGCCGTTGAAGCTGCGCGCGTTTCTCGATTACATGTCGCCACGGCTCAAGGCTCGCATGGCCGCCATTTGAATTCCCCTCGTCATCGACGGCCAATATCGAGCGTTTCGTGCGCGCCGCGCACGCAGGCAAAGGAGCTTCGATCCCCGAACTGGCGCTCTTCTGACTTCCAGGCGTCATGGCGCTCGACTTGTTCCCTCGCGTCACAACTGTTTGTCCGCGCCTGGTATTCAAAACCGGAGCGCGGATGCGTAGATTGACCGTCATCGGTGCAGCAAGCAGCCCGATCAGATCGCAGGTCCAACTTACTTCGAGGTTCGATATGAGCAACTCATCCAAAGTCGTCGTCGTCACGGGCGCATCGCAAGGCATCGGCGCGGAAACTGCCAGGGCATTCCGCACACTGGGCTACAACGTGGTCGCGACGTCGCGCAACATCAAGCAGACCGACGATGAAAATCTCGTGGCCGTGGCCGGCGACATCGCCGACCCGGCCACGGCTCGCCGTGTGATCGAGACGGCCGTGTCGCGCTTTGGCCGCGTCGATACTCTCGTCAACAACGCTGGCATCTTCGTGGCAAAGCCGTTCACGCAATACACGGCGGAAGACTACGCCACGATCACGGGCATCAATCTCGGCGGTTTCTTCCATATCACGCAGCTCGCCATTGCCGAAATGGAAAAGCAGCAGAGCGGACACGTCGTCACGATCACGACGACGCTCGTCGATCACGCGATCGACGGCGTGCCGTCGGTGCTGGCCTCGCTGACCAAGGGCGGTCTCGCGGCCGCAACGCGCTCGCTTGCCATCGAGTACGCAAAGCGCGGCATTCGTGCAAACGCGGTTTCTCCCGGCATCATCAAGTCGCCGATGCACGCGCCCGAAACCCATGCGGCGCTTGGCGCGCTGCATCCGATGGGCCATATGGGCGAGATGAGCGATATCGTGAACGCCATCCTCTACCTCGATTCGGCACCGTTCGTGACGGGCGAGATCCTCCACGTGGACGGCGGCCAGATCGCCGGGCACTGAGGCGCATTGCACCGCACCGAGCCGATACGGAGCGCCGGGCGCTGGCGCTCCTCCCAATCGTCGCCTCACGCGTGACCTCAATCGTGACAGCAGGCGTTTTGCGTTTCCTGATGGAGGACACGTATCTGCCGCGCGCCCAGGCTTCAGGGCTCGCGGGCGAACACCTCGCGCGCCGCGAACAGGCCGTTGAGCGCAGCGGGAAATCCCGCGTACAGGGCCATCTGCATGATCGTCTCGACGATCTCCTCGCGCGTGAGCCCCACATTCAGGCCTGCGGCAAGATGCACCTTGAGCTGCGGCTGCGCGTGGCCGATGGCCGTGAGCGCCGCGATGGTGGCGATTTCGCGCGAGCGCAAGTCGAGGCCGGGCCTCGCGTAGATGTCGCCAAAGCCAAACTCGAGCAAATACTGGGCGAAATCCGGCGCAATGTCGGCAAGCGACTGAATCACGTTCTCGCCGGCGCGGCCGTCAATCGCCGACAACATGCGCCGGCCTCTTGCGAGGCGGCTTTCCTGCTGGGCGGCGCTGGCCGCTTTCGTCGTTTCGTGCATTCTCGTTCCTTTGCATGGCGTGGACATAACCTTCGATCTTTTTGTCGAGGACGAGAAGACACGCCTCCAGTTCGGCCACTTGCGCACGCACCGCGTCGCGATGCGCAGCCAGCAATTCGCCACGCTCGCGCTCGGTTGCCGGGCCCGCCGCGCGCAGTTGCGCGTAGCGCAGCATGCCCTGGATCGGCATGCCCGTGGTTTTCAGGCGTCCCAGGAAACCGATCCAGTCGAGCACCGAGCGGTCGTAGGCGCGCTGGCCCGTCTCGTCGCGCACGGCATAGGGAATCAGCCCGATGCGCTCGTAATAGCGGATCGTGTGGGCCGAAAGGCCCGTGAGCGCGGCCAGTTCGCCAATCTTCATGCGCTTCTCCTCATCGACGTGAAGGATGTTGAGACTTCGAGTGCACTCCAGGTCAAGCTTTTTTTTCGACCCGCGGTGCGATCCGCAGGCCGCTCCTCAACCGTCGCTGCTGCCGAACTTCGCCCGATACGCCGTTGGGCTGGTGAGTGCAATCCGCCTGAAGTGCCGCCGCATCGATTCCTCGGACCCAAAGCCCGCAAGCTCGGCCACACGTGCGATGGTAAGGCGCGGCCGAGACTCCAGCAGATCGCGCGCCACGGCCACGCGTTCGCGCAGGACCCATTCATACGGCCCCATGCCGGTCGCCTCGCGAAACTGGCGTTGCAGCGTGCGTGGACTCATCGCCGCCCTGGCCGCCAGCGATTCGATACTGTGCGCGCGGCGCGGATTCGCGCGCACCCAATCCATCAGCCGCGCGAGGCGGCTGCCTTCGTCGCGCGGCATGGGACGCGGCACGAATTGCGCCTGACCACCCTCTCGATGCGGCGCAACCACGAGCCGCTGCGCCACGCGGTTGGCCACCGCGCCCCCATGATCGCGCCGCACGAGGTGCAGCAGCATATCGAGCCCGGCGGCGGACCCCGCCGAAGTCAGAATCTGCCCCTCATCGACATAGAGCGCGTACGGCTCAACGCGAACGTCTGGATAGCGCTGTTGCAAGCGCTCCGCATAGCGCCAGTGGGTCGTTGCACGCTTGCCGTCAAGCACGCCCGCAGCCGCGAGCACGAATACGCCAGAACAGATCGAGCACAGACGCGCCCCGCGCGCGTAAGCGGCGCGCAGCTTCCTGAGCAGCGGCGCGGGCGGGCTCTCGTCCGGATCGCGCCAGCCCGGTATGACGATGGTTTGCGCCCGGTCGAGCATGGCGAGCGTATAGGGCGCTTGCAGCGTGATTCCACCCGCTGCCCGCAGGGGTCCCCGCTCCGCTGCGCACACCGCGAAGCGATACCAGTCGACGCCCAGTTCCGGCCGCTCGAGTGCGAAGAACTCCGTCACGCAGCCGAATTCAAAGGTGCAAAGCTTGTCGTAGGCAAGCGCCGCAACTAGATGTGTGGTCGATTCGTTCATGGCGCGATGTTACCGGATATTGGCAATCGCGCCGGTGGCATGGCGTGCGGCATGCCTCGCACAATAAGGACTCTGTTAAACGACACTCAGGAGCCAGATCATGTCGCCGGTATTCACCGTTCCCGCTGCCGAAAGCACCGATGCACTCGCGCATTTCACCGCATCGCTGCACTTCGAAACCGACTGCGCCGACGTCCATTCCGCAATCACAGGCCCAGAGCCCGCGGACTTCGTGCTACTCGACGTGCGCAGCCCTGCGCTCTATGCGAGCGGCCACCTACCGGGCGCAGTCAACCTGCCACATGGCAAGATCGTTGCATCGAAACTCGCCGCTTATCCCGCCGAGACGTTATTCGTGACGTACTGTGCCGGGCCGCATTGCAATGGCGCGACGCGCGGTGCGATTCGCCTCGCGCAGCTCGGGAGACCCGTAAAGTTGATGATCGGCGGCATAACGGGCTGGCTCGACGAAGGCTTCGAGCTCGCCATCGAAGAACCCGCATAAACACCGCCCGCGCGCGTTTGGTACGCTTCGCGCCACCCAGCCGCACCGCGAACACTACCATTCATCGGTCGAACGCGATCAAGTCCTTGAAGATCAGGTGACCCCAGCTTTTCCCGCGCGCATGCACCAGGAGTCCGCCTTCAGAAAGCCTGCCGAGTTGGATGTGCGCGAAACCGAGCTTTTCCGCAAGCGTACCAATCTCCGCTGCAGCGTCGTCATCGTCGCTCGCCAGGAACACCACCCTCCTGCCACCGTGTACGGCCGGGTCCTGGCCAAGGACGGCAGCGACCAGATGGTTGAAGCCTTTCACCACTCTGGCTCCGGTGAACACCTTCGCGATGAAAGCAGAGGACGGGCGACCGCCCAGTTGCTCGAGCGGGGCCTGCGTGTTCATCGCGTCGATGACGGTCTTCCCCTTCCAGTTGTGCAGTGCTTTTGCGACCTCCGGGTGCGACTCGAAACGGACTGCCAAAAAGATGATGTCCGCCTTGACGGCTTCCGCCAGGGTTTTGGGAATGATCGTAGGTCCGATCGCGGCCGCATCGGCTGCAAAGCTCTCGGGGTCGCGCGTAGTTGCAACGGCCACTTCGATGCCGTTGCGGGCGAACGCCTTGGCAAGCGCGTGGCCGATCTTGCCGAAGCCAACGATGGCGTAGTTCATAGGTTTCTCCTTCGTTTCCCGGCGCGGTCAGAGCTTGTAACCGCCGCTCGCTTCAATCGTTTGGCCGGTCACCCAATGGCCGTCATCGGAGGCCAGGAACGCCACGACGGCGGCGATTTCCGAAGGCTCGCCAAAGCGGCCCAGTGCGATTTGGGCCTCGGCCGCCTTGACGAGTTCGGGATTCTGCCGAAAATCGGCGTTCGCATCCGTCCGCGTGAATCCCGGCGCTACGGCGTTCGCGGTGATGCCACGCGGCCCCAGCTCGATTGCGAGCGTATGGGTCAGGGTGTTGATGGCCGCTTTCGCCATCGAGTAGACGGGCGCCGCCGTCACGGGCTTCGTGGCGGCAGCGGAAGAAATGTTGATGATGCGTCCACCATCGGCGAGACGATCGAGAGCGGCCTGAATGATGAAGAAGGGCGCGCGGGCGTAGACCGCCATCAGGGTGTCCCAACTCTCCGGCGTCGCGTCCTTGAAGCCAACCCAGCCGGAATTGCCAGCGTTGTTGACCAGAATGTCGAGGGCTTTGCTTCCGTTGCGCTTGGTGAACTCGTCGTCGAGTCTCTCGAACAAGGCCGGGACGGTCACCGGATCAACGAGATCCGCATGGATCGCGAACGCGGTGCCCCCCGCTTTCTCGATGGCCGCGATCGCCTCCTGGGCGCTGGATTTGCTGGCGTTGTACGTGAGCGCGACAGTCGCACCGTCCTTTGCAAGACGTTCTGCGATGGCGCGGCCAATGCCCCGTGATGCCCCGGTAACGAGCGCTGTTTTGCCCTGTAGCGATTGTGTCATTTGATCTTTCTCCTCAGAGTTGTGCCAGGCCACCGTCAACGGCGACCTCGCTGGCGGTCATGAAGCTGCTGTCCGACGACGCGAGAAAGGCGGCGACCGCCCCGATCTCCGCCGGTTCGGCCATACGCTGAAGCGGCGTCATCGCACCGTAGGCCTTCTGGCCCTCTTCGCCCAGCGCCTCCCTGGCTAGTTCGGTCGCCGTCGCCCCGGGCGACAGCACGTTGACCCGGATGCCGGTGCCCTTCAGGTCCTCCGCCCAGGTCCGGGCGAGGTTGCGCACCGCTGCCTTGCTCGCGCTGTAGGCCGAGAATCCAGGGGCTCCCGTGGTGCCGGCGCTCGATCCGGTCAGGATGATCGATCCGCCTCTTCCCATCAGCGGCAGCGCCTGCTGGACCGTAAAGATCGTCCCCTTCACATTGGTGTCGAAGGTGTCATCAATGTGCGCAGCGGTGATCTGGCCGAGAGGAAGCGGGCTTCCCGTCCCAGCATTGGCGAAGACGATGTCGAGGCTTCCGCGCTCGGCCTTGACCGCCGTGTAGAGCCGGTCGAGGTCGGCCAGGTTGGAGACCGAGCCGTTCACTGCGCGGGCGTTCGGCCCGAGGTCGGCCATAGCGGCGTCGAGCGATTTCTGCCGGCGGCCGAAGATGAAGACGAAGGCGCCCTCCTCGATGAAACGCCTGGCGGCGGCGCGGCCGATACCCGTGCCGCCACCTGTGATCACGGCGGTCTTTCCATTGAGTCTGTTCATGGCATGCATCCTTCGAAACAAAAGTCGACAAGGAAGATTGTGGATCTCTTGATTCATGAAGCCAATTGACGAAAGATGTATGTCTGCGATCTACTCTTTAGATACCTATGCTCGACAACGTCACCATCAATCAACTGCGGGCCTTCGTCGCCGTGTGTGACCAAGGAAGCTTTTCCGGGGCTGCACGGGAGCTGAGGCGCGCACAGTCGGCGATCAGTCACGCGATCAACGCGCTCGAGAGTGCCTTCGATGTAGTGCTGTTCGAGCGCAACACCCGCAAAGCGACGCTTACGGCCGCGGGCCGCAGCCTCCTGCCCGATGCTCGTGGGGTGATTTCGCGCACCGAGGAAATGAAGATGCGCGCGGTTTCGATTGCTGAAGCCGGGGTCCCACAGGTCTCGATTGCCGTGGATACCTACTTTCCGCGTGCGCACCTCATCGAATGCCTGCGCACCCTGCAGGCGGACTTTCCGACGGTGGCAATCAATCTGCGCATGACGACCATGCAGGGCGGCGAGCGTCTGGTGATCGAAGGCACGTGTGCGTTGGCGGTGACGATCACGGACGTGTCGGAGTTGAGCCCAGCCACCATGGAAAGGCAGCATTTATGTGACGCCCACATGGTGACCGTCTGTGCGCCATCGCATCCGCTGGCCGCAATCGCGGGGCAGATCCCGCGGGAAGAATTTGGCCGGCACATCCAGCTCGTCGTAACCGACAATCAGCCCGATGCCGAAAAGACGCAACAGGGGGTCGCCAGCGAGCGCCAGTGGTGGGTGAATGACCTCGGCGCGAAGCATGATCTGCTCAGGGGAGGCTTGTGCTGGGGGCACATGCCGCGCCATATGGTTGAGGAAGATCTCGCGAAGGGAACTCTTGTCGAACTCCAACGGCGCGCATGGCACATGCGCCCCCTCACGTTCATGATCTCGCACCGGCGCGGGTACTCGTTTTCAGAATGCGAGACACGGCTGGTCGAGCTCCTTGGCAATCGTCACCCTGGGCGCGCCCACAGTGATGATTAACTCATGGTGGCAAACGCGCCGGGCGTGAAGTCGGCAATCTGCTCGACGCGATTTTGCCGTACCTTCTCGAGCCAGGCGGGGTCCTGCAGCAACGGGCGTCCGACCGCCACCAGATCGAACTCGTCGCGCTCCAGCCGCTTGAGCAGTTCGTCGAGCGGCGTCCGTTGCGCGATCTTGCCCCCGAAGGATTCGTAGACGTCACCCGACAGACCGACAGCGCCGACGGTTATCGCGGTGACACCTGTGAGCTTCTTTGCCCAGCCGGCAAGGTTCAGTTCACCATCGATCTCGGGGAAGGCCGGCTGCCAGAATTTTGGCTGCGAGAGATGGAAAGCGTCCGCGCCCGCTTCGACGAGCACGGCAAGCCACTGTTCCAGCGCCTTCGGCGTTTCTGCAAGTCGGGCACTGAAGTCTTTTGAGCCGCTCGGCATCCGACGCTGCGCGCGCGAAGGCGTCGATGGCATGAGCCACATCAGCGTCACTCATCGGCTGACTGATGCGCTCGCCCACCACGGAAATTCCCGAGGGGCTTTCGTAAGGTGCGGATGGTTTCCAAAACGGGGTGAGGTTAGAGAGCTTGTGTCCCACATGAACCAACTGCGGCACGATGCGCCCACCTGCCCCGTGCACCTCGTTCACTACGTTCTTCCAGCGCGCGAGCGCCGCTTCGCCATGAAAGCGCGGCATATCAGGCTCGTTCAGCGCAGCCGGACGGTCGATCCCGGCCGCCTCTGTAATGATGAGACCGACGCCATTCTCGGCGCGGCGCCGATAGTAGCTGGCGACCTCCGCGGTCGGCACACCGCCCGGAGACCTGGAGCGTGTCATCGGCGCCATGACGATGCGATTCGCCAGGCTGAGGCCGTTCAGCTTGCAGGAACTGAAAAGGACGTCGAGATTGGGCATGGCATGTCTTCGTGGTGCACGAGATCGGGATGGGTGTGATCGAATCTAGTCTGACGCGCTCGCACCGTGAAACGAGTTTTTTTAGGTCCTTCGCTTTACATTTACTGTTCTATCGGGACAACACCGCTGACGCACGAGCGGCCGGCTGTGCGTTTCGATCAGAATCAGGCCTGGTCGATCAAGACATCCACCATCAACCTGACGGGCTCGATCAGCACAACCAGGCATTAGTTACGCTCCCTTTCTCGCACCCGATCTCCAGATGTCCGCGCACGACGAAGACCTGACATGTTGGTCGAATGCGGTTTACAGATCGAATGATTCGGATAACGGATTGGTTGACTTATTCATCTCCATGTG
>NZ_BBJJ01000057.1 GCF_000739815.1 Paraburkholderia mimosarum LMG 23256 = NBRC 106338
CATATGCCCAAATTTCGTCCGCCCGGGAAACACCCGACGTTGCGCGCTGGCCGATCAAGAATCGTATAAGGTGGCGCTTGCGCTGTCTTGTCGGTCAGCGCCGTGTGGCGCAACGATCAGCCAGCGGGCAAGCAGCTTGGCCTCCTCAGCCGAGACAAGCCCGGCAGGCATCGCCACGGCTTGCCTCTTGGCTTTCCCTTGCAGAATGATCCGCTCGATCTTGGCTGCCGAGTAACGCGAGCCAACCCCGAGTAACGAAGGGCCGATCTTGCCGGCGCGATCAGCGCCATGGCAGCCCGCGCACGTCTTTCCGAATAGTGTCTGCGCATGCTGAGTTTCCGCCGATGTGAGGGGAGTCCAGTCCTGCTCCTCATCGTGGTGATGTTTGCCGCGCGCAATCGAGGCACCAGCGTGAAGGAGGCTGCTAACCGAAAGCGCCAATGCGAGCATGAAGAGAGGAGAATGATTTGCCACAGTCGCACTCCTGCGAACGAAAAGAGATCGAGACGATGAGTCGGGGCAATGTCGGGAAGCTGTGCCCCATCTTCGATTTGGAACCATGTCGAGCTCACGCCTTCACAACATTACCTGCGGC
Organism: Paraburkholderia mimosarum LMG 23256 = NBRC 106338; assembly: GCF_000739815.1. Taxonomy (GTDB): domain Bacteria; phylum Pseudomonadota; class Gammaproteobacteria; order Burkholderiales; family Burkholderiaceae; genus Paraburkholderia; species Paraburkholderia mimosarum. Next base: position 596 of record NZ_BBJJ01000057.1, read on the forward strand.
GATCGCACGGCGTGCGCAAACATTTCGCGTATCCACAACCAACGGACAGTTCTCGACAATGAGCCGATAGTCGACGTCATCGTGATCCGTGACGATCACGGCGGCGTCGTATTGGCGAAGCTGAGATGGTTCACAGGAAACCGACCTTAGGCCTTGAATGGCCGGATGTTCCCGCATTGGCGGCACCTCCGGCACGTGCGGATCGTGGTATTCGACGGCTGCGCCTCGCTCCGTCAACAGTTCGATTAGCCTGAACGCTGGGCTCTCGCGCACGTCGTTGACGTTGCGCTTGTACGCCACGCCAACAATCAGGATTTGTGCCCCGTTCAAGCTCTTCTTGTATCGATCGGATAGCGCGGACAGTATATGATCCACGACGTGACGCGGCATCGACGTGTTGATCTCGCCCGCGGTCTCGATGAGTCGGGTCGTGATGCCAAAAGCACGAGCCTTCCACGTCAGGTAAAACGGATCGATGGGAATGCAGTGTCCTCCCAGACCCGGGCCCGGATAGAATGCCATATAGCCGAACGGTTTCGTCTTGGCTGCCTCGACAACCTCCCAGATGTCGATGCCCATCGGTTCGTAGATAAGCTTGAGCTCGTTGACAAGGGCGATGTTGACCGCTCTGAAGATGTTTTCGGTGAGCTTGACCGCCTCGGCTGTCTCCAGCGACGAAACCGGGACCGTCTTGGCTACGATGCGCTCATACAGTGAGCGAGCGACCTCCAGTGCGTAAGCGCTATCTGCGCCGATGACCTTGGGAATTCGCGTCGTGAGATATTCCGGGTTTCCGGGGTCTTCGCGTTCCGGAGAATATGCCAGAAGAAAATCGTCGCCCGACTTCAGAGCGGTACGCTCGAGAAGTGGACGTACGATATCCCGCGTGGTGCCGGGATACGTCGTAGATTCCAGTACGATCAGTTGGCCCGGTCGCAGATGTTCAGCAATACATTCGACCGTGCTGACGACGTATGACAGATCCGGCTCCCGATGGCGGGTGAGCGGTGTCGGCACGCAAATCAGCACGGCGTCAACATCGCGGATTGCCGAGAACGCCGTCGTGGCGAAAAACTTCTTTTGTGCGACGAATTTGGCGAGCTGGTCGTCGCTGACGTGCTGGATGTACGATTGCGCCGCATTCAGCATGGCCACTTTTTGCGCGTCGATATCCAGGCCAACGACGTTGAAACCACCTTCGGTCGCGGCCATTGCCAACGGCAACCCAACATAGCCGAGTCCGACCACCGCGACGTGTGCTTCGCGTTTGACGATACGTCGGAGCAATTCTCCCGTTGCTCGCGACGCCGGTGACGATTCGTCGTGTGCCGCGAGGAGAGGGCGGTTTTCGAGTGTCGAGAGAGACTCGTCAAGAGACTGGATACGATTTTGGGCTCGGGGATCAGCACGATCTACGGTGACAATAGCTTGTTCCATCATGGTTTCCATCAGCGAAATGACGCGATACGCCAGGTCGTTCCCGGGGGTATGCGAAGAGTCCGTCGGTGAGCGTCGAGACGACACCATAGCGCGCGAGGATTTCGACGCGGACCACGATTTGTAAATCAATCTTGCATGCGCTTCCTCTTTACACAACGCAACAAAATTCCCAGCGATGCCCAGTTTTCGGCAGCAGCGGGCACACCTATCATGTCAACCGGAAGTAGCCATCCAGCGCTGGACTCGGACAACCCCGGCACGAACATGTAAAAGAGTGGGCTCGTTGATGCGACCGCCATCGGACGCGCGAAGAAGGGCGGGCACGGCCGGCGATGCCCAACCACCCGGCTCCCGACACGTTTGAGTTGACGCCCCGTCTGGGCCGGCTCCTTCACGGCACGGACTGACTGTGATGTAATACGCTAACGAATGTCGATAATGAATGGTCCCGCAAAGAGCGGGGACTGGACGAAATCTCATGTGCGCGACAAGCGCGGCTCTGATGCTTGGAAGTGCACCATGGCAACCCCTGATCATGTGTTGATCGTCGATGACGATTCCGAAATCCGTAGTCTGTTGGAACGCTATCTCGACGAGAGCGGCTACCGGGTCACCGCCGTGCGGGACGGGAAGCAATTGCGGAAGGCGCTGGCGGAAGCCCGGCCCGATCTGATCGTCCTCGATCTGATGTTGCCCGGCGAAGACGGCCTCAGTCTGTTCCGCGATGCTGGCATAAAGGGTCGCATCCCAGTCGTCATGCTGACCGCGCGGGGCGAGGAGGTCGACCGAGTCTTAGGTTTGGAACTGGGCGCCGACGATTATGTGTCGAAGCCATTCAATCCGCGGGAACTGGTCGCGCGCATAAGAAATGTCCTGAGACGCGTCCGGCAGGTTCCCGAGAACCTGCAACCCGAGTTTGTCCGGTCCTATCACTTTGCGGGCTGGTCGTTGGACACGCGCACACGAGAGTTGCTGTCTCCCGATCAGATAGTGGTGGCACTCTCGGGGACGGAGTATCGCCTGCTGAAGCTCTTTGTCGATCATCCTCGTCGCGTGCTGACTCGCGAGCAATTGAGTGGGCTTGGACGCGGCCGGGAGCTCGGACCGCTGGATCGCAATATCGACGTGCAGGTGAGTCGTCTGCGTCAGCATCTCAACGATAGCGCAAAGGAAGCCGCGCTCATCAAGACCGTGCGCAACGAAGGATACTTCCTCAACGCAGACGTGGAACCGGAACTGTGAAGCGCTGGATACCCACCACGCTTTTCGGACGCATCGTCTGCATCTTGCTCGGCGGCTTGATACTCGCGCAAGCCTTGAGCGAAATGGTCACGGTCCAGGAGCGAGATCGCCTGTTGTTCCAGGCCGACCAAAGCCAATGGTTTTCACGAATCGCATCGGCCGTCAAGTTGCTCGATTCGCTACCGGCCACACAGCGGCCCCAGGTATTGCCTGCGCTTGCGGCACGGCGCCTCTCGCTCGAGTTGCGATCTGCTGCGAGCGGCACGTCGACCACCTTGACGGCCGAGGATCGGACGCTTTCGAAACTGCTTGGACCTCAATATGCGTTTCACGCGCTGTCGAGTTCGGTGCTGGGCGGCGTGACATTCGAGGTGGGCCTGCACGACGGGCAATGGGTCATCGTCAATTACGAAGCCCCCGGTCACTTCGGCTGGCCTCTCGAATTGCTTCTGAGCCATGGCTTGCTCTTGATCGCCGCCGTCGTGCTGACTTTCATTGCGGCGCGATTTGCCCTGCGGCCCTTGGAGCGGTTTACGCAGGCCGCGGAACGTCTAGGCGAAGATCTGCACTCCTCGCCCTTGCCGGAGCAAGGAACCCGGGAAGTCATACGGGCCGCCCGGGCATTCAATGTCATGCAAGCGCGCATCAGGCAGTACGTAGACGAACGAACGCGCCTTCTGTCTGCCATCTCGCATGACCTTCGCACGCCGCTTACGCGCCTGCGTCTGAGGGCCGAATTCGTTCGCGATGATCCGGCGTTGCGCGAAGCGCTGTTCCGGGATCTCACCATCATGGAAGCGATGACGACGTCCGTACTTGATCTGTTTCGCGGAACCAGCCAGGGGGAGCCCTTGCGCGCGGTTGACATCAATGCACTCGTCGAAACCATCGCCGCCGACGCAGGTGAACTTGGGGTATCCGTGACGGTGGAGGGCAGAGCCGGTGCGCCCTACACCGCGAGATCCTTGGCGCTTCGTAGATGTCTGGAGAATCTGGTCGGGAATGCCGCCAAGTATGGCGGCAGTGCGCACATCGCGATCAGCGATCGGGAGCAGGTGCTTGAGATAGCGGTGGTGGATGATGGGCCAGGAATTCCGCAAGAAGAACTCGAGGCGGTCTTCGAGCCCTTCTACAGAATCGAACCCTCCCGGAATCGCGACACCGGAGGATCCGGACTTGGGCTGACGATCGCCCGCAGCATCGCGCGCGCGCATGGCGGAGATCTGACTTTGCGCAATCGCCCAGCAGGTGGCCTCGAGGCTGTTGTCCGTCTGCCTCGCCGCAGCCTATCCGGAACACGCGTTGAATTGGCATCTCAACACCGGAAAGTGGACGGCGAAGTGCCGACCAATTTCGATTGATTACGAGATCGCGACGACTCGGAAGATCATGCTCAACTGGAACGTCTAGTAAGGAAATCTCATGGTCGCGATACGAAAGATGCTGGGCATGGTTGCATCAAACATCAGTGGGAGCCGTTGGTCTGGGCTATTTCAGACAGAGGGTCTGAGGTGGGTTGTCCCGACGCGAATCATAATCGGCGTCATGCTCGTGTTTCCAGTCGGGGGAGGGCTTGGGCACGTACTTCCCGCGCTCGCTGTCAATACACAAACATACTCGTTTGCCACCTATCTGCTTGGCCTGCTTGTCCGAGCCATCGAGCTACTTGTCGGCATCAGTTTCCTGGCTGGCCTCGCAGTGAGGGTAACCGCTATTCCAGCGTTGCTGATTCTATCGCTTCTGGCGGCTGCCAATTTTGCGAATTCTTCGTCCTGGCTGGCCGGCATGCTTGCAGGGATTGTCATGCCCCAAGGGGACTGGGCCACCGGGGCCGTGATGATCGGAGCGATTGAGCTCGTCAGCGAATTGTATAAGACGGGCAGCGGGCGCTGGTCGGTCGACCATTGGATCTCGACATGGCGAAAGAAGTAGTGCGTTGAGGACCGTGAACGATCGCGTTTCGTGCGCTGCTCTAGCGCTGCGGAGCAATGCCTTCATCCAGCACGGCTTGGACAGCAAGGGCCGTATAGTGGGCGGGTAGGAAGTCATGAAATGTGACGCCGACGCGTGCCAATTGAATTGCCTTGCGCACTCGAATACGGTTGACAGATTGCGCGGGTAGCGTGTTCAGTGCCCCGTTGCCATGACATTCATCGCTCGCTTCCGCGCGGAATCCGTCGCCATCGCGCCCGACAAGGCAGTTGAGAGCATGCTGAAGATTCACACGCACATCGTCCAACTGCTCGGCACGCGCGGCTGCGTGTGCAAATTGGTCGGCTCTTGTCATTTCGAGCATGCCGCCGCGTTCTTCAGCGGCGACGCCGAGAGGGACACTGACGACCACCGTCGAGACTACGGCGCGAATCAAGCGGGAGCGGCTCGACATGTGCGTCCCTCGTCTGACTTTCCAGATGCACTCTCTGTCGCGGCGGACGCTCTTTCAGCACTCACCAGCCGGCGGTCACTGATATGCGCGACGCCCCTGCAGGCGTTGCACGATTCGCACAAACGCATACCAATGCTGAGCAAGCAAGCCCTGCCCGTAATCGCGACTTGTGCCGGCGGGCGGCGGCAACTGATCGCGAATCCCGGTGGGCTCTACCGTCCGATTCCATGAAGCGGTACGGAATAACATATCCCACCACGGAAACAGGACGCCGAAGTTGCAGCCGTAACGCGTACCTTCATGACCATAACCGACCGCGTGGTGCCTACGGTGAAACGCCGGGCTCACGAAAATGCGCTCAAGCAGCCAGCCCAAAGGCAGACGCGCATTGACATGCTGAACGCTCTGCAGGAAGTTGCCCACAGCCACCAGCACGACAAACTGGGACGGCTGCACGCCGATCAGAAGCGACAAGGCCGCGAAGTAGGCCGAGTTGATCACGTCGTCGAGCAGGTGGTTGCGGTCATCCGACCATAGTGACATCTGCTGCTGGCTGTGGTGCACGGCATGCAGCTCCCACCAGACGCCAATTCGATGCTGCCAGCGGTGATACCAATAACCGGCGAAATCGAGCACCACGAGATAGATGGTGAACGATACGAGCGGATGGTCGGTGACGCCGGGCCAGAGGCTGTCGATGTCGATACTCGGGATGTCGTAAATCGCCATCAGGCTCTGCAAATGATTGAAGAACGGCTGCATGGCAAAAAAGAAACCGAGCTCAAGGATGCCAAGCTTGGCGATCCACGTATAGAGAACGTCGGCGCGGACGGCCTTGCGGTTCGTCCAGTCCTCGATAGGACGCAGCGCTTCAAGCGGCCGAAGCACCACGTACGTCACCAGGATTTCCAGCGCACCGATGATCACCCAGTAGAGAGCGTCGTACGACTCCTCGTCGTAGCCCATGAAGCCAAACTTGAACAGCAACGGCTGGACCACGTCGATATACAGCAGCGTTTGAAGCGTCGAGACGAGATTGTCGAGCTGGGCGACGACATCGTGAATCATAAAGGCCTCATACCATTACAGCGGACAGGTCTGTTCCTGCTTGAATTGAAGGGCGGTAACTGTCGCACCGATTTCAGTGCAGGAGCGCTTCTGCGATGCCCGCCACCGCGCAAAATGCGACGACGGCAAGGGGCGGAATTTTCCAGCGCGTCAGCAGAAAAAAGCCAATAGCCGCGATGACAAAGTCGATTTCCGTGTGAATCGCACTTGTCCACACCGGCGAATACAGTGCGGTCCCGAGCAACCCGACGACCGCCGCGTTCACGCCGGCCAGTACAGCCGCCATCGACGGGTGGGCGCGCAGGGCTTGCCAATAGGGCAACGCCGCGATGACGAGGAGCAGCCCCGGCAAGAATATGCCTGCGGTAGCAATTGCCGCTCCAACCCAGTGATTCGGTGTACCGGACATCATCCAGCCCAGGAAAGCGGCAAATGTAAATAGGGGACCCGGAACAGCCTGGGCCGCACCGTAGCCTGCAAGAAAATCATTCGGGGTTACCCACCCTGTCGCGACCGTTTGCTGTTGCAACAGCGGCAGGACCACATGGCCGCCGCCAAAGACCAGCGCGCCGGAGCGGTAGAACGCATCAAATACCCGGACCACGTGGCTGATGTCCGTCGCGGCCAGTGCGGGAAGCCCAAAGAGGAGCAAGAAAAACAGCGTCAACGCCACGGCTCCGACCGCGCGCGAGACACGAAATTCGTGCGCATGTTGGCTCACGGCATTGGGCGACACGGATGCCCGACACAGCAACAGGCCGAGCGCGGCGCCGACAACGATGACAATGAGCTGCGAATAGACGGTTGTCAGGATACCGAGGAGCGCCATTGCGATGAGCGCAATGGCTGTACGGCGATGATCCGGGCACAGGCGCCGGGCCATGTCCCACACGGCTTGAGCCACGACGGCCACGGCCACCAGTTTCAGACCATGGATCAGGCCCGTGCCGAGGGGGCCGCCCAGGCTCGGCGCAATGGCTGCGAAGGCCAGCAGGAGCAGGACCGAAGGCAACGTAAATCCGCACCAGGCGGCAATGCCGCCGAGCCATCCGGCGCGAAGCAGGCCAATCGAGAATCCAACCTGACTGCTGGCAGGGCCCGGCAGGAATTGGCATAGACCGACCAGGTCGGTGAACGTCTCGTCGTCAAGCCAGCGGCGCCGCTCGACAAACTCACGGCGGAAATAGCCGATGTGGGCAATAGGTCCGCCAAAGCATGTCAAGCCCAGCTTCAGAAATACCGCAAGAACCTCAGGAGCGGCGCCGGGGCGAGCAGGGCGCGACGAGGTGACACTGGTTTGCATACATTTCCTGTGTTCAGTAATCGAGATAAGTAGCAGGCGTGGGGCGTTCGGGCTAGCCTTCCTCAAACAACTCGCCGAATAGTTCGCGAACCTTGTGTTTGGCTCCCTTCAGGGCGCGCCGTCCCGAGGCGGTGATGCGGTAGACACGGCGGCCACTTCGTCCTGACCGCTCCACTACCGATTTCAAATATCCCTTTTTCTCCAGGCCGTGAAGGATCGGATAGAGGGTCCCTGGGCTCATCTTGTACCCATGCCGGCCCAGTTCCTCAATCATGGCCAGGCCGTACACCGGTTCCTCTGAGGCGTGGTGAAGGACGTGAAGCCGAATAAGACCCGCGTAAAGATCCCGATCATCCATGCTCGTTTTTGCTGTTCTGTGACTATCGAATTTCGATTATGATGCGATGTTAGCTCGTCGCCCCTTGCGTGGTCAACGCCGCGCGACGCATTTTCGCCTTCTCTGACTCAGACATCGGACATGTCATTTATGATCAAGCGCCTGCTCGGCCTCGTTGCAGCTACCCTCGCGTCGCACGCCTGGGCGAATTACCCCGTCGTCGTACTGAACTCCGCGGCCGCCAGCGTGACCCTGATCGACCAGCAAACCAGAAGCGTGACTGACGTATACCCGGTGGGCAAGGAACCCCACCATTTGATGCAGACGCCGGACGGGAAGCTGCTCGTAGCCAACTCGGTTAGTAATAGTCTGATGTTCGTTGATCCGAAGACCGGCAAGGTGACGAAAACGCTCGAGGACGTCGAAGACCCGTACCAGCTGGGATTCTCGCCCGACGGGAAATGGTTCGTGACCAACGGGCTGCGCCTGAATCGGGTCGATATCTACAGCTATGCCAATGGCGGCATCACACTCGCGCGTCGTATCCCGCTCAGTCAAACGCCGAGCCACATGGCCTTCTCGGCTGACAGCAAGATCGTATTTGTCACGCTGCAGGATTCAGACGAGCTTGCGGCCATCGATCTGCCCACGCAGCGCGTGCTGTGGAAAATGCCGGTTGGCAAGACTCCCGCAGGGCTTTGGCTCACTCCCCACGACCAGTACCTGCTGATCGGCATGACGGGAGAAGACGATGTCGAGGTCGTCGACTGGCGCAACCGCAAGATCGTCAAGCAGATCAAGACAGGCAAGGGCGCGCACAACTTCCGTCCGCTTAACGACGGCCGTCATGTGCTTGTTACGAACCGGGTCGAGAGCACGATCAGTGAACTCGACGAGCTCACTCTGACCAAGGTGAAGGACATCACCGGCCTTCGCCCGGGACCGGACGACATGGAGCTGACACCCGACGGACGCTTCCTCTGGGTCACGTTCCGCTTTTCGAAGAGCGTGGGCGTGGTCGACCTGACGAATGACAAGCTGGTTTCCGTCATTCCTGTGGGCCGTTCACCTCACGGCCTGTACTTCTACAACCGCAAGCCGTGGATGAACTAACCCGTGGATGAGCTCGCTGCCGCGGGCGGCACGATCGCCAGCGGCACACCCTGTTCATCGCTTACGGTGCCTGGGGCCACTCGTATTCTCGTTGAGGCGCGCGGCTTGACGCGCCGCGATTCGATGCGTGGACGGACCCTGCTCGGCGCCACCGATTTCGCACTTGTCGCCGGCGACCGCGTGGCGATCACGGGACCCTCCGGATCCGGCAAGAGCGTCTTTCTGCGCGCCCTGGCCTTACTGGATCCAGTCGATGCCGGGCAGATCTTCTGGCACGGTCGGCCGGTGGGACGGACGGCCATTCTCCGGTTTCGACGCAACGTCGCCTATGTCAGACAGCGTCCCGCGATCCTCGACGGAACCGTGGAAGACAACTTGCGCTACCCATACTCGCTGCGGGTCTATCGTGACTTGCAGTTCGACCGGACGCAGGCTGTGTCGTTCGCCACACGAGCCGGGCGTGACAGCGACTTCCTCAGCAAACGGGCGAGTGAACTGTCAGGCGGGGAAGCGCAGGTCACGGCATTGGTTCGCGTGCTGCAACTCACGCCGGAGGTACTCCTGCTCGACGAGCCGACCGCGTTGCTTGATCCTGATTCGTCGCATGCAATAGAAGCGCTTGTCACGGCATGGTTCGAGGCAACCCCGGCCTCGCGCGCCTTCGTCTGGGTTTCGCACGATCCGGCGCAGGCAGAGCGAATGAGCGAGCGGCGCCTGTCAATGCGGGCAGGGGTGCTCGGAGCGGCTGCCGAGGTATATCCATGAACGCCGGTTTGCAAGACCTCAGCCTGCTGGATGTCGCGATTGCCGCATTGCTGGTGATTGTGAACGGCGCGATTTCGGTCGCCTTGTCTCTCGGGCTGGAGCGAAAGCTCGCGATAGCCGCGGTGCGCACCGTCGTACAGCTGCTGCTGATCGGTTATGTGCTCGGTTGGGTGTTTGCATTCGACCGCTGGTATGCGGTGCTTCCCCTGACGATACTCATGACTGTCATCGCTGGGTTGTCCGGTGCGCAGCGGGGAGCGAGGACCTACACCGGACAGCGCGTGGACAGCGTGATGGCGATCTGGGCGAGTTCCTGGGTCGTCTCGGCGATTGCGCTGTTCGTCGTAATTCGAATCCATCCGTGGTACTCGCCGCACTACGCCATTCCGATTCTCGGGATGATCCTCGGCAACACGTTGACCGGCGTGTCCCTTGGCGTCGAACGCATGACGGAGGAGCTCACCTCGCGACGCGACCGGATCGAGATGGCGCTGGCTCTGGGTGCAACTCGCTGGGAAGCCGTCCAGGAACCCGCGCGTCAGGCTGTGCGGGCGGGGATGATCCCGACGCTTAACCAGATGGCCGTGGTCGGCATCGTCAGCCTGCCGGGCATGATGACGGGTCAGGTGCTGGCCGGGCAATCGCCGGTTCAGGCTGTCCGCTACCAAATCGTCATCATGTTCCTGATCGCCGCGTCATCGGCGCTTGGCACGGTCGGTGCCGTGCTGCTCGCCTGGCGAAGGCTGTTTTCGGCCGAACATCGTTTCCTTGTTGCACGACTCGTCGAACGCAGTGCGCGGTGACTTACTGCGACCTGGCTGTCACGATTCGTCCGCGTTGCCAAGGCATTTGCCTGGGAAAGTCATGGCTACCCGCAGGCCGCCGCTTTTTGCATTGCTGATTTCGAGGATGCCACCCGCACTGTTCACAAGCTGCTCGACAATTGCAAGACCGAGCCCGCTATGTCCGTCTCCGCCGCGTGCGGGGTCGAGGCGTACGAACGGGCGGCTCACATCGGCCAAATCCTTTGGCGCGATACCTCGGCCCTGATCGCTGACCGACAGGAGCCACCCTGAAGGCGTTCTCGATGTCGCCACGCGAATGGGGGGCGCCCCATAGGTGTATGCGTTGTCGAGCAGGTTGGTCACGATACGCTCAAGCGTCGCGGCCGGCAGCAGAAAGTCTGATCCGGCCATGAGTTTGGTCTGAACGGGTGATGTCCCCTGGGATACGGCCCGGTAACTGCGAGTGACGCGGACACACTGAGCATCGACCTCGACGGGTTCGCTTCGGTCTGCATTGCCGTGGGCGAAGACGAGGAACTGGTCGACAATATGAGCCATTGCGTCGACATCACGCATGACGCAGTCGCGCAGCTTGACATCGTCCGTCAACTCGGCGCGCAGACGCAGCCGCGCGAGCGGCGTTCTCAAGTCGTGAGCGACACCCGTCAGCATCGCCGCGCGATCGCTCTCGGTGCGCGCCACCTCCTGTACCATCTGATTGAAGCCGTGCGTGAGCGCACGGAGTTCTCCTGGTCCCCGCTCGGGTAGTCGAGGCACCTGTTCTCCACGTCGGAAACGTCCAACTGCTTGCGTAAGGACCGTCAACGGCTGCTGGAGCCGCCACGCCGAAAGGAGCGCAGCCATGACCGCGAGCGAGAAGACGATGCCGAGCCACACCACCTTCCGGCCCTGCGAATGCGGCGGTCGCAGCGAGGGCAAGGGCATGACGATCCAGCTACCGTCACCTGCTTCGCGTACCCAGAGCGTTGGCAACCCCGCCTGCAAACCGATACGCACCATTGATCCGTTCGGAAGGCGATCGCGCACATGTTCGACAAAACTGGTCAGTTCGACTGGTACACGAAGGGTACTCGTCATCGCCTCGGCACGGGTGGAATCCACGAGATGCACACGTGACGGAAGCGGCTGATTCGGCTCATGCGCTAGATGATCGCGTACCGCATCAAGCAAAAAAACCGTCTCTTCCACGGCACGGAGCGTGTGCGATTCGCTTCGTTCGATACGTAGGAGCAGGAACCAAGCGAAATGGGAGGCGAGCAGGACCGCTACGACAAGCAGCGCGAGGCGCCCGAACAACGAATCAAATGGTCGTCGCATACCGCCTGGCAATCCATGGAATTACGCTGACATCAACTAACGCGAACCGCGGGTGAGCGTCCTGCTGGCTTGCGCAATTGACGCGTCGTCCGGCAACCGCGAACACGGAAACGCCATGCGCAGTCCAACTGTTCTCGCACCGGTGGAGGCATTGCCAATCTCTGCGCCCTGTTCAGGAAGATCGATCTCACCGCCCGACGGAATTAGCGTGCAGCTCGAGAAATGTTTCGACCTGCGCATAAGGCGATCAGGTAACAAACGCGCAATTCAAAATGTCTATAGAGGAAGTCTAGCGTGCACCTGGCTCCCATGAACATGCATTACATTTTCCATGCGATTACGCGCGGTTACAGCCAAGGCCATTTGTTATCCATCTTGGCACGTGCGACCGCCGCTGGGGCTGAGTGCCGCTCGGACTGGAAGCTCGCACGAGCAGCTCATTCGGCATGGCAGGCTCGACGCGCCTTGATCTGCCTCAATGCCATGCTCACCATTGGATTCCATAGTGGTTGGCGGTTTACCGAGAGTAACGGGGGCAGACGTGAGCCGCACCGATAATACCGGCCTTACGCCAGACGAAGCTGCGGTTCGTCTCGCTCGTTTCGGGCCGAACCGTCTGTTCACGCCAGCTGCCATCCGCTTCTGGGCCGTTGCGGCCGAAGAGATCACCGAGCCGATGATCCTGCTGCTCGTCGTGGTGGGTGTGCTTTACACGGTCTGGGGCGGGCTTGGCGACGCGCTCACGATCTTCACCGTGATCCTGCTGCTCGTCGGCGCCGAAATCGGCAACGAGTTCCGCGCCAAGCGCGCCATCGCCGCTCTGGAACGTCTCTCCACGCCCAAGGTGCGGGTACGTCGCGGCGGGAAGATCACGATGGCGGACATCGAGTCGGTGGTGCCCGGCGACGTTCTTGTTCTGGTGCAAGGCGCCCGGCTGGCCGCCGACGGCAAGCTCATGAGCGCGGTCAACCTCAGTATGGACGAGTCGACGCTCACGGGCGAATCCCTGCCGTCGGAGAAACGCGTGGGCGACGCCGTCAGTGCCGGCGCGATCGTGGTAACAGGCGAAGGCGAAGCTGAGGTAACGGCAACGGGCAGCGCGACGCGCCTCGGCCAAATGGGCACGCAGCTTGCCGTCGTAAGCCCGCCCAAGACGCCGTTGCAACTGGCCATGCGATCGTTGGCCGGAAAGCTGGTGTGGGTGGCGGTAGTGTTTGCGATTGCCATCCCGCTGATCGGCATAGCGCGCGGCGGCGACGTGCGGTTGATGGTCCTTACCGGTTTGTCGCTTGCGTTCGCGGTCATTCCCGAGGAGTTGCCGATCATCATCACGATGGTATTGGGCCTGGGCGCTTATCGGCTGTCACGCGAGAACTTCCTGGTGAAGCGGTTGCGCGCCGCGGAGACGCTGGGCGATGCCACCGTGATCCTCACCGATAAGACCGGCACCTTGACTGAAAGCCGCATGCACGTGGCCGTCATTTGGCCCGCGGCACAGGAGCACGCGGTGCTTGACGCCGCGTTGGCGACAGCCTCGCTCGCGCTGCCCGACCCGTTGGAGCATGCCGTTTCGGAGCGCGCCCGGGCGCTTGGCATAATGCCGCTGCAGGGCGAGATCCTGCGTCTGCGTCATCCTGGCGATGGCCGGCGTACCAAGGCCGCGTTGTGGCGTCACCATGACGGGTCACTACGGCTCCACCTGACCGGCGCACCAGAGGAAGTCTTCGGGCGCTCCCGCAGTGTGCCGGCCGCACTTTCCGCTCAGCTCAATGCGCAGACTGCCCAGGGACGACGGGTTATCGCGGTGGCAATACGCGCGGTCGACACTTCTGATGTTGGCAAATCTCTCGACGATCTCGAGCACGACCTCGACGTCGTAGGCATCATTAGCCTGGCCGATCCGCCGCGCACAGGCGTCAAGGAGACACTTGCACGAGTGACCGGCGCTGGCGTTCGGACAATGATGGTGACTGGCGATCACCCCGCAACCGCTATTGCCATTGCTCGCGAGGTTGGCATTCCTGCGGATCGGATTGTTTGCGGAGAAGAGGTGGATCGTCTCGACGATGCAGAGTTGGCCAGGACCGCAAGCCAGGTGTCGGTCTTCGCGCGGGCCACGCCCCAGAACAAATACAGGTTGTTGACCGCGCTGCAAGCGAATGGCGAGATCGTTGCAGTAACCGGCGACGGCGTCAACGACGCGCTGGCGCTGAAAGCCGCCGATGTCGGCGTTGCCATGGGACTCAAAGGAACGGACGTGGCCAAGGAGGCCGCCCAAGCTGTACTCGCCGACGACAACTACGCCACCCTTGCGCGCGGCATCTTTGAGGGTCGCCACTTTTTCGATAATCTGCGAAAAGGTGTTAACTACTACCTTGCCGTCAAGGTCGGCCTGATCGCCATCTTTCTGTTGCCAGTTCTGGCTGGGCTGCCGCTTCCTTTCTCGCCGATCCAGATCATCCTTCTGGAGCTTTTCATGGACCTGGCTGCTTCGGCCGGCTTCGTCGCTGAGCCCGCCGAAGCCGATATCGAACTCCGTCCACCTCGCCGCGCGGGTGCCGCGCTCATCGACGGCGCTGCAGTGCGCCTGATCCTCCTCAAGGGCGGGTTGCTCTTCGCCGCAGTCATGGCCGCATATGCCTGGGCACGCTGGCGTGGATTGCCGGTGGCTTCCGTGCAAAGTTGTGCATTTGCTGCCTGGATGGCGGGCCATATGGCTCTGGCCTTTATTTCGCGTAATGATCGCGACTGGATTCTACGCGACGGTCTTTTCTCCAATCGCGTCATGAATCTGTGGGCGATAGCAGCGATCGGCTTCTTGCTGCTCGCCGTCTATCTGCCACCTCTGCGCGAAGCGCTCCACTTTGGAGCGTTGGCGCCCGGCGACCTGATCGTCGCCATCGCGCTGGCGCTGCTGTTGCTTGTGCCGGTGGAATTGAGGAAAAGCCTGATTAGATTGCAGAAGCCGCGCGCACCGAAGGAAACGGCGCGTCGCCGGACCTGACGACCGCAAGTTGCGGGGACAGGCTGACAGAAGTTCTCGGCGCGTGTGATCGTCATGGGAGTCGCCAATCCAGCCGAGCCCCGTAACACGGGATCTCTATCGCGCTGCTCCTGCACTCGAAGTTGAAGTGTGCAGGAGCGCGATTCGCATCTCAACGGGCTGCTATCTATTTGCCCTGCAGCAGATCCATGAATGGCGGAAAGGTCAAGAGCACGGCAAGAATGAGCAGCGTAAAGGCGATCCCTGTCACGCGCCCGAGTGCTACGGATTTCGACTGCCATTGACGTGACAGTGCGAACCATGAAAGCAGCCACACCACGATCGCACTCGTCGTCACTCCCGAAAGCGGACCGGTCGGGTGGTAGAAATTGAAGAAATTCGCAACCGGCTTGAATGCATCACCCAGCAGCGCGAACAGGCCGACCGCGAAACACCCGATACCGGCCGCCAGTATTGCGGCAGCAGCAGGACCGTTGTTGAGCGAAAGCATGCTTTCCTGGTTATGTGATAAGTCAGCGCCCGGTTTAGCCGAGGTGATGTCGGTCTGTTCCCCCCTCTCCGCGATACGCTTGGCGGGGCTTTGTGTATGAGAGGCATTCATCGTCATTCTCCCTTCATGATATGGATGGCCGTTCCGCCACGCACCGGCGCGTACTTGTTCAAGAAGGCTCCGAAGGCGCCGGCAACGCCGGTTGCAATGAACGCGACGACGGCGAAAGCGAGAACGGCGTGACGAATCTGCCGGAGCTTCGCCAATGCTGGGCCATATTTCCCGAAGACGTACGCAACCATGGTCATGGAGATTGGCGCGAGCCAGGCCACGTGCTCCTTCCATTCCATACCGAGATCATGCCAACCGGACGTGTTGGGATTTGACTGCAGGAATCGCTGCGGATATGCCGACAGATCGGTAAGGCCGGCAGGCGGCACAGCTCTGTACCACGGGTACACGACGTAGGCGCCCGAAAACACAGTGGCCCACGCAAGAATGACCATTGCGGAAAGGTAGAGCATCAACAGTTTGTGCTCTCGAGGACTGGGGACGGCAGGTGCGCCGGGAGCCGTCATCCGATATAGCTCGGAAATGGCGCCCGAGAAGGCCAGCATGAAGAGTGCGCCAAATCCCATGCCATGCAAGACGGTCACAAGGTCGCGTAACGAGATTTCCATGATCAGACTCCGCTGCGTTTAGGATTCCCCTTTTGTGAGATATCGTGCCGGGTCGTGATTTTGCACGCTTGACGTGCATCAAAGAAAACTACGTCTGACGTGCGACCGCGTGCCACGCCGTAGAGACATTCGGCATGACGGGAACTGCTATCGCGTGGCAACCGAAACCTGTCTAAATGAAAGCTAAACGGCCATCGAACGGCATTGGAGGGTGTTTTGATGTTTCAATTCCGAGTCGGCGTAAATCGCCGGCGCCTTCGCCGGTCGATTGCCGATTGAACATGGGCGGCGGAGAGCTGGGGCGCTGAATTATGAATTATGTCCCTTCACCGGCCGATCTCGTCCAGCAGATTGCGCGCTATGCAGCGCCAGGTTCAGGTTCGGGACCGACAGCCGTTCGGGCGAGAGCGGCCTCCGGTATCTATTTCGAAGGGAACGACACGGCACTTGCCTCGTCATCTCATTGGCAGCGGACGCATGAGCCCGCCGTCGGTCCAAAGCGCATTCAGACCACGATCCAGATGGTAGGGCCCACCCGTCGTACGCTGGAATATCTCGCCGTAATTGCCGGTCGCAGCAATAACCCTGGCGGCCCAATCATGTGCCAGCCCCAGCGCCTGAGCAGTCGCGAAGTCGCGGCCGAGCAACTGTTCGGCCCGCATGTCTTTCCGTTTCGACGCCGCTGCCACGTTACCCTGCGTGATTCCCAGGGCTTCCGCCTCGATCAATGCGCTGACCGTCCAATCGATCAACAGCGCGAACTTCTGGTCGCCAAAGCGGTATGCGGGGACCATTGGATTAAGTCCGAACCGTTCCGGGAGGAATACGAAATCGTTGGGTCCACGAAAGTTCGCGCGCGACTGCGCGAGCCGGGACTCCGTGCCTGCGCCAGCATCACACCGACGGACAGCGATGGCCGCGTCCATTTCACCCTGCTCAGAGTGGCTCATGAGCCCGTAAGGAATTCTTCGCGCAGTCATTTCGTCACGCAGAACTCGTTCTGTCGGGCTCATGTCAAGTGCGCAAATGAGCTTGTCACGCAGGCCCGGCAGATCCGTAATGCCGCTGTGCTTCGAGACCAGCAAACGCTGGGCGTCGTAAAAGATGGGCGGTCCAAACCCGACGCCGAAATGCATCGCCGTCGATGCCGAAGGCGAGATGCCGATTGCAACCTGGATCGTGCCTTCCTTCAGCGCATTTAACGCCTCCGGCTCGGCAGGAAAGGACCTAATCGTGAGGCTGCTTTCGTCGTTGAAGATGGCGACGGCCACAGCACGGCACACCTCAGCTTCCAGGGCCGAGAGATTGCCGTGGATGTCCTCTCCATTCCAGTCGTCGGCGCCGAGGACCGTGCCGCATTCCAGGTGGTGAGTGGCGCGGATTGAATCCAAAGTTTGCGCGTGCACGGCGCTGGCGAGCGCCATCAAGCCGACGGCCAGGAGACCGGGGAACAAGAGACCTGAGAGTAGGCGAAGCATGCAAAAGTCCAACCAAGTCGGAAAGCGAAAAGGATGGAGGTCGAGTTCTCCATCCCTCGTGAGCGATCTTCAGCCCGCATGCAACATTTCAAGGCGAAGCAGGATCAGGGCGTCCAGGTTCCGGAAGTAGGCGTGCCAGGCGATTGGGTCGGACGCGGATTGACGTCAACCGGATACGGATCGATCGGCTCACCCGCCTTGTAGGCTGCCAGAGACGGAAAGTCGGTTGGCAAGATGCCGATCGCCTCGCACGCACCATTCGTATAGCCGTTCGGCGCATAGTTTGGCGTTGCCAGGTGAGGCAGTGTTGCGACGACGTTCTGCGGGAAGGTCGCTCGCGCGGCTGCGATGGGCTCCTTTTCCCCCCGCAAAATGTCGTAATCGAAGGCTTCCGTCAGGTCGCCAACCTCGTTGTCCGGATCATCCGAAGGACCGAGGTTCGGCTGTCCCAGTGTCGTGGCGCCCAACTCGCGCCCCCGCTTCTCGTCTGGCAGCGAGGCGAGCGGCACGAGACCGTACAGTTCGTTGATGAATTTGATCACCGAGCCGTGCTCGCTGTAGCGATGTGATATCTTGCCGGCCTTTGCATAAGGCGAGATCAGGATTGTCGGAATACGCGGACCGGCCGCAAGCGGCGAGCCGTCAGCAAAAGTGCTGCGCCGGTGCGGCGAAACATGGTCGTAGAACCCGTCAGTCTCGTCGTAAGTGATGATGATTGCGCTTTCCGCCCAGTATGGACTATTGGCAATGTCGTTGATCGCCTTGGCCGCGAACGCCTCGGAGATCTGTTGATCCGAGTAGGCCGGGTGATCGTCGTTGCCGAGGAACGCGTGCTGAATGGCCGGCGTTGGATTGACTGGCACCAGCCCATCATTGTTGTCGTAGCCGCCGCGCAGGTAGAACACGCCTCCTTCTGGCGGCAGCTTCCTGGCTTCAACGGCGTCGAAAAAGTCCTTGGCGCCGTGCAGGTTATTGTTCAGTACCTGCGGATTGTCGGCGAGATAGCCGAAATATTGAGGACCGTTGTGATGTAACACATAACCGGTGTTCAGGCCCGGGTCGTGGGCAGGATTCGGCGTGGTCGAGTTTTGCGGCTCGTACGGGTCGGACGCATCATGGTTATTGAAGCCCTGCTGGTACCAACCCCAATTGACCGCCGGGTCAAGGTCCGAAACTACCTTCATGTCCTCCTGGATATCCGCGAGGTCTGCAGTCGGATTCTGGTCGGTCGCAGTAATTTTCTTGACGTTCTTACCCATGAACGACAACGGTTGGCTGGCGAAGGTCAGATTCAACGTCGGGTTGGCCGGATTCTCGTCGAAGTTAAACGGGGGCTTGACCGCGTTGGTGTCGAGGTTTGAACCTGGGAACGGGCCCGGATCGTTGACAACCGGCACGAACGCATTGCTGGTGCTCGGCATGACCTGCGAGCCATAGCTCGCGCCAATGGGATTCGGGAAGGCTGGGTTCGCATAGGTCACCGTCGCGCCTTCATTATTGTGCCGTGCCCATTGCGTCTGACCGGACTGGCCGGCGATAAGCGCGATCGCATTCGGGGTCGAAGGCCCGACGATTGACTGACGGAAGTTATCGAACAGCACGAAGTTCTTCGCCCAGTGCCACATGAAGGGGATCGTGTCGCAGTCGATGTGGCCGATATCCGTCTCGGCTTTCTGCTTTTGCGCGAGCGAGATTGCGGTCGCGGGTACGCCCGTTTTGGCGACGATGTTGCCTTGCGCGTCAGTCGTGAGACCTTCTTGGTCCATAGCGTAACGGTCATTCGCCGCGATACCGGTGGCCGGGTCGACATGCAGACTGTTCGACATCCCTTGGTGGCTGTGATCGACCGAAATCTCGTCGGCCGGATAGATCGGCACAATCTGCCCGGCGGCGGTTTTGACCGCTTGCGGCATCAGGTACGGGGAGACCGTCACCGTGCGGAGCGAGGTGTCGAGGTATCTTTGCGTGAAACCGGGCGTCGCCTTGGCAGGCGTCGCGCCGCGCGGCGCACTGAAGAGGCCGTTGGCGCCCGGGTAGGTGCCGAAGAAGTGGTCGAACGACTCATTCTCGTGATAAATCACGAAAACAAACTTCACCTTGCGGCGCAGCAGCTCGATCTTTTCCTTAAGCGACAACTTGTCAAGGTCATCGTTGTCGTGCTGGCCGTCGTCATGCCTGAGACCTTGCTGTTGTCCATCGTCTCGCGGCCAGTCGTCTTGCGGAAACGACACCGTGGGGTTCGACAGCAGCGCTAGCGCCGCGACCAAGCCAGTCGTACGCCTAAAGGACTCTGCAAAAGACATGTTCACCCTCCCCATGTGAATCGGCCAATCCCGGCATTCTTGCTTTTACGTCATGTCAGGACGATGACGTACAAAGCAGGAAAACTACCGATTGAGGCGAGCATCGCGAAACGCGTTCCCACCTGGAGGTGTCGCACGGCCTGGATCCTTCTGCCATACCCGAAAATTGAGAATCCCCTTCAAGCCGCGCCAATGCTGGCTCTTTGGTATCTCGCATGACGCCCCCGGCCTCCGGAGAGGCGATCGCAGTACGCGGTATATGGGATGTGTGGTGTCCATTGATGACGCTTCGCATCCTGGCGTGGCCGAATATTGACCCGTCGACCCGGTGTCGACGGGAGCCTCCGACGATTTACGTTGGGTGCAAGGATCAGGGGCGCAGCCAGCCGTTGCCCGATACGAGCCCTGTGCCGCAACGACAAAGCTGCCGGACAGCAACGGCGCCTCGCACGCCTTGTCCTGCGGGACGGATTGGCCGGTAAGCAGCGATTCGTCGACTTGCAGCCCAGAGGAAGCAGCGACGACACCGTCGCCCACGATCTGGTCGCCGCGCTCGACCGCAATCATGTCGTCTTTCGCGATGTCGGCGATCTCGACCTCGATCGTGTGGCCCACGCGGCGCACGCGCGCATGAGGTTGCTGCAACAGTGCGAGGCGAGCCGTCCGCCCACGCCCGAGAACTAAAGATCAGCACACGATGAAGGTGGCGAACACCACGGCGCTGCGGACCTCGAGCGCCGCACGCAACACGACGCGAAACGCGGGAAGCGGCAGGGGCAGCTTGCGGTTCTCTCCCAGGCGCCGATAAATGTTTTCGACGTCGATGATCGCGTCGTCCGCCACCTCGCCGAGTGCGATCGCCGGGCCACCGAGCGTCATCGGGTTCAGGCTCACCCCGAACGCGGTCAGCACGATGATCGCGACCAGCAGCGACAGCGGAATCGATACGGCGGAGATGACCACAGTGTGCACGTTGAGCAGGAACAGGGACAGCACGGCGATAACAAGCACGGCACCGACGATGAGCGCCGTGCGCAGGTGGCCCACCGCGGCCTCGGTAAAACTGGCGGGCAGGAAAACGTTCGCGGTCACATCGATGCCTTGCCGTGCGAGCACAGGTTCGAGCCCGGCAAGCGTCTTTTCGATGTCGCGCGTGACGGCCATCGTGTTGGTGCCGTACTGGCTCTCCAACTGGAACATCACGCCAGGCTTGCCCATGATCGACGCCCCACCCGCGGGCGGTGCGCTACCCCACGTCACGCTGGTGACGTCGCCGAGGCGGACCGCTGCCCCGTTGCTCGAGCGCAGCACTACGCCGGCGAGCTTGCCCGGCGTGCCAATCTGCCCATCGGCGTTGACCGCGATGCGCTGATTGTCGTTCTCGATGAATCCTGTGCCGCGCACACCGGTGGATTGCCGCGCCGCGGCAATGACGTCCTGGATGGACAGGCCGTAATGCATCAGCTTCGCGGGATCGAACCGATTGGTGGACACATGCCGGCCTCTCAAAGCGTCACTGGGTAGGCGTGCTTAATCGACCGCATACGATTGATTTCGGTCCAGCAGTCGGCTTCGATCATGACTTCAACATTAGTTATCCTGATCGGTCGATATTCATGGGGAATTCCTGCACGAGTCCGCGCACAATCGCGTAGACCGCTGGCAGCGGATCATCATCACGCTGCCAGTCAACGGGCGCATCGAGATCTGGGCCGGCAAGACGGCACTCGATAAGGCGCGCAAAACCCTCACGCACAGCAGCCGGATGCCGCCCCTGAAAACCCAGATCCGCGAACGCCTGCTCCTCGATATCGAGGAGCAGGCGCCACGTCGGCGCCGGAACCCGGTGCCCCGGCAATCCCCGCCGCAGGCCCGCGTAACGCTGCGCGAGCAATACGACGATGCGCTGCAGGTCGAGGGCCGCACGCTGGATCGCCCTTTCAAGGGCGACGGGATCAACCGCCAGGTCGGCATTGCCTTGGTCCATCGAGGTATCCAGGGTTTCGACCATCCTTGCCTCCCGCAGATGACTATCGTGCCGACCGGCGAACCGCCGCCGTGCATTGCGCGAGCAGGTGACGCATCTGCGCGAGATGCCGGTCGGCAACCCCATGATCGGCGTCTGCGCGAGTCGACCGACGCGGCGTCGGCGGCCACACGCCAAAATGCCGGCAAACGGCCGATATATACGGTTTTGCACAGCCGCCGTCGGACTGCTCGCGTTGCGCGATCACCCGCCGCGCGGCGTCGGCAACGCGGGCATCGCCGACATGTGTGCGCAGCCAGGCGAGGGTTTGCCGATCGTCGTCGTTGAGGATCCGGACCAGGTGCTCCATGCTCGCCCCTGTTCATCCATACAGGTGTAAATATATACAGCATTTTTGAGGACAGCAAGGCGGACTGTCGCGTGCTGGACACGCGTCGCGCTTTCTGGGTAAATGCGCCAGTGTCGGCCAGTTCGTCCGAGTCGGCGAGATGAATGAACGCATGGACAACGACCTCAAACAATCTGGTGAACTCCTGCAGATATCGGCCGACGTCGTATTTCATCGCGACGTGCTGCGCATGGCCATTCCCGCCGCAGCACCCAACCAGCCGGGACAAGTGGTGCGCGAACCCCAGCTCGCGCTCGACTTCCCGGACGATGAGAACGAAGACGCATGCTAGAGTAGGGCAGCGTTTCGGCCACCAGGGAGGGAAGGTTGGATCATCACGATGTTCGGCGCCTGGCAGCGGCCACCCATCTCTGCACCCAGCTCGCGGTGAGGCTTCCCCAACTTACGGCGACTTCAGCGGCCACGGACGGGTCGGACCGCGACCGGCAACTGGCCCGCGTGCGTGCGGCACTGGCTGGACAGGTCAGCAGGCCGCAACGTCGGGTCCGCACCGGCGCACCACCTTCGATGTTGCAGGACGATGTGATGCACACCTCGCTGTTTTGAGAACGCCCGCAACGCGCCCGGTGTCCGAATTAGGCGCACGCCGTCAGCGATCGGTAATATCTAGAGCATGCCGAAGTCTATTGCCTGTGCCGTGCATCCTCGGTCCAACATCAATACGAAGAAGGGGAGTCGGCGTGAACGACGACGTGACATTCTCGTTGAGCCAGCTTGAGGGCATCGCGGACGCATTGGGCGACACCACTGACGGTCTGACCGGGCCAGAGATCGGGCTGCTGCTCGCCAATGCGAGGATCGACGACATCGCCCCCGGCATCACGAAACGCAAGCGCCTGCTCAACGCCTTTCTGAACTGCCAGAACGAGCTGGGACACCGCCGGCACATCCTGGCCTTCATCCGGTTTGCCATGAAACCGGAACGATACGCGCGCAGTCCCGAGCGATTCGAGCCCATGCGCGCGCATCTCAATCGCAGTCTCGCGTTCGCCGCGCTTCAGGTCGAGCAGAGCGGCGAACTCGTGTCGGGCGACCGCGCATCGACGCTCCCGGATGCCATCCGCCGGGCGAATGACCTGCGCGCGGACCTCGCGGCGCGTGGCGCGCATCCGGACGTGCTCGCGTTCTGCCGGTCCGAACTCGTCGCTGACAACTATTTCCATGCGGTGCTCGAGGCGACCAAGAGCGTGGCGGCCAAACTTCGCGAACGGACCGGACTGACGGATGATGGCGCGGCGCTCGTCGACCGCGCCCTCGGTGGCAATCCGCCGATGCTCGCGGTCAATGAGCTGGGGGACGAGAGCCAGCTGAGCGAACAACGGGGGTTCGCCAATCTGGTCAAGGGCATGTTTGGCATGTTCAGGAACACCACGGCGCATGCGCCGCGCATGCACTGGAACATGACGAGGAGCGACGCCGAGGATCTGCTGACGCTGGCGTCACTGATTCACCGACGAATCGACGCGGCGGTGATGCCCGCGAGACTATAGGGACGACAACCGATGACTTCGTTTTCCAGGCGCTTCGGTTATGGTGCGGCCTCGAGCCCCGCACCGATCTCCGTGCGGGAAGATGCGCCGCACGAATTGCGCGGCGTGCTCGTCGATCTGGCCTACGAGAGCGGACTGAGGCCGACGACGCTGCGCAACATCGTGTGTCCGGCGCTGCGCGTGCGCGCGGACCCGGGCAACTGGTCCGACTTCCCGAACGTCGACAATGAGGTGCGCGATCTCGTCGACGACGCGCCCTGGTACAAGGTCTACGATATCGCGGAAGCCATCCACCGGGCCGTGCAGGCTGGCCATGCTACAAAGGCCGCCGAGCACTTCCGCGAAGAACTGAACGCCTATTTCGTCGAGCGCGGCATCGGTTGGGAACTGCACGACGATGGACTGCGCTATCGCGGCCCGGAAGGCTTCGAGACGGTGGTGAAGCATGCGCAGACCGACGTATCGGCGCACGGCCACCTGACCGCCGCGAACGAACTGCACCAGGCCATTGGCGATCTGTCGCGCCGACCCGAGCCCGATCGCACCGGCGCGATCCAGCATGCGATGGCGTCGCTTGAGTGCGTTGCGCGCGAGGTCGCCGGCAGCACGGCAACGCTGGGCGACGTGATCAAGGCGCACCGTGATCTGATGCCCAGGCCCCTGGATGTCGCCATCGAAAAGATCTGGGGCTTCACGTCGGAACGCGGCCGCCATCTCATCGAGGGACGCGAGCCGACAGCGGAAGAGGCCGAGCTCATTGTCGGACTGGCCGCGGCGATCGGCGCCTATCTCGCGAAACTCGGCGGATGACCCGACGCCGGGGCGACAGGAAGAATCCGATCCGATGCCCTTCGCGGACAATCATTTTGTCTCAATCCGACCCATGCACATCTCTAAAGTACTGATCCGTAACTTCAAGTGTTTCAGAAGCGATTTTGTACTGGAATTGAACGAGGGGATGAACGTCCTCGTCGGCGACAACGACTCAGGCAAGTCGACGATCCTGGAGGCCATCAATCTCGCGCTCTCGGGCGTTTTCCATGGACGTTTCCTGCGCAACGACCTCTCTGAACACGTATTCAACCGCGAAGCCGTCGAAGCATATGTCGCCGACCCGAAGGCGGGTCCGCCCGAGCTGCTGATCGAGCTCTATCTTGCCGGCGAAGGGGTCGACGAATACAAGGGCAACGGCAATTCGCGCAAGGACCAGGACGCCGCCGGGATCAGGTTCGCGGTTCGTCTCGACGAGCAGTATCGCGACGAGTATGAACAGTTCCTCAGGAGCGGCGTCACCGGGCTCCCGGTCGAATACTACGAGATCGTCGTCGAATCTTTCGCGCGAAAGGCGCTCACTACGCGTGGCATCTCGTTGTCGGCCGCGTTCATCGATTCCTCGAGCGCCCGATATCAGAACGGCTCCGACGCCTACGTATCGCGCATCATCCGCGATTTTCTGGAAGACAAGGAACGCGTCGCGCTGGCGAAGGTTCATCGCGAAATGGCGGATGCGTTCCGGCAGAACGGCGCGGTCGGCGAGGTCAACAGGAAGATCAATGAGGCCAATGATCTGCTCGACGGACGGGAGCTGTCGCTTGCTGTCGACCTGGCCGCCCGTAGCGCATGGGAATCGAACCTCATCACGTGCATTGACCGGATACCCTTTCATTTCATCGGCAAGGGCGAACAGTCACTCGCCAAGATTGCGATCGCCCTCGCGCACAAGCGGGCACAGGATGCGAACGTGCTGCTCGTCGAGGAGCCGGAGAACCACCTGTCGCATTCGCGCCTGAACCAGCTGATCGACATGATGTCCGCTGCGAACGGCGCGAAGCAGATCGTCATGACGACGCACAGCAGCTTCGTCGCGAACAAGGCGAACCTCTCGCATCTCATCATGCTCCACGACGGCAAGACAACGCAGTTAAGCGAGCTCGACCCGGAGACGTCGACGTTCTTTCAAAAGCTCGCCGGATACGACACGCTGCGCCTTTTGCTCTGCAAGAGGGCGATACTCGTCGAAGGCGATTCCGACGAACTCGTCGTCCAGAAGGCCTACCAGCTCAAGTACGGCAAGCTGCCGATCGAGCGCGGCGTCGACATCATTTCCGTTGGCACGAGCTTTCTGCGTTTCCTGGAAATCGCCGAGAAGCTGCAGAAGTCCGTCGCCGTGGTCACCGACAACGACGGCAACGTGGACGCACTGAAGAAAAAGTACGAGCGCTATCTCGGCGAGAACGAGAAAGCGCATATCCGCATCTGCTTCGACGATGCCATCGACATGCGCAAGGAGATCGATGGCGAGAGCTTCAATTTCAACACGCTTGAGCCGAGGATGCTCGCCGCAAACGGTCGCGACGCGATGAATCGGATTCTCGGGACGGCGTTCGACTGCAACGAAAAGCTCATGAAGCATATGCGCGCGAACAAGACCGACTGCGCCCTGAAGATCTTCACGTCTGGCAAGAGCGTGACGTTCCCCGCGTACGTGTCGGCCGCGATCGACGACTGACATGGCAGACGCGAAGCAGAACAGGATCATCATCGCCGTCGCCGGGTCGGGAAAAACGACGCGCCTCGTGAACGAAGCGCTATCGAGGCCCGACTCCAGAATCCTGATCACCACCTATACCGAGGCCAATGAAGCCGAGATCGAGAAAAAATTCATCGAAAAGAACGGATGCGTACCGTCGAACGTCACGTTGTCGGGGTGGTTCGCTTTTCTGCTGCAGCACGGCGTTCGCCCCTATCAAGGTTGCGTCACCGAAACGCGCATAGCGGGATTGCATTTCAATCAGGGTATCTCGGCGCAGTACACGAAAGAAACCAGTCTTGCACACTACCTGAACGGGCAAAACCAGATCTACCGCGACAAGGTGTCGAAGTTCGCCCTGAAATGCGACGGGTTGTCGAAAGGGAGGGTGCTCAGGCGCATCGCTGGCATCTTCGATGCGATCTTCATCGACGAAGTGCAGGACATGGCGGGATACGATCTCGAGCTCATCGAGCTTCTCATGGACTCCGCCGCCGGCGTCCTGCTGGTCGGAGATCCCCGTCAGGGTACGTATTCGACCAGCGATTCGCCGAAGTACACGAAATTCAAGAAGTCGGGCATTGTTGCGTACTTCAGACAGCTCGTCGCGGCGCGGACCGATACCCTCCTCGACGAAACCTCCCTGTCGGTCAACCATCGCTGCCATCCGGCGCTGTGCGAGCTGTCCGACGCGCTCTTTCCGGATTTTCCCCGCTCGACGTCGTCGAATACGGACGCCACGGGGCACGACGGCATTTTCCTGGTGCGTGAACGTGACGTGAAGGCATACCTCCGCGCCTTCGCGCCGATGCAGTTGCGCTACTCGCGAAGCACGTCCGTGTCCGACGATACCACCGTCTTGAATTTCGGCGAGTCCAAGGGACTCACGTTCGAAAGAGTCCTGATTTATCCGACCAAGAATTTCGTGGGATGGCTCAAGGACGGGACCACGGAACTCAAGCCGGACGTTCGGGCGAAGTGCTACGTGGCCCTGACTCGTGCACGCTCCAGCGCGGGAATCGTGATCGGCGACAACATCGACGTCCCCGAGATTGCGGTGTGGACACCCTGACCGGGTGCAAGCCCGGGCGGCAGCGGAAAAGGCCGAGCGCATGGTCGGGACGGCGGCCACCGGCGCCTGTCTCGCGAAACGCGGCGGATGACGCGACACCCGAGCGACACCGCAAATCAGACTCGACGGGCTTCGCCGACGGCCAGACGCAAGGCGCGCCGCAACGCCCGCGCGAGACCGATCGCGGTCCTGGGATGAAGCTACCGCGCGATGTAGTAATCATGGCCGTCGAACTCGACCACGAGGCCCATCTCACCGTGGAGTCGCGATCGCTGCGCGACGGATCCAGACGATGCCGCTCGACGGTAATTCAATGGCTTGAAAAATTGGCAAATTCCGTGAAGGCCGTGAGGCGGCAAATGTTTGCAGAGAGCGGTTGTACCGGTACCGGGCAGCGTGGGAGCGGTTGCAGCAATTCATGGTGAGTCGACGACGCTCAGCGCTCCCGGCGGCCGCGAGCGTTTAGCGGGGGGCGAACGGAAGAGATCGGTCAGGGAATAATCGATGCTGGACAGATAAACCTTATTATCTGTCCATGTCTGTTTTTGCTCTAAACTGGCAAGCATGAAAACGCGTGAGACCGCCCCCATCAGCTTCCCCAACGACGCCGAGCTGGCTGCGCTGCGCGCCTGGTATGCCGGGCTCGACGCTCGCGCGGCCGTCGCGCGCTATCTGGGCGACCGCATGGCGCCTGGCGCCTCCGCGCGCGGCGTGCTCGGCCACATCCGCCGCACCCTGGTCGCATTCGCGACGAGCCGCCAGCGGGTCGACCTCGCAGAAACATTCGGCGAGCGATCCGCCGTGTCGGCCGCCACCGTCGCGCACGCGATTGAGACGTTGCGCAGCCTGCCGGCACCGGTGCCGCACATTGCCGACGAGATCGACCGGTGGTTGCCCCCGCGCGCGGTAGCCGCCCTGCAGGCGCATGGCATCCGCACGCTGGCCGATCTGACCGTGCGGATTCCGCGCCGGCGCCGCTGGTGGACCGCGATCGCCGGTCTCGGCGGCGCCGGCGCGCGTCGCGTGGAGGCGTTTTTTGCCACGTACCCGGCGCTGACCGAGCGTGCGCGGGCGTTGATTGTCGCGGCACCGACCGGCAACATCGTGCCGTGGGAGCAGTTGCGCGTGCCGCACGAAGTCGATGGATCGCACGGACAGTTCCGGGCGCCGCAGACCGCCTGTCTGCTGAACGCACCCAACGACTACGAAGCGATCCAGTCCTGGCTATCGCTGCACGAGTCGGCCGCTACGCAGCGCGCCTATCGGAAAGAGGCGGAACGCCTGATTTTGTGGGCGATCATCGAGCGCGGCCGCGCGCTGTCGTCGCTCAATACCGACGACGCGATCGCGTACCGGGGATTTTTGCGCCGGCCCACGCCGCACGAGCGTTGGGTCGGGCCGTCGCGGCCGCGGCACAGTGTCGAATGGCGGCCGTTTACCGGCGCGCTCTCCGCCCGATCGGCGGCGTACGCACTGAACGTCCTGTCAGCGCTGTTTCGCTGGCTGGTCGAGCAGCGCTACGTCCTTGCGAATCCGTTCGCCGGCGTGAAGGTCAAGAGCCACGCGCCGCGCGCGGGACTGGACGTGTCTCGTGGTTTCTCCGAAGGCGAGTGGCTGCTGATCCGCGCGCTCGCCGATGGGCTTGAATGGTCGTACGGCTGGAGCGCGCCGGCCGCCCAGCGCCTGCGGTTTCTGCTGGACTTCGGCTATGCGACGGGCCTGCGCGCCAGCGAACTGGTTGGCGCAACACTCGCCGACGTTCGCCGGGATGAGCACGGCGATCATTGGCTGCACGTGCTCGGCAAGGGTGGCAAGCGCGGTAAGGTGGCGCTGCCACCGCTTGCCCGGACGGCACTCGATCAGTATCTCGTGCAGCGCGGCCTGCCGGTCACACCCATTCGCTGGAACCCGGCGACGCCGCTCGTCGCGAGTCTCGAGGAGGAGGGCGCACACATCGAAAGCACGAGGCTCTGGCGCGTGCTGAGGCGGTTCTTCGTGCTGGTCGCCGATGTGATCGAGGGCGAACGGCCCGCGACGGGGGAAAAGTTGCGCCGCGCAAGCCCGCACTGGATGCGGCATACGCACGCCTCGCACGCGCTCGCGCGGGGTGCCGAGCTGATCATGGTGCGCGACAATCTGCGCCATGCGTCAATTTCGACGACGTCGACCTATCTGCACAGCGACGAAGTGCAGCGAGCCCGGCAGTTCGACCAAGCGTTTGCCGCACGGAGTTGAGTGGAAGGCGGTTTATATCGATTTGCGGGTACGCGCGAGAGTTTTCCAGTGTGTGTTGGAGCTCGGCTCCGCGGCCATCACTTTTCCAGCAGCCGCACATCGTATTCTACACGATGTTCTGGATCGGCATGTTCCGGTCCTTGCCGTTCACGCTGGTCGTTGTGCGTGTTGTATTAGCTGTATTAGCTGTGCAGCTAAACCAACGCTTTCTGCTAAAGCAAAGCGCGCCGACGTCCTTTTGCTGACCGGGTGGGCAGCGCAGGATATGCGTCGGGCCGATCGGCGGCAGGGGGGATCGGCCCGCCACGGACTGCTTTGACACATTGCCAGAGGGCGTCGTGTTCGCTGGGGAGGTCGCGTGCCACGAGTTCGATCAGTCGCCGCACGTCCCGTGGGTTGTCGGGAATGACCTTGGCGGGCGATTTCCCGTCGAGGCGTTTCGCGCCTGCGCATCATGAAAGCGTGCACCACCCAGCAGTTTGCACGTGCGTCCGCGAACATGCGCAACACCGTCCGGAGGCGTTCCGGTGCCACATCGAATTGGCACTTCGGATAGCGGAATCCGCGCGACTTTCCGGGGGCATCGGCGCGCACAACTCGCCATCGCGACGCTCTTCGTTGATCGAACGCGCATTGCGACAGGCATCACGCGCACCGAGAAGCGCCAAATTGCCGGGGGGCGCGTACTGTTCGAGGGCGAATCGTCTTTCGTGCGCACGCGAGCAGATCTCCCGGCGCCACGCCGCCCGAGAGGACGACAGCTGTTCGTGGAGCCACCGCGGCCGCATGTATCTCGCCACACGACAAGCGCATCAGTACCCCAGCGAGGTAGTCCACTGCCGCCAGTCGCGGATTCGCGAATTCCTGAGCAATCCGCTTCCCGCCCTCGACCGCGAGCAAGGCAAACCAATCTGCACGCCGACGTCGACCTTGGGGCACGCGATAGGCTGAGCCGGAGGCGTGAGCAGCCACGCGTAGCTCCCCCTGGCCAACTGGCGATCGGGCGCGAACCGTTGCTGGTGTAGTCGGTCGGGGTCTATGATTGGTCTTACCGACCGGTCTTCGCTGCACGGCTGGGCAATCTTCGCGCGCAAGGTCGCGATCGACTTGGCGCGGTAGCCCGTGACACCTGACGCCGTGACAACTTTCGTGACGTCTTGTCGATTGGAGCCGGTAATTTTCTTCATCTTCAACTGCCTGTTTGTGGTGACAGCTGAGCTCAGCAAGATGGTGATTTTATTTCGGCAGTTTCGCGGATCCAGAGAATCATGAAGAGTCTAAGCCAGATCGTTGAAGATGGTCGACGTCGCGAAGAAGCGACACACAGGGAGATTATGGCCGCAGGTGAATGGCTCACGGCCGAGCAGATTAACGCGCGTCAGAGTGCGCCTCCTGTTGACAAGAAGCAACCGGCTAGTGATTGGCAGAAAAGTCGCCGGATATTCGGCGTGGCCTTCGACGACAAGGAATACTTCGCGGGCTACCAGTTCGATTCCATGTGCCAGCCATTGCCGATCATTCGAGACCTTCTTGCTGTGTTTGGCGATCGATACGAGTCTTGGACAATCGCAGCCTGGTTTCATTTCCCAAACGGTTGGATCGCCGGCACGGGTGACCATGATGGCGAGCCGGTCGCGCCGATGGATGCACTTGACCGCCCAGAGGATGTCATCAGAGCGGTACAGTTCATGCACGGTGGCTACGTTGCCTGAGGGTTCGGATCAGCGCACAGTTGGCGGTCCGCCGCCTACACGGAGTTTGACCGATCAAGTCATCTCTTCGTGTAGGCAAACTACTGCGCGATTACGCGGAACACTGGCATCGAATTGATGAGTTGCTGTATGTGAAAGCGTGGCAGGCAAGGCCAGACGTGAAAGGAGTTCAATTTTGAATTGGTTTGTGGAAGCCCCGTGACGCAACCTTCTTGACATCCGTCCGTGTAGCCATGAGCCGTTGGTACGCCAAGTGCCGACTCACCCTCAATCTGCGGCGTCGGGCCTGAATGGAAGTGTGGAAGCGGGCGTGTTCGTGCCGACAAAGTTTTGGCATAAGCATGTAGTGCCGCCCGGTCAAATTCACGAATCGGCACGCATATCAACTACGCAGAACAATGGAGCGGCACACGAGAGTAGGGCGCTGGCATCGGCTCCCTGCGCTGCCAGCGTTGGCAACATGGGCCAACGTGATGACCCGCGAGCCAGTCCGACACGTTCATGGAACACGCGCCCAAACGTCATGCCACCGATAAGTTTCGCTTCCTCGGCTCGAGACGATAACCACCATCGACGGGCGGGGGCGGACCTGGGCCCGTTGCCTTTCGAATCAGCGATCTCCATTTTCTGGCGATCTTGCTGGCGAAACGTTCTTGGACGCCGGGACGCCCGCGACCTTTTTTCCCAAACGGCAGGACAACGAAAGCTCGGCATGGTCGATCTGGGCAAATTCTCAAACGTGACCGGCTGGAACGCGACAGAAGTCAGCCAAGGTTCAGCTAAGCTGCGCGATCTCCTCTTCGAGAAGCGGCTACGAATCTGTCCAATTTGTCTCGAATCGGCGTACCACAGTGTCTGGCACCAGTTTCGAGGACTCCACATCTGCCCGATTCATTCATGCCAGTTGTTACCTACTTGCGCCTATTGCGGCGCAGGCACCTTGATCGTCAACGATTATTTCCGCCACAACGCGCGATGGATGCGCTGCGTTTTCTGTGGCCAATATCTCGCGGGCGCCGCGCCGGATCTGAACGCTCACATCGACCTCAGAGATCAGTCGGGCACGCTTGCCGCTCACTTTGGAGTGCTGGACAAATGGTGGAGGGACTATGCCGGTGTCCTCGGCCTGATTTCGGAGCTCGAGCCGATAGAATCCCCCGACCGGAAGGCGGGCCGATATTCCGGGAAATACCTGATCGCCAGTTTGTTCGATATCCTTGCGCCGATGCCAGGGTATCCGGCGAATTCAAGCGGCAGGTTGAATGTGTTTCAGTGGTGCGCGTCGGCCAATCGCCCTGGCCGCATGCGAGCGGACTACCATGTGAAAAGTTCGGCTTATAGCAACGCGCTTGGCAAGCTGCTCCGATGGGCCATCAGAGAGCCCGATCACGTGCGACAGCTCCGGGACATCGGAAGGGCGCTCGAACAGCGCTGGGCGACGGACGTCACGCTTTATTCACCGCCCGTAGTAGCTGTCGGGTTAACCAGATACTGGTTTGAAGGACACAATTGGGACATCTATCACGCAACCGATCCGCATCGCCATGCACTGCGGTCGGATGTGCCCCTGCTGAGCGCGTTACGCCAGCCAGTCTTGAGACTAGAGATGCAGGCATTTACGAGCGCGATTTGCTCAGCGTTTCTCCACGACGTCCGCCGGGCAACCGAGCAGGGGAGGAGCCTGTCAAGCGAGCAATTGCGACAATCCGGGCCGGCCGCCGCCGGCGTGCGCAAACAGGAGGGCAAGCTGTTCAGCGGCCTGATTGTCTTTCCGGGCAATGACGACGTACCGCATTCGCCATTGCGGCGGTATCAGTTGGAGTGCCTCATTGCCGCGTCGTCGATACTCGATCGTTGCGCTTTGCGGAAGGGCGGTAACGGTTGAGCATGGCCCCGTCCGCTCTTGACGACTATGCAGACGGGAGGATTCGGTTACCAAGCGCTCGTCGCATTGCATCGGCTTTGACGCGCTCGTCGGCCAGTGCCTTGTCAAGCGCTTCTGCTCGACCTTTCCAATAACGGCACTGCTCGGACATCTGCTGCCTCAGGTTGTCCGTCTGCATACGCATATGGTTTTCCAGTCCCGCCATGCGCTGAACCGCGCCGGTCAATGCATCAAGGCGCTGCACCAGTTCCGCCGTCCGTTGGTCATGCTCGGCGCGCTCCCGCTCGAGTTGCTGCGTGAGTTCCCGCACCTGCGCCTCCGCTGACATCGCGCGCACGCCAACGGTTGTGCATTCGGCTTCATATCTCGCCATGCGAGCGTAGGCGTCGCGCAATGCCATCTCCGAGACCTCCACGCGCACGCGAAGGTCCATCATTTCGTCGCTTCGCTCATCAGCCGGCAGCGGGCCGGGGCTGGCCGCCGGGGGTGGCGCGATCGGCTCCCCAGCCTCGCGCACATTACGCGACCGCGGCTCCGGCAATCCTGCCTCCCGAGCGCGACGGATAGCTTTTGACCAAGTCAGCCCCGACGGTCGCCGGCGAATCCCAACCGCTGATAGCATCCGTTCATAAAGCGTCTGGCCATACACCTGGCCAGTAGTGCGTGCAACGGCCGCGATAAACTGGTCGAGGAATTCGTTATTCTCGTGATGAGGTGCAGCCTCATTGGCGGACGTGGCTGCCGCAGCGATCGCCCGCCATTCGTCTGACGTAAAGGTAATGGCCGGCCGACCCATAGAGCGGTCCCTTGAACGAAACCTGGTTTACTATACAAACCCACCTGGGTTTGGGTGAGATCATCAAGTTTGTCCACGTAATTCGTGTCGAAACTCGCAGGTCGACGGCCTTTGCCGACGGAATTCATGTCGGAATTCGGGGTTGCGACCGAGCGACCCTCGACGCAATTCGTGTTGGAAATCGGATCCCGGAATTCCGCAACGATTTGTGAGGGATATCCGATACACATTACGTAGGCGGGCTCGGAACCCTTTACGCTGGATCCGCGGCTGTTTGGCCAGCCGACGCGGTGAGCCTGATGTCGATGGCAGGCGGAAGACCACGCCCCGCGATCAGATGTCAAGGTTCGCGATGTGCATGCTGGCGGTCAAGGCGCTCTCCAGACATCGAAGCTAAAAAGCACGATCGTTCTAAAATGCGATAATGTTAATTATGTTAAATACAGTATTGCAGGCACCGGCGGACAGCCGGACCCGTTGGTTCAATCGCGGTAGGGATGCCCGTTACCGGACACCCCCCGCACAGATCCCAGCGGGCCCAATTCGGGCACTGGGCTCCTACCTCGGGTGTTTGACGGCAAAGCGCTGGTCGGGCCACGGATGAAGGATTCGAGGTCGTGGGAGCCAGGTGTTCGCGATCCGCGTTATTCGCTCCCACGTCATCGCGTCCTTCTGGCTGCGACGCTTCAACGTGCGCCGCCAGAGGTTAACAACGTGGTGACGAAACGCGCCGAGCGCGCGCGAGTTGGTAGGTACCGCGTGATACGCAAAGTACCCGCGCACCACCTGCCTTAGCCATTTTCCTTGCACGGGTATCGGGTCGTGCATACGCCTCCGAAGCACCTCCTTGACCTGCCTGAGTTTCTCCCGCATGCGGTCGCCACGAGTCTTCCGTTGAAGCTGGAAGGCACCGCGACGAGACTTGCCGCAGATAAATATGAAACCCAAAAAGGTGAAGGTCTCCGGCCGTCCAAGACCACGACTTTGGCGGTTTGCCGCTGCATAGCGGCCAAATTCCGGTAGCCTCGTCTTGTCCGGGTGAAGCGCAAGCGCGACCAGCCATTTCCACTCCCGGAACGTCAGATCTTGCGCCTCATCAATCAGTAGTACGACATAATTTAGTTGCGCGTTGTTGGCAATTGCAATGAGGCGTTGCTTGCACAGGTGGATCCCTTCGACTTTTTTCGGCGGTTTCGTCGGATGGGCGAATTCGAAGCGCGAGGCGAGCAACAGCTGATGCCAAAATCCCGCTTCGCTTGTCTGGCTATCCGGACGACGATTCCACACCACCAGTGGCACCACGGCCTTGAAGCGTTCCTGCAATTCGTTTGCAACGTACCACTGCACACAGCGGGACTTGCCGAGGCGTGACGCGCCATAGATATAGCCTCCAGGGCACTGCTGATCGATCCATTCGCCGATCTGCCCGATCATTTCGTGCATGGGCGGCGTATACACCGCGTATTGCTTCGTCACGATGCAGTGCCGCGGATCGATGTGCTCCGGCAGTGAAAACGGCATGGCTCACCTCGACTGCGCCATTCGACGTGGCGGCAAACTAGAACCCGCCGGAGGTTTCGGCTGGTGTGCGGCGTCAGACTGCGCGAGACGGGACGTCCGTTCCTGCGCCACCCCCTTGCCGCGGTCCGAAGAAGTTCTGCCCTCCTCGGCCAGCGACATTGCCGCATCGAGCATGGCGGCCCCGATTGATGAATCGACTCCTGCTGCCAGAATGCGCCGTGCCTCAAGGTAGCCAGGATGGACCGGCAAGCGATTGTGGGCCTGACTCTCCACGTAGCGCATGAAGACATCGATGGCGTCGGCGCCTGCCGGGATCACAAAGTGTCCGCGAGCACACGCCTGACAAATGGCGGCACGCAGCGACAGGCTGTGCGGTGACATGTTCCAGGGCGGTGCCGCACGCAGTACTCCAAGTGCCATGCCGTTCAGGGTGGAGGCAAGCGCCACCCGGCAGTCGTCCTCCTTGTGGCAGACCACTCAGATCTCCGATCCCACCAGGTAGTGCCGGTTATGTAGCACCTCGTTCGTGTAACGGCCGTAATAGAATTCGACGAACGGGGCGCGCCCGGTCTCGGCGCCGCCGCGGACGACGCAGCGTTTGCGGATGCTGAATAGCGCGTCTACGACAGCCGGGTCGGCTCGGCGCAAGGTTTGCTGCGAATGCTGATACAGGAACTTCGCGTACGCGAGCGGCGTGCGGTTGCCAATGCCGCTGTGCGGTGTCGCGTTGTAGTTAGCGATAAGCACGTCCAACAGCTCTTCGGCATACTCGTACTGGAATCGGCTCGCGAGGGCAACCTCCTCCGGCTGCCGGCCCCTGCGGTCCTGAGGCTTGCCGCCAGTGGTGTTGGATAAACGCTGAAATCCCTGTCCGGCCAGATTGCGGAAAAACGCCTCGATGAACGGGCGGTCATCCTTGCTTCGTCGTTTGGAGAACGATGTCTTCGGGTCCAGTAGGTCTTCGGGTCCAGTAGCGCCGAGCCGACGCTGTCGCGCAGCGCATCCCGCACGTGCTGACAAGTCTCGGCAAGCGCACCATCTACGCTGGTCTCGTCCCAGCACAGCCCGACGAAATCGTTACCCAGAGCGGAAAGAAGCCCCGCTTCAGGCAGGTACGGCGTATCGCAAAAACTGACCGGACGCAGGCACCATCTGCCCAATGCCCGCTTCAGCGCGCGCAGGACGTCATCTTTCGATACTTCCCGTCTCACACTAAAGTAGTACCCGAGCACCGCGCGCGAAACGACCTCGATGATTACGACGACCCAGAGGCGATGTACGATCTTCTCCCGAAAGCCGCCCCCCATGAGGGGAAGCGACACGCAGAAACGTCCGTCCAGCTTGCGCGCGTCCATCTCGACGCGTTGCATGAACCTCAGCACCGGGCGGCAAGCTCCGTCCCCGGTCTTCAGCTTCAAAGCCAAATTTGGTCCACCGGTCGACGCAGCCAGCGCCCTTGGGTTGGCCGACAGCACCTTGTCGATATACCGACAGATTGAAGAGTAGCCAAGACTCGCCGTACTGAACGGCCAATCATTTCGCGCTTCATACCCAAAGCTACGCAACTGGTCCAGAAACCACGCGCAATGACGCCTTCTCGACTGCTTAGTTTCGACTAGTCGCTTGGCTGAGGCACTCGCGAGGATACGCGCCTCAAATGCCTGACGAAGCGCCGGCTGGCAGTCGAGCAGCGCCTGCATCGCGCCCGCAGCGCCGCGGCCGAACTGGTCGACATGGACCTTCCTGCTACGACGGTACGGCGTGACTCGGAGCCATGGTACAAGCCCGCGCCATCCAAAAGGACGTCCGTCGGGATGCGGCTGAAGGCAGCGCTCCCGGATGAGGCGATACACCTGTTTTGCGCCAAGTGACGTCAACCGCCTGATGCTTTCGGCCGAGGCACCAGACAGATACAGCGAAACCGCCCGCTTTCTCGCAAGATACAGGACGCGTCTGTCACCAGTAAGTGCTCCCTCGTCCGGGGTTGCCCACTGGGAGGTGTTGACGGTTCGCCCGTCTATCATTCGGCGTGACCAGGGGGAATTGTTGTCGTCAATGCCCTCTTCCATGGAACGTCTCCAAGACGGGCCGATCGCCCAACGGGGCGATGCTTATAAACCATAGGGCATCTACGGGAGAAATCGCACGGCGAGCATACGAGAAACGTTGGCGAAGATACAAAATTGCTTCGAATGTTCGCCGAAGGAACAAAATGGTGCAGAATTTCGCGACGTAAATTTGTTCCCGCAGGCCCGGACTGCGGCGCTTCCACCGCCATGTCACGGATACAAAATTGTGCAAACCAACGATTGATGTCGGTAATTAGTCGTGCAGAATATTTGGACGTTGGCGGCGGAACACCTTAGCGGAGCCTTAAGGCCTTGGGTTTGCGGACAAAATATTCTTCTAAAGGACGGGAAATAGCGGTCGATATGTGCGATCGTCACACACGCGTGCGCAGTCCGCATGCCTTATCCACCTCTTAACGCTTCCAGGTCTGGCCGTGTCGACAGCTTCTGAATCAGACCGATCGCAAGTGCGCCGCACACCAGGCCGGTAACGGCGGTTGACGCGAGATAAAGCCACGGTATAGAAAGCGCTTCTGGCGGCGGATCAAACACGCCTGCCAGTATGGCGACCAGCACGCCCGCGATGCCGGCTCCGGCGCCGAGTCCCAGCACAGCGCCAGCGATGATGACAAACAGTCCCTCGACCCACAGGAAACTGCCCACCTGCGACCGCTTCGCGCCGAGCGCCGAGAGGATTGTGAAGCTGCGCCGGCGTTCCGCAAGACCCAGTCCCAGCACGAGTCCTGTCACGCCGGCGATCATCAGCACCGAAAAACCGAGCTCGAGCTGCGTAAGGCCGGCAAGATCCACCGCGGTCAGGCTGGAACCAATGAGGGCGTGCGTCTCGCCGAGGGTCGTGACTTTCAGCCCCGGCGCACCGGCCGTCAAGCGGAGTGCGGCTCGGGCGACGCTGTCCGCGTCGGTCGGCGCGCGGACAAGGACGACTTCGGCAGCGTCGGAGCCCGTGTGCTGTGCGATGTACGCCGCATTCGCGACGAGAAATGAATCTTTCGGTGCGGTCGGAAACTCGCGCGCAACCCCAACGAAACGAAATGGGACCACGTGGTATTGGTGATCAACGACATTCTGCAGTCGCAGATTCACCCGGTCACCAGGCCTGAGCTCGTAGTCCGCGACGGTTTCGTCGGAGACAAGCACGCCGTCTGGCGTGCTGGCCAGCATCGCCAGTGTCTTCGCTGCGTCGTGGTTCGCGAAGTAGGCATTGGAGAGCGTCGTCGCGCGGCTGACCTGCATCGGATCGATACCGAACAGGTCTTGCAGGTCCGCCCCAACGTATGCGTAGCGGTGCATGAGCGGCTCCGCTGCCACCACGCCTGCGGTCGCGCGCAATCGCGCCAGCAACGCGCCCGCAGGATGCCCGGTGCTGCCCGTCACGGTCACGTCGGCGCCATTGGTTAATTCTGCATCGACATGTGACTGGGCGCTGTATGTCGCGTCGAAGATTGCCGTCGTGGCAGCGAACGCGAATGCCAGCGAGACAAGGGCGACGCCGCGTGCGATGCGGTCCCGCTGACGCGACAGGGAAGCCGCGATCAGTGGAGCGAGGCCGCGCGCCAACGGTGCGATGACCGATGCGAGCCTGCGCTGCCCTTGATGAAGTATGAAGCGCACGAGACGGATCCACAGCAGGCTGGCTCCAATCCACAGGCACAGCGGCGCAATGAACGCATCGTAATGAATGACCGTCTGCTGCACGCCTTCGGGTGCGAGGACAAGCTCATATCCGCTACGGGCCACGCTGACGAACACAGCGACGCCGATCGCCAGCAGCACGCAATCCAGGGAAAGCCGCTGCCACAGCGGCACTGCGCGGGGACTCGCGCCGGTGCGCGCGGCCAGGACCGTCGAACCGGCCGCATAGCGCCATGCCGGCAACAGAAATGCGGCCGCCGCCGCGACCAGACCGACCAGCGCGGCACCGGCAAACCACGGCAGCACGAGCCGAAGGTTGGTCAAGCCCCACCCGGCCGTCGCGACCACGACAGCGAGCGCCAGCCCCCCAAGCACGCCCAGCGTTCCCATCACCGCCGCCTCAAGCCACGCGAGCCGCAAGATCTGCAGGATCGACGCGCCGCGCAGGCGCAGCAACGCCTGATCGCGAATCCTGCGTTGCATGCCAGCGTCCGCCACGGCGAGCGTCACGAGCAATGCGAGTATCACGCCGGGCCCGCCGAGGAACAGAAACAGCACCCTCGCGTACAGCGCGTCGGATCGCACGCTGTCGAGCCGCGCGGCGAGGTTGTTTGCGACTGCGGCCTGGCCTGCCGCACGCACTTCGAAGTTGTTCGCGGCACGTTGCACGTCGATGTACGCGGTGACGGGATCTGACGCGAGCCGCTCATGGGCCATGCGCACATGCAACTCTGTCGTCGCCGTGTCCGGACGTGCCGCGCGCTGCACATCGAACATACGGTGCCACGCGTTGGACGGCATCACCAGCACATTGTCGGGCGGTGCCTGGGGCGCAAGGCCCTTCGGCATCGCGATCGCCTGGAACATGGCGTCCTCGTTCGGCAATGCGATCACGCCGGCCACCTTGACGTCCACCGGCGGGGCAGACACGCGCATGATCGTGACGGTATCGCCGGGCGACACGTGCAGGTTCGCCGCGGTCTGCGCGAGAATCAGCACGCCGTCCCACGCGCCGAGTAATGGCTGGATCTGCCCGGGGAAAAGGGACGCGTAGCGTGGTTCCACACCCAGCACCTTGCCGGGCCCGGCCGTCTGCGTGGTGTCGCCCGTCGTCGCGGCGAACCCGGCGGTGTCCGCATATTCGACCGGCTGCAGCGCGGTATACGGCGTCGCTGCGCCGACTGCAGCGATCAGCGCGGATACGTCCACGCCGGGCGCCACCTGGATCTGCCAGTCGACAGGGACACCGGCCGTCGCCCGCCGCGTCATGCTTTCCGCTGACGACACGACAAATCCGCCGAGCGTGGCGAGCAGGCCGACAGTCAGGGTCAGGCCGATCAGCGCACCGAGCACCCGGCCCGCGCGCCCGGAGAAGATGAATCTGAGCCAGAGCGCCATTACCGCCGCTCCGCGGAACTGGCGTCCGGCCCGGAGGCGGTTCCGGTGTGTGCCGTCCCGACGTTCGGCGCATGCAAACGGCCATGATCCATCTGCCATGTCATGCGCATCCGTCGTGCAATCGACGAATCGTGCGTGCAAACGACGAGTGCCGCTCCCGTCGGCTCCGTCGCCGCGAGCAGCGCATCGATCGTCTCTTCCGCTGTCCGCTGATCGAGCTGTCCGGTCGGCTCGTCGGCCAGAATGAGTCGCGGTCGCGTCACGATCGCACGGGCAACCGCTACGCGCTGCGCCTGGCCACCCGACAGCTCATCAGGGAGTTTGTCGGCAACCGGGTCGAGTCCCACGGTGCGCAGCGCGCGCAATGCGTTCTCCCGTGCGAACGTCACCGCGCCGGCGAGCCGCAGCGGGAGCTCGACATTCTCCACGACGCTCAGCGTCGGCACGAGACTGGGCGCCTGGAACACGACACCGATGCGCGTCGGACGAAGCGTGCCCGAAATGCCCAACGCCGGCCACGCGAGCTCGCCGCTCGT
Organism: Paraburkholderia mimosarum LMG 23256 = NBRC 106338; assembly: GCF_000739815.1. Lineage (GTDB taxonomy): Bacteria > Pseudomonadota > Gammaproteobacteria > Burkholderiales > Burkholderiaceae > Paraburkholderia > Paraburkholderia mimosarum. The sequence goes on from NZ_BBJJ01000057.1 coordinate 41,621, forward strand.
CGGCGCATCGAGGTCGGCCATCAGATGGAGCAGTGTCGACTTGCCGCTCCCGGAGGGGCCGACAATCGCAATGCGGTCGCCGCCGCAAACGACGAATGAAGCCGGGTAAAGCGCATCCACCCGGGCAATGCCGGTCTGGAAACGCCGTGCCACATCGTTGCCGCGGACGAACACCTCAGGCATCGACAATTCTCCCGTCCCGCAGCCTGACGACACGGTCCGCCCGGGCGCCGATCGCAACGCTGTGGGTCGCGATCAGGATGGCCATGCCGCTGACGCATTCGGCCTGCAGGAATTCGAGGATGCGTGCTTCCGTGAGTGCATCGACCTCGCCGGTGGGTTCGTCGGCCAGCAACACGCTCGGCGTTGCCGCCAGGGCCACTGCGAGGCCTGCCCGGGCGAGCTCGCCGCCGGACAGTTGACCGGGCCGCGCGTGACGGCGTTCCGTGAGTCCGACGCGCGATAGCAGCAGGTCGACGCGGGTTGTGTCCACACAGCTTGCGAGTCGCATCGGCACCATGACGTTGTCGGCGACAGTGAGCGTCGGGATCAGGTTGTCGCTCTGCATCAGTACGCCGATGGCTGCCGCGCGGATTCGCGCACGCTCGGCTTCCGGCCGTCGTGTGAGTCGCTGGCCGAGCACCTCGACGTGTCCACCGTCGGGCTCGTCGAGGCCGGCGAGGCAAGTGAGCAAAGTCGATTTGCCGCTTCCCGACGGGCCGACGACTGCGACCAGTTCGCCGCTTTCCAGCGTCAGGCTCACGCCGCGCAGCGCGAGTGTCTCGGCCTCGCGAGCATGAAAGAAGCGGTACAGGTCGAATGCCGCAACGGCTGCCATATCATCGCCACCCGAAGCTTCTCGCCATCAGCAGCCATTGGTCGGCATTGTCAGCGCCCGACGGCGCCGAGAGCGTCAACGTTGCGAGTCGGCCTTCCTTCCAGAAGAAATATCGGTCGTTCTCGAGGCGAATCGATTTGTTGGTGACCGCATTGGGCACCGAGTTCGATGCGTATGAAACGACGAACGCGCTGCCGGAAGGCAAGCGGACGGTCTTGACGGCGTTCACCTGGACGGCCGTGCCGCTCTGACGCAATTGACTGATTTCGCGGGCCTTGATGTCGTCGAGTGTCGGGGGCGGCGATCGCTGCGATACCGCGATCGCGACCGTGTTGTACTTGTCCGAAAACGTGACCGAATCTGTCGTTTCGTGGCGGGCCCAGCCCTCGGGAATCTTGATCGAAAACCCGAGTGGCGACTGGTACTGCACGAAGACCTGGTTGTCGGGGATATCGCCCGGCGGATTTTTTTCCACGACGGCAGACTGCTGCCCGGCAGCGGGCAATACGTCGCCATACGATTCGCAGGCAACCGTTATTGCGCAACATGCGCTCAGCATGGATACGACGTATGAGGCTTTCATCGAAGCTGGCCTCGCCGGACCGCGTCTCGCCCAATTGCCGGTCCCGGATCGGCGTTGACGGCGCGGGAAGCGGCTCGACTGTGATCGAGATGGTTCATGGTAGCCGTGAAGACTTATCGGATGCTTAGGTCGCACTCCATTCTCGATGAGGCGTTACTGCAAAGGACATGAATTATGCATTCTCTTAATATCGAGGTCGCCGGCAAACGCAGGCGTCCGATCACCCAGTTAAGGATCTGCTAAGTCTGGGCGTTCAGACTGCACGTCCGTCACCCGATTTCCGAGGAGTCGTCCGTATGACTTACGCATCCGATCGACCGGCCACACGCTGGCTCAACAAGGTTCCCGAGATTACCCTCGCGTTCTGGGTCATCAAGATCATGTCGACCACGGTCGGCGAGACTGGCGCCGACTTTCTCGCGGTCAACGCGGGATGGGGCCAGGGCGCAACGCGCGCGCTGATGACGTCGCTGCTTGCGATCGCGCTCATCCTGCAGATGCGCACGCGCAAGTACACGCCATGGATCTACTGGCTTACGGTCGTGCTCGTGAGCGTCGTCGGCACGCAGATCACTGATCTGCTCACCGACGGCCTCGGTGTCAGCCTCTATATCAGCACGGGCGTATTCGCCATTGTGCTCGCGGCATTCTTCGCGATCTGGTATCGCGTCGAGGGCACCCTGGCGATAGACGCGATCGACACGCCGCGTCGCGAACTGTTCTACTGGGCCGCGATCCTCTGCACGTTTGCGCTCGGCACGGCTGCAGGCGATCTCGCGACCGAAGCGCTGGGTCTCGGCTTCTCGCTCGGCGCCCTATCGTTCGGCATCCTGCTGGCTGCGGTCTGCACCGCCTGGCGCTGTGGCGCCAACGCGGTCTTGACGTTCTGGATCGCGTACATCCTGACGCGACCGTTCGGAGCCGCGCTTGGCGACCTGTTCACGCAGTCGCGCACCTACGGCGGGTTCGGCATGGGGGCCGCTTCGACGAGCCTGCTGTTCCTCACTGTGATCGTCGTGCTCGTCGCCGTCGCGCAGATCGGCGCCAGCAGCCGCGCGCGCGTCGAGACCGCCGAATGACCGTCACGTTTCTTTCACTATCGAATCGAGGATTTTTCATGCGTTATCCAACCACGCTTTCGCGTCGGCTCGTTGCCGTTTCCGTTTGCGCTGTGCTCGGCCTCGCGGCCGGTTGCTCCAAACAGACCGGCAGCGCTGCCGCATCGACCACGGCGTCCGCCTCCACCGCTGCACAAGGCAGTTCGCCCGCGAGCACTTCGAAGCTCGGCGACCTCTCTCAGTTCCGCACGATTGCGGCCGACGTGTCCGTTCTCGTCGCCAAGGGCGACCTGCCTGGCGGCAAGACACGCATCAAGGATCTCGAAGTCGCGTGGGACGAGGCCGAAGCTGGCCTGAAGCCACGCGCGGCCGACGACTGGCACGTGCTCGACAAGGCGATCGACCGCGCACTCGAAGCGCTGCGCGCCGACCACCCGACGCAGACCGACTGCACCGCCGCGATGACCGACCTCTTGCACACGTTCGACAGGCTCGCCGGCAAGACCTCATGACGCGCGTGCGGAAATCGCAGACGCTGATTCCGGTTGTCACTCGTGGAGTGGAGGTATGCGAATACTGCTTGTCGAAGACGACCCGATGATTGGCGAAGCTGTCCAGGCTGCGTTGAAGGACGCGTCGTCTCGCCAATTGAACGGCGGCTTTGCGGTGGACCAGGCGCCCGAAACGCCTCAGCAAGGAAGGTGCCGAACGACGCCTCATGGCCACAGCCCGACGCAGACCGGTGGTTGTGGTCCGCCATAGATCGGCCGCGTCGGACACCAGTCGACCTAGAGCGGTCGGCCGCCCGCGATGCGATAAATGACCGCCTTATGGGCCGCTACGGTCTTCTGCACGAAGCGGATCGAGGGCTTGGCCTCCCGGCGATGTTGGCCACAGTCAAGGCCAGGAAGAGACGGCCATCGCCATTGCGACGCGCGCAAGTCATCGAAGATGCGCCGCGCTACCGCCTTTGCCGCCCCCTTGGTGCAGCCGCCGGCGTGCGCACGAACACCCGCAGCAGTTCATCCGTGTCGCCTGGCCGCGCGCCCGACCAGAACAGGCGCCATTCGCCCGCCGGTGCACGCACATTGTCGCGGCGGCTTTCTACGATCAGCCACGTGCACTCGGTGTTGCGCGTATCCGCGCTCGGCCGATGCTCGATGCCGGTATAGTAGTAGAGCATTGGCGCTTCGGATTCACCGAGTCCCGCGCTGGCCATGCAGTCGCCGTCGTTCCATGCGGTATTCATCTTCGCGCCCAACTCTTCGAACACCGAGCGATAGCTTTTCGCGTAATCGAGCCACGGCAGCAGCAACGTGCTCACCAGTCCCCACGCGAGTATCGCGCCCGCGCACCAGCTCAGCGCGCCGCGCCATTTGACGGTACGCCTGAGGAGCGGCAGCAGGCATAGCCAGCCGAACGTCATCAGCAGCGCGGCGGCGATTGGCACCGGTTTGACCGGCAGCACCCAGTCGAGCGGCAGCCATCGGCCGAGCAGATGCAGTTGGGCATGGGAGTTCGTCGGACTGCTCATGATCGACCAGACGCTCCAGCTGAGCGCCGCCGCGCTACCGAACAAC
>NZ_BBJJ01000056.1 GCF_000739815.1 Paraburkholderia mimosarum LMG 23256 = NBRC 106338
CAGGGTTTATTGTTCTGATAAGCCACCTTATGGTGGATGGGATATGCCGAAAATCAGGATAATCAAATGCATCGCACAGGGATGACGGAACTCCAAGTGGTACTGGCAGTCGCGCGGCGCAACAGTTTCCGTGGTGCGGCGCAGGAACTCGGTATGTCCACCACGGCGGTAAGCAGCGCCGTGGCCGGGCTGGAGGCGCGCCTCAAGGTCCGCCTGTTCAACCGCTCGACACGCAGCGTCGCGCTGACCGATGCAGGGCAGCGTTATGTAGAGCGAATTGCGCCAGCGCTGGCCGAAATCCAGAGCGCCGGTGAAGAGGCGGGCAGCGGGCCGGATATACCGAGCGGCACGCTGCGGATCAACGCACCGCAGGGCGCGGTGCTACTGCTGATGGAATCCTTGATCGGCGAGTACGTGCGGCGCTACCCGCAGGTGCGCGTGGATATCGTGAGCGAGTCGCGGATGATTGATATTGTCGGCGAGGGCTTCGACGCGGGGATTCGCCTCGCCGAGTCCGTGCCGCAGGACATGATTGCGGTGCCGCTGACTGGCGACGTCCGCATGCTGGTGGTGGCAACGCCCGAGTATCTGAAGCTTCATGGCACGCCCATTCATCCGCGCGATCTGCTCGGGCATCAGAGCATCGGCATGCGTATGTCGCACGGCGGCATCTACCAGTGGGAGCTTGAGCGCGACGGCGAGAAGCTGCAGATGGATTTGCCGGTGCGGATGGCGTTCAACGAATTGCCGGTCATCAAGGAAGCGGTGCTGCAGGGACACGGGATCGGTTTTATCGCCGAATGGCTTATCGAGTGGGAACTGGCCTCAGGCGCGCTGGTACCGGTGCTGACGCCATGGTGCCAGCCCTTTGGCGGATTGCGGCTTTACTATCCAGGACACCGCTTCGTGCCCGCGCGTCTGCGCGCACTCATCGAACTGGTTCACGAACTGCGTCCAGCGGGAGCAGTACGCACGCCGGAAAAGCGCTGACCTTAAAATGGTCTCCAGCAGATTGGAGGGCTAGCCCCGGGTCGCCTCCGCCACGCTGCGTCGACGAGCCCCTCGTCTCAGCGATGCACGTGCTCAACCGAGGTGGCAAACGTATTTACATGCGACTCGATTGAGTGTCCGCATTCCGGCTGCGACGGACGCCGCAATCTCCGGTTGACGCTCACGGTTAATGACGCATGGTGGCCGGACTCTGACGAAGAGCATCGTTCGGCGATGCCTCGCCTTGTCACGGTTCCGTCGAACGTGGGTTGGTCGCACAAGCTTTGCCCCCAATGGCCGCAAAACTAAGGCACCAGTCGCACACTCTGGCAGCCCCACGACTGCGCGTTCGCCAAACGCGCAACATCTAGCGGCCCATCCGCCGATCGTAGCTGCGCGAAATCCGCGGGAGCAGCGTGGGGTCGCGCGCGTCGGCGCTGTTGAACTGGACGATCACGCTGCCATCGGCTTGCTGCTGGACGTTCGCCGTCACGGTGCCGCCGTCGCTGGTGCCGGCAATCGCGCCCCTGCCGGGGTCCTGGACCGTGATTGCGAGGCCTTCATCGCGCATGGCGCCCGCGGCGGCGGAAAACGACCGGTCGTAGCTGGCCGGTGTCATGACGACGGTTCCCGGCGGCGGCGCGTAATAAGGGCAGCCCGCCAGTGGCAGCAGGCCGGCGCACGCGCTGGCGAGCATGAGGCGCCGCGCCCAGAGACTGCTCGCCGAATGCAATCGACGCTTACCCGGTATGTCCATCGTCGCTCTCCTCGAATCGATTTTGTATGGCATCCTAAAAGCTCACTGCCAGGCCAAACGACACGCCATGGACGTTGCGGCCAAACACATAGCGCACCATCGCCCGCGTGCGCGTAATGATGATGGGGTAGGTGCTGCTGTCGAGTTCGAGGCCTACGCCCAGTGATGTGAGGTCGTTGAATCCGAGCACCCCGGCGCTGTCGCCGAAATAGTGCGAATAGGCGAACTCCAGCACGTAGCGCACCGGCTTGTCCAGCGCATGCCAGCCGGTTGGCGCGCGCCAGCGCGTCCAGAGGCTCAACTGCTGCGCCGTGGCGGAGCCCTGAACCGCTTCCGCGCTGCCGCCGAAGCTGCGCAGATAGATATCGGTCGCGCGCAATTCCGCGTCGATTTCGTAGTTCTCGCGGTAATGCTCCCAGTCGAGCATCAGCGAGCCGCCGTAGCCATACGCGTCCAGATAACCGTTGTTGAGGAACTGGAGATTGCTGTCCGTGACGTGGTTGATCAACGTCTGTCCGACGCGCAGATCGCTCGATACCCGCCCGAGCGTGCCGTTCAGGATGGGCCGAAACACGAGCTCGTTGGTGAGGCGGAAATCCCAGCCGATTCCCACCGTGCCGCTGAACGTGTTCCACTTCGTGGGCAGCGCCCGCTGGTCGGCGCCGTCGGTCGCGACGAACGTCGGGTCGTAGCGGCTATAGGCGATCGTGCCTTCCATGTACAGGGGAAACGTCCGGCTGAGCGTGAATCCTCCCCCCAGCTGTGTCTGACCGAATCCGGGGTTGCCGGTAGCGCCGTTATTGATCGAAAGCGAACTGGTGGTGACATCCGGTACCGTCGTGTACGACATGATGGACAGCACGGCATCCGCATGCCGCTTGATGTTGCCGCCTATCACGGTCTGGTTCGAGAGTTGGCCGGACACGCTCTGCGCATGCGGTTGCAAAGGTGCAAGCGCCACGAGCAGGGTCAGGGCGGTTCGTGCGGCGTGATCGCGCAATCTGGGCCGGCGGACAGTGGTTTTCGTCATGTTCGATCCCGTCGGGTCTCAATGCCCGTTGCGTCCGGTTGCGTGTGATCGCGCGGCTCGTGCGACGCTTCCTGCACGCCGCGCACGAAGGCTGCCACGATCAGTCCGGTAAACACGACGCCAATCAGCCCAAGCAATACGGCGTCGATGCGCCCGAGCGCAGTGGTCGGCACGACGTCGCCGTAGCCGATGGTGAGGGCCGTGATCGCGCAGAAATACAGGGTCTCGCTCAGGCGCGACGGGGTGCGGTTCAGCGTTTCGACAGCGCCGCCGAAGTAGTACATCAATACTGTCAGGACGACGAATATAACCATCAAGCCCGCCAGGAGCAGCCGCAAGTACCAGATGGTTCTTCCCGATTCCAGCAGGATTTCGCGCGCTCGCGGCGCATGGGGCTTGTCTTTCGCGGCATGGTTCATGGCGTATTCCTCTCACGCGCTGCAGCGCCACGCTGCGCGCGCCACTCGAAGATCTGAAGCATCAGGCACGCGTAAGCCGTGACCGCCAGAAATAACGTCATGCGCACGGCGAACGCGCGGTAGACGTCCTTGCCGGCCGCGCTGTCCTGCACTGACTGACCGAGCAGAATGATCATCGTGACGAGGCCGTTCAGCCAGAAGCCGGGCGAGTAGCGCGTGGGGCTGATGCGAAAGAGCTTGCGTCCCACCATCAAGCCGAACAGCAGCATCCACAGATAGAACATCCCGATGTTCACGAAGAGCCGCAGCGCAAACCAGAACGCGATGGCGAGCAGCCCGCCAAGCGCCGTGGAGCCCAGCAGTTCGCGCGCGGCACCGCGAGCCGACGTCGTGCAGCTCTGCCGGCCGAGGCTCACTGACTTCATGATGATCGGCATGTAGCTGGCCGGATCGTTCATTGCCAGCAGCCAGGCGGGCATCACCACGAGCGCGGCCTGCAGCGCAATGCGCGCGGCGAGGCCCGGCGCCATGACACGCGCGACGGGTTTCGCGCCCGTGGGCGCCGGCTCGGAAAACAACGCGTGGCTCACGATCGAAACGAGCACGGCGAGAAGCACGCCCTTCACGAGTGCGCCCACCACCGTGGCCGCGAGTTCCTGATCGGCTACGCCTGCCGCCGAGATCATCGTCAGGCCCGCCGCGAGGAAGGTCGCCACGAGGTTGTTGCCGCCGCTCAGGCCGAAGCGAAAGGCGAGGAAGAGGCAGAGGCCGACGAGTAGCACGCCCGCGATCGGATAGTAGCGAAGCAAGGGGACGAGCAAGAGGCCGCTGCCCGTCGTCCCTGCCACGACCAGCGCCAGTGCGAGTGCCGTCTTCAGCGAGAGCGGCTGGTTTTGCGTGGCGAGCAGAAAGAGGGCGAATACCGGCGCGATCACGGGAACCGGAAAATCGAGCGCGAAGCTGACAGCGAGTGCGAGCGCCGTACCGGTGGCCACGCGCAGCGCACGCTGGCCGGGAATCGAAAGGCTCGTTAGCGTGGGCATGGGCGCGGCTCAGTAGAGGTAAGAGAGCCAACTCATCACGTGCAGGAACACGCGCCCGAGCGGATTGAGCGGATTGCCGGCACCAGGAAACGCCATCACCTCGGCCTGGCCGCCCACGCGGACGTTGCGCAGCCGCGCGCGCTCGTTCGGGTCGAACTCGACGATCACGGGAAAGCGCTGCGCGGGCCGCAGCCAGTCGCGGCTGTTCTGTACGGTCGGCAAGCTGCCGGGCGGCGTGCTCTGGCCTACGCTCACGCCATAGCCAATGCTCCTGATGCGGCCTTCGAACACCTCGCCCGGCAGCGCGTCGAGCGCGATGGCGACGCGCGTGCCCGGCTGGAGATGGGCCAGATTGTTCTCGGTCATGTCCGCGCTGACCCAGACATCGTGGATGGCGATCAACGTCATCACCGGCGCTCCGGCTGCCGCGAATTGCCCGACTTCGGTGCGCAGGTCGGTGATGACGCCCCCGGAGCGCGCGCGGATACGCGTATTGGCGAAGTCGAGTTGGGCCTTCTCCAGCACGCCCGCTGCGCTGCGCAATTGCGCGTTCTCCGCTTCGTTGCCGCCCTGTTGTTCGCGCGCGCGCTCCACTTCGGCGCGGGCGGCTTCGACCTGGCTTTGTGCCTGAACGTGCGTCGCACGCGCCACTTCCAGCCGGCGCAGCGAGACGGTGCCCTGATCTTCGCGATACAGCCGTTCCAGGCGATCGCTGTCCTGGCGCGCCTTGACCTCGTTGGCGAGGGCCGCGCGCAGCGAGGCTTGTGCCGAGTCGATGCCGGCGGTGCTCGCGCCGATCTGCCGGCGCGTGGATTCGAGGTCCGCGCGCGCGCGGTCGGCGGCAATTCGGTACTGCTCGTTGTCGATCTCGAACAGCACGTCGCCCGCCTTCACCTCCTGGTTGTTGCGCACGAACACGCGCGTCACGCGTCCCGAGACCTCGGCCGCGACCGGTACGACGTACGCCTGGACGCGCGCCTGCTGCGTATACGGCGTGAAGCGATCGGCAAGGAGATACCAGATCAGGCTCACGACGATCAGGACTACGATCCACTTTAGCGCCTTGCCGGAAGGCTCCGCGGCGGGCGGCGCCTGGGGTGGCGCATTCGTGGACGGTTCGGTCGCGTTGCTCATTGTGACGGACCTTCGTGCTGGTTAGAGACAGCAGGCGAACCCGGGGCGCCCGAAACGTTGTGGGCCGCAGAGGGCAGCTTCGATTCGTCGAGCAGATCGCCCCAGTCGGTGCGGTGTTGCATCTGCGCGCGGGTTGCCGGGTCGAGGAGCGGTTGCCCGGTGTACCAGCCGCCCCCCAGGGCCTTGTAAAGCGAGATCAGGCTGCTCACGGCGTTGCCGCGATTGACGACGTACGCGTCCTGCTGGGCCGAGAGCGCGCGCTGCGCGTCGAGCACCCGCTGGAAGTCCGAGTACCCTTCGCGATAGATCGTGTTGGCAAGCGTGAGCGAGCGTTGCGCAGCGTCTTGTGCGTCGTGCAGGATCGTGTCCCGCTGCAGTGCCGCGATAAGCGCCGTTGCCGCGTCGTCGGCCTCGCGCGCCGCCTCGCGCACGCTCTCCTGGTAGGCGACGATCAACTGCTGGAGGCGCGCGTCCTGCACGCGCACATTGTTGGTGATGAGGCCATGATCGAACAGGTTCCACGTGATGCTCGGGCCGCCCACGGCAGCGAGCGTGCTTGGCGCGCCCGTGAGCGAACTGGCGCTCCACACGAGCGAGCCGACCAGCGAAACGGAAGGATACAGGTCGGCCTTCGCGACGCCGATCAGCGCGGACTGAGCGGCCATCTGGTGCTCCGCCGCGCGAACGTCGGGGCGGCGCAGCAACAGATCGGCGGGCACATCCTGGAGCACCGCGCGGTCGATGAGCGGCACGAAGCCCGCCTTGGCCGGCTGCACGTCCAGCTCCGGCAATGGGCCGGGCGGACGGCCCAGCAGCACGCACAGCGCGTGACGCGCCACCGCGATCTGGCTCTCGAATACGGGAATGCTGCTCAGCGTGCCGAGATACTGGGTCTTCGCCTGCTGGAGATCGAGCTCGTCGGTTTCGCCGCTCTTGAAGAGCTTTTGCGTGATCTCGTAGCTGCGCTTTTGCAGTTGCGCGTTTTCCCGTGCGATGCGCAGGCGCGCTTCGGTCGTGCGCAACGTGAAATAAGTGTCCGCGACCTGCGCGTGAACGAGCACCAGCGCGTCCTCGCGGTTGTCTTGTGCGGCGAAGAACGCGGCATCGGCCGATTCGATCGCGCGCGCGAAGCGTCCCCAGAAGTCCAGCTCCCAGCCGATGCTGAAGCCGAGAGCATACTGGACGTACGCGCCCGAGCGCGTGTTGAAGCCATCCTGGCGCTTGCGCGCCGAATACAGTACGTCGGCGTTGGCCTGCTGCACCTGCGGGTAGCGTCCCGCGAGCGCGATGCCCAGTTGGGCCCGCGCCTCGATCACGCGCAGTGCGGAAATCCTGAGGTCGCCGTTGTTCGCATCGGCGGCGGCAATCAGCTGTTCGAGATTGTCGTCGTGGAACACGCGCCACCATTGCCGCGCGTCGGGCTGTAGATCGGACGGTGAGGCGATCTGCGTGACCTGGGCGATCGACGTGCTGCTCCAGTGCTCGCTCCAGCTCTCGCGCTGCGGCTGGAAGTCCGGGCCCACCCGCATGCAGGCGCTCAGGCAGGCCGTGAGGCACGTGCCCAGACAGCAGGCGCCGAGCGGGAGCCAGTGAGGGCGCTCGCGGAGGAACACGTGGGATGCCCCGCGCTTCAAGCCTGCTGTTTTTCTTGCGCGTGTTCGGGTTGGGGCTGGTCTTTCACCCAGCGCCAGAACAACTGATAGCCGACGGCGAGCATCACCGGGCCGATGAAGAGGCCGATCACGCCGCCCGTGACCATGCCGCCGATCGCGCCGATCAGCACCACGGGCATCGGCACCGCGACGCCGCGGCCGAGCAGCAGCGGCTTGAGCACGTTGTCGGCGAGGCCGGCAACGAACTCGTAGACCGAGAAGACGATGGTCGCCGTGCTCACGCCCTGGGTCATGATCACGAAGATGATGACGGGCACGGTGATGAGCGTGGCGGGCAACTGCATGATGCCGATCAGCAGCACGGCAAGCGCAAGCAGGCCGGCGCCGGGAACGCCCATCATGATGAAACCGACGCCGATCAGCACCATCTGGATGAACGCGATGCCCACCACACCCTGAGCGACCGCGCGGATCGTGGCCGTGCACAGGTCGGCGATTTGCGTGCCGTTTTCCGGACCCGAGATGCGCGAGGCGATCATCACCGAGCTGCGGTAGCCGTTATCGCCGTACGCCATCAGAATGCCCGCAACGATCAGGGCTACGAAGAAAACCAGCAGCGCGCCCCCAAGCCCTGTGATGGTGGCGAGCGCAGCGAGACCAGCCGCCTTCAGTTGCGGCGCGAACTGTTGCACGAGACCGGCGACGTCGGTCGAGGCCTGAAGCCAGAAATCGTAAACGCGCTGGCCGACGATCGGCCAACTGGCGACCGAATCGGCGGGCGGTGGAATATGAAACGTGCCGCTCTTCGCGACGCCCATGGCGTGCTCGACCGAATCGGCGACCGCCACGCCCAACAGCCAGGTCGGCGCGAGGATCACCGCGAACGCCACCAGAATGATGAGTGTGGCGATCAGTCCTTCCCTCTTTGGAAAACGGCGTTGTAGCCGGGTCTGGAGCGGATAGAGCGTGATTGCGAGAATCACGGACCAGACCATGAGGTCAAGGAATGGCGCGAAAATGCGAAAGCAGAACATCGCCAGGACGGCAATGAGCGCGGCGCGGATCAGGACATCGAGCAAATCCCGGGACTGCGCCTTCGCCGTTTGTGTAGTGGGCAGCAGCATTGCTCTTCTCCTCGCAGGTCGCCGCGAGGGTCTCCCGCGGGCAAGCCAGGCTCCCCAGGGAGCCTGCGTGAACTATGCGTGACTCCTCTCGCTGTCTGGCGAAGATCCGCCAGAACTTCAGGTAGTACGAGAAACTGACCGCCGGCGCCGCGTTGCGTCTCAATCCTGTTCCCCCATTGCTCGCGGATGCCCGCGATCGACTTCATGATGTTTGCAGTCGCCCGGGTCGTGGGGAACGCGCCGCCGAATTCAGTCTATTACAGGCCGTGAAAAGGGACAATAAACGTGCCGCCGGCATAGGACCGGCAGGCAATCACGTCAAGCGGGCGCTAGAGGCGCTGCCCGCATGCGCGGCGCGAATCGTATGCGCAATTGCTGTGGTTCAATGTCCCGGGCCCCGCGAAGGCACGCAACTGAGCACAAGGCGATCGCCCGCGCCCGCACCGGCGGCCAGCGCCGCGCTGTGGAATTCGCGGCTGCCGCAGCGCCACTCGGCGAGATAGTCATTGCGACAGCCGCCTGATCGCGCGGCGACGATCGACAGCGGATAGCGGCAGGTTTGCAAACCGTCGCAGTGCTGCGCGAGATCGCGCGTGACATTGCCGCGTGGCGCGCCGCAATTGCTGCCGTAGGTACCGGACACGATGACGATCGTCGCGTGGTCCGTGCCCGGGGTGGTGGCAGTGAGCGCCGCGGACGAGATCAACAGCGCACCGAGACCGGTGGCCACCCATGCGCCCGACAGCGCGCTTCCGCTGGGATTCATGATGCCCCTCCCGGGCCGGCGCGGCGTTGAGCGCTTCGCAGACGACGCGCGCGAGCGCCGCTTCCAGCCGACGATTTCATGTTAGCCCGGCCCCCGGGAAGGGCAAGGCAGTGCCCGGCGATGGTGCGAGCGTTCGCTGCGTTGCACCAGCAGTAGTCACCCCAGGCACACGTATGGTGGACGCCTGCGGGGCAGGACCGCGCTCCGCGTGGCGGGCGTCCGACCGGCGAAACCGGCGCCACGGGCGTCGCGGTGGCGCGAGCGACCGCAGGTGAGGTGGATGGCATAGGGATTGCTTTGTAGCCTTCGAGGCCAACGATGGCCTCGACGAAATGCTTAATCGTCCCGCCAGGTGCGGGATCGTTCGATCATGCGGGGCAACGGCGTCCCGAAGCGACACTCCACGGCACAGTGTGCCCGGCGGGTGCGCTTCGGGACGCTTTTTTTTATGCGCCTTGCGGGGCGCAGACGGGTCCGGCGAATCATTGGCGATACCTTTTGCACTACTAAAGACGAACATGCGGGAAACGACACCTGACGTCTCTGCCGAAATTGTCGGCGAACTCATCAACCTGGCCGGGCGTCAGCGGATGCTCTCGCAGCGCATCGTCCTCCATGCGCTGCTCGGCTTGCGCGGAGACGAAGTCGCTGTTGGGGTCGCGCGCGAATGCCTCGACATGTTTACGGCCTCGCACGCGCGGCTCGTCGAGGGCGACGATCATTTTCCTGGTGTGTTCTCCCACGCGCTGCGCGAGCTGTATTTCGGTTCGCGCAAAGCCGACGAGCGGATTCGGGCCTTCATGGAGCTTGCCGCGAACGCGTTCGATAGTCTCGGTCCGGTGCTGGCCAACCGCATTGGCCGTGACAGCGCAAGCGAGAGCGCCATCGCACGGCTCGCGGCCGCCGCCACACCGCTGCTCGAACTGCTGCAAGCGATTACGCAGTCGTACCAGGACGAATTACGCGCCGTCGAAGCCGCTACGGCGAAGCGCCAGGCAGGCATCGTCGACGAGCTTGCCGCCATTTCGATGCGCGCGAACATCGTCGCGCTCAATGCGCGCGTGGCCGCCGCCCGCGCCGGTGACTTCGGCCGCGAGTTCGCCGTGATCACCGCGGAACTCGCCGACGTCATCGGCGAGATGGACCGGCTCGTGCAGGGCGTAGTCGGCAAGCGCGCAAATGTCGAGACGCATAGCCGCACGCCCGAAAGACATTTCGGATTACGAAATCAACGGATGTATGCCCGCGCCGCGGGTTGAGATCCACTACTGGGGAGAACCTCGTGAAAGACCTGGCAAGTTCGCTCAAGAGCGGCAACTGGCGCGCGCTGATTGCATGCTTCCTCTACTTCGACACCGGATTCACGGTCTGGGTGATGTTCGGCCCGCTCGCGCCGTTCATCCAGAAGGACATCCCGATGACGCCGGCCGAACTGGGCCTGCTCGTGGCGGTGCCGGTGCTCGGCGCGGCGATCTTGCGCGTGACGCTCGGCAATCTGTATCAGGCTTATGACGGTCGCCGTGTCGCGCTGCTCGGCATTGCGCTTTCGGCCATTCCGTCTGCCGTGCTGCTGCTGATGCCCGGAACGCCCTCCTATACGTTGCTCCTCGTGCTCGGCGTGCTGCTCGGCGTGGGCGGTGCCAGCTTCGCCGTGGCGCTGCCCATGGCGGGGAGCAACTATCCGCCGAAGGTGCAGGGCCTCGTACTCGGCCTCGCCGCGGCCGGCAATATCGGTGCGGTGCTCGACGGCTTCCTCTTTCCTGGCCTTGCCGCCCACTTCAGCTGGGCGCGCGCCACGGGCGCGGCGTTGCCGCTGCTGGCGCTCGCCGCGACGGCCGTGACCTTCTGGGCTCGCGATCTCGGCCAGAAGTCGGGCAGCGCGGCGCAGGCGTTGCGTGCATTCAGCATCACGCTCGCCGGATTGATCGCGCTCGTGCTCTGCGTGCACGCGGGTGTGTTTGGAGCGGGCAAGACTGGCGTACTGCTGCTGCCCGTGCTTGGCGCGCTGCTCGCCATCGCCGTATTGCCGCGCCACTATCGCGCCGTGCTTGCACAGGGCGACACGTGGGTCGTGATGCTCGTGTACAGCATCACGTTCGGCGGGTTCGTCGGGATGTCCTCCTATGTCTCGACGCTGCTTATTTCGCTCTACCAGGTACCGAAGCTCGAAGCCGGCGTGGTGATGTCGCTGCTCGCGCTGACCGGCGCGATGGTGCGCCCGCTCGGCGGCCTCGTTGCCGACCGCATTTCGGGCGTGCGCGCGCTCGTGGTGCTGCTCGCCGCGATCTCGGCGTGCGATTTCGCCTTCGCGCTGTGGATGCCGCCCTTCGCCGCCGGCATTGCGTTGCTCGCGTTCACTTACGTTTGTTTCGGCCTGGGCAATGGCGCGACGTTTCAGCTCGTGCCGCGTCGCTGGCAGGGCCGCACGGGTCTCATGTCGGGCATCATCGGCGCGGCGGGCGGCATCGGCGGCTTCTATCTGCCGGTCATCATGGGCATTGCCAAGGAAAGCACCGGCAGCTATCAGATGGGCTTCGCGACGTTCGGCGTCATTGCGGCGGCGGCGTTCGGCCTCGTGGTGCTGCACCGTGCGCGCTGGCTCGAATGGGCGCTGCCCCAGGAGCCTGCGACGGCACCCGCGGCGCCTGCCCTGGTGCAGGGGGCGCAGGCAAGCGTGGGCAACTGAGGCGGGAACCGGTCGCAGCGGCCCGGGTTCGAGCGACGGGCCGTTTGCGTCAAACGCGCTTCGCTGCTGTTGCTGCGAAGCGCGAAGCTCGTTCAGGTCAGGAGATGATCAGGCGCTTATCCGCAGCGCATCTTCGAGCGCATCGTACGCGTGCGAGCCGAACGAAGCGGACGTCTGGGCGAACAAAGCCGCCTCGCCAATGGCGTTGCCCACGAGGATGATGGCCGGACTGCCGAGCCCGGCCGCTTGCGCGTGCGCCGCGATGGTGCCGAGCGTGCCCGTTACGCGCCGTTCGTTCACGCTGCCTGCCCACTGGACGACGGCGGCGGGCGTTGCGGTGGAGAGTGTGTTGGCGAGCGTGGCGCACAGCGACTCGATCCGGCTCATCCCCATATAGATGGCGAGCGTCATGCCCGTCGCCGCGAGCGCATGCCAGTCGGGCTCGCTGTGATCGCGCAGATGCGCCGTCACGAAGATCACGCCCTGGCAATGATCGCGGTGCGTGAGCGAGATGCCGAGGCCGGCCGCCGCCGCGAACGCCGAGGACACCCCGTTCACGATCTCCACGCGCACGCCTGCCTCGCGCAACGCCGCGAGTTCCTCGCCGGCCCGGCCGAACAGAAGGGCGTCACCGCCCTTCACGCGCACCACGTGCAGACCGCGGCGCGCGTAGCGCTGCATCAACCGCTCGATGAAGGCCTGCGGCGTGGAGCGGCAGCCGCCCCGCTTGCCCACGCGGATCACGCGGGCCCGCGGCGCGAGCGTGATGATTTCCGGGTTCACGAGATCGTCGAGCAGCAGCACGTCGGCGCTCGCGAGCGCTTTGGCCGCCTTCAGGGTGAGCAGGTCGAGATCGCCCGGACCTGCGCTCACCAGCGTCACCTTGCCTTCTTTGCCCGTCACCATCGTCATCTTCCTTATCGCGTTGCGCGCAACGGCATTACTAGCGCGCCCATAAAAAAATAATGGCGTCCGCTCGTCAGCTTGCGACGAGGGGACGCCATTGTCCGGTTGCATGAATCGCGGCGCTTGCAGCGGCCGCCTGGATTTGCAGTGCCCGACATCGTTGCCGGGCATTCGATGTGGATGCAAGTTCCAGACCACCGGACATGGGCGCGGCGCTGGCCTGCCAGCGGGGCGTT
Organism: Paraburkholderia mimosarum LMG 23256 = NBRC 106338; assembly: GCF_000739815.1. Lineage (GTDB taxonomy): Bacteria > Pseudomonadota > Gammaproteobacteria > Burkholderiales > Burkholderiaceae > Paraburkholderia > Paraburkholderia mimosarum. The sequence goes on from NZ_BBJJ01000056.1 coordinate 12,705, forward strand.
TCTCGACAGACAGCGCCGCGACGGGCACGCTCACGGCGCACAGCGACTGTGCTGCACAGCACCAACCTTGTGCCGGGTTGCATCACGATGCGCAGGCAAGTACGCCGACGGCTGAGGTGCATGAACCCTGCGAGCGCCCGCCGAACAGGGCGTCGCGCGAGATGATCGCAAATTGGCACAGTGCTTGCGTACAGCCTCGTAACAAGTGCCACCGCGAATCAAAGGCGATTCGGCTGCAAGCAGTCGGTGCAGCGCACGGAGAATTTCGTATTCAGGACAACGGCGTCCCCCGAAACCGGCTTCGCGCAAGCTGGAATCGCGGGACGCCTTTTTTTTGGCAGGGTGCTCAGCATGGTGCAAGCAACGGACGCAGTGAAAAGCTCCGCCGCGATGGAGATCGTCGTCGTCGGCCATGGCATGGTGGGCCACAAATTTCTCGAAAGCATGCTCGCGGACGGCACGCTCAACGCACGCGTGACCGTACTCTGCGAAGAGCCCCGACCCGCGTACGACCGCGTACATCTTTCCGAATTCTTCGCGGGCAAGTCGGCGGACGATCTCTCCCTCGTGGCGCCGGGGTTCTTCGATCGCGAGAACGTGCGCCTCGTGCTGGACGCGAAGGCCGTGGCGATCGATCGTGCGGCGCGCACTGTCACGGCGTCCAACGGCGAGACCCTCTCCTATGACAAGCTCGTGCTGGCTACCGGCTCGTCGCCGTTCGTCCCGCCCATCGCCGGCAACGACCGGACCGATTGCTTCGTATATCGAACGATTGCCGACCTCGAAGCCATGCAGGCGCGCGGCGCGAGCGCAAAGTCTGGCGTGGTGGTGGGCGGCGGCCTGCTCGGCCTCGAATGCGCAAAAGCGCTGCACGATCTGGGCCTCGACACGCACGTCGTGGAGTTCGCGCCGCGCCTCATGGCGGTGCAGGTGGACGAAGACGGCGGCCACATGTTGCGTGGAAAGATCGAAGAACTCGGCGTGACCGTGCACACGCAAAAGAACACGACGGCGATCGTCGACGGCGAAACGGCCGCGAACCGCATGCAGTTCGCCGACGGCACCCACCTCGACGCCGACATGATCGTGTTCTCGGCCGGCATTCGCCCACGCGACGAAATCGCACGCGCATGCGGCCTCGAGATCGGCGCGCGCGGCGGCATCGTGATCGACGACCAGTGCAGGACGAGCGATGCGGACATCTACGCCATCGGCGAATGCGCGCTCTGGCAAGGCCAGATCTTCGGCCTCGTCGCCCCTGGTTACGACATGGCGCGCATCGCCGCGAAGGCACTCGCGGGCGAGGCAGCGCGCTTCGCGGGCGCCGACATGAGTACCAAACTCAAGCTGATGGGCGTGGACGTGGCGAGCATCGGCGACGCGCACGGCAAGACGCCCGGTAGCCGCTCGTTTCGTTATGCAGACGAACGCCGCCAGGTCTACAAGAAGATCGTGGTGTCCGATTGCGGCAAGAAACTGCTCGGCGCCGTAATGGTGGGCGACGCGAGCGAATACGGCACGCTGCTGCAGATGATGCTCAACGGCATCGAGCTGCCCGAGTCGCCCGAATTCATGATCCTGCCGCAGGCCGACGGGAAAGCCAAGCCTGCGCTCGGCGTCGAGGCGCTCCCCGATGCGGCGCAGATCTGCTCGTGCAACAACGTTTCGAAGGCCGAAATCTGCGCCGCCGTGCGCGAAGGCGCAACGACCATCGCCGCGGTGAAGGGGGCGTGCAACGCCGGTACGTCGTGCGGCGGCTGCGTGCCGCTCGTCACGCAGGTCATGAAGTCCGAGATGAAGCGTCAGGGTCTCGCCGTCAACAACCATCTGTGCGAGCACTTCCGCCATTCGCGGCAGGAGCTTTATCACATCGTGCGCGTGGAGGGCATCAAGACCTTCGGCGAGTTGCTCGCGAGGCATGGGCGTGGCCTCGGCTGCGATATTTGCAAGCCCGCCGTGGCCGGTGTTCTCGCTTCGTGCTGGAACGAATTCGTGCTGAAGAAAGAGCACGCCAGCTTGCAGGATTCGAACGATTACTACCTCGCCAACATTCAGCGCGACGGCACCTATTCGGTCGTGCCGCGCATGCCCGGCGGCGAAGTGACGCCCGAAGGCCTCATTGCCGTGGGGCAAGTGGCGAAAAAGTTCGGGCTCTATACGAAGATCACGGGTGGCCAGCGTGTGGACCTCTTTGGTGCGCGCGTCGAGCAACTGCCCTACATCTGGGAGGATCTGATCGCCGCCGGCTTCGAATCGGGGCATGCATACGGCAAGGCCTTGCGCACGGTGAAATCGTGCGTGGGCTCGACGTGGTGCCGCTACGGCGTGGGCGATTCGGTGGGCTTCGCGATCGAACTGGAGAATCGCTACAAGGGCCTGCGCGCGCCACACAAGATCAAGTTCGGCGTATCGGGCTGCACGCGCGAATGCGCGGAGGCGCAAGGCAAGGACGTCGGCATCATCGCCACGGAAAAGGGCTGGAACCTCTACGTGTGTGGCAACGGCGGGATGAAGCCGCGCCATGCGGAACTGCTCGCGGCGGACCTCGACCGGGAAACGCTCGTGCGCTACGTCGATCGTTTCCTCATGTTCTATGTGCGCACGGCCGATCGCCTGCAGCGCACGAGCGTGTGGCGCGACAACCTCGAAGGCGGCCTCGACTATCTGATCGACGTGGTCGTGCACGACAAGCTGGGCCTTGCCGCCGAACTCGAATCGGAAATGCAGCTCGTCGTGGACACCTACGAATGCGAGTGGAAGAAGGCCGTGACGGACCCGCAAACGCGCCGCCGCTTCCGTCACTTCGTGAACAGCGACGCGGGCGACCAGCACGTCGCGTTCGTCGAGGAGCGCGGCCAGATCCGTCCGGCCACGCCCGAAGAGCGCATGCAAAATTCGCAGTCCGCACGATACGAAGCGCTGGCGGAGATTCCCGTTGTCGTCGAAACGGTCTGATTCCCTTCTGTCAAAACCGAGGAGCGAGAAATGTCCAACGAACACACCATGAGCAACTGGATTCCCGTCTGCACGCTCGACGACATCGTGCCGAACACCGGCGTCTGCGCGCTCGTGAAAGGCGAGCAGGTCGCCGTGTTCCATGTCCACGACGGCAACGCGCGCGTGTACGCCATCGGCAACTACGATCCCAACTCGCATGCGTCGGTGCTCTCGCGCGGGCTCGTGGGCAGCTTTGGCGAGCGCGTGGTGGTGGCATCGCCAATCTACAAGCATCACTTCGATCTCAGCACCGGCGAGTGCATCGAAGCGCCGCAGCATTCGGTCAACGCATTCCCGACACGTGTGGAAAATGGTCAGGTGTGGGTTGCCGCCTGATTTTCCGGCTGATGGGCCAACCGAAGTGACGAGCGCGCGGCGCGCAGCAAGCGCCGCGTAACCTGATTCTGTTTCCAGCTGATATCGATCGACCGCATGAGCAGCGAGAGCGTAAAAAGCGTTTGCCCGTACTGCGGCGTAGGCTGCGGGATGATCCTGCACGTCGAGGACGGCCAGGTCGCCAAGGTTTCCGGCGACACCGAGCATCCGGCCAACTTCGGTCGCCTCTGCACCAAGGGTTCGTCGGCGCATGTCGCGCTGCGCAAGTCGGGGCGCCTCGAGCGCGCCTTCGTGCGCCATGCGCGCGACGAGGATCCGGTGCCGCTTCCGCTCGATCAGGCGATCACGGAAACCGCGCGCCGCCTGCGCGCGACGCTGGACGTGCACGGCCCCGATGCGCTGTCGTTCTACGTTTCCGGGCAGATGTCGGTCGAGGCGCAATACCTCGTGAACAAGCTCGCCAAGGGCTTCGTGCGCACCAACAACATCGAGTCGAATTCGCGCCTGTGCATGGCGAGCGCAGGCAGCGGCTACAAGCTCTCGCTCGGCGCGGATGGTCCGCCCGGCTCGTACCAGGACTTCGACCGCGCGGATCTGTTCCTCGTGATCGGCGCGAACATGGCGGACTGCCATCCGGTCCTGTTCCTGCGCATGATGGACCGCGTGAAGGCGGGCGCGAAGCTCATTGTCGTGGACCCGCGCCGCACCACGACCGCAGAGAAAGCGTCGCTTTTCCTGCAGATCGCGCCGGGCACCGATCTCGCGCTGCTCAATGGTCTGCTTCATCTGCTGCACAAGAACGGCCATACGGATCAGGCCTTCATTGAACAGTACACCGAAGGATGGGACGCGATGCCCGCGTTCCTCGACGACTACACGCCGGAAAGGGTCGCAGCGATCACAGGTCTGGCCGCCGACGACATTCGCCGCGCCGCGCAGTTGATTGGCGAAGCGCCCGAGTGGATGAGCTGCTGGACGATGGGCCTGAACCAGAGCACGCACGGCACGTGGAGCACGAACGCGATCTGCAACCTCCACCTCGCGACGGGCAAGATCTGCCGCCCGGGCAGCGGACCGTTCTCGCTCACGGGGCAGCCCAACGCGATGGGCGGGCGCGAGATGGGCTACATGGGGCCGGGACTGCCGGGCCAGCGCACGGTGCTGGCGCAGGAAGACCGCGCGTTCGTGGAAACGGCGTGGAACGTGGCGCCCGGCACGCTCCCCACGAAAGTGGGCGGCGGCACCATCGACATGTTCTCGCGCATGGCCGCGGGCGAGATCAAGGCGTGCTGGATCATCTGCACGAATCCGGTTGCGAGCGTCGCGAACCGGCAGACGGTTGTGGCGGGCCTGAGGGCCGCCGAACTGGTCATCGCGCAGGACGCTTTTCTGGACACCGAAACGAATCAGTACGCCGACGTCCTGCTACCGGGCGCGCTCTGGGCCGAAGCCGAAGGCGTGATGATCAACTCCGAGCGCAACATGACGCTCATGCAGCAGGCAGTCGACCCGCCCGGCGAGGCGCTACCCGACTGGAAAATCATCGCGCGCGTGGCCTGCGAGATGGGGTTCGCCGATGCATTCAGCTACGCGAGCGCCGCCGAGGTGTTCGACGAAATCACGCGTTTCGCGAACCCGAAGACGGGCTACGACCTGCGCGGCGCGAGCCACGCGAAGCTGCGCGAAACGCCGCTGCAATGGCCGATCGCGCCCGATGCGGCGAGCGATCGCAATCCGCTGCGCTATGTGAACGACGGCGTGAGCCAGGCGCTCACGGAGAACGCCGACGGCACGCGCCCGCGCATCGCGTTCGCTACGCCGAGCGGCAAGGGCGTGTTCTTTGCGCGTGCTCATGTTGCGCCCGCCGAACTCCCCGATGGCACGTTCCCCATCGTCTTCAACACGGGCCGGTTGCAGCACCAGTGGCACACCATGACGAAGACCGGCAAGGTGCCGATGCTCAACAAGCTCAATCCGGGCCCCTTCGTCGAGATTCATCCCGAGGACGCCGCCGCGCTCGGCATCGCCGCGAAGGACCGTGTGGAAGTGCGCTCGCGTCGAGGACGCGTGGTGCTGCCCGCCGTGGTGACCGACCGTGTGCGTCCCGGCAACTGCTTCGCGCCGATGCACTGGAACGACGTGTATGGCGATGAGCTGTGCGTGAACGCCGTCACGAGCGATGCGATCGACGCCGTTTCCCGGCAGCCCGAACTGAAGTTCTGCGCGGTCGCGCTCTCTCGCGTCGGTGCGCAATCCGCGCCGCGCGAGGCCACGCGCATGCCCGATGCCGCCAATGCCCCGGCTGCGCTCGAAGCGAGCGTGCAGCAAGCCGCCAACCCGTTCCAGGAACACGACATGTCCCGTATCGATGCCTTTTCGACGCTGCTCGGTCTCGACCAGGTCGCCGCGCCGGAGCTGGACGAGGCGCAACGCCTGTACCTCGCGGGCTTCGTCGGCGGCCTGCGCTCGCTGCGGACGACCGAGCCCGCAGGCGTGCCCGTGCTGCCCGCGCATGCGCCGTTTCCCGCACAGACGCGCATATGGCTCGACGGCCTGCTGGCCGGTCTTTTCAGCCGCGCGGAGCCCATCGCGCGCAGTGCCGCGCTCGCGGCGCCGGAAGACAAGCCGCACGGCGTGCGTATCGCCCATACGCGCCCGAAGGTCGTGCTGTTGTGGGCTTCGCAAACAGGCAACGTCGAATCGCTCGTCGAGCGCTACGCGATGCAACTGATGGAGTCGGGCTTCGAGATCCGTACGGCCTGCATGGCGGACTACCCGCTTGCGAATCTCGCGAAGGCACAGTACGTACTCCTGATGACGAGCACGTTCGGCGACGGCGACGCGCCCGACAACGGCGCGGCGTTCTGGAGCGCGCTCGCCGCGGAGAGTGCGCCGCGTCTGGCGGCGCTGCGCTTCTCGGTGCTTTCGCTGGGCGACCGCAACTACGAAGCGTTCTGCGGCCATGGCCGCAAGCTCGACGCGCGCCTCGAAGCGCTGGGCGCGACGCGTCTCATGGAACGTGTGGATTGCGACAGCGAATATCAAGGCACGGCCGATGCATGGCTCGACCGCATCGTCGTGCGCATCAAGGAAGAAGATGCGGCGCTCCACGCGGTGCCTGCCGACGGCTCGATTCCGGAAGTGCTGCCCGGGTGCGCCGCGACGAAGGCGCGCCCGGCCGCCTCGAAACTGCTGAAAAACGTGCGTCTGAACATGCAAGGCGCGACGAAGGACACGCGCTACTTCTCGCTGGCGACGGGCGAGGCGGGCCTCGACTACGAAGCGGGCGACGCGCTGGGCGTGTGGCCCACCAACTGCCCCGCGCTGGTGGACGAGCTGCTCGGGCTAACGCGTCTTGCCGCCGATACGCCGGTTGCCGTGAGCGGCCACGGCGAGATGCGCCTCGGCGAGGCGCTCAGCAAGCACTACGAGATCGCGCGCCCCAACGCCGATGCGCTCGCCTTCATCGCCTCGCGCACGCGCTCCAGGGGCCTCGCCGAGATGCTCGACGAGACGCGCAAGGGCGATCTTCGCAACTGGCTCTGGGGCCAGCAGCTCGCGGACGTACTGCACGAATATCCGGTCGATATGAGCGCGTCCGAACTGCTCGGCATGCTCAAGCGCCTTCAGCCACGGCTCTATTCGATTTCGTCGAGCCCGAAGGCGCATGCGGGCGAAGTGCATCTGACCGTTTCGGCCGTGCGCTACAGCAACGGCCGCCGCGAGCGCAAGGGCGTGGCCTCGACCTTCCTTGCCGACCGCGCGCAAGAGGGCAGCGTGCCCGTGTTCGTGCAGAAGAGCACGCATTTCCGGCCGCCGCGCAATGGCGACACGCCGATGATCATGGTCGGCCCCGGCACCGGTGTCGCGCCGTTCCGCGGCTTCCTGCACGAGCGCCAGGCACGCGGCGACACGGGCCGGAACTGGCTCTTCTTCGGCGAGCAGCACGCGGCAACCGACTTCTACTACCGCGACGAGCTGGAGCAGATGCACAAGGATGGCCACCTCGACCGGCTCGACCTCGCGTTCTCGCGCGATCAAAGCGACAAGGTCTACGTGCAGGACCGCATGCGCGAGCAGGGCGCGCAGCTATGGGCGTGGCTGCAGGAAGGGGCGCACGTGTACGTATGCGGCGATGCGAGCCGCATGGCGAAGGACGTCGATGCGGCGCTAAGGGAAGTGGTGTCCGGGCACGGCGGGATGAGCGCCGACGCTGCGAACGAATACGTCAGTGCGCTCGGACGGGAAAAACGCTACGTGCGCGACGTCTATTGAAGGGGCGCGGCGCGGCTTCGGACAAGCAGCCCCGTGCCGCACGGCCGCCCGCGTGCCACATCTTCAGTGCGCGCGAGCGTCGCGCGCGCGCCTGGTCCACGCACGCAACGTCTTCATCTTCGTTGCCGAGCCCGGCATGGAGACCGCCCCGGCCGCTTTTCGCCGCAACGGGTTCGGGCAACAGGATGGCCACGAGGAACGTCAGGCACGAGCCTGCGAACACGGCCACCACGCTCATCGAGATCGATTCGAACATCCCCTTGCTCCCCGGTAAAATGGTGCCCGGCGGGGACGCCGCGCTATGCGCAACGCAGGCGCTGGCATCTCCGTCATGGCAGTCCATTTTCCGCAGGGCGCGCGCCGGCGTCCAAGACGATATTCGGATTGGAACGATAAGCGCGCCTTATGAACGCATTCGAATCATTTCCGGAGACATTCGGGAGGCAGCTATCTTGATGCTTCGCTCGATACGCTACGTGCTCACCGTGGCGGAGTTGAAGAATTTCACGCGGGCAGCCGAGGTGCTGCACGTCTCGCAGCCGGCGCTCTCACAGCAGATCCGGCAACTGGAAAACGAGCTCGGCGGCGCGTTGTTCGACCGCAGCGGCCGCGCCATCAGCCTCACCGAATTCGGGCGCGCGTACATCGAGCACGCGCGCCAGGCGCTCCTGCATCTCGACGCGGGCAAGCGCGCGCTCCACGAGGTGCACGATCTCACGCGCGGCCTCTTGCGACTCGCCTATACGCCCACCTTCGCCGAATATCTGATCGCGCCGGCGCTGCGTGGTTTTCGCGCTGCACATCCGGCCATCGCGCTCGAAGTGAGCGAGCGGCCGCTGGAAGACATCGAAAGCGGACTCGAGCGCGACGAGCTCGACCTCGGCATTGGCTTCACCGACGTGCGTTCTGACGAAATCGAAGTGCGTCCGCTCTTTGCCGAGCAGATGGCGCTGCTCGTGGCCACGCGCCATCCGCTCGCACGCCGGCGCACCGGGATCACGGCGGACCAGCTGGGGGCGATGCCGCTCGCGCTGTTGAGCCCGGACTTCGTGGTGCGCCGCTTCGCCGACGCATACTTCCGCGCCCACCAGCTGATTCCGCGTGTGATGCTGGAGTCCAACTCGGTGGGTACCGTGCTCAAGCTCGTGAAGGACGGCGCGCTCGGCACGCTGCTGCCTTCAGCGCTGTTGCGCGAGCATCGCGGGCTCGTCGCGTTGCCCGTGACGCCCGCGTTGCCGCAGCGCACCGTCGCGCTGCTCACGCGGCGGCGGGCATCGACCACGCTGGCGGCGAATGCGTTTTCCGATGTGCTGCTCGGCCTCATCGCCCACGAGCACCTTGGCACGGAGTAAGGAGGCCGCCCCCGAACGCGTCACCGTTGCGGCGACGAAAGCAGGTTGTGGAAGAAGTCCACCGCGTGCTGGCGAGTGGGTGTCGAGACGAGCGTGGCAGTCGGGTCGAGCCCGGCGCGGCGCGCCGTGCCGCTCACGAGACTCTTTTGCAGATCGTTGAGCGGGCGCGCGAGATCGGTCGCGATGAAGCCCGAGGCGGGCGGCGTAGCGATGGCCGGCAGATCGGTGCGCGGCGCGTCGAGCGTGAGCAACGGCGCGAGCGTGGGTGCGGCCTCCACGCGCTGGCTCGCGAGCATCTCGGCGGGTGCGATGCCGAGCCAGTCGCGCAGGGTCGCGAGAATCGACGTGTGATCGAAGGGCGTGGCGCCGGGCGAGCGGAACACGGTGCCGGGCGCGATATACGGCGAAACCACGACGGCGGGCACGCGCACGCCAAAGCTGTCGAAGCCGAAGTTCTGATCGCCGGGATCGCTCGCGGCGTCGGGCGGCACGGCGTTGGCGGGAGGCAGCACGTGGTCGTAGGTGCCGCCGTGCTCGTCGTAGGTGATGACGAGCAGCGCTTCGGGCCACGCCGGCGACGTGCTCAAGGCATGCCAGATCTCATAGAGGAAGCTTTCACCGGCGTAGACATCGTGGGGCGGGTGCTGGTCGTTGGGATCGAGCAGGAAGCGCGGTTCGATGAACGAATACTGCGGCAGCGTGTTGTTCTGGCAGGCGGAAATGAAGGCGCTGAAGCGCTGGAAATTCGGCCTGTATTTCGCATCCCATAGCGTCGGGAACATCGTGAGCGTGAGCGAGGGCGCGACGAGTGCGGCGCTGTACACGGCCCAGCTCGCGCCCACGTCGCCGAGCACGTTGAAGATGGTGCGCACCTGCCAGTCGAACGGGTCGGGCGGAGAACCGTTGTCGACATGGCCGTTCGAGGTGCCCGCATGGGCGAATGCGCGGTTCGGCCAGGTCTGGCTCGGCACGGGGGCGAACCAGGCGTCCGAGACGGCGTATGCGCGCGCGAGCGTGGATAGCACCTTCAACTGGTCGGGGCTGTGGCACTGCATGACCTGGCTCGCGTCCGTCGTCGAAGTCGTTTCGTAGTCTTGCACGAAGCCTGACATCGGCGTGGCGCCCGGCGCGTTGCCGAGCAGCTGGATGCGCACGTTCGCGAACGTCTCTTGCGGATCGGGATCGGGCAGCGTGGCGGTGGAGGCGGGCATGCTCGCGGCGATGGTGCCGCCCGCTGTCGTCGGGTTGGACAGACCCGCCTTGAGGCCGTCGAATGGGCGCTCCGCGCTGGCGGCCGGGATGAAGTGCGCGGGGCTGGCACCGTTGCCGTAGAGGCCCCCGAGCATCGTATCGAACGAACGGTTTTCGAACATCACGACGACGACGTGTTTGATCTTCTGCATCGGCATGGGGCTCTCCGTCTCCCGGGTCTGAGGCAGAGTATTGGTGCACGAATGCACGATCGGCAAGGTTCGCGAACACTGAGCAAACGTGCCGATACGCCGCGAACGCTACCGCATCCTCGTGCGCCAGAGTTCGTGCCCTGCGCAGGTCGCGAGAAAAACGCCAAGCAGGATCGCGGCGACCGCCGCCGACTGATCCCCGGTCCCCGCGCCGCCCGCCAAGGCCCGCAGCCAGAGGTGCACTCCCGCACCCGTCGCGGCGAGCCCGAGTGCGAGGCCGGCGATCGCCAGCGTCGCGCGCCGCCGCGCGTGTTCCCAATGCTTCATATTGCCCCCTCGAGGTGCTTACGTTTGCGCGTCTGGAAGACGCCGTAAGGGCACGATACGCCGCCAGAATTCACTCGGCATGGGCCGCCAAAAATGTGGGGCCGTGAGCGCATGCAAAGGCGCGCATGAGGCCGCCTCGCTAACCCGCGCCTACCCGCCTGAACGGGCCCCACCGGCGCACCAGCCGGGCCTGTGGGATAATTACGGTTTGCCCGGAGCGCAGCTCAAGAGGTTGTTCGCGAGGGCGCGCGTGGGGCCTTTATTCCCGTGGCCCGCTTCCTTTCTGCGACTTTTCTTCCACAGCCACAATGCCCGCATACCGTTCCAAAACCTCCACCGCCGGCCGCAACATGGCAGGTGCGCGCTCCCTTTGGCGCGCCACCGGCATGAAAGACGAAGATTTTGCCAAGCCGATCATCGCGGTCGTCAATTCGTTCACCCAGTTCGTCCCCGGCCACGTGCACCTGAAAGACCTCGGTCAGCTCGTGGCGCGCGAAATCGAAGCCGCGGGCGGCGTGGCCAAGGAATTCAACACCATCGCCGTTGACGACGGCATCGCCATGGGTCACGACGGCATGCTGTATTCGCTGCCGAGCCGCGACATCATTGCCGATTCGGTGGAGTACATGGTCAACGCGCACTGCGCCGACGCCATGGTGTGCATCTCGAACTGCGACAAGATCACGCCGGGCATGCTGATGGCCGCCATGCGCCTGAACATTCCGGTGATCTTCGTCTCGGGAGGCCCGATGGAAGCGGGCAAGACGCGCCTCGCGAACCCGGTCACGAAGGCCATCGAAGTCAAGAAGCTCGACCTGATCGACGCCATGGTGATCGCGGCCGACAGCAAGTATTCCGACGCCGAAGTCGCCGAAGTCGAGCGCTCCGCCTGCCCGACCTGCGGTTCGTGCTCGGGCATGTTCACGGCCAACTCGATGAACTGCCTGACCGAAGCGCTGGGCCTCTCGCTGCCGGGCAACGGCACCGTGGTCGCCACGCACGCCGACCGCGAGCAGCTTTTCAAGCGCGCCGGCCGCCGCATCGTCGAACTCGCGCGCCAGTACTACGAACAGGAAGACGAGCGCGTGCTGCCGCGCTCGGTGGGCTTCAAGGCGTTCGAGAACGCCATGACGCTCGATATCGCCATGGGCGGCTCGACCAACACGATCCTGCACCTGCTGGCCATCGCGCAGGAAGCGGGCATCGACTTCAGCATGCGCGACATCGACCGCCTTTCGCGCGTCGTGCCGCAGCTGTGCAAGGTCGCGCCGAACACGAACAAGTACCACATCGAAGACGTGCACCGCGCGGGCGGCATCATGGCGATCCTCGGCGAGCTGGAGCGCGCGGGCAAGCTGCACACCGACGTGCCCGCCGTGCACGCGCCGTCGCTCAAGGAAGCGCTCGAGCAGTGGGACATCACGCGCACCCAGGACGAAGCGGTCAAGACGTTCTACATGGCGGGTCCCGCCGGCGTTCCCACCCAGGTCGCGTTCAGCCAGAACACGCGCTGGCCGAGCCTCGACACGGATCGCGCCGAAGGCTGCATCCGCTCGTACGAGCACGCGTTCTCGAAGGAAGGCGGCCTTGCCGTGCTGACGGGCAATATCGCGCTCGACGGCTGCGTGGTGAAGACCGCGGGCGTTGACGACAGCATTCTCGTGTTCGAGGGCACCGCGCACGTGACCGAGTCGCAGGACGAAGCGGTGGAGAACATCCTCGCCGACAAGGTCAAGGCCGGCGACGTGGTGATCGTGCGCTACGAAGGCCCGCGCGGCGGCCCCGGCATGCAGGAAATGCTCTACCCGACCAGCTACATCAAGTCGAAGGGCCTCGGCAAGGCGTGCGCGCTGCTGACCGACGGCCGCTTCTCGGGTGGCACCTCGGGTCTTTCGATCGGCCACTGCTCGCCGGAAGCGGCAGCGGGCGGCGCAATCGGTCTCGTGCGCGACGGCGACAAGATCCGCATCGACATTCCGAACCGCACGATCAACGTGCTGGTCCCGGACGAGGAACTCGCCCGCCGCCGCGAAGAGCAGAACGCCAAGGGATGGAAGCCGTCAAAGGTTCGTCCGCGCAAGGTGTCGGCGGCGCTCAAAGCCTATGCGAAGCTCGTGATGTCGGCGGATAAGGGCGCGGTGCGCGACCTTTCGCTGCTGGACGACTGAGCCTGAAACGGGGCGGTCCGCATGGGCCGCCACGCGCAAGAAGGTCAAAAAAAATCGAGCCTCCCATGGGAGGCTCGATTCATTTGGGTGCAACGTCCCCCGCGCAACGCACGGGGGAAGGTTCCGGCAATTACTTCGCCGCGGCTTCGATCGCGGCGTTGAACGTCTTGCTCGGGCGCATGACTTCACCGAGCTTCGCGAAGTCGGGCTTGTAGTAGCCGCCGATATCGGCCGGCTTGCCCTGCACTTCCGACAGTTCCGCGATGATCGTCTTCTCGTTTTCGCTCAGCGCCTTCGCGAGCGGCGCGAAGTGAGCGGCGAGTTCCGCATCTTCCTTCTGCGCGGCCAGTTCCTCTGCCCAGTACATCGCGAGGTAGAACTGGCTGCCGCGGTTGTCCAGCTCGCCGGTCTTCGGCGACGGCCCCTTGGCGTTGTCGAGCAGCTTGCCCGTGGCGGCGTCGAGCGTCTTCGCGAGCAGCTTGGCCTTCGCGTTGTTCGTCTTGATGCCGAGGTCTTCGAGCGAGACGGCCAGCGCGAGGAATTCGCCGAGCGAGTCCCAGCGCAGGTGGTTTTCCTGAACCAGCTGCTGCACGTGCTTCGGCGCCGAACCGCCCGCGCCCGTTTCGTACATGCCGCCGCCGGCCATCAGCGGAACGATCGAGAGCATCTTCGCGCTCGTGCCCAGCTCCATGATCGGGAACAGGTCGGTCAGGTAATCGCGCAGGATGTTGCCCGTGACCGAGATCGTGTCGAGGCCGCGGATCACGCGCTCGAGCGTGTAACGCATCGCGCGCACCTGCGACATGATCTGGATGTCGAGGCCGGTCAGGTCGTAATCCTTGAGGTAGGTTTCGACCTTCTTGATCAGCTCGTTTTCGTGCGGACGGTACGGGTCGAGCCAGAACACGGCCGGCGTGCCCGAGTTGCGCGCGCGCGTGACGGCGAGCTTGACCCAGTCGCGGATCGGCTCGTCCTTCACGAGGCACATGCGCCAGATGTCGCCTTGCTCGACTTGCTGTGTGAGCCCTTCGAGCACTTCGCCCGTGGCGTTGTCGACGATGCGCGCCGTGCCGTCCTGCGTGATCTCGTAGGTCTTGTCGTGCGAGCCGTACTCTTCGGCCTTCTGCGCCATCAGGCCGACGTTCGGCACCGTGCCCATCGTGCGCGGATCGAATGCGCCGTTGGTCTTGCAGAAGTTGATGATTTCCTGGTAGATGCGCGCGAACGTGCTTTCCGGAATCAGGCACTTCGTGTCGGCCGGACGGCCGTCGGCGCCCCACATCTTGCCGCCTGCGCGGATCATGGCCGGCATCGAAGCGTCGACGATCACGTCGTTCGGCGCGTGCAGGTTCGAGATGCCCTTGGCCGAGTCGACCATGGCGAGCGCCGGACGGTGCTCGTGGCACGCGTGCATGTCGCGGATGACTTCTTCGCGCTGCGATTCCGGCAGCTTCTCGATCTTCGTGTAGAGATCGACGAGGCCGTTATTGACGTTCACGCCGAGTTCCTCGAACAGCTTCGCGTGCTTGGCGAACGCGTCCTTGTAGAACACGCGCACGGCGTGGCCGAACACGATGGGGTGCGAGACCTTCATCATGGTCGCCTTCACGTGCAGCGAGAGCATGATGCCGGTCTTGCGCGCGTCTTCCATCTGCTCTTCGTAGAAGGCCAGCAGCGCCTTCTTGCTCATGAACATGCTGTCGACGATCTCGCCGGCCTGCAGGGAAACCTTCGGCTTGAGGACGATGGTTTCGCCGCTCTTCGTCACGAGTTCCATGCGCACTTCGCGCGCACGGTCGAGCGTGATCGACTTTTCACCGTGATAGAAGTCGCCGTGCTTCATATGCGCGACGTGGGTGCGCGAAGCCATGCTCCACTCGCCCATGCTGTGCGGGTGCTTCTTCGCGTAGTTCTTGACCGCGAGCGGCGCGCGGCGGTCCGAGTTGCCTTCGCGCAGCACCGGGTTCACTGCGGAACCGAGGCACTTCGAATAGCGCTTCTGGATGGCCTTTTCTTCGTCGGTCTTCGGATCTTCGGGGAAATCGGGGACTTTATAGCCCTTGCCCTGCAGTTCCTTGATCGCGGCGACGAGCTGCGGCACCGATGCGCTGATGTTCGGCAGCTTGATGATGTTCGTTTCCGGCAACTGCGTGAGACGGCCGAGTTCGGCCAGATTGTCCGGCACGCGTTGTTCTTCGGTCAGGAATTCGGGGAATTCGCCGAGGATGCGGCCCGCCACGGAAATATCGCTGGTCTCGACGTTCACGCCGGCCGGCGCAGCGAAGGTGCGGATGATCGGCAGAAACGCGCTGGTGGCAAGCAGCGGCGCTTCATCGGTCAGGGTATAGATGATGGTGGGTTGCTGGGTACTCATCGGCTTCTTGGCGGGTTCTGAAACGGGGTGATGACACCACCGGCTGCGCGCAGTCGGCGAAACACCTTGGATTTTGCCTGATTTTGAGTCGTCCCGGGGCCCAACCATGCAGGTATTTCATATCGTGGAAAGCTGTTGCGCGATGTTAATTGACGAGCCAATCCGCTCGTTTGCCTTGATCGGGCGGCCGCGCGCTGAAAACGTTTTCGCCTCGGAGGCCCGGTTTACAAGGCTTTGCGGGATGTGTTGCGCAATTTTGCCGCAGCGAGGATGCTTTGCAATTTGATGCATCGACTGTTTGTCAAGTTAGTAAACACCCTTATGAAAAGCGGGATGATTCCGGGAGTCTTATATAAGAATTTCGTCCCGACAGCGGTCATGCGCGAGCGGCTTTCCCGGGTCAATTAGTGGGGTATTGGCAGGGTGGGCGGGGTGCCCGTGCGGAAGCCGGGCCGCCGATATCCGATTACGATCGCCTTTCGGTTCGCGCGGCGCGTGAGCAGGTCCGGCGTGCTCGCCTGAGGGCGGCACGCCGGCGGCAGGCAATCAGCCGCGTTACTTGCGGTTCAGGAACTCGAGCAGGTCGGCGTTGACCTGGTCGGCCATCGTCGTGCACATGCCGTGCGGGCCGCCCGGATAGATCTTGAGCGTCGCGTCCTTGACGATCTTCGCGGAGAGCTTGCCCGCGTCGTCGATCGGCACGATCTGGTCGTCGTCGCCGTGCAGGATGAGCGTGGGCACGTCGATCTTCTTGAGGTCTTCCGTGTAGTCCACCTCGGAGAACTCGTGCACGCAGTCATGAAGCGCGAGGATGCCGCCCCACATGCCCTGCAACCAGAACGCATCGATGGTGCCTTGCGAAACCTTCGCGCCGCTGCGGTTGAAGCCGTAGAACGGCACGGCGAGATCCTTGAAGAACTGCGAGCGGTCTTCGATCACGCCCTTGCGGATGCCGTCGAACACGTCCTTGGGCAAGCCGCCCGGGTTCTTCTCGCTCTTGATCATGATGGGCGGGACCGCGCCGATCAGCACCGCGCCCGAGACGCGTTTCGTGCCGTGCCGGCCGATATAGCGCGCGACTTCGCCGCCGCCCGTGGAGTGACCGACGAGCGTGGCGTCCGTTACGTCGAGCTTGTCGAGCAGTCCGGCGAGGTCATCGGCCCAGGTGTCCATGTCGTTGCCTCGCGCCGGCTGTTCCGAGCGGCCGTGGCCGCGGCGGTCGTGCGCGATCGTGCGAAAGCCCTTCTGCGCGAGAAAGAGCATTTGGGCATCCCAGGCATCGGCGCTAAGCGGCCAGCCATGCGAGAAAACGACGGGTCGGCCGCTGCCCCAATCCTTGTAGTAGATCGACGTGCCATCGCGGGTGGTGAAGGTGCTCATCAAAATCTCCAGTTCCGGACTGCAGAATCACGAAGCGGACAGACGCCGACGCGCCGGCGCATGCGCGCGGCCGTTTGCACGGCGTCCAGGGAGGGAAATGCGGGTGGAACGTGCCGGGGCCTGCGCGTCGCGAAAAGAGGCAGGTAAGACACGCGGGTCAGTATAGAGACAATGCTTGCGCTGTGATGCGGGGGTGTGCACGCAGCGTGCGCCGTGCAGTGCCCGCCGATTGCGCCAACGATGGCGTGCAGCGCCGCATCGTCGGTGCCGCACCCATTGGGCCTACGGCTGAATCGCGCGCACAGGTACGTGTATCCGTGTGCATCGCAAGCCTTGCGCGAGCGCGGCGTACGATTCGAATGCGCTGCGCGAGGAGGCCGGTCACTACGTGCCAGGCCTTTCATCGGCCAGCTGGCCCAGCAAATGATTCAGGCGATGGACTTGGGACTGCAGGATGCCCGGCGTCAAGGCAATCTGCTGCACACGGTCGATCCAGTAGCGCCGACCGAATACCGCCATGTCGTCATCGACGGTGATCGCGACTTCGAGGTGCGCGATCGCGCCGTCGATACTCTTGATCGTATAGGGGCTTTCTCCCTGCGCCGATGTCTTCGCGTGCGGGCGCCTGGATCCGCGCTCCGCATTGTGATGCGGGGACTTCACACGTGCGCCAGCGTTCTTTTCAATATCGACGCTCATGGTCTCGCCTTTTTAGCGTGTGCGCCGCGGAGGCTCTTCACCCTTTCGGTGTCACGCATGTGTGCCGGTTCGTTTTCGAGGCAAATCGATCGCCAGCAGTCGGCACATAGTGACTGCTGGCTCTCGAATACCTCGGCCCTCTCGAAATCTGGAAAAGTCATCGCTTATTCTTCTGATTAATTTGGATTACTGATCATGCGAAGCCGGTGCGATGCGCGGATTTACGACGCTCGCGTGGCCGCCGAGCCGCCACGGCAGCGCGGGCCGCATCTGAGGTTCTCGCAGTGCGCAATCGTCTAGCAACGACCGTGCCAAGCCGCCGCGGACGGTATGACGCGGGCACGGCGACGCTTGCTGCGCGCCATAAGGACGATTTCGTCCGGGGTAAGGACAGGGTTTGGACGAAAACGTCCAATCGGCGATGTGGACGCCGCCGATGCGTCGATTCCGGCCATTTCAGCGACAGGCCGCAACGAAAGGTCGAGAGCCGGCGAAAGGGGAAGAGATCCGCCGGCAGTGCCTGCGGCGGATCTTGCCGGCGGGGATGCCGGTTACGAGGCGAGAGGCGAGGACTGCAGGCTGACCTTGCTGTAGGTCAGGCGGCTCGCGCGGACCTGCATACGCACGAGCGACACCAGGAAGCTGAAACCGGCCTGATTGGGATCGATCACCGGTACGTACACACCCAGTTCGTCTCCGAGCAGTGCCGAGACCCGACTGGCGACATCCACGAAGCCCGTGCAGCCGAGCAGGATCGACTGCGCGCCGTCTTCCTTGATCGCTTTCAGGGCGGCCTCGAACGTGCGCATGACTACCACGTCGACATTGTCGAGTTGCGCCACGGGACAGTCGATGGCGCGGATCGACGTGAACGTGTCCGCGATGCCGTAGGTTTGAGGATGGGCGCGCTGCATCGCGACCGTGCTTTGCAGGATCGTGACGATCGAGAAGCGCTGGCTCAGCATCAGCGCAGCGAACGCCGAAGCCGGGAAGCCGCCGATGATGGGAATGTCGATCACCTCCCGCGCCGCCTCGACGCCGCACATGTCGAAGTCGGTCAGCCAGATGCCGTCGAAGCCGTCCTTCTCGATGGCCTGCGCGAGTTCGACCACGGGCATGCCGTTCTGCAACCAGTTGGTACGGTTCTCGATGTCGGGATGTCCCGAAGCGATGTTGCGGATTTCGACGTGCACGTCCGCCGGCACCACCGGCGCGACGGCTTTCATGATGCGTTCGTTGTACTGCGATGTGGCGACCGGTACGAGCACACAGATACGAATCGGCGAATTCACGCAGCACCCCCATGACGAATGGATTGGAGCACTTCGAGCGGCACATAGGGGCCGAGATAGCCGAGCGAATTCAACAGTGCCATGAAACTGTCGAGTATCAGGCCGGGTTGGCGCAGTGCCGGCTCGGCGCGCCATGCGATCAGCGTGACGGGGCGCTTGCCGATCGCGGGATTCAACGACCCGTTGTCCAGAACGAGATCGCCGTTGCTGAAGATCGACTGGCCTTCGCCGTCGACGAAGTACGCCACGCTGTCCGGTGCCAGCACGATCGGTTGCGCTTGCGCGCTGTCCCACGCGATCAACGATTCGTTCTCGTAGATCACCGTGTAGGTGTGCGCCGCGCTGCGAATGCAGACCTGGCCGCCATCGAAGCCGCCGCCCGTTTTCCCCGCCGCCGAAACCAGCTCGCCAGGCTCGGAGATCGCTCGCGCGGCGATGCCGCAGTGCTCGGCGAGATAGCCGATCATCTGCGAAGCGCTGCGGATGCGCCCGGCGCGCACGGCGCGGCCGAGTTCCAGTGCGCGTTTGAGTGTCCCGCGCACGGGGGTGGCGCGATCGATGTCGGCCGGTGTCATGACCCACATCGCGAGGCCGCCGAACTGGCCGAACTCGGGATCGGCCACGATCGGGCGCATCATCTGCTCGACGACTGCGGAGACGTCGCGCTGATGCGACGGACCGCCGTGGTTCCCCTCGCGCGGCGTGACGTCGAGTTCGACGCACAGGCCGCCCTGGCTTACGAGCAGGGCCGGGCGCGGGTCGATTTCCGCCGCGGCGAACGTGAGCATCGGCAGTGACGGCACGGCCCTGCCCGCACCGTCGGCGTCGATCACCGCGAGACCAAGCTTTGCCGCCACGAGCGCCGCAACCGTGAAGCCGAGGGCGCCGCTTTCGGGCGGCATCACATAGGCGAGTTTCGTGGCCTGCGATGCGAGCCGGGTCTGCACGTTCTGCACGGCGGCTACCGGGCCCACCGGAAAGGACGTCTTGTTGATCGCTTCCGGCGCGCCGAGATACGCGACCATGACTGCCGCGCCTTCGGTGGCTTCCTCCACCGACACGACCTTGACCTTGTCAGTGGGGTAATAGTCGCCCGCGACGAAATGTTTGGCGAGGTGACGCGCGGATTCGATCGTCCCACCGCCTCCGCTGCCGAAGAACGCGGCCCCGAGCAGCAGGGGTTCCAGATCTTCCCGACTTAATTCATAGGCCATCTGCGATTCCTTTGTTGTGAGGGTCGAGGGAAACATCGCGCCGGAGTTCGGCGAGCAATACGACTGCGTCGGCAATGCGGGTGGTGGAATCGGGCGCGAGTCCGCGCAGCGCGCGTTCTAGCGTGTCGATCGCTTCGGCGTGGCGGCCGGTAGAGCGGAACAGCTCGGCGAGATAACGCGCAGCATCGACGCGCGCGGGTACCGAACCGAAAGCGAGCGAGGTGGAGAGCGCGGTGCGCAGCCCCTGCTCCGCGGCCGTCAGGTCGCCGAGGGCCCGCTGCGCGCGCGCCCGTGTGACGAGCAGCTCGCCGAGATAGACACGTTCCTGGCGGGCGAGGGTTTCGTCGACGGCGGCGGCGAGGATCGCCTCGCATTGCCGCGCGCGGCCAGCGCGTAGCAGCAGTTCGCCATGCTGCCAGGTCTTGAAGGAGTAGAACAGCGCGCCGCCGTTGCGGAGCATGTGATTGTCGTAGCCGTCGAGCATGACGGCTTCGGCTTCGTCCGCCTGGCCCAGTGCGCTCAGGTGAGCGCCGCGCAAGATCTGGCCGACGCCCCGGTAGAACGCGAAGCCGTTGGTGATCGACACCGATTCGAGTTCGCTCGCGAGCGGCCCGAGCCGCTCCCGGTCTTCGAACAGACAGGCGAGCCACGCGGCGCCCTGGAGGTTGACGGCATGCGCCAATGCGTGCGCGCCCGGCTCCGACGCGCGCAGGATCAGCATTTCCATCGCGCGTCGGGCCTGCGCGAATGCGCCGATCTGATAGGCGCAGAGTCCTTCGAAGGTCAAGGCGAGGCTCGCGAGATCGATGCCCTGCGTGCCGGTGCGCACGTCATTGCGGGCCACGTCGAGCAGATTGCCGCGCGCGAGGCAGGCGAGCGCTTCCTCGCTGTCTCCCAGCCAGAAAAGCGTGTTGGTCATCGCGAAGTGAGCTTCGTCGAGCGAGACCCTCTCGCCGCTGCTCTGGGCGCGCTGGAGCATTTCCTGAGCGGTCGCGCGGGCCTGTTTGAGCTGGAGCGTCGTCAACTGGGTCGTCCAGATGCCGAAGTGGATCGCCGCGATTTCGGCCGGCTGGCAGACGCCTTCCCCGATGGCGAGCGCGGCCGCGTAGCAGGCGGTGGCCTCCGCGTACAGCCAGCCGTGCACGCTGCGCAGGCTCATGCCGAGCAGCCGGTAGGCGTCGAACAGCAGGCGGCGCACCGTATCCTGCTCACGGCTCGTCTGGAGCACGTCGATGCAGCGGCGCAACGGCGGAATCGCCTCGGCGAAGCGCGAGCCTTCGATCAGCGCACTCGCGTTTTCAAGGCATTTATGCGCTTCGCGATGGTGTTCCTCGCGAGATTTCAGGCGGCGTTCGATCGTCTTGCGGCCCACGCCGAGCAATGCGGCGGCCGCGCTCTTGTTGCCGGCGCTGCGCTCGAGCGCGCGGTCGATCAGGAGGTCTTCGGCGGCGGCGAGTTTGTCGCGTCCTTCGAGTTGCAGCAGCATGTCCGCGAGATTCGCGCGCGACACGGAACCGGCCGTCTCGTTGACGAGAAACGGCTCGAGCGTGTCCACGTCGATCAGGGTGCCTTCCGAGAGCACGCTCAACTGGCTGATCAGGTTGCGCAACTGCCGGATATGCCCCGGCCACGTATGCCGGCTGAGGCGCCGGATGGCGCCGGGCGAGAACTCGATGCGGCGCGCGTGCTGCGAGGCGAAATGCGCGACCAGCGCGGGGATGTCCTCGACGCGCTGGTCGAGCCCGGGTACGGCCAGCACCAAGACGGCGAGCCGGTAGAAGAGGTCCTCGCGGAACAGCCCCTGGTGCGCGCGCTCGCGCAGGTCCCGGTGAGTCGCGGCGACCACGCGCCCTTCGAAGCGCAGACTCGACGAGGAACCCACCGGACGGAACGTGCGCGTTTCGAGTACGCGCAGGAGCTTGGGTTGAAGCGCGAGCGGCAGTTCGCCGATTTCGTCGAGCAACAACGTGCCCTTGCCGACCTGCTGGAAAAGTCCCGGACGGCTTTCGCCAGCCCCGGTGAACGCGCCCTTCACGTGGCCGAACAGCTCGGCTTCGACGAGATGCTCCGGAATGGCGCCGCAATTGACGTCGACGAATGCCTGATCGTGGCGCGGACTGCGCGTGTGCACGCGGCGCGCAACCAGTTCCTTGCCCGATCCTGTCGGCCCGATGACCAGCATGGCATGATCGGTGGGAGCGACACGATCGATCATGCGGACCAGTTGGCGAAACGCCGGCGCTTCACCAATAAACGCGTCGTAGTCCGTCTTGTCTCGGGTGAATGGAACGACGGGGGAAGAACTCATTGCCAGGTGGGCTCCAGATAGACCGCGCGTGATGTTCAGTGAGAATCGACCAGAAACTCCGGTTGGACAGGGAAAGTCGATCCAAAGCCTTGCGCATTCTCCCAATTGCCGGCTTTGGCGATGCCCGCAAGCGCATTCCAGCCATGCTGCCAATATGACGTTTCAAAATATCGAACAGTGCGACAGACGGTCCAGATGTATTCAAATGACCGCAAGCGAAGCATTCTGACTGGGGCTGCTGAAACCTGGCGAAACCCCAGGTCGAATTGCATGAGCGTTGTCATTTTTCTGGGGCCGCGGCACGGTGCCCGCTCGCTCATTTGCGGCAGCAAACGACGCGTGACGGGCGTGCAAAACTACATAAAACGGGTATTCACATTCTTTCGCTGAAGCTTTGGTCTCGTTGAATGTGGGCGTTTTGATTTTCAGTCGTCTATTTTACGGCGAAATACTCAGACAAAAGGGAAAGGAAAGCGTAAGCAATACCTGAAATCATCCACCATGCAATTTGCATTTTCGCGAATTCCCTTGCGCCGCTCGCGCAATTCTCTCATGAGCCGATCCGGAAGCGAAATGCTGGCGCGTATGCGAACGCAAGCCGGCGAGAGGATCGCCGACCTTCACGAAAACGTCGATGGCGCCTTCGATCCCGTCGTTGAGATCGTTGAGGATGCAACGCAGTCTTTGCACCCAGTGCGAGGACCGGTGCCATGAATGCGGTTTTGAAGTTCTTGCGCTAGCGAGAAGCGATTTACGCGCGCCGACGAGTGGGGCGTTCCGATCCCTGCATTGGCGGAAAGCGCGCAGTGCGGCTGCGTTGCGCCCGAATTGGCCGATGCGCTGCGGGAGCGCAATCGGCGTGAGAGGCGGCGTTGGGGTGGATGGATGAGTTGCTGCGTAGAGTGAGGAGGGCGTGCCTCAGGTCGCTTGCCAACGCGCGTCGGCGACTACGAGTTTCTTTGGTATCAGTTTGAGATCGGAGAACGTATCGGCAATCTGCTGCTGGTAGGCGAGCGTAGCGGCATCGATGGGCTGCACGCCGTAGCCGGTGCGTTTGAGGGCGACTTCGAGCGTCGATGCGTCGAGGCCGACGAGCGGCGACAACTGGGCCGCGACAGCCGGAATGTTGTCGCGCGCCCACCCGTCCACGGCGCTGACTTCCTCGACGACCGCATGAACGATGGGGGCGTGCACGTTTGCGAAGCTGCGATTCGCAATATAAAACTGCGTGTTGCGCACGAGATTTTCGCCATTCGCGATCGAGCGCGCGTTCGCCTGGCGTTCGATCGCCGCGAGGTACGGATCCCAGATCACCCAGGCGTCCACGCTCCCGCTCGTGAACGCGGCGCGCGCGTCGGCGGGAGCGAGATAAACGGGCTGAATGTCTTCGTACCTGAGGTTCGCCTTCTGCAACGCCTTGACGAGCAGATAGTGCACGTTCGAGCCTTTGTTGAGCGCCACGCGCTTGCCGCGCAGGTCGGCGGGTGTGCGGATCGGCGAATCCTGATGAACGACGATGGCCTCGCCCTGCGGTGCGGGCGGCTCGCTGGCGATGTAGACGAAATCCACGCCGCCCGCCTGCGCGAAAATGGGTGGCGTCTCGCCGACGGTGCCGACGTCCACCGCGCCGGCAGCGAGCCCTTCAAGCAATTGCGGCCCGCCAGGAAACTCGAGCCATAGCACGGTGAAGCCAAGCGGCGCGAGCCGCTTCTCCAGCGTGCGTCGTGCCTTCAGGACAACGAAGTTACCGTATTTCTGGAAGCCGATGCGCAGGACCTTGCCATCTTCCGCGCGTGCGGCGCCGCTTCGAAGCGTCATCGCGGCAGCGCCTGCGAGCCCGGTCGCGCCGCGCAGCGCGGCGGTCGTCGCGGCACCTGCGGCGAGTTTCAACAATTTGCGGCGTGTGCCGTTCGCCGAGTGGCTGTCGTGATTCCCGTGATCGTCGTTCGACATCGTGCTGTTGCCCGTTGAAAAGTTCAGGTTGAAGTGCCGCCATGCGCGGCGATGTGCCTTCCACCTTAATCTGTTTCAGCAACGGCACAACCAAGATATTGTCAAATGCTTATCTGCGGCGCGCGAGGCTCACCGACCCGCTCGGGATAAGCAGCGGCGCTCAGGCCCGGATCGGGAACCCCTCGACATAAGCGACCGGGTCTTCGCCGTCCCACACGCGAGCGTCGACGAACGGCGCTGTGACGACCTCGTGCGGCACGGCAACCCCCATTCCCGCAGCCGCCTCGCGATACAGCGCGGTCTGATTCAACCCGCGCGCAATCTCGCGATAATCGGCGCGCCGCGCAAGCATGCCCCATCGTTCGAACTGCGTAAGAAACCACACGCCTTCCGATTCGCATGGGGCGTTCACGCGGCCTTC
Source organism: Paraburkholderia mimosarum LMG 23256 = NBRC 106338 (assembly GCF_000739815.1). Lineage (GTDB taxonomy): Bacteria > Pseudomonadota > Gammaproteobacteria > Burkholderiales > Burkholderiaceae > Paraburkholderia > Paraburkholderia mimosarum. The sequence goes on from NZ_BBJJ01000056.1 coordinate 37,204, forward strand.
CTCGAAGAATTTCATTCCCGGCGCGGGAGCCGCGGCATCCGCTTCGAGCCGCGCTGCGATCAGCGCGGCATCCACCCCCAGCATCTCGGGCCGGGCGAGCCACTGCGCGATCTCGCGGCGATTGCCTTCGCCGTCGAGCCAGCGGCACGCCTCCAGCATCGTGCGCACGAGCGCGCGCGCCGTGCTCGGATAGCGTGCCACGAAGTCCCGCCGGCACGCGAGCACCTTCTCCGGATGGTCCGGCCAGATCCCGCCGCTCGCGATGACGGTGCGCCCCACACCGCGCTGTTCGGCGAGTCCCGGCCACGGCTCGCCCACGCACAGGCCGTCGAGGCGGTCTTCCGCGAGCGCGGCCACCATCTGCGGCGGCGGAATCACCACGCTCTCGATATCGTGCAACGGATGCACGCCTTGCGAAGCGAGCCAGTAATACAGCCACATCGCGTGCGTGCCGGTCGGAAAGGTCTGCGCGAAGACGGGCTTGCGATCCAGCGTCGCGAGCGCGCGCGGCAGCGTGCCGTGTTCGGCGAGCGCGTTCGCGAGACGGTTGGAGAGCGAGATCGCCTGGCCGTTGCGGTTGAGCACCATGAGCACGGCCATATCGGTTTGCGGGCCGCCAAGGCCGAGCTGCACGCCATACACGAGCCCGTAGAGCGAATGCGCGGCGTCGAGCTCGCCGGACAGCAGCTTGTCGCGCAGCGCCGCCCATGAGGGCTGGCGCGAGAGTTCGAGCGTGAGCCCGTGCGCGTGGCCGAATTCGAGCAGCTTCGCGGCGACGAGCGGCGCGGCGTCGGCCAGCGGCACGAAGCCGATCTTCAAATGGGTCTTCTCGGGCGCGGCGAGAGGGAGGGTGGTGGCGTTCATGGGCGGCGCATCGTTCCTGCTCAATCGTTTCGTTCCGGCGCTTGCGTGCCCGCGACGATCTGGCGGGCGACCTCGGCGAGTTTCGCGCTCTGGTTCATCGCGCGCTTGCGCAGCGCCGCATAGGCGGCGGGCTCGGTCAGCTTCTGCTGCTCCATCAAAATGCGCTTTGCGCGGTCGATCAGCTTGCGCTCGGCCAGTTCGTTCTCGGCCTGGGTGAGGCGCTCGCGCAGTTGCGCCTCCTGCGCGAAGCGCGCGAGCGCGACTTCGAGGATAGGAGCCAGGCGCTCGCTCGCGAGCCCTTCCACGAGGTACGCGGTCACGCCGGCATTCACGGCCGAGCGAATGAGCTGCTGATTGGCGTCGTGGCTGAACATCAGCACCGGGCGCGGCGCGGTCGCGTTCATCACCGCGAGCTGTTCGAGCGTGTCGCGCGAGGGCGACTCGGTATCGATGATGATGACGTCGGGCCGCTCGCGCTCGACGACGCGATGCAGCGCTTGCGGTGTCGCGGGCTCGGCGAGCATGTCGTAGCCGAGCGTGGCGAGCGCGTCGCGCAGGTCGCCGATAGGCTTGTCGGTGTCGGTTACGAGCAGTACGCGCAGCATGGGGATGTCGTGATCGTCGGCATGGAGTCTTCGACGGTTGATCGGTGCATGGCGCGCCATCGCTGGGCGCGCATGAGGTGTAAGCAAGGAATGCGCCATCGCACGGATCGGTTGAAAAGCCTTGCGGGAAGGGCGTTTAAGCCCGACGCGCGAAAACGCGTCGGGCAAGGCTGAGTGCACCGCAGCAGTGCTCGGGCTGCCGCGGCGCACCCACTTGGCGCAGCGCTCGCGGGCGATGGACGAGAATGCGCGGATCGAAAGCGCCGCGGAGCGCTTCAGGCCGCTCCCGCCGTGGGTTTGCCTGGCACACGGTGGTTTCACTATTGTGACGAGCACATTTCAACTATGCTTTCTTTCGCACGCCTGTCGGCTCCAGGATCCCAGCGCCAGCATTCCCACGACAACTAACCGGCCCATGGAAATGGAAAGACCTGTCTCCTCACATGGACAGCCCGCAAGTGCAAACGCAAACCGGTCATGGCTGCGTTGGCTGCCGGGCGTCACATTGCTCAAGACCTACCAGAGCGCCTGGCTCTTCAACGATCTGGCCGCGGGGCTCGTACTCACCACGATGCTCGTGCCGGTCGGCATCGCCTATGCGGCGGCGTCCGGGGTGCCTGGCGTCTACGGCCTCTATGCCACCATCGTTCCGCTGCTCGCCTATGCCGTGTTCGGGCCCAGCCGCATTCTCGTGCTCGGCCCCGACTCCGCGCTGGCGGCGCCCATACTCGCCGTGGTGGTGCAGGTCGCGGGAGGCGACCCGGCGCGCGCCATCGGCGTGGCGAGCATGATGGCGCTGGTATCCGGCGTCGTCTGCGTCGTCATGGGACTGCTGCGCCTCGGCTTCATCACGGAACTGCTCTCCAAGCCCATTCGATACGGCTACATGAATGGCATCGCGCTGACGGTGCTCGTCAGCCAGTTGCCGAAGCTCTTCGCGATCTCCATCGGCGAAGCGGGGCCGATACGGGACTTGTTGAACCTGGGCCAAGCCGTTCTGCACGGCGAAGCCAACTGGTACAGCTTTGCCGTGGGTGCGGGGAGCCTCGTGCTGATCCTCGTGCTCAAGCGCTTCGACAAAGTGCCCGGCATTTTGATCGCGGTGATCGTGGCGACGCTTTCGGTGAGCCTTTTTCATCTCGACCGCCTCGGCGTGAAGGTGCTGGGCACGATTCCCCAGGGCTTGCCGGGTCTTTCGCTGCCTTGGGTGGCCGACGCGGACCTGGTCAAGATCGTTCTCGGCGGCGCGGCGGTCGCGCTGATCGCCTTCGCCGACACGAGCGTGCTTTCGCGCACCTATGCGGCGCGCTTTCATGCGCGCGTCGATCCCAATCAGGAGATGGTGGGTCTGGGCGTCGCCAACTTCGCGGCGGGCCTGTTTCAGGGCTTTCCGATCAGCAGCAGCGCGTCGCGCACGCCCGTCGCCGAAGCCGCCGGAGCCCGCACGCAACTGACCGGCGTGGTGGGCGCGCTCGCGGTGGCCGCGCTGCTCATGGTCGCGCCCAATCTGCTGCGCTATCTGCCCAACAGTGCGCTCGCCGCCGTGGTCATTGCCGCCGCGCTCGGGCTGTTCGAGATCGCGGATCTCAAGCGCATCTACCGCATTCAGCAGTGGGAGTTCTGGCTGTCGATCGGATGCTTCGCGGCCGTTGCGGTGTTCGGCGCGATTCCCGGCATCGGCATGGCCGTGCTGATCGCGGTGATCGAATTTCTCTGGGATGGCTGGCGGCCCCATTTCGCCGTGCTCGGCCGCGTGGAGGGCCTGCGCGGCTATCACGACATCGAGCGCTACCCGGAAGCCGTGCGCGTGCCGGGGCTCGTGCTGTTTCGCTGGGACGCGCCGTTGTTCTTCGCGAACGCCGAGCTGTTTCAGGAGCGCCTGATGGAGGCGGTGGAAGCGTCGCCCACGCCGGTGCGGCGCGTCGTCGTGGCGGCGGAGCCGGTCACGAGCGTGGACGTCACCTCGGCCGACATGCTGCGCGAGCTGACCCAGGCGTTGAGCGAGCGCGGCATCGCGCTGCACTTCGCGGAGATGAAGGACCCGGTGCGCGACAAGCTCAAGCGCTTCGATCTGCTCGAGCTCATCGGTGCCGATCGTTTCGATCCCACCGTAAGCAGTGCTGTCGATCGCTATGTCGAGGAAACCGGCCTCGCGAAGGACGAAGGCGGGAGGCAAGACGGGCGCTAGCACGAAGCCGGCGAGGGGCCGGCCCCGCGTCAGGCGCCGGGCCTGAGCACTACGCGAAAGCGCGCCTTGCCGCTCATCATGCGCTCATAGGCCTCGGCTGCGCGCGAGAGCGGATATTCCTCGATCATCGGCTTCACGCCTGAGAGCGCGCTGAACGCGAGCGTTTCCTGCGAGTCGGCCGCGGTGCCCGAAGGCCAGCCCTGCACGGAGTGGCGGCCCATGATGAACTGCGTGATCGGCACTTCCACGGGCTCCTCCGACACGCCAACCATGATCAGCTTGCCGTTGAGGCCAAGGCCGCCCAGCGCCGCGCTCATGGCCTTGCCGCTCGTGGCCGTGGCGAGGATCACGCGTGCCCCGCCCAGCGCGAGCAATGCTTCGGCGACGTTCTGCGCGGCGCTGTCGATGTAATGATGCGCGCCGAGCTGCTTCGCGAGCGGCGCCTTGTCCTGCCCGCGTGCGATGGCCACCGTGACGAAGCCCATCTTCCGCGCGTACTGCACGCCGAGATGGCCGAGGCCGCCAATGCCGAGGATCGCGACGACGTCGCCCGCGCGCGCGCCGCTGTGGCGCAGTGCGTTGAACGTGGTGATGCCGGCGCACAGGAGCGGCGCGGCGTCGACATCGGAGAGGTCGCCGGGCATGCGCGCGAGCGCTTCTTGCGGCGCGACCATGTAGTCGGCGTAGCCGCCGTCGTAGCTGATGCCGGGTATCTGCCCGTTCTTGCAAAGCACGAAATCGCCGTGCCGGCAGTGCTCGCAATGCCCGCAGTGGCCGCCGTGCCAGCCCACGCCGATGCGCTGCCCGACCTGCCACTCTTCCACGCGCGCGCCGAGCTTTTCGATGACGCCCGCAATCTCGTGGCCCGGCACGCGCGGAAACTGCAGGCCCGACCACTGGCCTTCCTTCGTGAGCGAATCGCTATGGCAGATCCCGCAGGCCTGCACCTTGACGAGGACGTGTCCCTCGGGCGGCTCCGGAATATCGCGCTCGACCAGTTCGAGCGGCGCGCCCGGTTCTGCTACCTGCACTGCATGCATCTTTGCCATCGTCTGCTCCCAGGAGTGAGGTTCCCGCCGGTGTTGCCGTGGCGACGTGCTGCTACCGCGACATTGTAGGACGCCGATGCGCATCGTTCGTGTTGCGCGGCGCAGGCCCGGGGGCGTTGCGGGAGACGTTTGCTAGCGTTTGGACGTTGTCGATGCCGATCCGCTCAGCCTGGCTGCGCGAGGCCGCATGCGTCGACTTCCGGCGCCGTCACGACCCGGTTGCGTCCCGTCGCCTTTGCCATGTAAAGCGCCGCGTCGGCCCGCGCCAGGACGCCCGCGAGCGTGTCACCGGGCGTGAGGCCCTCGATCCCGGCGCTAAACGTGCAGCGCACACCTTCGCTGGGCGATCGTTCGATCGCAAGCCGCAGTTCGTTCGTCAACCGCGCAGCTTCGGCCTTTGACGCGTCGACGAACACGATCGCGAACTCCTCGCCGCCGAGACGCCCGAAAATGTCGCGCGGCCGCAGCCGCGCGGACACGACCGATGTGACGTGCGCAAGGATTCGATCGCCGACCGCGTGGCCAAAGCCGTCGTTGACGGCTTTGAACCTGTCGATGTCCAGAATGGCGATCGACAGCGGCTTGCCCTTTGCCAGCGCTTCGCGTAGCGAGACGTTCGCCGTCGCCATGAACGCACGCCGCATGAGAACGCCCGTCAGCTCGTCGACATTCGCGAGGCGTTCCATCCTCCGGGCGAGCCGATCGTGCGCGAGCATCACGATGCCGGTCGACATGCACGGCAACGTGACGATCGCCAGCCCGAGAAACAGAACGTTCCAGGGCGACGGTTGCAGCAATGTCGTGTGCGGCAGGCCGAACGCCACCGCGACGGCTCGCGTGACGTGAAATAGCGCGCCCAGATACGCGGCCGCGGCCACGAACCGGTAGGGATAGCGCGCACCGTCACGCGGCGCGTGACGCAGAGCCAGCGTACCCACCGCGATGCGCGCGTAGGCGAGGCAGATGGATACCAGCGTGACCCTCGCATCGACGTTCGGCGACACGCACGTGAAGTACACCAGCGCCACGAAGATGGCGACGAACGCGGCCGACTCCTCGTGGCGGGCGGCATCCTTGCCGAAAAACTGACGCGTGCCCTGCACGAGCAACAGCACCGCCGTGAGCGTGATGAGCGAGACGCCGACCATCACGAACTGTCCCGGCGCCGCGCCGACGATCAACACCCACGACGACGCAGCGGCCAACAGCGCGTGGGCCGCGCACCAGCGGCCTATGCCCGGCACCGCGGTCCGAATCAGCGAACCCAGGATGGCGACGCTCATCAGGCAAGACACGATCACGATACCTATCAGAGCGAGGGGGCTGAGCATGAGATCGGGGTAGAAAAGAAAGACAAAGCAGGATAAACGAGACGGCATTCGACGCATGAAAGCAAAACGAAATCGAATGAAGTCGCCGATATCGCTGCGGCGGCGAGCGATTATCGTATCGCATGTGCGTGTCGGGAAAATACGCGGAGATCAACGCCGGTATTGGCATCGCTGGAAAGATGCGCCGCCGGGCACAAATGTTCCGGCCACGCTGCTTCGTCTCGCGGATCATGCGTGCCTCGAAAAGGCGGCAGCAGGTTCGATACAAAAGTAGCGCTGATCGTGCGGGAGAATCTCGCGGTCCGGCACAAACGCGATGTGACCGCGTTCCTCGCAACGGGCGTTGCGGCGGGGGGCTACGCGCTCTGGTAGTCGGGCGGAGAGTCGCAACTAACAGCCAAGTCCGCAGGCGCGCCGCGAGCGCAGCGGCCTGCGGCGCGCGCGCCACGATGAACGAGCGGGCAGAGCGCCCGGCATCGCCTCGTGGGCTTCGTTACCCCGCCTTGCGGACCGGCGGGAAGCGGCGCCTGCTGTTGCCCATCGGAATGCGGCGGAAGCGTTCCCTTTTGTGCTCTTCCTCGAAATGCGAGAGCGACAGCTTGACGAGGTCGCTGCGCGAGACGATGCCCACGAGCCGCCGCGATTCGCTCCCGGCCACCACGGGCAGGCGCTCGAGCCCGTGAATCGCGAGACGCGTGGCGATCTGGCGGCAGGTCTCCTCGGGCAGCGCCATATCGGGGGAACGTTGCGCGAGCAACGACTCGAGCGGTGTATCGAGTTCCCTCGTCGCGGCGCTTGCACGCACGGCGTCGAGCATCGCGCGATCCACCATGCCGAGCACCGCGCCGTCGCGCACCACCGGAAAGGCGCGGTGTTGCTGGTTCGCGCCGAAGTAACGCTCCAGCGCCTCGCGCACGGTGACGTTCGCGTCGATGGTGTCGACGTTGCGTGTCATCACTTCATCGACGTAATGGCGTTCGAGCGGATCGACGCCGTACTCGCGATAGATGTGATAGCCGCGCCGCGCGATCTTCTCGGTCATGATCGAGCGCTTCATGACGACCGCCGCGAAGCCGTGCGCGACGAGCGTGGCCGCAAGGAGCGGCAGCAGCGAGTTGGTGTCGTGCGTGAGGCCGAATGCGAACACGATGGCCGTGAGCGGCGCGCCGAGCGTGGCGCCGAGCGTCGCCGCCATACACACGAGTGGCCAGAGCGTCGGGTCGCTGCCGGGCAACACGTGGGAGAGCACCACGCCGAGCCCCGCGCCGAGCATGAGCAGCGGCGCGAGCACGCCTCCCGAGGTGCCCGAGCCGAGCGCGACGACCCATATCACGGCTTTCACCACGAGAATCGCAATGGCGGCCTGCAAGACGATGTGCTGATGGAGCAGGTCGCCGATCACGTCGTAGCCCACGCCGAGCGCACGCGGTTCGATGAATCCGCCGATGCCCACCACGAGCCCGCCGATGGCGGGCCACCACGACCAGTGCAGCGGCAGACGGCCGAACAGATCCTCGATCTTGTAAAGCGCGGAGGAGAGCCCCGTGGCGAGCGCGCCCGCAAGCAGCCCGGCAACGAGGCAGGAAAATAGCGCGGTGCCATGCGGCGGCAAGGTCTGCATCGGGAAGAGCGGCGCGGTGCCGAAGAACGCCGAGCGCGCAAAACCCGCCACGGCGCAAGCGAGCGCCACGGGCAGGAAGCTGCGCGGGCGCCATTCGAACAGCAGCAGTTCGACGGCGAGCAGCACGGCCGCGACCGGCGTGCCGAACACGGCTGTCATGCCCGCCGCCGCGCCGGCCACGAGCAGCGTCTTGCGCTCCGCCGACGTCACGCGCACGCACTGGGCAAGCAGCGATCCGATTGCGCCGCCCGTCATGATGATCGGACCTTCCGCGCCGAACGGGCCGCCGCTGCCGATCACGATGCCCGACGAGAGCGGCTTGAGGATGGCCACCTTCGGTGACATCCTGCTCTTGCCGAAGAGGATGGCCTCGATGGCTTCGGGAATGCCGTGGCCGCGAATCTTCTCGGAGCCGAAGCGCGCCATCATGCCGACGATCAGCCCGCCGATCACGGGTACGACGATGACCCAGGGCCCCAGCGTGTTGAGCGCGGGCGAGCGATCGGCGAACGAGAACTGGCCAAAGAAGAACAGGTTCGTGAACCAGTGGATCAGGCTCAGCAGCACGAACGCCGCGAGCGTGGCCAGTGCGCCGATCACGGCGGCCAGCGCGCTGATGCCGGGCAGGCGTGCGTTCGCCGAGAAGTCGCGCTTGTGGGAATCGTCGGAATGCATGGTCTTTTATAGATCGATACGCGGAACGGTGAATGCGCCCTCGAGCGACTTCAATTCGGCGCGATGCAGTGCGGCGAGGCGCGCGAGCAGTTTCTCGCCGGCGGGGAGCAGATGCACTTCCACCTGGCGGCGGTCGCGTTCGCTCACGCGGCGCTCGACGAGCTCGATCGCCTCGCAGCGCGTGACGAGTGCGACCACGCCGTGATGCTGCGCCTGCAGGCGTTCGGCCAGCTCGCCAATGGTCGCCCACGAGCGGCCTGGATAGCCCTTGACGTGCAGCAGCAGCAGGTATTGCAGCGGCGTGATGCCTTCGGCCTGCGCGGCCTGCTCCGAGAAGCGCTCGAAGCGCCGCATCTGATAGCGAAACTCGGAGAGCTGTTCGAAGTCGGACTTCTCGAGGTCGCGCGCACTTTTTTTCATCGGGAGTCCATAAACGTTTGAACCTCCTAATATATCACGACATGATATTTGTCCCCGAAAAAACGCGTCATAGCAGGCTCGCGGCCGGGTGCGCGCGTGCGCATCCGGCCGTGAAGCCGTCAGGCGGGCGCTTGCTGCGGCGTCTTCGCCTGTTGATAGAGTCCCGAGATCAAGTCGGCCTGCGTGATGATGCCGGCGAGCCGGCGCTCGCTGTCGACCACCGGCACGTGATGGTGCCCGCGACCCGCGAAAATGCGCACCAGTTCCACGATTGGCGTCGTGCTCGCGACGGTCAACACGTGGGTGGTCATCAGCGTGGCGACGTGCTCACCTGCCTCGGCGTGCGGCCGGAACGCACGTGAGATCGCGTAGAGCATCAGCCGCAGCGGATGGCGCTCGCGCCCGTCGTCGACCAGGTCGGCGCGGGTCACGATCCCTTTCACGTGACGTTGTGCGTCCACGACGGGCAGCGCTTTGACATCGTGGCGCTTGAGCAGCGAGCGCGCTTCGCCGACGGTCGTCGAGGGCGTGATGCTCACCACGTTGGCCGACATCACGTCTGCACAGGTCAATTCGCCGAAGCTGCGGGCGTACGCGCGAATCTCGGCGTCGTGCAGGATGGTTTCCAGGTCGTCGGTGTCGATGTCGAGCATTTCGTCGCGCTCGCGCAGCACCGCTTCGAGGTCGCCGCGCGTAAAACCGGCTTGCGCGGGCGCGGGCCCGGGCGCCCTTGGACGGCGGGCGGCGTGGGGATAGCGATGCCCCGTGGCGGCGTGATAGACGAGCGCGCCGCCAAGCAGCAGGAACGACTGCAGCGCCACGGGCACGAACACGAATTCATAGCCGAGCGCATGGACGGCGGGGCCGCCCAGCACGGCCGTGAGCGCGACCGCGCCCGAAGGCGGATGCACGCAGCGCAGCGTGAACATCGTGACGATCGCCACGGCAATGGCCACGGCGGCGGCCGGCACGGGGTCGTGTATCCACATTGCCGCGGTCACGCCCACCGTGGCGGAAACGAGGTTGCCGCCGATGATCGACCAGGGTTGCGCGAGCGGGCTGGCGGGCACGCCAAACAGCAGCACGGCGGATGCGCCCATGGGGGCGATCAGGTAGCGCACGGCGGGATCGCCCCCCGTCAAGCGGTGGGCAAGCGCGCCGGTGAGGGCGATGCCGACCAGCGCGCCGCCGCCCGAGCGCAGGCGCTCGCGCCACGTGACGGTGGCCCTGGAGGGGGAGAAGCGGGTGAGCCAGCGGAGGACTTTGAAGCGTGACACGATCGGGAGCGCAGATGAGAACGGAAGCGGGAACGTCCCTTGGCGGGCGTCTCACGGACGGCTCGGCGCCGCCCGAAGAGCCGCGATTATATCGCAACGTGATATATATCGCGGCTCTTCATCGCGGCGAAGTACGTTGAGCACGCCGTCTGGGGCGCGATATTCGGGGACGCTGCGCTGGCCGTCGACGGGGCGACGGCGCACGGGTACGGGATGGCAGCGTCGCCGCAGCGGTCGGCGACGCTTGTCAACGCTGGCCAGTCGATATTGGCCAGCGTCAACCCGCGCTAACCAGCATGAGGGGGCTGCCCCGCGAAACGCGGCGAAGGGGCCGCGTTGGGATGGCTATCGGGGTGGTGGTGATGGCCGGCATTCGCATTGGCGTTTGCGTTCGCGTCTGCCTTGCGGCCCGGCGCGGGCGGCGGGCGGTGCTGCGCGGTGTGTGCCGGCGGGCGCCCGCCCGGCGGCGGGCGGGAGCCATGCGGCT
>NZ_BBJJ01000055.1 GCF_000739815.1 Paraburkholderia mimosarum LMG 23256 = NBRC 106338
AACTCAACTACCGGCTTCTTTCTGCGTTGCTGCGTCAGCAGCAGAGAAACGAAATTATGAAGACTGCCGGGCGATCTGTCAACAGGTTTTTTTACTTCGCTTAACCTGCCGCGCAACCTCGAACCACCCGCAGACCCAGACGCCACAAGGCTTTCGCCCGGGCTTCCCGTCTCCCCGCGCCTTCATCGAAAGCGCGAAAGACCGGAATTCTAGTCACGCCCGTGACATCTTGCAAGCGGTTTTTTGACGCCCTGGCACAGCAGTAAACAACCCCTTCTCGTGGACGTCAGCGGCCCACCCTCAGCCGCCATCCCGCATCGCATAAGCCCACATTGGGCGCGCTTCTGCTGGCCAATCAGATGACGCGCGCGGAACCGACTAGAATATGGGGTTCTCTGCCCCCCAACTCACAGATTTATGCGCTCGCGAATCGCCAAACGCCTTCCTCCTGACGCCGACAAGCTCGTCGGCCTCTCGCTCGCCCTGTTCGCTTCGGGCAGCCGTACCGAAGACCGCTTCTGGGAGGCCAAGCTCGACACCCTGCTCGCGAAGGTCGTGCGCAACGGCAATCAGACTACGCTCGACGCCGCGCTCGACCATCTGCAGCAGAATCATCCGGACGCCTATGGGGCGCTCGCCGATATGGCCGAGACGCACAGCGAGTCGTTCGTCGTCGAACATGAAGGCGCCCAATTCGAGGCACTGCTCGTGGCCGCGCCGGTGCTGGCCTGGACGCGCTATGTCATCCCTTCGGGCCCCCTCAAGGCCGACGCCTCCGACGCGCTGCGCACGCACCTCCAGGCGCACGTCCTCGCCAACGGGACGCGCGTGGCGATGGCCCCCTATCTCTATAGCATCGACCAGTTGCCGCGCCACCATGTCGAAACGTGGCGCCTCGCCCAACAGCTTTCGCAGGCGGCGCTGAGCGGCACACCCGCGAAGATCAGCTCCGGCGAACTGCCGGAAACGTCTCCGATTCTCGCCGATCCGCGTTTCCTGCTGGCCGTCGTCGCCGCGCCCGTCGGCGCCGCGCTCTTTCGCTGGCAGGAAGAGGAGCACGGCTCGCGCATCGAGCGCGGCCAATGCCTCGAGCAGTGGGCCACTCAGGGCGGTGCCAACCTCGCAGTCGTGATGCCGGGCTGCGAGTTCGAGTGTCTGCTGCCGGATGCCTACTACTCCGCCTGCCGCGACGCTGACGAGCGCGTACGCCCACACACGATCCGCACCGCCGTGCGCTACCTGCTCGACACGATCGGTGCAGCCGCGCAAGACCTGCGCGCCGTGGTCGCGGGGTTCGGTGAGCGTCGTATCGACGAATACCGCATCGGCTTCACGAAGCGGGGAAGCAATGACGTGCTGTATGGCGTAGTGTGGCCGCTCTATGGGCGAGAAAACGGCGACGCCGATATCGACGAAGAACCAACCGAGGAGAACGTCAGCAACGGTCCGCTCGACGAGATCGTCGAGTTGCTGAAGGAATCGGGCATCACCGATATCCGTCGTCACGCGGGTCGTTTCGAGCCGGAATATTGCGATGACTGTGGCGTGCCGCTCTATGCGGATCCGCTCGGTGAGATCGTCCACGCCGAAATGCCAGAAGATGCTGAGCCTATACAGCCACACTTCCACTAAGACAATTCCCTAATTCCTACGCGGTCCCGCCTGTTTGCGGGACTTTTTTTTGCCCTACGTCTTACGCCTTTTGGACAGGCCGCCAGAGCGCAACCTTTTTGTCATTATGGCGCTGTTGGTCTGGTTCACCGCCGTACAGAAGCGGTGCGTGTTTCACAACATTTCGAGAGGCCGTCAACGAGAGGAGGGCATAGCCATGCGGTTCGTCGTACTCAATCCGGACGCCGAAAGGCGAGAAGGGCTCAAGGCGCTGTTAAGACAAATCGACCGTCGCGCACGTTTCAATGATGCGCCGGACTGGCGGAGCGCCGAGCGCGCGATGCAACGGTTCACACCCAACCTGTTCGTGATCGACTGGCACGACGGCATTCGCGCCGGCGAATTGCGCCACTTCGTCATGCGGCACCGCACACTGCCCGTCGCCGTGCTGGTGGACGGTACCGAAACGCACGCGGCCGTCAGCACGCTCATCGACGAAGGCGCGCGCGGGATCATCCGTCGCACAACGGATTCCATTCTGATCGTGAAGTTTCTCGAACTCATCCTGCTCGGGGGCGATCACCTGCCGGCGGACGTCTTCGGCCCGTGTACGCCCTGGCCCTTGCCACCCCGGCGCAACGCCAAGAGCGCTGCACAAGTCCGAAGGCTGCGCCCGAAGGTCCATCTGTCGCCTCGCCAGGAGCAGATCCTGCGGTGCGTCCATATGGGCAACACGAACAAGATGATCGCGAGAGCGCTCGGGATCAGTGAGGGAACGGTGAAAGTTCATCTGACAAGCATCTTTCAGCAGCTCGGCGCGCCAAACCGCGCGGCAGCGGTCGCGATCTACAACGGCTTGCTGGCGAACCAGCTGCAGGTGCTGCGCGCCCAGTGCGAGCACCCGCCGCGGCCGCGGCACGGCGAACATGGCCCAGTGCCGTTGCGCACACGCGAGAATTTGACGTTCCTCTATCCGTTGCCGTCAGGCGACAGTGTCGAGCCGCTGCCGATGGCCGCAGAGCCCAACGCGCCGTACGGCGAGCCCGTCGCCGCACCGTCGTCGCAGCGCGCCGAGGGCGACATTCCCGAGGAAAGCGCAGACGAGGAAGCCTTGGTGCCCGCTCGCGCACACGGTTTGTCTTCCAACGAGTAATATGAAGCACATGGGGTTCCTATTCACGCCGCTTCCGCTCTGGGTCGCTATCGGTGCATGGGTTGTCACCGTGGGGTCGCTCGCGTTCGCGTTGTGGAAGAACCCTTTCAGGCGCCTTCAGGACGCAACGCTCCAGCACGTGTGGCTCGCGATCGTGGTCGCGATCTCCGTGCTGTGGGCGAGCAACGCATGGCTCGAGGACGGCACCGTGCTGCATCTGCTCGGCGCCACGCTCATGGTCACGCTGTTCGACTGGGGGCTCGCGCTCGTCGCCATGGGCGTCGTGGTGGGGCTCGCAGCGCTCGTGTTCGACGCACCCTGGGAGGGCGTGGCACTGACCTTCCTCCTGTTCGGCGCCTTTCCTGTCGCGATTTCTGCGCTGCTGCAGCGCGCCTGCACCGCGTGGCTACCGCGTAATCTCTTTATGTTCATCGTCGGTCAGGGCTTCGTCTCGCCGGCTATCGCCGTTTCGGCCGCAGCGTATCTCGCCCTCGGCACCCATGTCGCGCTCACCGGGGGGTCGGCGCTCACCGTTCCCGCCGGTTATGCTTTCAGCGTATTTCTGCTTGCATCGGGCGAAGCCTGGTTCACCGGAATGGCAACCGCGCTGATCGCCGTTTATCGGCCAGCCTGGGTCACCACCTACGACGTACGCCGCTACCGCCTGGGCGGGCCGCGCACGTAGTGCTGTGACAGTGTGTCTCCACCAGGCGCGACGTGAAGCCGCGACTGCGAGGCGTCGCTCACCGCAACGCCTCGACTCCGCCGTTCAGGCAGACGAAAATTATTGCTTCCCGGATTGAACTCATCGCGGTCGCGCGGCATCTTACGGTGCCTGACGTCTCACCCTTCATTCCAGGCAAGCAGATGGACTGCAACCACGCATCCCGCCGGCTGCTGTTCGTAGCCGGCCAACTGGCCGCATGCGCCGCGAGCCTCATGCTCATCGCCGCACCCGCAGCCCAAGCCGATCAACTCGATCAACACAACGATCTCGTCAACCAGTTCGTCGGCCAGATGCACGCCGACCCGCTCGTCGCCGACTGTGCAGCACACGGCAACTTCGTCGCCAGCACCTCCACGGCGCTCGATCACGTCGAGTTTCCGCCAAGCTCGTTTGACAGCGCACACGCCAGTGTGACGCCGTGGAACGACTCGTTCGACGAACGCAAACAGCGCGTCAAGGTCGATACGATCGTGACCGTCGAAGGCATCGGCATTCCCAAAGAAAGGGGCAACTCGCCCTACGATCTGAAGTTTCGCTGCGGTTATGTCGGACAGCAGATGCTCGCGTTCAGCTGGAACGATCCGGTCCCGCCGTCGCGCGCGCACAGCGGAACGGCATCCCATGGCAGCGCGCACGGAAAGGGCAAGCATTCGACGAAGAAGTCCACCGGCAAGAGTTCGAAGAACGCGCCCGCCAGCAAGTCGAGCCACAAGCCTTCCACCAGCAGCACGAAGTCGGCCAGCAAATCTGCGACGACGAAATCCACAGCCAGGAAAACGCCTTCAAAAAAGAAGACGACGGCAGCCTGAAATCGTCGGCGTTGTCGATGCAAAAAGGGGGAAGCGATTTGGTCGCTTCCCCCTTTTTCTTCGTGCCCGTGTGGCTTACGCGCGTGTTACGAGAACGTCTCGACGTGATGCAGAATGGCCTGCAGCATCGCGGCGCCAAGCGCCGCGCTGCGCTCGCCGTTCCAGCCTACCCGTTCGTCGGGCAGGTTGGCGTTGTCCTTGAACGGCATCTCGAGCGTGAGTGAAAGGCAGCCGTAGCGATGACCGATGAACTTCGAAGCCAGCTTGAGCGCGTCTTCGCGATAGCGGCTCGCCTCGTAGCCGTGCTGGTCCTGGAAGTCGGGGCTCGCCACCTTGAACGCGTCGATGAACGCCTTCTGCTCGACGCGTTGCTGATCGGTAAAGCCAGGCAACATTTCCGAGCCCGCGACGAACACGTAAGGCAGCGTCTCGTCGCCGTGGATATCGAAGAACAGATCGACGCCCGTGGCTTCGATCGCATCGCGCACGACCAGCACCTCGGGGCTGCGCTGCGCGTCCGGCTCGGTCCACTCGCGGTTCAGGTTCGCACCCACGGCGTTGGTGCGCAGATTGCCGTGCACGCTGCCATCCGGATTCATGTTCGGCACGATATGGAACACGGCGCGATCGTAGAGCTTGCGCGCGACCGGATCGCCCGCCCAGTCGCCCCATCCAGCGAGACGCTTGACGAGGCCTTCGACGAACCACTCGGCCATGCTCTCGCCCGGATGCTGGCGCGCGATGATCCATACCGTCTTCTTGCGCTTGCCGTCGGGCGCCGTATCGCCCGGCATGCCGAGCGAAAGCAACGAAATCGGCCGGCCTTCCACGCTCTGTCCGAGTTCCGTGAGCGTCGCATGCGGCAGCTGCTGCAGCGCCCCGAGGAATTCCGAATGACGCTCTTCGCTATACGGCTCGAAGTATGCGTAGTAAATGCTGTCGAAGTCGGGCGTGTGGTCGATGACGAGCTGCTTGCCGTCGTAGGCAGTCGGCACGCGGAACCAGTTCACGCGGTCATAGCTCGCCACGGCCTGGTAATCGCGCCAGCCTTCGGGAAACGCACAGGCCGCTGCGTTCTCGAACGTCATCACGCAGTTTTCGCCGCGCACGCCCGTGACGCGGAAGTAGAACCATTGCGCGAACTCCGATTGATTGTCCGTGCGCACGCGCAGACGGATATCGTCGGCGCGCTCGCACGATAGAACTTCAATCGCGCCCGCATCGAACTGGCTGGTGATCGCAATCGTCATGTTGGTTTCCTTCCCGCTTGCCTGGCCATTCATCTGGCCAATTAGTCGGCGATACGCCGACGGAATACGTAGGTCGAATCGTTCGATGCATCCGCATCGAACGCATAGCCTTCCACATCGAATGCCTTGAGCGCTTCGGGCTCGGCAATGCGGTTCTCGACGGCATAACGCGCCATCAAGCCTCGCGCCCGCTTCGCGTGGAAGCTGATGATCTTGTAGCGGCCGCCCTTCCAGTCCTCGAATACGGGCGTAATGACGCTCGCCGCGAGCTTCTTCGGCTTCACCGCCTTGAAGTACTCGTTCGACGCGCAGTTCACGACCACGCGCGCGCCCTTCGCCGCTTTGTTCGCGCCGGCATGATTGCGTTCCATCTGCGCGTTGATCGCGTGCGTGATGCGCTCGCCCCAAAACGCGTAGAGATCCTTGCCGCGCGCGTTTTCGAAACGCGTGCCCATCTCGAGGCGATACGGCTGAAGCAGATCGAGCGGACGCAGCAGGCCATAGAGCCCCGAGAGCACGCGCACATGCTGTTGCGCATAGTCGAGATCCGCGGACGAGAGCGATTTCGCGTCGAAGCCTTCGTAGACGTCGCCATTGAACGCGAGCACGGCCTGCTTCGCGTTGGCCTGGCTGAATTGCTTCGACCAGTCGGCATAGCGCTGGAAATTCAGGCGCGCGAGCGGATCGGAAATGCTCATGAGCGAGCCGATCTGCTGAGGCGAGAGGCGGCGCAGGCCATCGATGAGTTCGGCTGCGTCGTCGACAAAATCGGGGATGGTGTGGGTTTCGACGTGCGCTGGCGTGTCATAGTCGAGCGATTTGGCCGGCGACAGAACGATTATCATAGAGGCTTGCAATGTTCAAACACGAAAGCCCGATTGTAGCGAATTCACGAATGACCGGCCTCACGCCCCCGACCGCAATCCCACCCTCGTCCGCCGTGGCGCCCGTGCTTCCCGTGGTGCTCGATTCGAATGTCTGGCTCGATATTCTCGTGTTCGACGATCCCCACACGCGCCCCATTCGCGTGGCGCTCGAACGCGGCGCGATCCGCGCACTGATCGACGTGCGCTGTCAGGCCGAACTGGCCCACGTACTCGACTATCCGCAGTTCGCCGGGCGCGGCGTTGCGAAGGCAGATGCGCTGGCTGTCCTCGACGGACTCGTCGAACGAATCGAACTGGCCGAGCTCACCGCCGACGCGCGTCCCCTGCCCCAATGCCGCGACCGCGACGACCAGAAATTTCTCGAACTCGCGCGCGCGAGCGGCGCGCGATGGCTCGTCTCGAAGGATCGCGCGGTCCTGAAGCTCGCGAGGCGCGTGGCGCGAGATTTCGGCTTTCGCATCGCCACGCCCGATGCTTTCGTCGCCGAATGCGTGCAAGGCGCCGCCGAGGCGGTCCATGCCTGACAAGCAGCGGAAAAGGTGCGCGCGTCCGGTCTGAGCACCGCGGCCGCGCCGATTTGCCTACAATCGGGCTTTCGAACCCGGCTTTCCCGGTCCAACGTCAAACACCCGCCCGCGACATGAACGCACCGCATCCCACGCAGCATTCGCAGGACACCCTGCTCACGCCCTCTTTTCCGTCGCGTCTGCCGAACGTCGGCACGACGATCTTCACCGTGATGAGCGCGCTCGCCGCCGAAAAGGGCGCGGTGAATCTGGGCCAGGGCTTTCCGGACTTCGATTGCGACTCGCGCATCGTCGAAGCGGTCGCGCAAGCCATGCGCGAGGGCCACAACCAGTACCCGCCCATGGCGGGCGTTGCCGCCCTGCGCGAGGCGATCGCGGACAAGATCGAGCGCGTCTATGGCCGCCGCTACGACGCCAACAGCGAGATCACGGTGACGGCGGGCGCCACGCAGGCGCTCCTCACGGCGATCCTCGCGACCGTGCATGCAGGCGACGAAGTGATCGTGGTCGAACCGACCTACGACAGCTATCTGCCCTCGATCGAACTGGCCGGCGGCAAGCCGGTATTCGTGACGCTCGAAGCGCCCGACTACGCGATTCCGTTCGACCGCCTCGCCGCGGCCATCACGCCGAAAACGCGCCTGATCCTCATCAACACGCCGCACAACCCCACGGGCACCGTCTGGCGAGCGGACGACATGCAGAAGCTCGAGGACATCGTGCGCGGCACGAACGTGCTGGTCCTCTCCGACGAGGTGTACGAGCACATGGTCTACGACGGCCAGCCGCACGAAAGCGTGGCGCGCTACCCGGAACTGGCCGCGCGCAGCTTCATCGTGTCGAGCTTCGGCAAGACCTATCACGTGACGGGATGGAAGGTAGGCTACGTGGCCGCGCCCGCGCCGCTCACGGCCGAGTTCCGCAAAGTGCATCAGTTCAACGTATTCACGGTGAACACGCCGATGCAGTTCGGCCTCGCGCAGTATCTGCGCGATCCCAGGCCGTATCTGGAACTGCCTGCGTTCTATCAGAAAAAGCGCGATTTCTTCCGCGCGGGTCTCGCCAATACGCGCTTCAAGCTGCTGCCGTGCGAGGGCACCTATTTCCAGTGCGT
Organism: Paraburkholderia mimosarum LMG 23256 = NBRC 106338; assembly: GCF_000739815.1. Classification (GTDB taxonomy): domain Bacteria; phylum Pseudomonadota; class Gammaproteobacteria; order Burkholderiales; family Burkholderiaceae; genus Paraburkholderia; species Paraburkholderia mimosarum. The sequence goes on from NZ_BBJJ01000055.1 coordinate 8,079, forward strand.
CGACTATTCGGCGATCAGCGATCTGCCCGAAGCCGAGTTCTCGAAGTGGCTCACCGCCGAGATCGGCGTGGCCGCCATTCCCGTGTCGGCGTTCTATCACGAGGCGCACGAATCGGGCGTCGTGCGCTTTTGCTTCGCCAAGCAGGAGAGCACGCTCGCGACCGCGCTCGAGCGGCTCGCGCGGCTCTGAGTTTGCGCACGCGCGATGAATCCACGAACGGCAGTGCGTTCCCGATCATCGCGCGCTGCAGCGGGCTGTACGGCACCTGGCGAAAAGTCGCGGCGCTTACGAGTTCGCTTCGAGGTACGCCTTGCGGTCGGCGTTGACACGCTGTGCCGTCGGCCGCTCGGCGATCAGCTTGATATACGACTTCCAGTCGATGCCCGCATCGGCGAGGAAATCGCTGCCATAGACCGCCAGCGTCGCGCGGCCCACGAGCGGCAAGCTCACGAACGCCGCCGCATCGGCCACGCCGAACTGCTCGCCTGCCACGTATGGCGCGAACTTCGCGAGCCGCCTGAAGCCCGCCACATAGCGGCGCAGGCGCTTTTCCATCGTCGCCTTGACCTCGTCGGTCGTCTTGCCGCCGAAAAACGCCTCGCCGTACAGCTCACGCGCGTTCAACTCCAGATGCGTCTCGATAAAGACGATGAGTTCGCGCTCCTTCGCCGCCTGCCACGGATCCGCCGCGAAAATGGGCTTCTCTGGAAAGCGCGCAGCCAGATATTCGACGATGACTTCCGACTCGCACAGAAAGCCCTGTTCCGTTTCGATATAAGGCACCTTGCCGCCCGGCGACCGAGCGAGCAGCGCCTCTTCGAGCGGCAGTTTCGTCGGGACTTCCTCAAACGCAATGCCGTGCTCGAGCAGCAAGAGTTTGACCTTGTTGTAGTAATTCGAGAGCGCGAAACCATGCAGCTTGATCATCCTCGTTGCCTCCTTGACAAGGGCAGTTCCCTCGCGGAACCGCCGAATCGTTTTCATGATAAATGTACGACCGTGCTATTCTAGGCCAATCATGGAGCCAGGCTTCCAATGACTTTCCCTCATTACAACATTGAGACAGCAGATGTCGTCGGGACCGGCGCGCAGCGTGCGGGCGCGCCCCGCCCGATCCTGCGCCACATCCACGCCGCGCCAGGCGAAGGCGCTATCGCCTCGTCGCCCTGGTATGTGCGCCGCGTGCATCCCGGCCTTTCGCTGACGCTACCTGAAGCATCGGATACCGCAGACATCAACGCATCGAACGAGGAACCGCAATGAGCGCCGAACTCCGCAGCACCCGCCCGCAAAACCATGAATCGACGCTCGTCCTGACGCTGTCGAACCCCGGCGCGCGCAACGCGCTGCATCCCGACATGTACGCGGCCGCCGTCGAGGCGTTCGACGCCGCCGAGCGCGATCCCTCACTGCGCGCGATCGTCCTCACGGGCGCGGACAACTTCTTCTGCGCGGGGGGCAACCTGAACCGCCTGCTCGAAAACCGCGCGAAGGACCCTTCGGTGCAGGCCGCCAGCATCGACATGCTGGCCGCATGGGTCACGGCCATGCGCCAGTCGAGCAAGCCGATCATCGCGGCCGTGGAAGGCGCGGCCGCCGGCGCGGGCTTCTCGCTCGCGCTCGCTGCCGACCTGCTGGTCGCCGCCGACGACGCCAAATTCGTCATGGCCTATTCGCGCGTGGGCCTCACGCCCGATGGCGGCGGCTCCTGGTTTCTCTCGCGCTCCCTGCCGCGCGCGCTCGCGTTCGAACTGATGGTCGAAGGCAAGCCGGTCGCAGCGCCGCGCCTCGCGGAGCTGGGCGTGGTGAACCGGCTCGCGAAGCCGCAAACGGCGCTCGACACGGCGCTTGCCTGGGCCGACGAACTCGCGAAGATTTCGCCGAACTCGGTGGCGCGCATCAAGGGCCTGACTAACGTAGCCGACTCGCAGCCGCTCGAAGCGCAGCTCGCCGCGGAGCGCGACAGCTTCGTCGCCTCGCTCCATCACCGCGACGGGCTCGAAGGCATCACGGCGTTCCTCGAGAAACGCGCGCCCGTCTACCGGTAAGTCGGCTCCGAATCCTGCTTCACATCGTTCAATCGGCACACCCATGAGCGAATACCAGTTGCCCACGCGCCGCCGCATTTACCTGATGCGGCACGGCGACGTCACGTACTTCGACGAGACGGGCCGCGCGATCGACCCGGACACCGTGCCGCTCAACGAGAAGGGCCGCGCCCAGGCAACGGCTGCGGGCGAGGCGTTCGCCTTGCAGGGCGTGCGCTTCGACCGCGTGATCGTGAGTGGCCTGCGCCGCACGGTAGAAACCGCGCAGCGCGTGCTCGCGGCGACCGGCCAGGCGGTCGGGCTCGAGGTAGAGCCTGCGTGGGAGGAGATTCGCGGCGGGCGTCTTGCCGCGATTGCGCCGGACGAAGTCGAAAACGCCTTCCTGCGCGCATTCGATGGCATCGTGGCGGAAGACACGCGCTTTCTCGGCGGCGAGACCATCGGCGAGCTGCTCGATCGCGTGCTGCCCGCGGTGGACGCGCTACGCGAGGATCCCGCCTGGGACACCGCGCTGCTCGTTCTGCACGGCGGCGTGAACCGCGCGATTCTCTCGCACGCGATCATGGCGGGCGGGCGTGCATTCTTCGGCCATCTCGCGCAGGCCACGGGTTGCATCAATGCGCTGGACGTCGGCAGCGCGCCACAGGACTGGGTCGTGCGCGCGATCAACCACGCGCTGCCCTCGCCGCTGCACTGCGACGTACGCAACACGACGATGGAAATGCTTTACGCGCAATACCTGCGTTACAGACCGCCGGGTTGACGGGCGGCGGCCCACGGGAGAATCAGGAAAAGGGAGACGACTATGGCGCAAACCACCCCGGATGGAGACACGCAAGCGAACACGCCGGCGCGCACCGACTACTCGGCGTTCGTTGGCACGCGCCCGGTCGCCGACCGCCAGCGCTTCGACACCGAGGCGCTGGCCGCATGGCTCACCACCCACGTTGACGGCTTTACAGGCCCGCTCGCGGTCGAGCAGTTCGCCGGCGGCCAGTCGAATCCGACGTTCAAGCTCGTCACGCCCGGCCGCACCTACGTCATGCGCGCGAAGCCGGGGCCGAAGGCGAAGCTCCTGCCCTCGGCGCACGCGATCGAGCGCGAATACCGCGTGATGGATGCACTCGCCGCGACCGATGTACCGGTGGCAAAAATGCTCGCGCTTTGCGACGACGAAGCGGTGATTGGCCGCGCGTTCTACGTGATGGAGTTCGTGGAAGGCCGAGTGCTTTGGGATCAGTCGCTGCCCGGCATGACGCGCGAAGAGCGCGGCGCGATCTACGATGAAATGAACCGCGTGATCGCGGCGCTCCATAACGTGAAGCCGGAAACGGCAGGTCTCGCCGATTACGGCAAGCCCGGCAATTACTTCGCACGCCAGATCGATCGCTGGAGCCGACAGTATCAGGCCTCGGAAACCGAGCGTATCGACGCGATGCATCACCTCATCGAATGGCTGCCGCAGCACATGCCCGACGAGTCCGGCAACGGCGGCTCGCGCGTGTCGGTCGTGCACGGCGACTATCGGCTCGACAACCTGATCTTCCACCCGAGCGAACCGCGCGTACTGGCCGTGCTCGACTGGGAGCTCTCCACGCTCGGCGACCCGCTCGCAGACTTCTCGTATCACTGCATGGCGTGGCACGTCGATCCCGCGCAGTTCCGCGGCATCGCCGGGCTCGACTGGCAGGCGCTCGGCATTCCCGACGAGGCGCACTATGTCGCGCGCTATTGCGAACGCACCGGTCTGCAGATTCGCGGCGACTGGAACTTCTACCTGGCGTACAACATGTTCCGGATCGCGGCGATCTTGCAGGGCATCATGAAACGCGTGGTGGACGGCACCGCCGCGAGTGCGCAGGCCATCGACGCGGGCCGTCGCGCGAAGCCCATGGCCGAACTCGCCTGGCGCTACGCGCAGAAAGTCCGCTAAGACTCATCCGGGCACGGCTCACACTTCATTGTCATTGCATCGCATTGCGAGGTTACCGATGAATTTCGATTACTCCCCGAAGGTGCAGGCGCTGCGCGAGAAGCTGCTCGCGTTTTTCGACGAACACATCTATCCGAACGAGGCCGTCTTCCACGAGGAAGTCGAGCGCAATCGCGCGAACGGCGATCCGTGGGTGCCCACGGAAATCGTCGAGCAGTTGAAGGAGAAGGCACGTGCAGCGGGCCTCTGGAACCTGTTTCTGCCGGCCTCGGAGCGCGGCGCGGGGCTCACGAACCTCGAATATGCGCCGCTGTGCGAGATCATGGGCCGCGTGCACTGGGCACCCGAAGTGTTCAACTGCAACGCGCCCGACACCGGCAACATGGAGACGATCGAGCGCTACGGCACCGAGGCGCACAAGCAGCAATGGCTCGTGCCGCTGCTGGCCGGTCAGATTCGCTCTGCATTCCTGATGACGGAGCCCGATGTGGCATCGTCGGATGCCACCAACATCCAGACACGCATCGAACGCGACGGCGACGAGTACGTGATCAACGGCACGAAATGGTGGTCGTCGGGTGCGGGCGACCCGCGCTGCGCGATCTACATCCTGATGGGCAAGACCAATCCCACCGCGCCGCGCCATGCGCAGCAATCGATGATCCTCGTGCCCTCCGATGCGGCCGGCATCACCGTGCGTCGCCCGCTCACCGTGTTCGGCTATGACGACGCACCGCACGGCCACATGGAAATCACGCTCGAAGACGTGCGCGTGCCCGCCTCGAACATCCTGCTGGGCGAAGGGCGCGGCTTCGAGATCGCACAAGGGCGCCTCGGGCCCGGCCGCATCCATCACTGCATGCGCCTCATCGGCCTCGCTGAACGCGCACTCGAATTCATGGCGAAGCGCGCCCTCTCACGCGTCGCGTTCGGCAAGCCCGTTGCGCAGCAGACGGTCACGCAGGAGCGCATTGCCGAGGCGCGCTGCATGATCGAGCAGGCGCGCCTGCTCACGCTCAAGGCCGCGTACATGATGGACACCGTCGGCAACAAGGGCGCGCGCGGCGAGATCGCCATGATCAAGGTGGTGGCGCCGAACATGGCCTGCCAGGTGATCGACTGGGCGATGCAGGTCCACGGCGCGGCGGGCGTGAGCGGCGACTTCCCGCTTGCCTACTCATACGCATCGGCGCGCACGCTGCGCTTCGCCGACGGCCCCGACGAGGTGCACCGCAACGCCATCGCCCGGCTCGAACTCGCGCGCTACATGGACGCGGGCGCGGCCTCGCGCGTGGAAATGCCGGTCACGCGATCGTAGGTTCCCGTAAGTCCACAAGCGCAGCAGGGGCGCTCGGGCGCCCTCTGCGTGTGGCGTCAATCTATGCTAATTTGCGCCGGATCCGGCGTCGCAGGAGCTTCGCGCCGCCTCTTCTATGGTGCCAAGGAGCCACGATGATCGATGTCTACAGCTGGGCTACGCCAAACGGACACAAAATCCACATCATGCTCGAGGAAACCGGCCTCGAATACCGGGTGCATCCGGTCGATATCGGTGCGGGCGACCAGTTCAAGCCTGAATTCCTCGCCATCAGTCCGAACAACAAGATTCCCGCCATAACCGACTCCGAAGGGCCGCGCCGTGCTGACGGCAAGCCTTTTTCGCTGTTCGAGTCGGGCGCGATCCTCATCTATCTCGCCGCGAAAACCGGCCGCTTCCTGCCCGAGGACCTCGCGGCGCGCTATGACGTGCTGCAATGGGTGATGTTCCAGATGGGCGGGCTCGGCCCCATGCTGGGTCAGGCGCACCATTTCCGCATCTACGCACCCGAGAAGATCGACTACGCCATCAACCGCTACACGAACGAGGCGAAACGCCTCTACAACGTGATGGAAACGCAACTCGAAAAGACCCGGTATCTGGCCGGCGACGAGTACACCATCGCGGACATCGCCGCTTTTCCGTGGACGCGCTCATGGCAAAACCAGGGCATCGACCTCGAAGCGCTGCCCAACGTGAAGCGCTGGCACGAAGCGATCGCCGCGCGGCCCGCGGTCCAGCGCGGTGTCGAAGTGCTCGCCAATGCGCGCAAACCCCTGATGGATGACAAGGCGAGGGAAATGCTGTTCGGTGCGACGCAGTACGAGAAGCACACGACGGCCTGAGCACGCTGGTAGCGCGAGGCCTGGCGAGGCAAGTGTGAAGGGGCGCCCCCCAAGAGCGGAGCGCCCTTTTTGTTGACCTTGCAACCTTAGAAGTAGTGCCGCGTGATGAACTCGGCCACGCACGCCGGTCGCTCGCTGCGCTCTCGCTCGATGCTCACGTCCCACACGACCTGCACGCCGTCGCCCTCCACGTCGCTCACTTCCTTCACCGCGATACGCGCGCGCACCTTCGCACCCACGGGCACCGGCTGCGTGAAGCGCACGCGGTTCAGGCCGTAGTTCACGCCCATGCGCTGGCGCATATGCAGCGTCGCGCCGAGCAGCGCGGGAACCAGCGAGAGCGTGAGAAACCCATGCGCGATCGGCCCGCCGAACGGCGACTCGCGGCGCGCACGTTCGGCGTCGACGTGGATCCACTGGTGGTCGCCCGTGGCGTCGGCAAAGCCGTGCACGTCCGCCTCGCTCACCTCGCGCCAGCCGCTCACGAGCGGCGCTGCGCCGATCAGCGCGCGCAAAGCGGCCGCATCGGCGATCTGCATGATGTCGCTTTCGCTCACGATGCGCCCGCCGGCGAGCTTTTCGCATTGCGAAGGCCGAACAGCGCCTTCGAGCGGACCGTCACGATCAGTTCGCCGTGCTGGTTGTGCCCTTCCCACTGCGTCTCGACGATACCGCGATCGGGCTTGCTCGCCGATACGCGCTTGCTCAGGATCGCGTGTGTCATCGTGAGCGTGTCGCCCACACGCGTGGGCTTGAGCCAGCGAATCTCGTCGACGCCCGGCGAGCCCATCGACGTCGAATCCTTCAGGAAGTTGCGCACAAACATGCCCATCATGACCGAGCACGTGTGCCAGCCGCTCGCGACGAGGCCGCCGAACATGGACGCCTCGCCGGCCGCCTCGCTCACGTGGAACGGCTGCGGATCGAACTGCTCCGCGAAATGCACGACTTCGTCGCGCTCGAAGGTGTGCGAGCCGATGACATAGCGCTTGCCCACTTCCAGATCTTCGTAACTCAGGCCCATCCCGTACTCTCCGCTTATATCGCTTGGTGAGGCCACGCGTTATGCTGCCTGCGCGAAACCGGGCAGCGAGGCGAAGCGCTCGAGGTGATGATCGACGTCGCCGAGCGTCGTTTCGATGATCGCGAGGCGCTTGAACAGGTGCGCGGCCGCGACTTCGTTGGTGACGCCCATGCCGCCGTGCAGTTGCACGGCCTGCTGGCCGATGAAACGCGCCGCCTGCCCCACGCGTACCTTCGCCGCCGAAATCGCACGGCGCCGTTCATCTGCCGACTCGCTACTGTAACGCGCGGCGGCGAGGTAAGTCAGCGAGCGGGCCTGCTCCGCGTGGATCAACATCTCTGCCATGCGGTGCTGCAACGCCTGGAACCGCGCAATCGGCACACCGAACTGCTGCCGCGTCTTCGTGTATTCGACCGTTGCATGGTTGAGTGCGTCCATAGCGCCCACCGCTTCCGCGCACAGCAGGAAGGTGGCGTAGTCGGCAATCTTCTCCCACGTCGCCGCGCCGGTATGCGCGTCGCCGAGCCGGCGAGCGCGCGCTTCCTTGAACGTGAGCGTAGCCGCGCGCTGGCCGTCGATCGTGCGGTACTCGTTCACCTCGACGCCCTGCGCATCGCGCGCCACGACGAAGAGCGCCACCTGGCCCGCAAGGCGCGCCGGCACGATCCAGTAGCCGGCCTGGGCGCCGTGCTGCACGACCGACTTCGCGCCGCTGAGCGCGAAGCCCGCGCTGGTTTCCGACGCCTCTGTTTCCAGTGCGAACAGATCGTAGCGCGATTGCGGCTCGTGGAATGCCGCGGCGAGCTTGACCTCGCCCGAGGCGACGCCTTCGAGCAGCGCCGCATTTTCCGCGACGGACGCGCCCGCGAGCTTGAGCGCCTCGACGCCCACCGCGGTCGCCCAGTACGGCTCCACTACGAGCGCACGGCCCAGCTCTTGCATGACGACGAGCATGTCGAACGGCGCACCGTCAAAGCCGCCCTGCTCCGCCGGCACCGGGAGGGCGGTGAGGCCCAGCTCGACGAACGCACTCCAGTGTGAGTCCGATACGCCCGCGGGCGTCTTCACGATCGCCTGCCGCGCTTCGAAACCGTAATTTTTGTCGAGATAGCGACGCAGCGCGTCCGCGAGCTGCTGTTGCTCTTCCGTGAAATTGAAGTTCATTGCGCCGCTCCTCAGATCCCCAGGATCATCTGCGAGATGATGTTCTTCTGGATTTCGTTCGACCCGCCGTAGATCGACGTCTTGCGATAGTTGAAGTAGTACGCCGCGAGCGGGGCCGCGTCGTCGTCGCCGCCCGCCGCGTGCGCGTGCTCGCCCTCGAGGAACGCGGGGTCGAACGGCGCCGCGAGCGGGCCGACCGCATCGACCATCAGTTCGGTCAGCGCCTGCTGGATTTCGGTGCCCTTGATCTTGAGCATCGACGCCTCGGGGCCGGGGCCGCGTCCGTTAGAAGTGCTCGCGATCACGCGCTCTGCCGTGACTTCGAGCGCCATCAGCTCGATCTCGACGGCCGCGACACGCGCCGCGAACACCGGATCTTCGAGCAGCGGCTTGCCGTGTTTCTTCTGCTTGAGCGCCACGCCTTTGAGGAAAGCCAGCTCGCGGTTCGACGCACCCACGCGCGCGATGCCCGTGCGCTCGTGGCCCAGCAGATACTTCGCATAGGTCCAGCCGCGATTCTCCTCGCCGACGAGATTCTCGACGGGCACCTTCACGTCCTCAAAGAACACTTCGTTGACCTCGTGGTCTTCGTCGAGCGTAATGATCGGACGCACGGTGATGCCGGGCGTTTTCATGTCGATCAGGATGAATGAAATGCCTTCCTGCTTCTTCGCGGCGGGATCGGTGCGTACGAGGCAGAACATCATGTCGGCGTGCTGGCCGAGCGTGGTCCAGGTCTTCTGCCCGTTCACGACGTAGTGGTCGCCCTCCCGAACCGCGCGTGTGCGCAGCGAGGCGAGATCGGAACCCGAGCCCGGCTCGGAATAGCCCTGGCACCACCAGTCTTCGCCGGAAAGGATGCGCGGCAGATAGCGGCGCTTTTGCGCTTCGTTGCCGTACTTCATCAGCACGGGCGCGACCATCGAGACGCCGAATGGCAAGACCATCGGCGCGCCGATGCGGCCGCATTCGGCGTCCCAGATGTGGCGTTGCGTTTCGGTCCAGCCGGGCCCGCCCCATTCCACGGGCCACGCGGGCGCGGACCAGCCTCTTTGGCCGAGCAGCTTGTGCCAGCTGGCGATGTCGTCGCGGGTCAGGCGTTTGTGGTTGAGAACCTTTTCGCGTAGCGCTCGAGGCAGATTGGCCTCTAGCCAGGCGCGGATTTCGGCGCGAAACGCGTCGTCGGCGGGGGTGTAATCCAGATCCATGCGCAGTGTCTCCTGGCCGCGGCAGGTGCGAAGCGAACCCCGCGCCGCGGCGAAGACCCGCATGGCGTTATTGCAGCGGACCCTTCAGCGCGGCCGGAACCGGCAGCGGCATGACATCGATGCCTTCTTCGACGAGAGCTTGCGCGTCTTCCGCGGAAGCGACTCCACGGATGTTGCGCGACGGCGCTTCGTTGTAATGAATGCGCCGCGCCTCCTCGGCGAAACGGTCGCCTACGTTCTCCGTCTTCTCGAGGACCTCGCGAACGACACGCATCGCATGCGCCTGCCATTGCGCCGCCTGCTCCTGTGGCGACGCTTTGGGCATTTCGCTCGCGCCGGACAGGTTCAACCGGGGCGCGGACGGCAAACGGCTCACATTCGTGGCGCCGCACATCGGGCATTCAACCAGCTTGCGCGAGAGCTGCGACTCGAAGTCGTCAGCCGATGCGAACCAGCCTTCAAACCGATGGCCGTCTGGACACTGTAAATCGAGGACCTTCATGGGGAATCGAGGCTTGCGATGAGTTTAGCGCAAATCGTAAATTTGTGAACGACCGTTCGAAAAAAATCGTACGATCGACCACCGGGATCTTCCCGGGGGTTCGATTGTAGCGCCGCTTGCGCGCCCGCGCTGAAGGTGCTTCGCCACGGCTTTGCGCCCCTTGCTCCTGAAAGCGACAACGGCGGCCACGAGGGCCGCCGTTGCTCGGGACTTCGCGACGCCTGAATCCTCTCAGCCCTGCTCCGCCTTCGCGAGCGGCCACGCGCCCGAAAGCGCCTTCTCCAGCCAGAACGTGCCGATGATCGTCTTTACGTCGGTGATCTTGCCCGTGCGCACCCATTCGAGCAGCTCCGGCACCGTCGCCTTGAACGTCTCGAGAAACTCGCCGTCGTCGAGTTGGGCGGCGCCGGCGGTCAGCCCGCGCGCGAGGTAGATGTCGATGAATTCGGTCGAGTACGAGATCACAGGATGGATCTGCGCGAGATAGATGTACTCGCGTGCCGTATAGCCCGTCTCTTCCTTCAGTTCGCGGATCGCGCAGGCGAGCGCACCCTCTTGAGGATCGAGCTTGCCAGCCGGGAATTCGGTCATCACGCGCGCGAGCGGGTAGCGGTACTGGCGCTCCATCAGCACGTGGCCGTCGTCGAACAGGGGAATCACCATGACCGCGCCGGGATGCTGGACGAACTCGCGCGTTGCGTGCTTGCCGTCCGGCAGGGCGACGGTGTCGCGCTTGAGGGTCAGGAAGTTGCCCGCGTAGAGCGTCGTGCTTTCCACGCACGTCTCGGCGAGCGCCGGATCGTGTCGATGATGTTCAGCCATATTCAGCCTCGTGGGTGCTCAGAAAAATCGGGACGCCGCGGGCGCGCCGCTTGAACGGGAAACGGTCGAACGGAGCGGACCCGGCTGCATGCCGGACCGCGCGCATCACGCCGGGCGGCGTTTGACGAGATATTGCCAGGCGAAGCCGGGAAACGCGAACACCACAAAAAGACTGAAGGTGATCGCGTAGAACTGCCAGCCCTGGTCGAAACGATTGCCGGCGCGCGTCTCCAGCAGGAAGCCGAACGTACCGACCACAAAATACAGCACGATCATTTCAGCGATGCGAATCCACGCACTCTTCTTCGGTGCGCGAAGCGGCACGACGCCGAACAATCGCTGATTGAGGAACGGCAGGTTGGCGCCCGCGAGCGCCAACAGCACAATGAACCAGCCTGCTGCCGACATCAGAGCGGCAGCGTATGCGTCACGGCCTGCAGGCAGATCGACATCAGCGGGCCAGGCACGACGCCCAGCACGAGCACCGCCACGCCGTTGAGCGTGAGCAGCGCGCGGTTGGTTGCGTCGCTCTCGATCGGCGCATCGTCCTGCGGCGCGTCGAAGTACATCAGCTTGACGATGCGCAGGTAGTAGAACGCGCCGAACAGCGACGTGATCACGGCGAGCACGGCAAGCCACGTGAGGCCGGCGTTCATGGTCGCCTCGAGCACGGCGAGCTTCGCGTAGAAGCCGACCGTAGGCGGAATGCCGGCGAGCGAGAACATCATCAGCATCATGACGAACGCGAACACCGGGCTGCGCTGGTTCAGCCCCTTGAAGTCGTCGATCGTTTCGGCCTCGAAATCGCGGCGGGCGAGCAGCATGACCACGCCGAACGCGCCCAGGGTCGTGATCAGGTAGACGATGCTGTAGAACATGGCCGAGCTATACGCGCTGGCCGCGCCCGTCGCCTTGTTGTCGACGATGCCGGCGAGCAGCCCCAGCAGCACGAAGCCCATGTTCGAGATGGCCGAGTACGCGAGCATGCGCTTGACGTTGCGCTGAACGATACCGGTGATGTTGCCCACGATCATCGAAAGCGCGGCGAGGATGATCAGCATCTCTTGCCAGTCGACAGCCAGCGGCAGCAAGCCCATCACGAGGAAGCGCACGGCCCAGGCGAACGCCGCGACCTTCGGTCCGCCGCCCGTGAGCAGCGTCATGGCCGTCGGCGCGCCTTGATAGACGTCGGGCACCCACATGTGGAACGGCACCGCGCCCATCTTGAACGCCACGCCTGCAACGATGAACACCACGCCGAACAGCAGGACGACATCGTTGATGTGACCCGAAGCCACCGCCTTGAACACTTCGTTCAGTTCCAGCGAACCGGTCGCGCCGTAGAGCATCGAGATGCCGTACAGCAGAAAGCCCGAAGCGAGCGCGCCCAGCACGTAGTACTTCATGGCCGCTTCGTTCGACTGTGTCGCGTCACGACGCAGCGCGATGACCGCGTATAGCGACAGCGACATCAGCTCGAGGCCAAGGTACAGCGTGAGGAAGTTGTTGCCCGAGATCATCGTGATCTGGCCGAGCAGCGAGAACAGGCCAAGCAGGAAGAACTCGCCCCGGAACATGTCGCGGTCTTCGAGGTACTTGCGCGAGTACACGATCGTCACGGCGTAGCCGAGCGTGACCACCGCCTTCATTGCGCTCGCGAACGGATCGACCACGAACATGCGCGTGAAGTAGTAGTTCACGTGCGGATCGAACGCGTCCACCGCGAACCAGATACCGGCGATGACCGTGGTCAGCAGCGCAATGAAGTAGGTCGTGCGCCGGCCCGAAGGACCAGTGAACGTGTCGTTGAGCCACGCGAGCACGAGGCCGGTCATCACCAGGCCATCGGGCAGCAGAGCGTACATAGGGGCGTTTGGCATGATCTTTTGTTCCTCCGCTCGGGTATTACTGTGACAGCGGCAGTTTCGACACTGCGACGTGGGAGAGGAGGTTTTCCACGGAAACGTGCATCACATCGGTAAAGGGCTTCGGGTAGATGCCCATGAAAAGCGTAAACAGCGCGAGCACGGCAAGCATGAAGTATTCGCGACAGTTGATGTCCTTCAGCTCGCGAACGTGGTCGTTCGCAACGGCGCCGAAGTACACCCGCTTGTACATCCACAACGTATAGGCCGCGCCCAGGATCAGCGTGAACGCCGCCCCGAAAGCGATCCAGAAGTTGTACTGCACGGCAGCCAGAATCACCATGAATTCGCCTACGAATCCGGAGGTGCCCGGCAGGCCGCAATTGGCCATCGCGAACAGCATGACCAGTGCCGCGAACTTCGGCATGGTGTTGACCACACCGCCGTAGTCCGCGATATCGCGCGTGTGCATGCGGTCGTACAGCACCCCGATGCACAGGAACATGGCGCCCGAGACGAAGCCGTGCGAGATCATCTGGATGATTCCGCCTTCCATCGCGAGCTGGCTCGACGGGCCGAACATAAAGAAGCCGAGCGTGACGAAGCCCATGTGGGCAATCGACGAGTACGCGACCAGCTTCTTCATGTCCGCCTGCACCATCGCCACGAGGCCGATGTAGATCACGGCGATCAGCGACAACGTGATGATGACCGGCGCCAGGTAGTGGCTCGCGTCCGGCGTGACCGGCAGCGAGAAACGCAGGAAACCGTACGCGCCGAGCTTCAGCATGATGGCGGCCAGCACGACCGAGCCACCCGTCGGCGCTTCGACGTGCGCGTCCGGCAACCACGTGTGGACCGGCCACATCGGCACCTTGACGGCGAATGCGAAGAAGAACGCGATGAACAGCAGGATTTGCGGCGTCATGGCAATCTTCGCGGCCTGCCAGGAAGCCAGGTCGAAGGTCCCGGTGATGCGGTACAGGTAGAGCAACGCGACCAGCATCAGCAGCGAGCCGGCCAGCGTGTAAAGAAAGAACTTGAACGCCGCGTACACGCGGTTCGGGCCGCCCCACACGCCGATGATGATGTACATCGGGATGAGCGTGGCTTCGAAGAACACGTAGAACAGCAGGCCGTCGGCCGCGCAGAACACGCCGATCATGATGCCCGACAGGATGAGGAACGACGCGTAATACTGCGCGACGTTCCTCGTGATGACCTGCCAGCCCGCGATCACGACGATCACGGTGATGAGCGCCGTGAGCACCACGAACCACATCGCGATGCCGTCGACGCCCAGGTGATACGAAATATTGAACCGCTCGATCCAGACCGACTTCTCCTCGAACTGCAGGGAAGCCGTGGTCGTATCGAAGCCCGCAACGAGCGGAAGGGTGACGAGAAAGCTAAGCACCGAACCGATGAGTGCGAGCCAGCGGTCCGCACTCGGGTTCCGACGGGAACCCACTACAAGAACGATGATGCCGAATACGATCGGCATCCAGATCGCAATACTGAGAATCGGAGTTGCGTGCATGCGTTTCCTCGCCTTATTTGCCGCTGAGCGTTACAAACAGGGTAAGGAGGCCAAGCATGCCAATGATCATGGCAAATGCGTAGTGGTAGATATAGCCGGATTGCAGGAACCGAATGACAGTTGCAAACCAGCCGATAAACTTGGCGCTCCCGTTCACGACGCCGTCGATCACGACGACATCGCCCTCCTTCCACAGACCGCGACCGATGGCGACCGCTCCGCGCGCGAAGACGATTTCGTTGATCTTGTCGAGGTAATACGCATTTGCCAGCAGCTTGTAGACCGGCGAGAACGTGCGCGACACGACGGCCGGCAGTTCCGGGCGCTTCATGTAGAAGAACCACGCCACCACCACACCCGCGAGTGCGAGCCACACCGGCAGACCCGAGAACGCATGCGCGCCCATCGCGGCCCAGCCCTGGAATTCCTTGCCCATCTCCGTGAGCGCTTCGTGGTTCTCGCCAATGAAGATGACGTTCTCGAACGCCACGCCATGCGAGAAGAAACCACCGTAGAGCAGCGGCTGGATCGCGAACGCACCGGCGATCACCGAAGGAATCGCGAGCAGCACGAGCGGGACCCAGATGACCCACGGCGACTCGTGCGGCACGTGCACGTGGTGATCGTCGTGGCCGTGGCCATGATCGCCCTGGCCGTGCGCAGCCGCTTCGGCGCCCATCGGCGATTCGGGGTGCTTCGGCCCGCGGAAGCGCTCTTCACCGTGGAACACGAGGAAGTACATGCGGAACGAGTACAGCGCCGTGACGAACACGCTCGCCACCACCGCGAAGTACGCGAAGCCCGAACCCGGCAGGTGCGAGAGCTTCACGGCGTCGATGATCGAGTCCTTCGAGTAGAAGCCCGAGAAGAACGGCGTGCCGATCAGCGCGAGCGAGCCGACGAGCGAGGTGATCCACGTGATGGGCATGTACTTGCGCAGGCCGCCCATGTTGCGCATGTCCTGATCGTGGTGCATGCCGATGATGACCGAGCCCGCGCCGAGGAACAGCAGCGCCTTGAAGAACGCGTGCGTCATCAGGTGGAAGATCGCGACCGGGTAAGCCGACACGCCGAGCGCCACCGTCATGTACCCAAGCTGCGAGAGCGTGGAGTAGGCCACCACGCGCTTGATGTCGTTCTGCACGACGCCAAGGAAACCCATGAAGAGCGCGGTAATGGCGCCGATCACGACGATGAACGACAGTGCCGTTTCCGAAAGCTCGAACAGCGGCGACATGCGCGCGACCATGAAGATACCGGCCGTCACCATGGTTGCCGCGTGAATCAGCGCGGAGATCGGCGTCGGGCCTTCCATCGAATCGGGCAGCCAGACGTGCAGCGGGAACTGCGCCGACTTGCCCATCGCGCCGATGAAGAGGCAGATACACGCGACCGTGAGCAGGTTCCACGAGGTGCCCGGGAACGTCAGCGCGGCGATTTCATGGCCCTTCGCGAACACGTCGTTGTAGTTGAGCGAGCCGCCGTACGCGAGCAGCAGGCCGATACCCAGCAGGAAGCCGAAGTCGCCCACGCGGTTCACGAGGAACGCCTTCATGTTCGCGTAGATGGCGCTTTCACGCTTGAAGTAGAAGCCGATCAGCAGGTACGAGACGAGACCCACCGCTTCCCAGCCGAAGAACAGCTGCAGGAAGTTGTTGCTCATCACGAGCATCAGCATCGAGAAGGTGAACAGCGCGATGTACGAGAAGAAGCGCTCGTAGCCCTCTTCTTCGGCCATGTAGCCGATCGTGTAGATGTGCACCATCAGCGACACGAAGGTCACGACGACCATCATGAGCGCAGTCAACGAGTCGATGAGGAAGCCGACTTCGAACTTCAGGCCGCCAACCGACATCCATTCGTAGACGGTCGCGTTGAAGCTCGCACCGGCCATCACGTCGAGCAACGTGATGCACGAGAGCACGAACGCAATCGCGACGCCGAGAATGGTCACCGTATGCGCGCCCGCGCGCCCGATCGTCTTGCCGAACAATCCGGCAATGATGGAACCGGCGAGAGGCGCCAGCGGAACCGCCAGCAATAGGGTTTCGTTGAGTGTTGTTGCCATAGCAGCCTGCCTTAGCCTTTGAGCTGATCGAGGTCCTCGACGTTGATCGTGTCGAGGCTGCGGAACAGAGTCACAAGAATAGCCAGACCAATCGCGGCTTCCGCTGCCGCAACAGTTAGCACGAAGAACACGAAAATCTGTCCGTGAACGTCACCGAGGTAATGCGAGAACGCGACGAAGTTCGTGTTCACCGCCAACAGCATCAGCTCAATCGCCATCAGGATGATGATGACGTTGCGCCGATTGAGAAAAATGCCAACGATCGAGATCGCAAAGAGGATCGCGCCGAGGACGAGATAATGGGCCAGGGTCAACATGGTTCGCTCCTTCGCGCTTAGCTCTTCGTTGCCGGTGCGGCGGCCGCTGCAGGATCTGCGGCTTCGGCTTGCGCCGGTTCCGGCGTTTCCACGACGGCCGGCATCTTCACGAGGCGCACGCGGTCCTGGCGACGCACGTTGACCTGCTTCGAAACGTTCTGGCGCTTCGCGTCCTTCGGCTCGCGCACCGTGAGGGCGATGGCCGCGACGATCGCCACCAGCAGCACGAGGCCGGCGACTTCGAAGGCGAAGATGTAGTCGGTGTAGATGATCTTGCCGATCAGGTGCGCATTCGACACCGAAGCGGCAGCCGCGGCCGAAGTATCGGGCACCGGCGAGCTCGTCGCGCCGTAGCCGTGCCACAGGATCAGCGCGGTTTCGATCACGATGATCGCGCCCACGATGGTCGCCACCGGGATGAAGCGCTTGAAGTCGCGGCTCAGCACGTCGATGTTGATGTCCAGCATCATCACCACGAACAGGAACAGCACCATCACCGCGCCCACGTAGACGAGCACCAGCAGGATCGCGAGGAATTCCGCCTCGAGCAGCATCCAGATCGCGGCCGCGTTGAAAAACGCGAGCACGAGGAAGAGCGCGGACGCGACAGGATTGCGCGAAGTGATCACCTTCAGCCCTGATAGCGTGAGCAGCAGCGCGAAGATGTAGAACAGGACGGTCGTGAATTCCATGATTACTGGTTCATCGTTGAGGCCTTCGTGAGGCGGATTGCGCAACGCAGACTGGCGGCCAGACCAGCGAGCGCCGCGCCGCGGCGGTCAGGCTGCGAGAACGCGCGGGCGTCGGGCACACGCGTTCCCCGCAGCCGGCCCGAACCGCGGGCCGATGCAGCGTCAAACTGAAAGATCAACGGTACGGTGCATCCGCTGCCTTGTTCGCCGCGATCTGTGCTTCATAGCGATCGCCGACGGCCAGCAGCATATCCTTCGTGAAATACAGGTCGCCGCGCTTCTCGCCGTGATACTCGAGAATGTGCGTTTCGACGATCGAATCGACCGGGCAGCTCTCTTCGCAGAAACCGCAGAAGATGCACTTGGTCAGGTCGATGTCGTAACGCGTCGTGCGGCGCGTGTTGTCCTCGCGCACTTCCGATTCGATCGTGATCGCGAGCGCGGGGCACACGGCCTCGCACAGCTTGCACGCGATGCAGCGCTCTTCACCATTCTCGTACCGGCGCAGCGCGTGCAAACCGCGAAAACGCGGGGACATTGGCGTCTTTTCTTCCGGGAATTGCACCGTGAACTTGCGCTTGAAGGTGTAACGACCCGTCAGCGCGAGACCCTTGAGCAACTCGGTCAGGAAAAACGTCTTGAAGAAGTTCTGGATAGCGTTCATTGCGTCGCCCCCCTTATTTCCAGATGCTCAACGGCGACATGTACCAGAAGCCGATCACGATCAGCCACACGATGCAGACCGGAATGAACACCTTCCAGCCCAGACGCATGATCTGGTCGTAGCGGTAGCGCGGGAACGTCGCGCGCGCCCAGATGAAAACCGACAGCAGGCAGAAGACCTTCAGCACCAGCCAGAAGACGCCCGGGATGAAGTCGAGGAAACCGAACGGCGCGCTCCAGCCGCCGAGGAACAGCACCGAAGCCAGCGCCGAGATCACGATCATGTTGATGTACTCGGCGAGGAAGAACAGCGCGAACGCCATGCCCGAGTAGTCGATCATGTGACCCGCGACGATTTCCGACTCCCCTTCCACCACGTCGAACGGATGGCGGTTCGTTTCGGCGATGCCCGAGATGAAGTAGACGACGAACATCGGCAGCAGCGGCAGCCAGTTCCACGAGAGGAACGTGATGCCCCAGCCGGCAAACATGCCGCGCATCTGCTGATGGACGATTTCCGACAGATTCAGGCTGCCCGAGACCATCAGCACGACGACGAGCGCGAAGCCCATCGCGATTTCATACGAGACCATCTGCGCCGCGGCACGCATCGAGCCGAGGAACGCGTACTTCGAGTTCGAGGCCCAGCCCGCGAGAATCACGCCGTACACGCCAAATGACGATATCGCCATCACGTAGAGCAGACCAGCGTTGATGTCGCCGAGCACCGCGCCCGCCTGGAACGGAATCACGGCCCAGACCGCAAAGGCCGGCACCACCACCATGATCGGCGCCACCATGTAGATCCAGCGGCTCGCCTGCGCGGGCTGGATCACTTCCTTGAGCAGCAGCTTCAACACGTCGGCGATCGGCTGCAGGAGACCGGCGGGACCCACGCGGTTCGGTCCGAGACGCACGTGCATCCAGCCGATCAGCTTGCGCTCCCACAGAATCAGGTACGCGACGCACAGCAGGATCACCACCGCAACGACGAGAATGCGCACCAGCGCCCACACCGTGGGCCATGCCACGCCGAGCAGCTGGCTGCCGCCTGCATTGATCGTATCGAACAAGCTCATTTACGCCTTCTCCACCAGCAGTTCACCGAACAGGCTGCCGAGTTGCGCGCCGGCCGGCGTCGCCGCCGACACGCGCACCACCGTCGGCGCAAGATTCGCATCGCGCGTTGCGGGCGCCGTGACCGACAGATCGCCCTGGCGCACGCGCACGGCTTCGCCTTCCTTCAGGCCGAGTTGATCGAAGTATGCCGCCGGCAGGCCGATGGCATTCGCCACGCGGGCCGCCATCGTGAGCTGCAGCGCTTCGCCGCGGCGCACGACTGGATCGGCGTGGTAGATCGGCACGTCGGCGATGCGCTCGAAGCGGCCTTCCGCGGCCTTCGCAAGGCTGCCGCGCGCCACCGCGGCGGCTACCTTGTTCGACAGGCGGCCTTCGAAGCTGCCGTCGTCGATGGCCTTGCGGCGCACTTCCTCGGCGGTGCCGTATTCGAAGCCCTTCGCGCCCAGCAGCGTGCCGAGCACGCGCAGGACCTTCCAGGCCGGACGCGTGTCGCCGAGCGGGCGCACGACGCCATTGAACGTCTGAACCGTGCCCTCGGCGTTGACGAAGGTGCCCGACGTTTCGGTGAACGGCGCGATCGGCAGCAGTACGTCGGCGTAGTCGAGGCCCGTTTTGTACGGCGAGAACACGGCGACCATTTCGGCCTGCGCGAGCGCGGCGCGCGCGGCGGCCGGGTTTGCGGTGTCGAATTCCGGCTCGACGTTGAAGAGCAGATAGCCCTTGCGCGGCTGCTCGAACGCTTCACGCGCATTGAGGCCGTCGCGCCCAGGCAGTGCGCCCGCGAGGTGCGCGCCGACGGTGTTGGCCGCCTCGGTGAGGAAGCCGAGCGTCGCGCCCGTCGTTTCGGCGATGAACTGCGCGGCTGCGTGCAGACGCGAGAATTCGGGATGCTGGACCGCGGCATTGCCGAGCAGCACGAAGCGGCGCTCGCCATTCGCAAGCGATGCGGCGACCTTGTTCGCGGCGTCGTTTGCTTGTGCGCCGGCGAAGCCTTCCGGCAACGCGACGCCCTTCGCTTGCGCAACGGCCGCCGCGATCGAGCCCAGCTCGTCGAGCCATGCCGAAGGGGCGGCGACGATGCGCTGTGCGTTGGGGATCAGCGAACCGTCGGCGGTTGCATTGAGGAACGAGACCTGGGCTCCGCCCTTCGCAGCCTGGCGAAGACGCGCGGCGAACAGCGCGTGATCGCGGCGCAGGAACGAGCCGATCACGAATGCCGAGTCCGCATACGAGAGTTCGGCGATCTTCGTGCCGAGCCACGGCGCGCCTTCGAGCGGCGCCGAGAAGTCGCTCTGGCGCAGGCGGAAGTCGACGTTCGGCGTGCCGATCGCATCAGCGAACTGCTTCGCCAGATAGAGTTCTTCGGTCGTGCTATGCGGGCTTGCCAGCAATGCGAGCTGGTTTTCGCCATGCTCGTCGCAAATGCCCTTGATGCCCTTCACGACGTATTCGAGCGCGGTCTGCCAGTCGGTCTCGATCCACTCGCCGCCCTGCTTGATCATCGGGCGCGTGAGTCGGTCTTCGCTGTTCAGGCCTTCGTACGAGAAGCGGTCCTTGTCCGAGATCCAGCATTCGTTGATGGCTTCGTTCTCGAACGGCAGCACGCGCATCACGCGATTGTTCTTCACCTGCACGACGAGGTTCGCACCGGTCGAATCGTGGGGGCTCACCGACTTGCGGCGCGACAGCTCCCACGTGCGCGCCGAGAAGCGGAACGGCTTGCTCGTGAGCGCACCGACCGGGCACAGGTCGATCATGTTGCCCGAGAGTTCCGAGTCGACCGTCTTGCCGACGAACGAGGTGATTTCCGAGTGCTCGCCGCGGCCCAGCATGCCGAGCTCCATCACGCCGGCGATTTCGTCGCCGAAGCGCACGCAGCGCGTGCAGTGGATGCAGCGCGACATCTCTTCCATCGAGATCAGCGGACCGACGTTCTTGTGGAACACCACGCGCTTTTCTTCGCTGTAGCGCGAGGCGGACTTGCCGTAACCGACGGCCAGATCCTGAAGCTGGCATTCGCCGCCCTGATCGCAGATCGGGCAGTCGAGCGGGTGGTTGATCAGCAGGAATTCCATCACGGCTTGCTGACCCTGCACGGCCTTGTCCGACATGGTGCGCACGACCATGCCTTGCGACACCGGCGTCGCGCACGCGGGCACGGCCTTCGGCATCTTCTCGACATCGACGAGACACATCCGGCAATTGGCCGCGATGGAGAGCTTCTTGTGATAGCAGAAGTGCGGGATGTACGTGTCGACCCGCTGCGCAGCCTGGATCACCATGCTGCCCTCGGGCACCTGCACCTTCTTGCCGTCTATTTCAAGTTCAACCATGATGGTTAATCGTCCCTAACCTGTTACCGCTCAATTTCACAGCGGCCTTCCCCGTCACATCGCCGTTGCGTCGTGCTGCGCGGTTCGCGCGCCTTCTCAGGCGGCCACCGTTTCCGAAGCTGCATGCGAGCCAGCGTGACCGCCGACGAGACAACGCTTGTTGTGCACGTGATATTCGAATTCGTCCCAGTAGTGCTTGAGCATGCCGCGCACCGGCATGGCCGCCGCGTCGCCGAGCGCGCAGATCGTGCGGCCCATGATGTTGCCGGCCACCGAGTTGAGCAGGTCCAGGTCTTCCTGGCGGCCCTCGCCGTGCTCGATGCGGTTCACCACGCGGTACAGCCAGCCCGTGCCTTCGCGGCAAGGCGTGCATTGACCGCACGACTCTTCGTAATAGAAGTACGAGAGGCGCAGCAGCGAGCGCACCATGCAGCGCGTTTCGTCCATGACGATGACGGCGCCCGAGCCCAGCATCGAGCCCTGCTTGGCGATGGAGTCATAGTCCATGTCCGTCTGCATCATCAGGTCGCCCGGAATGACCGGCGCCGACGAACCGCCCGGAATCACGGCCTTGAGCTTCCTGCCGCCGCGCACGCCGCCGGCCAGCTCCATGAGCGTCGCGAAAGGGGTGCCGAGCGGAATCTCGTAGTTGCCCGGACGCTCCACATCGCCCGAGACCGAGAAGATCTTCGTGCCGCCGTTGTTCGGCTTGCCGAGTTCCATGTACGTCTGCGGACCGACGCTCAACAGGAACGGCACCGCCGCGAAGGTCTCGGTGTTGTTGATCGTGGTGGGCTTGCCATACACGCCGAAACTGGCCGGGAAAGGCGGCTTGAAGCGCGGCTGGCCCTTCTTGCCTTCGAGCGACTCGAGCAGCGCCGTTTCTTCGCCGCAGATGTACGCGCCATAGCCATGGTGCGCGTGCAGCTGGAACGAGAAGTCCGTGCCGAGAATGTTCTCGCCGAGATAGCCCGCCTGGCGCGCTTCTTCCAGCGCGGCCTCGAAGCGGCGATAGACCTCGAAGATCTCGCCGTGGATGTAGTTGTAGCCAACGGTGATGCCCATCGCGTACGCGCCGATGGCCATGCCCTCGATCACGCTATGCGGGTTCCAGCGCAGGATGTCGCGATCCTTGAACGTGCCCGGCTCGCCCTCGTCCGAGTTGCAGACGAGATACTTCTGGCCCGGGAACTGACGCGGCATGAAGCTCCACTTCAGGCCGGTCGGAA
This sequence comes from Paraburkholderia mimosarum LMG 23256 = NBRC 106338, assembly GCF_000739815.1. Lineage (GTDB taxonomy): Bacteria > Pseudomonadota > Gammaproteobacteria > Burkholderiales > Burkholderiaceae > Paraburkholderia > Paraburkholderia mimosarum. The sequence goes on from NZ_BBJJ01000055.1 coordinate 30,731, forward strand.
AGCCCGCGCCGCCGCGGCCGCGCAGACCGCTCGCCTTCACGTCGGCGATCACCTGCTCGGGCGGAATCTTTTCTTCGAGGATGCGGCGCAGCTGCTTGTAGCCACCGCGCGCAACGTAATCTTCGAGATGCCAGTTCTCGCCGTTGAGGCCCGCGAGAATCAGCGGCTTGATGTGACGGTCGTGCAACGAAGTCATTTCGAAAGCTCCTCGAGCAGCTGGTCGATCTTCGCGCGGCTCATGAAGCTGCACATGCGGTGATTGTTCACGAGCATCACCGGTGCGTCGCCGCACGCGCCCATGCACTCACCCTCTTTCAGGGTGAACTTGCCGTCGGGCGTGGTTTCGCCGAAGTCGATCCCGAGCTTCTGCTTCAGGTATTCGGCGGCGCTCTCCGAGCCGCCTTCCGGGCCGAGCTGGCACGGCAGATTCGTGCAGAGCGTGATCTTGTGCTTGCCGACCGGCTTCGTCTCGAACATCGTGTAGAACGTGGCGACTTCCTGCACGGCCACCGGCGGCATGCCGATGTAGTCGGCCACGAACTGCATGAGTTCGGGGGACAGCCAGCCATGCTCTTCCTGAGCAACGGCCAAAGCCGCCATTACGGCAGACTGTCGCTGATCGGCGGGGTACTTCGTCAACGCGCGATCGATTTCTTTCAGGCCTTCAGCTGAGATCATTTTCAGACACGACTCTTTCAATTCCTACCGAACGAAAACCTGCCGCGCGCTCCTGCACAGTCGCTGCGACAGACGTGGCGTTCCATGCTGCGTGCGCCCGGGACCGGGCGCACCTTACTGCGCGCAGCCCTAGCGGTCGATTTCACCGAACACGATGTCCTGCGTGCCGATGATCGTGACCGCGTCGGCAATCATGTGACCGCGCGCCATTTCATCGAGCGCGGACAGGTGGGCATAACCCGGCGCACGGATCTTCAGACGATAAGGCTTGTTCGCGCCATCTGACACCAGGTAGATGCCGAATTCACCCTTCGGATGTTCGACGGCAGCGTACGCCTCGCCTTCCGGCACATGGAAGCCTTCCGTGAAGAGCTTGAAGTGGTGAATCAGCTCTTCCATGTTCGACTTCATGTTCACGCGGGAAGGCGGCGCAACCTTGTGATTGTCGATCATCACCGGGCCGGGATTCTTGCGCAGCCACTCAATGCACTGTTTCGCAATCCGCGTGGACTGGCGCATTTCCTCGACGCGCACGAGATAGCGGTCGTAGCAGTCGCCGTTCACGCCCACCGGGATGTCGAAATCCAGCTGATCGTAGACTTCGTACGGCTGCTTCTTGCGCAGGTCCCATTCGATGCCCGAGCCGCGCAGCATCGCACCCGTGAGACCGAGCTGCATGGCGCGCTCGGGGCTCACCACGCCGATGCCGACCAGACGCTGCTTCCAGATGCGGTTGTCGGTGAGGAGCGTTTCGTACTCGTCGACGCAACCCGGGAAGCGCGTGAAGAAGTCGTCGATGAAGTCCAGCAGCGAGCCCTGGCGCGCCTCGTTCATGCGGGCGAGCGCCTTCTCGTTGTGGATCTTCGAAGCCTTGTATTGCGGCATCGCATCGGGCAGATCGCGGTACACGCCGCCCGGACGATAGTAAGCCGCGTGCATGCGCGCGCCCGACACCGCCTCATAGACGTCCATGAGGTCTTCGCGCTCGCGGAACGCGTAGAGGAACACCGCCATCGCGCCGACGTCGAGCGCGTGCGAGCCGATCCACATCAGGTGGTTCAGCACGCGCGTGATTTCGTCGAACAGCACGCGGATGTACTTCGCACGAATCGGCACCTCGATGCCGAGCAGCTTTTCGATGGCGAGCACATAGCCGTGCTCGTTGACCATCATCGACACGTAGTCGAGACGGTCCATGTACGGCACCGACTGGATGAACGTCTTGCTCTCGGCGAGCTTTTCCGTCGCGCGATGGAGCAGGCCGATGTGCGGATCGGCGCGCTGGATCACTTCGCCGTCGAGCTCGAGCACGAGGCGCAGCACGCCGTGCGCTGCCGGGTGCTGCGGGCCGAAGTTGAGCGTGTAGTTCTTGATCTCTGACATGCGACCCTCTTAGTGTTTCCTCAGACCACCGTAGCGATCCTCGCGGATCACGCGCGGCGTGATCTCGCGCGGCTCGATCGTGACCGGCTGGTAGACCACGCGCTTCTGCTCCGGGTCGTAACGCATTTCGACGTAGCCGGAGACCGGGAAATCCTTGCGGAACGGGTGGCCGATGAAACCGTAGTCGGTCAGGATACGGCGCAGGTCGGGGTGGCCTTCGAAGACGATGCCATAGAGGTCGAACGCCTCGCGCTCGTACCAGTTGGCCGAATTCCAGATCTCGACGAGCGAGGGCACGATGGGCACCTCATCGTCCGGCGCGAACACGCGCAGACGCAGACGCCAGTTGTTCGCGAGGGAGAGCAGGTGCGACACGGCGGCGAAGCGCGGACCTTCCCAGGCGCCATCGCCGAAGGTCTGGTAGTCGACGCCGCACAGGTCGATCAGTTGCTCGAAGCGCAGCGAGGGGTTGTCGCGCAGCTCCCTGGTCACGGCGAGGGAGTCTCCCGCCTTGACGACCAGCGTCAGTTCGCCGAGGGCTTCGGTGAGGCTGACGATGCGCGCGCCAAGGGCCGCTTCGAGGTTCGCTTTCAGGGTCTCGAGTTTGCTTGCCATATTGTGGGGAGGCCGCGGCCTTTATTGACGGGCGATGGTGCTGGTGCGGCGAATCTTCGCCTGCAACTGGATCACCCCGTAGACCAGGGCTTCCGCTGTCGGCGGGCATCCCGGCACATAGACATCGACCGGCACGATGCGATCACAACCGCGCACGACCGAGTACGAATAGTGGTAATAGCCGCCGCCGTTGGCGCACGACCCCATCGAAATGACCCAGCGCGGCTCGGCCATCTGGTCGTAGACCTTGCGCAGGGCGGGCGCCATCTTGTTGCACAGCGTGCCGGCGACGATCATGACGTCCGACTGACGCGGGCTCGGACGGAACACCACGCCGAAACGGTCGAGGTCATAGCGGGCCGCGCCCGCATGCATCATCTCGACCGCACAGCATGCAAGTCCGAACGTCATCGGCCACAGGGAGCCGGTGCGCGTCCAGTTGATCAGTTTGTCGGCCGTGGTGGTGACAAACCCTTCCTTCAAGACCCCTTCGATACTCATGTGCTTTCCACTCCAGACGGACAGCCCGCAGTTTCCCCGCGGTGCCGCCCATGCTATCCGGCGATTAACCCATTATTCCCAGTCGAGACCACCCTTCTTCCAGATGTAGGCAAAGCCCAGCAGGAATTCGAGCAGAAACAGCATCATCGACAGGAAACCGGGCCAGCCGATGTCGCGCAGGGCCACACCCCACGGAAACAGGAATGCCGTTTCGAGATCGAAGATGATGAAAAGGATGGCGACCAGGTAGTAGCGTACGTCGAACTTCATGCGCGCGTCTTCGAACGCTTCGAAGCCGCACTCGTACGGCGAATTTTTTTCGCTGTCTGGCCGGTTGGGACCGAGGACCTTGCCGATTGTCACTAGCGCTATGCCCAGACCGACACCCACGAGGAGGAACAGAAGGACGGGGAAATAGGCAGCGAGGTTCAAGGCTATCCTCTATATCGGTTGGTTCTGAGGTTCCGCTGGAACTTGCGTCGCCCCGCGGGAATCACTTCACGTACTTCGCGCTGCGAACAGAAAACGAACACGACGTAAGAAGCAAAAATGCCAGCCGAAGCTGAAGCAAGCGGCTGGCATTTTTTAGATAACATTGGTGCCGACGGCGAGACTCGAACTCGCACAGCTTTCGCCACTACCCCCTCAAGATAGCGTGTCTACCAATTTCACCACGTCGGCACTACATGCAATCCGGGACAACAATTATTGCAACCCGCGAATCGCTTCAAGACTTAAATTCTAACTTGTTTCCGTTCTTTGTTCAACGCACAAAAACAGGTTTTTCCAAATTATTTCGGAACGTCGTTGCCGGGCTGCGAGGCTGCTGCCACCGGCGAAGCCGCTGCCGGAGCGGACGCGCCAGGTGCGGATGCAACCGGTGCCGAAGCGACGATGGGGGCCGGAGCCGAAGCGCCAAGCACGCCCGCCGAAGGCTTCGCATGATACGACCCCAGGTACGTTAACGCAAGGGTCGAGCAGAAAAACACCGTTGCGAGAACCGCCGTGGTACGCGAGAGAAAATTCGCGGAACCGCTCGCGCCGAACAGGCTGCCCGACGCGCCGCTGCCGAACGCAGCACCCATGTCCGCGCCCTTGCCGTGCTGCAGCAGGACGAGGCCGATCACCCCGAGCGCCGACAGAAGCTGAACGACGATAATCAACGTTTTCAAATACAGCATCACACTCACCTGAGTCCTGGTTGAACGCCCGCCCCTGCTGGAGCAAACGCATTAGCAGCCCGCACGATGCGCCTTGTTACTTGCGCCCGTGCGCGAGCCTTTAGCCCGCGACTCTGGCGCCCGCCGCAGCGGCCGCGCAGATCGCGAGGAAATCACCCTCTTTCAGCGACGCACCACCAATCAGGCCGCCATCGATATCGGCCTGACGGAAGAGCTCCGCCGCATTTTCCGGCTTCACGCTGCCGCCGTAGAGCAGCGGCACGTCCGCCACCTGCGCGCCCTTCGCAGCGAGGCGCGCGCGCAGGAACGCATGCACCTGCTGAGCCTGCTCCGACGTTGCGCTCTTGCCCGTGCCGATCGCCCAGACCGGCTCGTAGGCAACGACGATGCACGCCGCCTCTTCGACCGACAGCGCCGCCAGCACCGCATCGAGCTGTGCGCCGACTACGCGCTCGGTCGCGCCCGATTCACGCTCTTCGAGCGTCTCGCCCACGCAGACGATCGGCGTGAGGCGCACCGCGAGCGCGCGCTGTGCCTTCTGCGCGACGACCTCGGAGCTTTCGCCATGGTAAGCGCGGCGCTCCGAGTGACCAACGATCGCAAAGCCCGCTTCGAAGTCGGCCACCATGCCTGCCGCGACTTCACCCGTATAGGCCCCCTGCTCGTGCGCGGAAACGTCCTGCGCGCCCCACACGACACGACTGCCGCCGAGCAGCGCCTGCGTCTGCGCGAGGTACGGAAACGGCACGCATACGCCAACGCGCACGTCCGCGGGCAGCGCCTGCACGCCGCGCGCGACGGCTTCGAGCAGTGCCGCATTGGCCGCGAGGCGGCCATGCATCTTCCAGTTACCGACTACGAGCTTCGATCGTTGTTTCGTTGGCTGTTTCGTCATTGTTCCGGTTGCTGTTAAAAGCGGACGCAAAACACATAATTTTACTGCGTGAAATCCAGACGGGTCAAACCGCTGCGGTTCGATGCGCGAAAAATACCCGAAAAAAATCGAGACGAATCAAGTAAGAGCCGGGCCGTACGCACGTGCCGGCCCGAAGTCAGCCCGCGGACCAGTCGAGCACGATCTTGCCGATGTGCTCGCTGCTTTCCATCAAGGCATGCGCCTCGGCGGCCTGTCCGGCTGGAAACACGCGGAATATGACGGGCTTGATGCGGCCCTCTTCGATCAAGGGCCAGACCTTCGCCTTCAGCTCCTGCGCGATCTGCGCCTTGAATTCGACGGAACGCGCGCGCAGCGTCGAACCGGTGACCGTGAGCCGGCGACGCAGGATCTCGCCCATGTTGAGTTCGGCTTTGGAGCCGCCGAGCGTCGCGATGAGCACGATGCGGCCGCCCGTAGCAAGCGCGGAAAGTTCACGCGCCACATAGCCGCCCGCCACCATGTCGAGAATCACGTCGACGCCACGGTCGTTCGTGAGCGCCTTGACGACCTCGACGAAATCGCCGGTGCGATAGTTGATGGCGCGATCGGCGCCGAGCGCCTCGCAGGCGCGGCACTTGTCGTCCGAGCCAGCGGTCGCGAACACGCGGAAGCCGAGCGCGTGTGCGATCTGGATCGCCGTCACGCCAATGCCGCTCGAACCGCCCTGCACGAGTAGCGTCTCGTTCTCGCCACCTTCGCCTTTGCCGAGGCAGGCGCGCTGGAACACGTTGCTCCAGACCGTGAAGAAGGTTTCCGGCAGCGACGCCGCCTCCACGTCGGTGAGGCCATTCGGCACGGGCAGGCATTGCCCGAGCGGCGCGATCGCGTATTCGGCGTAGCCGCCACCCGCAATCAACGCGCACACGCGATCACCGATTTTCAACCCGAACGGATTGCTTTTCTCGTCGATCGTTCCGCCCACGATCTCACCCGCCACTTCGAGTCCTGGCAGGTCGGAAATGCCCGGCGGCGGCGCATAAGAACCTTTGCGCTGGAACACGTCGGGACGGTTCACGCCCGAGGCGCTCACCTTGATCAGCACTTCGCCGGCCTTCGGCTCGGGGGTCGGCCGTTCGGCCAGCTTGAGCACGTCCGGCGCACCGAATTCGGTAATCTCGACTGCCTTCATCTCGCATCTCCGCAGGGCCGCGCCCCGATCTGGATGGCGTTGCGCACGCGACGACATTGACGCTTGCGCATTGCCACTCGCACTCATTGTCATAAAAAAACGGCCGGAGCGTTTTGCACGCTACCGGCCGTTGGAGCTTACCGCGTTACTGCTGCGGTTCGCCCTGCGGTGCGCCGCCCGCATTGCCGCCATTCGCCTGCTCATTGAGCAGCGCCTTGGCGGACAAACGCACGCGACCCTTCTCGTCCGTCTGGATGACCTTGACCTTCACGACCTGGCCTTCCTTGAGATAGTCGTTGATGTCCTTGATGCGCTCGTTGGCGATCTCGGAGATGTGCAGCAGACCATCCTTGCCCGGCAGCAGATTCACGATCGCGCCGAAGTCCAGCAGTTTGAGCACTGCGCCTTCGTACACCTGGCCCACTTCGATTTCGGCCGTGATGTTCTCGATGCGCTTCTTCGCTTCGGCCATACCTTCGCTCGACGTGCTCGCGATGGTCACCACGCCGTCGTCGGAGATGTCGATGGTCGTGCCCGTTTCTTCGGTCAGCGCGCGGATCACCGAACCGCCCTTGCCGATCACGTCGCGGATCTTTTCCGGATTGATCTTGATGGTGATCATGCGCGGAGCGTATGCCGACAGCTCGGTGTTCACGCCCGACACGGCCGAGGTCATCTTGCCGAGGATGTGCATGCGGCCTTCCTTCGCCTGCGCGAGGGCGACCTGCATGATTTCCTTCGTGATGCCCTGGATCTTGATGTCCATCTGCAGCGCGGTCACGCCAGCTTCCGTACCCGCCACCTTGAAGTCCATGTCGCCGAGGTGATCTTCGTCGCCGAGAATGTCGGTCAGGACCGCGAACTTGTTGCCTTCGAGGATCAGGCCCATCGCAATACCGGCGACGTGCGCCTTCATCGGCACGCCGGCGTCCATCAGCGCGAGGCAGCCGCCGCACACCGAAGCCATCGACGACGAACCGTTCGACTCGGTGATTTCCGAAACCACACGGATCGAGTAGCCGAACTCCTCGGCGCTCGGCAGGCACGCGACCAGCGCGCGCTTGGCGAGACGGCCGTGGCCGATTTCACGGCGCTTGGGCGAACCCACGCGGCCCGTTTCGCCGGTCGCGAACGGGGGCATGTTGTAGTGGAGCATGAAGCGGTCGCGGTACTCGCCTTCGAGCGCGTCGATGATCTGCTCGTCGCCCTTGGTGCCGAGCGTCGCGATGACCAGCGCCTGCGTTTCGCCACGCGTGAAGAGCGCCGAACCGTGCGTACGCGGCAGCACGCCGGTACGGATCTCGATCGGGCGCACGGTGCGCGTATCGCGGCCGTCGATGCGCGGCTCGCCGTTCAGGATCTGCGAACGGACGATCTTCGCTTCGAGGTCGAAGACGATGTTGCCGACCGTGGCCTTGTCGGCCGCCGTCGTGCCAGCCGCAGCCGCTTCTTCTTCGAGCCTGGCCGACGTCGCTGCGTAGACTTCCTTCAGCTTGGTCGAGCGCTGCTGCTTGTCGCGCAGCTGGTAGGCGGCGAGCAGGTCGTTGTAGGCGATGTCGGTGACGCGGGCGATGAGCGCCTCGTCCGTCGGCGCCGGCTGCCAGTCCCACTCGGGCTTGCCGCCTTCACGCACGAGTTCGTGAATCGCGTCGATGGCCGTTTGCATCTGCTCGTGGCCGAATACCACGGCGCCGAGCATCACGTCTTCCGGCAGCTGGTCGGCTTCCGATTCCACCATCAGCACTGCGCGCTCGGTACCGGCCACGACGAGGTCGAGGCGCGAATCCTTGATCTGCGCGCGCGTCGGGTTGAGCACGTACTCGTTGTTGATGTAGGCGACGCGTGCCGCGCCCACCGGACCATTGAACGGCAGACCCGAAATCGCCAGCGCAGCCGACGCGCCGATCAGCGCGGGGATGTCAGCCGGAACTTCCGGATTGATCGACAGGACGTGGATCACGACCTGGACTTCGTTGTAGAAGCCTTCCGGGAAAAGCGGGCGCAGCGGACGGTCGATCAGGCGCGAGATCAGCGTCTCGCCTTCCGACGGGCGGCCTTCGCGGCGGAAGAAGCCGCCCGGGATCTTGCCGGCCGAATAGGTCTTTTCGATGTAGTCGACGGTGAGCGGGAAGAAGTCCTGACCCGGCTTGGCGGTCTTGGCGCCGACGACGGTCGCGAGCACGACGGTGTCTTCGACGTCGACGATGACGGCACCGCCGGCCTGACGGGCGATTTCACCCGTTTCGAGGCGCACGTTGTGCTGGCCCCATTTGAATTCCTTCACGACTTTGTTGAACATGGTCATGGTCACTCACTCCTTACTCATTTGTTATGCATTGCCCGCACACGCGGGTGATGCGGCAAGACAGGCTCCGGCACCGCGCAGGAAGAGGAGTGTTATGCCATTCCAGCGGATCGCGACCTTGCGACACAGGCGCACACGATCTGCTGGAATGACACAAAGCTCTGCCCCGAGGCCCGGCCCTGCTGCTCGTACTGCTGGTGCTACGTGGTATTGCTTTCGAGCCGGCAGGCATCGAATCAAACCTGCATGAAGCGCGCCGTTCAAAAACAAAATGCCTGCATCAGCGGAAACTGACACAGGCATCTTTGTGGAAGACCTTCCGGTTACTTGCGCAGACCCAGCTTCTCGATCAGCGCGCGGTAACGATCAGCGTCCTTGCCCTTCAGGTAGTCGAGCAGCTTGCGGCGGCGGCTCACCATGCGCAGCAGACCGCGGCGGCTGTGGTGATCCTTGGCGTGCGACTTGAAGTGCGCGGTCAGTTCGTTGATACGCGACGTCAGGAGCGCAACCTGAACTTCGGGCGAACCCGTGTCATTGGTGCCGCGCGCGAATTGCGCGACGACGTCGGACTTCTTGATATCTGCTACGGACATTTTGCTTTTCCTTTAAAACAAACGAGCGGTCACGGAAGAAAGGCCGTGCCGTGGCTTGGTTCTTACTACTCTGCTTTTGCTTCTTTACTACCCAACTACCTTGCCGCGGATTCGCAACAAGGGGCGCAGTATAGCACAGCCCCGATTCGCCGCGCACCCGCTTGCAACAAGGCACGCAGTCAGGGCCGCTTCATCTGGCAGGTGGTGGCCGGTACGGTGCGTTCAGCGGGGACCGCCAGCACCGTGCGAAAACCGTATCCCGAGCCTTCATTGTCGTACCGCACGCCCGGCGTGCCCTGCCTGTCCATCTGCATGACGTAAAGGGGCTGGATGGCCTGGTGGTCGTCGGCGCGCATCCACATCGGGTGGAAGCGGGCTTCGTCCCCCGTGAAGCGCAGGCCCTCCAGCGCTTTCGCGACCGTCTCGGGGTCGGCCGTGCCGGCCTTCGTCATGGCCTGGGCGAGCATCTCGACCATCATCGACATGCGCAACACCGGATAGTCCGCCTGGGCCTCCGGGTAACGCGAACGGAACGCCTTGTACCACGCATCGGAGGCCGCGCCGCCCGCGTTCGGGTGCCAGTCTGCCACGGCAATCACGCGCTTCACGCCCGCGTCGCCCAGCGCTGCGGGCGCGCCGAGGCTATTGCCATAGAACGTGTAGAACTTCGTTTCGAGCCCCTGCTCGCGCGCGGCCTTCACGAGCAGCGTAAGGTCGTTGCCCCAGTTGCCCGTGATGACGGCGTCGGCACCCGTCGCCCGGATCTTGGCGACGTACGGCGCGAAGTCCTTCACGCGGCCGATAGGGTGGAATTCGTCGCCAACGATGGCGGCGTCCGGACGCCGCTTCGCCAGCGCTTCGCGCGCGAGCGTGCTCACGACGTGCCCGAAGCTGTAGTCCTGATTGAGCAGATACACCTTCGTAACCGTCTTGTCCGCGGCGATGACGTCGGCGAGCGCGTCCATGCGCATGCCCGCGTGCGCGTCGAAGCGGAAGTGCCAGAAGCTGCAGTTCGCGTTGGTGAGCGCCGGGTCGTCCGCGGAATAGTTGAGGAAGACCTGGCGGTTGTCGGGCGCGCGTTCGTTCTGGCGATCGATCGCCGTCACGAGCGCCGCCGCCACCGCCGAGCTGTTGCCCTGCATGACATAGCCGATATGGCGATCTTGCGCCGCGCGCAGCTGCATGAGCGCCGCCTCCGGGCTGCCCTTGCTGTCGAGCGTGACCAGCTCGAGCGGATGCCGCCCGTCACGCAGCGCGACGCCGCCTCCCGCATTCACGCGCTCCACGCCGAAGCGCAGGTTGCGCTCGACCGCCGCGCCCGCATCGGCGAACGGGCCGGACATGCCTTCGATCAGCGCAAGCTGGACCGGCTTGCCCGCCGGGGCCTCCTGGGCCTGCACGCCAGTTGCGGCCGCAAGCCCGGCCGCCATCATGAATACGACTGCCGCCGCACGCCTTCTTCCTGCCTTCATGCGTTCTTTCCTCAATGCCGACTTTTCCGTTGCCCGCCGGTTTGTCAATCGAAGCGCGGATCATAGGCCGCGAGACGGGGCGACGGCAAGGCCGCCCTCCCGCACGGGACCGCGCAGCCCAGGTCCGCGAGCATCGCGTGGCGTGTCAAAATAAGGGATCCAGATTCACGGCGGTCAATGCAATCTTGCCAACGGGGGACATCATGTTCACGCGCTTCTCAACCTCGCTTGCAACACGCGTGCGGATCGCCGCGCGCCGTGCGCGTCTCGGCCTCTTCGCGGGCGTGGGCGCACTCGCGCTCGCGGGCTGTGCGCAGCCGTGGCAGCAATTCCACGCGGGCGACGACGCCCAGGCCGTGGTCGCCCGCTTCGGACCGCCCGCCGAAATCTACGACTTGCCCGATGGCGGCAAGCGCCTGATGTGGCCGACGCAGCCGATGGGCGAAACCACGACGGCCGCCGACATCGACGCCAGCGGCAAGGTGGTGAACTTGCGTCAGGTCCTGCAGCCCAACGAGTTCTATCGCGCCGAAATCGGCAAATGGACGCGCACCGACGTGCTCGTGAACTTCGGCCGCCCGGTCGAGACCGCCTACTTCCCGCTGATGAAGAAGGAAGCCTGGACCTACCGTTACCTCGAAGACAACGTCTGGTACATGCTCTACAGCTTCTACTTCGACGAGCAGGGCATCCTGCGGCTCACGCAGAAGACGCCGGATCCGCTGCACGACCCGGACCGACGCAGCCTTTTCTGAGCGTTCCGATCCCCGCGCAGCAAAACAAAACCCCCGAGCGCTTGCGAGCCCGGGGGTTTTTCGATCGCCGCATTCGCGCGACAGGGCAAAGCGGGGCCATACGCCCCGCCACTGCTTACGCGCGCTGCGGATTGAGCTTGTCGCTATCCGACGAGTAGAGCTTGTTGAGCGCCGAGATATACGCCTTCGCGGAGGCCGCGACGATATCGGGATCGGTGCCCACACCGTTCACGATGCGGCCCGCCTTCGACAGACGCACCGTCACTTCGCCCTGCGCCTGGGTGCCCGTCGTGATCGCGTTCACCGAGTAGAGCAGCAGTTCCGAGCCGCTGCCCACTTCCGTTTCGATCGCGTTGAGCGTGGCGTCCACGGGGCCGTTGCCGGCCGCTTCGCCCGTCACTTCCTTGCCGTCGGCCGAGAACACGATGCGCGCGTGCGGACGCTCGCCGGTTTCCGAGTGCTGCGCGAGCGAGATGAACTTGTAGTGCTCCTTCTCCTGCGCCTCCGCCGACTCTTCAGTGACGATCGCGATGATGTCTTCGTCGAAGATTTCGGCCTTGCGGTCGGCCAGTTCCTTGAAGCGCGCGAACGCGTTGTTCAGTTCGGCTTCGCTGTCGAGCGCGATGCCCAGTTCCTGCAGGCGCTGCTTGAACGCGTTGCGGCCCGAGAGCTTGCCGAGCACGATCTTGTTCGCGCTCCAGCCCACGTCTTCGGCGCGCATGATCTCGTAGGTGTCGCGCGCCTTGAGCACGCCGTCCTGATGGATGCCCGAGGCATGTGCGAACGCGTTCGCGCCCACCACGGCCTTGTTCGGCTGCACGACGAAACCGGTGATCTGCGAAACGAGCTTCGATGCCGGCACGATTTGCGTGGTGTCGAGGCCGATCTCGAGGCCGAAGTAGTCCTTGCGCGTCTTCACGGCCATGACGATTTCTTCGAGCGACGTGTTGCCCGCGCGCTCGCCGAGACCGTTGATCGTGCACTCCACCTGACGCGCGCCGCCGATCTTCACGCCGGCCAGCGAGTTCGCCACGGCCATGCCGAGGTCGTTGTGGCAGTGCACCGAGAACACGGCCTTGTCCGAGTTCGGAATGCGCTCGCGCAGCGTCTTCACGAGGTTGCCGTAGAGCTCGGGAACGCCGTAGCCGACCGTATCGGCGATGTTGATCGTCGTCGCGCCTTCGTTGATGACGGCTTCGAGCACGCGGCACAGGAAATCCATGTCCGAGCGGCTGCCGTCTTCGGGCGAGAACTCCACGTCGTTCGTGAACTTGCGCGCAAAGCGCACGGCCAGCTTCGCCTGCTCGAGCACCTGCTCGGGCGACATGCGCAGCTTCTTCTCCATGTGCAGCGGCGAAGTGGCGATGAACGTGTGAATGCGGAAGTGGTCGGCGGGCTTGAGCGCGTCGGCGGCGCGCTGGATGTCCTTGTCGTTCGCGCGGGCGAGCGAGCAGATCGTGCTGTCCTTGATCAGGCCGGCGATCGTATGGATCGCGTCGAAGTCGCCGTTCGAGCTGGCCGCGAAGCCGGCCTCGATGACGTCCACTTTCATGCGCTCGAGCTGCTTCGCAATGCGGATCTTCTCTTCCTTCGTCATCGACGCGCCGGGCGACTGTTCGCCGTCACGCAACGTCGTATCGAAAATGATGAGCTTGTCTGCTGCCATTTCGGGTCTCCAGGGGGACTTGTTCAGTGTCAAAACCGCATTTTGGGTGTTCGCGCCACCGATGGCGACGCTGACAATGAACGAGGCTTACGGAGGGCGAGCGAGATCAGCGCGGCAGGCGCGCTAGCGCTAGCGTGCTTAGGGGCGCGCCGGCTTGAAGGGAAAAGAGGGGGAACTGGATGGTATCCATGGCGCCGACTATAGCCGGAATCGGCCGATAGTGCAATGGGAGGCGACCGGCGTGGGCAACCGGCGCGGGCAACCAGCGTGGGCGACCAGCGTGGGCAGTCAGCACGGGAGAGCTGTAGGCGCAAACAGCGGGCGGCGTCAAAAAAAAAGGGCCGCACTCACGCACAGCCCTTCTTGCAGGATTGCGTCACACGCGCACGCTACCGCTCTCGCGGCGACGAACGCGCCGGGTTCCCGCGCCCGCGCACGGCCTGGTACGCCCAGAACACATAGCCCGAAAGCCCATACAGCACGAACAGACCGAACAGCATCAGCGGCGGATCCGACGAAACGAGCACGAACGCCACGACCACGAGCAGCGTCGCCGCGAAGGGCACACGGTGGCGCACGTCGAGCGCTTTGCCGCTGTAGAACGGCGCGTTGGACACCATCGTCACGCCTGCATAGATCGTCAGCACGAAGGCGACCCACGGCAGCCAGGACAGCTTGAGGGGCACGCGGTTGTCGGTGGCGAGCCACACGAAGCCGGCGATCAGCGCCGCCGCAGCCGGGCTCGGCAGCCCCTGGAAGAATCGCTTGTCCACCACGCCGATGTTCGTGTTGAAGCGCGCGAGACGCAGCGCCGCTCCCGAACAGTAGACGAAAGCCGCGAGCCAGCCCCAGCGCCCGAGATCCTTGAGCACCCATTCGTACATCACGAGCGCGGGCGCCACGCCGAACGACACCATGTCCGAGAGGCTGTCGAACTGCTCGCCGAAGGCGCTCTGCGAGTGCGTCATGCGCGCCACGCGCCCGTCCATCCCGTCGAGCACCATCGCCACGAAAATGGCGATGGCCGCCACTTCGAAACGCACGTTCATCGCCTGCACGACTGCGAAGAAGCCGCAGAAGAGCGCGGCCGTGGTGAACGCGTTGGGCAGCAAATAGATGCCGCGCTTTTTCAGGAACTCCTGGCGCGCCGCGCGCCGGTTCGCGGCGACACCCATCGGCTCCTGCACCGACTTGTTGCGCCGGAACGGCCGCGGCAACGGCCCGCCGGCCGGGTTGCGGGGTCGACGCTGTTTGAATCCGGCCATCGCAACCCTCCTTTACGCCGATTGCGTCGGCAGTTCGGCGAGGATCGTCGACGAGGCGGACACCTTCTCGCCGATCGACACGCGCGGGCGGCTGCCCACGGGCAGGTAGACGTCGACGCGCGAGCCGAAGCGGATGAAACCATAGCGCTGGCCGCGCGAGAGCGGCTCGCCCGCACGTACGTAGCAGAGAATGCGGCGCGCGATGAGGCCGGCGATCTGCACGGAGGTGACGGTCGTGCCGTCGGCCATCGTCAGCACGACGGCGTTGCGCTCGTTTTCGGTCGAGGCCTTGTCGATGGCGGCGTTCAGGTACGCGCCCGGGAAGTACTCGACCTTGGCGACGGCGCCATCGACAGGCGAACGTTGCGAGTGCACGTTGAAGACGTTCATGAATACGCTGATCTTGAGCGCTTCACGGTTTGCGTACGGGTCGTGCGCGGTTTCCACGGCGACGATGCGGCCGTCTGCCGGGCACAGCACGGCGTTGGCCTGGCTGGGGATGGGGCGCGGCGGATCGCGGAAGAACTGAACGACGAAGATGAGGATGAGCCAGAAAGGCCATGCGAGTCCGAAGCCTGCGACCGCATGGATCAAGAGCGCCACGACGGCCGCAATGGCGATGAACGGCCAGCCTTCGCGCGCGATGATCGGATGGGGGTAATTCATGGTGGCTTCGCTGTTATTTGGAGGGTAGCCCCCCTTCCTCGCGGAAGGAGAGCCCCCTAAGAACCGTACGTGCGAGTTTCCCCGCATACGGCTCCAATCTACGATCAAAGCCCAGTCTTATGACCGGGCCGGCTTAGTCAGCGCGATTTTACCTACATGCACCTGCCGGTGGCAGTCGGGATGTAGTAGCACTCGGTTGAACAGAGCGTCAGAACCTCCATGCACCCGGTACTCCAAGTGATGGTTGTGCCAGCCCGTCTCCTGAGTCAAAGCGCCGCCGCAGTGCGCACATAGACCGCCCTGCGACATGTACAGCGATGCCCATTGCTTCCGGTGTCGCATTGATCCTTCCATGCGCGCCTGACGCAACTGCTCGCCATACTGCTCCCACTCAGGATCAAAGGGATTGAAGTCGCCTTTGATCTTCCTGTGCCGCCTGATTGCCGTATCGCGAAGCTGATACAACTCATTCAGGCCTTTACTCCCATCGTCTCTAACTACGGGAACAGCAAAGATCCAAGTGCGGTCACCGTCCGAGTGAAAGTACTTCTTCCTCACCCAGCCAGCGCCCTTATTCGGATGTCGCCGTTTCGACCACCACCAGAGTCTCCGAAAGATCAGAGACTCCATGCGGCAGTACGCCTGCTTGGCCACCACGGGGCTGTGATACTGCGCCCAGCCTCGGAGCATCGGGTTCAGCAAGTGGATCAGGTCCCCCTGCCGTACCGTCTTGTTACCGCTGATCGTCTCCGATACCTTGCGATAGAACGCTTGCGCGTTCTTCTTGCTCGGTTTGATGAGTAGCTTTCCCGAGTACTTCCGAAAATTCCACCCAAGGAAGTCGAAGCCGTCGTCAATATGCGCAATGCGCGTTTTCTCCTCGGATAGTCGCAAACCTCTTACCGCGAGGAATGCTTCCACCCAAGGTCGGACTTCTTGCTCCAGCACCTCTCTCGAGTCGCCGGTAATCACGAAGTCATCCGCGTACCGCACTACATTTACCTTCAGCTTCTTCGCCTTCGCGATCCCGAATTTCGCAACGAGTTGCCCAATCAGTTCTCGCTCCAGCCCGTTCAGCGTCACGTTAGCCAGCGTCGGGGAGATGATCCCTCCCTGTGGCGTACCGGCCTCAGTCGCCTGTAGCTGCCCCTTGTAAATCAGGCCAGCCTTCAGCCATTTCCGGAGGATCTCCTTGTCCATAGGGACATGGGTCACCAGCCAGTCATGACTGATGTAGTCAAAGCAGCCCTTGATGTCCGCCTCCAGTACCCATCGGGCAGAGCCCTTCTGAGACATGGCGACGAAAATCTGCGACATGGCATCGGCCGTCGAGCGGTTTAGCCTGAACCCATACGAGTTCGGGTCGCTCGTCGATTCCGACACTGGCTCCAAAGCCAGCAGATACAAGGCTTGCATCGCCCTGTCCCGCATGGTTGGAATGCCCAGAGGGCGTTCTTTCCCATTGGCCTTGGGGATAAAGACTCTCCGTAATGGCAGAGGCTTGTACCCGCGCCGCTTCAACCTGCCGACAGCTGCCCATCGGCTCTCAGGCGAATCCCATAGCTCGCGATCGACTCCAGCCGTTCGCGCACCTTGGTTCTGCGTAACACGTCGTACCGCGTACAGCTTTGCGGACAACGTGCGGGTCAGCATCCGTTGCAGGGCTTTCACCCTGCGCCAGTCACCTTCCCGCGTCGCCTTCGCAATTCGAATCTGCATCCCTCTCACGTTCCGTTCAACTTGCCGCCAATCTACGGCGTGCCAGTTGTCCGGCGCGTGTGAAAGCGCAGACCCATCCTTTCGGACAGATACTCTCATGCTGCTCTCCCGCTTGAAGAAGTGAATCCCGCGCGAGGAGCAACACGTCCCTTGCGGGAGCGTTTTGCTCCCGCGAAGGGGTAAGAACAACACTGACGACTAAGAAGCCGCCAGCAATCACTATTTCCGCTAGAGGGTAGTCAGCCGTCTTGCGACGGTAGACCAGACGGAAGTCTGCCCGCTTTCGCGTGGGGTGATGTCTCAACCCCTATCCGAATCATTAAAACCCGGCTTTCGCTTTCTCCGTCGTCCCATACCTGCACAATCAACAGCGTTCCTCACGGTTCGCCTGCCAGTCATAATGCACTGGCGACCATACAGGCT
>NZ_BBJJ01000054.1 GCF_000739815.1 Paraburkholderia mimosarum LMG 23256 = NBRC 106338
CCCGCCTCGAGCACCGTCTTCAGATGCGCGACCGGCACCGACTTGGCCTTTGCGACACCATGGATGTCGACGAACTGCGCCAATACGTACTTCACGCCCTGCTGAGCGAGCCAGCCTTGCGCGTTTTCCGCCGAGTCGAAACGGGGCACGCTTCCGGGCTCGCCGAGCGGCAGCTTACTCGCGTCGTTCAGATTCATCGTCACTCCTTGCACCAACTCCGTTGCGGTTGATAGAGGCTGGGCGCATCGCGCCTGGGCCGGTTCCGGGAACTTGCTGACCATCGTTCGGAGCGCGCACGCGGCCCGCATTACGCGCTCGCCAGGCGCTTCTCGTTGCGCACTGCGTCTGGAACTCCTTTTCCTGCCATGCAACAATGCTTCACACCATGAAACAACCGGCGCGCGCCACAGCGTGCCGGCCAGCTACGCGTCAAGCATTGCTACCGAGGCCGATCATGCACACTGGGGACGACAACAAAACCGCACTCGAACGCTTTCTGGGCGCCACCATCCGCGACCTGCGCCAGCGCCACGCGCTGACCATCGCGCAGGTGGCCGAACAGGCCGGCATCAGCCGCGGCATGCTCTCGAAGATCGAGAACGCGCAAACCTCGACCGGGCTCGACGTCCTGCACCGCATCGCCCAGGCGCTCGGCGTTTCCCTTTCCACGCTCTTTCGCAACTTCGACGCGCCGCAAGGCGGCGCGCAGCTCGTCAAAAAAGGCACGGGCATGGAGGTCGTACGCAAGGGCACCAAGCGCGGACACACCTACCATCTGCTCGCTTACGACCAGGGTCCGCGCAAAGCCTTCGAACCCTTCCTCATCACCATGGAGGATGAAGCCGAACGCTTTCCGACCTTCGAACACCCCGGCACCGAATTCATCCACATGCTCAAGGGGGTGATCGAATACCGCCACGGCCAGCAAACCTACATCCTCCATCCCGGCGACACGCTCACGTTCCAGGCCGATATCCCTCACGGCCCCGAGCGGTTGATCAAGTTGCCCATCCAGTTTCTGTCGATCTTTATCTATCCGCCCGGCACCGCCGACTGAAGCGCCAGCGACCGCATTATTCAACGCAACCTTCGTGCCATGTTTAACTGACGTGAATCAAAAGTTCCCGCTGATAAACATCCCGGGCGCAATCCGGCGTCTACTGCGTTGCCCGCACGATTCTGGCGCGGCGCGTTGTTCGTTAGCGGTGCGTGCCCTCGTTGCCGCTAGTGCGCGCCTGCACTGAAACGGGACGCACGCTTACGCTGAGTCATCAGAACGTCTTATGCAAAAGCCGGGGCGAGACGCTTCACCGCTTCGAACGCGCCACCGACCATGCGAACGAGCGTCGGCTGCACCGCCTGCGCCCGCTCGGGCACGTATTCGAACGGCGCAGTCTCGTTCATATAGGTGCATTGACACATTTCCAGCTGGATTGCGTGAATGCCGCGCGCCGGCGCGCCAAAGCAACGCGTGATGTAGCCGCCCTTGAAGCGGCCGTTCGCAACCCACGTCGAGTCGCTCGCCGCCATCGCCTCGACGGCCGCCTGCTGGACCGTGCCCGCGCACGTGCGGCCGTCCTGCGTCCCGAGATTCAGATCCGGCAGCTTGCCCTCGAAAAGCCTGGGCGATCGGCTCGCAATCGAATGCGCCTCCCACAGCAGCACGTTGCCGTGCCGCGCACGCAGGCGCGCCAGCTCCGCCGCGAGGGCATCGTGATACGGCCGCCAGTAACGGGCGATGCGTTCGGCGCGCTGCGCCTCGTCGGGCGCGCTTGCCGGCCGATAAATCGGTTCGCCGCGAAAAGTCTCGCCGGGGCACAGGCCCGTCGTCGTCTGGCCCGGATAGAGGCTCTCGTCGCCGGGCGGGCGGTTCAGATCGATGACATAGCGCGATATCCGCGCACCGATCACGGTCGCGCCCATCTCGCGCGCGAATGCATAGAGGCGATCCAGATGCCAGTCGGTGTCGGCCAGCGTGAGCGCCGCTTCGGTATACAGCGGGCGCAGCGCCTCGGGAATGTGCGTGCCGAGATGCGGAATCGAGATCACCAGCGGCGCCTCGCCGCGCTCCAGCGTGAATAGTTCGTTCATCCGTTCTCTCTTTCGTCTTGCTGCAATGCTGTGCAGCGGCTCACTGCAAGGCGTCGGGCGGCATCTGCGGCAGCGCGCGGGCCAACGCCGGCTGGATGGATCCCTCGAGCACCCGGCGCGTGAGCGTCGCGATCTCGCGCGCGAATGCCTCCCACTCGCCCTGCCGATGCAGCAGGAAAAAATCGCGCCGGCCAAGGCGCCCCGCCGGCAGCGGCAGCACCGCGATCTCCGGCAGGTAGTGCCGTGCCTGCCACAGGCACAGCGGCGTCGATATCGCAAATCCCAGACGCGCCGCGACGAGGCTCAGAAGCGGATCGGTCGCGTCGAACTCGTAGCGCCTCGGACTGTTGATGCCCAGGTGCCGCGCATAGCGTTCCACTTGCTGGCCGATCACCGAGCGCGTCGTATAGCGGATCATCGGCATCTCGGGCGCGAGCGCCCGCCAGTCCGCATTGCGGTGCTCCGCGAGCCAGCTGCGCGAGACGACCGCGACGAACGCCTCCGAAAAGAGCGGTATTTCCACGATGCGTGCATCGTTGATCGCCGTTTGCGTGCAGACGGCAAGATCGAGCTCGCGATCGTGCAACTGCTTGCTGAGGCCAGGCGTGAGTCCCGACCAGAGCGATATTTGCCGCGCCGAGCCGGCCACCGCGCGAATGAGCTCGGGACCGACCGTCGCGGCGAACGAATCGACACAACCGAGGCGCACCGGCAGCATGCCCGCATGCGACGCATCGCCGATACGCGTGCTCACCATCTGCGCGTGCTCCAGCAGCGCGCCCGCCAGTTCGAGCAGCGCGCGGCCCGCCACGTTCGGGCGCGGCGGCCGGCTCTCGCGGTCGAACAGCGTCGTGCCCTGGTCGCGTTCGAGCCCGGCGATCGCCTGGCTCACCGCGCTCTGGCTGACACCCAACTGCTTTGCCGCGCCCGTCATCGAGCCCGTTTCGCACACGGCCAGAAAGGCCTGCAATGCGTTCAGATCGATAGGCGCCTGCGTACGTCTCATGATCGGCTCCGTGGATGGCCCGCACAATCGCCGTGCATCGCCGGCACCGCACCGGAATGCATGATGCCGCGCCCGATGCCGTGCGCACACTCGATGAGCATTTGCGCTCGCTGACCATAAGTTTGCCTAATACAAAAAAGCGTGGCCGCCCGTATTTCTAAAATCCGGCCCATCGTGCATTTACGGGGGCTTCATGAGCCACTATGACTTTGTCGTCATCGGCGCCGGCGTGATCGGCGCGTCCGTCGCCCATCATCTCGCCGCTGAACACCGATGAGTATCCGCATTCTGGTGCCCGTCAAGCGCGTGGTGGACCCGAACGTGCGCGTGCGGGTGGGCGCAACGGGCACGATCGACACGGCGGGCCTGAAGATGTCGCTGAACCCTTTCGACGAATGCGCGCTCGAAAAGGCGCTGCAACTGAAGGAATCGGGCGTCGCCTCGCACGTCACCGTGCTGACGTGCGGGCTGCCCGCCCATCAGGACGTGCTGCGCACCGCGCTCGCGATGGGCGCGGACGACGCCGTGCTCATCGACACGGGCGCCGCGACGGCAACGCTCGATTCGTTCGCCGTCGCTCGCCTCGTTGCCGCGCACATGAAGGACGCGGATTACGGACTCGTGCTGTGCGGCAAGCAGGCCATCGACGGCGACGTGGGCGGCGTGGCGGCCATGCTAGCCGCGCTGCTCGGTTGGCCGCAGGCGCTCAATGCGTGCGCGCTGGACGTCAAGGAGCGCGGCTGGCGCGTGAGCTGCGGCGAGGACGTGGGCACCGCCGACTGGCAAGTCGACGGCCCGGCAGTGATCAGCGCCGACCTGCGTCTCGCGCAACCGCGCCGCGTCACGCTGCCGAGCATCGTGAAGGCGAAGCAAAAGCCGCTCGTCACGTACGAGGCCGCTGCGCTCGGTGTCTCGCTGTCGGCGCAAAGCCGCGTGGTCGCGCTCAGCGACCCGCCCGCGCGCGAACCGGGCGTTCAGGTGAAGAGCGTGGACGCGCTCCTTCAGACGCTCGCGGATCAGCGCGTGTTCGAAACGGTGGGAGCGTGATGATGAGAACCCTGGTACTTCCTGCGAGTGCAGGTCGATTGCGCCATCGTCGATGAGCAGCAGGGTGCGGTTGTAGCCCGGGAACTGCGAAAATCGCGCGGGGCCTTCCACTGTGGCGACACTCACGCGCCATGACGCGCCGCCGTTTGCCTCGGGTCCGCGCGGGGAGCGTGCGCGTCGTGCCGCCGCCGTTGGCCCACGGTTCGGGTGCGACGCCGCTGCAGTCGATGAACCGCACGGCCGCGCTGGCCGTCGCCGCGTCGAAAACCAGAAGATCGACGGGTTGCGCCGACTGCCGGGCCGCGCCCACCACGCGCAGCGTCACGTCGGATATCGCGCCGAAATCGCCTTCGGCGAGTTGCAGGCGCGCGCCGGTCAGCCGGTGCATTTCTCCGGCGACCTGCACATGTGGGCGAACGCGCCCGCGCAGCCCGTGAGCGTCCTGAACGTCATGTGCAGACGCGGCGCGGCGCGCGCGCGGGTGAATGTCGCGTCGCATTCGTTGCGCGTGACGCCCGCCGCCACCCAGTTGCTCGTGAGTCTCGCGGGACAATGGAGCGTGGAGAGCAGCCTGCTGCGCGGCGTGACCCTTGCGCCGCTCCACGTGCTCTGGATCAGCGGACGTTCCGAAGAACTCGCGCTACGGCCCTCGGCCCCTGGCGCACAACTGGCATCCGTCGCCATCGACCTGCTTGACGAAGACGCATCGCGTCCGTGACGAAACGACCGGAAGCAGCCGCTCAGAATCCTTGTGCGGTCCCCGTGGAATGCGCCACCAGCAGCACGACGCCCAGTATGCAGGCCCCGATCAAAGCGGCCAGCCCGACCGCCACGAACGGCAGCCAGCTGAAATTCACATTGGCGAAGTCCGCTTCATGGGCGGCGCTCTTGCGCACGCCGAAGAAGCTCCACAGAACAATGCGTACCATGCGGATGAGTTCCATCGTTTTCTCCATTTCGCTCGAGCGACTCGAACATGGACGTATGTTCGAACTGCTTCGCAAGCAGCAAAAGCAGCAGTTGCAAACGATTCGAGCGATGCAGCAGCAGCGTATTCGGCGCGGCCACGAGAAATGGCCCCGGCACGCGAGTGCCGGGGCCAAAGGCTTGCCACGCTACAGGCAAAAAGAGCCGCAAGCTCTGCGGGTTTAGGTGATGATCCGGGCACTCGCGCAGTAATCCCGGCGCATCCCGGGAGAACAGACCCGGACCTCGATGCGCGCTGATCGCCATGATCCGCCCCTGTGAAGCCACCGTACAGAAGCAGACGACGATAAAATCAGCGCAGCAGATCGCTTCCCCGGTCCGCAGAAGCCGACGCAAATCGCCCCCTCCTTCGATGAACAAAAGCGCATGACACGCTATGAACGCCTGGCGCAGAGCATGGCCACCGAGATCCGGTCCGGCAACCTGGCGCCCGGCGCCCGCATGCCGTCGCTGCGGCAGATCATCGCGCAGCACGGCGTGAGCCAGTCCACGGCGGCGCGCGCTTACTATCTGCTCGAACAGTGGGGTCTCGTGCGCGCCGAGGAGCGCTCGGGCTACTACGTCGCGCCGCCTTCGAAGCCCGCGGGAACGGCAGCGCAGGCAACGAGCGGCGAAACCGCTACCGTCGACATCAGCGAACTCGTTTTTTCGGTGCTCGACGCCGCCAAGCGTCCCGGCATCGTGCCGCTCGGGTCGGCCTTCCCTTCGCCGCTGCTCTTTCCGCTGTCGCGTCTCGCGAAGTCGCTCGGCCAGGCCGCGCGCAACGTGAGCCCGTGGAGCACGGTCGTCGACCTGCCGCCGGGCAACGAGAACCTCAGACGGCAGATTGCGCTGCGCTATATGCGCGTTGGCATTTCGCAGCCGGCCGAGGACATCATCGTGACCAACGGCGCGCTCGAGGCATTGAATCTTTGCCTGATGGCGGTCACGCAGCCCGGGGATATCGTCGCCGTGGAGTCGCCGGGGTTCTACGCCGCGCTTCAGGCGATCGAGCGGCTCGGCCTGCGCGCCGTCGAGATCCCCGTCGATACGCAGACGGGGCTCGATCTCGACGCGCTGGCCGGGGCGCTGGAAAAGCACCCCATCCGCGCATGCTGGTTCATGACGAATTTCCAGAACCCCACGGGCGTCACGTTATCGGCGGCGAAGAAAGAGGCGCTCGTCGACTTGCTCGCGAAACACGAAGTGCCGCTCATCGAAGACGACGTGTATGGCGAATTGCATTACGCGCCGAATTACCCGCCGCCGGCCATGGCCTTCGACCGGCGCGGACTCGTCATGCACTGCGGCTCGTTTTCGAAGAACCTCGCGCCGGGCTACCGCGTGGGCTGGGCGAGCGCGGGGCGCTTCGCCGAACGCGTGCAGCGCCTCAAGCTCATGACGACCATCTCGGCAAGCATCCCCGTTCAGGCCGGCATCGCCGACTATCTGGAGCACGGCGGCTACGAGCGCCATCTGAAGAAGATTCGCCTTGCCATGCAGACGCAACGCGACGCGATGATCGGCGCGATCCGCCGCTGGCTGCCCGAAGGCACGCAGTACACCTGCCCCGAGGGCGGCTATTTTCTCTGGCTCACGTTTCGCGATGCCATCGACGCCATGGCGCTGCATCGTCTCGCTATCGAGCGCGGCATCAGCGTGGCGCCCGGCCCGATCTTTTCCGCGTCCCACGCGTTCGAGAATTGCATCCGCCTCAATTATGGCCATCCGTGGTCGCCCCGCATCGACGAGGCGATCCGCACGCTCTCCGAACTGCTCGTTCATCCCGAGGTGCGCTCGCGAAGCTGACCGATTCGTGCGCGCGGCTTCTGCTGCGCTCTTTTTGGCGTCATCTGCTGCTTGAGGTGCCGGATGCGGCGCGATAAGGTCTTCGCTCCCGTCATTTTCGCAGTCACCATGTATCGCTATAACGAATTCGACAAAGCCTTCGTGGCGAGCCGCGCGGCCCAGTTCCGCGACCAGATCGAGCGCTGGCAAAACGGCACGCTGAGCGAGGATGCGTTTCGCCCGCTGCGCCTGCAAAACGGCTGGTACGTGCAGCGCCATGCGCCGATGCTGCGCGTTGCGGTTCCGTATGGCGAGCTGTCGAGCGCGCAGCTTCGCGTGCTCGCCCGCGTTGCCCGCGAGTATGACGAGCCTGACGCCGAGGTTTACCGGCATGCGCTCGAGGCACAGCGCAAGCTCGGCACCGCCCGCCTGCCGACGCACCATGCGCACTTCACGACGCGCACCAATGTTCAGTTCAACTGGATTCCGCTGTCGAAAGCCGCCGATGTGATGGACCTGCTCGCCACGGTCGACATGCACGGCATCCAGACGAGCGGCAACTGCATCCGCAACATCTCGTGCGACGAGCGCGCGGGTGTTGCGCCGGACGAGATCGCCGACCCGCGCCCCTTTGCCGAACTCATGCGCCAGTGGACGACGCTGCACCCCGAGTTCGCCTTCTTGCCACGCAAGTTCAAGATCGCGATTACCGGGGCGACGGAAGATCGCGCCGCGACCGGCTGGCACGACGTAGGGCTGCGTCTCGTCCATGACGAAAACGGCGAACTGGGCTTTCGCGTAGCGGTGGGCGGGGGCATGGGCCGTACGCCTGTTATCGGCGTGGTGCTGCGCGAGTTCCTGCCGTGGCGGCAGATCATGAACTACATCGAGGCGGTCGTACGCGTGTACAACCAGTTTGGCCGGCGCGACAACAAGTACAAGGCGCGCATCAAGATACTGGCGAAGGCAGAAGGCCAGCGCTTCATCGACGAAGTCGAAGAAGAGTTTCGTCAGATCGTGGACTGCGACGGTGGTCCGCACACGATTGCGCAGGCCGAGTTCGACCGCATGACCACACATTTCGCCGTGCCGCCGCAAGCGGCCGCTGGCCGCGCTGTCGATCCTGCCGCCGCCACTGCGCTGCAAACGGCTGCCCGGCAAACGCCGCAACTGCAGCGCTGGCTGGAGCGCAACGTCGCCCCGCACAAGGAAGCGTCGATGCGCATCGTCACGTTGTCCTTCAAACGCCTGCTGCAGGCGCCCGGCGATGCAACGGCGGAGCAGCTCGAACGCCTGGCGGATCTCGTGGACCGCTTCTCCGCAGGCGAAGCGCGCGTCACGCACACCCAGAACATCGTGCTGCCATGGGTTCATGCGGACGACCTGCTGCCGCTGTGGCAGGCGGCCGTCGACGTGCGGCTCGCGAGCGCCAACGTGCATCTGCTCACCGACATGATCTCCTGCCCCGGCGGCGACTTTTGCGCGCTCGCCAATGCACGCTCGCTGCCCGTCGCGCAGAGCATCATGGAGCGCTACCAGGATCTCGACGAACTCGACGACATCGGCGAGATCGACCTGCATATCAGCGGCTGCATCAATTCGTGCGGCCATCACCACAGCGGGCATATCGGCATACTCGGCGTCGACAAGGACGGCGCCGAGTGGTACCAGATCACGCTGGGCGGCTCGGATGGCTCCGCACGCAGCGGCGAAGCCCGGCCCGGCAAGGTCATCGGCCCGTCGTTCGCCGCGCACGAAGTGACCGATGCCGTCGACGCGGTGATCGGCTGCTATCTGGCGCTGCGCGAGCAGAAGAGCGAACGCCGCGAGACGTTCATCGAAACCGTGCGCCGCGTGGGGCTCGAACCCTTCAAGGCCGCCGCGGACGCGGTGCGCGCAACGGCGGAGGACGCGGCATGACGAATGTTTCGCGTATCCGGCTTTTAAGCGCCGGGGAACACGCCGACGATCACCGGGAAATCGTCCTGACTCTGTCTAACGACGCCGATCCGCTCGCGCACGCCGCGGAAATCTCGGCAGCCACGCGTGTCGAACTGCAATTCCCGACCTTCACCGACGGGCGCGCCTTTACGCAGGCCTATCTCGTCAGACGCCGGCTAGGTTTTCGCGGCGACTTGCGCGCGACGGGCGAGGTGCTAGTCGATCAACTGCTTCAGATGGAGCGCATGGGCTTTTCGAGCGCCGTATTGCGCGATGGCGCTTCAATCCAGGATGCGCTTCGGCAACTCGAACGCTTTGCGGCGTTCTACCAGGGCGACGTGCTCCGTGAAGCGCCCTCGCGCGGACCGTTGTCACGTTGACGCCGTTCATCGCGTTGCAACTGCATCGATACCGTGCGGCGTCGGTGCGCCAGGGGAGCAGGCAAAGCCCACTCCCCTGCTTTACGCGCCAATCAGGCCATTAATCCGCGGCCCGCTCCGGCACCGGGAGATTGACCCACTCCCTGTAAAACGCCTCGATGTCCGGTTCGAAGTCGTGAATCACCGGATACCACGGCGTCGGCGCCTCGACGTCGTGCATCGTGCCGCACTGCGGGCAGTAATACTCGCGATACACCTGCCATTGCGTGTCCGGCGCCATCAGCCTGGGATAGACCTCGGTCATTGCCTCCTCCGTGTCGCGCACGTAGATGGCGGCGTGCATTTTCCAGTTCTCGCGGTAGTCGCAAAACGGGTGGCCGCAGTCGCACTGGGTCAGCCATTTCTTCGTCGTAGCCGACTGCACGATGTAGAGGTGAGGACCGAGCGGCAGGACGATGCGGTCCGGGAAGCTCACCTTGGCCTGGAGCGCTGCAAGGTATTGCTCGAAGCGGCTCTCGTCCTTGGGCATGGAAAGCATGCGGAAGGTGGTTTCCCAGTCGAGCGAGCCTTCGACGAGGTGAGCGACCTGTTCGTTGGTGTAGGTAGACATATTTGGACTCCTGAATTCGATGATTACTCTTCGACCTGAACGACGGTGGTGACGTCGGGCAGGAGCGACAGGTCCATGCGGTGCTTTGCGCCGTAGGACGGGACGCCCAGTTCCTCCTCGAGCAACTGCCAGTCGTCGGGAAGGTTCCAGAACGCCTTGAAGTGGCGGGTGAACTTCTCCGACAGCGCGAAGCTCGTGGCGAACATGTGCTGCACCTGGATGGCGGCGTGCTTGTTCAGGACGCGTTCGCGTTCCTCCTTCATCCATTCTCCGGTCGGCAGGGACCGGGCAAGACGTTCCACCCGCATCTGGTTGCGGCGCGCGGCAGTCCTCGCCGCGTCCACCGTGAACACCCCGCCATCCTCAGTGAAGACCGCGCCGTACACGCTCTTTGCGTATTCCGGCAGCAGGAACTTCTGGTTGAGATCCGCCTCGATGGCCTTCGGGTCACGATCGATCGGATCGCCGAAGCCCGGGCCGCCGCGCAGATAGTTGAGGTACAGATCGTGGTTCGCATAACAGTCTTCCGTGGTAATGCACTGCTTGTCGCGCTTGACCACAGCAGAGGCGTTGAGGTGCCGTTCGTAGTCCGGGTTGCCCGGATCGATATCGCCGCCCAACGGCAGGGAATCGCCGATGGCAATACGCTCGTCCAGCCCCGTCTTGTGGGCTTCGAAGCGATAGCCCGTCGCGGACGGGTAGCCGCCCATCATGCCCCAGTCGCTGTTCATGAAGCCGTTGCCCATGAAGAACATGGTCCAGTCCTGCGCGTTCCACACCATCCGCAGCGTTTCGAAGCCGCAGCCGCCACGGTATTTTCCGTAGCCGCCGGAGTTGGCCTTCACGTTGCGCCCCAGGTAAAGCAGCGGTTCGGCCATCTCCCAGATCTCGATGTCACCCATGTCGCCTTCCGGATTCCAGATGGCGGCGGCGTGATTGAGACCGTCCTTGATTGCGCATGCGCCCGTGCCGCAGGAACTCGCTTCGAAACTGTTGACGGCATGAATCTCGCCGTCCTGATTGATGCCGCCCCCCTGCAGCCAGTTCGAGGTGTTGGCGTTGCCCGCGTTGACTTCCTCCAGGTAGCCGCGACTGAAATAGGACTGCGAAAGACCGCGCCAGAGGGCCGCCCAGCCGGAGACGAGGAAGTGCCAGGCATAGGCGTGGCCGGTCCGGCGGTCGTCCGGATTGCACCAGGTGCCTTTTGGCAGGCGAAATTCGGTAGCGAAATACGCACCGTCGTTGATGCGCTGGGTCGGCACGAGCGTCTGGCACATCATCACCCAGATCCCGGACGTAAATGCCACCTGATGGGCGTTGAAAGTGTGCCAGCCCCAACGGCTCGCGCCCTCGAAGTCCAGTCGCCACTTGCCGTCCGGCCGGATGGTCATCTCCACCGGCGAGTGCATGATGGAGTCGAGCTTGGCGAACGCGTTGGAGACCTGCACGTCCTCATGCTTGTACGGAACGTCGACGAAGGAGACCTTGCGGTACTTGCCCGGCAGGGTCATGGCCTTGATACGGCTTTGCAGTCCGCGCCGCCCTTCTTCGATGACCTCGAAGGCAAACTTCTCGTACGCCTCGATGCCGTCGGCGCGGATCACTTCCTCCACCAGCTCGCGGATCATATGGCATCCGGCAATGCGGGTCTTCTCGTCGAGGATCCAGTACTTCGGTGTGCGAACCGAGCGCTGCGACTCGTGCAGCCAGTCGCGCAGCGGCTCGTCGTTCACGCCGGTCTTGCGGCAGGTGATCATGTAGCCGTCGCCGAAGCGCTGGGTCTGGCCGGTGGACATGGAACCCGGTGTCACCGAGCCGGTGTCGATGACGTGGGTGACGCCGCCGACCCAGCCGATCAGCCGGCCTTCCCAGAAGATCGGCACGATCGTGGCGATGTCGCAGGGGTGGACGTTGCCGATCGCGCAGTCATTGGTCGTGAACATGTCGCCGGGGTTGATGCCCGGGTTGGCCTCCCAGTTGTTCTCGATCATGTACTTGATCGCCGCGCCCATCGTGCCGACGTGGATGATGATCCCGGTCGAGGTGAGGACGCAGTCGCCCGCGGCGTTGTAGAGCGTGAAGCAGAGTTCGCCTTCCTGCTCGACGATCGGACTCGCGGCAATTTTCTTCGCGGTCTCTCGCGCATGCACCAGGCCGCCGCGCAGCTTGGAAAAGAGCTTCTCGTATCCGATCGGGTCGCTGTCGCGAAACGCCAGTTTCTCGAGACCGTTGTAATGTCCGCTGGCCTTCGTGCGCTCGATGATGCCGTCGCGGTATTGCTTGAGCGTCTGGCCGGTTTTCAGCAGGTCGGCGCAGCCGATTTCCTTGTTGCTCATCATGTTCATGGCAGGTCTCCTTACTTCACTTCCTTGAGGTGGAACAGGCGGTGCTTGTCGACCGTCGTCTCGAAACCATCCGGCACCACGAAGGTAGTGGCATCCGATTCGATGATGGCGGGGCCCACGATGTGGTTGCCGGCCTTGAGCGCTTCCATCTTCCAGAGCTGGGCGTCCACCCACTTCTTGTGACGGTAGAAGGGACGCGTGCCGAGGTAGGCCTCCTTCGGCGGGATCGGCCCCGCGTCCGGGTCTTCAGGCAACACCGGCTTCTGGGTCACGACGGTGCCCCGCAGGATCGCGCCGGTAATCGAGAAGCCCAGTTCCGGCGAGCGGGCGGAACTCGCATATACACGGCCGTAGGTGTTCTCGAAAGCTTCGACGATCTGGTCCCAGTCGGCCGCCGTGCCGGCGCGGGTCACCGGCGAGACGATTTCGAGGTCGTTGAGCTGGCCCATGTACTGCATCTTGTAGCCCGGGATCAGCAGCACATCCTCGGCCTTGTAGCCATTGAGGACGAACTCGTCGATGACCTTGACGGCCAGTTCCGACCAGGCGTCCTGCAGGGCCTTGCAGGCGGCTTCCTTGTCCGCCGCCGGGGCGAGTTGGGCGACGCCGAGATCCACCGACTTGTCGTAGCGGTACTCGAAGTCGGCGCAGGCGCAGCCGAAGGCCGAGAAGCCGGCCGCCCACGCGGGCACGACCACGTCCTTGAAGCCGACGCCCCCGGTGTAGCCATAGGTGTGAACCGGGCCCGCGCCGCCATAGGAGAAGCAGGTGAACTCGGCCGGGTTATAGCCCTTCGCGCTGATATTGGCGCGCAGATACTCGGACAAGGTCAGGTCGAGCAGCTCGATGACGCCAGCGGCCGCATCCTCGACAGAGAGGCCGAGCGGATCGGCGATCTGCGCCTTGATGTGCTGCCGCGCACGGTCGACGTCGAGCTTGATCGCGCCGCCGAGGAAGTTGTGCGGGTTCAGGTAGCCGAGCACGACGTGGCAGTCGGACACCGATACCGTGTCGAGCCCGCTCTCGGGCCAGCATGTGCCCACGCGGTAGCCCGCGCTGTCCGGGCCGAGCTTGATCGACTTGCTATAGGGATCGAGCCGCACGAAGCTGCCGGCACCCGCGCCGACGGAATCCATCGCCACGAGCGGCAACGAGAGGACGAGGCGCGCCATGTCCGGATCGGACTTGATGGCGAAGTTGCCTTTGGTGATCAGGGCCACGTCGAAGCTCGTGCCGCCAATGTCGGAGCAGGCGATGTTCTCGTCGCCAAGGGCTTCGCCGAGCAGTTTCGAACCGATGACGCCGCCAATCGGGCCCGAGACGATGGTGCGCGCCAGTTCCTTGGCCTTCCAGCTGATGGTGCCGCCGTGCGTGGCCATCACGCGCAGATCGAACTTTGCGCCGTGCTTCCTGAAGCGGTCGCTCACCTTCTTCAGCGTCTGACGCGAGGGTTCCGCGCCGTAGGCCTCGAGGATGGTGGTGTTCATGCGGTGGCTTTCCTTGCGCGACGGGTAGTAGTCCACCGAGGCAAAGACGGGAATGTCCGCATTCAGCTTCCTGAGTTCCTCCTTGACGATGTCACGAGCGCGCAGTTCGCTCGTCTCGTTCTTGTGTGATTGCAGCAGACAGATGACGATGGCCTGGGACCCGGCTTCCACGAGTTCGCGCGTGGCCTGGCGCACGTCGGCCTCGCGCAGCGGGATGACTACCTTGCCCTGCACGTCGGTGCGCTCGGTGACGCCGCGCGTGCGGGAAACCGGCACCAGTGGCTCGTCGTAGCGATGCGTGTTGAGGTGGATGCGGTCTTCGAGCGCGTAGCCCAGATAGCTCTGCAGGGCGCGGCCCATCGAGTGGACCTGCTCGAAGC
Organism: Paraburkholderia mimosarum LMG 23256 = NBRC 106338; assembly: GCF_000739815.1. Lineage (GTDB taxonomy): Bacteria > Pseudomonadota > Gammaproteobacteria > Burkholderiales > Burkholderiaceae > Paraburkholderia > Paraburkholderia mimosarum. The sequence goes on from NZ_BBJJ01000054.1 coordinate 14,042, forward strand.
CGCGATTGCAGATGAGGCCCACGTCGAGACCCTTGCGCATCAGGATGCGGTTGAGCATGGCCGTGCCGGAATAGACGCACGTCGCCAGTTCCGGGTACACGTCGTCGACGCCGCGGCCCCAATGGGCCAGGGCATCCTGCGACGAGTTGTAGATGGCGAGCGATTCGTCGCCCGGGTTGCTCTGCGCCTTGCCGACCACGAAACGGCCGTCCGAACGCACGAAGAAGGTGTCGGTCATCGTGCCGCCGGCGTCGATGCCCATCACCTGTACGGTGGATTGCTGCTGCATGTCTGTCTCCTGTCATTGCACTGGTCATGGTGGGAATCCCCACGCACGACATATGGCAAGGGACATGCCAGGCTGACGACGTCGACATCGGCGGCTCGCGCGGCCAATGAAATCAACGCGTTGCTGGAATATTCAGGATGACAAACGAGGATCTGCTGCCCGCCACCGGTGTCCGGAATCCCGACACCTGCACAGCCGCATCCGGAATCCGGACACGCTCTGTCTCATTTGATATGGAGTACCTGGTTTTGATCGACCGGGCGCGCCCCATGGGCGCCCTTCGACATCAAGAGGCTAGTGAGTTGCCGGAGGGCTTTGAACCCGGTGTCGAGCATATCGATGGCGTACGACTTCCAGACATCGATCTGCTCGCTGCGGCTCTCGCCGTGCAAGCACCACATGCAGAAGTGCTCGCAGTTATTGGAGATGAGCCGATAGCGGTCCTCTCCCAGCCGGGAGTAGGCTCGCCGAACGGCTTCCTGGCCAGCGAACCTGGCGCTGGGGTTTTTTCTGATCCAGACCGGGTGTCCGTTTGCGAAGGCTTCGAGCGTGATTTCCTGCACCGGGCCGCGATGCAGTGACCGTGACAACCCTGCGTAATGCACCACCTTGCCCGCCCCGGCATAGAGGCCATGATGTGTGTACCCAAGCCGTTCGGTTACGAGATGGCTTCCAATCATTAACTCGTGCCAGCCGATCCCATCACCCACGACGTATTCGTTCTTCGATAAGTACTTCATGACCATCACCGCATTTCGCTGCCTCTTGCGCTCTGCACCGCACGAGGTGTGCCAGGGGCCGATTCGAGCCCAGCACTCAGCAGTGCGGTGCAGGGCGTCAAGCGCGCGCACCTCTTTCTACCGCGTGGGCAGCGGCGAATGTTGCGGCGCATTAGTCGCGAATCAGCGTGTTGGCGTGCGTGGGCAGGGAGGGCGCATATCGATTTCTGCTGCGCTTCACAGCAAACGCGAATTGCGGAGCGATCTTTACGATCTAAACGCAAGTCATTCCTCACCTTACTTGCGCGAGTGTCCGGATTCCGGACACTCGCGCAAGTAAGCGCCATCCGGATTCCGGACACTGTGCGATCGACATGCTGCAGGCACAAGTCATTGATGCAAAAGACCTTAATTGACGGGGCCGTGGCCCCGGGCTAGACTCGCAGCACCAAACGAGCGGGATCGTTCCATGCCGTTTTCCCATTGCGGTGCCCTGATCCCACGCGTCAGCGACGAAGCCGTCGTGGCGTCTGCCTGGGAGCGCTTTCTGCAGGACAAACCCCTGGAGAACGAGGGGGTGCGCAAGGTCGTCCTTGCGTCCTGGCAGCGATGCCGTTCCGAAGCTGTCGATCCGGCCAGACCGTCCGCGCCGGGCGCCGCTGCCGAACGCGTCCGACAATTGCAGCGGCTCAACAGCGATCTCTGTGACGTCGCGCGTCCCGCGCTCGAATCCCTGCGCGACATCCTGCGCGAATGCGGCACGCTGATCATGCTCTGTGATCAGGGCGGCACCATTCTTCAGCTTAGTGGCGAGACCCGGGTCCGCAACGTCGGCGAGGAAATCAACCTGGCCACCGGGGGCTGCTGGAACGAGGAAGTCATCGGCACCAATGCGATCGGCACGGCAATCGTCACCGGTGCGCCGGTTCAGATCCATGCGAATGAGCATTTTTGCCTCGACGTCAAACGCTGGACGTGTGCCGCTGCGCCTATCCTCGATCCCTTCGACCACTCCCTGCTCGGCGTGGTGGATGTCTCCGGCGTCAAGGAATCCCTTCATGGCCACACGCTAGGCCTCGTGGTGGCCGCGGCGAGGCAGATAGAGTGCGAACTCGGCCGCCGCGACGTGGCTCGCCACGAGCGTCTTCTCACTCGAGCGATCGACCATTTCATCCGTTACGCGAGCGACTACGTGGTCCTCGTCGACAGCCGGGGACGCATTGTCCGGACGAACGGAAATGCACAGGCCGCGCGCGAGACGTACAACCTGCAAATGCTTCTGCAGGTCGGCAGCCAGGTACCCGAACTGGACCTTGCCCGCCCGGAGGCCGATCGATACCGCCAACGTCTGCAATGGCTTCGCCCCGAATGGTTACACCCGTTGAAGGATCATGAAGGCGTCCTGGGCACGATGGTGGTGATTCCCCTTGCCGTTGGCGACAGACACGCTGCCATATCGTTGCCGAAGACCGTGACGACGCCGGCAAGCGACGATGCCTTTGGCGAGATCATTGGAGAAAGCGAGGTACTGAAGGCGGCGAAAGCACGCGCGCGCCGCGTTGCCATGCTGGATCTCCCCGTCCTGCTGCTTGGCGAGACGGGCGCCGGGAAGGAACTCTTCGCCCGCGCGCTGCATCGGGCGGGGCCTCGCGCCGCTGCGCCGTTCATTGCCGTCAATTGCGGTGCGTTGACGCGAGAATTGCTTGCGAGCGAGCTTTTCGGCTATGCCGAAGGCGCATTCACGGGCGCGCGGCGGGGCGGCTTGCCGGGCAAGTTCGAGCAGGCCGACGGCGGCACCCTCTTCCTCGATGAAATAGGCGAGATGCCGCTCGACATGCAGCCCCACCTGCTGCGCGTGCTGCAAGATGGCGTCGTCGTCCGCCTTGGCGATACCCGCGAGCGATGCGTCTCGGTACGCATGATCGCGGCTACGAACCGTGACCTCCAGAACGAAGTGAATGCAGGGCGCTTCCGTCAAGACCTGTACCACCGGCTCAGCGTCGTCAACCTGCATTTGCCTGCCCTGCGCGAACGGCCCGGCGACATCGAGACGATCGTCGAGCACCTCAACAACAAGATGGCGCGCAAATATGGCTGTGCGCCCAAACGGCTCGATCCGGCCGTGAAACAGGCATTGCTCGACTATGGCTGGCCGGGCAACATCCGCGAGTTGCAGAATGCCTTCGAGGTGATGTTCGCGCTGAGCGAAGATGACGTCATCGACATCTCGCTCCTGCCGCCGTCCATCGCACAGGCGGAGTGGAGTTCGCCTGCCTCCCCAACCTCGGCGCCCGTCCCACCTTCGTTCGGAGGACTGAAGGAAATCGAGAGGCAAGCGATACTCGATGCGATCGCGAAGGCGCACGGAAATATGTCCATGGCCGCCCGAACGCTAGGCATCTCGAGGAGCACGCTGTACGTCAAGATGGCCGCGATCCGGGCGCAGCCTTGCGATTCGGGTGCCGTTGCCGCACGCGTTTTCCGCTAGCGGCATTCACGCGAGGCGACGCGACCTGCGCTTCGCTCAGCTACGCGCCTTCACGTACGGCCTGATCCATCCAAGCCCTGCGGACGTGCCCGCGCGCGGCCGGTATTCACAGCCGACCCAGCCGTCGAACCCGAGTTCGTCGATCAGCGAGAACAGATACGGGTAGTTCACTTCGCCGATATCCGGCTCGTGCCGCTCGGGCACGCCAGCGATCTGGATATGCCCGATGCCCTTCATGTCGCGCTTGAGCTTGACCGCAAGATCGCCTTCGACGATCTGGCAGTGGTACAGGTCGAACTGCACCTTCAGGTTCGGCGCGCCGACCTCCACGCAGATCGCCTGCGCGTCGTCTTGCCGGTTCAGGAAGAAGCCAGGAATGTCGCGCGTGTTGATCGGCTCGATGACGACGGTGATCCCGTCCGCCTGGGCGGCCTTCGCTGCATACGCGAGGTTCTTCAGATATACGTCGCGATGCGCGGCTCGCGATTGCTCCGGCTTGATCAGCCCCGCCATCACGTGCATCTTGTCGTTGCCGAGCATACGCGCGTAGTCGAGCGCCGTGTCGATGCTGCGGCGAAACTCGTCTTCGCGTCCCGGCAACGACGCGATGCCGCGTTCGCCCGCCGCCCAGTCGCCCGGCGGCGCATTGAATAGCGCTTGCGTCAGGCCGTTTTCCGTCAACCGCGCCTTGATCTCGGCGGCCGGAAACTCATAGGGGAACAGAAACTCCACGGCCTCGAAACCATCGCGCGCCGCAGCGGCAAAACGGTCCAGAAACGCGTGTTCGTTGTACATCATGGTCAGATTGGCGGCGAAGCGTGGCATCGAAGCAACTCCTCAAACAAGCGTGTTTAGCGGTTCACGAGCCGCGCGGGCGTCAGCCAGACGGCGATCGCGCCGATCACGAGCATCGCGGCAAGCACGTACATGCCGGACTGCGTGCTGTGCGTGAGATCCTTGAGATAGCCGATCATATACGGACTCGCGAAGCCCGCCAGATTGCCGATCGAATTGATGATCGCGATTCCAGCGGCAGCCGTCGCGCCGGACATGAACGCGGTGGGCAGCGACCAGAAGAGCGGCGCGCAGGTCAAGACTCCCGCAGCCGCAATCGACAGGAACGCAATCGAGACAGCCGTGTTGTGCGCGAACGAAGCCGCAACCGTGAAGCCGACCGCGCCCGCAAGCGCCGGCCCGATCAGGTGCCAGCGGCGCTCGCGACGTTTGTCCGCGCTGTGGCCCATCACGTTCATCACGACAATAGCGACGAGAAACGGAATCGCGCTCAGCAGCCCGATTTCGAACGCGCCAGTCACGCCGGTCGACTTCACGAGCGTCGGCATCCAGAACGTGAGTCCGTATTGCCCCGTGACGAACGCGAAGTAGATCAGCGACATCCACCACGTGCGCGGGTCGCGGAACACGGCACCCAGCGAATGCGATTTCGCGTTTTCCTGTGGCTGCGCGGCGATCTCGTCGGCGAGCAGTTGCTTTTCACGCGGCGTGAGCCATTTCGCGTGGGAGATGCCGTTGTCGAGATACAGGATCGTCACGATGCCGATGACGATGGCAGGCACCGCTTCGATGACGAACATCCATTGCCAGCCGGCGAAGCCGTGATGCGAATCGAAAGCCTGCATGATCCAGCCGGACAACGGATTGCCGAAAATGCCCGAAACGGGGATCGCGGACATGAACACCGCGATGATCTTCGCGCGACGATGCGAAGGGAACCAGTACGTGAGGTACAGGATGACGCCCGGATAAAAACCCGCTTCGGCGAGACCGAGCAGGAAGCGCAGCGCATAGAACTGCATGGGTGTCCGAACGAATACGAACAACGCGGAGAGCAGGCCCCACGTGATCATGATCCGCGCGATCCAGATACGCGCGCCCAGCCGATGCATCAGAATATTGCTTGGCAGTTCGAAAAGAAAATAGCCAACAAAAAACACGCCCGCGCCGAGACCGAATACGGTCTCGCTGAACGCGAGGTCCTGCGACATCTGCAGCTTCGCAAAGCCCACGTTGACGCGGTCCAGATACGCAACCACGTAGCACAGCATCAGAAACGGCACGATGCGCCAGAAGACCTTGCTGTAAGTGCGTTCGATTTCGGCCGCGCCGGGCTGGCCGGCGGCATCGGCGGTTGAGGCCGGGCGAACGGATACCGCCTGATTGTTTGTCATGCGTTGTCTCCTTCGAGATGGCGCCGGTTGCCGACCATCCGTTTTCATGTCGGACGGTCCTCCGGCTTTTTTGCCTGAGGTGGTTGATACGGATGGCCCGCGCGGGTGCGCGCGAAGCCCGGTTTGCGCCAACGGTTACCAGCGCAGTTACCAGCGCGCGCCAAACACGGTGCGCAACTCTTCGATCGCGGTCTCTTCGAGCGGTGCGGGACGCGGGTCCGTCATCAGCCACAAGCGCGCCGTCTCCTCCAGCTCTTCGAGCACGTACGAAGCCTGTGACACCGAACGCTCCCATACCACGGGCCCGAGCCGCTCCAGCAGCACACCGCGCACGCTCTCGGCAAGCGCAGCGATCTGTTGCGCGACTTGCGGATCGCCGGGGCGCCGGTAACGAATCAGCGGAATGTGACCGACTTTCATCACGTAGTACGGCGTGATGGGCGGCAGCACGTCGGCATCGCTCCAGACGCCTGCGAGCGTCAGCGCGACGAGATGGGTCGAATGCGTGTGCACGATGCCGCGCGCTTCGCGGTTGCGCTCGTAGACGCCGCGATGCAGCGCAAGCGTTTTCGACGGCCGGCCGCCGGAAACCGCGTTGCCTTCGAAATCGACCTTCGCGATTTCCGCGGGATCGAGGCGGCCGAGGCAGGCATCCGTCGGTGTGATGAGCCACCCGTCGTCGAGCCGCGCGCTGATGTTGCCCGCGCTGCCAACGGTGTAACCGCGTGCGTACAAGCTCGCGCCCGTCACGCAGATTTCTTCGCGGACCCTCGCTTCGCTGCTCGTGTGAATGGCGGCGGTCACTGCGCGTCTCCGTCCAGCATGCGCAGCGCCTTCGCGAAGAAGTCGACGGCGCCGAAGTTGCCGGACTTGAGCGCGAGCGCGAGTGGGTCCGCGCCGATGGTCGCCGTGGCGGGCACCCCTGGATCGATCTGGCGGCCGATGCGCAGCATGTCGACACCGAGCGCCTGCACCACGGCGCCCGAGGTCTCGCCGCCCGCGACGACGAACTTGCGCACGCCGAGACCGCGCAGACCGCGCGCAATCGAAGCGAGCGTGCGTTCGACTAGTTCTCCGGCGTGCGCCACGCCGAGCTCGCGCTGCGTCGCCTTCACTTCGTCGGGCGATGCCGTCGCATATATCAGCACGGGCTGCGGCTCGGCACCATTCATGTGCTCGCGCGCGAAGGCCAGAGCGTTATCGATTACGGGCTCGCCGCGCGCCACCGCAAGCGGATCGATGCGGAACGCGGGACGCGTTTCGCGCCACGCGGCAACCTGGGCGTTCGTCGCTTTCGACGCACTGCCAGCCAGCACCGCCGACGCGCCGCCGATACGCGGCAGCTCGCCGGCATCGCCGGCGTCGTCGAGCAAACCGGCGCGGCGGAAATTCGCGGGCAGACCGAGCGCGACACCCGAGCCGCCCGTGATCAGTGGCAAGTCCGCGCAGGCTTCGCCGAGCGTGTAGAGATCGGCGTCGGAAACGGCATCGGCAATCGCCATGCGCACGCCGCCGGCCCGCAACGCGTCGATCGAGGCGCGCACGGCCCCCGCACCTTGCGCCACCGCGTCGTAGCGCACGAGGCCGACTTTCGAGCGCGTCTGCCGCTGGAGCACGCGCACGAGGTTGGCGTCCGTCATCGGCGTCAGCGGATGATGCTCCATGCCGGACTCGTTTAGCAGCGCGTCGCCGACGAAAAGGTGCCCGCGATAGATCGTGCGGCCGTTCTCCGGAAACGCGGGGCACGCGATCGTGAACGGCGCGCCGCCGCTGGGCGCGAGCGCGTCGAGCAGCGCGTCGGCGACGGGGCCGATGTTGCCCTGATCGGTCGAATCGAACGTCGAGCAGTACTTGAAGAAGAACTGGCGGCAGCCTTGCGCACGCAGCCATTCCAGCGCGGCGAGCGATTGCGCGACGGCGTCGGCTGCGTCGATCGTGCGCGACTTCAGCGCGACCACGAGCGCGTCGGCTTCGATGCGCGTGTCGGCCGCGGGCACGCCGATTGTCTGAACGGTGCGCATACCGCCGCGCACCAGCATGTTCGCGAGATCGGTCGCGCCCGTGAAATCGTCGGCGATGCAGCCGAGCAGCGGCTTGCTGCCAGAGGCGGTCGTGTTCGTCATGGGTTGCGCCCCTCCGCTTACCGCTTCGCGGGCACATCGATGCCCGGGAAAATCTTGATGACCGCCGAATCGTCTTCGCCGCCGTGGCCTGCCGTCGAGGCCATCATGAACATCTGATGCGCAGCCGCCGACAACGGCAGCGGAAACTTCGAGCGCCGCGCGGTATCGAGCACGAGGCCGAGGTCCTTGACGAAGATGTCGACCGCCGAGAGCGGCGTGTAGTCGCCATTGAGAATGTGCGGCACGCGGTTTTCGAACATCCACGAGTTGCCGGCGCTGTGCGTGATCACATCGTAGAGTGCGTCGGGATCGACGCCCTCGCGAAGGCCGAGCGCCATCGCCTCGGCGGCGGCGGCGATATGCACGCCCGCGAGCAGCTGGTTGATGATCTTCACCTTCGAGCCCGCGCCGTGCTGCTCGCCCAGCCGGTACACCTTGCCCGCCATCGCGGCCAGCACGTCTTCGCACGCGGCATACGCGGCAGCGGGCCCGGACGTCATCATCGTCATGTCGCCCGAGGCGGCGCGCGCCGCGCCCCCCGAAACCGGCGCATCGAGCAGATGCAGGCCGGCCGCTTCCACGCGGCGGCCGAGGTCGATTGCGAAGTCTGGCGCAACCGTTGCGCACGCAACCACGACACCGCCCGGCTTCATCGACTTGACCGCGCCCTGCTCGCCGAACAACACCGTCTCCGTTTGCGCTGCATTGACGACGAGCGTGACGACTACATCGCATTGCGCGCCGAGCTCGGCGGGATTCGCGCAAGCCTTGCCGCCATCGGCCACGAACTGATCCAGCACATCGCGGCGCACATCGCACGCATGGACATTGAAACCGCCACGCAACAGCGAACGCGCGACACCCATGCCCATCGCGCCCAGACCGATCACTCCGACATTTCTCGACATCACTTTTCCTCTACGAACCGTGCTTCAGACAGGACGCCGCGCAGCGCGCGAGCGAATGCGTCTCGCGAATCAGCAGATACCGGCTTCGGCCAAACGGCGCGCCGCGTTGTACATGTGCGTTTGCGCGGCATTGCGCGCGGCCATCGGGTCGCCCGCGCGGATCGCCGCGGCGATCGCCGCGTGCTCGTCGCGCACCTGGCGCGAGAAGTCTTCGCGCAGCGCCTCGTTGCGGCGCGTGACGACCATGCCCGCTTCGAGGTACTGATGGAGAAACGTCAGCGTCTTCAGGAAATACGGATTGCCCGTCACGGCGGCAATCGCGCGATGAAACGCGACGTCTTCGGCCACGCCGTCGCGGCCCTCGGCGACGGCTTCGTCGATCTTCTTGAGCGCGGCGTCGATGGCCATCATGTCCGCGTCGGTGCGGCGCATCGCGGCTTCCGCCGCGACTTCGGCTTCGATCGCGCGGCGCACCGCGAGTATCTGCAGCACCGAGCCGCCTTCCATCGCTTCCGCATAGTCGATGCGCAGCGGGCGGATCGCGCCGTGCGCGGACACGTACACGCCGCTGCCCTGACGCGGCTCGACCACGCCCTCGTTCTTCAGGCGGGAAATGGCCTCGCGGATCACCGTGCGGCTCACGCCGAACTCCTGGGCGAGCACGGCTTCCGTCGGCAGCTTGCCGCCGCGCGCGAAGGTGCCCTTGTCGATCTGGGCGAGCAGCTGTTGCGCGACGGTGTCGCTCAGTGCCCTCGATGGAATTTTTTCGAACATATCCAGAGACTCACCATGTGATATGGTCATCATACAAATTTCGCCGCATGAATGGACACCAGGGAGAACCCTCCGTCGGCGCCGTCATCTTTTGAGGATACGGGCCATGCAATGGATTCCCTAACAATGTGGAGGCCGGCGGCTACGGCAGCCCTCTTGCTGGCATGCATTTACCGGCACGACCCTGAGCTACGCGAAAAAGGCAAGCGTGGCCAGCTTGTCGCACCACAGCCTACGTTGAAACAGCTGGATGCACGGGCACAATGAACTGAAAGACAGCCCCACGGGGTACGTTCGCACTCACCCACAAACGACCGCCGTGTGCCTCGACGATCGAGTGGCAGATCGAAAGCCCCAAGCCCATCCCGCTACTTTTCGTCGTATAGAACGGCTCGAACAGTCGCTCGACGTGCTCTGGAGCGATGCCTGGCCCCGAATCGCGCACCGTCACCCGGACACCCTCTGGTTCATCAATAGCACTATGGATCGTCAATTCCCGTGGTCCGTCTTCAACCGCACTCATCGCATCGATGGCATTGATAACAAGATTCATGATCACCTGCTGGAGTTGCACGCGATCTCCTCTGATGAGCGGCAACGTCTGTGCAAGCTGCAACTGAATAGCAACGCCTCTCGTGTTCGCTTCATTGTGCGTGAGCGCTATGACCTCGCGAATCGCCTCGTTGATTTGCACCATCTCCTCGCACGCCGGGGTCTTCGTGATAAGGCCATGTATGCGCTGTATGACCTCGCCTGCTCGCCGGGTGTCGTGCACGATACGGCCAAGTGCTTCGCGGGCCTTGTCCACATTGGGCGGGTCGAAATCGAGCCAACGCAGTCCGGCTGACGCATTGACAGCCGTCGCGGCGATCGGCTGCTTCATTTCGTGGCTGATCGAAGCCGCGAGTTGTCCAATGGACGAGACGCGGTTGGCATGCAGAAGCTCGAGTTGCATCTGGCGGGCTTGCGCTTCCACGCGTTTGCTCTCGGTCAGGTCGAGTACAAAGGCGATACTTTGGCTTCCGCGCTCTTCCAGTCTCGCAACGCCGATCAGCACGGGCACACGGCTGCCGTCCTTCCTGAAGTACTCCTTCTCGAAGGGGTGCAATGTACCCTTGACCTGAAGCTCCGGCATCCACTCCGTCCTGTCGCGCTCGAGCCACTCCGGTGGCGTGAGGTCGGTCCATCGCAGACCACCCGCCATCAGATCGTTTCTCTCGTAACCGACGATACGAAGAAACGCGTCATTGGCCTCGAGTATCCGGCCGTCGATATCCGCAATGAAGATGCCGACGATGTTGGCGTCGACAAGACGGCGGATCGTCGCTTCCCGTTGCGCGAGATCGCGGTACAAGTGGGCATTTTCGAGCGTCATTGCCGCTTGCGAAGCCAGTACCTTCAGGACCGCAATCCTCGCCGGAGTAAAAGCGCCTGCGGCGAGGCGGTTCTCCAGGTACAGCAGCGCAATCAGCCTTCCCTGTTTGACGAGCGGCAAGCAGAGGATCGACCGCGCGTGCTCGCGCGCGACGTATTCGTCGTTGGCGAACGCGCCGCGAGCCGACGCATCGTCGAGGATGACGCTCTCCTGGGTACGCGCGCAATATCGCAGCACCGATTCGGGCAACTGCACAGTATCGATCGGTGCGTCGCGAAGCGCGACGGTAACTGCGCTGCCGTCTGTGCGCGCCTGCGCTTCGATCCACAGCTCGGTCCCGCGCGGGAGCACCAGCAAGCCCCGTTGCGCACCCGCATGTTCCACCGCCGTTCGCATCAGCGCTTCGACCAGGTTTTCGAGCACAATTTCGCCCGATACGATCTGCGAGACGCGGAGCACGGTAGCGAGATCCAACTGCTCGATCGGCGTTCCGCCTGTGGCCGTCTGACGCGAATCGACCGCATGAGGCTCCAGATTCGGGTAGCGCTGTTCGAGCTGTCGCGCTTTACCATCGGCTCCCCAACGCAGATAAGCGTCATGGGCGTCCTGCAGGTAGACGCGGGCGACCTTCGCGAAACCACGCGTCGAATAAAAGCGCGCAGCAAGTTCGTTGGCAAGCGCCTCGTTGTGTACGAAGCCGTTGGCCTCGGCGGAGCGTATGGCCCGCTCATAAAGCGTTTGGGCATCGAGCGCGCGACCCTCGATCCTGGCGATCTCCGCCCCCACCAGCGCAGCGCGGTTCTCGAAGTTCTCCGGACAAATATCCGCCCACATCTCGAGTTGTCTTTGATGGTCGGCGAGCGCGTCCAGATGAGCCCGCCGCTCATCAGCCGTGGCGGTATCGAAAGCAGCCGCGCGACACAATGCGCCGTAGAAGCAGTATTCGGCCGTCTCGAAGCTGGGCGACGACCACAGCAGCCGTCGCGCCCGCAATGCCGCATCGATCGCTGCACCATAGTCGCCCGCGAAGAACCGCGCTTGCAGCTTGCGGACCCAATACCAGCATTCGGCAATCGCCGTGTCCGCTTTTTCCGTGAAGCCGCGCTCGATCCTATCCTCGTCGAAGTCCACATCGTCGAGTCTGCCAAATGTCGGCGTGAGCCCTCTTAGCGTTCGCACGAGACCAAGCTGGACGCTGATGCCATCAACGAAGGCACCGCATTGCATCTTTTGCGCAAATGCGAGACCCCGCTCGATTTCGCGTTGCACCTGTTCGAGCGGATCGCCGGCGGCAAGCAGGCCCGTATTGAGGTGGCTGCAACTGTAGACCGCGCCAGTCAGATCCCCGCTTTCGTTGGCCGCCTCGAACGCACGACGCACCAGTTCGCGTCCGGCGCGGACATGTCGTGTCCACGGCAGCACGACGCTGCCGAAGGCGATATACGTCGCGGCCTGGAAGCGCTTTAATCCGCGCTGCTCGACCAGCTGGCAGCCGAGCAAGCCGAAGCGATATCCGCTTGCGTAGTCGCCGAAGCGCGGCCCGGCGATCACGCCGAGCAACGCATAGGCGAAAGGAGACCCGTCCGCGTTGCCGCGTTCGAGACTCAGATTGACGAAGCGGCATATGACGAGGCAACCCAGGTTCGGGCTCGTATAAAAGGCAGGCACCGCGAGTTTCGCGAGAACTTCGGCAGTCGCAAGCGAAGCGGGGTCGCTCATCAGCGGCAAATCAACCAGTGCCTCTAGCGGGCGGTCTGCAAGGGTGGACCAGATCCGTTGATATTCCTCGCGCGCTTCCTGTTCAGTCGGCTCGAGCGACCACGCTATGCCCATACGCCGCAGGCATTCGAGCCCGACGGCGACCGCGCGGCCGCTCTGATCGCGGGTCACGTGCAGGTCGATGCGCAGACACGCGACTCGCGCTGCTTCCGTCGCGTTTTCCGTGCGCGCCGCCAGTACGGCCGGACGTTCGTCCGCAGCAGCCAGCGCGCCAGTCAGAAATGCGCATTCGGCGCGGTGCAACTCCAGCGCGAAGATGAGGTCCCTCTGGCGACGCCAGGCATCGTCGCCCAGGAGCGCAACGCCGGCTGCGAGATACTGAAGCGCGGAGGCGTAGGCGCTGGATGCCTTCGCGCGCTTCGCGGCGATCAGATTGAATTCGGCAAGCTGATCGCGCTCTGCGCGTGACTGGATCAGCGCAATCGCGCGATTGAGCTGGTTGACGATCTCGAAGATCATCTCGTCGCGCTTGTCGGCCGGCTCCGCCAGCAGTCGGCCGATTCGAAGGTGGAAAGCGTCCCGCCGGGCTGCGGGGATCAGCGAATACGCGGCTTCCTGAACGCGATCGTGGCTGAACCGGTAGCCGCTCGCACTACGCTCGATCAGTTCCAGCCGCAACGCAGGCCAAAGCGCCCCATGAACCTGCTCGTCCGACGTCCCGAGCACAAGTGAGAGCGTCGCGGTCTCCGCGCTGTTGCCGAGGCACGCGAGCTGCTGCAACGCCTTCTGTGTCAACTGCGGCAGGCGCGTGAGCTTCGCGACCATGAGGTCGACGACGTTATCGGTATATCCCCCCGTGGCATGGATATGCTCGAGATCCCAGCACCAGCGGGCAGCAGCGTGATCGAAAACGAGCAGCCCCGCGTCAGCGAGCGACGACAGGAACTGTATGGCAAAGAACGGATTGCCGCCCGTCTTCTGGTGGATCAGATCCGCGAGCGGTGCGGCGTACGCGGGCTCGCAGCATAGCGCGTCCGCGAGTAAGTCCCGTAGATGCGCTTGCCCGAGCGGTGCAACCGCAATCCGGGCCACTTTGCCACCGTTATCCGCGATCGCCTTGAGCGTACGCATCAGCGGATGGTCAGCGATGACTTCATTATCGCGGTAGGCACCGATCAACATGAGGTGCTGAAGATCGGACCGGGTCAGCAGGACTTCGAGCATATCCAGCGTGGCCGCGTCGAGCCATTGCAAGTCGTCGAGAAAGAGCGCCAGCGGATGCTCCGCTTGCGCAAATACGCCGATGAAGCGCTGGAACACCCGTTGAAAACGCCGCTGCGCGTCCTGTGGCGCAAGCGCGGGAACCGGCGGCGGTTCACCGATGATGAGCTTGAGCTCGGGAACGAGGTCGACGATCAGCTGTGCGTTCGGGCCGAGCGCCTCGGCAAACGCGTGGCGCCAGCCGGATAGCTCGGCTTCGCGCTTGCCGAGGAGCGTCCGCACGAGGCTCTGGAACGCCTGGGCGAGCGTCGCATAGGGAATGTCGCGCTTGTACTGGTCGAACTTGCCGGCAGCGAAGAGTCCGTGCTGTGGCACGAGCACCCTGTGCAGTTCGTTGACGACCGACGACTTGCCAACGCCTGCATAGCCAGAGATGAGCACCAGCTCGGGCACACCGTTCTTGACGATGCGATCAAACGATCTGAGCAAAGTCTCGACCTCATGGTCCCGACCGTAGAGCTTTTCCGGAATGAGCAGTCGATCGGGCGTGTCCTCTTGTCCGAGCGCGAAGTCGTCGATGTCGCCGGCGGCCTCCCAGTCGGCAAGGCAGCGCCGCAGATCGCGCTCCACGCCGCCCGCGGTCTGGTAGCGCTCCTCGGCGGTTTTCGCCATCAGCTTCATGATGATGGCGGACACCACTACGGGCACACCCGGGCACGTCTCGCTGGGCGGCACCGGCTTGCGCGCGATGTGGCAGTGCACCCACTCCATCGGGTCCGCGGCGGTGAACGGCAGCGAACCGGTGAACATCTGGTAGAGCGTAACGCCGAGCGCATAAAGATCGCTGCGGGCGTCGATTGAACGGTTCATGCGCCCGGTCTGTTCGGGTGCCATGTAGGCAAGGGTACCGGCAAGCGCCTCGGGCGGCTCGGGGGCCTGTCGCTCGCGCCGCAGCTGCGAGGCGATGCCGAAGCCGGTTAGCCGCGGCTGTCCGTCGGTGCAGTTGACGAGGACATGCGCCGGCGTGAGGTTCTTATGGACGAGGCCGCGCTGGTGAAGCTTGCCCAGCGCAGCGGCAATGCCAACGGCGATGCGCAGAGCAGCGCCCACCGCCATTGGTGCGCCGATTAGCCGATCAAGCGGCTCACCACCCGGATCCTCGAGTACCAGCAGCGCCTCACCGCCGTCACGGAGCAGTTGCAGCGGCCGAACCGCCCACGCGCCATCGAGTTCGTCTTTCAGTTCGAATTCGTGGGCCAGGTGGTCGAGCCTGGCAGCCAAGGGCTGCACGGTGGCGGACCGCGCAATCAGCAGCAACTCGTCGCCGCTGCCGGCAGGCCGTCGCACGCGGCTGACGACGCGCTCGCCGTCCGCCCACGCGACGTGGAAACCGTCGCGCATCTCGCCGTATTCATGTATAGCCATTTGCCGCCCCCGCCGTCTCTTAAGCATACACCCGACGACTTGTGATGACGGTGGCCGACTTTTGACGCGAAGTATTGCCCGTCCGTTGCTCGAGAATTAGCAGGCGTTAGGCGTTCAATGCGACCCGCGCATTTTCATCGACCGCGACGTTGACCGCATCGAAACAATGCTGTGATGCGATTCACGGGTTGATGCGTCAGGCGTCCGGCCCCGCACCCGCATGATCAGTTTTGGCAACTGGGTGGAAATTGCAGAGCGCAAGCACATAGCGAAAGCGCTGCATTGGTCTGAGGAAAAATTTTTTGATCTGGGCTTTCCACCCGCAAAGGTCTTCCAATAATTGAATGATCCGGGCGCAGAACCTCAGTGCAACGTCCCGAACATGACGTCAGCGCATTCGGAGGGCGTCAAGCCCCAACGGAAATAGTTTTCAAGACGGACTGCGGTGAAGTTGTCCATGACATACATGGGCTGAATGTAGCCAACCGCAACAGAATGGCGATACCAGGATTCGATCCAGTTGTGCAGTTCGGCTACGTTCATCGAGTGATCGGCAGTTTCACATTCAGCGATGCTTTCCAACATTTGGCTATCCTCACTAAAAAGACAACGCAATTCATGGACTTATTCTGAAAGCGCGTCGATGCTTCGTTTCATCGACATGAACTGCCGGCTTTCCATCGGCAATCGCGGCGCAGTCGCCTCTACGATCGCGCCGCAGATTCACCAGAAGCCCGCGCGCCCAAAGTGGACGTCGCGAAAAATGGATCCCATAGAGACCGCTCGTCTCGAACGGAGCGCTCGATTGCACCGGCCATGCGACAAGATTAGTCCCGCCAGATTGATAATTCCATTCTACGAACGGGCAGCGCCTCCGCTACCTGGGCATCGAACGCCTATACGCGGGTATAGGGCGCGGGCAGTTCGTGTGGGACACGCACGCACGTCGCAGCGGTCGAATTTGCACCTTGCCCGCCAGTCATGGCCAATCCGTCATACCGGCGTATAGCGCACTATCCACTCCGGAAAGCATAGCCAGTCGCCCAGCACGCCTTTGCTGATCGCGGGGTGCCCCCGCACGAAACCGGCTTGTGGCGCTTCGCGCCCGTACCAGCCGTACGCTTTCTTCACCTCGCTGGCAATGCGAATCATACGAACGTATAGAGCCGGCTAGCAACGGTAGGCGAAGGTCGAAACGCTAGCAGAATGGATTCGATACCGATCCCGCTCCTATTCTGGCAATCATGGACGGTGATGCTTCGACGCCAGATTGATGGCGTCGTGACAAGTGTCCGTCTCCGTCTAACAGGAGCCAATGCGTCGCAAGCTCGCCGTTTACGGCGGCAAGCAATCCGTGAGTCGCGGCGCGCAGGTGTTCCCGTCAAGTACGTCGGTGAAAAGGTTGAACCATGTTCAGCAAGTGCACACGTCATGGCGATCTGGCCCAATCCGGGCTCGATGCCCGCAGCGGCCCGGAGCCACTTGGGTTCGCGGTCACCATGTCGGCACTCGTCGTCTGTTGGTGGGAGCTGATAGAGATAGCACTCGACTTCACATCGATAGACGCCGACACGCTCGCCACGACGATAGGCACTCGATTGATCGTGGTGGTGTGCGGGCTCGCGGTCGTACTCGAATCCCGGATCGCACGCTCGGTTTTATGTTTTCTTTGCGCGATCAGCGCGCTTGCGATCGCCCCAGCGCTTGCAGCAGTGCACCTTACTGAACCGCTGCTGCAACCAGCGGTCGCTTTCATCGACTGCGTAACGAAACTCCTTTTTCTGGCCTGCACCCTCGTCTCTTCCAAAGGCGGCCGCAGTCCAGCAGAGCGAATATCAGTCCCGCGTTCGCACCGGCCGTAGTGTCGCCGCGCATCCCGAAGCGGAAAACATCACACACCAACCTTCATTTCGAGCTAACTGACATGTCCAACAGACTGCACAACTGGATCTACATCGGCGCCAACGCATACGACGAATATACGTTCGTCCCATGGCTCAACCGCAACATGTACCGCAGAACAGTCGACCTCCGCCATGTTTGCATCCAGTAACTGTTTTCTCCTGGCTGCCTGAGCTTCATGGCCTGACGTGGAATGCACTGATCGTCGTAGCGAGCAGGCCTCCTTCTCGTTGGGGCTTCGTTGCGAAATCACCGCCCTCCGTTCAAGCACGCCCTGTATGGAGTGCCCCAATTGACACCACACTTCATTCCGGTCGTTTTCCTGGGCGCATCGGCGGCGATTACATGGTCGCTTGCGGCTGTGCGCATCGCCAACAGTCTCGCGCCGGCACTCGTCAGCGTGCTCGCGTGGCCGGAACGGGAGCGCACAAAGCTTGCGGCTGCAACCTGCATTGCGATCGACGCTGTGTCGTCTTACCTCCAGGCGATGCAGCGCGATCTTTCGCTCGGCATCTGCGTCAGCCCCGAGCTAGTGACGAGCGCACGGCGCGATGCCTGCCGAGCGATAGACGAACTCGATTCTCTCGCCTCGGCAATGCGAGACGAAACGCCATCGTGCGAACAGCGCGTTGCCGCGGCCAACGTAATCGTTCGGCATTTGCGGCGGCTCGTCGACACCGTCTCGCCGCTGGAGCACCTGGCGGCTGGCACCTCGCATCCGGACCGTTGCCGACTCGCGGCCATCAACGCGAAGTGCATCGCCCTGCTTCGAGGCGCGCAGGTCGCACGCGACGAGAGCGGCGACGGCGCGATCCTGCCTGCCGCTCACACGCCGCCGGCATTCTTTGTGCAGGTGATAGCCCAGAAGGCCACCGAAAGCGCTGCCGCGGTGGATGCCGTTCGCGCCACGATCTCATAGCGGTACGACTGCTAGCGGATGGAAGTCGCTCTGTCCCTGTGGCACGGAGCAGCCCGTGCCTGTCCACGGACTCCGCGAGCCGCGAAAACGGCCGCCCACGCGATTCGATGCTTTGCCAGCGGACCAGGAATCAACGCCGCCGCCGTACCACGTGTGGCAAACTTGCTGGGCGTGAGCTGCCCGGCCGCGGGGTCCTTGCCCCGACAGATGCGATCACGTCCTCACAAGGGCAGCAGGCAGCAGGGGAATCAGCATGAGGAACTTGCTTTCATTGTGCGCATGGGCAATTGCCTGTGCATGCCTGTCGTCGGCCTGCATGGCGCATGGGCAGCCGGAGCCGGTTTCGGAAGCCGCGAACGACGCCGGCGAGGTCTCTCTTGCAGTGGCACGGCAGGTCGCCGGCGCCGCCGCGCAACCCACCCTGCCCTGGAACGGGCCGCGCACCGGGCCGCACGCACAATCGGGCAAATACATCGCTATAGACGCCGAGGATTTGCGCAACGGCGGCATCCTCGGCGTCGTCGACGGTGTGCTCGAAGCGGCCAGGGTAATTGGCTGGACCGCAAAGACATTCGATTCGGAGGGGCAATCCGGGTTGCGGCTCAAGACCCTTGCGAACGCGCTTGCAAGTCGCCCTGACGGTCTCATTGTCGTGGGCGGCGACGCGCAGGCGCTGCTGCCAGGATTACAGCCGTTCGCCGAGCGAAGCATCCCTGTCGTTGGCTGGCATGTTGCGGCCCAGGCAGGACGGGTAGACGGTACGCCGGTGGCGATGAATGTGTCGACGGATCCACGCGAGGTTGCGCGCGTGACCGCGCTCGCGGCGATCGCGCAGTCCGGCGGGCATCCCGGAGTCGTCATTTTCACCGACTCTAATTTCCGGGTTGCGCAAGACAAAGCCAATGCGATGGCCGCTGTCGTGCGGGCCTGCAAAACGTGCGCCTTGCTGGAAGTTCGCGACGTCCCGATTTCGCGCAGCGAGCAATTGATGCCGGCCGTAACGCGCGAGTTGCTCGCGCGTTACGGAAAGCGTTGGACTTGCGCACTGGCTATCAATGACATCTACTTCGACTACGCGGTCCCGGCGCTGACCCAGGCCGGCGTGCCGACCAGCGCCATGATCATGCTCTCGGCAGGCGACGGCAGTGACTCAGCGTTCCTGCGCATCCGGACTGGCACCTTTCAGACGGGAACGGTCGCCGAGCCCCTGTCTCTCCAGGGCTGGCAGCTTGTTGACGAGATGAACAGGCTGCTCGCGGGAGAACACGTATCGGGTTACGTGTTTCCGGTGCATCTCGTGACGGCTGCCAACGTCACCAAGGACGGCGGTGAGCGTCTCCTTTACGACCCCGCGAACGGCTATCGCGAGATCTATCGCCGCATTTGGCAACGGCCATGAAACGCCCGCTGCCCCAATCGCTCACGGCGCAATTCGCGCTGGTGGTCTCGTGCCTGGCTGCACTGGTAATCGCAGTCGGAGCCACGACCGTCTACTCGTTGACCTATTCCGCCGATGCGGTTCGCGGACTCGCCGGCGTGAAACTGCAGCGCGGAGAGGACACGCAAGCTCTGGTGCAGCGCACGCTGGCGATCGAAAGAATGGCGCTGCAGTTGTCCAACGCACGCACCGTTGACACGCTGCGAGAAACGCATCGGCATATCCTCGCGCAGCTAGAAGTCTTTGACAGCCTGGTGGACCGCCTCACCTCGTCTACGGCGAGCAACGATGTCAGTGTCGATGCGCTCGCGCTGCATCGAGCGAGCCAGCGTTTCCGAAATGCAGTGAACATCGAGGCCCAGATGCGTGAGACGACGCTTGTCACGGCGGACGCGCCGAGAGCCTCTGCGCAGGCCGCTGCAACCGTGGCAGACCTCGATGAAGAGGTGCAACGCCAGGCGGACGCTCTGTCCGCCGCAGCGCGCCAGGTGGCGGACGATTTCACGCTCGACTACCGCAGAACGGTCGAAAACCTGGCGAAAGACTCCAGGCGCCTGCGCGCGTGGGTCGTTGGAGAGGTCGCTGTCAGCCTGGTACTCACCTGGTTGATCGTGCAGGGTTTTCTTGGTCGCCACATCGTGGCACGGCTGCGCCAGGTCAGCCACTATCTGCGAAATGGCGATCGCGACGGCGACGACAATGCACAAGCCCGTGTGCCCGTCGAGGGCGGCGATGAGATTGCCGACATGGCGCGCGCAGTCGAGCAGTTCCTCGAAGATCGCCGGGAGCGCAGACGGGCCGAGGACGCGCTCAAGCGACTCAACGCCGAACTCGAGGCGCGCGTCGCGCAGCGCACGGCCGAATTGGCGGCGGCTCTCGCGGGACAAACCGCGGAGATTGCCGAACGTCAACGTGCCGAAGCAGCCGCACGCGCCAGCGAGCACTTTCTGGACAGCATCATCGAGAACATACCGGTTCTACTGTTCGTCAAGGAAGCCGGGTCGCTGCGCTTCTTGCGGGTCAACCGGGCCACGGAGGAACTGCTTGGCTACCGGCGAGAGGAGCTGATCGGGAAATCCGTCCACGACCTGTTCCCAGCGCAACAGGCCGAATTCTTCGCGCAGATGGATCGTGCCGTGCTGGAGTCACGGCAACTCGTGGACATACCGGAAGAGACGGTTCAGACCCGTGATGGCCCACGCCTCTTGCATACCATGAAGATCCCGATCCTCGATGCGCGCGGCGAGCCACAGTTTCTGATCGGCATCTCGCGCGATATCACGGAGCAAAAGCGCGCGGAAGCCGAATTGCGTGAGAGCGAACGGCGGTACCGTGAAGCCCAGATGGCGCTGGTACGCGCAAACCGGATCACGACGATTGGGCAGCTTGCAGCCTCGATGAGCCACGAAATCAAGCAACCGGTCGCGGCAATCGTGACCAATGTGCAGACCGGGCTGATCTGGCTGGATTCTGTGCCGCCTAATCTGCCGAAGGTTCAAGAAGCGTTCGCTCGCATTTTGAAAGACGCTGAGCGAACAGCAGAAGTTCTGAACCGGATTCATGGCATCGTCGAAAGCAATCCGCCTTCCAGAGAGAGTTTGCAGATCAACGAGGTCATTGGCGAGGTGATTGCGCTGATGCGGGCTCAGGTTGCCGAGAGCGGCGTTTCGGTGCGGATGCAGCTTGCAGATGATTTGCCAACCATTGAAGGCGATCGCATCGGATTGCAACAGGTGATGCTGAATCTCGTCGTCAATGCCGTCGAAGCGATGAGCGGGCTCGGCGACGAGCGGCGCGAATTGATCGTCAATACCCGTCGCGACGAGTCCGGTGACATTCTTGTCTGCATCCGCGATTCCGGTCCAGGCCTCGCGCCAGATCACATCGACCGCATCTTCCAGCCTTTCTACACCTCGAAAGCCGGGGGAATGGGCATGGGATTATCGATTTGTCAGTCGATCATGGAAGCGCACGGCGGACGCTTGTGGGCAAGCGCCAATGCGCCACGCGGCGCCGTGTTCGAGTTCATGCTGCCGTGCACACAGAACAGGATAACGAATTAACCGGATGTCGGTTCCCCGGCGGAAGGATCGTCGCCGCGCTGCAGCATGCAGGCGATTCCACGCCCGGTCTTGTTCCGCTGGCCAACGCGCGTTCGTGAACGGTTTATCGCGCTATATAATTTCGATGACGCGACGGGTCTTCCGCGTCGCGGTGCGTGCATTCATCCGAACAATTGCGAATGGACCGGTTTCGTTTCCGCAACTGGCAGACGGCAATTACGATGCTCGTATTGGCGTCGCTCATTTTCGTCGCCGATACCGTCACGGTCCCCGAAATCGCCGTAGCCACGCTGTATGTGCTCGTCGTGCTGCTGTCAGCAAGATCCGGATCGACCCGGGCGGTACTGTGGGTGGGCGCCGGATGCATCGCGCTTTCCGCGATCAGCTGGATCCTCACGCAACCGGGCGGTCCGGCCATCGAGGGGATCATCAACGAATCCATCAGCATCATCACGATTGCGCTGGTGACGCTCCTCATGTTTCGCAATGTGCGGACCGAGCAGAAGCATCGATATCAGGCAAGCCTGCTGGATCTGACCCGCGATGCCTTCATTACCTGGGACATGAACGGGAAGGTGCTCTACTGGAACAGTGGCGCGCAAGCGCTGTACGGCTTCGACCGCCAGGCAGTCCTGGGCAAGGTCGTGCACACGGTGCTCAACACCGAATTCGCCATACCCCTCGAACAGATGATCGACCGGCTGCTTCAGCACGATAGCTGGGAAGGCCAGTTCGTCCGACGTCGGGCCGACGGCGCCATATGCATCGTAAGCGCCCGCCTGACGCTGCAGCGCGATGCGGCCGGCCGCCCTTCGATGGTTCTGGAAACGAACAACGACATTACCGAGCGCGTGCGCCTGGAAGATGCGCTCGAGCAGGCGCGCTCCGACCTCTTCCGGATGAACCGCGTACTCGTCCTTGGCGAGATGACGGCGTCCATCGCGCACGAGATCAAACAGCCGATTGCCGCGATGATGACCAGCGCCACCGCGGCGCTGAACTGGCTCGGTCACGATCCGCCGGCCACGCACAAGGCGGCGCAGGCCGTTGCGCGGATCGTCAACGATGGCAACCGCGCGGTCGAGGTGCTCGCTCGTGTACGCTCGCTCGTCAAGAAGGCGCCGCCGCGCCTGGAGCGCTGGAATTTGAACGAGGCGGCAAAAGAAGTGACCGCGCTAACTCAGGCCGATATCGCGCGTAACCGTATCCGGCTCATTGAGGAAATCGAAGATGTCCCCGTTTTTATCGACGGCGATCGCGTCCAGGTCCAGCAGGTACTCATCAACCTGATCGTGAACGGCATCGATGCAATGCGCGACGTTGACGATAGACGCCGCGAACTGACGGTCGCCACAGGCGTCGATCCCGAAGGGCATGCGTTCGTCGAGGTGCGCGACACGGGTGCCGGCATACAAGGCGGAGAATCCGCACGCCTGTTCGAATCGTTTTATACGACGAAACCGGAAGGGATGGGCATGGGCCTCGCGATCTGCAAGTCCATTGCTCAGGCGCACGGCGGACGCATCGACGTGGGGCCGAACGCGCCGCGCGGGGCCGTGTTTCGGCTGACCGTGCCGATTGAACGACATGAATGCACATCGGCTGTGCCAGAGCCGTGATGGCTCCGCGGTAAGGGCAGAGCCCGCGCAAAACTGCATTCGCACATTTGCCCCTGCCCTGGTTATCGGCGTGCCATACTAAAGCGCCTCTTGCTCGAACAGGCCACGACGCGCGTGCGACAGGCACGCCAGATAGCGCAGACCTCGCCCGGGCCTACCAAGGGACTTTCCATGGTTACCGATCGGCATGTTCCGTCCAGCGCAAGCGGAATTCGTAGCTCGACCGTTTTCGTCGTCGACGATGAGGAGTCCATCCGTCTCGCGTTGCGCGACCTGCTGGAGTCGGTCGGGTATTGCGTCGAAACGTTCGGCTCCGTCCGGGAATTCCTCGATTTCCGCAAACCCGGCGGGCCCAGTTGTCTTGTACTCGACGTAAGGCTGAAGGGGGAAAGCGGATTGGCATTCCAGCAGGCGATGGCGCGCGACGGACTCCACATGCCGGTGCTTTTCATGACCGGTCATGGCGACATGGAAATGTCGGTGCGAGCAATGAGAGCTGGCGCATTCCATTTCTTCCCGAAGCCGTTTCGCGACCAGGACATGCTTGATGCGATTTCCGAGGCCCTCTCGAAGGACGCGCGACGCCTCGAAACTGAGCAAGGCCTCACGGCGCTACGCGCAGCCTACGACTCGCTAACGCCTCGCGAACGAGACATCCTGGCGCTGGTCGTTCGCGGCCTGCTGAACAAACAGATCGCCGCACAGCTCAACGTAAGCGAAATCACCGTGAAAATACATCGGGGGCAGTTGATGAAAAAAATGAATGCGCATTCGCTTGCGGATCTCGTGCTCAAAGCCGCTGCGCTCGATATCGGCCCGAAGCCTGGGGAGCCGCATACCTGAGGTGTCTGTTCTGTAGATGCCCAAGGCATTCCGGATTCCGGATCAAACCCCGATGTTCTCGAGTTCGCGCTTAAGAACCGTGGCGTCCACCGGTTTATCGAGGAGCGCGACTGCCGCGCTTGCCTGCACCCGCAACCTTAAGGCGTCACTCGGGAATGCGCTGACGAAGATCGTTGGTGGCGCTGTGCCCAGCGCCACGAGTCGATCGAGCAACTCCAGGCCGCTCATGCCGGGCATGCGGATATCGGAAATCAGAACGCCGTCCTCGGTGCGCAAGCGGGAAGTGCGCGCGGCCAGGTACTCATCCGGCGCAGCGAAAACCTGCGTCGGATAGCCGAGCGATTGCACCAGACTCTCCATTGCGAGGCGCGAGGATTCGTCGTCGTCTACGATCCACACGGTCCCCGGAGCCCGGCCCGCGGGCGAAGCGCCAGTTTGACGGCTTGAGGGCATGAGTTCTCTGCCGAAGTACCCGTCAATCCAATCTATCTGGCCCCGAGCGGCTTGTCCATCATACGGACGTATGTCGCACTATCCCTTCCGGAACGCCGTTGAGCGAGGCGCCTGGCATGGCATTGCGGCTCGCCTCGTACCATCGACGCCATTTCAGATCACCTGAGACCGTTCGTCACTGAAACGACACTTGCCCACTTTTCGTCCATTCCCGGAATCCGCGGTCATGACTAGCGGAAACTACGAGTGCGAGCAGCGGCGTTCAAAGGCATTGCGCATCCGGCCCATGATCACGGCACTGACAATCAGGGTTAAATACAGCGTGACGAGATCGTGACGCAAAGCGTTGAGGGCAGCTTGATGGACCGCGAGCGTCGCATCGACAGGCGGAAGCACGCGGCTCATTCCCTCCACGGCTCGCATCATCCGGATAAAGCCCGCAGCGGACAACAGCGGCAACGAGACAACGAGCGCCAGCAGCACGGGCTTCAGGCGACGGGCCCACGCATAGTGGCGCAACCTGAACCACAGTCCGAGGCACCCGTGTATCCAGCCGGGTGCAAGCAGCGCAAGTTGCAGACCCTGCGTACCGCTCGTGAGCAGCACGACAATGACGCGCTCGTAGTCAGGCTCGAAGCCGTAGAGCGACGACGCGAGCCGGGTCGTCACCGCATGGCGGATGAGCAGCAGTGGCAGGCTGAGCCCTGCCCAGAGGCGGATCCATTCGGCGGGCGGCAATGCCCAGTGGCGCCGCCCGTATAGCGTATGCAACGCCAACGCAAAATGCAGAGAGGCAGCGCCATACAGCGCGATCGTTCCAGGCACGCTGCGCCACAGCCGCAGCGCGAGTACGAGTCCACGGCCGGCCAGGTCGAGTGACCAGATCCCGAGCGCGTGATTGACCAGATGAAGAAACAGCCAGGTCAGCATCACCAGGCCGGACCCGAGTTGTAACCGGCGCAGAATGGATTGCCACCGGATTCTCACTTCGCTGGTTGGGCGAGCGTCTCCCCGGAAGCCTCTCACTTCAGCCTCCAGCGCGTGATGCGCGACATGCGGCGAGCAGGTAACGCCACGGCACGCGCGGTTCCCGCAGGTTTGCTGATGCGCCCGCGTATCCGGACCGACGCGCTCGCCGCCGCCGGCCGGTGGGGGGCGCTGTCATTCCCGTACGCCTGGCGAAGAAGAAGCGAGTCGGCGAATCGCTGTAACGCCAATATCGAACCGCATACGCTTTGGTATTCCTCATGGCCAATCCGGCCATCGAGGATAACCGTCAATCCCGAAGCACGGGCCATGCCGATGATGTCCATTTCGTTTGCTCCATTGCATGTTCCACACATGCAATACCGGAAACAAACGCCGTTTATTTCACAATTCGACGCTACCCGTGAAGGCCCTTGCGCGGTGAAGGCTGGACTGCGAAGTCACGTGCCCGATCAACCGCCCGCTCCATGATCGACGCGCGGCGGGAGGTTACTGAACGTCGCAAGCCATATTCAACGCGATCGCTTTGCGCCGGGCGGCCACATGTCAATGTCCCGTCGATCATGGGCTCGCGCGCGGCGCGCAACATCTCGCTGTTCGTAGCCAGCAAGATCGCCAGGGCGCGGACATCGCACCCTTACGGATCAGTGCCAGAGTAGCGCGATCAGGATGATGATGGGGATCGGTACACCCAGCAGGTAGAGAAGAATCGAGCGCATAGCTGTCTCCAGACCGGTTCGGTAAAGGTAGGTGCCCCGCTGCGTCAGAATTCACGCATGCGGCCGCCGATCGTCGCCATGAGGCTGGCGGCGAACGCGCCCAAGAGCAGGGAAACAAAAAGCCACAACGTGACGTGTATGGTTGCCTTGCGCGCCTCATCCGCAGCCGCGCGCGCCGCGTTGGTTGCCTGGCCGGCTTTCTCCTGCAGCCGCGACCACGTGGTCAAGACCCGGGCGCGAGCGTCGGTTGGCGCAAGTCCTGTCCTTCGGGCGACGAGTCTGGCGACATAGTCACTATCGTCCGGTGCCAGTGCTCCGGTGCCTGAGAGACTGTTGAGAAAGATTCGCGCGATCTCCTGCTTCTGCTCGACCCTCGCGAACGCCGCTCCGGCACTCTGATCATCTGGCAGACTGGCTCCAGCCGGCGGATGCAGCATTCCGTCGATCAGATACCCTATCGGCCAGGTCCGGTAAGCAGCAAGCCCATCCCCACGCGAGAGCGAGCCAAAGCCCAGCGCTGTCGGCACGCCCGCTTGCGCCGCCTCTCCCGCCGCCACGTCTCTCGCCCCTTCTCGCACAACGCCGGTAACGGCAGATGCAACGACTACGGCAGACAGAAGTGTGGCGAGCGCCCAGGCGATAAAGCCGTGGGCGGTGTCCCGGAAATGCGTTTCGTCGACGCTGACGTCGGGCCAGTGACGACGCAGACGGCCAGCCAGATAGCCCCCGAGTCCAGCGGACATCACTTGAGTCACGCAGATCCAGATGATGGCCGCAAACCCAAAAGTTTTCGCATGCGCACCGCTTCCAGGCCACGGCGAGAGCGACGAAAGTCCGAGGCCGGTGCCGAGCGTGAGCAGAATGAGAGAAAAGGCCGCGATGGCCACCGCGCCGGCGAAGATCGCAGCCCATGAAACTGCGCCTTGCCCGCGCGCGTACGGCGGTTGGGTGCCACGCGCCGTCGCGAAATCCGTGTGCAGATGATCCGTCTCTTCCATGACGCCTCCTCTCCAGGTCGAGTGCCCGTGCCGGACATGCACCAGGCGCGGCCACACCGGGACAGCAGAAAGCGTGCCGCGTCCACCGAGCCGCAAACGCAGCGAAGACGACCGGGAAACAATCGAATTGGACGTGGGCCGATAGAAACACATGGCCGGCCGCTGCCATCAGCGAGCGCGCAACGGCTGCACGCCTGGAGGTGTTCACGCACACATCATTCGTACGCGGCGTCAACTGGATCTATCTGCCGTCGGGCGTCAGACTGCTCAGCACGTTGCTGGTTGGTGTCGATGGGTTCCTTGGTCTGCTGCTTGCCGGACTACTCGTGGACTTTCTCTACTGGTTTCCCCACGATCCGGTTCGGGCGACCGCGGGAGCGATCCTTGGGTCACTGGCGCCGTATCTCGTCTACCGGCTTGCGCTGGAATACTATGACCTGCGTGCAACGCTGACCAATCTCACGCCGAAGCGGCTCCTCATCCTTGCGGTTGCTTATTCGGTAGCAAATCCGCTGTTCCATCATTTATGGTTTGCGCTGACCGGTGCGACGAAGGAATGGTTCGAAAGCTTCTTCAGCATGTTCGTGGGTGACCTGACAGGCGCGCTGATCTTGCTGTATACGATGAAGGGAATTTTGGCCCTGTTGCCGAAACAACGGAGTAGTTCACGTATGTCGAACGGCATGTTCAACATCCAGCTGGCGCTAAACAGGGCATATGACAATCAGTCAGCACGCCACGAAACATAATTTTTCGCCACTATGATATGCCGTGACCTCGGACCGTTCATGCAAGCGGCAGTGGCCATCGAATTACCTGCACGGCGATGAAGTCAAGCGCGCGCGCCAGATCGGCCACGCTCTCATGGCGCGCAAGTGACCTCGACCGGGCGGCCCATCCGCTTCGAAGTCCGAACGGTTGACACGCCGGTTCCTGCTTTCTTGACCACACTCCTCTTCAGCCAGGCCCGCGAAAGCTCACCGTGCGGGTCCGGTGCAGCGTCAATCTCATCGACCACGTTATGCGCCGTGACGCAAATCGTCGCGACGCGCGGCATCCAAAGGAACATTGCGCATGCGCATCGAACGGATTCGCACGGCATTGCTGGGGCTCTTCGTCGCCGTGCTGACGAGCGTGAGCCACGCGCAATACACGAGCGACTGGCTCGCAAACACGTTCGGCACGCTTTCTGCGCATGTCGGCAACGGCGCGCGATCGATGTGGGTCGCGCCGGAAGGCGTCATCTATACATCGTCGCGCTGGGACGAACAGGCGGGCGGCATAGCGATCTATCGGAACGGCGCGACGCTCGGCACCATCGGCACGCATGATGAATTTCAGGGCGGCGCGATCACCGGCAACGCGACGTCGATCTTCGTTGCGCTCGGGTATAACCGGACGTTCGGCAGCGGCTCGGTGGGCCGCTATAGCCGCAGCACGAACGCACGCGACCTTCGCATCGCCGTGAGCACGTGGACCGGGCTCCCCAACGCGGATGTGATCACCGGACTCGCGACGGCCGGCACGCTGCTCTACGCCAGCGACTTTTACGGCAACCGTGTGCGCGTCTATACGACCGAAGGCGTCTGGCAGCGCGACATCGCCGTGACGCAGTCCGGCGCGCTAGCGATCGACAGCGCGGGCAACCTGTGGGTCGCGCGCAAGAACGCGGGCGTCGTGGTCCAGTTCAGCCCCGCTGGCGCTCCACTGAGCACGATCCAGATGGCGGCGCTCGCGCGCCCCTCGGCGCTCGACTTCGACGCGTCGACGACCCAGTTGCTGGTTGGCGACGAAGGGCCCGACATGAACATCAAGATTTACACGCTGGCCGGCGTGCCGGCGCAGGTCGGAACGTTCGGCGTGCAACATGGCTATCTCGACACCACGACGGGCATCAAGGGGCAAGTCGGCGACAAGCGCTTCACGCGCGTCGCGGGCATCGGCAAGGATACGGCCGGCAATCTGTACGTGCTCAACAATGCGTGGGGCGGCGACTGGGACCTCGGGCGCAACGGCAGCACCGACATTCACGCATACAGCCCAACGGGGACGCTGCAATGGACCTTGCAGGCGCTCAATTTCGAGGCCGTCGCCGCGCCGGATCCGGCGACCGACGGTGCCTATTTCTACAGCGGCAACGCCGTCTATACGGGCACTGCAGGCGGCATTTTCGTTGCGAACACAATCGATCCGTTCACCTGGCCCGCCGATGCGCGCCTGAACATGAACGACTATCAACGCGGCCAGCATTTCGCGCAGCTCGTGCTCGTGGGCGGCAACCGTATTCTCGTCGCGTCCGGACAGAACCCCGACACCTTCAACCTCTACCACTTCAATGCGTCGAGCGGCTACGTCGCCATTCCGGACGGCTCGATTCCGGGCAAGCCGTTCAACACGAATCTCAAGGTAACGGCCGGCTTCGCGATCGACGGCCACGGCGACATATGGGCCGGGCTCGATCGCACCAACCACATTTACCACTATCCCCTCGCGGGCTTCGACGCGAACGGCAAGCCGTCATGGGGCGCGGCCACGGCGATCCCGATCCCGCGCGCCGTACTGCCGCTCACGAGGATCATCTATCAGTCGGACAGCGACACGATGATCCTCGCGCAGGGCATTTCGGATAGTTGGGATTGGACGGCGATGAACGGACACATCGCCGTCTACCACGGCTGGCAGGCCGGCAATACGGAAGCGCCCAACCCTGTGATCGACCTCACGGCCGCGAACCCGAAATCGATTGCGGCGGCCGGACATTATCTGTTCGTCGGCTACGTGCATACGGTGCCGAACATCGACGTATTCGATCTCGACACAGGCCGTCTGGTCACGACCTTGACCAACTCGAACGCACCGGCGATGGACGTCGGCAACGACGTGGATTCGATGTACGGGATTCGCGCGTACCTGCGATCGAGCGGCGAATACGTAATTACGAAAGACAACTACAACGGAACAAGCGTCGTCGTTTACCGATGGCGTCCGTGACACAACGACCGGAACGAGCGCGAACGACCGTCGCCATGACGGCTCGATCAGCGCCTGGATGCGTTCCGCCTGCCGTGGATCGACCGCGGTTGCAGACGATCATGTGCAGATCCCCCCGGCCATCGACGGAAAATGCCGACTGGCTCGAGCGCTTGCGCCGAAGGCGCGCCGCCGCGCAACCCGACTTGCCCTGGCACTCGCGTGCTGGGGTATGCCCTCGTCATGCGGGGTCACGGCGCGCGTCTTGCGTGCGCAACGCCGTGGCGAATCGGGCCGGCTCCCAGTTCTCGCCCAGCGCGCGTAGCATGAGCCCCTGCTGGCTTTCAGGTGCCAGGCCACCCACGGGCGGGTCACGGTCCAGATTCGTGGGAAACGGGTAACCCTCCGCGCACGCAGCAATGGCCGCGAGCGCCGCGGCATCGCCGAGCCGCCCGTTCGTGCGATGCTCGCGCAGCACGGGGTAAATCGCTTCGCACATGGCTGCGCGGTCGAGCGCTTCCATCGCACGCCCCATCGCCGACGACACCTGCAGCAGGTTCGCCATGCGCTGCACGTCGGCGGTTCGGTTCGCACCCGCCGCATGAAAAAGCGCGGGATTGAAAAACACGGCATCGCCCTTTGTCAGCGGCAGCTGCACGCAATGCGCTTCGAAATACTCGCGGAAATCGGCGCGCCGCCATGCAAGATACCCCTCGGCATAGCGCTGCGAAAACGGCAGGAGCTTCGTGGGCCCGCTCTCGACCGGCATGTCGCAATGCGCCACCGCGCCCTGGAGCGTGAGCAACGCGGACATGCGATGCACATGCGCCGGATAGCGCTGTGCCGATTCGATCGTCTGGAATCCCAGGTGATAATCACGGTGCGCCTCCTGCGCCATGCCGCCCGGACGCACCACGTTGACCTGCGAAGTCATCTGATAGCACGGCCCGAGCCATGCCTCGCACACGGCCATGAGCGGCAGGTTCGCAAAGTAGTCGACGAATACGGCGGGCGCCCGCAGGCAAAGCTTCTGCTGCGCGTTCCAGATACGATCGTTTGCGCCGGCTTTCGCAAAGTGGTCGGCACCGCTCGATCCCTGCTCCCGTTCGGCCCGGACGATGGCTTCGAAAACGGCGGTCGCCTCGTCTATCGGCTGCGTGCTGGCGTAGGCGCGTTCGAGCACCAGCACGCCCGCGCCGTCGCGCAGCACACGCGCCCACTCGGCCTGCAAAAGCAGGCGCTGCGCTGCGTCGTCAAGCACGCTTTCAAGATCGCGGCAGTCGTACACGGGAATGCACTGCCTCACTTCGGCGGCGAAACGCAACGGACCGCCTTCGTCGTGCAACTGGTTCACGAATGCCTCTAGCGAGCATTCGCGCTCCAGGTACCATTGCCGCCCCCGTTCCGGCGCGTGTGTCTCGTGCTGATCCATGTGTCCGCCTCCGTTTTGCCTCGAGGATAGCGTCGGTAACCGGCGTCCGGGACGCTCTAAGCGTCAGCATAAACACTTCGGGGCGGGAAGGTCTGTCACGCTGCGCGCGAGTCGGGTTGCGATCGGCGCCACGCGCATCACTCCAGCGGGAAGCCGTCCTTGAAGGTCTGCCGCAAGAATTCCGCAAAGCGTTTGACCGCGCGCGGCACCTGCGCCCCATAGGGCCGCACGACATGGAGCTGCGAAGCGAATGCGTCCACCGGCCGCCAGTTGGGCAGGAGCACGACCAGCTTGCCGGCCCGCAAGGCCGCCTGCGCGCTGAAGTCGGGCAACAGCGCAATACCCAGATGTTCGAGCGCCGCGTCGCGCAGTGCCTCGCTGTTGTTCGCGGAGAACGGGCCGTTCACCGTTACGGTCTCACGCGCGCCATCCACGCGGCGGCCAATCTTTTCGAACGACCACACGCCCGCGCCCAGCGTGCGCGGATAGTACAGACAGTCGTGCTGCGCGAGATCGGCGGGCGTTTGCGGCGTGCCGCGCTGCTTGAGGTAAGCGCGCGTGGCGACGATGACCGAGCGTGTGTCGCACAGTTTCCAGGCCACGTGGGTTTCCGGTACGTGCGCGCTATGGCGGATGGCGAGATCGAACCCTTCGCTCGCAATCGATGTAAGCCGGTCGGACAGCTCCAGTTGCACGCGCACTTCCGGATGGGCGCGCGAAAACTGCCCGAGACGCGGCACGAGTTGCTGGCG
Organism: Paraburkholderia mimosarum LMG 23256 = NBRC 106338; assembly: GCF_000739815.1. Lineage (GTDB taxonomy): Bacteria > Pseudomonadota > Gammaproteobacteria > Burkholderiales > Burkholderiaceae > Paraburkholderia > Paraburkholderia mimosarum. The sequence goes on from NZ_BBJJ01000054.1 coordinate 46,367, forward strand.
CGCAAACGCAACGGGTGCCGTCACGCGCACCGTGCCGCGCGCCACGTCGGCCATTTCGCGCACGCTCGCGAAGCTCGCAGCGATGCTCTCGAACTCCGCGCGCGTGTCCTCGACGAGCCGCAGCCCCGCTTCCGTGAAGCGCACGCTGCGCGTGGTGCGCTGCACCAGAGGCACGCCCGCCACGCGCTCCAGCTCGGCAATGCGCTGGCTCATGGCCGCCTTGCTCACGCCCAGGCGCGCCGCGGCCGCGGTGTAGCTGCCTTGCGCGGCCAGCACGTTCAACCAGTGCAGATGCGTCCAGAGCGCCTCGATTCGCTGCGTATCCATCGATGAAATGCCCGCTTCAAATGTCGTGATCAATAGCGTGTACCCACGCCGATACTAGCATCGCCGGCCCAAATCTTTCACGACCTGCACCATCGATTGTTCATCAACGAAAACAATCAATTCAGCGCCGGAGTCTGTTCCGGCTCCTTCGAGCTACGTAAACTGGACGGCACGCACTCACCAGACGAGGAGATGACATGCAGGCCTACACCGATTCCGCAGACGTGATCCACTTTATCGGCGGCAAGACCGAGCGCGGCGTGGGCGACCGCACCCAGGCGATCTTCAATCCCGCGACCGGCGTCGCGGCTCGCCGCCTCGTGCTGGGTGAAGTCGCCGATGTGGACGCCGCCGTGGCGAGCGCGAAAGCCGCGTTCCCGGAGTGGCGCGACACGCCGCCCATTCGCCGCGCGCGCGTCATGCTGCGCTTTCTCGAACTGATGAACCGCCACAAGGACGAACTTGCGGCCATCATCACCGCGGAGCACGGCAAGGTGTTTGCCGATGCGCAAGGCGAAGTCGCGCGCGGCATCGACGTAATCGAATTCGCCTGCGGCATTCCGCAACTGCTCAAGGGCGACTACACCGAGCAGGTCTCCACGGGCATGGACAACTGGACCGTGCGCCAGCCGCTGGGCGTGGTGGCGGGCATCACGCCGTTCAATTTCCCCTGCATGGTGCCGTGCTGGATGTTCCCGGTTGCGCTCGCCGCGGGCTGCACGTTCGTCCTCAAGCCCAGCGAGCGCGACCCTTCGGCGTCGCTCTTCATGGCGCGCCTGCTCAAGGAAGCCGGCTTGCCCGACGGCGTGTTCAACGTCGTGCAGGGCGACAAGATCGTGGTCGATGCCCTCCTCGCACACCGCGACGTGAAGGCCGTGAGCTTCGTGGGCTCCACGCCGATCGCGAACTACATCTACGAAACCGGGGCGAAGCACGGCAAGCGCGTACAGGCGCTGGGCGGCGCGAAGAACCACATGGTCGTGATGCCCGACGCAGACATGGATCAAGCCGTGGATGCGCTGATCGGCGCGGGTTACGGCTCGGCGGGCGAGCGTTGCATGGCGATCTCGGTGGCGGTGCTGGTGGGCGACGTGGCCGACAAGATCATGCCGCGACTCGCCGAACGCGCACGCACGCTCAAGGTGAAAAACGGCATGGAAGCCGATGCGGAAATGGGCCCGATCGTCACGAAGCAGGCACTGGAGCGCATCGAGGGCTATATCGCGAGCGGCGTGGAAGAAGGTGCGACGCTCGTGGTCGACGGGCGCGGCCTGAAGGTGCCGGGCCATGAAAATGGCTTTTTCACGGGCGGCACGCTGTTCGACCACGTCACGCCTGAAATGCGCATCTACAAGGAAGAGATCTTCGGGCCGGTGCTTGCCTGCGTGCGCGCGAAGGACTTCTCCGAGGCCGTGCAGTTGATCAACGACCACGAGTTCGGCAACGGCGTGGCCTGTTTCACGCGCGACGGCAACGTGGCACGCGAGTTCGGCCGCCAGATCGAGGTGGGCATGGTGGGCATCAACGTGCCGATTCCGGTGCCGATGGCATGGCACGGTTTCGGCGGCTGGAAGCGCAGCCTGTTCGGCGACATGCACGCGTATGGCGAGGAAGGCGTGCGCTTCTATACGAAGCAGAAGTCGATCATGCAGCGCTGGCCCGAGAGCACGGAGAAAGGTGCGGAATTCACGATGCCGGTGGCGAAGTAAGCGGCAAGGCGAAACCATCAACGAAAAGCCCACTTCA
>NZ_BBJJ01000053.1 GCF_000739815.1 Paraburkholderia mimosarum LMG 23256 = NBRC 106338
CATGTGGGCTTTTTGATTTTTCCGGGCGCCGTGCAAAACCCGGCCGCATCTCCTCAGCTTTCGTGGAGTTGCGCTTGCTCCGGATCGGCGCCAAGCATGCGCGAGACGTCGGCAACGAGTGCATCCACGGCCACGCGTACCTTCGAAGGCATGTGCCGCGCCTTCTGCCGCACGACGTGGACTTCGTCGCCCAGCACGGTGTTGCTGTCCATCACGAGTTCGAGGCGGCCGTCGCGCAAATACGGGCCCATGAGCCAGCACGGCAACCACGCGAGACCGGCGCCGCCGGCGGCCGCGTCGGCAATCGCCAGCAGGTCGTCGAAGCACAGCCGCGACGCGAGCCGGCACTCCTGCACGTCGCCGCCCGGGCCGCGCACGCGCCAGACCGCATTCTGACCGGCTCGGCCATACGCGATACCGGTGTGCGTGGCGAGCACCGCGACGTCCGCGGGCTTGCCGTGGCGCGCGAGATACGCAGGCGAAGCGCAAATGCCCATGTGCTGCACGCCGAGCCGGCGCGCGACGAGCGTGCCGTGATCGGGCAGCGCGCCGATGCGCACGGCCAGATCAAAGCCGTCTTCGACGAGATCGGCCACGCGGTCGCTGAACGACAGTTCGACGTTCAGGCGCGGGTGCTGCTCCACGAGCCGCCGCACCACGGGCGCCACGCACTGGCGCCCGAACAGCACCGGCGCGGTGATGCGCAGGCGTCCCGACGGCTCACGCCGGCCGTGTTCGAACGCGGCTTCCACGGCGCCCAGCTCGCCCAGCACGCGACGGCACTGTTCGTAGTAGGCATGGCCTTCGTCGGTGAGACTCAGGCTGCGCGTGGTTCGCTGCAGCAGGCGCACGCCCAGACGCTGCTCGAGCCGCGCCACGATCTTCGCGACCGCCGAGCGCGTCACGCCCAGGCGCTCGCCGGCTGCCGAGAAACTGCCCGCATCCACCACGTCCACGAATTCGGCTACGCCGCTCAAGCGATCGCTCATTTCCTCACTTCCTTTTTGTATCCGTAGCAGCGACAGTTGTCATCCACAATCTCACCAATGTCGCCTTGCAAGCAACACTACCATAAGGGCTCCCACTCGTACTGGAGCAGTCAATGAAGGCATGGAAACTGAAGGCCGGGAGCGGCTATGGCGCACTCGCGCGCACGGACTTCACGCCGCGCACGCCCGGCGCGCACGACGTGGTCGTGAAGATTCACGCGGCTTCGCTCAACTATCGCGACCTGATGTTCGCGCGCGGCGATTACCTCGGTCTCGGCGATGCCCCGCTCGTGCCGGTCGCCGACGGCGCGGGTGAAGTGGTCGAAGTCGGCGCGGCCGTCACGCGCTTCAAGCCGGGCGACCGCGTGATCAACACGTACTTCCCGCACTGGGCGGACGGCGCTCCCGCGCCGTCCAAAGTGCGCGAGTCGGCGGGCGCGCAATTCGACGGCGTGCTCGCCGAGCGTTTCGTCGCCACGGAAAGCTCGCTCGTCGCGATTCCGGCGCACCTGAGCTACGAGGAAGCCGCGACGATTTCGTGCGCCGGCGTCACGGCCTGGAACGCGATCTTCGCCGATGGCCACGCGCTGCCCGGCGCGACGGTGGCGCTGCTCGGCACCGGCGGCGTATCGATCTGGGCACTGCAACTCGCCCACGCGGCCGGACTGCGAACCATCATCACTTCGTCGAGCGATGCGAAACTCGAACGCGCCCGCGCGCTGGGCGCGAGCGAGACGATCAACTATCGTTCGCACCCCGAGTGGCAGGACGAAGTGCTGCGTCTGACCGGCGGCGAAGGCGCGGATATCGTCGTGGAGGTGGGCGGACGCGATACGTTGCCGCGCTCGGTCGCCGCTACGAAGATGGGCGGGCTCGTTTCCATCATCGGCGGCGTGACGAGTTTCGCAGGGCCGGAGCTTGGGCTGCTGTCCGTGATCGGCGGCATGAAGCGGCTGCACGGCATCATGGTCGGCAGCCGCGCGATGCTGGAGGACGTTACGCGGCTGGTGGCGGCGCAACAGATCCGCCCCGTGGTGGATCGCGTGTTCGGCTTCGATGAAGCTCCCGAGGCTTATGCGTGGCTCGAGGCCGGCAAGCACTTCGGGAAGGTGGTCATTCGCGTGGCTTGATGCGTTAGCTCGAACGACCGCTAACCGTGTACGGTTAGCGGCGCGTGGTCGGCGTCATGACGTGACATGAAGCTCAGCGAACGGCAGCGTCGCGTTCGATAAATGCGCGCACGACATCGCCGAAGTTCGCATCGAAAACGAAGCCGAGCGAGCGCGCATACGTCGCCGAGAAGTTGCCGGGCCAGGAGTTGACGATCTTCTCGATGGCAGGGTCGCGCTCGAAGCGCACGCGCCCCGCCACGGCGTCGCCTGCGATGCGGCGCAGCGAATCGAGCATTTCGCTCACGGTCACCGAAAGCCCCGGCATATTGATGACGCGCCCTTCGCTCAGGCGTTCGGCGGGCAACTCGTGACCATGCACGAGGTTTTCCACGGCCCGGTCCGGCGACATGAGCCAGAGCAGCGTATCGGGCGCGACAGGGCACACCGCATCCATGCCGTTGATCGGCTCGCGGATGATGCCGCTCGCGAAGCTCGACGCGGCGCGGTTGGGCTTGCCAGGGCGCACCACGACGGTAGGCATGCGCAGGCTGCGTCCGTCGAGAAAGCCGCGCCGGCTGTAGTCGGCGAGCAGCAGGTCCGAGAGCGCCTTCTGCGTGCCATAGGAACTCCTGGGCGACCAGACGTGCGTGTCTTCGACCGTCGGCGGCAGATCGCCGCCGAACACGGCGACCGAACTCGTCATCACGAAACGCGCACGCGTTTGCAGCGCGCGAATGCGCTCGAAGAGCGCGCGCGTGGCGTCGAAGTTGATCGTCATGCCCAGGTCGAATTCCTGCTCGGCCTGGCCCGACACGATTGCCGCGAGATGGAACACGCTGGCCGTGCGAGGGCCGATCAGGGCTTCGATCTGACTGGTGTCGCTGATGTCGCCGGTGAGTACTTCGACGCGCGCGTCGTCGATACCTTCGAGCGCGACCACGTCGAATGCGCGAATCTTCGCGATGCGTTGCGCACGGCCATCGGGGCCGGTCAGCTCGCCGCGCGCGAGCAGTGTCCGAATCAGGCGTTGGCCCAGAAAACCGGCGGCGCCGGTCACCACGATTTCCATCGTCGTCTCCTTCGTTCTATGGGATGGCGGCGGACCGCTCCGTCAAAAGTTGTATGATGATCTTACCTTTTGACGAAACCCGCAAGTGCGCGATGTGCTTCGCCGCACCCAGGCGTGGCATGCGCGTGCCCTGCGCCAGCGGGGGCTGGGCGCCTAAGCGATGGTGACATCGTGTGTCTCCTTGCGCGCCTGGCTGCGCGTTCCCAATGGCCTGATGAATGAAGTTGGCCGCGAAGCGGCGAAGGAATGGGGGAGTTGCGACAGGCAGTTAGTTGCACTCTTACCGGATTGATCACCATCGGCTTGACACCGGGCTGCCACGCGATACAGCGCGTGTTCTGTATCCTGCGATTACAGGCTATGGTTTGTATTTCGTCTTTACAACGTATAAACTGTATTCGACTACGCCGCGCCCCCGGCGCTCGCCTCGGCGTTTTTTTGCCGCCCGGAGTTTCCGTGGACTACCCTCTCAAGACCCTTGGCCAGCTACGCCCGATCCTCGTCGGCTTCCGCAAGAAGGCCGGCCTCACCCAAGCCGCCGTGGCCCAGCGACTAGGCATCTCGCAGCAAAGCTATGCCGCGTTCGAGGCGAATCCCGAGACCGCAAGCGTAGAGCGGCTGTTCCGGGTCTTGCGGCTCGTCGATGTCGAGATCAGGCTCGGCGCGGCCGATGAAGAAGCGTCGCCTGTCGCCGCGAAACCGGCGCGCCGGCCGCCCAGCCCCCCAGCCGCCACCAGGATGTCCAGTACGGCCAAGCCCGCGCCCACCCGCAAGCGTGCCCGCACCACGCCGGCAGCCGGCGAACCGGCGCGCCGGCCCGCCGCACGACGCAAACCGAGGGAAGACTGGTGAGCACACGCCCCCGCCTGCCCAACCAGCTCGATCTGTGGATGAACGGCCTGCCCGTGGGCTACTGGGAGAGTGCGCGCGGCAACGAACGCCTCACGTACCTCGACAGCTGGATCGACGACGAGCAAGGCCGCCCGCTTTCGCTTTCGCTGCCGTTCACGCCCGGCAACCTGCCGTACCGCGGCCCGCTCGTGACGGACTACTTCGACAATCTGCTGCCCGACAGCGACCGCATCCGCAGACGCATCGCCGCGCGCTACCAGACCGGCGGCACCTCGCCTTTCGAACTGCTCGCCGCGCTCGGCCGCGACTGCGTGGGCGCGCTGCAGATCCTTCCCGCAGGAGAAGCGCCCACCGGCCTGCGGGCCATCAAGGGACGCGCGCTGAGCGAAGCGGAGATCGCGCAACTGCTGCGCGAAACCACGGCCGCACCGCACGCCGGAGAGCGCGAAACCGTGGACAGCCTGCGCCTCTCGATTGCCGGGGCGCAGGAAAAGACCGCGCTGTTGCGTCATGGCGGACAGTGGCTGCTTCCCGAAGGGAGCACGCCGACCACGCACATCCTGAAGCTGCCGCTCGGTCTCGTCGGCAACATGCGCGCCGACATGCGCACCTCGGTGGAAAACGAATGGCTGTGCACGCAGATCATCGCCGCCTACGGTTTGCCTGTCGCGCCGTGCGAGATCGCGCAGTTCGAGGAAGTGAAAACGCTAGTCGTGGAGCGCTTCGACCGGCGCCTTTCCCGCGACGGCAAATGGATCGTGCGCCTGCCGCAGGAGGACCTCTGCCAGGCCACGGGCACGTCCGGGCTCGCCAAATACGAAGCCGACGGCGGCCCCGGCATCGACGCGATCATGCAAGTGCTCGACGGCTCCGCGCAGGCCGCGGCAGACCGCCGCCACTTCTTCGTCACGCAGATCGTTTTCTGGCTGCTCGCGGCAACGGACGGCCACGCGAAGAACTACAGCATCGCGCTGCTGCCCGGCAGCGAGTACGCGGCCACGCCGCTCTACGACGTGTTATCCGCCCACCCCATCATCGGCCGCGGCCGCAACCATATCGCGCCGCAGCGCGTGAGTCTCGCGATGGCCGTGCGGGGGCGCAACCGGCACTACCGCGTCGAGGAGATCTATCCGCGCCACTGGATCGCGCAAGGTCAGCGCGTGGGATTCGCCGCGCAGGACGTCGAGCAGATGCTCGCGGACGTGGCGGCCCGCACGCCTCGCGTGATCGAAGCGGTCTCGGAACGGATTCCTGCAACGTTCCCCATGGACGTGGCCGAAGCCGTGTTCGCGGGCATGCGCAGGCTCGCGACCAGGCTCGGCTGCTGAGAATTTAGCCGCCAGCAAGCGCTTCGTCATCGATTGCACGCGTGAGGAGACTGAGAAAGGCCTGCATGGCTTGCGGCAGCGTGCGGCCCGCCATCGTCTGGATCTGCAGCGTGCGCTGGTGCAGTTCCGGGTTCGTGAGCGGCACGGCGGCAAGCCCCTCCACTTCGAGACGGCCGCGCACGGTCAGAAAACCGGTGAATGTAACCGCATCGGTCAGGCGTACGAACCTTTGTAATGCAACGTGATAGTTGCTCACGAACACCGGTTCGAAGATGAGCCCTTCGAGACTGCACGCGATATCGAAGAGCTGCCGGATCGTCACGCCCTGGTTGTGCATCGCCACCGGCCACGGAAGCAGCTCGCGCAACGATAGCGACTCGCGCGCCGCCAGCGGATGATCGCGCCGCATGAGCGCGAAAATCGGCGCACGCTGCGAATAGTGCACGGCAATTTCCTTCTCCGGCGCGAGGCTGAAGCACAGCGCGATATCGGCCGTCCCCTCTCTCACGCGCTGCGTTGCAACAGACGGTTCCGACACATCCAGCTGGAAATGCGTTTGCGGATAGGTCTTCAGAAAGTGCGCGAACACGTGCGGCAAAAACTCCGGCGCGAGGCCTTCGGAGCTGGCGACGCGTATCGTCGCGCGGCCGCCCTCGGTCAACCCGCGAATCTCGCCGACTACACGCTCCGTTTCGAGCACGCTGCGCCGCGCGTGCTCGGCGAGCATGCGCCCCGCCTCGCTCAGCACCATGCCGCGCGGGCGCCGCTCGAATAGCGGCGTGCCCAGTTCTTCTTCGAGGCGGGCGATCTGGCGGCTCAGCGCCGAGACGGCCACGAAGAGCCGCTCGGACGCCTTGCTCAGCGAGCCGCTGCGGGCCACTTCCAGAAAATAGCGCAGTGCGGTGTTGTCCATGTCGATGGGCGCGGTTGTGTTCGCTTTGCCGTTTCGGCAACGATAGGTCGCAAATATTGTAATTGTGCAGAAATATCGGCGGTTGCAGGATCGATTCCATTCGTTTCCGTGACAGGAGCTACGCCGTTGACTCGTGACTTCGCCATTCAAGCCGCCGCCGGCCAATTCGATTCGGGCCGTTTCCTCGACGACCTGCGCCGTCGCGTGGCGTATCGCACGGAGAGCCAGGAGCCGGCCAGCGCCGGGAGACTGCGCGGCTATCTGGACGACGAACTCGCGCCGCTGCTCACGCAATGGGGCTTCACCTGCCGCGTCGTGAGCAATCCTGTCCAGGGCGCCGGCCCGTTCCTCATCGCCCATCGCCATGAAGACGACGCGTTGCCTACGGTGCTGAGCTACGGCCACGGCGACGTGGTGCGCGGCTACGACGCGCAATGGCGCGACGGCCTCACACCGTGGGACGTCACCGTCGACGGCGAGCGCTGGTACGGCCGCGGCACCGCCGACAACAAGGGCCAGCACAGCATCAATCTCGCCGCGCTCAAGGCCGTGCTCGACGCGCGCGGCGGCAAGCTGGGCTTCAACCTCAAGCTGCTGTTCGAAACGGGCGAGGAAGTCGGCTCGCCGGGGCTGCACGAACTGTGCACGCAGCTGCGCGACGAACTGTGCGCCGACGTGCTGATCGCCTCCGACGGCCCGCGCCTCTCGGCGCATCGGCCCACGATCTTTCTCGGCTCGCGCGGTGTCGTCAATTTCAAGCTCGAGTTGACGCTGCGCGAAGGCGGCCATCATTCAGGCAACTGGGGCGGGCTGCTGCGCAATCCGGGCGTCGTGCTCGCCAGCGCGATCGCCTCGATGGTCGACGCGAACGGCGCGATACGCGTGGAAGGCCTGCGCCCGCCGCCCATTCCCGAGTCCGTGCGCCGCGCGCTCGCCGATATCCGCGTGGGCGGCAATCCCGGCGAGCCCGAGGTCGATCGCGACTATGGCGAACCGGGCCTCACACCCACCGAGCGCGTGTTCGGCTGGAACACGCTCGAAGTGCTGGCGTTTCGCACGGGTAACCCCGAGAAGCCCGTCAATGCGATCCCGCCGCATGCGATCGCGTATATGCAGATCCGCTTCGTAGTGGGTACGGACTGGCAGAACCTCGAGCGCATCGTGCGTGCCCATCTCGATGCGCACGGCTTCGCCAGGGTCGAACTCGAGGTGGAGCGCGGCGCGCCCGCCACGCGCGTCGATCCCGACAACCCTTGGGTGCAGTGGGCGCTGCGCTCGCTGCGCGAGACCACGGGAGAAGAGCCCGTGCTGCTGCCCAATCTGGGTGGCACGCTGCCCAACGACGTGTTCGCCGACGTGCTCGGCATGCCCACGCTGTGGGTGCCGCATTCGTACCCCGGCTGCTCCCAGCACGCGCCGGACGAGCATCTGCTCGGGCCGGTCGTGCGCGACGGGCTGCGCATCATGGCCGGCCTCTTCTGGGACCTCGGCGCAAGAGAGGCCGACGCGTCCAATCCCGCACCGCAGATTCCCACAACGCTTGCATGAGGACTACGCCCATGAGCATCGATTCCGTACCTGCGCATCACGGCAGCGAACCCTGGCAAGAGGCCGCAGCGCAATCGTCGTCGGGAAAAAAAGTTTCGCGCCTGATCCTCGCCACCTCGATCGGCAACGCGCTCGAGTTCTACGATCTGCTCGCGTACGGCTATTTCGCGTCGACGCTCTCGAAGCTCTTCTTCCCCGTCCACGACGCCACGATGTCGCTGCTGCTCACGCTCGGCACGTTCGCGCTCTCATACCTCGCGCGGCCGTTCGGCGCGCTCGTGCTCGGCTCGTACAGCGACCGCAAGGGCCGCAAGGCGTCGCTCATGCTCTCCATCGCGATGATGACGATCGGCACCGGCATGGTCGCGCTGATGCCCACGTACGCGACGATCGGCATACTGGCGCCCATCGGCATTTTTGCGGCGCGTCTTCTGCAAGGCTTTTCGGCGGGCGGCGAGTTCGGCAGCTCCACGGCCTTCCTGGTCGAGCACGCGCCGCACCGCAGCGGCTTCATGTCTAGCTGGCAGTTTTCGAGTCAGGGCGCGAGCACGCTGCTCGTCTCCCTGTTCGGCGCCGTGCTCACGGGCATGCTCACGCAGCCGCAACTCGAAGGCTGGGGTTGGCGCATTCCGTTCCTGTTCGGTGTGCTGATCGGTCCGGTGGGTCTGTATATCCGCAAACGCATCGACGAAACGCCCGAATTCGAGCGCGTCGAAAAAGCCGAGTCGCCCGTGCGCGAGCTGCTCGCCACACAGAAGGCGCGCGTGCTTGCCTCGATCGGCGTGCTGGTGCTGACCACGTCGGCGCAATACGTACTCCTCTACATACCGACCTACGCCGCCCGCCAGCTCGGCCTCGCACCCACGTCGGGCTTCATCGCCACGCTCGTTGCCGGCATCATCGCCATCGTGCTCACGCCGATCGTCGGCCACTGGTCGGACAAAGTGGGGCGCACGCGCTTCATGTTCGGTGCGGGCGTGCTGTTCTTCCTCACCGTCTATCCCGCGTTCCTGCTCTTGAACGCTCATCCGTCGCTGCTCATGCTGCTGGCCGCCGTGATCTGGATCGCAGTGCTCAAGGTCACCTATTTCGCGGCGATTCCGGCGCTCATGGCCGACTTCTTCCCTACGCGCACGCGCACGACGGGCATGGCGCTCGCGTACAACATCGGCACCACCGTGTTCGGCGGCTTCACCCCGCTCGCGGTCGCGTCGCTCATTGCGGCGACAGGCAACAATCTCGCGCCGGGGCTCTGGCTCATGTTCGCGTCAGTCGTGAGTCTCGTCACGCTGATCTGGGCGCGGGCGCGCCTGGGCGCACGCTGAACCGCAACGCGACGCAAAGAAAAAGGAAACACGTACGTATGCAAAACGATTTGCCGCAGGACGTTCAGGACGCCATTCAGTTTTCCGTCGATCACGAATCGGCATGGGACCGCAATGCCGATGGCAAATTCGGCGTGCACGTGAACGACCCGCCGCCCTGGAACCGCCTGCTCGGCCCCATTCACGACCGCGGCCCGGTGTCGGGCGCGGTAGCCGTGGAGGGCCGCCTGCTCGCGCAGTGGGGCGAGCCCGATCGGCCCGACCTGACGTTCAGCATTGCGAAGACGTACCTCGCGCTGCTCGCCGGTGTCGCGCACGACCGCGGCCTCCTGCCCGATCCCGATGAGCCGGTACGCTCGCGCGTGCCGGGCATCGGCTTCGACGACGATCACAATGCGCCAGTCACGTGGACGCACCTGCTGCAGCAGACGAGCGAATGGCAGGGCACGTGCTTCGGCCTTTCCGACCAGGCCGATCATTATCGGGCCGTGACGTTCGGCGAGCCGCCGAACGGAAAGAAAGGCGATTTGCGCCCCTTGCAGCAGCCCGGCACGTACTGGGAATACAACGACGTGCGCATCAATCAGCTTTCGCTCGCGCTCCTGCATCTGTTCGGCCGCTCGCTGCCCGAGGTGTTTCGCGAAGCGATCATGCGGCCCGTCGGTGCGAGCGAGAACTGGCAATGGGTCGGTTACGACGACGCGTGGATCGATATGGGCGGCAGGCGCGTGCAGTCGGTACCCGGCGGCTCGCATTGGGGCGGCGGCATGTCGGTGAGCGCGAACGATCAGCTCAAAGTTGCGCAGATGCTGCTCGACGACGGCGTGGCCCGGGGCCGCCGCGTGCTGTCGAGCGAATGGATCGCGCGCATGAGAACGCCATGCGCGCTGGCGCCGTTCTATGGCTCGCTGGTCTGGCTCAACACCGGGCAGCGCGTGTTCCCGAGCGTGCCGGAGTCGAGCTATTTCGGCGTGGGCGCGGGCAGCTCGTTCATGTGGATCGAGCCCGAACGCAGGATCGCGCTGATCGTGCGCTGGCTCGACTCGGCGTTCGCGGATGCGTTCTTCGGCAAGATGCTGCGCGCCATCGACGCCGTGCGCTCGCGCCAGAGCGCCGGCACACTCGCGCACTAGCGCGTTATCGCAGCGCCATTTCCAGCACGCGCGCCACATGCAGGGCCGACGTGTTCGCCCCGTCGTGGATCTGGTGGCGGCAACTCGTGCCGTCCGCCACCACGAGATCGGCGCGACCGGCTTTGCGCACGGCAGGCAAGAGCGACAGTTCGGCCATCGCCCGAGAGGCCTCGTAGTGCTCCGCTTCGTAGCCGAAGCTCCCCGCCATGCCACAGCACGACGATTCGATCGGCTTGACTTCGAGGCCCGGAATCCAGCCCAGCACCGTGAGCACCGGAAGGAAGGCGTCGAAGGCCTTCTGGTGGCAGTGGCCGTGCACCCAGGCGCGCGGCGCATCGAGTGGGTGCAACGGCAGGTCGAGACGGCCCGCGCTTTTCTCGCGCACGAGGAACTCTTCGAATAGCAACGCAGCGGCCGAGAGCTTGCGCGCCTCGTCGCCGTAACCGTATTGCAGGAACTCGTCGCGCATCGAGAGCAGGCACGACGGTTCGAGGCCGACGATCGACACGCCGCGCTCAACGAACGGCATCAGCGTATCGAGCAGCCGCCTCGCCTCGCGCTTCGCTTCGGCTACCCGCCCCGCCGCGAGGAACGTCCGGCCGCAGCATAGCGGGCGTTCGTCGCCGCGCACGTTGAAATGCACGAAATAGCCGGCCGCTTCGAGCACGCGGCGCGCGGCGCGTGCATTTTCAGGCTCGAAGTTGTCGTTGAACGTGTCGACGAACAGCACCACTTCTTTGCTTGCCGCCGCCGAGTCACGTTTCGCCCCCGCAACGCCCGAGACTTCGGAAAGAAACGAACGCTGGAACTGCGGCAGCGAGCGTTGCGGCGCGAAGCCGACAACTCGCCTCGCCCATGCCGTGACGAGCGGAATACGCGCAACCACCTCCGCGAGCGAGCCTGCCTTCGCGGCGGTCCGCGCATAGCGCGGCAAATACGCAATCAGCTTCTCGCGCAGCGTCATGCCGTATTTCGCGCTCCACGCGGCGCGCGCCTCGATCTTGAGCTTGGCCATATCCACGCCGGTCGGGCAGTCGCGCTTGCAGCCCTTGCACGAGACGCACAGATCGAGCGCGTCTTTCACGTCGGCGCTCGCGAGACCGTCTTCGCCCAGCTGCCCCGAAATCGCGAGCCGCAGCGTGTTCGCGCGGCCGCGCGTCACGTGCTGCTCGTCCTTCGTCACGCGGTAGCTCGGGCACATCGTGCCTGCGTCGAACTTGCGGCAGTGTCCGTTGTTATTGCACATCTCCACCGCTTTCGCGAGGCCGCCGGTCACATCGTCGCCGCTGCCCGGCGGCGTTTGCACGCCGGACAACGGATCGCGCCGCACGTCCCACGCCGACCAGTCGAGTTCCGGGCGCATCTGTCGTTCGCGATAGCCGGGCGGGAAACGAAACAGCTTCGTGTCGTCCATCTTCGGCGGCCGCACGATCTTGTCGGGATTGAAACGGTTCTCGGGGTCGAATAGCTGCTTGATCTCGGAAAATGCCGCGTTGAGCTTCGGTCCGTACTGCCAGGCAATCCATTCGCCGCGGCACAGGCCATCGCCGTGCTCGCCCGAAAACGCACCCTTGTACTCGCGAACGAGTTCCGCGGCCTCTTCCGCTATCGCGCGCATTTTCGCGGCGCCGTCGCGGCGCATGTCGAGTATCGGGCGCACGTGCAGCGTGCCGACGCTCGCGTGCGCGTACCAGGTGCCCTCGGTGCCGTGCTTGTGAAAGATGTCGGTCAGGCGGCTCGTGTACCCGGCGAGATGCTCGAGCGGCACCGCGCAGTCCTCGATGAACGAAACCGGCTTGCCGTCGCCCTTCATGCTCATCATGATGTTCAGGCCCGCCTTGCGCACCTCCCACAGCGCCTTCTGCTCGTTCGCATCGGTCATCTTCACGACCGAATCGGGCAGGCCCAGGTCGCCCATCAGCGCGGTCAGTTCGCCCAACCGGCGAACCTGCGCATCGTGCTCATCACCGGCGAATTCGACCAGCAGAATCGCATCGGGCCTGCCCGCCAGTGCTTTTTCGATGACCGGCCTGAAACCGGGATTGCCCCGCGCGAGTTCGATCATCGTGCGGTCGACCAGCTCGACCGCCGTCGGCTCGAGCCTGACGATATGCTGCGCCGCGTCCATCGCCTGCCGGAAGGTCGGAAAGCTCACCACGCCCAGCGTCTTATGCGCCGGCAGCGGCGCCAGCTTCAGCGTGATCTGGCGGCTGAATGCGAGCGTGCCTTCCGATCCCACGAGCAGATGCGCGAGATTCGCCACGCCGTCGTCGGTATAGGCGAGCGGGTTCTGGCAGTCGAACAGGTCGATGTTGTAGCCGGCCACGCGGCGCAGCACCTTCGGCATGCGCTCGGCAATTTCGCCGCGCTCGCGCGTGGCGATGCGCTGCAGGCCTTCGAGCAGCGCCGCCAGGCGCGCGCCTTCGTGCGGGCTTTTGAGGGATTGGAAGCGCGCTTCGGTGCCATCCGCGAGAATCGCGTCGATGCCGAGCACGTTGTGCACCATGTTGCCGTATTCGATCGAGCGCGAGCCGCACGAGTTGTTGCCCGCCATGCCGCCGATCGTGCACTGCGCCGCCGTCGATACGTCCACCGGGAACCACAGCCCGTGCGGCTTGAGCCACGCATTCAGATGATCGAGCACGACGCCCGGCTCGACGGTCACGGTGCGCGCATCGGCGTCGAAATCGACGATGTTGTTGAGCCACTTCGACGTGTCGATCACGAGCGCTTCACCCACCGTCTGCCCGCACTGGCTCGTGCCCGCCCCGCGCGCCAGCACGGGCGCGTGCTCGACGCGCGCGACGTCCAGCGCCGCGCGCAGGTCGTCCTGATCGCGCGGCACCACCACGCCGATGGGCAGGATCTGGTAGATCGAAGCATCCGTTGCGTAGCGTCCGCGGCTCGCGGCGTCGAAGAGCACGTCGCCGCGCAGCGCGTCACGCAGGCGCCGCGCGAGGGGCGAGCCACGGCCCGCGCTCGATGGAACGAGATGAATGGGCTTGACGAGCATGCCTGGCGCGCGGGTGGAACGTGTGTCTTCCATCGGGATTCACACTCGCTGATGCGAAACCGCGGCGTCTCCAGGCTTGCCGCCCAGCTCGAAGCGGCTCTCGGGCTGCATGCGCAACGCAAGGACCACACCGCACCCCATCAGCACCATGCTGCCCACGAACGGCAGATCCCAGTTGCCGAAGCGGTCGATCAGAAAGCCGCCGACCACCGGCGAGATGATCGCCGCGAGCGCCGAGCCCGTGTTCATCATGCCGCTCGCCGTGCCCGAGAATTGCGGTGCGATATCCATGGGAATCGCCCACATCGGCCCGATCGTCATTTCGGCGAAGAAGAAGCCCGCCGCGAGACACGCCATCGAAATGACGGGATCGTGCACGAACATCAGCGGCACCAGCACGATGAGCGTAATGAGCATGCACACCGACACCATCCAGCTGCGCGCGCGCTTGAGGTTGCCCGTGCGCTTGAAGAGCCAGTCGGTCACGAGACCGCCCAGCGTGTCGCCCACCACGCCCGCGAAGAACACCACCGAGGCAAAGATCGCCGACTTGCCCAGCTGCAGGTGGTAGTTGTGCAGGAAGTACTGCGGAATCCAGCTGAGGAAGAGCCACAGCGTCCAGCCGTAGCAGAAGTAGACGATCGTCACCGGAATCATGCGCCTGAAGAGCGCCATCCACGGCAGGCCCGTCGCGCGCGGCTTGGGCGGCGGCAGAACGGCAAGCTCGGCCTCGGTGATGCGCGGGTGATCCTTCGGATGCTCGGTGAACGTGAACGCCCACACCACCACCCACAGCAGGCTCAACGCCCCGCATACGAAGAACGATTCGCGCCAGCCGTAGCGCGCCATCACGAGCACGACCACCGCGGGTGCCACCGCATTGCCGATGCGCGACGCCGAATGCGTGACGCCCTGCGCGAACCCGCGCCGCTCCTTCGCGACCCAGCGCGACATCGCCGAGGTCGAGGCGGGAAACGTTGCGCCCTCGCCGAACCCGAGCAAGAGGCGCGCCGCGAGCAGCGTGGCGAGGCCGCCCGCCATGCCCGTGAGCACCGTCGCCACGCCCCACACCGCGCCGCAAAAGAGCAGCGTGCGGCGCGCGCCGAAGCGGTCGCTCACCCAGCCGCCAATGATCTGAAACAGCAGATACGGATACGCAAACGCCGAAAAGACCAGCCCCACCTGCGTATGCGAGAGCTGAAACTCCTTGGGAAGCCCGCCGCCGCCGTGCTCACGTTCACCCGGTCGAGGTAGGTGATGAAGTACATGATGCAGAGCATGATCAGCACGATGCTGCTCGCGCTCGTCAATCGATACCGTTTCATCGTCTGTCTCCGTTGTCTGGTTCTATCGGCCGCGTCGCTCTTCTTTGGGAGCCTCGGGCATGGGAGCTGCCTGTCGCCTGTCATTCGCTCGCGCTTCGTGCCGCGCCCCGGGCGCGGCGCGCAATCACGCACGGAAGCACGCCTGGAAGCACGCCTCGATTCAGGCGGCTTTCAGCGACACCACGTTGGGCTGCGCCGCGAGATACGCCATGGCGGCAGGCAAGCCGCTGTCCTTCAGGGGCACGCCCGCGATGCGCAGCCCCATCTCGCAGCCGGCCAGCGCCGCGAGCAGCGTGAGGTCGTTGCAGTCGCCGAGATGCCCGATGCGGAACATGCGGCCCTTCACCTTGCCGAGGCCCGTGCCGAGCGAGAGATCGAAGCGCTCGTAGATGATCTTGCGCACCGCATCCGCATCCACGCCCTCGGGCATCATCACGCCGGTGAGCACGGGGCTGTACACGGCGGGGTCGGCGCACTGGATCTCGAGGCCCCACGCACGCACCGCGCGCCGGCACGCTTCGCCCAGCCGTCGATGCCGCGCGAACACATTGTCGAGGCCTTCTTCCTCGATCATGTCGAGCGCCTCGGCAAGGCCGTACAACAGGTTCGTGTTCGGCGTGTACGGCCAGTAGCCGCTCTTGTTCATCTCGATGATCTCGGCCCAGCCCCAGAAGCTGCGCGGCAGCCTCGCCTCCTCGCTCGCCGCGAGCGCCTTCTCCGACACCGCGTTGAAGCTGATGCCCGGCGGCAGCATGAGGCCCTTCTGCGAGCCGGAGATGGTCACGTCCACGCCCCACTCGTCGTGCCGGTAGTCCGCGCTCGCGAGACCCGAGATCGTATCCACGAGCAGCAGCGCCGGATGCCCCGCTGCGTCGATCGCGCGGCGCACCGCGGCGATGTCCGAGGTCACGCCCGTCGAGGTCTCGTTATGCACCACGCAGACGGCCTTGACGGCGTGCTGCGTGTCCTCGCGCAGGCGCGCTTCGATCATGTCGGCCTGCACGCCGCGCCGCCAGCCTTCGATACCGGGCAGACCGAGGAATTCCGGTTTCAGGCCAAGGCGTTCGGCCATCTGCTTCCACAGCGTCGCGAAATGACCCGTTTCGTACATCAGCACCGTGTCGCCGGGACTCAGCGTGTTGGTGAGCGCCGCTTCCCACGCCCCCGTGCCCGAGGCCGGATAGATCACGACCGGCTGCTGGGTCTTGAAGATCTTCTTGATGCCTTCGAGCACCTTGAGCCCGAGCGCGCCGAACTCCGGGCCGCGATGGTCGATGGTCGGATAGCTCATCGCGCGCAGGATGCGATCGGGCACGGGGCTCGGCCCGGGGATCTGCAGGAAATGACGGCCGGCGGGGTGGAAATCGAGCTTCGGCATGCAAGCGCTCCTGTTTTGAATTTTGCATGCAAAAAACTATAATCCGATCAGCCAACGCGTACACAGACAATTCCGATGTGGTTTACCCCAAGCGCTGTCGCCCTCGTTGAAGTTCTGTCCCTCAGCTAAAATTCGGTGAAAATCGATGGCATTGCCTTTTGTATGCAAAATCCGAACCTGAAACCCGCTGTCGCGAGCCCGGCAATCGCCCCGGAGCTACCGCCCATTGCGCGCCAGCAACTCCACGACACGGTCGTCGACCATCTGCGGCGGTTCATCGTGGAAGGCGTCCTGGAGCCCGGCCGCAAGCTCAACGAACGCGAACTGTGCGAGACCTTGGGCATTTCGCGCACGCCGCTGCGCGAGGCGCTGAAAGTGCTCGCGTCCGAAGGGCTGATCGAGATTTCGCCCAACCGCGGCGCATCGGTCTCCAGGATGTCGGAGGCGGAACTGCGCGAGACGTTCGAACTCATGAGCGGGCTCGAAGCGTTTTCGGGGGAGCTTGCCTGCGAGCGGATCACCGAAGCCGAGATCGCCGAGATCAAGGCATTGCATTACGCCATGCTCGCCTGCCGCGCGCAGAACGACCTGGCCGGCTATTACAGCCGCAATCAGGCGATTCACGACAAGATCAACGAAGCGGCGCGCAACTCGGCGCTGCGGCAGACCTATATCGCGGTGAACCGCCGCCTGCAGGCGCTGCGGTTTCGCTCGAACTTCGAGACGCCCAAGTGGGACCGCGCGATCCGCGAGCACACGCAGATGCTGGAGGCGCTCGACGCGCGCGACGGCAAGCGGCTCGCCGCAATTTTGCGCCAGCATCTGCTCGCCAAACGCGACGCAGTCCTGAGGATTGGAGAATCGCAGGCCGCGCACGATCAGCAGGACAATTGATTCGCTGCGCGCGCAACGATCTTACTTCGTGGCCGTTTCCAGAAAGCTCTGCGCGAGCTGCTTTCTCAGGTGATCGGCGGCTGGGGAAAGCCTGCGGCCCACGCGCGTGACCATCTGGCTCGAAAAGCCCGCCGCGATCGGATGATCGATCGGCACGGCCACCAGTTCGCCCAGGTCGATGCCGCGGCGCGCCGTGATCGACGACATGAACGCCACGCCGAGCCCGGCGGCCGCGAGCGTCTGCGCGGTGTTGAAGAGATCGACGCGATAGGCGGGAATCACGTTCAGGCGCGCGTCGTCGAACAGCGACTGCACGAAGTGCTGCACGCCGAACGCTTCGGTCATGAAAATGAGGCGCTCACTGGCGAGTTCGGCGGGCGGCACCTTCTGCATCTTCGCAAAACGGTGCGACGGCGCCGTGAGCGCGCAAAGCGGGCGCGACGCGAACGGATGAATGCGCAAGGCGGGGTCGTCTGCGGTGCGCGTGCACAGGCCGATATCGACCATGTCGTCGCGCACGAGGGAAAGCACGACGGGCGTCGGCCCCGACCGGATCTCGACGAGAATGTCCGGATACGTCATCGAAAAACGCTGCAGGGCACGCGCGACCAGGTTGCCGATGAAACCCTCGCCCACGCCGAGCGCCACGCGCCCGCGCTTCAGATGCCGGTACTCTTCCAGCCGCGCCGCCAGATCGCGCTGACGACGCTGGCCGTCGCGATAGTGATCCACGAGCAGCTGGCCGATCTCGGTCACCACCACGTTGCGCCCACGACGTTCGATCAGCGAAAAGCGCAGCCGCCGCTCCAGCGCGGCCACCTGGCGGCTGATCACCGAGGCATTGATGCCCAGTGCCTCCGCGGCCATGCGCACGCCTCCGGCCGCGGCGATCTCGGCGAGATAGCGCAGCGGCCGCTCGCCGATGTCCTCGATCACGCCTTGCGGCGCGCCCTCATGCTCTCCCTTTCCCCGCACTGCACCGCTCCCTTTTGTTGGCTCGCCGTTGATCCTGTCAGTCAAGGCCGCCGGCGAAAAGACCGATTGTGGGCTTACCGCGTGCCGGTACACGGTAAGCCGGTTCGTTGGAATCTCCCGCGATCTTACAGGTCGGCGTCAGCGGCCGGATTACCACGCCCCGACACCCTGCGCAGCAGTTCGACTGGCGCCTGGCCGGTCGTCTGCGCCGAGATCGCGGGTGCCGCACGCGCCGCGATGATCTTCGCATGGCTGTCGCCGGGGAGCTTCGGGAGCGTTCTATCGCGCAGGATCGCATCCGGATCGCGACAGACAGCCTGCTGACTTGCGTCACGCTGGAATGCGGTGTATTTGAGGCGGCCTTTGCCGCTGGGCGGGGAATCCATCGACGCATCGTTGCATCCCCATGCTTCGCTGAGCGAGCGCACCATGCCCATTTTGCAGCGAGGTTGTTGCCTCGTAATCCGCTCCTTGACGCTCAGAAAAGCGGTGTCGTGCATCGCGACCAGCCGCTCATACGCGCGCCCCGCCGTGTCCAGATTCAGGGCGACCGCATCACGGTAAGCTTTGCGCGCATCTTCGGCGTCGTTCGCCTCCGAGGCTTCCAGCCATGCGGGACGACGATCGGCGGACGTCAGCCGCGCCGGCATAGCCGCGTCGCCCCGATTCGGGAAATCAACTTCCCGATAGTTTGGAGTGAGACGCGGTAGCCTCAGCGCGTCGCCTCGATTCACATAGGCTTCCTGATAACCCGGATCCAGTTCGATTGCAAGCTGGAGCATATCCAGCGCATCCCTGCGATAGTCGTGCAAGGCAGAGGTTCCAGCGGAGGCCCGCAGCCCGGCGTCGCTCTGCGCAGTGGCCAGCGCCAGCCAGGAACGGGCGAGCGCGTTGTAGCCGGCGGCATAGCGGGGGTTGAGCGTCACCGCCTGCTGCAGTACATCGGCGGCCTCTTCGTAGCAACCGAGATCGTTGAGCGCCACGCCCCAGCTGTAGTACGCCCATGGCTTGGCGGTAACCCAGTTGGGATCTGACTCGCTGCGCTCCACAATCTGCCGGGCGTGACGGATTGCGCCCGCCAGGTTGTGGTCGAACACATCGAGCTTGGCGAGCGCGAGATGCGCCCATGCCGCGTTCGCCACCCCATGCTTGTCATCGCTTTCTCGGGCAGCCATCCGTTCATAAAGCTCGCGCACTTTCCGAAAATCGCAGGCGAGGCCGTGTTCGATGCATCGCAACTGCTCCGTCTGCGTGAGATAGCCCGCGTAAGTCAGCGGGCTTTGGCGATTCAGGATTTCCTTTGCGGCGTTACGCATCACGTCCCTGAGAGCGTTGGTTTCCGCTGCAAGATGGCGTGCTTGTCCGCTACCGGATTCCCCCCTGGAAACCGCCACTCCGGGACTGGAGAGATCGAAGGACAGCACATCGCCGTGTGATTCGCGCAACGTGACCATCACCGAAAAGACGGCTGTCGACCCCGTCACGCTCGCGGATACCGAGGCATCTTTTTCCAGCAGGGATCGCGCATACTCGACCAGCGGACGCACCGAAGAACCCGTCCCAGGGATGGGGATATCCGGGAGTTCGAGCCCGGAAGCCACCACGTTGTCCGAAGACCTTGGCGTGACGGATCTGGCCACGCCGCGCAACTCGTCGAACGTATCGACCAATATGTGCTGCAGTTCCTCTTCCGAGTAGCCGCGTTCCTTGAATTGCTGCGACAGGTAAATCGGCTCGATGAGTGTCTCGGGTCCGCGCACGAATACTTCATAGGCGAAGAGGCACAGCCCGACCCCCGCAAGCAGAGCGATGCCCGCATTCTTGATATGGGCAAGCAAATTCATTTCGGTCTCCTGAAGCGCGCCTCGACGAACGGGGATACCGCCATCCGGTGTGGTGGATGTTTCAGTCGGCGCGACGGGGCTTTCGCATTGTCCGTGCCAGCGCCCGCAACGCCTTGCGGGACGGGCGAGACAAGCTTTAGCGCCGGCGCTCGCGCAGTCCGTCTGTCGGTCTTGCGGCGACGGTTCTTCGGAACAATGTTGGCTGCATACCATCAGAAAAGCGCTGGGTCCGTGGCGCGGCATCGCTGTCCGTGCATCGTCCGAAACGTGGCTCCAAGACGTCCGGACATCAAGGGGGCAGCGCCGTCGCCGAACGTTGACCTATAGTCAACGTTTTCAGTGCATTTCAGTCATGGGTCGAGTTTTTCGACGGTGCAATACTCGGCGCTTGTCTTTTCCCTCACACCCTGTTCGAAATACAAGGAGCCCCCTTCGTGAGCCCTCGCCGCTACTGCGAAGTCGCCGACCTGGCCTACGCCCGCCCCGAACTCGACGAGATTCGCCATCACATCCACAAGCACCCCGAACTGTCATACGAGGAAGCGAACACGTCGCGTTTCGTTGCAGGCAAGCTCGAAGCCTGGGGCTACGAGGTCACGCGCAACGTAGGCGGGCATGGTGTCGTGGCGTCGCTCAAGGTGGGCACGGGCACGCGTACGGTGGGGGTGCGCGCCGATATGGACGCGCTGCCCATCCAGGAGCTGACCGGCCTCGACTACGCGAGCGTTCACGACGGCAAGATGCACGCGTGCGGCCACGACGGCCATACGACGGTCCTGCTCGGCGCGGCGCGCCAGCTCGCGAAGACGCGCAATTTCGACGGCACCGTGCACCTGATCTTCCAACCCGCCGAAGAAGCGGGCGCCGACAGCGGCGCCGAGCGCATGCTCGCCGACGGCCTGTTCGCGCGCTTTCCGTGCGACGCCATTTTCGGGCTGCATAACCATCCGGGCGTGCCTGCCGGCACGTTCGGCTTTCGCGCCGGTCCGCTCATGGCCGCGTGCGACACCGTCAAGCTGCGCGTTCACGGTCGCGGCGGCCACGCGGCGCGCCCGCATCTGGCTATCGATCCGGTACTGGTGGGCAGCAGCATCGTTATGGCCTTGCAGTCGGTGGTGTCGCGCAACGTCGATCCCAATGAAGCGGCGGTCGTGACCGTCGGCGCGTTCCGCTCGGGCCACGCGCCAAACGTGATTCCCGAAGACGCCGTGCTGGAAATGAGCGTGCGTTCGTTCTCGCCCGAGGTGCGCGCCACGCTCGAAGCGCGCATTCGCGCGATCGTCGACGCGCAGGCGCGCAGCTACGGCGCGACGGTGGAGATCGACTTCATCCGCGGCTATCCGGTGCTCATCAACAGCGAAGCCGAAACCGAATTCGCCCGCCAGGTGGCCGAGGAGCTGGTCGGGCCCGAGCACGTCATCGCGCCGTTTCCACCCATTGCAGGCAGCGAGGACTTCGCGCACTACCTGCAGCAGCGCCCCGGTTGTTTCGTACGCCTTGGCAATGGCGAAGGCAAGCCGATGCTGCACAACGCACGCTACGACTTCAACGACGAAAACCTGACGATCGGCGCCGCCTTCTGGACGCGTCTCGTCGAACGCTTCCTCGACAAGGACCGCGCATGAACGCCACGACCGAAACGCTTCTCAAAGCGGCCGAAGCCGCCCCGCTCGCACCCGGCGAGCAGCGCAAGATCGTCCTTGCGGCCGTCATCGGCAACCTGCTCGAATTCTTCGACTTCACTGTCTATAGCTATTTCGCGCTGACGATCGGCCATCAGTTCTTTCCGGCCGACAGCCAGGTCACGTCGCTGCTGCTCGCCTTCGCCGTCTTCGCGGTGGGCTTCGTCATGCGGCCGCTCGGCGGCATCGTGCTCGGCCGTTACGCGGACCGCGCAGGCCGCAAGCCGGCGCTCACGCTCACCATCCTGCTGATGGCGGTGGGCTCGGCGTCCATTGGGCTCGCGCCCACCTATGCGCAGATCGGTCTTGCCGCACCCGTGCTGATCGTCGTGGCCCGCCTCGTGCAGGGCTTCGCGCAAGGCGGCGAGTTCGGCGCGGCAACGGCCACGCTGCTGGAAATGGGCGGCCAGGCAAGCCGCGGCTTTCGTGCAAGCTGGCAGCTCGCGAGCCAGGGCGCGGCAGCGCTGCTCGGTTCGGGCCTGGCCGCGAGTCTCGGCTTTCTGATTTCCGCCGAGACGATGCACAGCTGGGGCTGGCGCGTTCCGTTCCTGCTCGGCACGCTGATCGCGCCCGTCGGCATCTATCTGCGCCGGCACATTCGCGAGGAGCGGCCAGCGCAGCGCGTCGTGGCGGACCGCAACGATCCGAAGCGCGGCTTGTACGTGCGCAACTGGTTCCTCACGATCTTCGCGATCATGGGCATGTCGGTTTCGACGTACGTGATGATGTACTACATGCCGACCTACTGCATCCAATACCTGGGACTGCCACCTAAAATGTCGATCCTCGCGGGCGTGGCGTCGAGCACGATCTCGCTCGTGATGTGCCCGATTTACGGCGCGTGGTCGGACCGCATGGGCCGTCGCAAGCCGCTCACAGTGATCGGCCGCATCGCACTGATTCTGCTGCTCTATCCGGCGTTCTGGATCATGACGCATTTTCCGTCGCTGCCGGTCGTGCTCGCCGCGCTCATCGCGCTCATGCTCTGCTACACGATGGGCTCGGCGCCCGCTTACGCGCTGATGCCGGAGAACTTTCCGAAGCATCTGCGGGCGGGTTACATGTCGAGCGCCTATGCGATTTCCGTCTCGGTGTTCGGGGGCACGGCACAGCTCGTGGCCGGCTGGCTCATCCACGTGACAGGCAGCAAGATGGCGCCCGCGTGGTACATGATCGGCTGCGTGCTGATCTCGCTCATTGCCGTTTCGATGTTCGAGGAAACGGGCAACAAAGTGATCGATTGAGCACGCCGCGATAGCGACGCCTGCGCGCCTGGGTGGCCTGGGGTTAAGCATTTGCCGCCCTTGCACAATCCGCCAACCGCACCTATATTGGTTGCGAAGCGCAACCATCAGCGGTTCGCGCCTGCGTGCGGCCAGGCGGAGAGCATCATGGATTATGTCGACATACCCGTACAACCCCGCGAAACGACGATCCTGGAGTTGCGCGAGTTCTCCCGCAGGCTTGTGCGCGAGCTGGGCTTCATGCGCTCGACGCTCGCGGACAGCGATCTCGCCCCCTCCGCCGTGCACGCCATCATCGAGATCGGCGCCCAGCCGGGCATCAACGCGAAGGCGCTCGGCGACATCCTGCGGCTCGACAAGTCGAACACGAGCCGCCAGGTCGCGCGGCTCCAGGCGGCCGGCTTGGTCAAACGCAAGACAGCGGATGACGACGCGCGTTCCTCCGAGCTGTACCTGAGCGCCGCGGGCCAGAAGCTGCGCGCGAGGATCGACCGCTTCGCGACCGACCAGGTTTCCAATGCGCTGCGGCGTCTCGTGCCCGCCGACCAGCAGACGCTCGTGCGCGCGCTGGCGCTCTACGCCGACGCGCTCGCGCACGACAACCCCAACGCGACCCGCGAGGCCGCGCAAACGGCGGGCGTGCAGATCGTCGAGGGCTATCTGCCCGGCTGCATCGGTGACATCGCCAGCCTGCACGCGCGCTTTTACGCGGCGAACTGGGGCTTCGGCGCGTTCTTCGAGAAAAAGGTGGCAACGGAACTGGCGCAATTCGCGGGCGCGTTACCCGCCGAAGGCAAGGCCCTGTGGCTCGCCGTGGAACGGGGGCGCGTACTGGCTTCGCTCGCCATCGACGGCCACGCCGACCAGGTCTGCGACGCGGCGCATCTGCGCTGGTTCATCGTCGACGATTCGTTGCGCGGCACCGGCATCGGCCGGCAGCTGATGACGAACGCCATGCGGTTCGTCGATGCGCGCTACGGCGAGACTTATCTGTGGACGTTCAAGGGCCTCGACGCCGCGCGCCACCTGTACGAATCATTCGGCTTCCGCTTCGATGAGGAATCCGAAGGACATCAGTGGGGCACGAAGGTCACTGAGCAGCGCTTCGTGCGACCGAGGCCCTGACAGGCTCGTCCGGCCGTGAAGGCTACCGCCATGCTGAGTCCTTCGCCGTGCATCGCTTGTCGAGCAGATCGTGGAACGGCTTGTTGACGAGACGTCGACGCTCGGCGAACAGCGCGACGTTCATTCGCGTCTTCATCCAGTCGCCCCTTCGCACGCAATGCCCCGAGCGCATAGACAGAGGCCCGCCAGCCGCTAGAGACTGCACCAGCGTCTTGCCCGCCAATCACGATATCGAGCTGAGGGGCGTCGACGAGCTTCGGCACGCGCAGTTCGAACGGGCTCGGGTAAGATGGGAGCCTCGCTGGCGCCTTGACCTCTAACGCCTTCACCCAGCCGCGGATCCACCATCGTGAACTATTTCAATGTCCTGCTCGCCCTTTCGGGCGTCCTGCTGCTGAGCGTCGCCAGCCCTGGACCGAACTTCGTCATCGTCACTTCGACAGCCGTGGCTTCGCGGCGCGCGGGCCTCGCGACCGGCCTTGGCCTCGCCGCGGCCTCGGGCACGTGGGCATGGATCGCCATGGCAGGGCTGAGCCTGATCGTCGCCCATGTCGCCTGGATTGGCGTGGTGTTGCGCATTGCGGGTGCGAGCTACCTGATCTGGCTCGGCGCCAGAATGCTCATGAGCGCGCGCGAACCCATGCAGGTTGCGGCGCAAGCGGGCGCATCGGGCTGGGCCGCCGCGAAAATGGGCTATGTCGTCAGCATGACGAATCCCAAGGCGATTGCGTTCTACGGCAGCATCTTCGCGTTGATGGTCCCCGCCGCCGCGCCGCGTTGGCTGGAGGTGGCCGTCGTCGTGATCGCCGTCCTCATTTCGTGCGCCTGGTATTGCACGATGGCCCTCCTCGCCTCGCACCCCGCCGTGCGTGCGTTTCTTGTTCGGCGCAAGGCCGCGCTCGACTCGGCCGTGGGCGTCGTGCTGATCGCGCTCGGCGGCCGCATGCTCGCGGGCCGCTGAGTTTCGCGCTGCGGCCGTGATCCGACGGATACGTTCCCGGTCGCTGCACGACGCGCTGCTGGCCTTCGTGCTCGCCGCCTTCAGCCTGCTCGTTCACGCGCAAACGGCCCCGAGGGTCGTCGACATTCCCACGCGGCCCGGCGTCACGCAACGGTTTCTTTTCATCGTGCCTGCGGCGCCAAAGGCGGCCGCCATTCTTTACGCGGGCGGGCACGGCGGACTGCAACTGGACCCGCAGGGCAACTTTGGCTGGGGCGCCAACAACTTCCTCGTGCGCTCGCGCATGCTGTTCGTGAACGACGGCGTTGCCGTGGCCGTCATCGACGCGCCGAGCGACCGTCAATCGCCACCCTGGCTGAACGGTTTTCGCCCCACGCCCGAGCACACCGCGGACGCACGCGCCGTAATCGCATGGTTGCGCGAGCAACTACATGTGCCGGTGTGGCTCGTGGGCACGAGCCGCGGCACGCAGTCCGCAGCGGCTATCGCCATTGCGCTCGCGAACGACGCAAGCCCCGGCAGCGGACCGGACGGCATCGTGCTCAGCTCGACCATCCTGCGCGACAACCGGGGCGGCGATCCGGTTACGGGCATGAATCTCGCGGCGCTGAAGATTCCCGTGCTCGTGGTCCATCACAAGGACGACGCCTGCAAGTTCTGCCCCGTTTCCGAAACGGACACGCTGATGCAAAAGCTCACGCAATCACCGAGAACGAGGCTGACGCTCGTTTCCGGAGGCGCCTCGCACGGCGACCCGTGTGAGGCGTTCGCGTATCACGGCTTCAATGGCATGGAAAGCGACGTCGTGCAGAGCATCACCGCGTGGATGCTGGCGCCGTGAGCGCGTTCACACGCATCGACATTTTGAGACGCGTCGCGTGATGCACGCCCGCTGTGTCGAAAAATCGGCACGACTATCAGATGTCTCTGTGCGGTGGGCTTCGCCTCGAACGCGCTAACTGCGCTTTCTCCGCACTGGCGCGCTGTTGTGCCCGAACGAGCCCGGCGGCTCTGCGCGCCCGTGGCTGCCCAGCGGCACTTCCGCCGTCTGTTCCGGGTGCGGGCCGCCCTCGCGCGGCATGGACTCCGGCCGCGGCTCAGGTTGATCGAAGCTGCCGGGCGCACCCCGTGCGGGCTTTTCGCGAGCGGGTTGCTTGGCGACTTCGTCGCCGGGTTTAGAGGAATCGTCTGGACGTGGATTTTGCGTTGAAAGACCCATACTTTGCTCCTTGAATGGCCTATGTGTGCGCGCCTCGCTTCGCACTGCTTTTCCTTTAATCCATCCCTCGTGTGCGAGAATTGCAATTGCAATTGCAATTGCAATTGCACACGCGCTGGTTGTAATTCTTCTAGCCTGCGTCCCGCAGGACCGCCGCTTCGATGCGCGCACATGAACCCGCTGCGTCGTGCGCTTTCGCTGTTGCCCCCCGCTGTTGCCCGCTGTTTCCCCTATTCCCGGTACGCCGCCATGACGATCCACATATCGCGTTCGCCGTTGCTCACTTCGGCAGCGAGCGCATAGGGGTCGTACGGGCTGCAGGCGTTCTGGAGCGCCTTACGCGCCTGCTCCGTGTTGTCGTACTCCCGTTTCTCCATCGGGCGCACTTCGTCCCGACCCTCAAACATCTTCTGATCCTTGCGGTAGATGAGCGTCTCTTTTTTCCATTCGCGAAAGCATTCGCGCACGTGCTGAAAATCGCCGCCGCAAATATTGATCTCGTAGCGTGGTGTTGACTTCATGATCGCCTCCCTTTGCAGGTTCTGCGCGTATGCGAAGGGTGTTCTCGCGGCATTGCGCAGTGCACAACAACCCCGTCGCATCGCGCGTGCCTCCCCGGCGCGGCGAGCGGGGAATCGCGCTTGCGCAACGAGTGAATCGTCACGTGGGAGAGGTCATGAGCACGAATCAGCATCCGTCCGCGCGCCGCAAAAGCGGCCGCCCGGCGCGACAGCGCCATGCCCGCACCAGCGCCGCGAAAGCGCGCACGAAGAGCGGTCACAAGAATGGTGCATCGAGCAACCGCTGGTCGAAACACGTCAACGAGACGAGCGACGCCATGGATATCGAGTCCGGCGTGTTCAAGTCGGGAAGCGCCGAGACCATCGCCCGTTCGCTCAAGGAGTCGTCGCTGCGCAGCCGCCGGCGCAAGGGCACGCCGTTTCAGTCGGCCATGTCGATGCTGAACTTCTATATCAACCGCGCAGGCAGAAACTTGCCCAAATCGCAGCGCGACACGCTTGAGAAGGCCAAAGGGAAGTTACGGGAAGCCTTTGGCCGCAAGCCCTGAGTCCAGGCGTCAGGCTTTCTTCACGTAGGCGTTGCACCAGCCTTTTGCATCGACGAGCTTGCCGCCGTAAATCGTGCACGGGCCATTCGCGGCGCCGGGTTTGCCCTGAAACAGCTGGCAGTTTCCGCAGGCCTGCCCCGCCTGAAAACGCGGAAACTTCGTCTTGTCGACCTGGCTCGCGTCGGTTTTGTAGCCGAGCGACATCGCGGTCGGATCGCTCTCGGAGAGCACCGCCGCGTCGGCGCGCGATTCGTTGGAGAGCACCGCCGTGGAAGCCACGGATGCGGCAATCATCATGAAGCGACGACGGGAAATCGGCATGGTGAGTCTCCTCAATAGGGAAGGTACCCCGGCTCTCGCGCTTGTCGAACTTGCCGGCGCCTTGCCGTGCACGTACTGTTCATATAATGCTGCGATGCGTCGCAAAGCAAGGAGGCGAAATCCCCAACTTAATTAGCAAGGCGAATCAATCTATTCGCACGCGCCATCATCACCCGCGAGAGCGGTGCTGCCTTACCACGCCGCGCAGATCTTGCCGAAATGCGCCCCGGCCTGCTGATGGGCGAACGCATCGGCCAGCTCGTCGAGACCGAAGGTGCGGTCCAGCACCGGACGGATGCCGGCCTGATCGAGCGCCGCGACATACTCCTGCTGCTGGCGGCGGCTCCCGACGATCAAGCCCTGCAAACGCGCCTGCTTCGCCATGAGGACCGAGGTCGGCACCGTGCCTTCGCGCCCGGTCAGCACGCCGATCAGCGCGATATGGCCACCCACGCGCACGGCGTCGATCGACTGCGCGAGCGTGCCCGGCCCACCCACTTCGACCACATGATCCACGCCCTTCCCGCCCGTCATGTCGCGAACGAGTGCGCCCCACTTCTCGTGCTGCCGGTAGTTGACCACCTGGTCGGCGCCCAGCGCTTTCGCTCGCGCAAGCTTCTCGTCCGACGATGATGTCACGATGACCGAGGCACCCATCATCCGCGCGATCTGCACGGCGGCGATCGACACGCCCCCGGTGCCCAGCGTCAACACGGTGTCGCCTGCCTTGAGGCCGCCGTCGGCCACCAGCGCGCGCCATGCCGTGAGGCCCGCCGTCGTGATGGTGGCCGCCTCGGCGTGCGTCCAGCCGCGCGGCGCGAGCGTGAATGCACTCGCGGGGCGCACGGCGTGCAAGGTCGCGAAGCCGTCCGCGCCGTCGCCGGGCGTCTGGGTGAAATTGCCCACTGCCTGCCACGGCGCGCCGTCCGCCCACTGTGGAAAGAAGCAGGACACCACGTGATCGCCGCGCTTGAACTCCGTCACGCCCGCACCGACCGCCGAGACGACGCCCGCCCCATCCGACATCAGTACGCGAGCGTCCGCCGTGGGGATCGCGCCATTGGCCACCAGCAGGTCGTGAAAGTTGAGCGACGTGGCGTGAAGCTCCACCCGGATCTCGCCGGCGCCGGGCGCGCCGGGCTCGGCGATGTCGCGAATCTCGATGCGGTTCAGACCGCCCGGCGCACGCACCACGGCGGCCTTCATTGCCGTGCTCCCTGCGCCCGGCGCGCGGCGCAAGGTTCAGCGACGGCGACTTCATCGGCGCAGACGTTGCCGGTAGTGCCGGCCAAGTCGTCTTCGGGCCAGAAAATCTCGTTCATGTTCGTTCCCTTTCGATGCTGACAGTTCAGGTTCGGTAGACACGAGAATCATGCGGATCAGCTGAAAAAATCCTGTCGCGACTCGCTATTTCGGTCATGAACACGTTCATAGCCAGAACCGCTCGATCCGAACCTATCGAGGGCGTTCGCCTTGCTCGGCGAACGCAACCTTACGCGCGCCGCGCGATGCACTGAGTCTCGCTCACGTCGCAGGCGGCGGCGAGCGCGATGCTGACTCGTCGATGCGACAGTTTCCGCGATCCGGCCGCGCCGCGCTCGCAACGTGCCAATGTGCCGACGGAACGTGCGCCGGTCATGCCTATGTGGGAGGAAGCTTAGCCGCGTGACGGACGAGGCGCTGTTGACTAGCCGGCGAAGCGAGAAAGAAATCTTCAGCAGGACGGGCTGCCGTTGGCCGTGCAGAACGCCGCGGGCGCGCCCGCGATCAGCGGCAGCGGCGTGACCGGGCGCGGTGGAGGGGGCGGAATCGTCACGGCCCCGCACCACGAAGTGTGGCTGTGCCCCACGCTGGGCAGGCACGGCGCATGACGCTCGCGCAGTTCCTCGGCGGCTTGCTCATTGCGTTCGTTGAGTTCGCGCGCCTCGAGCGCGGGCCGCAGTTGATCCTCCAGCCAGGACGCGAATGTGATGACGCAGCCCGTCGCGACGGCCAGCAAGAACAGCCGGGACTTGTGCTCGCGCAGCGTTTTGAGCACGCGCAGCGCGCGGCCCGTGCGGGCAGCGTCGCGCGTCGTACCCGTGTGGCCGCCCGCGGCCGGCGCATCGGCGCACGCGCGCACGCGCCCTGCGACAGGTGCCTGCTCCTGAACTTGTATCCTTGTCGCGGCCCGCACCGCCGCTCCTTCGATGATTCTCGTTGCCACTGTCTTTTCGTCTTGCTCTTGTGATTGCACCTGGCCCGCGTCGAGGCATACGGGTTAACGGCAAGACAAAGCAATACGAAAGGGGCCACGCGAAATTATTTCCGGCGCAAGCGTCACGGCAGCCCGCGCGATTGGCGTCGCGCAACGGTCGAAGCGGCGCGTGGCAGCACCGTAGCCGCCGTCAGGCCGGGGCGGCCGTCGTATCATAGCGGCTCGATTTCCGCCGGACGCGAGCACGCGAGCGTCCCTTCAACGACCGCCATGAGACGCCTTCCCCCGCTCAACGCCCTGCAGATTTTCGAAACGGTTGCCCGCTACGGCAGCTTCACGCGCGCGGCCGAGCACCTCTGCCTCACGCAAGGCGCCGTGAGCCGGCAAATTCTCGCGCTCGAGCAGTACTACGGCCTGCCGCTCTTTCGCCGCTCGTCGAGAGGCCTCACGCTCACCGCAGAGGGCGAGCAGTTGCTGCCGGCCGTGCGCGACGGGTTCGGCCGCATCGAGGAAGCCTCGCAACGTCTCACGCGCCAGCGCACCGAACTGGCGCTCAAGGTGCCGACCTGCGTGATGCGCTGGATGCTGCCTCGCATCATGCGCTTCCAGAACGAACACCCCGATCTGCAGATCCAGATCACGACCACGTGGGGCCATGAAGTCGACTTCCAGGCGGAACCCTTCGACGCGGCGATCATCTACGGTTCGTCGCCCGGCGCCGACGTGCACGCCGTGCCGCTCTTCGACGAATACCTCACGCCCGTCTGCACGCCCGAGGTGCTCTCGCGCCGCCCGCTCGCAACGGCCGACGACCTGGTCCATCAGACCTTGCTGCACCCCACCCGCGACCACGCCGACTGGCGCCTGTGGCTCGCGCACGCCGGCGCGAACCACGTCGACGCCAATCTCGGCCCCACGTTCGAATCGCTCGACCTGGCGGCCACTGCTGCCATGCAGGGCTTCGGCGTCGCCATCACCGACCGCACGCTCGTGCGCGAGGACGTCGAGGCGAGGCGGCTCGTCATGCCGTTCGACCTCGCCGTGCCAACGGGCTCGCGATACTGGTTCGTCTACCCGGAGTGCGTGGCCCAGCAGCAGAAGGTGCAGTTGTTCAGCGCGTGGATGGAGCGGGACCGCACCGCGACCCCAGAGCCGTCATGAGAACTGCGCATGGCGGGCATGAGAATTAATCGATTGCGCGCGGGCCGCACTTTCGGCGTAATGGGCCGCTGCGCGCGAGGCTCGACACCGGGCCGGCTGCGACCCTCGCGCCCGTAAGTCAAGCGGCCGCGCGCCGCCCGAAGGGAGACCGAACATGCAGAGCGCCGCCCAGGCCCGCTCCAAGCTGCCCGACGTGGGCACGACGATTTTCACGGTGATCGGCCAACTGGCCGCCGAACATCAGGCGCTGAACCTCTCGCAAGGCGCACCCAATTTCGACCCGAGCGCGAAGCTCGTGGAAGACGTGGCCGCCGCCATGCGCGCGGGCCACAACCAGTACGCTCCCATGGCGGGCCTCGGCGCATTGCGCGAGGCCCTCGCGGCAAAGTTCGAAACGCTCCACGGCGCGCGCTACGACCCGGCGAGCGAAGTGACCGTACTCGCAAGCGCGAGCGAAGGTCTGTACGCCACCATCAGCGCGCTCGTGCATCCCGGCGACGAAGTGATCTACTTCGAACCCGCGTTCGACAGCTATGCGCCCATCGTGCGCCTGCAAGGCGCGAAGCCCGTGGCGATCAAGCTCGCACAGCCGGACTTCCGGGTGGACTGGGACGCGGTGAGCGAGGCCATCACGCCGCGCACGCGCATGATCATCGTGAACACGCCGCACAACCCCACGGCCACCATCTTCGGCGAGAACGACATCGCGCGGCTCACGGCGCTCACGCGCAACACCGATATCGTCGTTCTCTCCGACGAAGTGTACGAACACGTAGTGTTCGACGGCGCCCCGCACCGAAGCATGGCGCGCTACCGCGAGCTGGCCGAGCGCAGCGTGATCGTCTCGTCGTTCGGCAAGTCGTACCACGTCACGGGCTGGCGTGTGGGCTACTGCCTCGCGCCTGCCGCGCTGATGGACGAGATCCGCAAGGTCCACCAGTTCATGGTGTTTTCCGCGGACACCCCCATGCAATACGCGTTCGCGCAGGCGCTCGCCGAACCGCAGAGCTATCTCGGCCTTTCGGCGTTCTACCAGCACAAGCGCGACCTGCTCGCGCGCGCGCTGGAACCCGCGCGCTTCGAGTTGCTGCCGAGCGAAGGCAGCTTCTTCATGCTCGCGCGCTTCCGGTCGTTCTCGGACGAGCGCGACAGCGACTTCGTGCTGCGGCTCATTCGCGACGCCCGGGTGGCAACGATTCCGCTTTCGGCGTTCTACACCGACGGCACCGACGAAGGCGTGATCCGCCTGAGCTTTGCCAAGGATGACGAAACATTGCTCGAAGGCGCGCGCCGCCTTTGCGCGATCTGAAGCAGGGCAGGATCCACGACGCGTCACCTTCATTCGCAACACAAGCAAACCACACGGCAAGGAGATTTTCCATGAAGCGACTCAAGGCGCTCTTCGCGCTGGCATGCGTGTACGGCGTACTGGTCCCGGCATCGGCATTCGCGGATGCGAAAGTGCTGCGCTTCGGCGTCGAGGCGCAGTACCCGCCATTCGAGACCAAGGCAGCGGACGGCACCCTGCAAGGCTTCGACATCGACATCGGCAATGCCGTATGCGCGAAAACGCAGATGACCTGCAAATGGGTCGAAACCTCGTTCGACGGGTTGATTCCAGCGCTGCAGGGGCGCAAGTTCGACGCCATCAATTCGGCCATGAACGCCACCGAAAAGCGCCGCGAAGCCATCGATTTCACGACCGTGATCTATCGCGTGCCGAGCCGTCTGATCGCACGCAGCGACAGCGGCCTCGTGGCCACCGGCGCATCGCTCAAGGGCAAGCGCGTGGGCGTGCTGCAGTCGTCGATTCAGGAAACCTACGCGAAAGTGCATTGGGAGCCGGCCGGCGTGACCGTCGTGCCCTACCAGGACCAGAACCAGATCTACGCCGATCTTGGCGCGGGTCGCCTCGACGCGACGCTCGTGCTCGCGCCCGCGGGCCAGAAGGGCTTTCTTTCGCAGCCCGAAGGAAAAGGTTTCGCATTCGTCGGCGAGGCGGTGCACGACGACAAGATTCTCGGCAGCGGCGTGGCCTTCGGCATTCGCAAGGGCGACGACGCCTTGCGCAAGAGCCTGAACGCCGCCATCGAACAGCTCCAGTCCGATGGCACGGTCGCGTCGCTCGCGCGCAAATACTTCGGCGATATCGACGTGACGCCGAAGTAAGCCACCGCGAAGCGGTTGCGAACTTCGAGCGCCGCAAGCACTACCGCTTGCCTAACCTGCTGCCGCGGCGCGGCGCTCCACGCGAGAGCGCCACGACGCGTGCAGCCCGAGGTTCGCCACGAGCGCGATCGACGCCGAACCGATCACGTACCACGCCGGCGCGGCGGGCGATCCGCTGATCCGCACGAAGGCCGCGCACAAGAGCGGCGCAAAGCCGCTGAACACGACCACCGAAACGTTGTACGCCAGCGCAATGCCGCTAAAGCGCACCTGCACCGGAAACAGATCGGCGAGCACCGAAGCCCACGTGCCGCTCGCAAGCGAGAACACCAGCGCGGCAAGCACGAACAGCACGACGACGTTCACGCTGTGTGCCGCGAGCGCCGTGTAGAACGGCCAGGCGAGCGCAACGAGCAGCACGCATGAAAGGCGCAGCAAATAACGGCGCGGCACGAAGTCGCCCGCCCAGGCCGCGGCGAGCAGCCCCACCGAACTCACGAGCAGGTACGCGTTCTGCGCGATCGCGGCATCACGCGGCGCGTAGTGCAGCGTCTCGATCAGATACGCGGGCATATGCCCGTAAAGCACGCCGTTGAAGCCCGCCATCACCGCAACCGAGAGCGCGCCGCTCACCACCGCGCCGCGATGATGCCGCAACGTCTCGCGAAACGGCTGCTTCACCACGGCGCCGTGCATCTGTTTGAACTCGGGAGATTCGTCGAGCTTGCGCCGCAGCAAGTATGAAACGATTCCGCAAAGACCGCCCACGAGGAAGGCAATGCGCCAGCCGTAGCTCGCGGCATCGGCGGGCGCGAGCGCGGACTGGACGACGAGATTCACGATCGTCGCGAGCAACACGCCCGTATTGATCGCGCAGACGATCACGCCCGCTGCGAGGCCGGCGCGACGCGGCGCCGCCTCCACCGCGTAGGTGATCGCGCCGGGCATCTCGCC
The DNA here is from genome assembly GCF_000739815.1 of Paraburkholderia mimosarum LMG 23256 = NBRC 106338. GTDB lineage: Bacteria > Pseudomonadota > Gammaproteobacteria > Burkholderiales > Burkholderiaceae > Paraburkholderia > Paraburkholderia mimosarum. Next base: position 33,801 of record NZ_BBJJ01000053.1, read on the forward strand.
TCCCACGCAAAAGCCTTGCAGCACGCGCAAACCGATCAGCGCGATGGGCGCGGCGATGCCCCAGTGCGCGTAATTGGGCAACAGACCGATGCAGATCGTCGCCAGCGTGACCACGACAATCGAGCCTACGAACACGGGCCGACGGCCCACACGGTCGCCGAGGCTGCTGAGCACGATGCCGCCGAGCGGCCGGATGATATAGCCGATAGCGAGCACCGAGAACGTGAGCAGCGTGCTCACGAGCGGATCGCTGGCCGGGAAGAACTGCGCCGCGATGGCGTGCGCGAAAAAGCCGTAAATGACGAAGTCGTAGAACTCCAGCGAGCCGCCCAGGCTCGCGATCAGAATCATCTTCCATTGCGCGCGAGTCAGGCCTGGCGCGGCGGCGGGCAACGCTGGCAGGGAGGGGGTCGTCTCCATCTGTGTCTCCTTGATAAGGGATAGGGCGGCGCGTGTGCCTTGGTTAGCGGATCTGCGTCCAGCGCCTGCGCTTCGAGAATGCTTCGATCATCTTCGCTTACATCGGGCCCGGCGGCCGCCAGGGCGACGGCTGACCGCCCGGCAATCGGGTCAAGCTGCGGCAGCCTCACGCGGCTGCATGCGCGCAACGCCTGCACGGTCGAGCAGCGCTTCCAGCTCGTTCGCATCGTGCGCCACGCCGGCGACATAGCGGTCGGGCCGCAACAGCACGGCGCGTGCGCCCGCGTCTGCGAGCCAGGCCCGCAGCACATCGCACGTGGCCGGCACGACCGCCACGCGCTCGCCCTGAGCTTCCGAAAGCGCGTCTTGCGCACGACGGGCCAACGCTTCATCGGCTAGCAGTGCGAAGCGATAGCCCACGCGATCGTCGAAACGCGAACCATCTTCGAGCAGGGGCTGCGGTCCGATCTGGCCTCCAGCGGCGCCCGCATGCCAACCGGGCCCCAGACGCGGCTGCGGCGTGCGGAACTCGCGAATCGCCGCAGTCATCTCGCGATCTCGCGCGGCAACGGTGTCGCTGTCGGTCGCCTGGATCACGCCGCCCAGCTGCACCGCCGTTTCGATGAACGTGCGCACGTGCGGCTCGCGCTCGCTCTCGTAGGTGTCGAGCAGCGTATCGGGCAGTACGCCGTCGATCACGTCGGCGAGCTTCCACGCGAGGTTCGCGGCGTCGCGTATGCCGGCCGCCATGCCCTGCCCCATGAACGGCGGCGTCTGGTGCGCGGCGTCGCCCGCGATCAGCAGCCTGCCGCGGCGCCAGCCCTGCGCGATCACCGAATGGAACGTGTAGATGGCCGAGCGTTCGAGTTGCGCGTCCTCCGGTGTGATCCAGCGCGCGAGGCGCTCCCAGATCCATGCGTGCGTGCCGATGAGGCGCTCGTCGTCGCCGGGCATCACCATGATTTCCCAGCGGCGGCGGTTATGCGGCCCGCGCGTGTAGGTGGTCGGGCGAGCGGGGTCACAGTACTGGATCGAGTAGTCGCCCAGATCGGCGCGCTCGCGCTCGAGCAGCACGTCCACCACGACCCAGCGCTCGTGCGATTTCAGATCGGCCAGCTCCGTGCCGATGAAGCGGCGCACCGTCGAGCGCGCACCATCGCAGCCCACCACGTAGCGCGCCGTCGTTTGCGCTAGACGCCCTTGCGCGGTGTCTTCGAAGCGGATACGCACGTGGCCGTCGCATTCGTCGAGTGCGAACACCTCGTGACGCAGGCGCACATCGGCTGCGCCGCGCTCGCAAAGTTGCGCGCGCAACGCACGTTCGAGATCCGGCTGATGAAACTTGTAACTCGCGCACCAGCCCTGCGGGCCAATGCCGCCCGGACGGCTCCAGTCGATCATGAGCTCGCCGCGCGCGTTTACGAACTTCATGCCCGGCCCGACGAAGAGATCGGGCAGCAGCGCCTGCGCGACACCAGCGGTCTGGAACACCCGCATGCACTCGCCGTCGAAGTGCACCGCGCGCGGCAGTTGAAATACGTCCTTGTCGCGCTCGAACACCACCACGCTCATACCGCGCAGCGCGAGCAGATTGGCGAGCGTCGCACCGGTCGGCCCGAAGCCGACGATCGCGACGTCGTAATCGGGCGCCGGTCTCTGTGGAACCGATTCGCATACCGAATTAATCACGATGTCCCTCCTTCCATTCACCTGATACGTAGTCAATGCGTGAAAGACTGCGCGGCCCGCCAAATTGGGGGCCGCGCTCCACGCCTCATGCTTCGTCCGCGACCGGATTCGTCAGCGTGCCGATACAATCCACCTCGACTTCCACCACGTCGCCCTGCTTCATGAAGAGCGGCGGATTGCGCTTCGCACCCACGCCACCGGGCGTGCCGGTCACGATCACGTCGCCGGGGAAAAGTGGCGTGAAAGTGGAGAGATACGCGATCTGCTTCGCGATGCCATGAATCAGCATCTCCGTGGTCGCGCGCTGCACCTCCTGACCGTTCAGGCGCGTGACGAGCGTCATCAGCGCGTTCGGCTCGATCTCGTCACTCGTGACCATCCACGGGCCGAACGCGCCCGTGCGGTAGAAGTTCTTGCCGGGCCCCCATTGGCCCGTGTGGCGCTGCCAGTCGCGAATCGAGCCGTCGTTGTAGCAGCTGTAACCCGCGATATGGCGCCACGCATCGGCCTCGGCAATGCGACGGCCGCCCTCGCCGATGATCACGGCAATCTCGCCTTCATAGTCGAACTGGGTGGACTCGCGCGGGCGCAGCATCGGCTGCCCGGCGCCCACCTGCGAAGCCGGCAGACGCATGAAGATGACGGGCTGCTCGGTGGTTTCGCGATTGGTCTCCTTCACGTGCTCGGCGTAGTTCAGGCCCACGCAGAAGATCTGCTGCGGATTCGGAATGACCGGCTCCAGCGTGACCTCGGCGAGCGGATAGTCCCCCTTGCCTTCGCTCGCTGCGAGCTGTGCTTCGGCCAGCGCGCCCGCGGCGATCAGCGACTTGAGGTCCGCATAACGGCCGCCCAGGCGCTTCTTGAGGTCGAATACCGCGCCGTCGCGCACGACGCCGAACGACGAACCTTCATGGGTGGAAAAGCTGGCGAGTTTCATGTTGCTCCGCTGATAAAGAGTGAGTTCTTGATGGGGTCGAGACGCGCATTTTCTTGTGCGTTTATCGTATATTGAGAATACACTACGTAAAACACGCCTCACAACCTGATTTTTGTCGGGGTTTATCACTAGGAGACAGCATGAATCTGCCGAAATCTGAACAAACCGCGAAGCGAACCGGCCTCGCGCTCAGCCATATGGGCTTCTTCGTGAGCGACATGGCGAAGCTCGAAGACTTCTATACGCGGGTACTCGAATTCACGGTAACGGATCGTGGCACGCTGCCCTCGCCGCGCGGCACCGTCAGCCTTGTCTTTCTGAGCCGCGATCCCAAGGTGCATCACCAGATCGTGCTGGCGAGCGGCAGGCCCGAGCAGTTGGCGTTCAACCCGATCAACCAGATTTCACTGGAGGCGGACAGCCTCGCCACGCTCAAGCACTTTCACCGGCGCTTCGTGGAGGAAGGGATGGAGGAGATCGTTCCCGTCACGCACGGCAACGCCATTTCGTTCTATGCGCGCGATCCGGAAGGCAACCGGCTGGAGATATTCATCGACACACCGTGGTACGTGGACCAGCCGATGCGCGTGAGCGTGGACTTCACGCTGCCCGACGAGGCGTTGCTGGCCGAAGTCGAGCGCCATGCACGCACGTTGCCGGGCTTCCGGCCGCGCGCGGTGTGGGAGAGGGAGATGGCGGCGCGTATGGGGTTGGCGTGACGAGGTGGCGTGACGCCATCGCGTGACGCCATGCGCCCTCGCGCCCTCGCGCCCTCGCGCCCTCGCGCCCTCGCGCTGCTCAGGATTCGATCAGTGCGCGCACGCGCGTGGAGATCCGCGCCGCGGCGTCCTTCACGGCCTCGACCACGCGTTCGAGGTTGAAGAACGCCAGACGATGCTCGGGCACGACGAGCGCGAGCGCCGCCACGGCTTCGCCCGATGCATCGGTGAAGAGCGGCGAGGCGACGGCCGACATGCCCGCTTCGAGTTCGCCCTTCGAGAGATAGAAGCCCGCGCGGCGGATCTTGAGCAGGCTCGCACGAAATTCTTCGAGTGAAGTGCCGAGCCCGCTCGTGGCGATGTCTTCCGGGTACTGTTCGAACAGCGCGGCAAGCTTCGCCTTGGGAAACGTGGAGAGAATGGCCTTGGGCGCGGCGCCGAGAAATAGCGGACGCGGACGGCCTCGTCCATAGCGCAGATCGAACGCCGCGTCGTGGGTTTCGCGGTGCGTATCGACAAGCTCGTTGCCATACCAGCGCGACATGACGGCATCGAAACCGGACTGCTCGACGAGCTCGCGCATGATCGGCTGCCCCGCTTTGAGCAGCGGATCGGAAATGCGCAGATGGTAGTCGAGCGTGATGATGCGTGGCCCCAAACCGTATTCGCCGCCCACGAATCGCAACAGCATGCCGGTATCGACCAGCTCACGCAGATAGCGGTAAGCGGTCGGCACGGAGCATTGCAGTTCGGCCGCCACCTGTTCGGCGGAAAGAAAAGGCCGCGCCTCGGAAAAGAGTTCGAGGATGGACAGCAGTTTCGCAATGCTCGACAAAGGCCGGTCTCCGCTCACGTCTTGGGGTGGCCAATTATAGCGGCGCGCTTGCGCGCCATCGCGCCCCGAGAATCTGGCGGCGCCATGCAAAAACCGCCGCAGGGGCGGCCTACGCTTTGTGCGTGGCCCCCTTGCGGCGGTCGGCATGACTTACCGGCTCCTATGCGCAGCGCGTCCTCAGACGAAATTTGCCTGACATCATGGATGCGCGACGCATCTGCGGCATAGCGTCACTGCATATGCTGGCCGCCATTGATAGGAATATTTGCGCCCGTCACGAAGCCTGCCTCGTCCGAGCACAGAAAAAGCACCAGAGCCGCGACTTCGCCCGGATTGCCAAGACGGCCCATCGGAATCTGCGGCAGGATCTTGGTGTCGAGAATGTCCTGCGGAATGGCGGTCACCATTTTCGTGGCGAGATAACCCGGCGAAATGGTGTTCACGGTCACGCCCTTGCGCGCCACTTCCAGCGCCAGCGACTTCGTGAAGCCGTGCATGCCGGCCTTCGCGGCCGCATAGTTGGTTTGACCGACCGAACCCTTCGAGCCGTTCACCGACGAAATATTGATGATGCGGCCCCACTGCCGCTCGACCATGCCGTCGCACAGCGGCTTCGAGATATTGAAGATCGAGTCGAGGTTGGTGCGCAGCACGGCGTCCCAGTTGACCTTGTCGAGCTTGCGGAACGTCATGTCGCGCGTAATGCCCGCGTTGTTCACGAGAATATCGACAGGCCCGATCTCGCTCTGGATCTTCGCCGCGCCGCGCTGGCACGAGTCGTAATCGGCCACGTCCATGCCATATGCATGAAACTCGCGGTCCGTTTCTTTCATCCGGGCGAGCCAGTCCTTCGCCCCGGCGTTATCCGGCGAATGCGTCACGACAACGCAATAGCCCGCATCGTGAAGCTTCACGCTGATGGCCTCGCCAAGGCCCCCCATGCCGCCCGTTACCAATGCAATACGATTAGTCATCCTATATACCTGCGAGAGATCTATTTAAAAGAATTTGTGGCATCACCTGAGTAGATTGACACCACATTCGCCGTTGTCCTGCTTCCTCTTTCCACCCAAGACGAAGACAAGACTGAGACCGCGCGGCTTCTAGTCAGCTTTTAATATTGCGCGTGGTTGCTGCTACTGACGGCTCGCCGTTGCTTGCGCACGGCGAGCCGCTTACTACCCGGTTAATGCTCTGCTGCTGCCTCGAAAAGAGGAGCGAGCAGAGTCAATCGGCTATCAAGCGGAATTAAGCACGCTCGAGCGCGAGCGCCACGCCCATGCCGCCGCCGATGCACAGCGAGGCCAGACCGCGCTTCGCGTCGCGGCGCTGCATTTCGTGCAGCAGCGTCACGAGAATGCGGCAGCCCGACGCGCCGATCGGGTGACCAATCGCAATCGCCCCGCCGTTCACGTTGATCTTCGACGTGTCCCAGCCCATCTGCTTGTTCACCGCGAGCGCCTGCGCCGCGAACGCCTCGTTGATCTCCATCAGATCGAGATCGTTCACCGTCCAGCCCGCGCGCTCCAGACAGCGCGTCGACGCCGGCACCGGGCCCATGCCCATCACCTTCGGGTCCACCCCGCCGCTGGCGTACGCCTTGATGCGCGCGAGCGGCGTGAGCCCCAGCGCCTCGGCCTTCTTCGCCGACATCACCACGACCGCCGCCGCCCCGTCGTTGATGCCCGACGCGTTGGCCGCCGTCACCGTGCCTTCCTTCGAGAACGCGGGCTTCAGACCCGCGAGCGAGTCGGCCGTCACGCCGTGGCGCACGAACTCGTCGGTGGCGAACTGCAGCGGCTCGCCCTTGCGCTGCGGAATCGCCACCGGCACGATCTCGGCGTCGAAGCGCCCCGCCTTCTGCGCGGCTTCGGCCTTGTTCTGCGAGAGCGCAGCGAAGGCATCCTGCTCTTCGCGCGTGATGCCGTATTCCTTCGCGACGTTTTCCGCCGTCACGCCCATGTGGTACTGGTTGTACACGTCCCACAGGCCGTCCACGATCATGCTGTCGATGAGCTTCGCGTCGCCCATGCGGAACCCGTCGCGCGAGCCCGGCAGCACGTGCGGCGCCGCGCTCATGTTCTCCTGGCCGCCGGCCACCACGATCTCCGAGTCGCCCGCGATGACCGCGTTGGCCGCGAGCATCACCGCCTTCAGGCCCGAGCCGCACACCTTGTTGATCGTCATCGCGGGAACCGCCGTGGGCAGGCCCGCCTTGATCGACGCCTGGCGCGCCACGTTCTGGCCCGCGCCGGCCGTGAGCACCTGGCCCATGATCACGTCGCTCACCTGCCCGGGGCTCACGCCCGCGCGTTCGAGCGCCGCCTTGATGACGATCGCGCCCAGGTCGGGCGCCGCCACCTTCGCCAGCGAACCGCCGAATTTGCCTACCGCCGTGCGTGCGGCCGAAACGATCACAATGTCAGTCATGTTGAGCTCCCCGCTCTGCAATTACATTGGAAGATGTGTGTTCTGAACGCTGAGCCGGCAAACGCCCCGCCCTCGTCACTCAGTGAGGACGAAGGTCTGAGGCGTATCGCCTTTCAGTTGCCTGCTCAGTTGCCTGCTAAGTCGCCCTGCCTGTTGCACAACCGGGTAACAACGGGAATCAGGCCTTGGCCTGGCTCGCGGCCTTCGCGGGGGCCGGTTGCGCGGCAACCGGCGCGGCTTCCTGCGCGGAAGCGGCGACGTTCTGGAAGTTGCTTTGGGCGGTTTCGATGGCCTGGCGGCTGATGCCGCGCAGCGTCTCGACGGCATTGTTCACGGCGGCGAACGTCGAGTTCATGGCCGCAACGAAGGACTCCGAGCCCACGGGCGCGTGTTGCGTCAGGCCTTCGGAAAAGGCCTTGAAACGCTGCTCCTGCTCGCCCGATTGCGCCTGGGCGGCCTGCATCCATTCGTTTTGGGTGGTCGACGCGATGTCGACGAGATGTCGGCCATACGACAGGGCCTTGGCGGTCGCTTGCTGCGTTGCGCCAATTTGCTGCGTGAAGAACTCAGTGGGATTGCTGCTCTGGAGGGCACCCTTGAGCGTGGCTTCGCTTTCCACCATCGCTGCCTTGCCGGCCTGCACGTTGAGGTCGATGACGGCGTGCACGCCATCAAGAACGGGCTTAGCGAGCGCAAAGAAGGCAGCGACACCGGCCTCGTAGTTTGCGCGGAGTTGTTCGGGTGCGGAAACAGACATCAGTTATGCTCCTTGGTTAGTCATACTAATTAAAGCGCCAACCCCCGATGGCATGACTTGCGGCTGAACTCTTATGATCAAACGTCCTTGCTGCATCGCCGCAGTCAAATTAGAAAATTCATTCTAAGGCAGAAATTTAACAATTTTGTGGCTATTCATATTAGGTATAAACCCTTAGCGCAAGTATTTCTGGTTCGGAACTTGCTGTTGTAAGGCAACAGGTAAATTTGAACTGTTCGGCCAAACACCAAGCGCGAAATATGCGCACTAGATAAATATCCGCCGACGGATATTCGGCCCACCGCCGTTCAAGTCCCAAGGGCCGCTGCTTACTGCATCAAGGGAGAGACATCATGAATCGGAAATCACTGCGCGATTTGTTTGTCAGCGTGCTTCTCGCTTCTACCGCCACGGCTGCGTTCTCGCAGCCCGTGATCGTCGAGCCCAATGCGCCGCCTCCGCCACCCCGGGAGGAAACCGTCCCGGCGCCGCGTGCCGGCTATGTGTGGGATGCCGGCCACTGGAGCTGGGATCGCGGCGTTTATGTGTGGACACCCGGCCACTGGCAGGAGGTTCGCTCGGGCTATGAATGGGTGCCGGGTCATTGGGTCGAGGACGGCGCGAACTGGCGATGGATTCCCGGCCACTGGGCATGACGCGGCATGAGCGCCATGAGATGTCAATGTCCGGTTCACCCGGGACACCCATGAAGAGAGGGAAGCGAGTGCGCCTGCGGTTCGACCGTTGCAGGTCTACCAGTCTGGGAAGGCCTTGAGCGAGCGCGATCCGGACGCAGACCTCGTCGCGCGTGTCGGCGCAGGAGATCCGCTCGCCGTGCGTGCGCTCGTCGCGAGCAAGCTGCCTCGCTTCATTGCGCTCGCCGCGCGCATGCTGGGCGACCGCAACGAAGCCGAGGACGTCGCTCAGGAGGCCAGCGTGGCGGCGTAATCGACCACGCCGCTCTCGATTTGTGCGCGCACCGCGCTATCGGCCGCGCGCGTACGCGCCAGCGCGGCGTCGAGCAGCTGGCGCCGGTCTTCGCGTGCATCGTGCGCGTATTGGCGGCCAGCGCGCCGCGAGGACTTGAGCGCTTCGATGAACTGCTGCTGGCGTTGCGGCGAAAGCGCCTCGGTGGCAAAACGCAGCGCCACGCGCTAGGCGGGCTGCGCCTGCTGCTCCGCACGCACGGCGGACCAGCGCCAGGCGTCGCCTGCAATACCGCCGGGCAGAAAAACATTGAGGAGTACGGAGCCTGTCAGCAATATTTTATACGCATAGCGCGCAAAATACGCGGCTCGCGAATCAACTCAAGGCACTCGATACGATGCTCGCCGCGCTGCGCGACGGACTCGGCCCCGCGTGGGACAAGACCACGGTCGTTCGGAAAACTAAACAATATAAATCAGTGGAGGATAACCGTCATGAAGATGAGACTACTGCATCCCATCACATTGATCGCATGCGCCGCGCTACTCTCCGCATGCATCGTGGAACCCTGATCAGCATGCTCAAGCGGGCGCTTCAAGACCCGCACCGCAAGGTGGTGTTCGTCCACGGCGCGCGTAACAGCGGCGTGTACGCCATGCGCGACCGGTTGCGCGAGACCGCCGCCACGAATTCGAACTTCCTGCCCGCCGACGTGCAAGGACGCGACTACGATCACGCGGGCTTCGTCGAAATTGGCCGGATCAAGCAGGCTATCTTGCAGCCCGATGCCGATTACTATATTTGCGGGCCGATTGCCTTCATGCGCATGCAGCACGATGCGCTCAAGGTGCTCGGCGTTCACGAGGCGCGCATTCACTACGAGGTCTTCGGACCGGATCTCTTCGCCGAGTAGACGCAGGGCGGCTGGATGGATGCTGCGCCACCGCCACCCGTGCGTACCTTACGCACTTTCATGTGCGTGGCGAATGACCACGCCAATCTACATGGTCTGCTAACGGATTGCCACCCGCGCCATGAAGGCAGCGGTAAGCGCAATGAATGCTCAGACAATTCAAGCGCAAGCCCCCACGCAAATCCCAAATAGAAGCGATTAATGTCGGCTTCATGAGCTGAACGTTTCCATACTGTCGTCGCACTGTACACACAGCGCTCAATAACGAAGCGATTGTTGTAGCCTAGCTTCGTCAGCAGCAGCCACTCGCATTTTCGACACCATGAAATAACTTGTCCTGCATGCTTGCGTCGAAGAATTGACTTAAATCAATTCTTCAGTTGCGATGTGACTGTCGAATGGCATGAATCGTTAAATCAGTAAGAACCGTTTGCGTTTACCCGGAAAATCGATCATGCGAGACGTTCTCATCATCGCGATGACCAAAGCATCCGCCGGGTGTTACGTGACGAAACTCCGCTTTATCTACCGCATCTGTCTGTGAGACCGCACGCGCTACGGAGCTTTTCATGCTGCGGAATTAACCATTTAGTACTCCAATGTTCATACCACCAGACCAACCGTTTGGCAAAAAAATAAGCGGCCATCCCCGACACGTATGGGAACTGCCACCGAAGACCTGCATAGTCAAATTTACATAGGGGGATCGCCATGAACAGGGTTTACCGCAGCATTTGGAACGATCAGTCGGGGAGTTGGGTCGCGGTATCCGAGTTGGCGAAAGCTCGCTCAGGATGCGGTAGATGCGCGGCGGTTCTGACAGAAATTTGTGAGGCGACGATAAGCGGAGAGGTTGCGCAATGCCCTCCTGGAATGACTGGCGGCGCAAACGGCAATTCGCAGACACGCGCACCCCATCGACGCGGTCCCGCTGATTTTCTACGGCCTTTGCTTCTCGCACAGGCATCCGCAATGTTTTTTTCGTCCGCGACGTCGGCGCAGACGACCATTCCCCAAGGCACGGACATCGGGACGTATTTGAATAGCGGAACCAACTGGAGCGCGACGAACTACAACTTCTCGATTGGCGCGGCAGCAACGTGGAGAAACGTTATCTACTTCAATAGCGCCGCCCATTCGACGCTCACATTGGATGGTGGTGGAAATACCGTCACACGCGCCGGCAACAATGTCATCATCTACAATGGCTCCAGCGTCAACAACAATTCCGTCACGCTTTCGAATTTGACATTCAGCCAGACCGCGAATTCGGGATCCGCGATATTTTACAATTCCGGGGGCTCGATCACCTCCAACGTGCTTCTAAACAACGTGACGTTCGATGGTCTTGCCGGCGCCTTCGGCAATGTCTTTTATATGAACGGCACGACCGGAAGCACAATAATGAACGTCACCGCCGGGGTAGGAGCGAACGGCGTCGTATTTTCGAATAGCACGTCGTCAGGCGATGGAGCCGGTGTCATCTCCATGTATGCCGGAAACATGACGTTCAACGGCGATTTGACATTCAATTCGAATCGCACGGACAATTATGGCGGCGCAATTTCGATGTACCAAAGCCCGGGCGTGATGACGTTCAACGGCACCACGGCACCACGGCATTCAACAATAACTTCGCAAAGAATTACTTCGGCGGCGCCATCGACATCTGGGGCGGCGCCTCCACGTTGACATTCAATGGCCCGACCAGCTTTACGGGCAATTACGTCGTCACTTCCGCTACGGGATCGGGCAACCCACGCGGCGGGGCGATCAATATTGGCTACCTGAGCCCGGGCAGTGACGCCTCCGTGGTGCGGTTCAACAACGCGGTGACGTTCAACGGCAACTATATCGTGTCGACCGGCTCGGGCGGCAGTGCCTACGGCGGGGCCATCAGCGCTTACGGGAATGGCAACGCTTACAATTACCAATACGTTTTCAACGCCCCCGCCATCTTTGAAAACAATTATGTCGTAAAGGCAGGAACGGGCGCTGGAACCGGGAACGGCGGCGCCATCTATTACGATGCGTCTGGCGCCTTCGTAAGTCTTGCATCGGGTACCCAGTTCCTCGGCAATGACGCTTCCACCAATGGCGGCGCCATCTTTCTGCAATCGGGCACGATCTCGTTGAGTGCCCTGACGGCGAATATCCTGTTTCAGGGGAACCTGCAGGGCGTCACGTTCGGAACATCCGGAAACTACGCGCCAGTGCCAGGCACCGGCACGCCCAATGGAATCTATCTGGGCTCCTCAGGAAACCTGAACCTCATCGCCAATGCCGGCTACCAGATCCAGTTCTACGATCCGATTTCGTCCGTCGTCGGCTCGACGGTGACCGTGACCAAATCGGGCAATGGCGAAGTCGTGTTCTATGGAGATAGCGGCGCCACGACGCTATACGATTCGGCGATCCGGGCCAATACCACCGTGAATGGCGGTTATTTCACGCTCGCAAACAGCGTGAATTACGGCAATACGGCAGCCGGCGTCTTTACCGTCGGCACCGATGCCGGCGCGGGCACGTCGGGCACGGTGCGCGGCGGCAGCGGTTCCAACCTGCGCGCGCTGACATTTACGGTGCAAAGTGGCGGGACACTGTACGTCACCGACGGCACGTTCACGGTTAATGCGGCAACCATCAACGTTCAGAATGGCGGCAATTTCGCCGGTAACGGCACGCTCGCCGCGAGCAGCAACATCAATATCGCGGGCACGACGAACGCCAACATCAGTGCCGGCAATACGCTCACGATCAACGGGCTGCTTGCTGGCGCGGGCGGCATCAGCGTGCAGGGAAGCGGCGTACTAGGCCTCGCCAACGCCGGTAACACGTATGTCGGCGCGACCACGGTGGGCGCCGGCGCAACATTGATTGGCGGTGCAACGAATGCGTTTGCGACGAGCGGCAGCGTGGCAGTGAACGGCACGCTAGATCTGAGCGAAAACAATCTTGGCCAGACGGCAAACAGTCTCTCGGGTTCCGGCGCAATCACGCTGGGGTCCGCGACGCTGAGCGCGAATAACAATGGAACAAGCACCGAGTTTTCGGGCAGCATCTCCGGGACCGGCGTCGTGACCAAGACCGGCACGGGGACATTGACACTCTCCGGGGCGTCCAATACCTACAAAGGCGGCACCACGATATCCGCAGGCACGCTCGTCGCCACGAATGGCGGCGCGGTTGGCACGGGCACGGTCAACAACGCGTCGACGTTCCAGCTCAACTTCGCCGCGGACAGCACGCTCGCGGATACGCTCGCGGGGTCGGGGGCGCTGGTCAAAACGGGGAGCGGCATGGCAACCCTGACCGGTGTGAATTCGACTCAGGGTACGGTGACGGTTTCCTCCGGGACGCTGGCGTTCGGACAGACCGGCGTCTTTTCGGTGACCAACAATCTGTCTACGCTCAGCGGCGCGGTCACGTCTTTGGGTCCGAACTCGCAGTTGACGATCACCAATGCATTGACGCAGGCGGCCGGTTCGACGCTGAATGTGGACGTCTCGTCATCGAATGCGCCACTCATCCGCGCAGCGACAGCGGCGCTCAACGGTACGTTGAACGTCGCGAGCTTCACTGGGGTGGCGCCGACTTCGGCGAGCGCCCTGGCCAGCACGCAATACACGGTCATCCACACCACCAGCGGTATCGCGGGTGATTTCAGTACGGTTTCAGTGGCCGGCGCGGCCAGTCCCGTCGATTATCTGACGCTTGCTGGACACAGAAGCGCCAACGCGCTCGATTACAACGTCGGCTTCGAACTGGCCTGGCAGGCCGGTGCGACGCTCGGCAACGGCACGTTCACGCTCGCGAACGCCACCGACGCCTTCAACGTCGACGTGGTGCTGGCGAACCAGGCGGCCTCCGCCACGGGCTGGGATGGCGCGAGCCTCACCAAGGCGGGCGCGGGTACGCTCACGCTCTCGGCGCTGAACACCTATACCGGCGCGACCACCATCAACGCCGGCACACTCGCCGCGGGCATTGCCAACGCATTCGCCTCCAGTTCCGCCGTGACCGTGAACAGCGGCGCGACCCTCGCCCTGCACGACTTCTCGCAAACGGCGAACAATCTCTCGGGCGCGGGCAACATCACGCTCGGCACCGCAACGTCGACCGTGCTCACCGCGAACAGCAATGCCAATACAACGTTCTCCGGCGTGATCAGCGGCGCAGGCGGCCTGACCAAGACGGGTGCCTCCGCATTCACGCTCTCGGGCGCGAACACCTACCTGGGCGGCACGACGATTTCGGCGGGCACCCTGGTCGCCACGTCCGGCAACGCGCTCGGCAGCGGGGCGGTTGCCAACGGCGCCGCGCTGCAACTGGACTTCGCATCGAGCAGCACGCTCGCCAACGCGCTCTCGGATACCGGCAGCCTCACGAAAACGGGCGCGGGAACGGCCACGCTCACGGCGGCGGGTTCGACCCAGGGCGCGGTCACAGTAGGTGCAGGCACGCTTGCGCTCGCGCAGAACGGCGCGTTCAACGCCTCGTCGTACACGACGCAAGGCGGCGCGACGACGGCCATCGGCGCCAACGCGCAACTGGTGACGAGCGGCGCCCTCACACAGGCCGCCGGCTCGACGCTCGACGTCGAGCTCAATGCGACCACGCCTGCCGTCAGCGCTTCGACGGCCACGCTCGGCGGTACGCTCAACGTGACGGGCTTCAGCTCGTCCGCCCCTTCCTCGGCGAGCGCGTTGCCCTCGACCGAATACACGATCATCCACACGACCGGTGGTATCACCGGCGATTTCAGCACGATCTCGCTGAGCGGCGCGTCGAGCGAGGTGGACTATCTGGTTCTCGCAGCGCAAAAGAGCGCCAATGCGCTCGACTACAACGTCGGCTTCGGGCTGACCTGGCGGGCCGGTGCGACGCTCGGCAATGGCACGTTCACGCTCGCGAACGCCACCGACGCCTTCAACGTCGACGTGGTGCTGGCGAACCAGGCGGCCTCCGCCACGGGCTGGGATGGCGCGAGCCTCACCAAGGCGGGCGCGGGTACGCTCACGCTCTCGGCGCTGAACACCTATACCGGCGCGACCACCATCAACGCCGGCACGCTCGCGGCGGGCATTGCCAATGCATTCGCCTCCAGTGTTCCGCCGTGACCGTGAACAGCGGCGCGACCCTCGCCCTGCACGACTTCTCGCAGACGGCGAACAATCTCTCGGGCGCGGGCAACATCACCCTGGGCACCGCAACGTCGACCGTGCTCACCGCCAACAGCAACGCCAGCACGACGTTCTCCGGCGATATCAGCGGCGCGGGCGGTATCGACAAGACGGGTGCGAACACGCTGACCTTGTCGGGCGCCAATACGTACTCGGGTGGCACCGATGTCGCCGCCGGCACGCTCATCGCGACGAATGCCAGTGCGTTGGGCAGCGGCGCGATCGCCAACGGCGCCGCGCTGCAACTCGATTTCGCATCGGACGGCACGCTCGCCAACGCGCTCTCGGGTACCGGCAGTCTCACGAAAACCGGCGCGGGAACGGCCACGCTCACGGCGGCGGGCTCGACCCAGGGCGCGGTGACTGTGGGTGCAGGCACGCTTGCGCTCGCGCAGAACGGCGCCTTCAACGCCTCGTCGTACACGACGCAAGGCGGCGCCACGACGAATGTCGGCGCCAACGCGCAACTGGTGGTGAGCGGCACGTTCACACAAGCCGCCAACTCCACGCTGAGCGTCTCGGTGGGCACGAACAGCCCTGCCATCACCGCCAACACGGCTAACCTCGCGGGCACGCTGGACATATCGGGCTATTCGTCGAACACGCCCACGTCGGCAACCACCTTGCCGATGACGGAATACACGGCCATCCACACGACCGGTGGCGTCACCGGCGATTTCAGCACGATATTGCTGGGTGGCGCGGCGAGTCCCGTCGACTACCTGACCCTCGCGGCACAAAAGAGCGCGGATGGTCTCGACTACAACGTCGGCCTTGGACTGACGTGGGCAGCGGGCGCGACATCAGGCAACGGCACGTTCACGCTCGCGAACGCCACCGACGCCTTCAACGTCGACGTGGTGCTCACCAACGAAGCCGCCTCCGCCACGGGCTGGGATGGCACGAGCCTCACCAAGGCGGGCGCGGGTACGCTCACGCTGTCGGCGCTGAACACCTATACCGGCGCGACGAACATCAATGCGGGCACGCTCGCCGCGGGCATTGCCAACGCATTCGCCTCCAGTTCCGCCGTGACCGTGAACAGCGGCGCGACCCTCGCCCTGCACGACTTCTC
>NZ_BBJJ01000052.1 GCF_000739815.1 Paraburkholderia mimosarum LMG 23256 = NBRC 106338
ATGCAAGCGTTGCCCCTGTGCGGGGCGGCACCTACTTTCTTTGCCGCGGCAAAGAAAGTAGGTGCCGCCCCGCACAGGGGCAACGCTAACAGACCGACGCGAATACAAGGAAAGGCCAAAACAGCACCGAACCGATCAAACCCGAACCCGCTTCCTGAGCCGCGCAGCGGCAAGAAGCGCTGGACGCTCGAAGAGTTGATAGAACACCCAGGCAATCGGCAGCACGGCGATCGTGAACCCAAACGAGGCCCAGATCGACGTTTGCAGTTCGGAGCGAAACAGCAGCGATCCGAGCAAGACGAAGAGCGGCAAATGAATCAGATACAGCGAGTAGCTGAACTCGCCGAGCTTCGCGAAGAGTGCCAGCAGCACGCCGCGAGACCGAGCCGCAGGCCGGCCAAGCGCCTTGACGAGATAGCAGGCGAACGCGCAAGCCCAGAGCTGGAATGCGCCGAACTGGCCGAAGTGAAATGCCGCGCAACCGGCTACAGCGAATAGCGCCGCTGCAGGATAGGCGAAGCGATAGCCATAAGACCCGCGCAAGCGCACTTCGGCAATCCAGACGCCGAGCATCCACGAGAACCAGTACGACGCGAACACAACGATGTCGTGCCGTTCGAGCGTCAACGCGGAAGCCACGTTGACGAGTGCAACGGCGACAAGCACCGCATTCAGGCCGAATCGGCGTCGCGCGGCGAAGACGAGCGGATAGAGCAGATAGAACTGCACTTCGAGAGAAAGCGTCCAGAGCGCGCCGTTGGAGCCATACGTCTTGCCAGCCACGCCTTGCAGCGAGAACAGGTTGACGAAGAAATCGCGCGCGCCGATGGCGTTGATCTTGTGACTGACCGGGAGCAGCGTAAGACTGATCGAATCGGCGGCCAGCGTCAGCAGCAGCGCGGGGAGCAGCACCGGATAGATGCGCACGAAGCGGCGCAGCCAGAACTGCCGCGCGTCGAGCCGGAAACCGGGGTTCGAAAAGAGCCGCGCGGCGCCGCTGCGGTGAATGCAATAGCCGCTGATCACGAAGAAAATCGGCACGCCCGCCGATCCCCATGCGACGGGGAACGTAAGCCACGCAGCGATGGTGCCAGGACTGGCGAGGCTCGCGTTCAGCTGGTGAAATGCACCCATGCCGATCCAGGTCACCTGGCGGCAATGGAAATAGGCCACCAGCAGGGCCGCGAAGCCGCGCAAGCCGTCGATCAGGTGGTCGCCGGCATGCTCGCGCGCCGCCGCGACTGGCCTTGCCGACGTGCCAGCAGTCGCGGCGGGCAGGGCGGATGCGGGTGCCATGGCAGTGTGGAGTGCAGGGTCGCTCATCGGTGTCGGCCAGTCCGTGGGAAGAGTACCCGACGATCTTAGGGGCGCCCGCGCGAGCGAAACGAGCAAAAGATTTTCAAAATGTATTCGCGCCGTCAATGGAAATAGAGAAGAAAATGTCATAAAAGAAAAGACGGTTTATTTATGGAATTTGGAATGATATTTTGGATGTGATCGACTATGGTCGCTGGAGAATCCGATGAACCTGCACTTGCTGGCCGGTGTGGCCGTGCTGTTGATACTGGTGGGGGTGTCCGCGTATCGCGAGGCCTTGCGCAACGAGCCTATACGGCGCGCCCGCACGCGATCAGGCGCCTTGCCGCCCGCCGACGAAGTCGAGTAGACTTCGTCCGACACGACGCGCCATTGACAGCGAAACGCGGCAACGCATACAACAACGCTCGAAGCCGGATCGCGGAATTCATGCCGATTATTCGAAATGAATGGCAATAGTTTCCGGTTATGCGTTCAAAAAAATAAAAATATTTTTGTTGCCTTTTTGTTTTTGAAAACACAGCCATCAATACAAGCGCTGCCAAAGGCAGAACCTCGGGGAAGTCGGCCCGCCTCGCTGCGGGACCGAGACTCAAACGAACGATCTGGGAATGGACATCATGCTGAAAGTAACCAAAGCGGTATTTCCTGTTGCAGGCCTTGGGACGCGCTTTTTGCCCGCCACCAAGGCGAGTCCGAAGGAAATGCTGCCGATCGTCGACAAGCCGCTCATTCAGTACGCGGTGGAAGAGGCGATCGCTGCGGGGATTACCGAAATGATCTTCGTGACCGGCCGCAGCAAGCGCGCGATCGAAGATCATTTCGACAAGTCGTACGAGATCGAATGCGAACTCGAAGCCCGCAACAAGCAAAAGCTGCTCGACGTCGTTCGCAGCATCAAGCCGGCCAATGTGGACTGCTTCTATGTGCGGCAGGCCGAGGCGCTCGGTCTGGGCCACGCCGTACTGTGCGCGGAAAAGCTGGTTGGCGGCGCCCCGTTCGCCGTGATTCTCGCGGACGACCTGCTTTACAGCCCCACGCCGGTCATGAAGCAGCTCGTGAACACGTTCAATCACTATCACAGCTCCGTAGTGGGCGTGGAATCGATCGCGCGTGAAAACAGCGCTTCGTACGGCATCGTGGATGGCCGCGAGTGGGAAGAGGACGTGTTCAAGCTTTCGGGTATCGTCGAAAAGCCGGCGCCCGAAGTCGCGCCGTCGAATCTCGGCGTGGTGGGCCGCTACGTGCTGATGCCCACGATTTTCGAGCATCTGCGTTCGCTCAAGCCCGGCGCGGGCGGCGAGCTTCAGCTCACGGATGCCTTGCAGTCGCTGCTGACCGAAGAGCAGGTGCTCGCATACCGCTACATGGGCACGCGTTTCGACTGCGGCAGCAAGCTCGGGTACCTCAAGGCAACCGTGGAGTTCGCGCTGCGCCACCCGGAAGTGAAGGACGAATTCGAGGCCTACCTGCAAGCGCATTTGCCGGCTGCGCTGGCCGCGGCGGCGTGAGAGGCGACTGCGGGCTCCGAGCGATGCGATAACAGGCGCAGGCGCGCGCTCGCAAGGCGCGCCTGCCGGAGCGCGCATCGACCATCCAGGCAAAATCGCTGGAGAATCGCGGAGCATGCTTCGGCGAAGCGCGTCTGCAGTCGTGCGAAACGGCGAACGCGGGATAGATACTTAGTATGACTATGAAAATTGCCGTATCGTCGCGACGCGCAACATGACAAAGGATAACGTTGCTGTGCGGGATGCTGGCGGTGCTTTTCGAGTGCGCTCGGATAACGATTTCCATGAAAGGAAACTTGAAAGTCCGTTCATCACGGCTGCCACGCGACTGCTGATCATTCGCCTCGCCGCTGCTGCCGGCGTTCGCGTGGCCGCCGGGCACGCTACGTGCTGCGCTCACCTGTTGCACCCAGCACGGGCGGGTTTCGGCCGTACGGCGGCGATGCGCCATGGATCGCCGATGTCCTGAATGGCATGCCGTGCCGGTTCGGCATGCGGAACTCGTGAGACACGCAGCGTGTCCGACCGCCAGATTCCAGACCCAGGCACCCGCTTCATCGAGGAGAAATCGGCCATGAGCAGGCACCCACCCGTGGCAGGCAGTGACCATCCCGCGCCTGCCGGCGCGCAATGCGTCGGCGCATGCGATCCGGAGGAGCATTTCGATATCGTCGTGATCCTGCGGCGCCAGGCGTCGGCTGAATTTCACGAGCTGGTGAACCGGCTCACCGGGAACGATCCCGGCGCGCAGCCGCTTTCGCGCGAGGACTATGAGCGGCGCTTCGGCGCGTCGGCGGCGGACATCGCGCGCGTCGAGCAGTTCGCGAGCGCGCACGCGCTCACCGTGGCCCGCACCGATGCCTCCTCGCGCCGCGTCGTGCTGTCGGGCACGGTGCGGCAGTACAACGCCGCATTCGGCATCGAGCTGCAACGCTACGAACATCAGGTCGACCATACCGTGCATCACTTTCGGCAGCCGAGCGGCCCCGTGCATTTGCCGGAAGACATGCATGAGGTCGTGACCGCCGTGGTGGGGCTCGACAATCGCGCGAAGGTGCAACCGCACTTTCGCATCGTTTCGCCGATTCCGGGCGTCGCGACGGAAGCGAGCGGGGCGCCCATCCGCCCGCCCATCCGCGCGGCGCGCGCCGTCACTCATTCGTTCACGCCCTTGCAACTCGCGGAGCTTTACGGCTTTCCCGCGGGCGACGGCACGGGCCAGTGCATCGCGATCATCGAGATGGGCGGCGGCTACGACACGGCCGATCTCAGCGCCTATTTCGGGGAACTGGGTGTGAGCGCGCCGCGCGTGGAAGACGTATCCGTCGATCAGGTGACGAACGCCCCGAACGGCGACCCGAACGGCCCCGACGCCGAAGTGACCCTCGACGTGGAAATCGCCGGTGCGCTGGCGCCGGGCGCGCTCATCGCGGTGTATTTCGCGCCGAACAGCGAAGCCGGCTTCGTCGATGCCGTGAGCGCCGCGCTCCACGACAGCGAGCGTAAGCCAACGGTCATCTCGATCAGCTGGGGCGCGCCGGAGTCGGCATGGTCGCAGCAATCGCTCGGCGCGCTCAACGATGCGATGCAGACGGCCGTGGCGCTCGGCGTCACCGTGTGCGCGGCCTCGGGCGACAGCGGCTCGGCCGATGGGGTGGGCGATGGCGCCGATCACGTCGACTTTCCCGCTTCCAGCCCCTATGCGCTCGGCTGCGGGGGCACGCACATCGCGGCGTCGAATGGGCGGATCAAGAGCGAAACGGTGTGGAGCAGTGGCGACAATGGCGCGACGGGCGGCGGCGTGAGCGCGACCTTCGCGCTGCCGGACTGGCAAAAGGGTTTGCGCGTCGTGCGCGGCGGCGGGGCAGGCGCGCTGGTGCGGCGCGGCGTGCCCGACGTTTCCGCCGATGCGGATCCGGCCACGGGCTACGTGGTGCGCGTGGCCGGCGCGGACACGGTGGTGGGCGGCACGAGCGCGGTAGCGCCGCTCTGGGCTGCGCTGATCGCACGCATCAACGCGGCGCGCGGCACGCCCGTCGGCTTCGCGAACGCGCGGCTCTATGCCCAGCCCAGCGCCTTCAACGACGTGACGAGCGGCAGCAACGGCGACTTCTCGGCGGCGCCCGGCTGGGACGCCTGCACGGGCCTCGGCACGCCGGTGGGCAGCAAGGTGGCGGCCGCGCTCGGCGGGGCGCAGCATGAGCGCCGTATGCAGCAGCAGCGTGACGTGACGACAGGCGGATAGAAACGCGGCGATGCGCGCGGCATGGACGCTCGAATGCGAGGTCGCATGTGCTTTCCAGGACGGTCACAAGACGGGCTCATTCGCGAGGACACGAAATGAACGACGAGGCGCAGTCCACCAACGGAAACGGCGGAAGCGGCGCGGCGCGAGCGGTGGGCCCCGAGAGCGGCAACGGCAAGCATCGCACCCAGGCCGACGAGCCGTACTTCGACCCCACGGCCTACGGCAACGGTCCCGACGACTTCGTGACCAACATGACCGAGAGCGCCGCGATCACGCATCACGCCATCCAGATCGGCAAGGAAGTCATTGCCTATACGGCGACGGCGGGCCATCTCGTGACCGTCGACCCGAGCAGTTCGCAGCCCAACGCCAGGATCTTCTACGTGGCGTTCACGAAGGACGGCGTGCAGGCGCAGGACCGTCCCGTCACGTTCTTCTACAACGGCGGGCCGGGGTCTTCTTCGGTGTTCGTGCTGCTCGGCTCGTACGCGCCCAGGCGCATCAAGACCTCGATGCCGGGCTTCACGCCGCCCGCGCCCTATGCCCTCGAAGACAATCCGGACAGCCTGCTCGACAAGAGCGACCTGGTGTTCATCAATCCGGTGGGCACGGGCTATTCGGCGGCCATCGCGCCACATCACAACCGCGACTTCTGGGGCGTGGACCAGGACGTGGATTCGCTCAAGCAGTTCGTCAAGCGCTACCTCAGCGCGAACGATCGCTGGAATTCGCCGAAGTTTCTCTACGGCGAATCGTACGGCACGGCGCGCAGCTGTGTGCTGGCCTACCGGCTTCACGAGGACGGCGTGGATCTGAACGGCATCACGCTGCAGTCTTCGATTCTCGATTACACCCAAAGCGGCAATCCCGTGGGGGCGCTGCCCACGGCGGCCGCCGATGCGTGGTACCACGAGCGCCTCGGCGTAACGCCCGCGCCGAAGGACTTGCAGGCGTTTGCCGCAGAGGTCGCGCAATTCGCGCGCACCGATTATCTTCAGGCGCTCTCGAAGTTTCCCGACGCCAACGACAAGACCATCGCGGCTACGCTCAAGACACTGTCGCAATACACGGGCATCGACACGCAAACGCTGGAGTCATGGCGTCTCGACATCGCCTCCTATGACAGCCGGGGCAACTCGCTTTTCCTCACCACGCTCATGAAAGACAAGGGCGTGGCGCTCGGCTCTTACGACGGCCGCGTGACCGCCATCGACACGGGCATTGCCGGCAACATCGATCCCAACTCGGGCGGCAACGATCCGACCATGACGGCGGTGAGCGGCGTCTATACGGCGATGTGGAACAGCTATCTCAACGAGCAGCTCAAGTTCCGCACGAACTCGTCGTTTACGGACTTGAACGACCAGGCGTTCAAGAACTGGGACTTCGGCCATATCGATCCGACCGGCGCGCAAAAGGGCGTCGACGAGCAGGGCAATATCGCGCTCTACACGGCGGGCGATCTCGCGGCGGTCATGGCGCTGAACCCGGATTTGCGCGTGCTTTCGGCGAACGGCTACTACGACTTCGTCACGCCGTTCTACCAGACCGTGATCGATTTGCAGAAGATGCCGCTGCTGGACCAGAAGGTGCGCAACAACCTGAGCGCGCGCTTCTATCCGTCGGGCCACATGGTGTACCTGGATGCGGGGTCGCGCACGGCGCTCAAGGCCGATCTCGCGAAGCTCTATCAGTCCGCCGTCGCGGACCAGCCCGCGGTCGCGCGCATTCGCGCACTGCAGCGCATGAACACGATGAGCGCCATGCACCACTGATGCGCCCGCGCGCGGTGGCTCGCACCTATTGCGTGCGGCCCTGCGCCATCGCTTCGAGGCAGGCGCGTGCGTCGCCCTGCACGAGGTGCGCCGCACACGCGATCATGAGGTTCACGGGCAGGCCGAAATCTTCCACCAGATAGCCGCGTTCGCACACGCGCCCTTGCGCGTCGGGCAGGGAAGGGACGCGCTCGATGAGTGCGCGCGTGTCGGACGCATAAGCCCAGATTTCCTTGCCGAGCGCGGCCGCATAGCCGATCTCGAAGGCCGTGCCCGAGTCGGGCTCGCCGGGGCCGCGGAAATCGTTCACGTTGGCCATCACGATGTCCGAGGTGCGGATCGATTCGATATTCGCGCGATAGATCCATGCGGCCTTGCGCGGCCCGTCGAGGTCCGCGGGCGCTTGCTTGTCGAGCGGATAGACGCCTTCGAAGCCAAATTCCGCACACGCGGCGACGAGGCGCGCGCCGTGCTCCAGCGCGTCGCGCCGGAAGACGTCGAAGCCGGCGAGATACACCCGCGGACGGCGGGGCAGCGGAGCAGTATTCATTGCGCTAGATTCCTCACTGGACTGGGTTGCTTCGTCGTTCGACGATTGTAGCGCCACCTTCCAGCGGGAGGCGCTTGCTCGCGTCTTACCGTGACTTTCCGACGATTGACGGCAATTGCCGTACCTGGGTACGATCTGCCGCTTTCAATGGATGTCCGATCAAGCACATTTGATTCGAACTGCAAATCAATTGCCGCTCCTTGTTATTTTTATCAACGGCTTAAAACGGCTGACGCGCCTGGTATTTCCCACATATTGTGCGAAGATTCGCCATGACGACAATTAGAGGCTTTTGCGCAAGCGCACCGGCGCGAAACCAGACATGACGAGGACCCACCCATGAACCGACCGAACCTGCCGGCGCTCGCCTGCTGGGCCATCGCGCTGGGCTTTGCGCTGCCCCAGCCGGCGGCCGCCCAGGTCGCGCAGCCCACGCTCGAAAAGGTGCGCTCGGCGAACATCATCGCCATCGGCTATCGCGAGACTTCCGTGCCGTTCTCGTACGTGGTCGGCGACAAGGTGACCGGATTTTCGCAGGACATCTGCGACAAGGTGATCGAGGCGGTCAGGGCGAAGACAAAACGGCCGGATCTGCAGGTGCGATTCATTTCCGTCACTTCGCAAAACCGCATTCCGCTCGTGCAGAACGGCACGGTGGATCTCGAGTGCGGCGTCACGACCAACCTGAAGGCGCGCCAGGCCCAGGTGACGTTTTCCAATACGTTCTTCGTCGCGACCACGCGGCTGCTCACGCGCAAGGATTCGGGCATTCACGACTTTGCGGACCTCGCGGGCAAGACGGTGCTCACCAACCAGGGCACGACGTCCGAGCGCATCTTGCGGCAAATGAACCTCGACAAGCAGATGAACATGCGCATCATCAGCGCGCGCGATTACGCCGAGGGGCGCGCGATGCTCGAAGCAGGCCGGGCGGTGGCCTACATGATGGACGACGTGCTGCTCGCGGGCACGCGCTCGCTCACGTCGAAGCCTGGCGAGTGGGTGATCGTCGGCACGCCGCAGTCATCGGAGGCGTATGCGTTCATGATGCGCAACGGCGACCCCGAATTCCGGCAACTCGTAAACGGCACGATGGCGGGACTCATGAAGAGCGGCGAGATCAATACGATCTATAAGAAGTGGTTCGAGAGCCCGGTGCCGCCGAAGGGCGCGAATTTCCAGTTCCCGATGAGCGAGCAGTTGCGCGCGCTCTATGCGGCGCCGAACGACCAGGCCTTCGACTGAGCGTGGCCCGCGTGCCCGAACCGTGAGATCATCTCGTTCCTCACGCGCCGGGCGGCCCACGGTCAATAGGCACGCCGGTTGCGAGACGCGCGTATGAGCCGCAGCGGCCCATGCGCGCGATGCATCGATCAAGACGGGACAGGCGCAATACAAGCGGGAGCGGACATGCAAGAAGAGGGCAGAACGGTGGTGATCGTCGGGGCAGGGCACGCGGGCGGCAACGCGGCGGCGCTGCTGCGTCAATATGGGTTCAGCGGCCGAATCGTGCTGGTCGGCGAAGAGCCGGTGCCGCCTTATCACCGGCCGCCGCTCAGCAAGGGTTACTTGAAAGGCGAGTCCGATGTCGAGCGCCTGTGGCTCAAGCCGCGCGCGTTCTACGACGAGCAGCGCATCGACCTGAAGCTCGGCGCGAGCGCGCAGTCGCTCGACCGCGCGAGCCGGACGCTCACGCTTGCCGACGGCAGTGAGCTTCAGTACGACAAGCTGATTCTCGCGACCGGCTCCGCACCACGCGCATTGACGGTGCCGGGCCACGATCTCGCGGGCGTGATCGCGCTGCGCACGCTCGCCGACGCGGACGTGCTGCGTGAGCGCGTGAAGCCTGGCGAGAAGCTCGTCGTGATCGGCGCGGGCTATATCGGCCTCGAAGCCGCTGCGGCGGCGCGCGCGCTCGGCCACGAAGTCACCGTGCTCGAAGCTGCGCCTCGCGTGTTGGGGCGCGTGACGGGCGAGACCGTCTCCACCTTTTATGCGAACGAGCATCGCGCGCAGGGCGTGGATCTGCGGCTGAACGCGCAGATCGAGGCGCTCGTGGGCGAGCACGGCAAGCTCGCCGGCGTGAAGCTCGCCGGCGGCGAGATCGTGCCCGCCACGCTCGCGCTGGTCGGCATCGGCATCGTGCCGAACGAGGCGCTGGCAAAGGCGGCGGGCATCGTGTGCGCGAACGGCATCCAGGTGGACGACGACGCGCGCACGAGCGACCCGGACGTCTTCGCCATCGGCGATTGCGCGCACCGGCCGCTCGCGCACTATGGCCGCGCGGGACGGCTGGAAAGCGTGCACAACGCCGTGGAGCAGGCGAAGCTGGCGGCCTCGGCGATCGCCGGCAAGCCGCGCCCCGCATGCGACGCGCCGTGGTTCTGGTCCGATCAGTACGACCTCAAGCTGCAAACGGTCGGCCTGCTCGAAGGCTATGACGAGGCGATCGTGCGCGGTGACCCCGCCGCGCGCCGCTTTGCGGTGTACTACCTCAAGGACCGCGTGCTGCTGGCGGTCGATGCGGTCAGTTCGATGCCCGACTTTCTCTGCGGCAAGAAACTGGTGGGCAAGGGCGTGAAGCTCGACCTCGACGCGCTGCGCGATCCGGCCACGGACATGGGCAAGTTCGTGGCGGCGGCGCTTGCGTGAAGGGAGCAGTGGGCGGCGATGTGGACCGGCTCATCGAGAGGCGCGGCGTGAAGCATCGATCCGGACAGCGCCGAACCAGGGCGAACAAAACCTCGAACCGAACTGTCACGACTCTCGGCTAGAATGCGAACGCGGCGCCGCCCACGAGGCGGCTCGATCCGATAAAGAAGCCGCGCCACACGGTGTTCGCGCCAGGACGAACGCCGCGATTCGAGGGGAATGACGCAATGGAACAACGCTCCCGCTTTGGGGCGAGCCTGCTGCCTTATCTGCTCGTCGGCCCGCAGCTTGCGGTGACCGTGATCTTTTTCCTATGGCCGGCCGGCGTGGCGCTCTGGCAGTCCACCCAGGCCGAAGACGCCTTCGGCACCGCTTCGGTGTTCGTCGGCTTTGCCAACTTCACACGGCTCCTGCACGATCCGCTCTATCTCGGCTCGGTCAGGACCACGCTCATTTTCACGGCCCTCGTGACGTTCGGCGGCCTCGCCGTTTCGCTGCTGCTCGCGGCCATGGCCCACCACGTGACGCGCGGCAAGCGCTTCTATCAAACGCTCCTCATCTGGCCGTATGCGGTTGCGCCTGTGATCGCCGCCGTGCTGTGGGGCTTCCTGTTCAATCCGAGCATCGGCCTCGTGACGTTCGCGCTCGCGCGCTTCGGCGTGGTCTGGAATCACGCGCTCAACCCCGGCCAGGCCATGACGCTCGTTGTGATCGCATCGGTGTGGCAGCAGATCAGCTACAACTTTCTGTTCTTCTACGCGGGCCTGCAGTCGATTCCGCAATCGCTCTTCGAAGCGGCCGCCATCGACGGCGCGGGGCCCGTGCGGCGCTTCTTCGGCATTGCGTTTCCGCTGCTCTCGCCCACGAGCTTCTTTCTGCTCGTCGTGAACATCGTGTATGCGCTTTTCGATACGTTCCCGGTGATCGACGCCGCCACGGGCGGCGGCCCCGGCCAGGCCACGCGCACGCTCGTCTACAAGATCTTCGACGAAGGCTTTCGCGGGCTCGACATCGGCAGCTCGGGCGCGCAGTCGGTCGTGCTGATGCTGATGGTCACCGCGCTCACGATCTTCCAGTTCCGTTTCATCGAACGACGGGTGCAGTACTGATGGTCGAAAACCGCAAATACTTCAACCTGTTCTGCCACGTCATGCTGCTGCTCGGCGTGGCCGTCGTGGCCTTCCCCGTGTACGTGGCGTTCTGCGCGGCCACGATGAACGAGAAGGAGGTGTTCACGGTGCCGCTCTCGCTCGCGCCCAGCACGCACCTGCTCGCGAACATGGCAACCGTATGGAACACCGGGACGGGCAGCGCGGCGAGCCCGTTCAGCACGATGCTCATGAACAGCGTCATCACGGCGCTGGTGATTTCGGTGGGCAAGATCGCCATTTCGATCGTCTCGGCCTATGCGATCGTGTTCTTCCGCTTTCCGTTCCGGCGTCTCGCGTTCTGGCTGATCTTCGTGACGCTGATGCTGCCCGTGGAAGTGCGCATTTTCCCGACGGTGCAGGTGGCGGCCACGCTGCATCTCACGAACACTTACGCGGGCCTCACGCTGCCGCTCATCGCCTCGGCCACGGCCACGTTCCTGTTTCGACAGTTCTTCCTCACGCTGCCCAACGAACTGATCGAGGCCGCGCGCATCGACGGCGCGGGCGCGCTGCGCTTCTTCTGGGACGTCGTGCTGCCGCTCTCGAAGACGAACATCGCGTCGCTCTTCGTCATCACGTTCATCTACGGCTGGAACCAGTATCTGTGGCCGATCCTCATGTCGAGCACGGCTTCGATGACGACCGCCGTGGTGGGCATCAAGAGCATGATTTCGAGCGGCGACGCGGCCACGCAATGGCATCTCGTGATGTGCGCGACGATGATCGCGATGCTGCCGCCGCTCGTGGTCGTGCTGGCCATGCAGCGCTGGTTCGTGCGCGGCCTCGTGGATGTGGAGAAATGACGATGGGTGCAATTCGGGAGACGGCATGGCGGCATTGAGCATACGGGGCGTGACGAAGTCGTACGACGGCGCGCAGCAGGTTCTGCACGGCATCGACGTGCAGGTGCAGGACGGCGAGTTCATGGTGCTCGTCGGCCCGTCGGGGTGCGGGAAATCCACGCTGCTGCGCATGGTGGCGGGGCTCGAAACGATCACGTCGGGCGAGATCGCCATTGGCGGGAAGGTGGTCAATCGCGTGGAGCCAAAGGATCGCGACATCGCGATGGTGTTCCAGAACTATGCGCTCTATCCGCACATGACGGTCGCGCGCAACATGGCGTACAGCCTCAAGCTGCAGGGGCTCGACCGCAAGACGATCGATTCGCGCGTGAGCGCGGCCGCAGAAATCCTCGAACTGGGCAAGCTGCTCGAGCGCAAGCCGCGCGAGCTTTCGGGCGGCCAGCGTCAGCGTGTGGCGATGGGGCGCGCGATCGTGCGCGAGCCCTCCGTGTTCCTGTTCGACGAGCCGCTGTCGAACCTCGACGCGAAGCTGCGCGTGCAGATGCGCCTTGAAATCCAGCGCCTGCACGCGCGACTGCGCACGACGAGCCTCTACGTCACGCACGACCAGATCGAGGCGATGACGCTCGCGCAGCGCGTGATGGTGCTCAACGCGGGCCGTGCTGAGCAGATCGGCACGCCCGGCGAGGTGTACGACCGGCCCGCCTCGATGTTCGTGGCGAGCTTCATCGGCTCGCCGGCGATGAACCTGCTGCACGGGCGCGTGAGCGACGACGGCCGGCGCTTCGAAATCGCGGGCAACGGGCCCCATCTGCCGCTCGGCGAGCCGCCGGCCTGGTTGCCGAAGGGCACGGAATGCGTGCTCGGCGTGCGGCCCGAGCATATGCACGCGCGAGGCGCCGCGGAGCCGGTCACGCTCGAAGTCGAGACCTGCGAGCTGCTCGGCGCCGACAATCTCGCGCACGGCCGCTGGGGCAACGCGGATGTGGTGGTGCGCCTGCCGCACGAAACGCGGCCCGCGCCCGGCGAGCGGCTGGCGGTGCACCTGCCGCCTGCCCGGCTGCATTTCTTCGATCCGGCGACGGGCAAGCGCCTCGGGTAGAACGCGTCCGGCATGCGGCTGCGCCGCTCGCGGCGGCCTCGATTGTCGTAAACTGTCGCATTGCGCGGGCGCGAAGCTGCCGGCGCGATCGACACAGGCACGTGCCGGCATGAACCGGCACCCCATACGAACAGGCGACATGGCCGCAATCCCTCCTCTTCGCTTTCTCGCCCTATCCGCGCGTTTCGCACGTTGCGCAGTTAACGCGCGGCTTGCACGTTTCGCACGTTTCGCACGTTTCGCACGTATTGCGCGTATCGCGCGCCGGAGCCCCGCTTGAGCGCGCGCGAACTGCCCACGGGGCTGATGCTGGTACACGGCAATCAGCCCGAGCGCATGCGCGATCTGATCGTCAACTGGATCAGCCAGAATCCGCTCGCACCGCTCGAAAAGGAAATGTTCCTCGTGCAGAGCAACGGCATCGCGCAGTGGCTCAAGCTCGCGTTCGCGGCCGATCCGGAGGAGGGCGGCTGCGGCATCGCCGCGGCGTTCGAAATGTCGCTGCCGTCGCGCTTCCTGTGGCAGGTTTATCGCGCGGTGCTCGGCAACGACGCGGTGCCCGCGGTCTCGCCGTTCGACAAGTCGCGTCTCGTGTGGCGTCTCATGCGCATGCTGCCCGCGCTGCTCGACGAACCGGGTTATGAACCGCTCAAGCGCTTCATGACGCACGACGAGGACCAGCGCAAGTGCTTCCAGCTCGCGCAGCGCGTGGCCGACCTGCTCGACCAGTATCAGGTCTATCGCTCCGACTGGCTCGCCGCGTGGGCGGCGCATGAGGACGTGCTGATCGATGCGCGCAACGCTCGCGTGCCGTTGCCCGAGGAGGCGCGCTGGCAGGCGGCGCTCTGGCGCGCCCTGCTCGCGGACGTGAGCGCTCATGCGCAAGACCGCATCGGCTTGCGCGACACGGGCCGCGCCGCCGTGCACGAGGCGTTCATGCAGCGCGCGCAGGCGTGGGAGGAGGGCGAACCGCGGCCGGCCGCGTTACCGCGCCGCCTCGTCGTGTTCGGCATTTCGAGCCTGCCGCGCCAGTCGGTGGAAGTGCTCGCCGCGCTCGCGCGCTGGTGCCAGGTGCTGATGTGCGTGCACAACCCGTGTATGCATTATTGGGCCGATATCGTCGCGGACCAGGACCTGCTGCGCGCGCGCCACGCGCGGCAGCGCCGCCGCGCGGGCGCGCCTGACCGCCTCGACGAAGCGCAGCTGCATCTGCATGCGCAGCCGCTGCTCGCGGCATGGGGCAAGCAAGGGCGCGACTTCATCGGCCTGCTCGACGAATACGACAGCGACGAGGCGCGCGAGACCTATACACCGCATTTCACGCGCATCGGGCAACGTATCGATCTGTTCGAAGGCGAAGACGCGCTCACGCTGCTCCAGCAACTGCAGGACGACATTCGCGATCTGCGCCCGCTCGCCGAGACGCGCGAACACTGGGGTCCGGTCAATGTGCAGGAGGACGAATCAATTCGCTTTCACGTCGCGCACAGCGCACAGCGCGAAGTGGAGATCCTGCACGACCGCCTGCTCGCCGCGTTTGCGGCGGACCCGACGCTGCGTCCGCGCGACGTCATCGTGATGGTGCCCGACATCGAGGTCTATGCGCCGCATATCCAGGCCGTGTTCGGCCTGCTCGACGCCAGTGACCCGCGCAGCATTCCGTTCAGCGTGGCCGACCGCGCGCAGCGCGCGTTCGATCCGCTGATCGGCGCGCTGGAAATGCTGCTGTCGCTGCCGTACTCGCGCGTGACGGTGAGCGACGTGCTCGACCTGCTCGAAGTGCCGGCCGTGCGCGCGCGCTTTGGCATCGACGCCGAAGACGTGCCCACCTTGCACCACTGGATCGACGGCGCGAACATCCGCTGGGGCCTGCATGCGGCGCAGCGCGCGAGCCTGGGATTGCCGCAGGCCGACGAACTGAGCGCGCCCAATAGCTGGGCATTCGGCCTGCGGCGCATGCTGCTGGGCTACGCGGCGGGCGAGCGCGCGGGCGCATGGCGCGGTATCGAGCCATACAGCGAGATCGGCGGGCTCGACGCCGCGTTGCTCGGCCCGCTCACGCGCCTCGTCGATGCGCTCGACCATGCGTGGCGCACGCTGCGCGAGCCGGCCACGGTCGAAGTGTGGTGCGAGCGCCTGCGCGCGTTGAAGGCGGCCTTTTTCGCCGCGCAGGACGAAGACGCCTACACGCTCGACCGTCTCGACGCCGCGCTCGAAACGTGGCGTGAGGCGTGCGACGAAGCCGCGCTCACCGACACGTTGCCGCTCGCCATCGTCGCGGAGAACTGGCTCGCGGCGCTCGAAGGCGGCGGCCTCTCGCAGCGCTTCTTCGCGGGCGCGGTGACCTTCGCCACACTGATGCCGATGCGCGCGATTCCGTTCCGGCGCGTCTGCCTGCTCGGCATGAACGACGGCGACTATCCGCGCAGCCGCACGCCGCTCGACTTCGACCTCATGCGCCGCGACTATCGTCCCGGCGACCGCTCGCGCCGCGAGGACGACCGCTATCTGTTCCTCGAAGCGATGCTTTCGGCGCGCGACCATCTGCATGTTTCGTGGATCGGGCGCAGCGTGACCGACAACACGCCGCGCCCGCCCTCGGTGCTGGTCGGGCAGTTGCGCGACCACCTGAAGGCCGGCTGGCGGCTCGAAGGCGAAGAAGATGCCGATGGCCAGGCGCTGCTCGACGCGTTGACCATCGAGCATCGCTTGCAACCGTTCAGCCCGGACTATTTTCCGGCACGGCCCGAAGAAGCATTGCTTTACACGTATGCGCACGAGTGGGGCAAGCTCGCCGACGTGCGCCCCGGGGCCGAAGCGAATGCGCAAGCCCTGGCGCCGCCCGAGCGCGATGAGCCCCTGACGATTCGCGAACTCGGCGAATTCCTGCGCGACCCGGTGCGCAGCTTCTTCCGGCAGCGCCTGCGTGTCGCCTTCGAAAGCGAGGACGCGGCGAGCGAAAATCACGAGCCGTTCGAAGTGGACGCCTTGCAGGCGTGGCAGCTGCAAGACGAATTGATCCGCGCGCAGGTCAGGGCGATGGAGCGCGGCGAGGACGATCTCGAACCCGCGGCGCTCGCGCGCCTGGAACGGATGCATCGCAGCGGCGATCTCGCGTCGGGCGGCTTTGGCGAAGTGATCGGCGAGGAACTGCTTGCTCCCATGCCCGAGCTTTTCGTCGAATATCGCAAGGCGCTCGCGCGCTGGCCCGAGCCGCTCGACCACCAATACGAAATACGTCTCGATGCGACGTTCGACGGCCGCATGGTGTCGCTCGACGACTGGCTCGACGATCTGCGTGAGGGCCCGCAAGGCGCGCTCGGCCGCGTGATTCTGGAGCCGGGCACGCTCGTGAAGGATCACCGTTATCGCGGCGACCGTCTCGTCCCGTACTGGGTCGCGCACGTGGCCGCACAGATCGCGGCGGGTCCGGTGACCACGGTAATCGTGAGCAAGGTGGGCGTGGCGGAGTTCGCGCCCCTCGACGAGCAGGCCGCGCGCGACTATCTGCTCGCGTTGCTCGCCGCGTGGGACGATGGTGCCCGCCGGCCGTTGCCGCTCGCGGTGAAGACTGCGTTTGCATGGCTGCGCAAGCTGCCGGATACCTTCGACGGCACGCGCGCCGCAGCGTCCGCGCACGCGTGGGAAGCCGCTCGCATGGCGTACGAGGGCAACGCGCTAACGCGTGGCGAGCGCGACACGAACGCCTACTTGCGCCGCGCGTTCCCCGATTTCGACGCGCTTGCCGCGCACGACGATTTCATCACGCTCGCCACGACGCTGCTGCTGCCCGTCGCGCGCGCGCCGCTCGCGTCGTCGCGTGGGAAGCGCGCTTCGGTCGAGGCTGGAGAAACTGCATGAATCCGCTCGACAACATGGACGCCCAGGTGCTGGACCCGCTGCGCTTCCCGCTTTACGGCAGCCGCCTGATCGAGGCGAGCGCGGGCACGGGCAAGACGTTCACGATCGCCATGCTGTACGTGCGCCTCGTGCTCGGCCACGGCGCGCTCGATGCGGCGGCGGACGCTGCGGATTTCGCGGACGAGGCGCGCACGTCGGGGCGCGCGCTCACGCCGCCCGAAATCCTCGTCGTCACGTTCACCGACGCGGCGACCAAGGAACTGCGCGAGCGCATTCGCGCGCGACTCATCGAAGCCGCGCAATGCTTTCGCGTGGAGCCTGAAGACGTGCTCGAACGCGAGTCCGGCGAAGACCTGCTGCACGATCTGCGCGAGGACTATCCGCCGGAGCAATGGCCCGCCTGCGCGCGCCGCCTGCAACTCGCGGCCGAATGGATGGACGAGGCCGCGGTCTCGACGATCCACGGCTGGTGTAATCGCATGCTGAGCGAGCACGCATTCGACAGCGACAGCCTCTTTTCGCAGACACTCGAAACCGACCAGACGGAATTGCGCGCCGAGGTGGTGCGCGACTACTGGCGCACCTTCATGGCGCCGCTCGACGCGCGATGTGCCGCCGAGGTCCGCGCGTGGTTCGCGAGCCCGGACGAACTGCACAAGGCGATTCGGGGGCTGCTTGCCCACGCCGACCTGTTGCCGGATGCGTGCGACCCCGGCGCGGCGCTCGACGACGCGCGCAAACGCGCGCAGGCAGAACTCGAAGCGCTGAAGGCGCCGTGGCGAGTCTGGATCGACGAGGTCGAGGTGCTGCTCCACGCGGCGCGCGCGGCGAAGCAGTTCGATGCCAGAAAGCTCAATTCGAAGCACTGCGAAACATGGATCGGCAAGCTGCGCGACTGGGCCAACGATGCTGATTCCGCGCATCCGGGTTTCGACGACAAGGCGGCGGTGTGGACGCGCCTCACGCCCGCCGGCCTCGTGGAAATCTGGGTAAAGGGCGATCCGCCCGAGCATGCCGCCTTCGTGGCGATGGAAAGCCTGCGCGCATCGCTGGCCGCGCCGCCCGAGGCGAAGCAGGACCTGCTGTGCCACGCGGCACGCTGGGTGGCGCGGCGCTTCGAGGAAGAGGAGGCGCGCCGCTCGCAAATGGGCTTCGACGATCTGCTCACGCGGTTGCGCGCGGCGCTGCAGCGCGAGAATGGCGCGAGGCTCGCGGAAATCATCCGCAAGCAGTACCCGGTCGCGCTGATCGACGAGTTCCAGGATACGGACCCGGTTCAGTATCAGATCTTCGATGCGGTCTACCGGATCGACGAGAACGACACTGGTACGGCGATCGTCCTGATCGGCGACCCGAAGCAGGCGATCTACGCGTTTCGCGGCGCCGACATCTATACCTATCTGCGCGCGCGCCGAGCCTGCGAAGGGCGACTCTATACGCTGAAGAAGAATTTCCGTTCCACGCGCGCGATGGTCGAAGCGGTAAACCGTTGCTTCGAAGCGGCCGAGTCGCGGCCCGAGGGTAGTGGAGCCTTTTTGTTTCGCAGCCCTGATGGATGCGGGAACGCGCTGCCGTTCGTCGCCGCCGATGCGCACGGACGGCCCGAAAAACTGGTCGCGGCGGGCGCGGCGCTGCCCGCGCTCAACGTCTGGTGGATGCCGCCGGCCGAGGATGGCAAGCCGCTCAGCAAAGGCGCGTATCTCGCCGGTATGGCCGCGAGTTGCGCGACCGAAATGGTGCGCCTGCTCAATCTCGGCCAGGAGCATGCCGCCGGTTTTTCGGGCGAGTGCGGCATGCGGCCGTTGCAGCCCGCCGACATGGCGGTGCTCGTCAACAACCGCAGCGAGGCGCAGGCGATACGCGAGGCGCTGGCCGCACGAGGCGTGCGCAGCGTCTATCTCTCGGATCGCGACTCGGTGTACCAGACGCCGCAGGCCGAAGAACTGCGCTACTGGCTCGCGGCCTGTGCCGAGCCCGACGACGGCCGCCTCGTGCGCACGGCGCTCGCCACGCCCACGCTCGGGCTCGCATGGTCGGAACTCGATCTGCTCGGTCGTGACGAGATCGCGTGGGAAGCACGCGTGCTGCAGTTCCGCGGGTACCGCGACTGCTGGCGCAAGAAGGGCGTGCTGCCGATGCTGCGCCGCCTCTTCAACGATTTTCACGTGCCGCAGCGTCTCATCGGCGAGGCGGCGGGCGCGGGGCTGAACGGCGAGCGCGCGCTCACCAACCTGCTGCATCTCGCCGAGCTGTTGCAGCAGGCGAGCACGCAACTCGACGGCGAGCACGCGCTGATCCGCTACCTGGACGAGCAGCGCGAGGACGAAAGCGCGGGCGGCGGGGGCGACGTGCGCCAACTGCGCCTGGAGAGCGATGCGGGACTCGTGCAGGTCGTCACGATCCACAAGTCGAAGGGCCTCGAATATCCACTCGTGTTTCTGCCGTTCGCCTGTGCGCACCGCGCCGTCAAGCCCGACGACGTGCCGTTCAAATGGCACGACGAGGAAGGCGAGCTGCGAGTCACGCTCGAAGCGGACGCGCGCGTGCTGTATCAGGCCGATCGCGAACGGCTTGGCGAGGATCTGCGCAAGCTTTACGTCGCGCTCACGCGCGCGCGCTACGCGACCTGGGTTGGCTATGGACCGGTGCAGGGCGTAGAAGCGAGTGCGTTCGGTTATCTGCTCAATGGCGGTGCAACTTTGCCAACTGAGGAGACCGAAGCATTTCTCGATGCCTTGCGCGGCCCGTGCACGGACATCGCCGCGGCGCCGGCGCCGCAGGCGCATCGCGAAGTGTTCGCGTTGCGCGATACCGGCGCGGTGAGAGGCCATGCGCGCACGCTTGCGCATCGGGAGCGCGAACGCTGGTGGATCGCGAGCTATTCGAGCCTCAAGACCGTGGAATCGTCGATCGGCTCGACCGCGCCCGTCGAAGCGGACGATGCCCGCGGCGCGCCCGATACCCGCAGCGAAGACGTCTTCCTCGAACTGCTCGATGCGAGCGTGCCGCCCGAGGAAGACGAAGGCTTTGCAAACGCCGGGCAAGCGAGCGTCGCGCCCGCGCTCGCGCCGATGCATGGCTTCGAACGCGGTGCGGACGCGGGCACCTTCCTGCACGAGCTGATGGAATGGGCGGCCAACGAAGGCTTCGCCGTCATCGCACAAGACGAGCCGCGCGTGCGCGACATGGTCGCGCGCCGCTGCAACGTGCGCGGCTGGTCGCACTGGATCGAGCCGCTCACGCAATGGATGCTGGGGCTCGTGCGTACGCCGCTGCGCCTGCCCGACATCGAAGGCGAAAGCGTTGCGCCCGTTGCGTTCGCGGCGCTCGAGCCGGGCTCGTACATGGCGGAGCTCGAGTTTTGGGTCACGGCGCACGACGTCGATACGCTCGAAATCGATGCGCTCGTCACCGCCTTCACGCTGGACGGCGAGGCGCGGCCCGCGCTCGACGCCGCGACGCTCAACGGCATGCTCAAGGGTTTCATCGATCTCGTATTCGAACACGAGGGCCGCTATTACGTGGCCGACTACAAATCGAACTGGCTCGGCCCCGACGATGCGTCGTATACGCCCGCGAAAATGCGCGCGCAGATCCTCCATTCGCGTTATGAACTGCAATACGCGCTGTATTTGTTCGCGCTGCACCGGCTGCTCAAGGCGCGCCTGCCCGATTACGACTACGACCGTCACGTGGGCGGCGCCGTGTATCTGTTCCTGCGTGGCGGCCATGCGCCTGGGCAGGGGCTGCATTGCGAGCGGCCGCCGCGCGAGCTGATCGAACGACTCGACGCGTGTTTCGCGCGTCGCAATGCGCTGGAGGATGTGGCATGACGAGGCGCCGCACGAAAGGACCGGACTGTTTCACCGGCGATCTGTTCCAGAATCTGGCCTTGCCCGACGCCGAGCCGGAACCCGAGCCGACACCCACGCGCAGCGCCGCGCGCGAGACGGCCGCGCAGATGCTCGGCGTCCTCGACAACTGGGTCGAGCGCGGCTGGCTGCGCACGCTCGATGCCGCGTTTGCCCGCTTTCTGTGGACCGAAGCGCCGTACTGTCCGCCGCTCCTGTTGCTCGCGGCGGCGCTCGCGAGCCATCAGCTCGGGCGCGGTCACGTCTGTCTGGACTTGAAGGCCACGCTGGAGGACCCCGCATTTGCGCTCTCCCTGCCGCCCGACGGCCCGCAAGTGCTGGCGGCGACGCCGGCCCAGCCGCCGGCCGAAGTGCTGGCGGGCGTCACGCTCGCGCAATGGCGCGAGGCGCTCGCGGTGCCGGATCTCGTGAGCGAGGAAAGCGCGAGCGCGGAGCCCGCAAACGAGGCAGCAGGCAACACGCCGCTCGTGCTCGCCGGCACGCGGCTCTATTTGCGGCGCTACTGGCAGTACGAGCAGGACGTGCGCGCAGGCATCGAACGGCGCCTCGCGCGCGCCGCACAGGTCGAAGCAGGATTGCCGCTGGAGGTGGCCCGCGCGGCGCTCGATGCGCTGTTCGCGCCGCATTCCAAGGAAAGTCCGCGCGCCGCCGACTGGCAGAAGCTCGCGTGTGCGCTCGCCGCGCGCAGCGCGTTCAGCATCGTCACGGGCGGGCCGGGCACGGGCAAGACAACCACGGTCGTCAGATTGTTGGCACTCCTTCAGACATTGGCGCTTGGCCGCGCCGGGCAGGGAACGCGTGCGGCGAGGCCGTTGCGCATCCGGCTTGCTGCGCCCACGGGCAAGGCCGCGGCCCGTTTGAACGAATCGATAGCGGGCGCGGTGGAGCGATTGCCGTTCGAGGCGTTGCAGGCTCACGTCGATCCCGCGACGCTGCGCAACGCGATCCCGACCGTCGTCGCCACGCTGCATCGCGTGTTGGGCACGCGGCCCGGCAGCCGGCGCTTCAGGCATGACGCCGTGAATCCGCTGCCCGTGGACGTGCTCGTGATCGACGAGGCCTCGATGGTCGACCTCGAAATGATGGCCGCCGTGCTCGATGCGCTGCCGTCATCCGCGCGTCTGATCCTGCTGGGCGACAAGGACCAGCTAGCATCGGTCGAAGCCGGCGCGGTGCTGGGCGAATTGTGCGACCGCGCGCGCGAAGGGCACTACACGCAAGCGTCGCGCACCTGGCTCGAAGCGGCCACGGGCGAGCGCATCGACGCCGCGATGCTCGACGAGCACGGACTGCCGCTCGATCAGGCCATTGCGATGCTGCGCGAGAGCCATCGTTTCGCATCGGAGAGCGGCATCGGCGCGCTGGCCGAACTCGTCAACGCGGGCGATGCAGTGGCTGTCGCGAAGATCTGGTCGCGCGGTTACGACGATCTCGCGAGGATCGTCTGCCAGGCAGACGACGATGGTCCGTTGCGCGCACTCGTCGTCGAAGGCCGCGTGGATGACAGTGGATCGGTGCGGGCGCAGCGCCACGGCTACCGCCACTACCTGGAAACGATGCGGGCGACGCGGCCCGAGCCCGGCGCCCCGCCCGAGGCGCTCGCCGACTGGGCGGCCGGTGTGCTCAGGGCGCATGGCGCGTTTCAGCTGCTGTGTGCGCTGCGGCGCGGTCCGTGGGGCGTCGAGGGCTTGAACCGGCGCGTCGCGCGGCTGCTGCACGAAGAAGGTCTCATCGATCCGCATGGCGACTGGTACGCGGGCCGCCCCGTGCTCGTCACGCACAACGACTACGAGCTCGGACTCATGAACGGCGATATCGGCATCGCGCTGGAACTGCCCGTCGCGGCGGGCGAGCCGACCGTGCTGCGGGTGGCGTTCCCGGCCGGCGACGGCTCGGGCACCGTGAAGTGGGTGTCGCCGAGCCGTTTGCAAGGCGTCGAAACCGTGTTCGCGCTCACCGTCCACAAGTCGCAGGGCTCGGAGTTCACGCACGCCGCACTCGTGCTGCCCGACACGTACAGCCCCATTCTCACGCGCGAACTCGTCTACACGGGCATCACGCGTGCGCGGTCGTTTCTCACGCTCGCCGTGCCCGAGGGGCGCGCCGTGCTCGATCGCGCGGTGCTCGCCAGGGTGCAGCGCGCAAGCGGCCTCATGGCGGGACTCGCGCGCGACGCGCAGGCCGCGTGAGCAGTCGCCAAAGCACGAAGGGCCGCTCGCAGTGGCGGCCCTTCGCTCGTAGTGCGAAATACTTCGTCGAGTGTGCGCGTTAAACGATCGTGAGCGTCACGTCGATGTTGCCGCGCGTGGCGTTCGAGTACGGGCACACGATATGTGCCTTGTCGACGAGCGCCTGGGCGGCCGCGCGGTCCATGCCGGGCAGCGAGACCTTCAGTTCGACTTCGATGCCGAAGCCATTCGGAATCTGGCCGATGCCCACGTTGCCGGTGATCGAAAGATCGGCGGGCAGGGCGATCTTGTCGCGCGCCGCGACGAACTTCATCGCGCCGATGAAACACGCGCTATAGCCGGCGGCGAAAAGCTGTTCGGGGTTCGTGCCGTCGCCGCCCGCGCCGCCCAGTTCGCGCGGCGTGGTGAGCTTGAGATCCAGCTGGCTGGCGGGAATGACGGCGCGGCCATCACGGCCGCCGGTAGCGGTGGCTTCGGCGCGGTAGAGGACTTTTTCGATCGACATGACAGGCTCCTTTGAGCAAAGACGGTGAGTTAAAGGTACGGCTCGGTGCGACTTCCAATCTAGCGGTGCAAGGCGACAGGCATATGCACCGGGGTCCAGCAGAACAGCAAAGCAGCTTGCGAATTCATCGTTGTCAGTCTGTGTATTCTATCTACCACAAGATAGATTCGTAGTCGTAGAAACTCGATCATGATGCACCTTTTACGGCTATCTATCAGAAGATAGAAACTGTAGCCCAACAAAAGAGGCGGCGTACCGCCCCGGCTTGCAGCTTCAGCATTTCACTGGGCCACGCGCCACATGGCTTCTACATCTTCGAGGCGCGACTTCGTTTTGAACAGCCGGCTTGCCAGAACACTGCCCTGCAACGCCGCGAACAGGGTGCGCGCGGCGCTTTGCGCCTTACCCTTCACGACCAGCGTGCCTTCCCTGGCCCCTTGCGCCAGCACTTCGGCCAGCCAGTCTTCGTTGGCGCGGAAGAACGCCTGCACGGCCTGGCGCACGTTTTCGGGCAGCGATTCGATGTCGGCGGCCAGCATGCCGCACAGACAGATCTGGTTGCCGTCGCCCAGCGTCTTGCCGAAGAGCCGCGTGTAGATCGCGAGCTTTTCGCGCGCCGGGAGCGCTGCTTCGATGGATTGCAGTCCCGCCATGACCTCGCTGCTGTACTGATTTACCGCTTCCAGCACGAGGTCGTCTTTCGACGGAAAGTAGTAGTGGATGCTGGACGTTTTTACGCCCACCAGTTCCGACAGGTCACGGTAGCTGAAGCCGTTGTAGCCGCGCAGCATCATGAGGGTGATGGCGTGGTCGAGAAGCTGCTCCCGCACTGTCAGTTTCGTGTCCATGGACTCCAATTTATCTACTGGAAGATAGATTGTCAAGCGGAATGGGCAATTTGTTTCCGCTGCTCCGGCGCGGCCAGGGGACCGCGCCGGGCGATGTCAGATGCCGCGATGCCCCGCGCTGAAGATCAGGCGCAAGCCGAGCGCCGCGATGGCGCCTGCGGCGATGCGGTCGATCCAGCCTTTTGCCTGCAGATACAGATCGCGCGGGCGCTGACTCGAAAAGCACAGCGCCACGACCGTGTACCAGCCGGTTTCGATCGCGAACACGAGCGGCGGCAACGCGAAGTAGCACCAGAGCGGCGGATGCTGCGGCAACAGCGCCACGAAGATGCCGCCATAGGCAATGGCCGTTTTCGGGTTGCTCAACTGCGTGGTGAGGCCGCTCCAGTAGGACTTGCCGGGCCGCTCGCCGGCCGCGGCCGTCTTGCTCACGGTGACCGGCGTGCCGGCGCCGCGCCAGATGCGCGAAGCGATATAGAGCAGGTAGGCGCCGCCCGCGATCTTCAGCGCCGCGTAGAGCCAGGCAACCGTGGCGAGCACCGTGTAGAGCCCGGCGAGCGCGATGCCGGCAAAGCAGATCGCGCCACTGCCCATGCCAAGCGCGGTGGCCACGCCGTCGCGGCGCGACAGGCCGATCGAGTTACGCGCGACGAGCACGAAGCTCGGGCCGGGACTCATGGCCCCGAGCAGAACGGCGAGGAGAATGCTGGCGACGGCGGCAAGGGCGGACATGACGGGGCTCCGATGAGGGAGGGAACCTCGAAGACTAGCACGCGCGTTTGTTCCGCGATATTCGCCTTCAGAAATTCCGCCTTGTCCGTGTCGATGTCGTCCCAGCCGAGCGTCGAGAGCGTCGAGCGGTGCGCGATGAAGAAAAGCAGAAATTGGCCGTACAGGCCAAACATGCGCACGATGCTGAGGGGATCACGCGCCGGTATGCCGGTCATGCGTTCCAGTCCCACCCGTCAACCGCGCGCTTCGCCACGCGCCATGCTGGCGAGCACACCGTCCCGGCGAATGAGCGCGTGAAAGAGCGCGGCTCCCAGATGCAACAGAATCGTCGCGTAGAGCGCCATGGCGAGCCAGGTATGCGCGGCGCGCAGCCATGCATAGAGCGTCACGTCATGCGGCGCGATGGGCGGCAGATGCAGGCCGCCGTACAGCACGACGGGATAGCCGCCCGCCGATAGCATCGACCAGCCGATCAGCGGCATAGCGATCATCAACAGATAAAGGGCGAGGTGCGAGGCGTGCGCGCCCGCGCGCTGCCAGGCCGGCAACCCGGCGGGCAGGCGCGGCGCTCCGCACCGGAGCCGCGTTGCGATGCGCACGATCACGAGAGCAAGCAGCACGATGCCCAGCG
This sequence comes from Paraburkholderia mimosarum LMG 23256 = NBRC 106338, assembly GCF_000739815.1. Lineage (GTDB taxonomy): Bacteria > Pseudomonadota > Gammaproteobacteria > Burkholderiales > Burkholderiaceae > Paraburkholderia > Paraburkholderia mimosarum. Next base: position 25,748 of record NZ_BBJJ01000052.1, read on the forward strand.
GACGGTGGAGCGCAAGCAGGGCCTCATGCAAGCGCGAGACCGTGGAGACCATCCCCACGCCGACGAACAGCATCGTGACGATAAGGACTGCCATCGACCAATGCAGGAGGCGCTGCAACGTGCTGAAATGTTGGACCGGTTGTTTCATGGCTGGGAGCCTCCATGCGTCTGCGCGAGTTCGGCTTCCTCGCGCGTGCGGCGATTGAACGAAACTGAATAGGCCGCCGAGCGCGCGGCGAGCAACGGGTCGTCGGAAGGCTTCAGACCGTCGGGCAAAATGGTCGGATCGTAGTTCACGTCGCGGCACATGCCGTTGCTTTGCGGCTCGGCGCGCTGCAATACCAGCGTGCCGGCGTCGATCTGCTCGCGGTCCGCGGGCCATTGCTGCGTGGCGTCGTTCGTCGGATCTGCGGCGGCAGCGACGGTGAGCACGAGCCTCCAGCGCAAAGGGATCGCCGCGGGGCCCGCTGCGAAGCGCGCGGCGAAGTCGTCGGCGAGGAAGTTCGGGTCGGCCTTTTGCGCCGGCGTCTCCGGCGCCCAGGCCGCTTCCGGCACGGTTTGCCAGCGCACGGCGTGCCGGTTGCCGGCGGCGTCCGTGGCGATGAACGCGTTGACGCTGTAAAACGCCGTATTCGCGAAACTGGAGGAGGGCGGATGCGCCGTCACCCAATTGCGGAACGGCAGCGTTTCCGGGTTCGCCCGGAAAAAAGCGTCGAGCTTCGCCGCGTCGGGCTTTCCCGTCGCCGGGTCTGGCTTCGAAGCCACGAGCTGCCTATAGAATTGGTCCGGAGTGCGAACGATGAAGACAGGCACCGAGTTCATGCCGGTGCGCCACTGCTCGCCGTTCTGCAACTGGAATAGCAGAGCCATGCTGCGCACAGGCGTGCTGGCGTCCGGCGCGGCGGGGTTGCTGCCGGGAATGGCGAAGCGTCCGACTACGGGCGTGCGTCCCGGCGCGAACACGGCGGCACGCGACACGCTCGCGCCGTTGCCATTGCTTTCGAACCAGCCCTCCACACAGAGTCCCTTGGCGTGATTGCGCCGATAGTCCGGGTGGACGCCATAATTCGACTCGAACGTGTTGATGATATGCGGGGCGTCGAGGCGCTTCGGCGTGAGCCAGCCGGCCGTCCACGCGAACGCGGCGCCCGCGCAGCCCACCACGGCTGCGATGGCCGCGAATCGGCACGGCACGCAGATCGAGGCGCGATTCACGGACGGGCCCCTGTGCACGGGCGCGCGCCCGGCAATGCATGTGAAAGCGTAAGGTGTGCGAGAGTGTGCATGAACGATTCCAGTCGATGGCCGGAGGGCCGTTACTGGCGTCAACAACGCATGGCTGCGTTCTATTCCCAATGCGAAGAGAAATAATGCGAGCGTGCTCGGGCGTCATGTTTACGGGATTGAAAGCGCGGAATTCGATACCTGCGCGATCGTGCGCGAAGTAAGAGAACAGTATCGACTGGGCTGGTTACGCGGAAAGGGTTCCGCTACCAGATCTTGGCTGCGCCGCCTGGCAGCACGGTGTGTCACTGCGTGGTTGGCCGGCGCGCATCGGGCGCGCCGTACGTCGGCTGGGTCAGCGTGCCATGGAGTGCGTTCAATCTCGTTGCGGGAGCAACGAAATCGCATGCGTCGAGTCGAGGCGTGGGGCGTCCAGAAGCCGGACAGCGATTTTTGCCGGGCTCGCGAATGCGTCGGCAGGCACCCGGCAAACTCAGTGCGACGCTCCGCTCACGGTTCCTGGTGGTTGCTGCGCCTCCCATGCCTCGACTGCCCGCTCCAGATTGAAGAACATCCGGTCGCGTCCGAGCGTCTTGCCGAGCGGTGAATTTTGCACCATTGCCAGTACGCCCGGGTTGAGACCCACGAGCCAGAGCATGATGTCCTGCTTGCGCAGCTTCTGTTCCGATTCCGTCAGCATTTTCAGCGCGGTGTACTCGAGGTCGGTTACGGCGCGCAGATGGAGCACGACGACCCTGGGATGCGTCTGCTCGATCAGCGTGCGGACCTTTTGGCCGACGCGCTCGGCATTGGCGAAAAAAATGGTCCCTTCGGGCCTCAACAGCAGAAGGCCGGGAAACGCCTCGTCGTCGGGGTGCTCGGCAGACACCGGACGAAACACGTTCGTGCCCGGCTTGCGGCGCAGCACATGCACGGGGGGATCGGACGTCTGGTGGGCAAGCGCCAGCAGTGACACGACAATGGCGACGAGGATGCCCTGCAACGTGCCAAGCAGTACGACGCCGGCGAGCGCAACCAGCGCCCACACCAGCTCTGTGTGTCGCACAGCGGCGATCGCACGAAATTCCGCGGGCTTGATCAGGCCGATCGAATAGACGATGACAACGGCTGCCAGCGTGGCATGCGGCATCAATCCGATGAAGGGCGCGAGAAGCAACATCGTGCCGAGCGCGACGGCAGCCGTGACCAGTTCGGCGAGCTGAGTGCGGGCGCCCGCGAAACGGTTGACGGCTGTCTGCGTCGTTCCGCCGCCCGCTGGCATGGAGCCCAGCAGCGCGCCTCCGACATTGGCAAGACCAATGGCCAGCAGTTCCCGATTCGCCTGTGGCGCAGGTTCGCCGCTCTCAGCGAATGCTCGCCCCGACGCGATCGTCTCGGTAAAGCTCATCAAGGCAATGCACGCGGCAACTGGCGCAAGCGACGCAACGAGGGAAACGTCGGGCATGGTGATGGGCGAGAAGCCCGTCGGCACCTTGCCGACGATCTCGACTCCATACGAGCGCAGGCCGAAGAGGCTCACGCCGCCGATCCCGCAGGCCACCGCGATTAGCGGTGCGGGTGCACGTGGAAAGAAGTGCTCGATTGCCACGAGGATGCCCACGGTAATCGCTCCCACAGCGAGTGTCGCCGCCGAGAGGTGAGGAATACCCGTTACGATGGCCAGCACGTTGTGGAAAAACGATCCCTTCGGGAAGTGAATGCCGAGCAGCTTCGGCAACTGATCCAGCACGATGATGACCGCTACCCCTGCCTTGAATCCGGTGAGCACCGGATCGGAAATGAAGTTGGCAACGAATCCCAACCGCAGGAGCGCGGCGAGCGTAAGCATGCCCCCGACCAGCAAGGTCAACGTTGCCAAGGCGCTCAGCAGTTCCGCCGTCCCTCCTCGAGGGGCCGCGCGGGCGAGAGCGGCTGCGGCGAGGATGGCGATCGTTGCGCTGGTGCTGACGCTGAGCGGCCGCGACGACCCCAGGAACGCATAGATCACCATCGGAAGGAAGGCCGTATACAGCCCGACCTGGACTGGCAGACCCGCGACAGTCGCATAGGCCATGGCTTTCGGAAGAACGACCGCCGCAGCGGTCGCGCCAGCAATGACATCCGGCCTGAGCCAGTCCTTCTGGTAGTCGTGGACCCACTCGAGCACCGGAATGCGAAAGCCGCCTGCGGGATGGGTTGATGAAGCGTGTCTCATGAGCGACTCCCGAAGCCACGAGGCCAGTTTTGCGGAGCAACGTGCGATCGCGCCGACAACGGGCGGCAGACTACCCGCAGATCGCACCTGTCGAGCGATATGCTTTATGAGCGGTGCTGCGCCTGCCGTGCATCGCTCTCGCGCACCATGGCGGACGCAACGATGTCGTTCTCGTCAATGACAGTCGACGCGCCTGCCCTCAGGAGTAACAATCTGCGCAGTTCGTTCTCGCCCGACACCACGATCTTGAGCGCGGGATTGAGCGTGTGCGCCACCAGCGTGATCTCGAGGTTGCTGTTGGGATCGGCGCCCGTCACGAACAACGCACGGGCGGTATCCAGCCTGGCGCGCTCAAGTACGTCGTCGAAGGACGTCTGATCGCCGAGAATGACCATGTATCCCAGTCCAGAGGCTTTTTCGGCGCGCTTTGCGTCGCTATCCAGCACGAGCACGGTCGCTCCGGCATCCAGCAAACGGGCGGCGACCAACTGACCGACCGGACTAAACGGGCACACGACGATGTGGTTGTTCAGCGTTTCGAGCTTGTGCTCCATGGCCCTGTTCTCCCAGAAGACCATCACGTCGTCGCCCGACAGCATCCCTGCCAGTTGCCGTAATGCATAGCCGGCGACCACCACCGTCGCAAGCATCGCGACCAGCATGAATACCTTTTGGTCCGTATTGAAATCCGAGAAGTCGCCCAGGGTCGTGACGAGATTCACCGCATCCCAGAGGGCCGTGAACATCTTCGTGGTCAACGGCGCATCGGAACGATCGAGCAGCACCAGCCCGACCGACGAACCTAGCAGCACCAGAATCAGCAGGCCAATCGCGAAGCGTGCGCGGCGGTGCCATTCCTGGATGCGTAGTCCGCCAAGGCGTGGTTCTGCGATCCGGTACATCCGATCATTCCTCGAATCCGCTTTTTGAATTGCAGTCCGAACCATTCATGGAGGGCACGGACGAATAACCTGCTTTCCATACTGCCGCTTGACCAATCGGATCATGTCCTTGCCCGCGCGTTGCAGGAACACGTGGAGGCATTCGGTCGCGCGTCGTTTGCGACTTCGGCGTGCAATCCCGGGTCTCCTTTCTGGCGGACGCGATGCGGCGCTACTCAATATTTTTCGGGCACGTACCTGAAAGGATGGTCCAGTTCGCGGTACCCCCCGGCCTTTTGCCGGTGAGGCAACGACACCTTCTCCCTCGGTACGCTATGGTACGGAATCTTGCTGAGCAAATGACTGATCGCATTCAGCCGCGCGCGCTTTTTGTCGTCGGAACGCACGACGAACCAGGGTGCGATGTCGGTGTCGGTCAATGCAAACATTTGGTCGCGGGCCCGTGAATAGTCATACCAGCGACGATAGGACTCGAGGTCCATCGGCGAAAGCTTCCAGACTTTGCGCTCGTCGTGGATGCGGTCTTCGAGCCGCCGGGTCTGCTCCTCGGGACTCACCTCAAGCCAGTACTTGATCAGGATGACGCCCGAATGAATGACTGCACGCTCCACGAGCGGCACGATCATCAGGAATTCCTGCGCCTCATCCTCCGTGCAGAAGCCCATGACGCGCTCGACGCCCGCGCGGTTGTACCAGCTCCGGTCGAAAAGGACGACCTCGCCGGCGGCCGGCAGGTGCGGTATATAACGCTGCATGTACATCTGGGTCTTTTCGCGTTCCGACGGCGCAGGCAGCGCAATCACCCGGAACACGCGCGGGCTCGTGCGCTCGGTGATGGCCTTGATGGTGCCCCCCTTGCCGGCACCGTCGCGCCCTTCGAACACCACGCAGACTTTCGCCCCGGTGTGCACAACCCATTCCTGCATCTTGACCAGTTCGACGTGCAGGTGACGAAGCGCCTCCAGATACGTCTTGTCGTCGACTTTGCCGTCTGCGTTCGGCTTGTCGCCCCTGGCTTCTTTAGGTGTTCCAGACATTTCGCTACTCCTGGAAAAAGCCATGCCCGCTTTCCAGTCGTGTCACCGTGCAGGGAATGCGAGCAGAATGACCGATTCGGTCGGACCGCCCCACAAGTCGAACACGACGAGAGTGCTCGGGTAGCGGCTCGGCATCTAAAGCCTAAGAGGACGCACTTTGCCATGATTGACCTAGATCAGCGAACAGCGTCTATTGCCATGTGGAGCCAACATCGCGATCGGAGAGCCGTAGCCCATCCGCTCAGACTGTTGCAGTGTTGCCGCCGCGAACCTGCTGGCTCGAAGGACCGAAATGGAGGGGCGCGTGATAAAGAACGAGTATCGGCTCCACCGGTTGTCCGGTCAGCGAGCACGTTAACTAACCTTCGGTTAGCTTGCTGAAATTCGACCTGCATTTCGAATGACTACTGCTGCGTTCGTTCAAAACAAAGACACTCGCCGATACGCTGGACGATTTTCTGATGCTCGGTGCATATGATATTCATCCAATCAGAAATCCTTACTACAATTTTTGGATCGGGTTAATGTCGGTCATCGTGGCCGTGCCGATTGGCGGATCTGGATCGTTCCATGTCAGCGAACAAGGAGAGAGCAAATGCCCGGCTATGAGGCCATCAGTAAATATCGATTCCTGAAAACCAAAAAGGAGAAGGGCAAGGACCGGGAAATCGTGAAGCAGGACGGTGATGCGCTGGACGCCGATTACCGGGACTTTGGGAAGATTTTTGATCTCTTTGAAAATCTCGATAGTTTCAAAACGGGCCTGGAGACCGTGTCGGGTTTGTTGTGGGAGAACTATCGCACGATCACCAATCAGCGCAACCAGCGTCTCTACACGCCTGTTCCTGCGCCTCCTCCCGGCAATCTGTTCACGCGGTGCCTGGGCATGCTGGCACATCAATATGGCTTCACTTTTCAACAAGGGCTTTCCGCCGAAACGGATTTCAATACCGCGCCAATCGGGACCACGCTCATCGCCGGCGATCCGTTCATTGGCTCCTTGATCAGGGCGAAGCTGTTCTGGAAAGATGCCATCAGCGCCGATCATGGTGAACACAGTCACAGCCTGCAATGGCTCGTGGCCGCGCAGCTATTGAACGGCCAGACAACGAGCAGCATTCCCGACCTGTACGCCAGAACGGTGGACTACTGGATCATGAGCCGGGGCGTGGACACCATCAATTTATGGCAGCTTCTCGTCGACAGTTTTCCTGCCACCGGCACCACCGCGCGGGATCCCGACAAGCGGCTGCTAACCGATTCCTGGCGCTGCCCGCAAAATGTCACCCGCTACCTGCTTGGGAACCGCAATGGCTTCCAGCCCATTGCCGGGCATTTCGTTTCCAACTATCTGTACAAAAGATATTCAAACAGGAACTGGATCAGCATCACGACAAACAAGGAGACAAATACGAGCAAAATGAATCTGGCGAACATTTATACCGATACCGCCGCCAAAGCCAAAGAAGGCTGGAAGCAGGGTGAAGTCAACCCCGCGCGGCTGACACGCAAGACCGTCACGCCCGGCGATGCAATGCGGCGAACTCAGTGCTCGGTCGTCGAATTCCCGAGCGCTGAAGCGCCTGGTCGAAATCCAGTGAACCACGGGGCGAGGTAAAAAAAGCGGCGCCCGGAAGACGCCGCAACCAGGGAATAGACAGGAAACCTGATGGTGTAAGCAGCTTCGCACCGGGCTCAGCCTAGCCTGCTCACCGGCACGACCGCCGCCGGGTCGCTGATGCTCGGCCGGCCGTTCTCGATGTGTCCGGCGAAGCGCCACGCGAAGGTGGCGTCGTCGCGGCTGGTGACCGTGAGGTCATACCAGTGATGGCTCGACGCAAGAACCCAGACTTCCTCGATGTGGCCGCCAGCCGGCACGATCACATTGCGCCCGTGTGCGCCATAGGCGTTGTCGGTCACGTTCAGGTGCGCGACGCTCGTCCCCGTGTTCGAGAACGCGAGGAAGAGATTGCCGTTGGCGATGTCGTAGTGCGCCGACACGTAAGGTTGCGGCGAGCGGCCTGACTTCCCCGGACCCGATTGCGCGGCCGTGCCCGCGAAGCGCCGCACGAAACCGTTGGGGCCGTGCACTTCGAACGCGTAGATGCCGTTCGTCACGCTCAGATCCCATGTGTCGTCGAGCGACTTGCCCGCTTCGACGGTATAGCGCCAGGGACCGTCGCTGCGATTCGTGCCGTACACGTAGAAGTGCGCGCCCTGGCGGCCCGTATTTGCGATCGTGATTGAAAGCGTGTTGTTCAGCGCTTCCGGCTTCGCATTCACATGAAGCTCGTAAGGGAGCGCGCGTGCGTAACGCACACCGGGCTCCTGCGGGTCGATTGGCTGTGGCGTGGCCGGCACCGTCGGCGCCGAGTTGACCGAGCACTGGTTGTCGGCCAGCGCCATGTAGTTGCTCGTGTCGGGCAGGGAGGGCATCGTGGCGTCGGGCGTGCGGAAGTCGAAGCATGTCGTGAGATCGCCGCACACCGCGCGTCGCCATGCCGTGATGTTGGGCTCCTGTACGCCGAACCGTGCTTCGATGAAGCGGATCACCGAAGTATGATCGAACACCTGCGAGCAGACGAAGCCCCCCTTGCTCCACGGCGAAACCACGGTCATCGGCACGCGCGGGCCCAGGCCATATGGCAGGCCGTCGGCGGTGTACTTGCCGCCGCGCAGCGGGTTGACCACGTTGTGAATCTCGCCGTCCACGCTCACGGTCGACTTGCCCTGGGTAGGCATCGTGGGCGGCTGCGGCGGCACGATGTGGTCGAAGAAGCCGTCGTTCTCGTCATACATGATGAATAACACGGTCTTGCTCCAGACTTCGGGGTTCGAAGTCAGGGCGTCGAGAATCTGCGAGGTGTACTCCGCGCCATAGGCCGGCGTGTACTTGGGGTGCTCCGAGAACGCCGCAGGTGGCAGGAGCCACGAGACCTGCGGAAGATTATTCTGGAGTACGTCGTTTTTCAGCTCGGCGATCGTGCGCACGGTTTGCGCGCGCTGGTACAGCGCCGAGCCCGGCTGCGCGTTGATGAAGTTCGCGAAGTTCTGCAGGATGTTCGTCCCGTAGTTGCCGTTCAGCGGATCGCTGCCGTTCGTGCCCTGCTGGTAGATCTGCCACGAAATGCCGGCGGCTTGCAGGCGCTCGGGGTAGGTCGTCCACGAGAGGAGTTGATACGTGGGCGGCACGTCGTTGTCCACGTAGTCGTTGTTGTCGAGCAGCGGGCCGCCCATCGTGCCGGTCGGATCGACCATGCCGGTCATGAGGTAGGCGCGGTTCGGATGCGTCGGACCGGGCAGCGAGCAGAAGTAGTTGTCGCACACCGTGAAGGCATCGGCCAGCGCGTAGTGGAATGGAATGTCCGCGCGCAGGTAGTAGCCCATCGTCATGTCGGTCTTGTACTGCGGCCACTGGTTGTAAAGGCCGTTGTTGATCGCGTAGTGCGTGGGGTACCACGCGTGGTCGAGATCGCCCACGCATTGTGCGCTCGTCTTGAACGTGTCGAGATGGAACGGCAGCACGGGTTTCGTCGCGTCCGCCTTCGAGGCCTGATACCACACGGGCAGGCCGCCGGGCAGCGGAATCGGCAGGCGGTCGTTGTAGCCGCGAACGCCGCGCAGATGGCCGAAGTAGTGGTCGAACGAGCGGTTCTCCTGCATGAACACGACGATGTGCTCGACATCGCGGATCGTGCCCGTGCGCGAATTGGCTGGTATGGCCAGCGCATTGCGGATCGATTCGGGGAGAACGGTCATCGCGGCGGCGGCGGCGCCCGACTGCGCGACGGTCTGCAGGAAACGGCGGCGACTGGTTGACGTCATTGCTGTTCACCTTTCTGCTTGAGGTTGGCGTGTCGTGCCCCGACGGTGGGCTGGCACAGGGGCACGCAGGTGCGGTGCTTCAATGGCTGGGCATGGCCGAACTGCTGGAATCGTTGCCGTTGCTGGCCTGGGTTTGCGCGGTGTCGCCTGGCGCGTAGCTCATGACCGGCGTGACCTGATCGCCGTCGGCGGCGAGGCTGGCCTGTGCGCTCTGGATGGAGTCGCTCGCGGTGGTTGCCACGTTCGCGCCATGAGCGGGCGTGGCGCCCGGGTTCGCCAAAACGCGTGCATCGGGCTGCGGCGTTGTCGCCGCGCTGTTTGCCGATGGCGATGGCGATGGCGTTGCGGCTTGCTGGCGTTGCGCGGACGTCGGCGTTAGCGGCGTCGATGAGCCGTAACCCGGGCCGCATGCATCGAGCATGCTCGTTGCGAGCACAACGATAACTGCGGTCGGCAGTGTCGCCGACACGCGGTAGGGGAGGTGCATTCTCACGTGCGCATCCGTTCTCTGAGGATGGGTCGCGCACAGTTTCGTCGCCGTTGAAGAAAAAATTGTGAAACGCGAGAAAACGTTTGCGCGAGTCGAAATCAGCGCTTCAACGCTCCGCATTACAAGCATGTGCTCGCAGATTCTCTGCTAACGAAATGCTTTCGCGTCGTGTGTCACGCAGCGGGAGGATCGCCGTCATGGTGGGCGGCGCGCAGTACGTCGGTAGCGCGATGCGGCATCTCGACCTGATCGATCAGGAACACGTCCCCGCGCGAATGTCCGGCGCGCAGCGGCAGGATCGCCTGATAGGCGCTCGAGCGATACCACTCGCGCGCGATTTCGCGGCTCGCGAACTCGATCATGATGAGGTCGCCGGAAAACTTGCCTTCGAGCCGCTCGACGCGTCCACCATGAATGATGAAACGGCCGCCATAGGGGGCGAGGGTGGCGTCGATCTTCTCCAGGTACTCGACGATCGCGGGGCATGGTTCGACGTCGCGCAGATGGGCGATGGCATAAGCGGTCATGGCAGTCCTCGTGAGCGTGAAGCAGGATGAAAGGGGGCTAACGCTTGCGAGAATAGGGCGCGCCAGGCGGCGAATCGATTACCTGGGAGGTCATGCCGGCGGAGTAAAATAGCCGCAATCCGAAGCCCGGCCCGGGACGTTCCCGCTTTTCGCCACCGCCGCCATGAACCCGTCACCCGAGAACAAGTCTGCGCGCAAGCAGCCGCCCAAATGGCTGTTGAACACCCTCACGGCGCTCGTGGGCGTGCTGACGCTCGCGCTCGGTATCGGCTGGATCGTCTACAAGTGGGTCGTCGATATGGAGATTCCGTACTTCGCCATTCCGCTCGTGATGTGCGTGCCGGTGATCGTCGCCGTGGCGTTCCGCAACATCTGGGATTGAGGCGCGCCCAGCACCGCTTTCAAATCCCGAAGCGCTCGGCGCACGCCACCCGCACGCGCTCCACTACTGCCGGCCACGCTTCGTCGACGCGCTGGCGGAAGAGGCGCATCGTGCCCGGATACCACGGCGAATCTTCGCGCTCGTGCATCCAGCGCCAGTCCAGGTCGAAATGCGGCAGCAGCACCCAGCACGGCTTGCCGAGCGACGCCGCCAGATGCGCGGTGGACGTATCCACGCAAACCACGAGATCGAGCTGCGCGACGATGGCGGCCGTATCGACGAAATCGCGCACGTCCGAGCCGAGGTGCAGCAGCGGCAGGCTCGCGGGCGGGTTGCGGGCTTCGTCTTCGCCCTGACCTTTCTGCAGGCTCACGAAGCGCACCCCCGGCAGGTTCCAGAGCGGCGCGAGCGCGGCGAGCGTTGGCAGCGAGCGGTGCGCGTCGTTGAAATGCTTCGCATTGCCCTTCCAGACGATGCCGATGCGCGGCCCCGGCTCGAGCGTGGCAAGGCGCGCGCGCCAGTGCTCGACGAGCGCCGGCTCGGGCGTCACGACGAGCGGCGCGGGGATCGTGTCGAGCGTCGTGCCAAGACGGTGAGGCACGCTTATCGGGCTCACCCAGTAGTCGAACTGCGCGGCGGCAGTCGCGGCGGCTTCGTGGCCCAGCACGGCGTCGATGCCGTCGGCGCCGCTGAAGAGCCGGCGCAGCGGCGCCTGGCACGCGAACGCGATGTGCGCCGCGCCTTGCGCCTTGAGCACGCGAGCATAGCGCCCGAATTGCAGCATGTCGCCGAGGCCATCTTCCTGCCACAGCAGCAGCGACTTGCCGGCCAGCGGTTCGCCCTGCCAGACGGGGCACTGCAGCAGGCCTTGCGTGGCGTGATGCACGAAACCGGGCATCGTGTAGCGGCATTCGTAGCGCGCGAAGCCTTCCTCGAATCGGCCCATGCTGATGAGCAGCGTGGCGAGGCGGAATTTGGCGTCGCCGTAGTCGGGGTTCGCGTCGAGTGCGCGGCGGTAGGCCGCTTCCGCTTCGTCGAGCCGGCCGTATTCCTTCAGCAGGCTCGCCACGTTGAAATGCGCCTCGGCGAAGTCGGGCCGCACGGCAAGCGCCTCGTGAAGCACGTCGAGCGCTTCGCCGCGCCGCCCGAGCGCCATCAGCACGCAGGCAAGATTGTTCCAGGCCTCGACCCGGCCGGGCAAGCGGCGCATCGTCTCGCGATAAGCGGCCTCAGCTTCGGGCAGCCGCTCCAGCGTATGCAGCGCGACGCCCAGGTTGTAATGCGCCTCGGCGTGATCGGGCGCGAGCGCGAGCGTCTCGCGAAAGGCCGCCTGGGCCTCGGGCACGCGCTTGAGATCGGTGAGCACGCAACCCAGGTTGTTGAGCGCGTCCACGAAATTGGGGCGCATCTGGAGCGCGAGGCGCACCGCGAGTTCCGCTTCGGCGAGCCTGCCGGATGCCTTGAGCAGCATGGCGAGATGGTTGAGCGCCTCCGGATACTGCGGCTGGATCAGCAGGGCCTGGCGAAAGGCCTCCGCCGCGTCGTCGCCTCGTCCCAGGTCTCGCAGCAACGTGCCGAGGCCGTTGTACGCCTTCGCATGGCGCGCATTGGCGGCAATGGCGGCGCGCAACGCGCTTTCGGCTTCGGTGAGGCGGCCTTGCCGGTGCAGCAGCAGTCCCAGGTTGTAGTGCGCGTCGGCGTGGCTGGGGCATTGCGCGAGTACCGCGCAAAACGCAGCTTCCGCTTCGGCGTGCCGCTCCTGGCGCTGCAGGACGACGCCGAGATTGCTGCGTGCGTCGATGTCGGCGGGCGTGAGGTTCAGCAGCCGTTCATAAAGCGCCTGCGCTGGCGCGAGGGCGCCGAGCGTCGCATAGAGCCCAGCGAGTCCGCGGTACGCCTCCGCGAAGTCCGGTTTTGCGGCGAGGCAGCGCTGCCAGAGCGTCTCGGCGCGCGCGACGTCGCCCATGCCCGTCGCGCTGAGCGCCGCGAGATTGAGCGCCGGCGCGAGCGTCGTGTCGTCGGTCGTCGCGCCCTCGCCGACGAGCGGTTCGAGCAGCGCGAGCGCTTGCGCGAAGCGGTGCGCCTCGCAATGCGCGTTGGCTTCGCGCAGGATGTCGTCGGGGGCGGGCGCGAGGGGCGTCGTAATGATCACGGTGAACGGTAGAAGCGGTGGTGCGCAGCTGTCTGCCTCGCACGAACAATGGGCCAGTCTCGAGGTTACGACAGCTGCGCTTCAGGCAACGGCGCGAACTGGGCGCATACGTTGCCCTTATTCGAGCAATGAGCGCGCAATGAGCCGGGTTGGCTGGCCATGCTTGCAGAACGCTTGCGAAATGGCGCGGCGCAGTGGGGAGACCGTAAGGGACATTGTTCGGCACGCACGGGCAGAACGGATGTGCCGATTTCTCGCTGGCGCCGCGCGCTCGGCGGCCACGTTCCCGAACTGCCGGAAACCCGCGCGAGCAAGAGTCGCCACGTGCTCACGCCGACGCTCGCGCGACGCGAGAATCCGGGCCCCGGCGCCCGTAGTCGCGATATGCGTGGGGAGCGCGAGGCGACTCAACCGGTGAATTGATTCGGCATCCGGATGACATGGCATCGCGTGCGGCGAGCGCCCGCGCGCAATGCCATGCCGCGTGCTCACGGCACGAGAACTTGCCGCCCGACCACCTTGCCTTGGGCGAGCGCCTCGAACGCGTCGTTGATTTCCGTGAGCGGCCGCGCCGAGACCGGCGAAGGCTGCATCCTGCCTTCGCGCGTGAGCGTCACGAGTTCGCGCAACTCGGGCAGCGTGCCCACATAGCTGCCTTCGATCTTCAGCGGCCGCATCGGGATGATGGGTAGCGAGAGCGTGAGATCCCCGCCCATCAGCCCGACGATCACCACATGGCCGCCGCGCGCGCAGGAATCGAGCGCGAGCCTGACCGTAGGCGTCGCGCCCACGAGGTCGAGCACCGCGCGCGCGCCGCCGCCCGTCGCGGCGATGACCTGCTGGAGCGCGTCGCTCGCTCGCGCGTCGATGGCGGCTAGCGCGCCGGCGGCGAGCGCCGCTTCGCGCTTGGCGGGGTCCACGTCCACGACGATCGCGCCCTGCGCGCCCAGCGCCTTGAGCACTTCGAGCGCCATCATGCCAAGACCGCCCGCGCCGATCACGACCACGGGGCCTTCGTGTATGCGCTCGCCAAACTTCTTGACGGCCGAATACGTCGTTACGCCCGCGCAGGCGAGCGGTGCGGCCTTCACGGGATCGAGGCCGGCGAGATCCACGAGATAACGCGGATGCGGCACGATCACGTAGTCGGCGAAACCGCCGTCGCGCAGCACGCCGAGCGACTGCGGCTTCGCGCAAATGTTCTCTTCGCCGCGCTTGCAGGCCGCGCATTCGCCGCAGCCGATCCACGGATGCACGACTGCGGACGTCCCCGCTGGGAGTGCTTCTGTAGCGGCTTGCGCATCGGGCCCGAGCGCCACGACCTCGCCGCAGATTTCATGGCTCGGCGTGAGCGGCAGCTTGATGCCGCGATCGGCGAGCGAGAGTTTCTTGCCGCCGCCCAGATCGTAGTAGCCCTCCCAGATGTGCAGGTCGGAATGGCACAGGCCCGCGGCCTTCACGCGCAGCAGCACCTCAGTGCCCTTTGGCTGGGGCACCTCGCGCTCGATCAGTTCCAGTGGCTTGCCGTGATGGATAACGCAGTAGCAGCGCATTTGCATCGATGTCTCCGTGATGTGGTGTTCGACGGCCAGGCGATGACGATTGCTTCGCATCATAACGGATGCGGTGCAAACGCTATTTCCCTTGCAGGGTGCTCGATTCGTCCGAGGGTAGACGCAACACATGCTGATCGTTGCATAGCTAACGATATCCGGATATGCTACGCACATGTTCGATCATTGCCTTTACTTCAACACCACGGCGCTGGCGCGGCGCCTGGAGCGCGAATGGGCGGAGGCCTTCGAGCGCTTCGAGCTTACGCCGCCGCAGGGTTTCATGCTGCGCGCGGTGCTGGAGCGGCCCGGTTCGCTCCAGCGCGAACTGGCCGAGTTGCTTTCCATCGCCCGGCCCACGGCCACGCGCGTGCTCGACGGTCTGGAGGCGCGCGGCTACGTGGAGCGCCAGCGCACGGAGGGCGACGGACGCGAAGTGGCGATCGTGCCCACGGCACATGCCCTTGCGATTGGCGAGGCGCTCAACGCCGCGAGCGCGACGGTCACGAGCCGCATGAAGCGCACGCTGGGTGGCGAAGCGTTTGTCGATACGGTGTCGCGCCTGCGCACGGCGCGCGCCACATTGGGCTGAATCCGCACGGCACGCGCGAAGCCCGGCAGGCTACAAGAAGGGCATCAAAGCGGCATCAAAGTGGCATCAAAAAATACGGAGTTGCATCATGCGGCGCATCGGCGCTTTTTGTATTTCGACGTGGCTCGCGGCCGCCGTTCTTTTTCTCGGCCGTCACTCGGTGCCGTTGATGGCGCTGAGCGGTGTAATCGTGTTTGCGGGCTTCGATCTTTTTCGTCCCGATTCCGGCGATCAGCAATAAAAGCCGGCGGCCGCCGCGCGGCGCCCGCCGTGCCTCACATTACATTTCCTCGGCCCACGACAGGTTCTCGCGCGCGAGCAGCGCCGACGATGCCGCCGGCCCGAACGTGCCCGACGTGTAAGTGCGCGGGCGGTCGTTCAGTTCCTTCCAGCCGTGCAGGATCGGCTCGACCCACTTCCATGCGGCTTCCAGTTCGTCGCGGCGCATGAAGTGCGTGAGGCGCCCGCGAATCACGTCGATCAGCAGGCGCTCGTAGGCTTCCGCGCGGCGCTCGGGAATGGCCTGCTGGAGATCGAGGTTCAGGCTCACCGGCAGCATGTTCATGCCGCTGCCCGGTTCCTTCGCGAGCATCTGCAACTGGATCGATTCTTCGGGCTGAAGCTGGATCACTAGACGATTGCCGTAATTGCGCGGACCGCTCGGGAAGATCGAGAACGGCAGGTCCGCGAATTCGATCACGATCTCCGACTGGCGCTTCTGCAAGCGCTTGCCGGTGCGCAGGAAGAACGGCACGTTGGCCCAGCGCCAGTTGTTGATGTGCGCGCGCAGCGCCACGAACGTTTCGGCCTTGCTGTCGGCCGGCACGTTGTCTTCTTCGAGGTAGCCCTTCACCGGCTGGCCGTCCACGGCGCCCGCCGCGTATTGGCCGCGCACGGTGTCCCGCGCGATATCGGCGAGCGACATCGGGCGCAGCGAGCGCAGCACCTTGAGCTTTTCGTCGCGCACGGCGTCCGGGTCGAGCGAAACGGGCGGCTCCATTGCCACGATGCACAGCAGTTGCAGCAGGTGGTTCTGCACCATGTCGCGCAGCGCACCCGTGTGATCGTAGAAGCCCGCGCGGCTGCCCACGCCCACCGTTTCCGCCACCGTGATCTGCACGCTGCGGATGTACGGCGCCTGCCAGAGCGGCCCGAAGATCGGGTTGCCGAAGCGCAGCACCATCAGGTTCTGCACCGTTTCCTTGCCCAGATAGTGGTCGATCCGGTAGATCTGCGACTCGGCGAAATGCCGGCCCACCGACTCGTTGATCTGCTGCGCCGAGGCGAGATCGTGGCCGAGCGGTTTTTCGAGCACCACACGCGAGCTGCCGTCGACGAGGCCGCCCGTCGTGAGGTTGTCGCAAATCGTCGTGAAGAGTTCGGGCGACGTCGAGAGATAGAACACGCGCAGCGCATGCTCGCGCGACGCCGCCTTCAGGTTCGCGTAGTCGGCGGGCGCGTTCACGTCGATGATCACGTACTGGAACAGGTTCAGATAGCGGTCCCACGCCTGCGCGTCGAACGCTTTGGCATCGATGAACGGACGCGACTGCTCGTCCATGAAGCTGCGGTAGTCGTCGATCGTCCAGTTCTTGCGGCCCACGGCGATGATGCGCGTTTCGGGCGGCAGGTTGCCGTGCAGGTGCGCCATGTAGAGCGCGGGCAGCAGTTTGCGCGCGGCCAGGTCGCCTCCGCCGCCGAAAATGATCATGTCGACGGGCTGTTCGGGCAAGGCTTGGGCAGGCTGATTCGTCATGGCAGGTCGGAGGTGGCGCGCGCTCGGGTCTGCGCTTTGGGCTCGCTCTGGATTCGCTCAGGGCTCACTTTGGGCTCATCCATGCGGCTTTCGGGCGGGGACGCTCGCGCGCGGTTGCAAAAGCCGCGCCCGTCACGAGAACGGGGCGCGGCGAAAACGCTAATGGTGCATGGTTTCGCCCGAGTTTGCACGCGTGGCGCGAAGGGGCCGTTGCGCGGCACGCTCACATCGATAAACCGACCGGCCGTTCATTTTGACGATCGCGCGGGCATCCGGCTTTTTTACGCGCGCGTCACCCGAGTCCAGGCAGCGCCCCGCCGAAGGTCACCAGCAGCAGCGCAACGTTGAGCACGAGCACGACGAGCGCGCCCGCAGCGGCGCCAATCGCCGTGAGCGCGCGATTGCGATGCGGCCCCATGATGTCGGCGCGGCACGTGAGCCAGACGAGCGCGGCCATCGGGAACGGCAGCGCGAGGCTCAGCACGACCTGGCTCATCACGAGCGCCTCGGTCGCGTTCACGCCGAGCGCCACGACGACGAAGCTCGGCACCATCGTCACCGCGCGGCGCAGCCATAGCGGAATGCGGAAGTTCACGAAGCCCTGCATGATCATTTGCCCGGCGAGCGTGCCGACCACGGAGCTGGAAATGCCCGAGGCGATCAGCGAGACGAGGAAGATGCTCGCGGCGGCCGCGCCCAGCAGCGGGGCGAGCGTGCGGTAGGCGGTCCCGATTTCGGCGACATCGGCATAGCCCTGGTGGAAGGCGCCCGAGGCCATGACCACCATCGCCATGTTGATGAGGCCGGCCACCGAAAGCGCGACCACGACTTCGACGTTAGAAAACTTCACGAGGCGCGCGCGCTCGGTGTCGTCGCGCGCGAGCACGCGCGCCTGGGTGAGCCCGGAGTGCAGGAAGAGTGCATGCGGCATCACCGTTGCGCCGATGATGCCCACCGCGATCGTCACGGCTTGCGCATCGGGCAGGCGCGGCGTGGCGAGCTGGCGGAGGAGAGTCGGCCACTCGACGGGCGCGATGAAAAGTTCGAGCACATAGCAGATGCCGATCACACCCACGAGCGCGCCGATCACGAGTTCGAGCGGCCGGAAGCCCGCGCGCTCCAGAAACAGCAGCGCATAGGTCACGACAGCGGTGACGGCCATGCCCGCCAGCAGCGGCAGATGAAAGAGCAGCGCGAGGCCGATCGCGCCGCCGAGAAATTCGGCGAGATCGGTGGCCATGGCCGCGATTTCGCTCACGATCCACATGAGCCACACGAGCGGCGCGGGCAGCGTGTCGCGGCACAGTTCGGCGAGATTGCGGCCCGTGGCGATGCCGAGCTTCGCCGAGAGCCCCTGGAAAAGCATGGCGATCACATTGGCGAGCAGTACCACCCACAGCAGCGCATAGCCGTAGCGCGCGCCGGCCTGGATGTTGGTCGCGAAATTGCCGGGGTCGATATAGGCGACGGAGACGACCACGGCCGGACCCGCGAGCGGCAGCAGAAGGGCGACGCCGCGGCGGCGTCCTTCGAGCGCTTCGCGCACTGCGGCGGCCGTGCTGCGGGTCAGGCCGTCGGGGGCGCGCACGGCGGTGTCCGCGCTATCTGCGCGGTCTTCGCGGGCGCGATGGTCCATGCAACTTCTCGCGAGAGTTAGGGTCTGTACGCGCAGCCCATCGCCGTAACCGTCGCATCGCGTGGCTGCAAATGCGTTGCACAGGCGTCATCGGAATCGGGGCCTCACACGTTAAGCAGGCAATCCGCGCGCCTACCTTAGCGGTATCTCAGCACAAACCGGCGCCGCGCGCCTTCGCTGCAGTTTCTCCCTTACGAAATGCCTCAATTCCCGATCTTTTCGCTTACACCGGCGCGCATGAAAAAAACGCTCGCGACTGCGCTGCTGAATTGCGGCCTCATCGGCGGCCTTGCATGGGGCGCGCTCGCCCACGCCGACGACAAGGTCATCGTGCTCGATTCGGGCGAGGCCAGGCTCTCGCTCATCGACGAGGCGAGCCGCACCGTGGTCGGCACCGAGCCCACCGGCAAGGAGCCGCATCACCTGATGATCACGCCCGACGGCAAGTCGCTGATCGTCGCCGATTCGGTGTCGAACGACCTGCTGTTCCTCGACCCGCATACGGGGCAGGTGCAAAGCCGCCTGGAAGGCATCGAAGATCCGTACCAGCTCGGCTTTTCGCCCGACCACAAATGGTTCGTGACCGCGGGCCTGCGCCTCGACCGCGTGGACGTATACCGCTACGACGGCAAGAACCTCACGCTCGCGAAACGCATCGCGCTCGGGAAAACGCCGAGCCACATCACCTTCGCCTCGGACAGCAAGACCGCGTTCGTGACGCTGCAGGACACGGGCGAAGTGGCCGCCATCGATCTGCCGACGCAAACGGTGCTCTGGAAGCTGCCCGTGGGCAGCACGCCCGCGGGCCTGTGGATGACGCCGGGCGACAAGTACCTGCTGGTCGGCATGACGGGCGAGGACGACGTGGCCGTGGTGGACTGGCACAACCGCACGGTCGTGAAAAGGATCCAGACCGGCCGTGGCGCGCATAACTTCCGCAATCTCGACGACGGCACGCATGTGGCCGTCTCGAACCGCGTGGAAAGCACGATCAGCATTCTCGACTACACCACGCTCACGAAGGTCGGCGACATCACGGGCCTGCGTCCCGGCCCCGACGACATGGAGCTGTCCGCCGACAAGCGCTACCTGTGGGTGACGTTCCGTTTCGCGAGACACGTGGGGATCATCGACCTGAACACGCGCCAGCTGATCGACACCATTGCGGTGGGCCGTTCGCCGCACGGCATCTATTTCGCGAACCGCGCGCCCGTCTACGCGCCCAACCCGGATTGATGCAGGAGTCCGAATGATCGATACGCTGATTTCGCAGGCCGACAACCTCGTGTCGTGGCTGCAGACGCTCGTCTACGTGGACGTGGTGCAGCCGGCCTTCTACAAGATCGGCCTGATGGGCTACGACGAGGACACCTACGACGCGCTGTACTGGGTGATCGTGGGCGTGCTGCAGGTTTGCGCGTCGTATCTGCTGCTGCGCCCGCTCGAAGCGTTGCGACCCGCGGAGCAATGGCGCGACCGCAAGGCGCTGCGCGCCGACGTCTGGTACACGTGGATCGCCAAGCTAGGCATCCTGAACATCGCGTTCTTCTTTCTGTTGACGCCGTTGTTCAATCACTGGCAGAGCCTGATGGCGATCTACAGCGTCCCGAACATCGAAGTGGACAGTCTGTGGCCCGGCGTGACCGACAAGCCGCTGGTGTCGTTCCTGATCTATCTCGTCGTGCTCGACTTCGCGGGCTACTGGTATCACCGCTGGCAGCATCGCTTCGGCGTGTGGTGGGAGCTGCACGCCGTGCACCATAGCCAGCAGCAGATGTCGATGTGGTGCGACGATCGCAATCATTTCCTCGACGATGTTCTTCAGGCCGCGTTTTTCGCTGGCATCTCGCTCTTCATCGGCGTGCAGCCCGCGCAGTTCGTCGTGCTCGTGGCAATGAGCAACTTCATGCAGAGCGTGCAGCACGTGAACGCGCGCCTCGATTTCGGATGGCTGCTCGAACGGATCGTCGTGAGCCCGGCGTTTCACCGCCGTCATCATGCGATCGGCTACGGGCACGAAGGCACGCGCTACGGCTGCAACTTCGGCGTGCTGTTTCCCTGGTGGGACATGATGTTCCGCACCGCGTCGTGGAGCAAGGCGCAGGAACCCACCGGCATTCGCGACCAGTTGCCCGCGCCGCACGGCAAGGGCGTGAGCTATGGCGAAGGGCTGCTCGCCCAGCAGTGGTTCGCGCTGGTGCGCATTGCGCGCCGGCTGGCGGGCAAGGGCTATCCGATGGGAGATGCGGCGCGCTGATCGTGGCGGCGCACGTTGCGGGTTCTTTCGTGAGGCGGTCTTCGGGCCGCCTCGTTTCGTTTCGGAGGCTGCCGGCGCGCCGGATGCGATAATCGTGGCTTGATCCCCCATGCATCTAGCCCGTAGCTGGAGAACATCTTGAGCCGTATCGACAATCCGCAGCACGACCAGGAAGTCGGCGTGGCCGACGCCACCCAGGACACGACCCGCATCGACGACACGCGCATCGGCGCCGTGCGTCCGCTCATTTCGCCCGCGCTGCTGCTCGACGAGCTGCCCGTGCCGCAGGAGACGCAGACGCTCGTCGAAACGAGCCGCGGCGAGATCGCCGAGGTGCTCGCGCAGCGCGACGACCGGCTCGTGGTGGTGGTGGGTCCGTGCTCGATCCACGACCACGACCAGGCCATCGAATACGCGAAGCTACTCAAGGCGAAGGCCGACACGCTCGAGGACGATCTGCTGGTCGTCATGCGCGTGTACTTCGAGAAGCCGCGCACGACGGTGGGCTGGAAGGGCTATATCAACGATCCGCGTCTGGACGGCAGCTTCCGCATCAACGAGGGCCTGCGCGCGGCGCGCCAGCTGCTGCTCGACATCAACGCGCTGGGCCTGCCCACGGCCACGGAATTTCTCGATCTGCTGAGTCCGCAATTCATCGCCGACCTCGTCGCGTGGGGCGCGATCGGCGCGCGCACGACCGAGAGCCAGAGCCATCGTCAGCTGGCCTCGGGCCTTTCGTGCCCGATCGGCTTCAAGAATGGCACCGACGGTGGCGTGCAGGTGGCCACCGACGCCATCGTCGCCGCGCGCGCGAGCCACGCATTCATGGGCATGACGAAGATGGGCATGGCCGCCATCTTCGAAACGCGCGGCAACGACGACTGCCACGTGATCCTTCGCGGCGGCAAGAGCGGGCCGAACTACGATGCGGCCTCCGTGGCGGCGTGCTGTGCGTCGCTCGCTAAGGCGGGGCTGCGCGAGCAGGTCATGATCGACTGCTCTCATGCGAACTCGAACAAGGCGCATCAGCGGCAGATCGACGTCGCGCGCAACATCGGCGAGCAGCTCGAAGGCGGCGAAAAGCGCATCGTCGGCGTGATGATCGAGAGCCATCTCGAAGAGGGCCGCCAGGATCTGAAGCCGGGCGTGCCGCTTCAGCGCGGCGTGTCGATTACCGATGCGTGCATCAGCTGGGCGCAGACGGCGCCCGTGCTCGATGGGCTGGCGCAGGCAGTGCGGGCGCGGCGCAAGGCCGTTGCGGGCTGAGGACGGCGCTTCGGGAAGCCGCCTTCGATCGAAACCGCCCGCAAGCGGATGAACCGCGGGTCGGCGACTATCGCGCCTTCCCGCGACTTCCTTTCTTCGCTGATGAAGCGCGCGGCGCTTCCTTGACCGGCGCCGCGACCGCCACGCTCGCACTCCACTGCTCGAGCCACGAAAGCGCATCGGCATACGCGAGGAAATGCTGAAGATAGCCCGGCGAGACTTCGCGCATGAGCGAGAGCGCGCGATGCACGAGGCTGCTCGAATTGAGCGGCCCCGCGTTCCTCGGCACCTGGTCCAGCGACTGGCGCAGCTGCTTTTCGGTGCGTACGCGCGACCAGGTTTTGCGGAAGTATTCGACCAGCTCCGGGTCCGGCTCGTGCCGCGCGCTTCCCGCCGGTCGCGCCGGCTCCACGCGCGCGAGCGAATCGACGAGGCGGCCCAGCTCGCTCCTCGCCGGCTCGTCGCCCAGCACGCGCGTGGTCTTCGATGTCCCGCGCGCGAGGTCGCCGGCGAAGGCGTCGAGCAGTTCCGCCAGGCGCGCGTCCATGAGGCGCCGCGCTTCACCCGCGTGCGCGGCGGCGCGCCGCTCCAGCGCCTCGATCAAATGAAAGCGAATCGGGTCGAGCTGGTCGGCGCCGCGCGCGCGCCAGACGTCGAGCAGGGCGCGCGCGCCGGATGCCTCGGGCGCGGCAGGCGCTCGATGCGGGCCCGCGTCATTCACCATGCTTGCCCTCGCCGACAGTCGGCCGCGGCACCGGCGCGATCTCGACGCGGCGGTTTTTCGCGCGGCCCGCTTCGTCGGTGTTCGCGCTCACCGGCTGCTCCGAGCCGAACGCGGCCGCGAACACCGACTTGGCCGGAACGCCCTGATCGATGAACGCGCGTGTGACCGTCAGCGCGCGTTCGGCCGAAAGCTCCCAGTTGTCGGCGAAGCGGCGGTTGCCCGCGTGCACCTGCTGATCGTCGGCGAAACCGCTCACCATCAGGATCTCGTCGCGGCTCTTCAAATACGCCGCGAGCGGCCCCGCGAGGCTCTTGAGCAGATCGCGGCCCTGCGGCGTCAGCTGGTCCGAGTTCAGCGCGAACAGCACGCTGCCGCTGATGCCGATGCGCCCGTTCACGAGCGTCACGCGCCCGGCGGCGAGCGGGCCCGCAAGCGCCTCTTCGAGCGTCTTGCGCCGCTGCGTCTCGGCCTTGCGCTGCTTGACCTCGTCGGCGAGGCGGCTCGACAGTTCGAGCTGCATGCCGACCACGCCCACGAGGATCAGCAGGAACGCGCCCAGCAGCACCGACATCAGGTCGGCGAACGCGGGCCAGACCGGCGCGGCGGGGGCCGCGCCGCCGTCGATTTCGTCGTTCATGCCGCGTCCACTCCTTCGGTGGCGCGCTGGCCGGCGAGCTGCTGGAGGTTCTCGACGATCTGCTTCTGCGACAGCATGCTCAGGTCGATCACTTCACGCGCCTGCGCCACGTAGTAGGCGAGCTGGTCGTCGCTGCGCGCGAGCGACTTGTCGAGCGCGGCCTCGATGCGCTCGAGATGCGCCAC
Source organism: Paraburkholderia mimosarum LMG 23256 = NBRC 106338 (assembly GCF_000739815.1). Classification (GTDB taxonomy): domain Bacteria; phylum Pseudomonadota; class Gammaproteobacteria; order Burkholderiales; family Burkholderiaceae; genus Paraburkholderia; species Paraburkholderia mimosarum. The sequence continues at coordinate 49,108 of NZ_BBJJ01000052.1, forward strand.
GAGCTTGTCGTTCGATTCGCCGAACACGGTGACGGCCGCGCCGAACGCGTCGCCAAGGCTCGCCACTTCCACGGCGCTGCCGCTCACCTGCGCGGCGATCGCGCCGAGCTTGCCGCTTTGTGCCTCGACGTTCGCGCTGAACTGGCCGCCCACGCGCTCGAGCAGGTCCGCCGAGGTGGAGACGAGCGCGTCGATCGCCGAGCGCTGCTCGGTGGAGGCGCGGTTCACGGCGTCGAGCAGGGTTTCGAGCGTGGCGAGCAGGCGGTTGCGCTCGTCGAGCATCGCGGTGTCGCGGACCATGCTGTCCGAGAGCTTCTGGCGCAGCTCGGCGATGACTTCGGCGGCTGCCTGCGGGGCGGCGGACGCGGCCTGCACGAGGCTGCCGATTTCGGCGATCGTGCTCGCGTTATGGGCCTGCGATTGCGAGGTGATGTCGCTGGCGGTTCGGGCCAGGGTTTCGCAGATGTCCTGCTGGCGTTGCGCGGTGGCCGCGCTCGTGGCTTCCCATTCCTCGCGCAGCGCGGCGGACATCGTCGCAAGCGAGGCGGTCCAGGCTTCGAGACGTTGCTCGTCGCGCGCGGAGATTTCGG